>NZ_FRAR01000043.1 GCF_900142375.1 Desulforamulus aeronauticus DSM 10349 | reverse complement strand
CATTTTTATTAGGAATTTGGTTATTCCGGTTTGGAAATTATCATGCTTTATTCAGTATGGCCAAAAAAATTGGCTAGTTTCTCGACAAACTGAGGTAAGCACGGGTTTCCCGTGCTTACCTTTTTATAATACTGTGTCTAAATTGATTAGCAACCAAAGCTGATCATTCTTTTTAACGACGCCCCTCAAAAAGTCCACGTTGTCGCCGATCATATTAGGAGGTTCTACTTCACTTTCTGTGTAGCGTCCTACCTCCAGAACGCTGTCCACAATCATACCTACCTTATTCCCCTTATTTTCGACAACGATGATTCTGGTATCTTCGTTTAGTTCAGTTTCAGGCAGACCTAAACGTCGGTTAAGACTAATCACAGGCAGAATGGTACCTCTTAAATTAATAATACCTTCAATATAGTAATTGGTGTTGGGTAAACGGGTAACTTCTGCCATACGGATAATTTCTTGGGTTTCATTAATGGGTAAAGCATATTCCTGGTCGTTTAATTGAAAGACTACCAGCTGCTCTTCCTGACCCACTGCCATAGCGTATCACTCCTTAATCGTTACAAAAACGGTAGTATTATACCTAACTATTCTACATAGGTAGAATATTTCCTTCGATGGAAAAGGTAGCCAGTGTTGTAAATTTACTTAGAACGTTAGTTATGAAATTGATTATAAATTAGAAAACTTACAAAAATATAAATTTCTCCTAAAAAGTGCAAAATCAATTGACTGATAATTCTTAACTAGTATAATAAGGGTAACACCTAACAAATCGGGGGTGACCTGGTTTGGAGGGGGCACAATGTAGGATATTTCCTGAGGAGAAGGGCAATGGCCCTGGCCCCAAGGGGTATACCATGTAGGGTGTACACTACCCGTATGTGCCTTTCTCCGGTACATACGGGTTTTATTTTTGGCATATCGGATTTCACCGATATGCCTAAGGGCAAACTAAGCTTCCGCCGGCGTCTGAAGACTTGGCGTAAGCAAGTTTTTCTAAGGGGTGATAATCGTTGAATCGTCGTATTGGTGTGGTGGGAATTGTCATAGAGGATAGAAATAAAGCCCCAGAGATTAATCATATTCTAAGTCTTTTTTCCGAGATTATCATTGGTCGCATGGGCATTCCCCATAGAGAAAGGGGCCTATCGGTAATCTCCCTCATTGTTGAAGGCACCAATGATGAAATTGGAGCGATGACCGGAAAATTGGGGAATATCAAGGGAGTTCAGGTTAAATCGGCTCTGAGTACCAAATATTAGGAGGTGAATGAGCTGTCCTACCGTATCGAACAGGATTTAATTGGACCGAGAGAAATTCCAGTGGATGCTTACTTCGGCATTCATACCCTGAGAGCTGCTGAAAATTTTAGTATCTCCAGGCAGATGGTTCACCCCGAATTGATCAAAGCCGTAGCCGTGGTAAAACAGGCTGCAGCAGAGACCAACATGGCTCTCGGAAATCTAGACCCGGTCATTGGTAACGCAATTTTCCAAGCAGCTGCCGAGGTGGCTGAAGGAAGGTTTGCCGACCAGTTTATCATAGATGCCTTGCAAGGTGGTGCAGGCACTTCTACGAATATGAATGTCAACGAAGTTATTGCCAATCGCGCCATTGAAATACTGGGAGGTACCAAAGGGGATTATAGCCTGGTGCATCCGTTGAACCATGTGAACATGTCCCAGTCTACCAATGATGTTTACCCAACAGCCTTACGGATTGCTTCCATTAGGCTGCTGACCCATTTATCTCAAGCCTGTGCCACCCTGCAAGGGGTGCTGCAGGAAAAAGAAGCTCAGTTTGCCGGTGTATTGAAGGTAGGACGTACCGAAATGCAGGATGCGGTCCCGGTAACGCTGGGGCAGGAATTTTCCGCTTGGGCGGAGGCCATTGCCCGGGACCGCTGGCGTCTTTACAAAGTGGAAGAGAGGCTGCGCCAGGTTAACTTGGGTGGTACCGCCGTGGGTACGGGGCTAAATGCGGAACGTAAATATATTTATTCTGTGATCGAACGTCTCCGGTCATTAACGGGGCTAGGCCTGGCACGCAATGAAAATATGATTGACGGTACCCAAAATGCCGATGTGTTTGTGGAAGTTTCTGGGTTGGTGAAAGCCTGTGCTGCCAGTTTGGCGAAGATTGCCGGGGATCTCAGACTGCTATCTTCTGGCCCCAGGGCAGGTTTAGGAGAAATTCGGTTACCGGATCTGCAGGCGGGTTCCTCCATCATGCCGGGTAAAGTGAACCCAGTGATACCGGAAATGATTACCCAGGCAGCCTACCAAGCCATGGCACAGGATTTAGCCATTACGCTGGCAGTGCAGGCCGGTCAACTGGAGCTCAACGCCTTTCTGCCCTTGATCACAGCTAACTTGCTGCCGGCTATGGAGACCTTAGGGAAGGCTATGAATGTAATGGCAGAACGATGTATTCGGGGGATCGAGGCGATGCCAGAACAGTGTCTGGCTCATCTGCATAACAGTGTCGGCATGATTACCGTGATTACTCCCCATGTAGGCTATGATGTGGCTGCAGAACTGGCCAAAACCGCACTCAAGACGGGACTTTCCGTGAGAACCGTTATTTTACAGGCGGAGCTGTTCACCGAGGAAGAACTAGATCAGCTGTTAAGGCCGGAAGTAGTAACCAGGCCGGGCATAGCCGGCAAGCGGAAAGATAAAACAATATAGAGCAAGGAGGCCACAAGCATGGACAGTACGCCAAGGGGAAACAGACTTCATATCGCCATCTTTGGCAGAAGAAATGCAGGAAAATCCAGCCTAATTAACGCATTAACAAACCAAGATATCGCAGTGGTGTCCAACGTACCTGGTACCACCACCGACCCGGTCTACAAAGCCATGGAGATTTTACCGGTGGGGCCGGTGGTTATTATCGATACCGCAGGCATTGATGACACCGGAGACCTAGGGCAACTAAGGGTGCAGCGTTCCTTAGATATATTGAACAAGGCAGATATGGTGCTGTTGGTCATCGATGCCGAGGCCGGTGTTACTGAGTTTGAAGAAGATATCGCCCGTCGCTGTCAGGAGAAAAAACTCCCGATGGTAGTGGTACTCAATAAGATAGATGCTCACCCGGTAACGGCTAAAGATCTCGCAGACATCAAAGAAAAGCTCGGTCTGGAACCGGTGGCAGTTAGTGCATTAACGAAACAGGGTATTGGTGAGCTAAAGATCTCCCTGGTGAAAACGGCTCCCCCCAGTTGGGATGAACAAACCATTGTGGGTGATTTACTAAATCCCGGTGATCTGGCCGTTTTGGTAGTACCGATCGACCTGGCAGCACCTAAGGGCAGATTAATACTACCTCAGGTGCAGACCATACGAGATATTTTAGATCACGATGCCATGGCCTATGTGGTAAAGGAACGGGAATTAAAGGAATGCATCTCTACCCTCAATAAAAAGCCCAAAATTGTTATCACCGATTCCCAGGCCTTTCTAAAAGCAGATGCAGATACACCGCCCGATGTGCTCCTGACCTCCTTTTCCATCCTGTTTGCCCGCTACAAAGGAGATCTCGAGAGCTTGGTGGCGGGAGCCAAGGCCATTGGAAGACTAAAGCCGGGTGATAAGGTGCTCATTGCCGAAGCCTGTTCGCACCATCGTATGGAAGACGATATCGGTACGGTAAAGATTCCTCGCTGGTTGCGTCAAATTGTGGGAGGCGAACTTAATTTTAGCTGGAGCAGTGGACACCGTTTCCCAGAAGATTTATCAGAGTATAAATTAGTTGTGCATTGTGGATCTTGTATGATCAACCGCCGGGAAATGTTGTCCCGGATTATGCAGGTACAGCAGGCTGGTGTACCCATCGTGAATTATGGTGTATGTATTGCTTATGTCCAAGGGATTTTAAGACGCGTATTATCGCCCTTCCCCATGATTCAAGAATTGTTGGATGATGAGGAATAGCACCAGCTGGGCATGAAGAAGGGGGTGTAGCCTTTGCGGCAACAATTTACGCAAGTGTTAACCAAAGCAGCGAATGGTAATGAACTAACGAAAGAAGATATTGTTACTTTGCTACAGGCGCTGCCAGGTGAGGAAGAAGAACAGTTATTTCAGTTGGCAGACAGGGTGAGACAGGAAAACCTTGGCGATGCAGTGCACCTGCGGGGGATTATTGAGTTCTCTAATTACTGTCGGAACGACTGTCACTACTGTGGTCTACGGCGGAGTAACAAAGATATTAAGCGGTATCGTATTTCCCAGGAAGAAATCATTGAAGCAGCCCGACACGCAGCAGAATTAGGTTATGGCACCATTGTCCTACAGGCTGGTGAAGATCTTCATTACAGCGGGGAACAATTGGCTGACATGATTCGCCAAGTAAAAGAAGTGGGAGATTTTGCCATTACGGTTTGTGTAGGAGATCGGAGTCGGGAAGATTACGAACTAATGAGAAAAGCTGGAGCGGATCGTTATTTGTTGAAGCATGAAACAGCAGATCCGGAATTATATACAAAAATGCGACCCGGCACTTCCTTGGAGGAAAGAATTAAGCGGCTTAATTGGCTGAGGGAATTGGGTTTTCAGGTGGGTTCCGGCAATATGGTAGGCCTACCCGGGCAAACGGTAGAAACGTTGGCCGAGGATATTCTGCTGCTAAAGGAATTGGATGTGGAGATGGCAGGAATTGGGCCCTTTATCCCCCATCATCAAACTCCTTTAAAAGATAGTCCTGCAGGCGATCTTAAACTTACTCTGAAGGCACTGGCTGTGGCAAGATTGGTACTGCCCAAAACGCATTTGCCAGCCACTACAGCGGTAGGTACTCTGCATCCGACAGGTCGTCAGATTGCTTTGAATTGCGGTGCTAATGTCATTATGCCGAACCTCTCACCGGCGGTTTACCGGGAAATGTATCAAATCTACCCGGAAAAGGCCGGCAGCAAGGAAGATGCAGATGAATCTCACGAAAGAATCACTTCATTGGTGAAAGAAGTAGGACGTCAAATTAGTACTGGACGGGGTGACAGCCCTAAGGAGCATTTTAAGAATGGTCCGGCCCTCTAAGCCGGAGAAAGGGAAAGGTGATTGGAATGGCAGTTAACAAGGCGGAGGTTTATAACAACCAATGGGAACCTGCAGATTTTATTAATGATGAACAAATAAACAATATGTTGGAAGAGGGTAAAAAGGCTTCTCCGGAACAGATTAGGGATATTATTGAAAGAGCCAGAGCAGCGAAGGGCTTAACCCCGCAAGAAGTGGCTATTTTACTGCAAAATGAAGATCAGGAACTGCTGGATTTGATGTATCAGGTGGCCAGTGAAATTAAGTTGAAAATTTATGGTAAGCGGTTAGTACTTTTTGCTCCTCTCTATATTAGTGATCACTGTGTGAATAACTGTACCTATTGCGGTTACCGCCGGGATAACACCTTCAAACGCCGCAAGCTGACCCAGGAAGAAGTGGCGCAGGAGGTTAAAATCCTCGAATCTTTGGGCCATAAACGCCTGGCAGTGGAAGCCGGAGAACATCCCGGTGAATGCCCCATAGAATACGTTCTGGAAAGCCTCAAGACCATTTATAGTATTAAGTTTGATAATGGTAGCATCCGTCGCTGTAACATTAATATTGCTGCCACCACCATTGAGAATTATAAAAGACTAAAGGATGCAGGCATTGGCACCTATATTCTGTTCCAGGAAACCTATCACCGTGAGACTTATAAAGAGATGCATCCCAGTGGTCCTAAGGCTGATTACGATTGGCATACCACTGCCCATGATCGGGCCATGTTAGGTGGCGTTGATGATGTAGGCTTTGGTGCACTGTTTGGTCTCTACGACTATAAATTTGAAGTCATGGGTCTGATGATGCATGCCTTACATCTGGAAGAACGCTTTGGCGTGGGTCCTCACACCGTTTCAGTACCCCGTATACGGCCAGCCCGTGGGGTAAATTATGATAACTTCCCCTATCTGGTCAACGATGATCAATTTATGAAGCTGATCGCTATTATTCGTCTGGCTGTACCTTATGCCGGTATGATTATTTCCACCCGTGAACGTCCTGAATATCGGGATATGCTGTTAAACTATGGAATTTCTCAAATTTCCGCCGGCTCCTGTACCGGTGTTGGGGGATACCAAAAAGAACTGGAACGTCAGCAGTGCCAGGCCCAGGGAGGCAACTGTGGCTGCGGGGAAGAAGACTCGCCGCAATTCTATGTGGATGATCACAGGAGTCCCGATGAAGTGCTGCGCTCGGTTTGCCAGTCTGGTTGGTTACCCAGCTACTGTACCGCCTGTTATCGGAAAGGACGCACCGGTGACCGTTTTATGGCTCTGGCTAAAACCGGGGAAATTCAAAATGTTTGTCAACCGAATGCCATTCTTACCTTTAAAGAGTACCTTATTGATTATGCCTCTCCAGAAACCAGAGCGGTGGGAGAAGAAACCATTCGTCAACAATTAGAGGAGATTGGCAATCAGCAAATCCGTAAGATTACGGAAGATAGACTCAAGCAAATCGAAGCTGGCGAAAGAGACCTTTATTTCTAAATGGTAATACTAAGGCACAGGGATTCCTCCCTGTGCCTTAGTATTTGTCAAGAAGCTCTTTTTTTATCTCGCGTTCAGAGGTATAATAGGTCCTTAGATACATCTTTGTGGAGGGTTTAATCTTGCCGAACAACGAAGTACATTTAGCGCGATATATTACGATCGCTGCCAACTTAGCTGAGCGCATCCTGCGGGGGGAGTACCAAGAAGGGCAGAAAATCTTTGGCCGTTCTACTTTGGCAGGGAAGTATAATGTTTCTCCGGAGACCATTCGCCGGGCATTAACGCTACTCCACGAAGTAGACATTGTGGAAGTGGTAGCTGGTGTAGGGGTGGTTGTTAAATCTGTGGAAGCTGCCAAAAAATATTTGGATGACTTTGATCAGCGCCGGGTGTTGGCCAGCTTGCACGAACAATTACACAATCTGGTCAAGGAGAGAGACCAGCTTAATCACGAAATCTCGAAAGTATTAGAGGAATTAATGGAGCATACGCTTCATTTGGAGTCTAAATTATATAAAATTGAAGAATGGAAGGTACTTCCTGGCTCTCCCCTGGTGGGGCAGTCACTATCGAACAGCGGTTTTTGCAGCGGCAAGGTGTTGGCTATTCAGCGAAAAGGAAAAGCTGATATAACAGAACCCTCTGCAGATACCATTATAGAAAACGGCGATATCTTTATCATCTATGGTCGTCTTGAGCCTGCAGATAGAGAGGGCTTAGTACGCGTATAAGAAAATAATCCATACCAGGGTGCCATTGGAAGGCACCTTTTTTTCTTGTCGATCAGACAACTCACATGGTATAATAAGTTGTGGCAACTTTGTTTTTGGATGATGTTGTCAGTGAGAAATAGCTTAATCCTATCAGGATAGGAACGGAGGAACCGACTTTTTTGGGGTGAATCCTGTGAGTTTTGCAGGTAGGGTTTATACCTTTCGACCCGAACCCGTCAGCTAACTTCGTAGGCGAATAGGAAAGGGAGGAGATTTAAATGGCTGTAGTTTGGAGGCAAGAAAGAGGGCTACCGAAAGAAGACAAAAGAACCATCGCTTTAAAAAGGGCAGAAGAGCTAAAAGCCCATATTAGCGATTATTTGGAAAATCAAAAGAATATTCCCAATGGTTTTGAAATCCAAGAAGCTTATAGCCTCGCCAAAAGCAAACTGATGCAATATTTTCAGGCAAGTGAACAGCAATGGAATAATTGGCGCTGGCAAATGGCCAACCGTGTTCGGGAAGCAGACGTTCTCGCTCAAATAGCAGAGCTTTCACCCGAAGAAAGAGCAGCTGTTGAGAAGGTTGGCAGAGAGTACCGTTGGGCGGTTTCTCCTTATTATCTGGCTCTGGCCATGGCGGGCGGTCAGGGAGGAGCCATCTGGATGCAGGCAGTTCCTGCAATAGAAGAAATAAAGGATTGTTACGGAGTGGAAGATCCCATGGGAGAGGAATATACTTCCCCGGCTCCTGGCATTACCCGGCGTTATCCTGACCGTCTCATTATCAACGTGACCAACCAATGTGCCATGTATTGTCGTCATTGTCAGCGCCGCAGGAATATTGGTGAAATTGATGTCCACAAGTCCCGTCAGGTGCTGGAAGCATCCCTGCAGTATATTCGGGAAAATAAAGAAATCCGTGATGTACTCATTACCGGCGGAGATGCATTACTGTTATCCGATCGACAAATTGATTGGCTGCTTAGTGAGTTAGATAAGATTCCCCATGTGGAAATCAAAAGAATTGGTACCAGAACACCTGTTACCTTGCCGCAGAGAATTACCCCGGAGCTTTGTCGGATCTTAGAAAAGTATCCGCCCATTTACATTAATTCTCAATTTAACCACCCATTAGAGGTAACTCCAGAGGCAAAACAAGCTTGCGATATGCTTACCAAGGCTGGTGTCGTCTTAGGCAACCAGGCGGTACTCCTCAAGGGTGTGAATAACCATCCAGACGTCATGAAGCGTCTAAATCAAAGCCTGTTAAAAATTCGGGTGCGTCCATATTATATTTTCCACGCCAAGGCAGTAAAGGGAACCCGTCATTTTATTACCGGTGTTGATGAAGGAATGGCAATTATGGAGCAACTTAGGGGCTATACTTCAGGCCTAGCTGTTCCTACCTACATTATCAATGCTCCGAATGGTTATGGCAAGACACCTGTACTGCCCCAATACGTGATAGAAAATAAAAACCATCAGGTTACTCTGCGTACCTGGGAAAAGCGGATTATTCCGTATCAGGTTAACGGTAAGCATTAGTTAGTAAAAAATCCTGTCATTTATTGACAGGGTTTTTTATTTTGGCATTGACAAGAACAAGTGTTTGCAATACAATAAATCAAAACAAATGTTCGGAGGTGGTGATAGATGAACGGTGCAGGTATGAATTTGCCGTTAAATCAATTAACAAGTTCCCAAGAGGTAAAACCCATTCATCCTTCTATTCTCGAAGAAACCTTGGCTTGGTTAGAGGACACAGATTCTCCGGCAGTCAAAGCCTTTGGGAAAGGCATTTTGATCTTAACGGGTCTATATTTGATAGCTCAATTTGTTCGGGCACTGTTTCTATAAATCTCTAAATAACCCAGCGAGGGTTATTTTTTTTTGTCGGAATCATACTAAGCATAGGAAAAATGAATTGGGAGGAAGTAAGTGTCCAAGGTATATATTTTAGGAGCAGGTGCAGCAGCATCCTATAAAGGGTCCTACTTAAAGGAAACCAGTCCGGTAGCTAAAAATTTTTTTCAAAAGGCCATGCGTCTTATTAACATACACCAAATTAAGGATCGTCATTTTGCAGATGAAAAAATTCAATATGAGCATATCTTTCAATTTATTGAAAAATTATGGGGGATATCAAGGGAGCAAATTGGCCAATCAAACCTGGATATGGAAGAAGTGCTAACCCTACTTACTATCGAAATAGAAGAGGATCTGCTCGGTCGAGATAGATTGCTCCAAGCCTACCAAGAGTATCTATTATTAATGGCATTAACCTTTGACAAGATTCTGTATGGAGAGCCCTGTCCTCATCACCGTGCCATTGCAAAATCTCTTCAACCTGGGGACACAATTATCTCCTTTAATTATGAGCTACTGATGGACTATGCCCTAAGCAATTTAAAAGATGCAAAGGCTTATTGGCATATCCGGGATGGTTACGGCATCCCTTGCCAAAAGATAATCCGAAGAGAGAGAAATGAGGGCACAGAAGATCCTCCGTCCAATGTTCATCTTTATAAACTGCATGGTTCGTTAAATTGGTTGTTTTGCCCTCGGTGTGGGCAGCTTTACAGCTATGATCATAGTGATGACAAGGGTCATAGTATGATTATCAACGGTATGGCTAATTTAATAAAATGCACCACGGAACATTGCTGTCAGCGATTAAGCAGAGTGATTATTCCACCCACTCTGATAAAAAATTATCAATCTATACCATTTATACCCGATTTGTGGCAAGAGGCGAAACAAAGGTTGGAACAGGCAGCGGAGATCATTGTGATTGGCTATTCCTTTCCGACTACCGATTTTCGATCTAATTGGATGTTTCGTAAAGCTATTACCCAAAACAGCAAATTGCATAGGGTCGTAGTAATTGATAGTGCGGTGGGATATCAACTGGAAACATTACTGTCTAAACATAAAAGTATTTTTAGAGTAAAGGAATTAGATTATTATCCAAGTATTAATGAATTTGCAGATAAACTACTTCACTAGCAATTGACAACCATTGGTCGGCATACTCCGGGAAAATAGCGGATATGATAAAGCAAATTCCTACCCGTCGCTTGTGGGATGCGCGGAAAAGTTAACGGGCAAAGGTATCAACAAAACCACTGGAAAAACCGATACCCGGGGAAAGGTATGAGGTTGCCTTCCCAAGGATCCCTGTCTAATCCGGACAGGGATCTTTTAATATGACATAATAGTAAATAAATATGACATTCTAATATTGAAGTTACTAGGAATTAGGAGTATAATTTAAAGCAGAATTAACCTAACTAAATATTCAGTTAGTTTCCGTTTCCCTGGAACCTACATAAACAGTTGGAGGGGATGCTATAATGCCTCAGTTTATTAAACAATGTCCTGTTTGTGGTGAAACTCTTGTGGAAACCCTAGTCAGTATTGATGTTAAGGATGATGTTGCAGTTTGCCATGCGGAAGCCATACCTGCATTAGTCTGTCTTAACGACAAATGTACAAACGAAGAAAAATATTTTGCACCCTTTTCTTTTAATTTACTAAAGATGAAATGCCCTGAAATAACGAAATGGTAGTCCAACCGGCCCTTTGGGCCGGTTTTTTATTTATTCGCGACCTTATTTTAATACTGTATACCCATTTTTTTTAGTTTACGGTAAACGGATTGCCGGGAGGTATTTAGTTTTAATTTTATCGAAGTTTTCCTAGGATAAGTTACTCTTAAGATCGGTTTGTATTAGTTTGAAAATCAAAATTAGGTATCTTTTAAAATCAGAGTGTTTTGTTTGACTTGAAAAAACTTCCTGTTCAAACTTATAATATAGATGAGCACGTAAAACAGGAGGTTGAATGTAAAAGTGAAGATAAGCGGCACCAGTAAACCCACCTTTTATAAGTTTCGTGAGGACTTTCTCCTTTTAGCCAAGGAAATTTTACAATGTGAGGTTACTTCCGAGCAGCTTTGGCATGAACTAGCGGATAGCGAAACAAGAGAAAGGTTAATTAAAGATTTTATCCGACGGATGGAAGAGAGATATCATTTTGAAATTGTACTAAAACAACCCTTAGCCCACAAAGAGGGTTCGGTGGAAGGGGTAGTGGGTGAGTTGTATCATGTTTTCTCCACGATGTTCCTGGTAGGAGTAATTAACGCTAAAGTTAGGTCTGGCGAGAAATATGTAGAGTAAAGTTTAAAAAATCTTGGCGGTAATCAAATCAAAAAATAAGCTAATACTATTTCAAAGGGCTAGGCTGAAACGGTAGTTTCAGCCTAGCCCTTTGCCGTCAGCCATCAGCTGTGGGACGGTTCGGTTATAACAAACGGGGGATTTGAAGGTGTACCAACAACAGTCCATTTTAAGTAACATCAATAATGATACTCCCGTCACTTTGGGGTATAACTTTATCCATGCCAACAGCATCTTTAACACTATCATAGGTTTTACGCCATTGTAGATTGAAAAGATGATCATATTTGGTTACAACGGTTTCCGTGTCATACCAAATAGAGGAAATATACATAGGTTGTGGAACGGTTTTTTTATTACGCACGGATACGATCATAAATCCGCCATCATCTGTTGGAGCTATGTCACCATAGCTGTCCGCTTTCATTTTAGAAAGCTTTTCTCCGTTCTTACTGTAACAGGTTATTGCTCCACCATTATTAATGAATGTTTGGACAACAATAATTTTACCGTCATTAAGCTCAGCAATACTATGTATCCGTTGTTCAAGAGGTTCTGTTTGCCAAACCTTCAGTCCCTGATTATTTAATTTTACGAGGGATGGTTTACTATCTCCGGTTCCACGATAGCATTTACTTTCGTTGTGAACCACAAATACTGCATGATCCGTAACATGATAAACAGAGTCGGCAATTTGAACAGGATATACCCACTTAATTTTTAACGTTTGCGCATCTATACAGGCAACAAAAGGTGAATTGGAGTCATTGGCAAAATCACCGTCTTTAGATTGGCTGATCCCGGCGATGACAAGGCCCATCTGGGGGTTATATTTAGCTTCATGTACTGTATCAAAATCACTGCCGCCGTAGGTATGTCTGTTTATTTCCTTACCGTTGCTGTCGTATTTAACAATACAAATATCCTGATAGCCATCAGCTTGTTCTATTTGTCCTGCGGTAAGGTAATTTCCCTTTTCATCAATCAAAAGCTTAGAAAAATCATGCGTAGCTACAGCCTTTTCATAGCCGGTTGTTTTCTCAAAAACTATGCCATTATTCTCAATGTTGTTTTTATCAAGCTTTTTTTCAACGATCCGATCGCTATTGATATCGGAGAGCGGAGAATAATGCGTATCAAAACCTAAGTTTGCCAGTTGCATTGGCTCATCCATTGATTCTCCAAAGGCTTTTGCAACAGTACGCATCGGAACGTAGGTTGCAACACCCACCATCATTGTAAAAACTAAAGTAACAGCTACGCCGGCAATAAAACTATTGGTTTTTTTAAACATTTTTAACAACCTCCCATATCTTGGGGATTAATTACAAACCATTGCATTAGTCTGGATAGAAAAATTTGGCTTGAGGGCATAACCTAAAGGTCGTAACCTTATAGGTCACGGGCAAGTAAGCGGTGGAGGTTTAGTTGGTTCTTATTTATACATATTGGAACGTTTTATACTTGCAATATGCCAAAAAAACGCTCATATTTGAGCGTTTTTGTCTTTTGTCTATAAAAATAAAATGGTGCGGCAAAGAGGACTTGAACCTCCACACCCTAACGGGCATAAGAACCTGAATCTTACGCGTCTGCCAATTCCGCCATTGCCGCATATTTAAGTTTATTCAGTGATTATCTTACTGACAAATGTTATTATAACCCAATCAGTAACACCATGCAATAGTAATTTAGGTCAAAAATAAAAATAACTCCGTTTTACCGGAGTTATTGCAGTTTGTCGAGAAACTAGCCAATTTTTTTGGCCATACTGAATAAAGCATGATAATTTCCAAACCGGAATAACCAAATTCCTAATAAAAATGAAA
>NZ_FRAR01000007.1:175687-209609 GCF_900142375.1 Desulforamulus aeronauticus DSM 10349 | reverse complement strand
CAATGTCATTAAGTTAAGAAAGAATAGTCCCAGTCCAAAGCAAGCTCTGCTATTAGACTGGGACTATTTTTGTGACCAGACAGTAAAAAAATAAAGAAAAAGGCTTGACAAATTATCAAAAATCGGAGGCTTTGCCTTGAAAGCATTTTCAAAGGAGGCCTCCAAATGAACAAAAAATGGTCACCAGAGGAAATAAAGCAAAAATTAAAGCTTGCAATCTCTCATGTAACTGAATCGAAAGATGAATTTGTCCTTAGGCCTGGAAAAGACTTTACCAGGAATCGGAAACTTAGCATGGATACAATGATCCAGCTCTTGATTTCTATGGGAGGAAATACACTGCGCAAAGAAATGTATGATTGGTTCCATTATGCATCCGATACAGCAACTGTTTCAGCATTTGTTCAACAGAGAAACAAGTTATTGCCTGCTGCATTTGAATCGATATTCCATAGCTTTGCTAAAGAATGCACTATGAATTCATACTACAGTGGATACCGTGTCCTTGCTATTGATGGTTCTGATCTAAGATTACCAGCCAATGCAAATGATCCCGAAACATACATCAAAACGAATGAAACGGATAAAAAAGGGTATAATCTTGCACACTTGGATGCTGTATATGACTTGCTCAGCCATGTCTATAGCGACGCATCCTTGCAAATGAAAAGAAATATGAGTGAACATCGAGCATTAGCCATAATGGTAGATCGTTTGGAGATAAGCGACAAAACTATTATTGTAGCGGATCGGGGATATGAATCGTTTAATACTATGGCTCATATTAAAGAAAAGGGATGGCATTTTGTATTAAGAGCCAAAGAATCCTATGGAATTATCACAAAGATAGCACTTCCGGATTCCAAGGAGTTTGATATGCCTGTGAGCATAACCTTAACCCGTAGGCAAACGAAAGAGACACGAAAATTATTTGAGCAGGACCCTTGCAAATACCGTTGGCTTCCACCTAAAGCAACATTTGACTACATAGAGCCTAAGTCAAATAAAATGTATGATTTGAATTTCCGTGTAGTGCGATTTATGATTTCATCAGGTTTATATGAAACCATATATACAAATTTGCCAGCTGCTAATTTCCCAGCCGAAAAGATTAAACACCTCTACAAAATGCGTTGGGGAATAGAAACATCATTTCGAGAGTTAAAATACACAATCGGATTGGCCAGCATCCACAGCAAGAAAATACAATTTGTCATTCAAGAAGTGTTTTCTAAGCTTATTTTATATAATTTTTCGTCACTTTTGATGCGTTTTCGTGATCTTAAGGATAATAAAGTTCGGATAAACTTTTCTGCTGCGTTTTTGTGGTGTAAGCAGTTTTTGTATAATATGACCAGCGAAGCGGTTCTGCTGCAAATGCTCTTGCGATGTACTTCACCCGTGCGTACTGGCCGAAATTTTCCAAGATATCAAAAGCATCTTTCTGCTATGAGTCTTAACTATAGAATTATCTGAACCAATTTCATATAATCTTTTTCAGATGCTTACGGGCACCTGTTTTTGTGTTGCCTTAAAACATTCAGTAATTGCTAAAATAATAAATCAGTGCCTCTGCAAGCACGGGTTTTAGCTTTACAGAGGCACTGTGAGTTCTTAACTTAATGACATTGAGTTTACAGATATCGGTTAAAAGAGTCGGTATATTTCTGCAAACCATGCTTTGTACAATACAAATATAAGTCGCCGCCTATTTTCATCATTGGAATACGGGCTTCTGCACTTTGTTCCGGATACAAGCGGATTAGAAGCACCCTGTCGTAAAGCACATACGCCACAAATGCGATATAGTGGTCTTTCATCATATCATGACGGATAGAAATATAGTAGTCTATGTCCATTTCTTGTACTGTAATTTCATGTTCTGCAGTGTAAGGCAGCGGTTTAAAGGCCGCTGCTTTCGTCCGCAGCAGGAGATGGAGGTGCTCGTCCGAATGTTACCACAGGCAGGGCATACATAGAATTGAGTTTTATCAATCTTTCCCACGTCAGGTAGGTTGGGATCAAGTTTCCCCTCCAGCATTTTTTGAATGTCTGCCCCCAGTACGGCCGCAAGCTCAGACCATAGCGAAACATCGGGGAAACCCAAACCGCACTCCCATTTGGATATGGTCTTATTGCTGATATTTAGCAAATCCGTAACCTGCTGCTGTGTCAGACCCTTTTCTTTTCGCAGCTGAAAAATTAAACGCCCAACCTTGGTGCAATCCACATTAGTCACCTCCAAGGTGTTCTGAGTTTATCATTGATATAGATATTTAGCGATGACTTGAACCAACCGAGTCGGAAGATGTCGTAAATCGGTGATGTCCAAAAAGCGTTCCTGCCCGTAAATATTACAAATGGTTTCTTTATCTTGCCCAATGGCAGCAGCCAGAAATAATATACCTTTGCGATTATATTCCTGTATCACGCCTTTCATATCAGTTATGGCAGTCTCACCGGTATAGTACGGCATAGCCTTTGGCTGACCGTCGCTGATGCTGATAAGCAGCTTCGTCTTTTGTGGTGCTTTCATCAGCTTTTCCGCCAGGATGCGCAGTTGCGAGAAAAGTACTACAGGCAATACAGGAAGCTTGTGTACCGAAGGTAGTCTATGTCTCCTGCGACCCTGCCACTTTGGCCCGAGATTTGGGGATACTGGATAGCCTGGGTTATCAAACTATGCAAGTGCAGCCAGTGGATATGTTTCCTTGGACGGCACACGTTGAGAGTATAGTTCTGATGACAAATAGTGGTTTGAAGGGCAAATAAGGCAGGCCAACCACTATATGTAGTGGTTTTGGAGCAAAAAATGGGCAAAAAACAGGGCCGAAAATTGTATTTTTTGGCCCCGTTTTTTAGGGGTATTTATAGATGACATTCGGTATTTCAGAGTCCATGCTTGAATTTCCCATAGCTGGACAATAAGATGATAAAGGACAGTATAGAACACATAAACAAACAGGAATTTAAGAACAAGGTAGAAACAAATATGATGAGGAGGTGAAATGCAAATGGGAAGAGGAATGAGATTTTTAGAATCATCAGCAAATCCAGATGAAGACTCCTACGGATATAGAGTTGAATGGGATGATCAAACAACATCAGTAAAAGAAATGATCAAAAATGGTGGGAAAATTGAGCATTACGGTTCTGGTTCAAGAGGTGTTTCAGGTTTCGATAATGCGTGGGACGTGTTTAACGATTACAGAGATAATCCGGATTTCATAGGTGTACGGCTAATAAGAATTGATTCGAATGGAAATGAAAGTATATATGCATCTAAATAAATTTATCGAATGGAACAAATGAAGCAGGAAGAATAAAAAGGTTTTACTGTGCTCGACAAATATCAATTTATTTAATTGAATATAACTGTTCCTGAAAATCAGCGGGAGTGTTTTCTAACGAAGATACCCCCGCTTTTTTTATGCCCTTTTTAGGGACTCAAAGATAATAGAATGGAGGAAGTCAAAATGGCAAATGAAACAATGCGTATCTTTTTCCCTCTGAAGATTTTCTGCTATCCTCAGTATGACTGTATGGAGGATGAGAGGGAAGATATCTCACCAAGGGAGGCCGTGGCGTATGAGGATCAAATCCTCGCTGCTATCACCAAGGAGAACCGACATTTCGAAAATGACCGAGGTCTTGCTGAGTACATTCACGACGAAGCTCTCAAGCAAAAGGTGTATAGTCTGTACCCGACAGTGGAGGTTGTTGATGGCGAGTTGTGGGGAGTCATGACCGCCGGGCTGAAGGAGACTCTTACCGGAGAAGAAACCGCTGCGCTTATGGATTATGTGTGCGGTCAGAACTCTGACGGGTATGGGGAAGGATTCGAACAGCGTCCCATTAAAACTCCTGACGGCGAGATCTACGTCAGCTTCTGGAATCATGAAAACTATTCATTAAAGCTTGAACAGGAGATGAAAAACAGCTCGTCCGACCTTGGATACGGAGGTCAGGTGATGGGATGAATGAAAATGTGAACAGACAAATAGAGCTTTTTGGTTTCTTATGAAGCTGAAGGGCGCTTTTTTGTTGCAGCAGATTGCTGTGAGCCATACAACTAAATAAAGAACGAGAAAGCGTTGTCTTTATAAAAAAGGCAGCGCCTTTTTTGTTTTCCGAGAAAGGAGCTGAACTATGAAGCATGATGTAACACCAGAAGAAAAAACAGGAGCCGAAGAAAACGCTCCACCTGCAAAGCATTCCCTGCCTCTGCCTGAAGATACAACTCGCTGTGTCGGCTGCCCTTATCCCGGCGTCGGTTTTATCTGCTGGAGTTCTGACGGTTCCTGCATGAGAACCGACGTTGAAAAAATCAGCCGCCGGGGCAAAGGGAGGTGACATATTGAACAGCATTATCAGTTGGGTGGGCGGCAAAAAGGCTCTGCGGGATATGATCTATCAGCGTATGCCGAAGGAATTCGGACGGTACATTGAGGTCTTCGGCGGCGGAGGCTGGGTGCTGTTTGGACGGCCTCCGGACGCCGCTATGGAGGTCTACAACGATTTCAATTCAGACCTAGCAAATCTGTTCCGATGCGTCCGCGACCGCCCCTTTGCTCTTCTCAAGGAGCTGAATTTCTTTCCGTTGAACGGACGCGACGAATTCAATGTCCTGAAAAAATATCTGGAGAAGGAGGAATTCACAAACGAGTACCTGCGGGAGGAGCTGGAGATCGCACAGAGATTTCTCAATGAACCTCAGTTTGAGGAAATAAAGCCTATTCTTCTGGAAAATGCACAGATGAACGATGTAAAACGCGCCGCCGCCTTTTACCGTCTCATCCGGTTAAGCTACGGAAGCGGCTGCACCAGCTACGGATGCCAGCCCTTTGATATCCGGAAAACCTTTCATCTTCTCTGGCAGGGCAGCCGGAGGCTTAAGGATACTGTCATTGAGAATAAAGACTTTGAAGCTTTGATTAAGCAGTACGACCGTGAAAATGCCTTCATCTATTGCGACCCGCCATATTATCAGACGGAAGGACACTACGCCGTGGAATTTAAAAAAGACGATCACTATCGTTTGCGGGACACTCTTGCACCCTGCCAGGGGAAATGGCTCGTCAGCTATAACGACTGTGAATTCATTCGCGAGCTGTACAAGGACTTTAATATTGAAGCGGTCAGCCGCATCAACAACCTTGCCCAGCGCTATGACAATGGATGCGAATACGCTGAAGTCCTGATCTCTAACTACGACACTGCCGAAAGGCTGAGTGATATGCCGTCCCAGATGAATCTTTTCGACTCCGAACTGTTATTTGACCCACAACTATAACCCCATCACGGGGGTTAATTTAAAGGGGGAACACCTTAATGAAAATTATTAAAATGAAGTCTGAGGTAGACAAAAATGGCCAGATTGTTATTCCTGCAGAAGCCGTAGGCAATGCCGGGCTGAATCCCGGGGATGAGATCTGCCTCACCATGATGGTGCAGGAGGAAGTAAATCACCACTGCCCTCTGGTTCTTATCACATCTGAGGGAGTGGAGATTGCCGTCCCTCTCTTTGAATTGCAGAAGGATGACGAGAAATTTTCTCCGGAATATGAACTCCCGGAGGACGAACTGCATATACCCCACGAACTGCTGGAGTCTGCGGACATCCCATTATACAGCAACTTGGATGTCCTTTGTGCCGAGGGTGCCATTGTCATCGCTGCGTCGGATATCCTTGATCGTCTGCCAGACGAGCTACGCGGGCTCTTCGAGGATCTTGGCATAGACCCCAGCACCGTTCGTGACGTTATGAGAAAGGAGGGATACTTCGTATGAAAGCAAAGCCCATTTATAAAATCGTAGACGACAAGGGGCGTGTATTGATTCCGAAGGCACTTCGTACTGCTGCCGAAATGGAGCATGGAGATATCGTGCGCCTCGGAATCCATAAGGGCGTCATCACGGCAAAAAAGGTTGATCTTATTGAGATTGGCGACCAATCGCCGGAGGCAGTGGAAGCATTTGTGCGTGCCGCCATCCGCGATATGCCGGAGGAAACATTGATATCCATCGCCGCAAAGCTGCTGGACATAATCGAAAAAAGAAAGGAGCCGATTCGACTTGACTGAGAAAGAGTTATTCACACAAGAGGACTGCCTGCAAACCGGATATGACATGCCCATCAGCGGCAGGGTTATTTTACTCCGGCCTTCCTCCTTGCCGGGCGATCAGCGGAACGCAAAGCATCAGCTATGCTATTGCACCGGTGGAAACGGAAGCAATCCCAATCCCATCGGACGGTCCGTCTTCACAGTTTCACTAGAGGATGGAGAACTGGTTCGCTGGAACAGAAGCGATGTGCTTGGGATTGCGAAGCCGGAAATTCTGTCTGATCATGCCCGGCTCCAGCTCTCGCAGATCCGGCCGACTGATGCGTTGGATATGAAAAGCCATGAACCCCAGTACAGCGGCTATTGCTTTCTGCCGGACGGGCGATACACCTCCGGCGTGTGGCTATGCAGCATTGAACGATATAATAGAATAGCCGATGTGCTTGATGCACATAAAACAGCTGACAAATTCATAATAGATATTCCAATAGGTCTTGCAGACAGCAGAGAAGAAGCGGCACATCGACCGGAAAATACAGCGCGCAAAATCCTTAAAGGGAAATCGTCCTCGATTTTTCCGGTTCCATTTAGAAGTGTGGCAAGGGCAAAAACGGTAGCAGACGCTTGGAATATAAGCAAAGCGCTCAATGCTGGAGCAAATTATATGACTATGGGCATTCGTGACGCAGTGAATGAAATTGATATTTTCCTTCAGGAAAACGAAACGTGGAAAAATATTTTGCATGAAAGTCATCCCGAAGTTTGCTTTGCCTTGTTAAACGGCGGCAATCCAGTTATGGAGAAAAAATCAGAAGAACAAGGCATTGAAAAGCGACTGGAGATTCTTGAAAAATACGGGATTGACCGGGTGGATGTTACTCAACATCCGCTTTTTAGAAAATACAGGGATGATGTTGTGGATGCAGTTTGCTTGGCTCTTGTAGGAAGACTTGCTGTTGAAGGAAGAAGTGCAACAGTACCTGATGCGGACGAGATTAAGACCGATGCCACAGGATTAAAGATGCAGATGATAATTCCAAAATTATAACAATTTGTCGCTTGTCATGCGACCGATCAGAAAATAAGAAATGTTATCCTTGAATCACAATAAATGATGATTTGGAGGAAAACATTATGAAAAAAGATTTGAATGAACTGGTATTTATTCTTGACAGAAGCGGCTCTATGAGCGGTCTAGAAAGTGACACAATTGGCGGCTACAATGCCATGCTTGAAAAACAGAAAAAGGAACCCGGTGAGGCTGTTATTACCACAGTTTTATTTGATGACAAGTATGAGCTGCTGCATGACCGCATAAATCTTCGGGGGATAGCTCCTATTACAGACAAGGAGTATTATGTACGCGGAAATACTGCATTGCTGGATGCAGTGGGTAAGACAATAAATAAGATAGGAAATGTCCAGAAGCATACCGCCGAAGATGAGCGTGCCGAGCATGTAATGTTTGTAATAACTACAGACGGTATGGAAAACGCAAGCCGTGAATACAGCTATGGTAAAGTGCGCCAAATGATTGAGCATCAAAAAAGCAAATATGGCTGGGAGTTTATCTTTCTTGGCGCTAACATAGATGCCGTTTCAACTGCTGAACGTTTCGGCATTAGCAAAGACAGGGCAACAAATTATAATGCAGACAGTGAAGGTACGTTGTTAAATTATGAAGTGATCAGCGAAACTGTAAGCAGTATACGTGCTAACCGCTCGATATCTGAAAATTGGAAGGAACGTATCGACGAGGATTTCAAGAAACGTGGCGGCAGGAGATAATCATGATTGGTGCTATTATTGGAGATATAGTAGGTTCGGTTTATGAGTGGAACAATATAAAGACCAAGGACTTTCCTCTATTCAGCCCAGGATGTTTCTTTACTGATGATACGGTAATGACACTGGCAATTGCAGAAGGATTGATGAATGGCGGCGATGATGAAGATTTCATTGCCGCCATGAAAAAATATGGTCGTTTATACCCTGATTCAGGATATGGCGGACGTTTTGGCAGTTGGCTGTTTTCCGACGACATCAATCCATATAACAGCTGGGGGAACGGATCGGCTATGCGGGTTTCACCGGTGGCTTGGGCTTTCGATATTCTTACAGAGGTAGAGAAATATGCTAAGATCAGTGCTGCTGTAACGCATAATCACCCGGAGGGAATCAAGGGGGCTCAGGCAACAGCTGCAGCCATATTCCTTGCTCGCATGGGAAAAACAAAAGAAGAGATTAAGGCTTATATTGAGAATAAATATGGCTATGATTTAAACCGATCCCTTGATGAAATACGCCCCAATTACCGTTTTAATGAGAGCTGCCAGGAAACAGTACCCGAGGCGATAATTGCTTTCCTAGAAAGCGTTGATTTTGAAGACGCTATACGAAATGCAATTTCACTAGGCGGTGACAGCGACACTCTTGCGGCGATAACTGGCAGCATCGCAGAGGCGGCTTATTGTATTCCAAAAGAAATCAAGGAAAAAGCTTTATCGATTTTGGATCAGGGCTTACTTGATGTATATAGGGAAGCGCAATCAAGAATGAAAATCCTTATTCGTTAATTGGTATGGCGGTTTTGCGTGCACGTTTGTCATGTTGAGGAGGTAGAAGAATGCTTACTGTTGAGCAGTATATTTCACAGATGAAGAAAAAGGACAAGCTGGATGAATTCAATTTTCAGAATCATGCCGAAAACATGACGACAGTAATAAAGTATGTTATGGATTATTTTAACAACTACCTTAATCCTGAAGCATATGACTACGAAAATATCAAGGTTGAACAAACTCTTTTAAAAATAGAACAGGAAATTGGAGCCTCATATCCTAAAAGCAAAGATTTTATTTCCCGGTATTATAAGGAATACAAAAGCCGCATAGACCGAACATTAAAAAATTACATATCTGATTTGAAGTATTATGATTTGTTTTACTGCAAAGAGGACTATGAGGGTGCGGTTGATGCATTTTGCAATAGTTCAAAGGTAAAAGGGATTGGCGTTGAAAATTTTAAAGAGGACTTAGCAGTATTAGCACAAGAGATTAAAGATAATGAAACAGAAAAGCCTTCTTTCTCAAGCTACAGGCTCCTCGACGATTCGCTGATAGACTGGGTTAAGAGTGCATACAGGGAATATAAAGTAAACATAATTCAATTTACAGAAGGCTATATGTGGAAGTACAATGAGCGGTATGTTGAAAGAAAATATGATAGCAAGTCTGAAACGCATTATCGCATTAACCGATATAATCACCGATACAACAATAATCCCTTTTCAATCGATGAAGTGTACCAAGAGAATTGTAATCGTCCATTTATCGAAGGCAAAAAGGGTGAACTGGAAATGCTCATGATGTACGATTGGATATTTGATAATGTAGAAGATTCAGATTACTGGTCTGAATATGTAAATCTTTGTATTTCAACCCAAAGGGTTAAAATAGTAAAAAACATTAACGCTCTGATTCCGGTAAAAGTTAAAGATATTGCATATCCGCCGGATGTTCCATGCAGTAAATCGTTTATTGAAACATACGATGGTTTCATAAGTAACAATCCGGGAACATCCTACATTCTCAGGCTATCATATAATAAGGATAATGATGTGATATGGAAGGATGAAAAGGAATTAAAGAGCGTAATCAGTAATTTGCATGAAACATTTTCAAAATATTGCGCCCCGTCTGTAATAGAGATTTTTCCGCCGATACGATCAAACAACTATGGCGAAGAAGAATTTTTTCAAAAATATAGTATATTAGAAAAAGCTATGAGAAAATATTCCGATTTGAAAATTGTTATTGTTAACGGCTCTGAGAGGTACCATTCAAAACCAAAATACCTAATGCAGACGGTTGAGGACATATTAAATATAAGAAGGACAGTAAAAGAGAGGAAATACCATTTAAAACTTGCAGTTGATATCTCTTCGCTTTTTAAAAAGAAGTGCTATGGACATGAACTCGAAGAGAAATTAGACAAGTTAAGTGAAATAAGAAATAGCATATTGGGAATACACTTGTCCAATATTCATGATGTTTATAGCATTTTCAGCGAAATAAGAAAAGAAGACGATGTATACTTAAATTCACATGGCTACCATAAATATTCAGATTTTCTTGGCGGCATTTCTGCACTTTTTAATGATAATTTGCCCCGTTATTTTGTTCCGGAAAGCGTAGCTGGCAGCGAGGATCTGGAGGAGCTTGTCGATGTCCTCCTCAGAGGAGGATTCTCATTCCGCATAGAGGAGCAAAAGTATGTATAATGAAGATGATTTTCTTGCGGAACGGCAAAAGCTTTTTAACGAGGTATGGAGTGAGCCAATGACAACCATCGCAAAGCGCTATGGCTTGTCTGATAATGGATTGCGTAAAAGATGTATAAAGCTTGAAATACCCCTGCCGCCTGTAGGCCATTGGGCAAAGCTCCAGGCAGGTAAGGAATCGGCTCCGAAGCCCAAGTTGCCACCTATGAAAATAATAAAGCAAACTATTCATGCGGAGGATAAAAAGCATATTATCGAAATTGAAGATATTTCCGAAAAAACAGACAGCGAGCTTGAGAGTACGGATGGAATAGAGCTTTTAACTCCAGAATCGAAAGAAAATTTTATTCAATGGTGTAAAAAAATTCAAGTTCCCAAGAAAATCGATAATTATAACCCATTAATAGCTGAATATCAGAAAGAAATTGAATATAGAAAAGCAAGAGATGAAGAACATAGATTTCATGATATTTTTAGATATACCGATCTCTATTGGACTGTCCATCATAAAACGCCCTATCGTGATAACATAGCCGTTCTGCCGATATCAGTCTCGGAGAAACAAACCAATAGAGCACTGAAAATAATGAACACTTTAATCAACCTGGTCAGTGAATTAGGCGGAAAGGTAATTGTTAACCGTGGTGACAAGGACAATGCCACATTCATGGTTTTTAATCATGACTTCATTTTCGATATGAATGAAATCATGATAAAGCAAAGAACCAAGTTGCTGGAGCCTAAAGAAGTTATTTTAAATACAGAGTTCAAACCAATGTATGAAAAGCTGCCCAGCGGGTCGCTGGAAATTGGTTTTGCTGAAATCTCTGACAATCGGACTAGGGAAAAATGTACCAAAAGGCTGCATTTTCAGGATTCTTTAAATGAACCGCTTGAAAAGCAATTGGGTGAAATTTTCATATCCCTATTCAAAATTGCAAATGAAGCTGCAATTACTAAATATATTTCAGAACGGGAATATGAAAAAAGAAAAAAGGAAGAGCAGCTGCTACGTGAGATCGAAGCGGAGAACTCAAGAGAAAAACAAAAAATAGAAGCGAAAAATCAAAGGCGAGTTAAATTTCATCAGAATATAGATCACCATATGGAAGAATGGTTTAAATACCAGAACCTAAAGAAATATATCAATGACCTGAATGAGCTTCTGCCTACAATAGCTGATCCCGAATCAAAGGAAATAATCGAAGAATACCTTTTAGTTTTAAGAGATAAAGCGGAGAAATCTAACCCTCTTAATAACATTATTTCAGAAATAAAATCACTGAAAGATGACTGAAAGGCTTTCAAGCAGAGCTTGAAATTAGTAGAAAATTCTACAAATTCCCCTTAGATATATGGTATAATATAGAAGTTCTCATTTTATTTGCGCTAATAATTTAGGGTAAATGATGCGTTGAAATGGATAAAGTAATTGAGCTAGGCGGTGGCTGTCTTGGGTGTAATAAGCGTATACAATTCAATACCGTATGATCTATCCGGGGCGGCAAGTAAAAATCGTTTCCGCCTTGAAATGCTATGGGGAATTAGCAAAATGTTCGACTTATATGATAAGCCGGATTTTTGTGTTGTTTTTGATTATAAATGCGATATTGAAATACACTTTGATGATACCTTGGAGTTTTATCAAATAAAAACTCATAAAGTCCAGTCACCGTATAAATTTACCGTTATTTCAAAGCCGGACAAAAACACCGGTAAATCTATCATAGGAAGATTATATCTTCTGAAAAACATATCTGACCAACAAGTAAGTATGAAAGTTGCGCTGGTGTCAAATGCTTTCTTTCAAATTGATAAGAAAGTTTATTCTGATGTTGAGGTATTAAAATTTTGTGATTTAGATGAAGCTACGCAAAAAAAGATATGCGATGCACTTAAAACGGAATTACAACAAGATGATATAGATATTTCTAATGTCCATTATATATACACCTCAATGAATTTGTTGGACCCAGAGAACGATATTAAAGGAAAAATCGCCGGGTGCTTTGAAAAAATTAAGAATTGCGAACCAATCAAACCTAATGCATTGTATCGGCTTATTCGAGACACAGTTGATGCAAAGGCTTGCTACGAATTAAAGTCGGATGATTATGACGAGCTAATTTTGCATAAAGGAATAACAAAAGCCCAGCTGGACATGATGCTGAATCAATATGTTGATAACACTGATAATGGAGTGAAACAGGCACAAGAATATATTGAGTCAAAATACTCAGTGAAAGAACGCAGGAAGCTGAAAACTGCGCTTGTACATATTTTAGAAGCGTCAGTAAGATCAAATGAGCTAAAAAATAAAGAGAGAGAAATCTCTTCTTATATAGACAGTAATATTGAAAATCTGCCAGAGGAATTTGAAGAGATTATTGATGTTTTGCTCCAGAATTTTGGAGATTCTTTTTCGGTCGAATATTCTCGTGAACAGATTTATGTGTTCCTTATATTAATTTTGAAGAGATGGGAGGATGGAAGAAATGCGTAAAATGATTTTTAAGAAACTGTACATTTTTTCCAGCTCTGAGAAAAAAGCAAAAGTTATTGAATTTGCTGAAGGGAAAAATATTATCACATCGAGTCCTGTTGATGGTACTGACCGCGGGAAGTCAGTTATTATGAAGTCTCTTTATCATGCTCTTGGAGCAGATTGTTATTTTGATGATAAATGGCAGGACGATGGTAAAGCATATATCGTCAATTTTACCATTGCAAATGAAGAATACTATACCTTCAGGTGCAACCGTCTTTTTAAGGTGTTTGACAGCAATCATCGTCTCCTTTTCAAAACAATAGATAGACATGAATTAGCTGCATCTTTGGGTACAATCTTTAAATTCGCAGTCAAACTTCCTAACAGAAGTGAAGATAAGCTTGAGATTACGCCACCTGCCTATAATTATTTGCTTTATTTCTTAGACCAGGATAAACTTGATGGAACTAATTTTGCATCGTTTAAGCAGTTGGCCCAATACCCTAATTATAAGGAAAATGCTCTTTTTTATCATTTTGGAGCGTTTGATGATAATTATTATGAGATTATGCACAAATTGGAGTCTATCAGCGATGAAATCAGTCGCTTGAAGAAAGATAAGGAACTGTCAGAGTCTATGCTTGAAAAAGTCTTTGTAAGTATCAAAGACGTATCGTATTCAAAGAGCATAGACCTGTTACGCCATGATATAGAAAGGTCAAAAGAGCAATATTCTTCCATTGCTAAGACGCTCAGTGAAACAAGGACGAAACTTATTGAAATTAGAAATGAAAAAGATGAGCTGCAAAGAAGTTTGCATTCACTTGAACACCTTGGAAAACTGAATGAGAATCATATTTCATCTTTACTAAAACATAGGTGCCCTTTATGTGAGTCAGAAGTTGCAGATACGCTCCATTTGAGAGTTATGAAATACAACACTAACGATGACATTATTTTGCTCAGTAGTGATCTCCAGATTTCGATTAGTCAGACGGATAAGAAAATAGCTAAACTGGAAGAGGAATATAAAGATGGACTTTCAAAATTAAGCGCCTATGAGAAATCACTTGGCAACAAAACAGCAGAGGTTAATGACGTTTTGAAGCATCAGGGACTGATTGAAGTCCGTGATAGTATTACATCAGACCTGGTGACCACAAGAAAAGCCATCGAAGGGAAAGAGGTATCTGAAAAGGAACTGAAAAAGCAGATTCGTGTGTATAATGACCGTAAAAAAGAAATAAACCAGAGGTACTATGAATTGATGCTGGCTGACAAAATAAAGTTTGGACTGGAAGAAATAGATGCTAAAGGTTTTGAGAAAATTACCAACTCCTTTTCTGCCGGTGGAAGCAACAAACCAATTTCAACAGTTATTTGGTACACCAATCTGATTAAGCTGAAAAATCAGTTTAACCCGGATGCGATAAATTTTCCTGTTGTTTTTGACAGTCCTAATAACGCTGAGACTGATTTGACTAAGAGAGTAAGAGTATATGAATATCTCGCCAAAAATATTGATGATAAAAACCAGCTTATTCTTTCAGGAATAGGGTTCAAGTCTGATGACTTTGACGGAGTACAGTTTGATAAAGTGATTTATCTCGAAAATGCTAAATATGAACTTTTATGCGAAGAAGATTATTCAAATAATAGTCAGCTCTTGATTGAACTATCAAAGACAAGCGAATGATTTAATGTAATGATAAACACACCATTGGTTACGATTGAAAATGTGGAGGAACAAAACTATGGTTGACTTTAAAAAGAGACTCAATAAAGGGGCAATCGAGAAAAAGATTGATCCAATTGAAATATACGGTACTGTTGACAGAAAAAGTGTTACTGGACCTTTAAGGCATGCACAAAAAGCGATTTTAGAAAGTTGGTACCAAACATACAAAGATAAAAAAGACCTTGTTGTGAAATTGCATACTGGTGAGGGGAAAACCCTTATTGGATTATTAATTCTTCAATCAAGGCTAAATTCAAATAACGGTCCTTGTTTATATGTTTGTCCAAACAAATACCTTGTACAGCAAGTGTGTGAGGAAGCGGAGAAATTTGGAATCAGCTATTGTATAATGGAGGACGGAAGAGAAATACCGAATGAGTTTTTATCTGGTGAAAAAATTCTGATAACGCATGCCCATAAACTTTTTAATGGCATGTCTGTTTTTGGCTTAGGTAATAATTATACAAAAGTAGGGACGGTTATTTTAGATGATTCCCATGCGTGTATCGATGTAATCAAAAACGCTTTTTCTATTACATTAAATAAAACAAAAAATCAACCTCTATATAATAGTTTGGTTTCACTGTTTGAGGAAGATCTAAGAGACCAAGGAGAAGGAAGTTTTATTGATATACAAACAGGGAATTATGAAACTTTGATGGCTGTTCCTTATTGGAGTTGGTTTGATAAAAAGACAGAAGTTTTAAAGTTGTTGGCAGCAAACATAGCAGATAATCAAGTAAAATATGCTTGGCCACTTTTAAAAGACTCCATAGAGAATTATGGGTGTTACATTACGAGTAGTAAAGTTGAAATATCCCCATATAATCCAAATGTAAAAATGTTTGCTACATTTGCAAATGCAGAACATAGGATCTTGATGTCAGCCACAACGCAAGACGATTCTTTTTTTATCAAAGGTTTGGACTTCGATATAGACGCTGTTAAAAATCCTCTGAAAAATGATCAACAAAAGTGGTCTGGCGAAAAAATGATTATCCTCCCGTCGCTTATACATGATGAGTGTGACAGAGACTTAATAGTAACAAATTTTGCAAAAATGAAAAATCAAAAGTTCGGCATTGTTGCCCTTGTACCAAGTACGAAGAAAGCAGATCATTATAGAAATCTTGGAGCAACTATCGCGGATAGTGATAATATTTTTGCACAGATAGATAAACTGAAAAAAGGAAACTTTGGAAATGTCTTGGTTATCAACAACCGTTATGACGGGATTGATTTGCCGGATGAATCTTGCAGAGTTTTAATTATTGATTCTATGCCCTACTTTGATGGATTATCTGATAGATATGAGGAGCGATGCAGACCGCATAGTGAGGTAATCAATAAAAAGATTGCTCAAAAAATCGAGCAAGGAATTGGTAGGGGTGTACGGGGTGAAAAAGACTACTGCGTGTTGCTCATAATTGGTTCGGATATTGTGAAATTTATTAGAAGCATTAGTACCAATAAATATTTCTCTGCACAAACAAGAAAGCAGATTGAAATAGGGCTTTCGATTGCTGAGATGGCCAAGGAAGATTTACAAGATAATCATGAACCTATTAAAACTGTAATATCCCTGATTAAGCAAAGTCTTGGGAGGGATGATGGTTGGAAGGAGTATTATGTATCAGAAATGAATAACGTTACTATTCCGCCAGAAAGTTCTACGATTTATGAAAAATTGTTAGCAGAAAGAAATATTGAGCAAATGTATTTGCTGGGTGAATATAATAAAGCTTGCGATGCCATGCAGAAATTTATTGATGAACTGTGCGATGGTCCCCTGGAAAAAGGTTGGTATATGCAACAATTAGCAAGATACCTTTATAGAATAAGGAAGGATCAGTCAAATGTAATACAAAAAGCCGCATTCAAAATAAATACGCAGTTGCTTAAACCACGGGAAGGCGTTGAGTACACAAAGGTTTCTTATATAAATGAAAATAGGATGAACCGGATTAGGTCTTATTTATGTAAGTTCAAAGATTACAAAGAATTGCAGTTATCAGTTAATGCTACGCTTGATAATTTATCATTTGGCATGGAGTCTGATAAGTTTGAAGAGGCTTTAAAAGAAATCGGTGAGATGCTTGGCTTTATCAGCCAGCGTCCTGACAAAGAAATTAGAAAAGGCCCTGATAATTTATGGTGTGGCGTTAATGAACAATACTTCATGTTTGAGTGTAAAAATGAAGTGGATGAGAGCCGAGCTGAAATAAGCAAATATGAAGCGGGACAAATGAATAGCCATTGTGCTTGGTTTGAAGAAGAGTACGGAAAGGATGCCAGAGTTAACCGTTTCTTAATAATTCCGACCAAAGATCTGTCCTATTATGCTAACTTTACACATGATGTTCGTATTATTAGAAAAGGAAAATTACGTGACTTAAAAGGTAATATCAAAAACTTCATAAAGGACTTGTCCCCATTTGCATTAGCAGACATAAGTGATGAGACTTTACAGCGTCTTATTACGCTTCATAAGCTTGATGTTAGCCATATTCAATCAGCTTATGCTGAACAATACTACCACAAAACAAAATAGTTTTTCAAAATGCATTTCAGATAATAAGAAATTGTATCGAATAAAGCCTTCAAAGATTAAAATACCTTTGAGGGTTTTATTGCTTACAATTTACTTTAATTGTAAAGCAAAAGCAGGCACCGAATCACCCAAAAAGTGACCTGCCCAGGCTACTGTTTATGAAATATACCCTGCCGCCAAGGGGATACCAGACAGGTACGGCATCTTTTTTGTATCCTCAAGGCACGTAGAGGTAGTAATAATGATGACATATTGTGGTTTGAGGACAAATGAGTCAGGCTGACCACTATATCTAGTGGTTTTGGAGCAAAAATTGGACAAATTTGAGGCAAAAAACAGCGATTTTTGCCCCGTTTTTGAGGCGTTTCATAGATGTAAACGGTAAGCATGAAAAATAAATGTATGCCCGACTTTTTGTGAACACTTTAAAACGCTGGGCGTAGAGTCGGGTGAGTATTGGAAATTTTATATTATAATGTGGAAAGTTTATTAACAACAGACAGGATACATTTAGCGTAACCATTAAAAACAGTGGGTGTATTTTCGCAATGAAGATACACCACCTTTTATGTCCCTTTTAATTAAGGATTCAAATAATAGGACACAATTGTCCGTTTCCCGATAGAATTAAATAATTTATAATGAAAATAAAGATGAAATGGAGGTAACAGATATAGATACTCTGGGGAAAAAGATAAAAGAATTGCGGAACGCTCTTGGTTTAAGCCAAGAAATTCTGGCGGAACAAATAGAAATCAGTTTAAAATCCATTCAAAGGTATGAGAGCGATAAATCCAGGCCAGATACATATGCACTCGTGAAGCTGGCCACATATTTTGATGTTTCAACAGATTATTTACTTGGTTTGTTAGCAATAAAAGAAGATTTAAAAGAAAAGTCAAATAAAGTTCTCCAAAATGGGAAGTACAATGAACTTTATAGCTGGTACCTTAGATGCAAAAACAATATAGAGGTGGATCAAAGCGCTGTGTACTATTGGATTCACTTCGGAGATGATGGCATGATCGGAGGGCAAACTGAATGGGTTGGTTGGGCTGATGAAGATTATAAAATAGAAATCAGAAGACTACGACCAGTTATCCCGGTAAAAGCGATTGAAGGATGCACCAAAGTGTTTGGTAGACCTTTATTAATTAACGAAGAGAAAGATGTTGTTGTATTTCGACTTTTTGGTGGTCATGCCATTGTTAAGCAAGAAATTTGCGAACGCTTCTTGCCTGAATTTCTGGAGGATTTCATAGGAACGACTCCAGAATGATTTTATCATATTGTATATCAGAACGTGTGTTTGGTATAATGAATAGCAAGATAACATTTAATTCTACCAAATTCGATAGAATTAAATGTAAAAGCTATGGAGGTTTGGTGATGGACAAAGAAAATTCGATCAAGTTATTCGAAGATAAAAAAGTTCGTGTTTTATGGGAAGAAGAACATGAAAGATGGTATTTTTCTATCGTAGATGTGATTGCTGTTTTAACTGACAGTGGAAATCCGCAGACATACTGGCGTGTTATGAAAAAACGCTTACTCGAGGAAGGAAATGAAACCGTTACAAATTGTAACGCTTTGAAAATGAAAGCTGCAGACGGCAAAATGCGCATGACAGATGTTGCTGATACAGAACAACTTTTGCGGCTTATTCAGTCAATCCCAAGTAAAAAAGCTGAACCGTTTAAATTGTGGTTGGCTCGTGTGGGCAGCGAGCGGATTGACGAAACCGCCGATCCTGAGCTTACTATTGAACGTGCCTTAGAAACCTATCTAAAAAAAGGATATTCACGCAATTGGATTAATCAGCGGCTGAAAACAATTGAAGTTCGCAAGGAACTGACTGATGAGTGGGAAAGGCGCGGCGTCACTGATAAACGGGATTTTGCAACTTTAACTGATGAGATAACGCGGGCATGGGCAGGCAAAACAACAAGACAATATAAAGAATTCAAAGGGCTTAAAAAAGAGAATCTCAGGGACAATATGACCAATGTTGAGCTGGTTCTGAATATGCTGGCGGAAGTTACAACTACCGATATTTCCCGACAGAATGAACCAGAAACCATGACGGAACATAAAAGTGTTGCACGACGCGGTGGTTCGGTCGCAAAGGCAGCACGTGTACAGTATGAAAAGCAGACAGGGAAAAAGGCAGTAACTCCTTTGAATGCCAAAGATATAAAGGGTTTGGTGAATGGAAATCTGAATGATGAAGATGAGGATTAATTTCCGGATTTTAGCATTTTATATATAATTAGGATAAGATAATCAACGCATAGGGGGTGAAAAAGTGTTTGAAATAAACTGGAATATTTTAAAAGCAAAATTTAATGGCAAAGAACAAATAACATTTGAAAATATAAGCTATCTTCTATTTTGTGATGAATTTAATCAGGATAGAGGAATATTCCGATACAAAAATCAGACAGGAATAGAGACAGAGCCCATTGAGAATGAAGGAAAGATAATTGGTTTCCAAGCGAAGTTTTATGAAACTAAAATTAGCGATAACGTAAAGGATATAGAGGATTCTATAGCTAAGGCGAAATATAAGAATCCAAATTTAAATAAAATATTATTTTATATTAATCAAGAGTTCTCCGAGAGTAATAAAAATGGGCAAAAAGAGCCTCAGTACAAAATCGAAATTGATAATTTTGCGATAGGTAAAGGAATTGAAATCGAATGGAGAGTACCCAGTCATTTTGAGAGACAACTTACGCTTGAAAATAATATTTCCTTGGCAAAACATTTTTTTGCTTTAGAGAAAAGTACATTTGACCTTATACAGGACTTAAGTCAACATACGGAATCAATCCTAACCCCTATCCGTACTGACATAGAATTTAAGGGTAATGTAATCAAATTGGACAGGTTAGCAATTCTGGCTGATTTGAAAATTGTTTTAGCCAAGTCACCGGTAGTTATTTTAAGCGGAAAAGGTGGGATTGGGAAAACTGCGGTAATTAAAGATTTCTATAACCAGGTAAAAGAGACAGTACCAGTTATCATGTTTAAGGCTACCGAGTTTAATACCTCTAATATAAACAGACTTTTTAATGTTTATGGAAATTTCACATTAACCGATTTTATAGCTGAATATCAGCGAATAGAAGAAAAATATATTATCATAGATTCTGCGGAAAAATTATCTGATATAGAGGATCAGAGCACATTTCAGGAGTTTTTATCTTCTTTAATTAATAACAAATGGAAAGTTATATTTACGACAAGGTATAGCTATCTCGACGATCTGAAGTTCCAATTAATTGAAACATACAGCCTTTCCTTTACACCATTAAATATAGAAGAAATCAGCGAAGAAGAGCTTAACCAGCTTTCTAATAAATATTACTTTAATCTCCCGGAAAACGAGAGGTTACTTGAGCTGTTGCGAAATCCATTTTACCTCGCTGAATATTTACATGAATATGAAAACATAGAGCGTTCAACAAGTCTCACTGATTTCAAAAACCATTTATGGTATAAGCAAATTGCAAAATCAGTCTATCAGAAAGGTAACATTCATATCAGGCGGGAATCTTGTTTTTTGCAGATAGCTCAGAAAAGAGCAAACGATGGGCATTTTTTTGTAAGTGCTGAGGGTTATGATAATGAAGCATTACAAGCTCTTGAAGCTGATGAAATAATAAAATATGACGCCAATGCCGGCGGATATTTTATTACTCACGATATCTACGAAGAGTGGGCACTGGATAAAATTATCGAAAGATTTTATATCTCATTAGTCGATTATGAAAACTTCTTTGCTGCTTTAGGGAGCAGTTTACCTGTTCGAAGATCTTTCAGAAGCTGGCTATCTGAAAAGCTATTTATCAATCAGGAGAATATTAAATCATTAATCGAACAATCCTTAGTCAGTGACAATATAGAATCATTCTGGAAAGATGAGATGATTGTTTCCGTTTTGTTGTCCGATTATGCGGGAGTGTTCTTTCGATTATTTGAAGCAAAGCTCTTGGAAAACGAAGAAGCCTTGTTGATGAGAGTTGTATTTCTCCTTAGAATTGCCTGCAAAGAGATTGACGATGGCTTTCTCCCCACGCTTTTCACCCAGCCCAAAGGCAGCGGATGGTCTTATGTGATCGATTTCATCCACAGTCATAAAGAAATGCTTGGCAATAAGCATATGCCGACGATTCTTCCCATGTTGGTTGATTGGAACAATAAAAATACCCACGGGGATACAACAAAGAAAGCAAGTCAAATTGCCCTGTTCTACTATGAGAACATAGTTAGCGGGAGCGGGTTTGGCAAAGGGGAAGTAAAAGATCAACTCATCAGGGTCATACTGCAAGGCTCAGCAGAAATCAAAGAAGAATTAATACGTATTTTTGATGGAATTCTTAACAGGAACGAGCCGAACCATCGTGACCGGGACTATAAGTTGGTAGAAGTGATATTGACATCTATCACTGATAGCTATGAAGTCATAAAAGTTCTCCCCGGCTATGTAATCAAGCTGGCGGAATTATTTTGGGTACACAGACCGAGAAAGGATGACGATTGGTTTGGCTACAGAACACCGGGAATTGAAGAAAAATTTGGTCTCTCCCACGGATCTAATTCCCGGTATTTTCCTCCCAGCGCTTTGCAAACACCAATTTACCAGCTTTTAAGGTGTGCGCCAAACATAACGATTAATTTTATCCTGACATTTACAAATAAGGCAGCCGAAAATTATGCAAGTTCCGAATTGAAATATGAGACGGAAGAAATTGAGGTTTTACTTATTGACAACAGCAGTATCAAACAATATATCAGCAACAGATTATGGAATACTTACAGAGGAACCCAGGTTTCTACACATCTTCTTGAATCAATGCATATGGCCGTGGAAAAATGGCTGCTGGACTATGCCAAAGTTGGAACACCTGAGCAATTGGAAAATCTGTGTTATTACCTCATAAAGAATTCACACTCAGCTTCCGTCACCGCCGTAGTCGCCAGCATTGTTATGGCTCACCCGTCCAAACTATTTAATATTGCCAAGATTCTTTTTCGAACTAAAGAATTCTTTTATTATGATACAAAAAGAATGGTGCTGGAATCATCTGTCAAGGCCACCTGTTCCATTGGCTATGGTTTTAATTACAAACATGACATACACTCAAATGAACGAATCAAAACCTGTGATGACCCGCACAGGAAAAAAACATTGGAATTTTTAGCCATAGAATATCAGTTCTTTAGATCAGCGGACGTAAGCGCTGAAGAAGCTGAGAAGCGCCAACAATTCCTATGGGGGATATTTGATGGATATTATAAAGAGCTGCAGGAGATATCTGAAGAAACGGAGGACTCCAGGACTTGGAGATTGTATCTGGCAAGAATGGACCGGAGAAAGATGAGCCCCGAACTAGAGACAACAGAAGAGGGAGTATTAATTAATTTTAATCCGCAGATCGACCCGGAATTTAAAAAATACAGCGAGGATTCTAGGCAGCAATATAATGACGCATATAAACATATGCCTTTATATCTATGGTCCAGACATAGATTTGATAATGAAAAAGATAAATACTGCCAGTACCGGCAATACGAAAATAATCCGCAATCAGTGATTGCGGAAGTAGAAGAAATCATTCAGACCCTGAAAAAGGGAGAGACGGAAGACTTCCGGTTATTTAATCACGCTACTCCGGCCTATGCCTGTTCGATACTAGTCAGAGACTTTAACAATTTGCTAAACACAGAAGAGATGGAATTCTGCAAAGATATAATCGTAGAATACTCCTCATTACCGCTTTGGGTGGAGCGTTATATCTACCAGGTTACCGATGGAATTGAACCTGCCATCTGCGCGCTGCCTCATCTTTTTAATTATTTTTCAAAAGATAAAGAAGTCGCTGGGGGAATTAAAGCGGTCCTGACAGCTTTGTTATTAAGCATACATACGGAAATTTCTACCTTTACCGCCCGGGCCATCCTGCAAAATTTATGGGATATCGGTTTTGAGGACGCGCATTCTATCTTTTTAGGCTATCTGTACCTTAAACCCAAGTATGATAGTTTGATAGATGAAATCCATAAAGAGAATTATAGTAAAGGTATTTATGAGATTTCGGATAATCAAGTACTTGAAATATTTGACCAGAAATACGAAGACGATTTGGAGAAAATCATTTCATATGAAATAAAATATGACGATATTCCGGATATACAGAAAATGGACCTGGATGTATTGACCAGAGCATTTGAATTATTGCCTTTGGGCACACAGCATGACGACCATAATAAATTTGTTTTGGAGATATTTCCCGTCTTCGCAGAAAGAATTTTCGAACGCGACCGCTACCACAACGATGAGGAAAGGTTTGATTATAAGTTAAAGACGAGATTCTTGGACAAATTTGCCGCTTTTGTCTTAACCGCAGATAAAAAATTAATTGACGCATATATCAAGCCTTTTGTTGAGAATTTTAAGGTTGCTGATGATACGGATAAGTTTTTCCAGCATTTTATCTCTGCCGAAGACAGGCTGAATAGATACGAGGAATTTTGGATGGTCTGGCACCTGTTTTATGAAAACATTAAAGCCATCAGCACAAGGAAACATTATTATCACGATACCAGAGATACCATTTATAATTATCTTTTAGCTTGGCCATATTGGACAAAAACTGCAAAAGAATGGCATTCTTTAAAAGGAAGAGAGAAATTGTTCTACAAGAAGGCCTCTGAGGATATGGGCCACTTCCCGCCTGTTTTGTACTCTATTTCCAAGGTTCTGAATGAAATCGGCAGTAACTTTTTGGAAGATGGTATATTCTGGCTAAGTAATATGGTAGAAAAAAATAAGAACTTACTGAGTGAAGAGCTTGAAGTTAATACCATTTATTATCTTGAAAATATCGTACGAAAATATGTTCTTACATACAGGCAAAGAATTAAGACTACATTGCATATAAAGAAGGCAGTAATTTCCATCCTTAATTTTTTGGTGGAAAGAGGCTCTGCCACTGGGTATTTGTTGCGGGAAAATATTTTATAAAAGTTAAAAAATATTCCGCCACCAAGGGGATAGCGGCATCTTTTTCATATCCTCAAGGCATGTGGAAACGGTTGTGGGAGAAAATCTAGTAAATTATTAAGGAGTTTCGGGGGTTTTGGGGTTTTTAGGTAATATGTGGATGTGCTTTTATATTTGTTTATACTGAAAGTAGTTTCTTGGAGTGCGAATAAGGAAATATATGGGGTGAATATGTCCATTACTAAATATGAAATTTATGAATTTTGGAAAGATAAGTCAATTTTGAAAAATTATCAAATCAAGAATTATGCAAGTTGCGAAGAAAAAGATGAGGCTATTCGTATAATAGAGTTTTCTGATGATATTTGTTGCTGGGCATGTGGCTTACCGTCATTTATATTAGATGAAGAAAATATTAATATTTCCGGTAGCTTAAAAAAAGAATGGAACAATGATAAATCGTTACAGAAAGCTCATATTATAGCTAGGTCACTAGGAGGGGAAGAAAAGGCAGAAAATATGTTTTTATTATGTCCTATCTGTCATGCTGATTCACCAGATACCGTGAAAGCAGAAAACTTTTTCGCATGGGTTTATTATAAAAGAAAAAATGATAATTATATTAATATGTTGCGTAGAGGGCTGGAAGAGGCATGTAAGATAAAAAATGTAGATTTTCAAATAATAGTAGATTATTTATCGAAATGTAATTATCATAAAGTAATGAAATTAAGAAAACAAATTATAAAATCTTGTACTGTACATGGTACCTTTGTTTCAATGTCTTCTAAAATGATGGAATTAATTGATGAAATAATTAAAGATATTCAATAAAGGATTATTGAATAAACAATATAGTCTCGGAATCATATTGTGAGGGACAAGGGGACAGGTACATTGTACCTGATTGTTTGATATACTTTTTTGAGGTGATGAATTTGCCAAGAGATGCAAGAACTAGAAGTAAAAGCAAATGCTTCAAGGAATAAATAGATTTATCTCTTTTATTTGGTGCGAACGTGTAGTAAACATGAAAATGCCGGGGGTTTCGCACCGCAGAATAAGAAGAAAATTATTGAAATATGGAAGATATAGTAGACCTGGATTAGGTTATTATGTAGAAAATTTTAAAAAGTAAACAAAAATTGATTTCGTCAGGTGGTTTTGTTTACTTTTTTCTGTCGCTCTCTAGGTGAGAGCGTGGATTGAAAAACACATGTTTTTTGTGTAAAAAGAATGTCTTCCAAGTAAATTTGGTTAAGGCATTCTTTTTATATTTATCAAGCAAAAAACGACAAAACATAACACAAAATATGGTAAAGGGCAAGCTATAATAGATAAGGGCGGTACACAAACAGGGGGAAAGCGCGTGGATTTCAAGCGTTTCATTGCCCATATCCGCAAAGCGGATCGGAGTGAACAGTATGTGGATGAACATAATGACCAGGTAGCGGAGCTGGCCTCCGCTATAGCCGAGCCATACGGCTTGGCTAAGATTGCCAAATTGGCGGGACGACATCACGACGACGGCAAAAACACGCCGGAGTTTAGCGCATATATCCGGGCGGCAACTGAGGGAAAGCGGGTTGTTCGCGGTTCAGTCATCCATTCTACCCATGGTGCTAGGTTGGTCAATGATTTGGCTTCTTCAAAAAAAATTTCTCAAATAACGGCGGAAATCGCCCGAACGGTAATTATGAGCCATCACGGACTGAGAGATTGCCTCTCTCTGGATGGTGATGTTGTATTCGTAGATGCGGCAGAAAATATTGCTGATTCCTATGAACGTGTGAAAGAGACGGTATACCAGCGTTACGGCGGAGATTTTATCAATCAGGAGTTTATCGATGCCGGTCTTGACACTCACTTTATTACCAAGAACATTCAAGAATTACAGAAAAAGAGTAAGTCATTAGGTTCGCGCCACTTTTACCGGGCCATGTTCACCCGTTTGATTACCTCCATTGTCATTGATGCCGACCGGACAGATACGGCTTGTTTTGAAGATAAGAGGGCGCTGCCCCGGCGCAGAGCACCGGATGAGCGCAAAGAAATGTGGAAAAAGTACGTGGTTCACTATGAAAGCCAACTAAAGAAGCTGCAAGAAGGGAAAAAGACATCCAGCCTGGATCCTTACCGGGGGGAAATATCGAGGGCCTGTGCGGAATTTGACGGCGGTGAAGCAGGAATCTTACGCTTAGTGGTGCCCTGCGGGGCTGGAAAAACCTTGGCTGCTCTCCGCTATGCTTTACATACTGCTCGGCGTTATGGGAAAGAGCGCATTTTCTATATCGCTCCTTTCAACTCCATTTTAGAACAAAATGCAGCAGAAATTGCCAAATTCATCGGAGATCCTGATGCTGTGCTCGAACATCATTCCAACATTATTTTTAGTGCGGAAGAGAATAAAAGTAAAAATGAAGATGAGAAAAGGTATCAACTGCTAACAGAAAACTGGACCCAGTCTCCGGTGGTGGCTACCACCGCTGTTCAGTTCCTGAACACCTTGTTCGCGGGCCAAACTTCTTGCATACGACGGATGCAGGCTCTGGGAAATTCAGTGATTATTCTGGATGAAATTCAGGCCCTGCCGATAAAGGTTTTAAAACTGTTTAATGGAGCCATGAATTTTTTAGCGTCTTTTTGTAAATCATCTGTAGTCCTTTGCTCCGCAACCCAGCCCCTTTTAGATAGAATAGACCATTACCAGATCTTACAGCCGAGGAACATCATCGAAAATGAAGAAAAATACAACGAAGCTTTTCGGCGGGTACAAATTGTGGATTGCATGATCACGGGGATATTCCCGGGAAGAAGCGGCGGACTTTATTGTCAGTCAACTGGAAAGCGCCAGGTCTGTGCTGGCCATTGTAAACACAAAACGAAGTGCCCGTGAGATTTTTAAGCATATACAGGACAAGCTTGGCAAGGAAACGCCATACCGGATTTTTCATCTGTCCACTAACATGTGCCCCGCTCATCGCAGCAGGGTCTTGAAGCAACTGCGTGAGCGGCTTAAGGATAAGGATTCGGGCGAAAAAATCATTTGCATCAGCACATCGTTAATTGAAGCGGGTGTGGATGTTTCCTTTGAACGGGTCGTCCGCTCTTTGACCGGACTGGATAGCATTGTCCAGGCGGCAGGACGCTGTAACCGTAACTATGAAACCTCCTGCGGTATCGTTTCAATTATCAATCTTCGGGATGAACGGACAGGCGGGCAGGGTTATCTCAAGGAAGCTCAGAAAGCCACACAGGAATTGCTGTACAGCATAAAAATATCTCCCGAAGGTTATCCGGGAGGGGCTTTGTCCCAGGCTGCAATGGAGGAGTATTATGCAAGGTATTTCCATCACCTACTTGGGGAAATGGCCTATCGCCTGAAGTTCGATCCGGAGCACACCCTGCTCGATTTGCTCACGAGCAACCCTTCCGGCCAAAGGGGATTTAAAGAAACATTCCCACAGGAGCGACCTCCTGAGCTAAAACAGGCCTTTAAGGAAGCAGGTGAGGCATTTTCCGTGATTGATGATGACGGAAAAGTGGATGTATTTATTGAATATGACGATGAAGCGAAGAAAAGGCTGCAAAAGCTGAGGGAGGCAACTACCCTTCAGGAAAAGCGTACAGCTTTGCGCCAGCTCCAGCCCTACACAGTGCAGTTAAGAGAAAATGACTGGATTAAAACGCAGCGGACAGCCCTTGCTCCGGAGGATGGGGGCATCCTAGTGCTTCCCCCGGATTACTATGACGAGGAGTATGGAGTGGATGAAACCCTGAGTATTAAGATGGAGACGCTGATCATTTAAATTAGGGAGGTGATGGTTATGGAAATCAAGCGGAATACTGTGGAATTTCTGGTCAGGGGCGACAGGGCCTTGTTTTCCGATCCGGTCACACGGGTGGGAGGGGAAAAAACAAGTTATTATGTGCCCACTTACGAAGCTTTGAAGGGGATACTGGCCTCCGTCTACTGGAAGCCTACCCTTGTTTGGATCATTGATGCGGTCCGGGTGATGAATATGATCCAAACGGCGTCGGAGGGTATCCGAACTAAATATTACAATGGTGGCAATGATCTGTCCATCTATACCTATCTGAAAGACGTCTGCTATCAGGTTCGGGCCCATTTCGTCTGGAACGAGAATCGGCCTGAGTTGGCGGCTGACCGCAATGAGCACAAGCACCACAATATTGCCCGGCGCATGATTGAGCGGGGCGGACGACGAGATATTTTTCTGGGAACGAGGGAATGCCAGGGGACGGTGGAACCCTGTGTGTTCGGAGAGGGCCCCGGGACCTATGATCAGGTGGAGGAACTTCATCTGGGTTATATGTTTCACGGTTTTACCTATGCGGATGAAGCGCTGCGAGATGCAGAAAAAGGGCATATGAGTGTTCGCTTCCATCATGTAATCATGAAAAGGGGTGTGATCGAATTTCCCGGTCCGGAAGAGATTCCGGACAAGGACAGACGTATCCTCCATAAAATGCCGATCAAGCCGTTCGGAGAGAGCATCGGCAATTTTTCCGGTCTGGCTGAATTTGCTGCAGAGGAGGTAATAGAATGAACTGGGTATCGTCCCTTTGCGCCTTGTATGATGCCAACGCAGAGCGGGCCGGTCAGGCAGAGATATGGAAGAAAAAGACCTTAGTGCTGTTCCCTATGGGGTACGACACGATGGAGGCGCAAATTGAAATCCATATTGACCAGGAGGGAAACTACCTCGGTGCGCACCTCCTGGAAAAGGATGAAGCGGAGACTCTGGTCCCGTATCCAGAGGGCAGAACCAGTGGACTCAAGGCTTTGCCACTATTTGATTCTTTATCCTATGTTGCCGGCGATCTGCTGGAAGCACTAACCTTTTATTTTCCCGATGCGAAAAATGAAAAAGATAAACAGAGTAAGATAGCAAGACTCAAGGGGGCGTTTCCCCTTTACCTGGCAGGTCTTAAAGCATGGTGCGATTCGCCCTTTTCCCATCCGAAGGTGCAGGCCATTTATCGCTATGTTAGCAAAGAAACCGTTGCGCAGGATTTAATCCGCAGTCAGGTCCTGCCGATGGATGAAAATGGAATTGTTTCCGATAAAGTGAAAGTCCAAAATACCTCTCTGGACAAGGCTTTTGTTCGTTTTCGCGTATTTATGCATGATAAGCGTCTTCCAGAGGATATTCTCGATAATCGGGATAATGTCCATGACAGTGCCGTATGGCTGGATAGGTCGGTGCAGCGCAGCTTTATCAATTATTATTTATCCACCTTTCAGGCAAAGGATCTTTGTTACATGACAGGGGAGTATACGCCCATTGCCAAAACAAATCCTCTAAAAATCCGCGGGAAATGGGATACCAAGGCTAAATTGATTTCTGCCAATGACGACACAAACTTTACCTACCGGGGACGGTTCCATACGAAAGAAAAAGAGACAGGCTATAATGAGGCTTTGTCGATTGGGTATGTTGCTTCGCAGAAAGCGCATAATGCTCTGAAATGGATTATCCGCCGGCAAGGATTTAGCCGAGATGGGGTGTGCATTGTGGCATGGGAAAACGCCTTGCGGGCTTTGCCTGATTTCTATGCCAGTGCGGCCGATATTTTGTCCCAGGTGCCGGAAAATGCGGCAGATGGGGTTGAGGTTGAATTAGAGGAAGAGGTGCTGTTTGAGGAGGATGAAGCCGAGATTCCGGAAACCAATTATGTCAGTGCGAAAAAATTTAATGCGGCATTGGATGGTTATAAGGCAAAATTGGGCGGCATTTCCAGGATGGTCGTTTTAGCCCTTGACAGCGCAACCCCCGGAAGATTGGCAATCACTTACTACAAAGAGCTGGCGTCTTCCCGTTATCTTCAGAATCTCGGCCAATGGCATAAGAGTTGTTGTTGGAAACATGAGTATATCCAGGATAAGGAACGAAAGGTCTATGAAGGGATGGCTTCTATCCGGGAGATTGCTTTGGCTATCTACGGTACGGAACAGGGGGAGGACAATAATCCTCAGCTTAAGCTGGCCAAAAACAGCGATAATAAGTCCCCCATGCTCGTAGCCGCCTTTGAGAGATTGCGCCCGTGCATCATTGACGGCGCGGCAATCCCCCGGGACATGGTGCGGGCGGCGGTCTTGAAAGCCTCCAATCCTTTGGCTTATAAAGACAAGTTTAATTATCACAAAGTTCTGCATATTGCTTGTTCCATGGTAAAGCGTCTCTATTGGGAGAAGCAGCAGCGCAAGGAAAGAGAAGGAGTGATTTTAGGGATGGAGCTCGATAAAACAAACCAGGACAGGAGTTATCTTTACGGGCGCATGTTGGCTGTGGCGGAACGGGTGGAGAGAGCTACCTATGAGAAGGGGGAAACGCGCATTACCAATGCGGAACGATATATGCAGGCGTTTTCCCGCAGCCCTTTCCGTACCTGGGATATTATCTGGAATAATCTACAGCCCTATATGAAGCAGCTAAAACCTTCTACAAGAGAATATTACAAGAATTTGCTGGGTGAGATCACTGGGTTATTTGTATATGAGGACCGCATATCCAATGTACTCCTTGACGGAAAATACCTGATTGGCTATGACTGCCAAAGAACGAAATTGAGGCGCTGGCCGAAAGAACAGATTTCTTCGCAGGAAGGGACAAATGTTTCGCAAAAGGGAACAAACGAAGGTTATCAAGATGATCAAGAAGGAGAGGAATAAAGATGAGTACTCTGCAAAATAAGATGGACTTCGCAGCAATTGTTTCAGTCACACGAGCCAATATTAATGGAGATCCCCTCAACGGAAACCGCCCCCGGGAAGATTATGAAGGTCACGGGATATTTTCCGATGTGGCCATCAAGCGTAAACTTCGCAACCGGCTGCAGGATCTTGGTGAAAGCATCTTCGTCCAGTCTGATGACCGTTCGAACGACGGCTATAAGAGCCTGAAGGACCGGGCGGATGGTTATGGGGAATTTAAAGCCGAAATGAGTAAAGGAAAGAAAGCGGACAGAGATAAATGCATGCAAATCGCTTGCCATAAATGGTTCGACGTCCGCGCCTTCGGACAGGTTTTTGCTTTTAAAGGGGATGAGGTTTCCGTTGGTGTGCGCGGTCCGGTGTCTGTGCAGCAGGCCGTCAGTGTTTCCCCCATTGACATTGTGGATATGCAAATCACCAAGAGCGTAAACAGTGAGGCGGGAAAGAGCGGTAAATCATCGGACACCATGGGAATGAAACATTATGTTAATTTTGGGTTGTATGTGATCCGGGGCAGCATCAATTGCCAATTGGCTGAGAAGACAGGTTTTACTGCTGAAGACGCGCAAAAGCTTAAAGAAGCGCTGTGCACGCTGTTTGAGAATGATGCTTCCTCGGCCCGGCCTGAGGGTTCCTGTGAGGTTTGCAGAGTGTACTGGTGGGAGCATGCTGACAAAACACCGAAAGAAACATCGGCGGTAATCCAGCGGGCTCTGCGTATCTCACCCAAAAAAGACATTCCCCAGTCCTTTGACGATTATGAGATTGAGCTGGACCAAACAGAATGCGTCCCTGAAATTATTAATTTGGTTTAAAAGGGCCGAAAATTTGCAATGAGGTATCAACGATGGAATATCAAGAAGAGGATTTTTTACTCTTGTCCGGAATCCAGCACTATGTGTTTTGCAAACGCCAATGGGCTTTAATCCATATCGAGCAGCAGTGGCAGGAAAACCTCCGTACCGTAGAAGGGGCCATCCTACATGAGAAAACCCATGACAGCACCATCAAGGAAAAGCGGGGGAATCTGATCATTTCACGGGGTATGGGGATTTTTTCCCGTACCCTGGGGATTACCGGGGCTTGTGATGTGGTGGAATTTCATAAGTCACGGGACGGAGTCACCCTCTATGGTAGGGAGGGAACTTATCAGCCGGTTCCTGTGGAATACAAACGGGGGAAACCCAAGCAGGGAAATGCGGATGTGCTGCAATTATGTGCTCAGGCTATGTGTTTGGAAGAAATGCTCCTGTGCACCATACCCGAAGGGTTTTTATATTATGGGGAACCCAAACGTAGAATGAAAGTTACCTTGGATGAGGGGATCCGGGAGGAAGTCAAAAGGATTTGTCAGGAGATGCATGGGCTCTATGACAAGAGATATACTCCCAAGGTCAGAACTACAAAAGCTTGCAAAGCCTGTTCCCTTAGCGAGCTTTGTCTGCCTAAGCTGTGTAAAAATCCATCGGCCCTGGGTTACATGAAGAAAAATATTTCAGAGATTGAGGCTGATCAATGAGAAAATTATTGAATACCCTCTATGTAACTTCCCCCAATACCTATTTGTCCCTTGATGGAGAAAATATTGTGGTTTTGAAAGATGATGTGGAGGCATTGAGAGTGCCTCTGCATAATCTGGAGGGCATTATCGCCTTTGGCTATACTGGGGCCAGTCCGGCCTTAATGGGTGCCTGTACCAAACGCAATATCGCTTTGAGTTTTATGAAATCCAGCGGGAAATTTCTGGGCAGAGTGGTGGGGGAAGTCAGAGGTAACGTCACTTTAAGAAAAGCACAGTACAGACTTTCGGATAATACGGAGGAAAGCCACAAAATTGCCAAGAGTTTCATTCTGGGGAAAATATATAACGCCCGTTGGGTAGTGGAGCGGGCAACCCGGGATTATGCCGCTAGGCTGGATACGGATAAATTAAAAGGAGTCTGCCAAACCCTAGCCAACGCTCTGAAACTGGTTGAGAACAGTAAGGATTTGGGGCAGCTTCGCGGTGTTGAGGGGGAAGCTGCGGCCCAATATTTTAGAGTGTTAGATGATTTGATCCTCCAGCAAAAAGAGGATTTTTATTTCAAATTCAGGAATAAACGGCCTCCCCTGGACAATGTCAATGCCATGCTGTCTTTTGTCTATACTTTATTGGCCCATGATGCCGCCGCGGCCCTGGAAACGGTGGGATTGGATCCTTATGTGGGATTTTTGCACCGGGATAGGCCGGGTAGGATTTCCCTGGCTTTGGATCTGATGGAAGAGCTGCGGGCCGTGTATGCGGATCGTTTTGTTATTTCACTAATCAACAGACGGGAAGTCAATCCCGGCGGGTTTACCAGGATGGAAAACGGAGCAGTTATTATGGATGATGACACAAGAAGAGATATCCTAAAGGCGTGGCAAAGTAGGAAACAGGAGGAGATAAGGCACCCGTTTCTTCAGGAAAAAATGGAATGGGGGCTTGTGCCCTATGCCCAGGCTATGCTGCTGGCCAGGTTTATCCGTGGGGATTTGGACGGATATCCGGCGTTTATGTGGAAGTAGGTGAGATGAAATTTTAGTGCTGATCACGTATGATGTTAACACTCAAACGGCAGCGGGGAGAAAACGGCTGCGTCAGGTTGCCAAGCAATGTGTGAACTACGGGCAACGCGTTCAGAATTCGGTCTTTGAATGCGTGCTGGATGCGGCAAAATTTCGTGAGGTTCAGCATAAGCTTGAGCAAATTATTGATAAGGAGACGGATAGTCTAAGGTTCTATATGCTGGGCAATAATTACAAGAACAAGGTTGAGCATATTGGTGCAAAAACTTCGTTTAATGTTGAGGATACCCTGATTATTTAGTGCGAACCTATAGCGCACATGAAATCCCTGGGAGGTTCGCACCGCGAAACGAGAGGATAATTGTCGAAATAAGAGGAAAAAGAATAGGTTTGTCATATGAATTGAGGAAAAGTTTAAGGATTTGAACAAAAATACAATCAAATAGATGATTTTTTGTTACTTTTTGCTGTCGCTCTCTGTACGAGAGCGTGGATTTAAATAA
>NZ_FRAR01000007.1:0-174051 GCF_900142375.1 Desulforamulus aeronauticus DSM 10349 | reverse complement strand
TATGCTATACTAGATTGGTTGCTCAGTTGATTGGTGAAACAGAGGACGAAAAAATTGCGCTTGGCCAGGTAAAAAAGGCGGCGGAGCCCTATTCGGAGCAGGTTGAATTTGTCTATATGAACAAGTTCTCTCATACGGAGATGCTTGACGCCTTGAGTCTGGCAGGTAAAGACTCCACAGTTTTGTTTGTCAGATGGGTGAATACGCTTTCGACCACCGGGCGCTGAAACGCTGGAATATCGAAGAAAGGTTCGCCTACTCCAAGAAATGCCAGTGAAAATCAAACCGATAACAAGCAATATAAGGAGTTACCCAGATGGAACAACAGCCTAGAAACAATTGCTATTATTTGGGGAAACTTTATCCTGTATATATGGAAGTAGATCCTTCAATTAAAAAGATTACTATACAATGGGATGGCAAAGCTTTTATATGTACCAGCCCACAAGAGGGAGATATTGGTCTGACAGATGCTCTTCGGGCCTTTTATACAAGAGAAAGTCGAAAATTAATTGAAAAAAGATTAAAATTATACCAACCGAGCTTTAAAGTAAAATATAAATCTTTCTCCATTGAAAATCACTCAAACAAATGGGGAAGCTGTAGTTCAAATAGACACTTAACTTTCCATTGGAGATTAATCCTGTTTCCCCTTGATGCAATTGATTATGTCGTTATTCATGAACTCTGTCATCTAATACATATGAATCATGACCGTTCCTTTTGGCGATTGGTAGGCAAGATTTGTCCAAATTACAAAGAAGCGATGGCTGTTTTGGGGACGGAAAAAACTAGAGAGGTGTAGGAGAAGAAAATAATGTATCTTTATAATGGATAATATAGAAAAAAGACTTAAGAGAAAGAGTGGATAAAGGGATGACATCAAGTTTTAGTAATTATCAATTGAGTAGTGAGTTATTAAAGGCCATTAGTATGTTGAATTATAATAGCCCCACGAGAGTCCAACAAGAAGTTATACCAGCTGTCTTAGAGAAAAAAGATATCATAGTAAAATCCCAAACAGGAAGTGGAAAAACTGCATCCTTTGCTATTCCAATTTGTGAATTGGTAGATTGGGAAGAAAATAAACCGCAAGCATTGGTGATTGTACCAACAAGAGAACTTGCTATCCAAGTTAAAGAAGATATTTTTAATATCGGTAGATTTAAAAGGGTTAAAGTACCTGCGATTTACGGGAAAGCACCCTTCTATATGCAAGAAAAGGAGCTTAAACAAAAAAGCCATGTGGTGGTTGGCACACCTGGGCGCATTATAGATCATATTGGAAGAGGAACCTTTGATACATCAAAAATTAAATATCTTGTAATAGATGAAGCCGATGAAATGCTTACTATGGGTTTTATAGAGGATTTGAAAATAATAATTAGCAGTATACCGATAGATCGTGTGACGATGTTATTATCAGCTACCATGCCGAAAGATATAGAAACCCTGTGTGAACAATATATGAAAAACCCTATACACGTTGAAATAGAAGAAGAAAATTCATCGTTAGATCGGATTTATCAGGCAGGATATATCATTGAAGAAAGAGAGAAAATAGACCTTTTAAAAGATGTAACAATAATTGAAAATCCCGATAGTTGTATTATCTTTTGTAATACAAGGCAAATAGTAGATGAGGTTTATGATGAACTAACAAATCTGAAGTATAACTGTCAGAAGATTCATGGTGGGATGGAACAACCGGATAGATTGCGGATAATGAAGAATTTTAAGCAAGGTTATTTTAGATATCTGATAGCAACAGATGTTGCCGCTAGAGGATTAGACATAGATAATATTTCCCTTATCATTAATTACGATATATCCCAAGACAGTGAAAGCTATGTTCATAGAATTGGTAGAACTGGACGTATCAGCAGAGAGGGTAGAGCAATTACTTTTGTAACAAAGGATGAAAGTAAATTTTTAGAAGATATACAACGCTATATCGGAAAAGAAATTCTTCTGAAAGAAAGACCAGAAAAAGAAACTGTAGATAAGTTCAAACAGGCATTTAATAAAAAAATGAATACTAGACCAAAAATAAAAGAAGAAAAAGGTGCACCCTTACGTAAAGAGATTATGAAATTACATATAAACGCAGGGAAGAAAACTAAGATGCGGCCAGTGGACATTGTGGGTACACTTTGCAATATAGAGGGTATGACAGCGGAGGACATAGGAATAATCAACATCCTTGATATATCTACCTTTGTTGAAATATTAAATGGTAAAGGAGAATTTGTTTTCCAAAAATTACAAAATATGAATATCAAGGGAAGACCTCGCAAGGTTAGTAAAGCGGAGAGATAGCCACCATGTGCATGAGCAGAACCCTTGCCAGGGTGAAATAGGATTAAATTAAAAACGAATAGAAGATTGTAAAAAGTAAGCAGTAGCTATTTGGAGGTTTATGATGATAAAAGCTTATTTAGTAGGAATATCAACTCCCTATGAGAATGAGGATATACAAATTCTTTATCGCATCTATCAAGATGAAGAACTACTATCCGAAAAAAAGATTCTCAAGGGATATCAGAAGCCATTGGTGGTAAGTCACGTTGCCTTACTAACACTTTTGAAGGAATTAAAAAAATATATAAAAGATGAGATAATCATTGTCATTAATGATGCAGCATTAAATGAGCAAATTAGAGGGACATTCACAACCAAAAAAGCGGAAGTTGTAAAGATGGCAAACAAAGTTAGAGATGAACTAAAAAAATTCAATAATTCCGTTACTGTTAAAGATGTTAGTAGTAATCATGCGGAGTTAATGAAATGGAATGATGAGTTGAATTTTGGATTTTGAGAAAGTGCGTGTAAGGATAGAAAGATATCGCTATTGCTAAAAAATAAATGATAAAAGAAGGTACATGATGATAGAAATAGGAAAAATGCAGAAGCTGCAAGTAATTAGAAAGAGTGGTAGTGGGGCGCATTTGGTTGATGATATTCTATTACCTATAAATGAACTCCCCGGGAATTTAGAAATTGGTGATACAATAGAGGTTTTTGTTTATAAAAATGGAGAAGACAAAACCTTAGCAACGGTTAGGAAACCAAAGCTGACAATTGGAGAATTGGGTTTTTTAAAAGTAGTAGAAATTACAAACTTCGGCGCCTTTTTAGACTGGGGTATGCCGAAAGACTTGTTATTACCTTTAAAGGAACAAGTGGGTGTGATTAGAGAAGGTGAGTTTTGTCTTGTAGGTTTGTATATTAATAATAACAATAAAGTATGTGCAAGTATGCGTATATATAACTTACTAAGCAACGATTCACCCTATCAAGAAAAGGATAGGGTGAATGGAACTATTTATAGTATTAATGAAGAGATTGGGGCTTTTGTGGCTGTAGATGATACGTACCATGGATTAATTCATAAAAACCAGCTATATGGCAACTATGCTGTTGGTGACCAGATTGAACTAAGAGTTAAAAAGGTGAGAGCGGATGGTAAGCTAGAATTAAGTTTTAGAGATAAGGCTTACAATGAAATAGAGGGTGATGCACGAAAGATTTTAGAACGGCTGAAATCAGGTGGCGGTACTCTACTAATCAATGATGATAGTTCTCCCGATTATATAAAGACAGAGTTAAATATGAGCAAACGTGCCTTCAAAAGGGCCGTTGGACGACTTTTAAAAGAAGGAGCAATCGAAATTACAGAGGAAGGTATTAAGTCGATGTGGTAATTTGAGACTTAATATCGATTATCCGGGAGTGTAAAAATTTAGTGTAAATGGATTTTTGACGGAGATAGCTGTGGAATTTTATTCCCAGCTTTCTTCTTTTCTATAGCTATATCTGGGACAGAAGACAGTGGAAACGACTGCCCAATTGATTCAGGACAGAGAGCCTTGAAAGGGCAGAAAAAGGAGCTCATGCCGGTTTTTTATTGCCGCTCTTCCATGATAGAATAGTATCACGAAAGGGAGGAACTGCTTCATGCATAAGATCATGATTGTCGAAGACGATGCCGTTATTGCCAAAGCGATTAAAAACCATATCGGAACCTGGGGGTGTGAAGGGGAATGTGTGACCGACTTCGAGCAGGTGATGTCCCTGTTTATCTCCTACAATCCCCATCTTGTGCTCATGGACATCTCGTTGCCTTTTTACAATGGGTACCATTGGTGTAGCGAGATCCGCAACCGATCATCTTTATCTCCTCCGCTGCCGATAATATGAACATCGTCATGGCGATCAATATGGGTGGTGATGATTTTATTGCCAAGCCTTTCGACCTAAGTGTTCTGACGGCCAAGGTGCAGGCCATGCTGCGCCGGACCTATGATTTTGCCGGACAGACCGATTTGTTGGAGCACCAAGGAGCCATCCTCAATACCAGTGATGCTTCTTTAACCTATAACGACACCAAGGTTGAGCTGAGCAAGAACGATTATAAGATCCTGAAAATGCTGATGGAGAATAAAGGGAAGGCGGTCAGCCGTGAAGCAATCATGGCCCGCCTGTGGGAAACGGACAGTTATATTGACGAAAACACCCTGACGGTCAACATGAGCCGGCTGCGCAAAAAATTGGAGGCGGCAGGATTGGCCGGGTTTGTTGTGACCAAAAAAGGGATAGGGTATATGGTGACATGATATGAAAGAGATCAGCACATGGGCAGTGGGGAAGCAGTACCTCCAGGGGCATAGCAAGGGAATCCTTTTGTACTGCATCTTTGCCGGTGTATTTGCGTTGGTGTTTTATCTGTATCATCTTCCTGTGGAAGCGGTGCTGTATGCTGTTTTGCTCTGTGTCGTTCTAGTCCTTCCGGTCCTGACGGTGGATTTTCATCGCCACTATCAACGATACAGAGTGCTCCGCGATTTGCAAAAACAGATCACGTTCAGCCTGGAAGGGCTCCCTGAGCCTAAGGGCTTATTGGAACAGGAGTATCAGGAACTGATCGCCGCTGTATACCGGGATAAGATCGGGCTGGTTTCCCAGGCCGATAATGAGCGGAGTGACTTGGTGGATTATTATACCTTGTGGGCTCATCAGATCAAAACTCCTATCGCCGCCATGGGCCTTCTACTCCAATCCTCCCCCTCAGCGGAGGATGACCGGAGTACTGCTCAGAGCATGGAGCATAATAGCGAGCTGGCCATGGAGCTGTTCAAAATTGAACAGTATGTGGAAATGGTACTCCAATACCTGCGGCTGGAGAGCCCTTCCTCTGATTTTGTACTGAAACGCTATTCTCTGGACGTCCTTGTCCGGCAGGCGGTGCACAAATATGCCAAGATGTTTATCCGCAGGAAAATCAGCCTGGACTTCTCCGAACTGAATTGTGACGTGCTGACTGATGAAAAGTGGCTGCTGTTTGTAATTGAGCAGATATTGTCCAATGCTTTGAAGTACACCAGGGAGGGGAAGATCTCCATTTATATGGAAAGGGGCAGTGCCAAAACCCTGGTGATCGCCGATACAGGGATAGGCATTGCTGGTGAAGACCTGCCCCGAGTCTTTGAAAAAGGCTTTACCGGTTATAACGGCAGAAGGCATAAAAAGTCCACAGGAATCGGTCTCTATCTGTGCAAGCGGATACTGACCAAGCTATCCCACACCATTGTGATCGAAGCGGAGTCGGGCAAGGGCACGAAAGTTAAGCTAGGCCTGGATACGGTAGATATGGTGATGGAATAAAGGGCGGTTGCTGGGTCCCTTAGATTCCTGCATAATCCATGCTCCTTGAATGTAGTTATGTTCTACCTTACAAAAGGGTAAGCTTGAACTGGAAAATGTAAGCCAAAGTTATGGCAGGGCATTTTCCAGTTTTGCTATACTGAACCTACTCAGCAAAGGAGGTTCTTTATTATGACCATTTTAGAGGTGAATAATCTTAAAAAAGTCTATACTACTCGCTTTGGAGGCAGCCATGTTCAGGCATTATCCAATGTGTCCTTCTCCGTGGAGCAGGGTGAATATGTAGCGATCATGGGTGAATCGGGGTCAGGCAAAACGACCCTGCTCAATATTCTGGCCTCCCTCGACAAACCCACCAGCGGTGAGGTTCTGCTCAAGGGGGAGCGGCTCAGCACCATCAAGGAAAAAGAGATTTCGGCCTTCCGCCGGGAAAATCTCGGCTTTGTGTTTCAGGATTTTAATCTGCTGGATACCTTCTCTTTGCAGGATAATATTTTTCTGCCTCTGGTGCTGTCCGGCAAGTCCTACGAGGAGATGAGCCGGCGCCTGCAGCCCATTGCCCGCAAGCTGGGCATCGGTGATATCCTGGCCAAATATCCTTATGAAGTATCGGGAGGGCAGAAGCAGCGCTGTGCGGTAGCCCGCGCCCTAATTACCAGTCCTCAGCTGATTCTGGCGGACGAGCCTACCGGTTCCCTGGATTCCCAGGCCGCTGAGGGTTTGCTTCGCCTATTTAAGGAAATCAATCAGGACGGGCAGACCCTGTTGATGGTTACCCACAGCGTAAAAGCGGCCAGCCATGCCAAACGGGTACTGTTTATTAAAGATGGTGAAGTCTTCCACCAGCTATATAAAGCCGGGATGTCGGATGAAGCCATGTACCAGAAAATCTCCGATACCCTGACCACCATGGCGACAGGCGGTGCGCGTCATGAGTAGATTCTTTTATGCCAAGCTGGCCGCCACCAATCTAAAGAAGAATGCCCAAACCTATCTGCCCTATATTCTAACCTGCATCGGCACTGTGATGATGTATTACATTATGGTTTTTCTGTCTAAAAACGAGGGTTTGGGCAACATGGCTGGCGGATCCGATATGCAAACGATCCTTTCCCTGGGCTCCTATGTAATTGCCATTTTTGCGACAATTTTTCTCTTCTATACCCACAGCTTTCTGATCAAACGGCGCAAAAAGGAATTTGGTCTTTTTAATATTTTGGGGATGGAGAAGAAGCATATCTCCAAAGTATTGATGTTCGAAACCCTGTATGTGGCGGTGATAAGCCTGGGGGCAGGCCTGCTGGGTGGGATACTTTTCTCCAAATTGATCTTCATGGTTCTGCTGAAAATCCTGCACTTCGAGGTGCCCCTGGGCTTTTCCGTGTCCGGCCCCGCTTTGGCTGCCGTGCCGCTCCTGTTCACGGGAATTTTCCTGTTGACGCTACTCAATACCTTGCGCCAAATTCATCTGGCTAAGCCTGTTGAACTCCTGAAGGGCGGTCAAACAGGGGAGAAGGAGCCGAAAACAAAATGGCCCTTGGTAATGATCGGAACGTTGAGCTTGGGCGGCGGGTATTATATTTCCCTCACCACCCAATCTCCGCTGGCCGCACTGGCCCAATTTTTTATTGCCGTTATCCTGGTGATGGTCGGCACCTATTGTTTGTTTACGGCCGGCAGCATTGCAGTGCTCAAACTGCTGCGCCGGAACAAGGGATATTATTATCAGACCCGGCATTTTACCGCCGTAGCGGGGATGATGTATCGGATGAAGCAAAATGCTGTCGGTCTGGCTAATATCTGCATCATGGCCACTGCCGTGCTGGTGATGGTGTCCACCACCGTGTCCTTGTACATTGGAATGGAGGACGTGCTGCGCACCCGGTATCCTCAAAATATCATGATTACCACTCCCGTTCCTGCCCATCAATCAGCCGAGGGTTTGCAGACAGCGGTTCACGAAGTATTGGCCCAGCACCGGCTGGAGGGGAAGGATATGCTGGACTACAGGTATGCGGCCTTTGCCGGCAATCAGGAAGGTGACACGGTGATTACGGATGAGAGCAAGATGTCCAATGCCTCGTCTTCAGTCAGGCAGTTCTATGTGATTCCCCTGGAGGATTATAACCGGCTGACTAATAGAACGGCCAGCTTGGGGGACAATGAGATAATGATTTATTCCAGCCGTAACGTGTATAAAGAAGATACCTTGACGGTGCTTAACCGGACATTTACAGTCAAGGAAAGGCTGGACTCGTTTTTTGAAAACAGCTTGGACAGGGTATTGATCATGGGCAACTATTATATCGTGGTTAAGGATATAGCTGTAGTCAAAGCTATGGAGAAGGCCCAGGCTGAAGAGAACGGGTATGATCCATCCGGTTATCAATATTATTTGGGCTTTGACCTGGACGCCAACGAGGCTGATATCTCGGCTGTTTACCAGGATATCCGCACGGCCGTGGGCAGTGATTATCCCGACAGCAGGATCGAATCCCCGGTGGCAGCAAAGGCATCCTTTTTCGCCATTTATGGAGGTTTGTTCTTCCTGGGGATATTCTTGGGGGCGCTGTTCATCATGGCTACCGTGCTGATCATCTATTACAAGCAGGTCTCGGAGGGGTATGACGATAAGGCCCGATTTGAAATCATGCAGAAGGTGGGAATGAGCCGTGAGGAGGTGAAAGATTCGATCCGCAGCCAGGTTCTGACCGTATTTTTCCTGCCCCTCGTTACCGCCGGTATCCATATTGCTTTTGCTTTTCCCATCATTACCAAATTGCTGGCAGTACTGAATCTCACTAATGTGGGTTTGTTCGCTTGGTGCACGGCGGGTACAATCTTGGTTTTTGCACTGTTTTATGCCATTGTCTATAGGCTGACGGCCAAAGTGTATTATAGAATTGTCAGCTGGGGCACATCTGCATAGGCGGCTGCATGATTAGAAAAGAGGATAACTGGTATCATTCAACAACGATCAGAGAGCCGCTGTGGAAGTAGGGGTTAGCAAACTTCTATGGAGCGGGACAGAGTGAGATGGTAATTGGAGAAGCCCTGAAAGGCTGTGACAGAGACAAGTGCAGGAGGGGAGCATGAGTATCTATCAATTTTTATCAAGTGACAAGCCATTGGAGACGGTAAGTAATCATCAAATTGAATATCTATCCATAGAAGAAGCTGAACAAAGAGGAATTTCCCTACCTAACTGGTATTCTAAAAATATGAATATTAACCGCACTGATAAAATAGTGTTGTATGCTCCCGACGAAGAATGTTTACGTGAAATTGAAATATCAGATGATAATGATTCTATCTATGCAAAACAGTATTCAAATAAGCGCTATCATTCTGCATTACAATGGGAGTATTCTGAAAAACGCGCACAGCAACTAATAAAATATATGACAAAACATTTGATGACGAGTTTGGAAATCGAATTATGGAATGTATGGCTTGACAGCAATGGAAAACCAACTATAAAAAAGTGTCATATTGATTCATTGACAATTTCAGAAATAAAGGAAATCGTTGAGCAAGACCCATACGGAAATCCACATTGTTTAGTTGTTGTTTATCAATAGGGGCTATGGTAAGGCTGAGTTACCAAAAATCCTGCAGGAACCTGATGTAGACCTGCACCGCAATCGGTGATTGCCGGAGTGAGCCAAACAAAAACCTGGAAGAGAACACAGTAATGTTCCTTTCCGGGTTTGTTGTTTTAAGAAGACTACCTATTTCACTGCAGAATAAAACTAGAAAGAGTTTAAAAACTAATTTAAAGTTGATTTTTTATATAAAATAGGTATATAATTGTCCTGACAACAATATAGAAATAGAGGGGATATCAGTGAGCTTTCAAATTGAGAATAGCCTTGGATTTATCATAAATCGTACAAATACACGAATGAAAAATAATTTGTTACACCATCTAAAAGATTATAACGTAACGCCTGAGCAATGGGCTGTTCTAAACCGTTTGTGGGAGACGGAAGGGATATCACCTAAAGAACTGTCAGAACTTACATCAAAAGACCAACCGACAACCGTAAGAATGCTCTCAAAGCTTAAAAAAAAGGGCTTTATCAGAAGAGAGGTAAACCCAGAGGATGGTCGGGCGTATCTCATTTATTTAACGGATGAGGGCCGAGCTTTAAAAGATAAACTTTTTCCTCTAGCTTTCAAAGCCCTTGATAAGTCCATAAAAGGCATAGATAAAGAGCAAATTGATCAGGTAAAGGTTGTTCTTAATAAAATTTTTGATAACCTGGACAGATAAATTTTTACCTAAATACTTGTTCGGACAATTACTTGGTTTTCGTAGTACTTGGCCTACATTCATCCAAAGGGTAAACAAAATGCTCAAAACTTAGCTAGCCTTACTACTGTTTCCACTAATCGGTAATAAGGGGGAGTTACGATGAGAGATGTTTTGGTTTTTAAAAGATCCAAAGAAGCTCTGTTAAATGCATTTTTCGACCCTGAATGTCATGAAAAAAGAGGATATAACCTAAAGAAATTTGAAGATGGCTATCGATATTACCCACTGGGTTGCAAAAAAACATATGTGATTAGAAACACCCAAATTTTTGAACTGGGGCAACATATTTTAACTTTCTATTGGTCTGGTCAAACAAATTCTGGCAAAGGGTTTAATTGTCTTGTCATACCTTTCAATAAGAAAGTCGAGTAGTTTAAGATATTTCTTTTAACTTATACTCACTAACAGTCAGACTATAATTGTACAAGGAGATGTACGTATGAATCAAAAACAATCCCTATGGAACAAAGACTTCATCTTAATCTGTCTAACTAGTTTATTTATGTTTACAAGTTTTTATTTCTTAATCTCTACCTTACCAATGTATGTCACTGAGGTCTTAAAGGGTAGTGAAAGTAATGTTGGCTATATTGTAGGGGTCCTTACCATAACAGCTGTTTTAGTTCGTCCCATCTCGGGTTACTTGCTTGACACAATGGGGAGAAAAAGTGTTGTGGTGGTTGCTTTAGTTGCCTTTGTGGCAGTAACCTTTGCCTATAATTTAGCAACAAGTTTGCTTATTCTTTTTCTCTTAAGAGCAATTCATGGATTGTCCTGGGGATTTACTTCAACAGGGGCAGGAACCATCGCCAGTGATATTGTGCCTGCTGCTAGAAGAGGAGAAGGAATGGGCTATTACGGATTAGCCGGTACCCTTGCTATGGCTTTGGGGCCTGTCTTAAGTCTTTATATTCTTGATAAATATGGATTTAATACTTTATTTACAACTGGTTCAATCATTGCTGCCCTTGCCCTTCTATGTGTGCTTGGCATAAAGGGCTTTGAAAGTAATATAGATAAGAAGAAAACAAAGATAAGCCTTAACAGCTTTTTAGAACCCAGGGTTTATTCCCTGTCGGTTGTACTGTTCTTTGTTAACTTGACCTATGGAGGAATCGTATCTTTTATAACCCTCTATGCTAAAGAACTGAACATTGCAAATGCGGGTATCTTCTTCATGGTTTATGGTGTATCCCTTTTGTTCGTCAGACCCTATGCAGGGAAAGTATTTGATAAAAGAGGCCCCAACCAGATCATGTTCATCGGTTTCTTAGCTTTGGCCATCTCATTTTTAGTTCTATTTTTGGCAAAGGGCTATCTGATGTTTATCTTATCAGCCATCATACTGGGCATAGGCTTTGGTATTGTTCAGCCAACCCTTCAGGCTATGGCTATAAATAGAGTTGAGCCCTTTCGTAGAGGGGCGGCCAATGGCACCATCTTTACTGCCCTTGATTTAGGTATTGGCATTGGCTCTATCTCACTGGGGTTGGTTTCAAATACACTTGGACTATCCTATATGTACCTTATATGTGCTTTTGTTGTAATAATCCCGATGTTAGTTTTCTTTTGGAAGGATGCTAAAAAGCCAAGTACACAGATGGGTTAGATATTGACTAGGCTTAAAAGAAATACTTTTCTACCAGATATGTTAAGTAAAAAGACATAGCAAAGCAGGCCGGCAGTGAAAGTGTTGGCCTGCTTTGCTATGAGGGTCTATTTTCCCACTGTACTGGCATACAAACACATTTGATCTCTGACCGTCGCTGCAAGTACAGGGGAGACTTGCTCTAAATGACATAAGACGATGTGCTGCGTATTGGGCAGGGCGTGTACAAGCCCCGACGCAATATTATCCGCAAGGTTCTTTTTCTCTGCTGGTGAAAAGGATTCATACTTCTGAGTCGCTTGTGTAAAATTGTCCGGATTCGGGATTTCGGCACGCATAATTTCACCGGCGACATATCTGCCGTTTCCACTGGATACCATACATGCAGGAGACCAGTTTGGCTGTCTGTTGACGGGGATATTACGATAATTCGGGCCCAGTCTATGACGCTGTGCATCCGAATAAATAAAAGTACGTCCCTGCAGTACCTTGTCATCTGAAAATTCCAACCCGGGAAGTAAATTTGCTGGATCAAAGGCCAATTTGTCTACCTGCTCGGCATAATTTTCCGGATTACAGTTTAAAACCATCCGACCAACGGGACAAAGGGGATAGCGGGTTTCATCCCATACCTTGGTATCATCCAAAGGATCAAACGGAAGTATCTTTGCATCTTCAGGATTCATCAGCTGTACACACAGTTCGTATTCGACAGCCTTGCCCTTTGCTATACAATCATACAGGTCACGTCCGGCAATGTCAGGATCTTGGCATGCCAGCCACTGAGCCTCCTGCCGATCAATGTATGCTACCCCGGCCATCGGGAACCAGTGGTATTTCACATAGTGCCGAACACCCTGTGCATTTAGCCAGACATAGGTGCTTACACTATGTCCTGGGATATGGCGAAGGCTTTTGACCGTTCCCAAATCTGAAAAAAACCATATCAGCATATTCGTTGCCTCGGGATACTTGGCAAACAGGCTCCAAAGCCGTTCCGGGTCCGGCAGATTATTCACGGGAGAAGGCGAAAGATGACTGATCACATCCGCTATAAGAATCGCGTCTCGTACAAAAAAGACAGGGAGATGATTGCAGATCAGATCGAAGATTCCCTCAGCGGTATAAAACTTGGTGCTGAATCCGCGAACATTTCTGGAAGTGTCCGGTGTTCCCTGATTGCTTGAAGCAAGGGAGAAGCGCACTGCTACCGGCACCTGTTGACCGGGTATTTGAAATAATCTGGCTTTGGTATATTCCTTCATTGAATGAGTAGTGTAGTAATACCCAAAAGCACCAAATCCTTTTGTGTGTAGGCGCCGTGGCAGCGTGGTAGAAAATACAAAAGTTTCTAAGGTTTCATGTAGAACGGTGTCCTGCACAAGTACAGGGCCCCGTACACCCACGGTCTGCGAATGGCATACTTCTGAGCATCCTGTTTTTGTGGGCGTTACGTTTTTGGGGGGTGCCGTGTCCCGGGTATTCCCTTTCTCTACTTGAGACCCTCCGTTATTGTTGTCCATTTATGAACCCTCCTAAAGCGTACTAAAAGTACGATAATACTATAATAAAGTGTATTCGCAGGCATCCCAAATATACCGTTGCACCGACATATTTCGATCTTTTGCAAACCGGCGCATCAGATGTAACATTGCTACATCATCCAGGTTATATAATGTAAAAGCCCCAGGTAGTAACCCGAGGCAATAACTATCAAACCTTCGCGTGCGTTTTTGGTCGGTACAAATTGCAGTATTTGCAGCTACACAAATGAATGATGATAGCTGACTGCCAAGTAAACATGGTGTATTAAACTTGTCCTTTTGTAGCAAGTTTTCTTTTTACAAGTCATCTTGTCTTATACAGACTATCAGTATCGCGATATTCAGAAAATCTTAAGATTTTCATAAGTAAAAAGCTATAAAATTGGTTTTTTGCTTTGCGGTATAATAACTGTGGAGATATATCTTTAAAAGAAAGAAGATGACGCTTTTGGCTGCAAATATTTTAATCGTTGATGATGAACAGGCTATTGCAGATTTGGTAGAAGTTTATCTGAAAAACGAAAATTATAATGTCTTTAAATTTTATGACGGTAAGGATGCCCTCAACTGCATTGAAAATGAAAAACTAGACCTCGCCATTTTGGATGTTATGCTTCCTGATCTAGACGGTTTTTCAATCTGTCAGAAAATCCGGGAAAAACACAATTTCCCGGTTATCATGCTGACAGCCAAAGAAGAAGAAATCGATAAGATTACCGGGCTGACATTAGGTGCGGACGACTATATCACGAAACCGTTCCGCCCTTTGGAACTTATTGCCCGTGTCAAGGCGCAGCTCCGGAGATTTACCAAATATAATTCTGCGGAGCCAAACCAGGAAGAACACTTGATTGCCTTTTCTGGTTTGGTATTGAACAAGGATACACATGAATGCACATTAAACGAAAGATCGCTTGCTCTCACACCTACAGAGTTTTCTATTCTTTGGGTCCTTTGTTCCAATCGCGGACGGGTGGTCAGTTCGGAAGAATTGTTCCATAAGGTATGGGGAGACAAGTATTTCACCAATAGCAATAATACGGTAATGGTTCATATCAGGCATTTAAGAGAAAAAATGCACGACAGTGCAGAGCATCCTAAATATATCAAAACGGTATGGGGGGTTGGCTATAAAATTGAAAAGTAAGAGAGATAAAAGGAGGAATGATTATACAAAATTAAAAGGAAAAGTATTTTTTCAAATGCTTCTGATTACAGTTGCCGCCGCTGTGACTGTTTATCTATTGCGCTATATTCTGCGTGGACAGATCGGAAATCGTATCGTTCGATTTTTAATCAACGCTTTTCATTTTAATAATTCGGACGCACAGACAATCTATCAGTTGGTAATTCGTAACAATATGGACATGATCCTTTTTGTTATCATCCTACTATTTTTAGTTATCCTTTTTCGATTTTCTATTTCTTGGTTTACAAAATATTTTGATGAAATCAGTGCTGGAATGGATAAACTTACTGAGGAATCCGATGCTGAAATTACATTATCACCGGAATTGGATTTTATGGAAAATAAGCTTAATCAAATAAAAAACAATCTGGAAAAACAAAAGAAGGCTGCTCTTGATGCCGAGCAGCGCAAAAATGATTTGGTAGTTTACTTAGCTCATGATATAAAGACACCTCTGACATCTGTCATAGGATACTTGAGTCTTTTGGATGAAGCTCCTGATATGCCTCCTGAACAGAAAGCAAAATATGTCGGTATTACCTTGGAAAAGGCTTATCGATTAGAGCAGCTGATAAATGAGTTTTTTGAGATCACAAGATTTAATCTTCAAATGATTGTTTTGAATAAAGAAAAAATCAATTTACTCTTCATGCTCCAGCAGATGGCAGATGAATTCTATCCAATGCTGACCCCACAGGAAAAGCAGGTGGCCGTCAATGTGCCTGAAGGCCTCACGCTGTGGGGAGATGCCGACAAGCTGGCCCGGGTGTTCAATAACATTCTGAAAAATGCGCTAGCCCATAGCTATGAAAACAGCGTCATTGATATTTCTGCTCAACAGCAGGACAAAAATATTGTGATAACCTTTACGAATCAAGGTAATCCTATCCCGCGAGAAAAACTGGAAACGATATTTGAGAAATTTTTTCGGCTGGATACATCCCGTGCCACCAATACAGGCGGTGCCGGGCTTGGACTGGCTATTGCCAAAGAAATCGTCAACGCCCATGGCGGCAATATCTTTGCGCAAAGTAATGCAGAAAAGACCGTCTTTACTGTCGTGCTTCCACAAAAGTTAGAAAAACTAGGCTTGCACTAAGTCTTTAAGACGCCGGCGAAAGCCTAGTTTGCCCTTATGCAGATAAAATTTATACTTTCTGATCTGCCAAGAAAAGGACAAGTTATCTGCTTAAGTCAGATAGCTGTCCTTTTGTAATTTAATTCGTCTGGCACTTATTAAATCAAAACAAATCCAAATAAAGATCTTAAAAATGGGATTAATGCAGGTCTTAAAAATGGGTAAAACACAAAGAACATACCGGCGAATGTGCTGGTCATATAAAAACATGCCTCTTCACGTAGGAGCAAGGGAATTTTTTCGATATTAGTACCTTGGAGAGAAACCTTTTCCTGTAATTTGGCTAAACGTTCTTGCAGCAGCCTGAAAATTACCCAGCCGATCAATGCTCCGAGAGTATTCATCAGTAAATCATCAATATCCGTGATTCTTCTATTGAATAATTGACTCAATTCTATGATCAGAGAGAATGTCATACCGGATAATGCTGTTTGCCATAATGCTTCATACTTTTTCCAAATACATGGAAGCAGAAAGCCAAGGGGTATAAAAAGCAAGATGTTATCTATATAGGGGCGAACCCCCTCTGTAAGCCAGTAAAAGGGAATCAGATTGATCTCATCCGGTGGAAAACTCAACCCCTCTGGGGTTATTATGCCAAAGCTGTTCTGAACAATATCCATTATGGAAGGAATACCCGTAAAACTTAGCACAGCAGTAAGGTAGTACACAAAGATACAAATGATTATAATATGTTCAATTGACAGTTTATAGCCAATTTTTTTACTTTGAGAGGTCAGTAGTATCTGGTATAGAATCAAGAATGGCAAAGTACTAATAAACCATGTAATCGACACTATAATAAACATTAAAATCATAATGAGCACTAAATGCACCTCCGTTGTGATTAACTTGTTTATTATAGAATATTTAAAAAAGAAATGTCTTAATAAAACCTTAAGATAGGGTGATTTTCTTCTTAATAAGTTTTATTCTTATTTTTACAACTAGTAAGATACAGTAGTGTCGCAAAGAACATATATGTCATAGTGAAATTACAGATGCCAAGATAAGAAAATCTTAAGAAGTTCATAAGATGGAATTTCAACATTACTCCTTATTCTATGATTGAATAATATCAGCACAGAATAAGGAGCTGTTTTATATGGTACGAAAAGTAAAAAAGAAAAAGTCAGGAATACGCATATTTGTAGCACTTTTGTTGAAGGTTGTCATTGCTGCTTTTGTTTATAAATCTATCCTTATTCCAGGATACCAGCACATCTTTAAAAAAGAATATGACGAGGTTTTATCGTCATATTCTTCTTTAAAGATAACACCCGGTTCTTCCGATGATAGAACAACACCGGTTTCCTCGGGCGGCAGGCATCTGATCGACCGATGGGCCATCACCGAGCAAGGTCCAAGCCGGGAACTGGATCCCTCTGTTTCCATATCTCCCGCTAAGCTGAACAGTTCTAATGCGATTCTGATCCGTTTAAAAGATCAAACTACTTTAATGCAGAAAAATAGCGAAGAGAAAATCTATCCTGCTTCTTTGACTAAAATGATGACAGCCATTGTGGCGATAGAAAATTTACCTAGCTTGAAGAAAGAAATCAAACTGACCAATTTTACGTTTCAGGGGCTGTACCAAGCAGATGCTTCAATGGCAGGTTTCCAGCCGGGCGAGCAGGTCAGGGCAATCGATTTGTTATACGGAGTAATGCTGCCGAGCGGTGCGGAGTGCTGTATTGGACTTGCTGATCAAATTGCGGGATCAGAGCAGAATTTTGTAAAAATAATGAATCAAAAAGCGGCAGAGCTCGGTATGCACAACACACATTTTGAGAACTCAACCGGGCTTCAGAATAAAAACCATTATACAACAGTCAAAGATCTGGCTATTCTTCTAAGTTATGCTTTGCAAAATGATACTTTCCGGGAGATTTTTACTTCATCCCGCCATTCCACACAACCTACGAATAAGCACCCTAGAGGGATAACCTTTTACAGTACCATGTTTGAAGACCTCAACAATCAAAACATTATTGGTGGAGAAATTTTAGGAGGAAAAACTGGATATACCGCTGAGGCAGGTCTATGTCTCGCGAGTCTCGCCAAAGTGGGCAAACAAGAATATATTCTGATTTCAGCTGGTGCAAAGGGGGATCACCATTCGGAACAGTATAATATTACCGATGCATTAGCTGTATACAACAGTATAAGAAAATAATAAGTTCCTCATAAGAATTTATTAAGATTTTGCTAAGTTAAAATTCCAACATCGCCTGCCTGATCTCGGTAAGATGAAATTGCCGAATCGGACAGGCTTTTAACATTCCTGAAAGGATTCATCACGATTAGGATGGTAACGATGAGAACTGGAAAATTAAAAACGAATAACGGCTACCTGGCCTGGCTTTTCCTCGGGCCCAGCCTGCTGGGTTTTTCTCTCTTTTATTTGCTCCCGTTTGTCACCGGCTTTTACTATTCCCTGGTGGACAATCCCCTTAACGGTACTTTTGTCGGATTACATAATTACGGCGCTTTGTTAAAAAACTCGAGCTTTTTATCAGCTCTGGCCAATACAGCCAAGTTTACTTTACTCTGTGTACCTCTTAATCTGATTCTCTCCCTAGGAGTGGCCTTGTTATTGAACCAAAAATTACAGGGCCGGAACCTGTTTCGCACCATCATGATAACTCCTTTAGTGGTACCCGTAGCTTCGGTAGTTTTGGTCTGGCAGGCTTTCTTTGATTTGAACGGCGTTTTAAATTCCCTGATCCATGCCTTGGGTTACCCGCCCGTGGACTGGATGAAAACCAATTGGTCCAGAATTGTCGTGCTGGTGATTTATCTATGGAAAAACATTGGTTACAGCGTCATCCTGTTTTTGGCCGGATTACAAAGTATACCGGCTGAATACTACGAAGCGGCCAGGATCGACGGGGCCAGCCGTCGGCAGGAGTTTTTCCGAATAACCCTGGTTTATTTGACCCCCACGACTTTTTTTGTTTTTGTTATCTCGATTATCAATTCATTTAAGTTGTTTCGGGAGACCTATCTTATCTCCGGAGACTATCCCCATAACGGCATCTATATGCTGCAGCACTACATGAATAATATGTTCATGGCTCTGGATTACCAAAAATTAACTTCCGCGGCCTTCATTATGGCTGCCTTTATCGTGGCCGTTGTTTTACTGCTTTTTATCGTGGAGAGAAAGATCACCAACATGATTAATTAGAATCGGCGATAGGGGTGTGTGGGTTGAATCGTAATCACCGAATAAAAAATATACTCCATGTTACAGTTTTACTGGTACTGGCTGTCCTATTCATGTTTCCCCTGGCTGTAACCGTCACCAATTCTTTTATGAGTGAACAGGAAATCGCCGATAATTATGATCCGGTGACGGACAAAAATGTAAGCAGCTATAACGATGACAGTGCCAATCACTTCGCCCGGTTCCAGCTTATACCCGACGTGGTGGTGCTGAAGCAGTATTATAACGTACTCATCAAAAAGACCCAGTTTCTTTTCATGTTCTGGAATTCCGTGCTGATTACCTTTCCTATCGTCATTGGGCAAACGATTGTGGCAACCCTGGCGGCCTATGCCTTTGCCAAGCTGAAGTTTAGAGGCAGGGATTTCTTGTTTTTTTTGTATATCATCGTGATGCTGATGCCATTCCAGGTTACTCTTGTGCCCAATTATTTAATGGCCGGCCAGCTGGGTCTGCTCAATAGTCACTGGTCCATTATCTTGCCCGGCATTTTCAGCACCTTTGGCGTATTTCTTTTAAAACAATATATGGAGCAAATACCGGACGCCTATCTTGAAGCAGCTCGGGTGGACGGAGCCAACCAGCTCCAGATTTTCCTCAAAATCATCCTGCCCATGTCCAGGTCTGGCATAGCAGCCATGGCTATCCTTGTTTTTATCGATAACTGGAACATGGTCGAACAGCCGTTGATTTTTTTACAGGATGCGGCCAAACAGCCTCTTTCCCTCTATCTTTCCAGAATCATCGACGGTGAAAAAGGAGTGGCCTTTGCCGCGTCTACTTTGTATATGATGCCGATGCTATTGAACTTCCTTTATGCCGAAAAATACTTGCTGGAAGGAATCCGGCTTTCTGGAATCAAAGGCTGAGCAACGAGTGCCTTGCTTTTGGGTCGCTGCACCCGGTTAGGAAGGGAGACAGAAAATTGCCAAATCAAGCAATTGCGGATGATGCGCAAAGAAAAAAAGTAATCGGAAAGTTGAGCCTGCTGTTCCTAATGACGATGATCGGGTTAACTTTCTTTTCCAATACCATCAATAACTTTGCTCTGCCCAGGGTCCAAACAGTCCGGCCGACCAACGGGGCGTTAATCAAAGAAATATTCGGTGTAGGGACGATCGAGGTCAAATCAAACCGGGCGGAATACGCAGATGCCAATTTGCGGGTCAAGGAGGTCATGGTGGAGCAGGGGGACAGGGTCAGCAAAGGCCAGCCCATCATCACCCTGGACGTGGACGGCCTGAAGTCGGATTATCAGGATGAACAGGTCCGCTACCGGCAGCTGCAGTTATCCCTGGCGGGGGCCCAAGCAGAGCAGACGCAAAAACAAAGGGATTACGATAACCTGAAGTATCTGTTTGATCATGAAGCCGAAACGGCGGTAAATCTGCAAAATGCCGCAAAAAACCTGGCGGACGCGCAAAGAAATTGTGAGGACATTCAGCTTAATCTGGAAATACAGGCCAGAAAGGTGGATACCCTGGCCAAACAGGTGGCCAATAACGGCGTGTATACAGCGCCCGTAGACGGCATGATCACAGAACTGAATTTTGCCGCAGGGTCGATGACCAATAGCTCCCTGCCCCTGTTTAAATTGGCTGACCTAGGGCAGGGGTTCCGGCTGATTGTGCCAATTGACAAGGATTGGGTTGATTACGTCAAACCCGGAGATACGGTGAATGTGAATATTCTCTCCCTGGGGGATCAAAAAACCGAGGGGAAAATTGACAAAATTGTGGAAAACAGCCAGCACAACGGGGATAAGAAGGATTTGTGGATCGACGTGTCTCTGGAAGGCCTGACCGGCGGCGAAAAGGGAGAAATTTATTTAAGCAAAAAAACCAAGTCTTACGCCACCCTCGTACCGAACAGCGCGGTTTATGACGACAACAGCGGCTCCTATGTCTTCGTTCTGGAATCCAGAAAAGGACCTTTAGGTACAGAGAACTATTTGCAAAAGGTGGAAGTCAATGTGGAAGACAGCGATAATGTAAAGTCTGCTCTCACGGATATGGTGATGGGCGAAGTGGTGATGCAAAGCAGTAAACCGCTGGAGGACGGGAATAGGGTTCTAAAGGAGGCGGCAAATTGAAACCGGTCCAATCAGCCTATCCGGCCTATCTTATGCTGGCCCTGGGTCTGTTGGTTTTGACCTGGAATAACCTCCTGGGGTCAGCCCTGCCCGCAAAATTGGCGGAGCTTGGCGGCCTGCACAAAACCAACAAAATCACCGCCACCTGGCTGGGCAACTCCCAGCAGCCGGAAGAAGACTCTTTTTCCCTACAAGATATGAGGCAGCTTAGCCAATACAACCTCCGGGACTATGATCTAGCTTACGCCCTGGAGGCTTCAACTTCTGCCGCCTATCAAAAGAACCAGAGCCCAGCTCAGGTGCTGGGGGTGAATGACAGGTACGATCAATTCCAGCAAATAAACCTGCGATCAGGCCGTTTTTTAACCTTCCAACAGGAAAACCAGCAGGTTGCTGTCATCGATGAAGATCTGGCGCAGGCTCTTTTTCGGAACTGCAATGTGGTGGGCCTGGAGATAGAGCTGTATGGCCGGAAATTCAAAATAGTCGGGGTGGCCGGGGTTGACTGTTCCCTGATCGGGACTCTGACGGACAGGGGATATGGCACAGTGTACATACCAGCAAAAATACTGTTGGAACTGGAAGCAGATTCCCGAATAACCTCATTGGCAATGGCAACCAAGGATGCCGGCACCACGGGCCGCAATACCGCTGTTTTGGCAACGGCCCTGGTTTCCATCGGTCAGGACCAAGCCAACTATAAAATCATCGATTATAACGTGGCGGGTCTCCTGATAGAACAAGACAACCTACTGCGCAATTTCGTAGCGGGGACGGTGGTCATGGTGATGCTTTTCGGCTGGCTTAGGATAAAAATAAAGGGTATTGATCATTTCTGCCGCCTGAGACTCCGGGATAAATATTGGTCGGAGCTGATCAAGGGTGACGCGGCCAGGCTTGTGCTTGGGATGGCGGAAATAGCAGCGCTTGTTGCCGTAATGCTGCTGGTATGGAAATTAATCAAATTTACCCTATATATTCCGCCGGAAAACATACCCAATGAACTGATTGATGTTTCATTTTGGGCCGACCTCATTAAAGACGGGATTCAAACCAGGCTGCAAAGCGCTGGCTATGTAGCGCCGCCCGGAGAAGTTCAGTTGAATATCCTTACTACCATCCAGAACTGGAATTTGTTTTTAAACATCTTTCTTGGTTGGCCGCTGTTCTTGCTGGGACTTTACCAGCTCAAGCTGTTGCAGGAAAAACTGCTCAAAGTTGAAGTGTTTTGCAGCATTTTCCTGCTGGCCGCCTTAAGTCTGGGCACCGCCTTGCTGTGGATCATAAAAATGCCTCTTGTCATCGAGAAAGGGGAGGTGTTGCTGCTATTCAGCTCTGTATTTTTAACTGTGATTACTTTGATTGAGAGGAGGTCAGGGAATGGCGAGTTTATATCTGAAAAATCTATCTAAGACCTACCCTGGCGGGGTTACGGCAGTCAGGGATTTCTCTCTGGAAATCAAGGATCAGGAATTCTTAATCTTGGTAGGTCCCTCCGGCTGTGGCAAAACAACCGTTTTAAGGATGATTGCCGGACTGGAGGAAATTTCAGCCGGTGAATTATCTATTGACGACCGGCTGGTTAATGACGTGGCTGCCAAGGACCGGGATATCGCTATGGTTTTTCAAAATTATGCTCTTTATCCCCATCTATCGGTCTATGACAATATGGCCTTTGGACTTAAGTTGAGAAAGATACCCAAGGCTGAAATCAGGAAAAATGTGCAGGAAGCGGCCAGGATTCTGGCCCTTGAAGATCTTCTGAAACGCAAACCCAAGGAGCTTTCCGGTGGGCAAAGGCAAAGGGTGGCCCTGGGACGGGCCATTGTCAGGAAACCCAAGGTTTTCCTGATGGATGAGCCACTGTCCAACCTGGATGCGCAGTTGAGAACCCAGATGAGAATAGAAATTGCCAAGCTCCATAAAAATCTGCAGACAACCTTTGTTTATGTAACCCATGATCAAACCGAAGCTATGACCATGGGCACCAGAATCGTGGTGATGAGGGACGGCCTGATCCAGCAAATTGACAGCCCGCAAGCTATCTATGACCAGCCGGTCAATATGTTTGTGGCCGGTTTTCTAGGTAGCCCCGGGATGAACTTTCTGGAAGTTTTAATTATTGAGGAAAACGGCTGTATTTTTGCCAAACTGGCGGACGCACTGCTGCCTGTTCCCACTGCCGAGGGACAAAGGTTAAAGGAGCAGGGGTATCTGGACCGGGAAGTGGTCCTGGGGATAAGAGCGGAGCATCTTTGTGGCAGCGGAGATTTTTTGGACCGCTATCCCGAGTGTGCTTTGCGCGGGAGGCTGGAGTTTAGCGAATTGAGAGGGGCTGAAACTTACCATTATGTAAGGATAGACGGCAGGGAGGTGGTTGTCAGGGTAAGTCCGGAGCTGCGCGCCGAAACCGGACAGGAAGTCGGAGCGGGTTTTACTATGGCCAAGGCCCATTTTTTCGATCAAGAAAGTGGGCTGAACATCAGCAGTCAGTAGTCCATTCCGGATACTTAAAGAAAAGGGGTATTTTGATGATCAAAAACAAATGCAGAGTTGTCCTAAGCCTGATTCTGGTCCTCAGCATGGGGGTATCTACCGCAGGCTGCGGCAATACTCAGTCTGCCAGGGAAGCTGATAATCCTAATTCCCTGACCATTGCGGTGGTGACCAAAGATACGTACCTGGATACGGCAGTAAAAAAGTTTGAGGAACTTCATCCCGGCGTTAGTGTGGAAGTGAAAGAATACACCTCCAGTACTTCAGAAAAAGGTGAAGGTCTCAGGGCGACAGAGCCCGGCGATATTGAAAAATATGTCACGGCCATGAATACCCAGCTCATGTCTGGCCAGGGCAGCGATATCATTTTATTAAACAACCTGCCCTATCAGACCTATGCAGATAAGAATCTTTTAGTTGACTTAGGCAAGCTGATGCAGTCGGATCAAAGCTTCGACAGCGGCAAATACTACCAAAATATATTCAAGGCTTTAGAATATAAAGGTAAGCTCTATGCGCTGCCGGTTAATATCGGTATTAATATGATTGCTGCCGATAAAACCTTACTGGCTGATTCCCAGGTGCCAATCGACGATCGCAACTGGGACTGGAACGATTTTGTCAAGACGGCGGAAAAGGTTATTAACGACAAGCAAAACGGGGAAAGCCAGGAGATGTATGCCTTGGCCGGGATGGATGAAAAAAGACTGATTGCAACTCTGGTTAAAGAGAACTATGCCAGCCTAGTCGATCCGGAGAAGAAAACAGCCAATTTTACCGGCCAAAAATTTCTTGATTTACTGAACCTGAGTAAATATTTGATTGACCATAAACTGGTTAATACGGATATAGACCAGACTAACATTATGGATATGGCCTCCCGGGGTAAACTTGTTTTTAATTTCACTTCTCTTGGAGGGTTTTGGGACCTGCAAGTGGCCAAGGCGATTTTCAGCGAGGGTGTTCAGCTTTTAAAGCCCCCCGGAAACGTGTTCTTTTCCACAGACGCCATGTATGGGATCAGCAGTAAATCAGCCCATCAAGAACTGGCCTGGGAATTTTTAAAATTTTTGGTCTCTGATGATATGATGACTCAGGGAGGAATGCCAATTAATAAGAGTGTACTTCCCCAGATTGCCCAGAATTTTACCCAGGCTATCCAAAAAAGGGGTGGGAAAATGAGAATTAAGGACGACGGCATTCCAGCTCAATCGATAACACTACAACCCCCCACCCAGGAGGATGTCGAGTATATGGAAAACCTACTGAGTCAAGCGAAGGTCTACATCGGAACGGACCAGAAGGTTATTTCCATTGTTCAGGAGGAAACCGCGGCCTTCTTTACAGGACAGAAGACAGCGGAGGCGACTGCCCAATTGATTCAGGACAGGGTGAGCACATACTTAAATGAATAGTACAGCCTGTATCCGTCAGTGAAGGTTGTTGAATATTCCGAGGTGGCAGAGCCACTGATTCTTCTCATATAAAAGCAGCTGTTTGAAGTGGCTCTGAAACACTGGAATACTCATAATTTTAATTGTTTGTATCGCAGTATTTATTATCATAAAAAACATCAAACTACTAATGCTATCTAGAACACACAAAACGGTAGTTTTGCTGTGTGTGTACAGCTAGGCCGGCAAACAGATGAAGCATTTGGGGAATAAAGATGGAATAGGGGGTTAGTATGAGCAAAATAGTATTTTTCAGCATTCCAGCACATGGACATACTAATCCTACGATTGCAGTAGTAAAAGAGCTAACAAAAAGAGGTCATGAAGTATGGTATTATTCATTCAATACTTTTAAAGAGAGAATAGAAACTGTTGGTGCAAAATTTATTAGTTGTGATAAATATTTACCTGAACTTAAGCAAGAAGATGAGAAAAAGATAGGGAAAGATTTTGCAGGATTAATTGAAATGGTCGCTGATACTACAATTAGTTTAGATAAAAAGGTTTGTAAGGAATTAGAAAATTTTAAACCAGATTGCATAGTATCGGATTCTTTGTGCTTCTGGGGAAAGCTCTTTGCAAAGAAACTAAAGATTAAATATATATGTTCCACAACTTCATTTGCATTCAATAAGTATACTGTAAAAATGATGAAACGTGGAGTTGGAGAAATCATACGTATGGCTATAGGAATGCCTCGAATAAATAAGAAGATCCAACTTTTGAGAGCAAATGGATATGAGATTGATAATTTTGTTTCTTTGATTGAGAATGATAATAACACTAATACGATAGTTTATACTTCTAAAGAATTTCAACCTATGTCTGAAACATTTTCTGATAAGTATACTTTTGTAGGACCATCAGTGAGTGACGTAGAAGAATATGTTGGGAATAAACGTAGAACGGTATATATATCGTTAGGTACAGTACTAAATAAAAATAATGAGTTTTATAAAAATTGTATCGAAGCATTAAAAGGACTTAATGTTGATGTAATAATGTCGGTAGGAGAAAAAACTGACATTGCTGCTTTGGGTAAAATTCCTGATAACTTTATAGTTAAAAACAGGGTGGATCAAATTAAGGTATTAAAGAAATCAGATGTGTTTCTGACACATTGTGGTATGAATAGTGTAAATGAAAGTTTATACCATGGTGTACCTATGGTGTTGTTTCCGCAGCATAGTGAGCAAGCTATGGTGGCAGAACGTACTGCAGTTCTGGGAGCTGGTCTTATGCTAAGTGGGAATAAACCTAAACATATAAGAAAAGTGATTGAACAGATATTAAATGATGCTACTTATAAAGAAAATGCAAATAAAATATTGAAAAGTTTTAAAACTTCTGGAGGGGCCAAAAAGGCAGCAGATGTGATTTTAAATGTTATAAATGATGGAGAAAAATAGCGGCTTTTATCAGAATATTAAGGTGGGGATTGGAGGGGTAACAATGGGGAATACTGATAAATTTGAAATGATAGCTAATACATATGAAACTCCTGAAAGAATCCAAATTGCGAAAGTATCATCAAATGCTATTCGTGAATATTTAGTTGATACTAGAGATAAGAATGCTATTGATTTTGGCTGTGGAACTGGCCTCGTTGGAATGAACTTATTAAATAATTTTAATTCTATACTTTTTCTAGATACATCACAAAACATGCTTAATCAAATAAAGCAAAAAATCTTGAGTTCTAATATCCAGAATGCAGCCACATTATGCTTTGACTTTGAAAAAGATAACCTTTTGGATTTACATGCTGACTATATTTTTATGGCTCAGGTTTTACTCCATATTAATGATGTTGAATTAGTTTTATCAAGACTATATGAGGTTCTAAATGAAAACGGACACTTACTAATTGTAGATTTTGATAAAAATGAAAAAATAGTTTCGGATATGGTTCATAACGGATTTGATCAGATAGAGTTAATTGATAGTATGACAAAAATAGGATACAGGGATATTCAATCTAAAACTTTTTATACTGGAAGTAAAATATTTATGGGGCATGATGCCTCTTTATTTATTCTGGATTCTCAGAAATAAAGTATCCGCCTAGACCAAACCGGGCTCAAGGGGCATCTTTTCTGTATCCTCAAAGCATGTTGTAAACAATAATCATGATGGATAATAACGGAATATTAATTTTTGCCCGATATAACACAACTGTTGTTTCGGTTTCATGCTACTCAACTATTTAGATTGATGTATGCCGCAGAGTGCTTTTTTAGAAATTTATCCCTTTCAACACGCTTCAAGATTATTTTTCCCAACCCCCTTTTGCTGTATAATCGAAAGAAGCGAAGCGCGTTTATACTATCAAATTTTCTAATAAAAGCCAACTCAAAACTGCGGAGGATACAGATGTTTCTTTTCAACATAAACGTAGTAACCATTTTGATCATTCTTATTTTAGGCCATCTTTTAACGAGCGTGCTCATTATTGCTTATACCTCGCAACAAAACAGAAGCAAAGCGGTCAATATGTTTTTGCTTTCAAAATTGCTGCAGGCGGCGGGATGGGTTATGCTTATCATGAGAGACAATACACCCAATCTGGTTTCAATAATTGTCAGCAATTCAATCTTGTTTACTGGTGCGGCTTTGGAACTGATTGCTCTGATGATTCTAAAAAATACCTATACCGAAGCAGTGAGACGGTCTTATACCGCCTTGGTTATTTGTTGCATCATCGTATTTGTTGCTGCGGCAGCCTATGGCTTCCCGGAGAACGTTAGGATCACATTTACCTCCTCGATCACAGCAATATTGATAGTATTTCCCGTGTATAAGCTTTTTACAGATAAGAAGGCTTCCAGACTGCAAAAAGTAATCGCCGCCTTTTACAGCCTAACAATGTTCTTTTCGATATTCCGGGCTATTGCATCACTAACGACAGATTTGGATATGAATTTGGCATCAACAAGTATTTTTAACACCTGGTCGTTTTTGCTGCTCTACATCGTGATGCTTGCAGGAAGTACCGGGTTCATCCTCTTAGAAAAAGAAAAACAGGATCTAGAACTGTTAAAAGCGGCATCTTTTGACGGATTAACAAACATATTGAACCGAAAGACATTCATATTGCGTGCAAAAGAGCTTATTTCCTTGTGCATGAGGAAGCAAGAGAAAATCTCATTTTTATTGATCGATATTGATGACTTTAAAAAAATTAATGACAAGTACGGGCACTTTGTAGGTGATGCGGTATTGCAGGATTTTGCCAATACCCTTAAAAACCAATTGAGGAATTACGACTTATTCGGCAGGTATGGCGGAGAAGAATTTGCCATATTGCTTCCTGGGGCAGACGAGAAAAATGTCGAAGAAGTTGTGGAACGGCTAAGATCGAAGGTAGAGAATTCGTCCGTAGATGCCGACCTCAAAATAAAGTACACGATCAGCATAGGCTTTTTCAGTATCCTTCCAGATGAAGGAACAGATATCGATATGCTCTATAAACTTTGCGATCAGGCCCTTTATCTGGCAAAATTCCACGGAAAAAATTGCTGCAGAAGTGTGGCGGAGGTATGATATCAAAATGAATATAAACATAAGGCAAGAAACTGAAAAAGACTATAAATTATCAGAAACCGTGGTAGAAAAAGCATTTAAAAATGAAGAGCATAGTGACCATAAAGAGCAATTTTTAGTTGCTAGATTAAGAAGAAGTGATCTCTTTATACCAGAGCTGTCACTTGTTGCAGAAACCAGTAAAGAAATTATAGGACATATAATGCTGACAAAACTATTTATTGAAAATGAGAGGAATAGATACGAGTCATTGGCATTAGCACCTGTTTCGGTTTTACCAGAATATCAAAATAGAGGTATCGGTAGTAAATTAATCAATAAAAGTATAAAGATTGCAAAAGAACTTGGTTATAAATCAGTAATTGTTCTTGGACATGATAAATATTATCCACGATTTGGCTTTAAACCTGCGAGTAGCTGGGGCATTAAAGCACCCTTTGATATACCGGATGAAGTGTTTATGGCATTAGAACTTGAAGACAAGAGTCTTAACGGTATTACAGGAACTGTGGCCTATAGCAAGGAGTTCTTTGAATAGGGCCCCTCGTATAGTAGGAAGGCAAAATTGACAAACTATATTGTTTATGATAAAACTATTTTGCAACAAAGCAAATTAAAGGAGACATTCTATCTATGTATTCTATTCGTTTACGGTAAGCTAGCAATAAAAAAGCGGTTATATCATCCACAATGGTGGGCTTTTTTGTTGTGCTTATTTGCGAATTGAGACATAGATACGGGTGAAGTGTAACCATCTGAGGTTATACGTTTTTGCCTATGTCTTTTTAACGTTAAAAGGCAGACTAAAGCTCGCACTGCGGATTTTAGTCTGTCTTTTTTATTGCCTATAAACAGAACGAAATTAAAATCAACAATGAAAAGGCAGGAGAATCCGATATGACCAAACAAATAGCAAAATGGAAACAAGATTTTTTTACGATATGGACAGGTCAGGCAATTTCACTGATTACCAGTGCCATCTTGCAAATGGCGATAATTTTTTATCTTACAGAAAAAACAGGATCAGCGATGGTTCTGTCAATTGCTTCACTAGTTGGTTTTCTACCATACGCAGTTCTTGGACCTGCGATAGGTGTATTAGTCGACCGCTATGATAGAAAAAAGATAATGATTGGTGCTGATTTAATTATTGCTGCAGCTGGTGCATTATTGGCTATTATTGCTTTGCATATGGAGTTACCGATTTGGCTGGTTATGGTAATATTGTTTATCCGAAGTGTTGGCACCGCCTTTCATTCCCCGGCACTAAATGCGGTTACACCCCTTTTAGTACCAGAAGAACAGTTGACCAAATGTGCGGGTTATAGCCAGTCCTTGCAGTCCATAAGCTATATTCTTAGTCCTGCTGCCGCAGCATTTTTATATTCTGTTTGGGAGTTAAATGCGATTATAGCCATCGACGTGCTGGGTGCTGTGATTGCCTGTATCGCGGTAGCTCTTGTACGTATTCCCAAGCTTACCGTAGAGCAACAAGACGTAAAGGGAAATTTTATGAAGGAGATGAAAGAAGGATTTCTTGTATTAAAAGAAAATAAAGGGTTATTTGCATTGCTGCTTATAGGCACACTATATATGTTTGTTTATATGCCAATTAATGCACTGTATCCTTTAATCAGCATGGAATATTTTGCAGGAACACCGGTACATGTTGCTATTACCGAAATTGCTTATGCCTCTGGTATGCTGGCAGGTGGTCTGCTATTAGGACTATTTGGTAGCTATAAAAAGAGGATTCGATTAATAGCGGCATCTATTTTTACGATGGGAGCTAGTTTAACCATTTCGGGGTTACTTCCCCCAAGTGGATTTGTTATATTTGTAGCCTGCTGTGTAATGATGGGTCTTTCAGTTCCATTTTACAGCGGTGTTCAAACAGCTCTTTTTCAGGAAAAAATCAAACCTGAATATTTAGGTCGTGTGTTTTCTTTGACAGGGAGCATCATGTCTCTGGCCATGCCCATTGGTTTAATCCTTTCTGGATTCTTTGCTGATAGCATCGGTGTAAATCATTGGTTTCTACTATCAGGTATTTTAATTATCGGCATCGCTTTAATTTGTCCACTGGTGACCGAGGTTAGAAAATTAGATGAAAAAAGCAAAGGATATTTGCCAAAGGAGGGGGTATTTTATGACCGGACCCGATAAGAAAAAACTTTATCCGAATGAAAATATAAAGACAGTTTGCTATATAAGTAATCTGCCCAAAAGACCCAATGTTGATATTGGAGAGTATACTTATTATAGCGATAATAAAAGGTCTCCTGAAAAATTTTATGATAATATAGAGCATCACTACGAATTCTTGGGAGATAAACTTATCATAGGCAAATTTTGTGCGATTGCAGAGGGTGTTAAGTTTATCATGAATGGAGCAAACCATAGAATGGATGGAATTACAACCTATCCGTTTAATATTTTTGGCTGTGGCTGGGAAAAGGTGACTCCTACAAGAAAACAGCTTCCTTTTAAGGGAGACACAGTAATTGGCCATGATGTTTGGATTGGTCAAAATGTTACTATTATGCCGGGTGTTAAAGTTGGCGATGGTTCGATTATCGCTGCTAACTCAACTGTAGTTAAAAATATTGAACCTTATACAATCTATGGTGGCAACCCAGCCAAATGTATTAAGAAGCGTTTCAGTGATGAAAAAGTTGAATTTTTGTTAAAACTTCAATGGTGGAACTGGGACGAAGAGAAGATATTTAATAATCTTGAAAAGTTAACATCGGAAGCTGGTTTAGATCAATTAATACAACACTATCGATAAAAGTTCAGTTTGCGTAATTGTATAAACTAGCATAATTACCAATCTTCTGAATGTAGGAAGGTATATAGGCATCGAGATGATAAATCTTGATGCCTTTTTTAACTCTCGCATATTTAGATAAGCCTACCTTGTGCGCTCAGCAAGGTATAGGTATAGCACAAGAAAAACTGGCATGAAATATAGTTATCTAGCAGTAACTTATGAATTCAGAAAAAAGTTAAACTTCAAGTATTTGACTGTTCAAAGATAAAAAAATAACTTGAAAGGATATACTGACAACTGTTAATGTTACGTGGAGTTGCTTGACAGGATCTGCTAAATGACTTATAGTAATAGTAACAATTACATTTGCTTAATTTCCAGAATGAATTACTGGAAAGCGGGGGAACCACTTTTTTGGGGCGAATCAGTGCAATGCACAGTAGGGAACCATCTTCCGAGTCCGTCAGCTAACCTCGTCAGCACAGATGGGTCAATTATTTTTTAGCGTAATATCTTAATCATTTTGACCCTATACACATGGCGGGGTCTTTTTATTTTTCCTGCCATCTAGTTAGGGTTTGTCTTTTTGACCCTCATGTAATTGAGGGTTTTTTTATTCTAATACTGGGAAAAGGAGGAGTAAGTTTGCAAAATGCCATCGTGTTTGAAGGGGTGAGTAAGAAATATGGTAACTCCCTGGTGATCGAAGCCTTGGATCTAAGTATCCCAGAGGGACAGATTGTGGTCCTAGTTGGTCCTTCGGGTTGTGGAAAAACCACTACTATGAAGATGATTAACCGTTTGATCGAGAGCACATCCGGTAAAATTTTAGTCAACGGCCAAGATATCCAAAGCATAGACCCGGTGGAACTGCGACGGGGTATAGGCTATGTCATTCAACAAATCGGTCTTTTTCCTCACATGACCATAGCAGAAAACATCTCCCTGGTTCCCCGATTACGGCTTGGTAAAAAGGCGGTGGATATTGCTGCGGTTGATGAACTGTTAAAATTGGTGGGATTAGATCCGGAATTGTACCGAAATCGCTACCCTGCGGAGCTATCTGGAGGCCAGCAACAGCGCATCGGAGTAGCCCGGGCCTTGATGAGCGATCCCCCCATCATTCTAATGGATGAACCTTTCTCCGCATTGGACCCCATTACCCGAGAACAACTACAAGATGAGTTAATCAGGCTCAATGAAGAACTTCACAAAACCATCGTTTTCGTAACCCACGATATGGACGAAGCCCTAAAGATCGCGGACCAAATCGTTGTCATGCAAGAAGGGAAAGTGGTACAACAAGGAAAGCCCGACCAGATCTTGCGACATCCTGCCAATGATTTCGTGCGCGAATTTTTGGGAGAGAAGCGGTTATCCTCGCATCTGTCTTATTTGGTGGATGATGTGATGCTAAAAGAGCCCATAACCGTATTACCCTCCAGGGGGTTGGCCGAAGCGGTACAAATCATGGTCAAAAAACGGGTTACCGGGTTGGTGGTGACCGATAAAAACGGACAATACTTGGGTATTACCAGCACTTCGGATATCTATCGCCGCTACACTGACGAATCCCTTTGCATTGCCGATGTCAAGCAGGTCAATGCTGTTACCGTTAAAAGTGGGACTCCTTTGGCACAAGTGCTTCCCCTGGTACAGGAAGCACCCTATGGTTACCTTCCGGTATTGACTGCCGATGGTAAACTGGCAGGGTTACTGACACAGGCCAGCCTGGTGGATGTTTTAGCAAAATCCTATCTTCAGGAGGAGGCTAGTTAATGAATGAATTGCTATTGGTATTAGTAGATCGCTGGCCGGATATTTTAGAGGCCACTGGACAACATATTTTACTTTCGGGGATGGCCTTGTTTTGGGCCATTATCATTGCGGTACCTCTGGGGGTTTTTCTCACCAGATATCGCAAAATAGCTGGTTTGGTGCTGGGGGTTGTCTCGGTGATTCAAACGATCCCTAGCCTAGCCTTGTTGGGCTTTATGATTCCGCTGTTTGGTATCGGCTCGCTTCCGGCCATCATTGTGATGGCTTTGTATGGATTGCTGCCGATCTTACGTAATACCTACACAGGTATTCTGGATGTGGATAAATCCTTATTAGAGGCAGGACGTGGTATGGGTATGACAAATTCCCAGAGGCTGGTTATGGTGGAACTTCCCCTGGCTCGGTCGGTGATCTTTGCTGGTATTCGAACTGCCACTGTAATGACCATTGGTGTAGCCACCCTAGCTGCCTTTATTGGTGCCGGTGGTTTGGGTGACCTCATTTTGCGAGGCATTTCGATGGTGGATACCGGGGTGATCTTGGCAGGAGCCATTCCGGCAGCAGTTTTGGCGATTTTGTTTGATCTGCTGTTAGCCTGGGTTGATTGGTATATTACACCGCAGGGCTTGCGACTTAGAAAACAACAGGCGGCCTAAGTGGACACAAATATAGTAAAGGGAGCTGGTTTAATGAAAATCACGGGACTAAAAAAGGTGGGAATTCTTCTATTGGTATTGATTATGACAACTCTGGTGGGTTGTTCCACCAAAGACGACAAAGGGATTACCGTGGTGGGTAAAAACTTTACAGAGCAAGATGTCATGGCCAATATGCTGGGTCTGTTGCTAGAGGAGCACACAGATCAGAAGATCACCGTCAAGTCCTTTCTGGGCGGCACGGATGTTTGTTTTAATGCCGTTAAAAATGGTAGTGCCGATGTCTATGTAGAGTATACTGGTACCGGCCTGATGAACATCCTGGGCGAAGAAGTAATATTAGATCCCCAAGAGGCTTACAATAAGGTCAAAGAAGAATTTTCTACCAACTATAACCTGGAATGGCTGGAATCCATTGGTTTTAACAACACCTACGCCGTAGCGGTGCCTCAGGAAATAGCCCAAAAGTATAATCTTAAAAAGATTTCCGACCTACAAGCTGTGGCTGGGGAGCTCACCTTTGGTACCATGCAGGAGTTTTTAGAACGTGATGACGGGATGAAGGGGCTTCAGAAAACCTATCAGTTAAACTTCAAAGGTATCAAAGCGATGGATGCGGGCCTTAAATATAAAGCTCTGGCTGAAGGGCAGGTAGATATCATCGATGCCTTTGCTACAGACGGAATGTTGGTCAAATATAATTTGGTTTTGTTGGAGGATGATAAAAATTTCTTCCCTCCCTATTACGCTGCCCCATTAATACGTTCTGAGACCCTCAAAAAACACCCAGAGCTGAAAGAAATATTAAATAAATTAGCTGGTAAATTGGACGATAGAGCTATGGCAGAGTTAAATGCCCAGGTTGATGTAGAGAAGAAAAAAGCCAGAGATGTGGCCAAAACTTGGCTGCAGCAGGAAGGACTAATTCAATAAACTACCTATTTGTATGGAAATGAACTTTAGGGTTACCATTGGTAACCCTAAAGTTCATTTAACAAGTCATCTAAAAATTTGTTTATTGTGAGTAATTCCTCTTTATTGTATAAAGTAAGGATGTTTATGATTTTTTCATTTTCTATGTCGTGAAGTTTTTCGTGAACTTTGAAAACTTCTTTTCCTTGCGTTGTCAGGGTATAATAAATTTCTTTTTTATTGTTTTCTAAATAATTTGCTTTTATAAATTGCTTCTTCAATAATTTTGAAGTTATTTTGGATATAGCACCCTTCGTCATGTTTAATTCCTTTGCTATAAATGTTGCATTTGGCAATTGATTTTTGCCAATACAATCAATAACATGAATTTCTGAAAGCATAAGGTTTTTAGTTGGACTATATTTGGCCAATAGATCCTGTAAGGATTTTTCGTGAATTTTAGAGTAATCATTTATGTAATCGGATAAATATATTAGCTTATTAATAATTACATCTATTTCAAATTTCCCCAGGTTATTTTTCATTATGTAAAACTCCTTTGTAAATTAGTTTCTCAGGAAATAAAAAAATTATACATTAATTATGTCGCCGTGTAAATATTATGTTATAATAGTTTACCAGGAAACATTAATGTGTAAATATTGTTTTGTTTCTTAGGAAAACAAATAATATTTTAGGAGGTAACATATGAAACTTGATTTGAGTTTACAAGTAGATAAAAAACTTTTGGAAACCCTGGGATTGGCAGTACAAAGCATTGAAAGAGATCTTGATAAAGCTGGGCATGTAGGGACTCATTTTGATGTTATGGATAAAGAGTTTTCCATAGAAAAAATTATTACAAAGGGCAGGGTATTTGATATAAGTGGTCTGACAACTGGAGAAGTGAAAATAAGTGATGTAAATCTAAGTAGTGTACAACCCGATGACTTTGTAATGTTCTACTCTGGGACTTTAAAAAGATGGGGATATGGGACAAAGGAATACTTATCGGCTAATATAGAGCTATCAGATGAATTAATTGATGAATTGATTGCAAAGAATGTGAGCTTTATAGGGGTGGATATGGGAGGCGTGAAAAAACCTCAAGACCATAGAAGAATTGATCAATACTGTGCGGATAAGGGGATATTTATTATTGAAAATCTCAATAATTTAGATTTATTGTATGAGAAAACAAAGGATGAGTCATTTACTGTATATACCTTTCCTGTGAATATGACTGGTTTTTCAGGTCTTCCCTGCAGAATTATTGCTGAAGTATAAGTTGTGCAAAAGACGAAAGAAATGACACCCAAACTGAAATCAATTGGGTGTCATTTTATTTTTTGACCCTACGGTTGCCAACGTTGGGGAAGTTATGATAAAAAATAGTAAGTTATAACAAGTAATGATACATTAAACAAAGACAAATGATGATATGTTATTAGGAGCTAAAACTGATACTTGAAACGGAAGTAGCAAAACTTGATAATGCTATTTGCGATGATAGCTTACACTGCTAACTCTAATTAAGTCTGTAAGTGGGGGTATAGGATGAATAACATATTGGTTGTAGAAGATGAAGATATTTTACGTGAAGTGATAATGGATTATCTAATGGAGGATGGATATCGGGTATTAGAGGCTGCAGATGGAGAAAAAGCTTTAGAACTGTTTCAATCAAATTCTGTTGATTTAGTGATACTAGACATTGTTCTGCCGAAGCTTGATGGCTGGTCAGTATGCTGTAGAATAAGGAAAAATTCCACTATCCCGATAATCATTTTGACCGCCCGTTCAGATGAGGATGATTCTCTCCTGGGATATGAGCTGGGAGCGGATGATTATCTAATCAAGCCATATAGTCCCCGGATTTTAATGGCAAAAGTGAGACGATTTCTTGAAAAATACTCGGGTACTATGGATGGAATGTTGCTGTCAGCTGGTGGGATTAGCATAAATATGCGATCTAGACTAGTTTCTGTAGATGGCAATATAATTAGTTTGACACATACAGAATTTGAAATTCTCGCTTACTTAATGCAAAATGAAGGGATTGTCATTACCAGGGAGCAACTAATTGCTAAAATATGGGGTTATGATTTTTATGGTGATGAAAAGACAGTAAACAGCCATATGAGAAACCTGCGTGCCAAGCTAGGCAGTAAGGGCAGTTGCATTGTTACGGTTATTCGTTCGGGATATAAATTTGAGAAGGAACTACTATGAAAAATAGTATTGTTTTTAAATGGTTTATGCTGACAGCACTATTGTTCTCTACGATGTTTTTATTCATTGGCATTAGCCAAAATTATTTTTTCGAAAAATATTATATAAATAAGAAATTGGCTACTCTTAAAATGCATCTGGACGAGTATTCAGAGATGGCGGCGAAAAAAGGAACAGAAGCAGCCTCTGGGCAATTTTATAAAAATAACCATATCTGGATTACAAAACTGGATGAATATGGACGTATCTGCGATGTAGAAAATTACTATGTCGAAGTAAAATTGAAGAATGAATCCCAGGGCAATTGGCGCATTCCCATGTATTCCTTTGAAGGAGAATTTTCCTCCGATGTGCTCTTTTCACTTAAGGTCGGCGATGAGGTGGTTATTGATACTGTTAACATAGCAGATGAAAGAATACCTTATCATATACAGACTGATTCAACGGGAGTCGTAAATTTAAACATTGCCAACAAGCTGCATGGCCCTCATGCTGATAAAGCATATAGTCATCTTAGTACCGGTATATACAGGGGAACAATAACAAAAACTGTATTTCCGGAACGAACGGAGTATAATCCGTTTCCTTATTATGAGCGTTATTTTTTGACACAGGTAAAAGAATTTCAAGCCGGTCTATTAGCTGAAAATGCGAAACCGCTTCAGCGTACAGAAGAACTCAGTGCAACAGAAAATTTTGCAGCCTACAAAATAATTATTAAACCGGTTATTGAAAATGGAGCAGCAGGATATCTTTTTGCTATGACCTCTCTTCAGCCGGTAGATGAAGCAATAACGGGTATCAGGCAATTCTATCCTTACTTTTTTGGTGTTACCTTACTGTGTGTTATATTTTTGGCATTTATTTTTTCTAGATGGCTGGCGAAGCCGCTGTTATCCATTAACCAGGTAACAGGGAAAATAGCAAACATGGATTTTTCGGAAAAGTTACCGATACGTTCCGAGGATGAAATTGGTCAATTATCCAGAAATATCAATTACCTGTCGAGCCAGATGGAAGCGTATATTGGTCAGCTGAAACAGGATCTTGATAAAGAGAAGCAGCTAGAAAATACACGGAAGGAATTTATTGCCGGGGTATCTCATGAATTGAAAACACCCCTTGCTGTTATGAAAAGCTGTCTATCTATTTTAAAAGACGGAATTGCAGTTGAAAAAAGGGAACATTACTTTCAGGCGATGGAAGACGAAATACAGAGGATGGACTTGCTGGTTGTCAACATGTTGGATCTAGCTAAGTTTGAATCTGGTACCTATAAGCCTGAAATAGCTCCTTTTGCAATAGATAAAGTAATTACCGAAGTATGCAGCTCGCTGGCCGAACAAATACAGGAGAAAAATCTCTCTCTTACAGTAAACCTTTCTTCTCGAATGGTGCTAGGGCATAAAGGACTGGTCGGACGCGTTATTACTAATTTTCTCAGTAATGCAATCCAACATACGGAGAATGGACAAGCAATCATAATTGCTGTAAGAGGCAATGAGCGGACAACAGAAATCAGCGTAGAAAATCAGGGGAACCCGATAGCAGAAGAAGACAGGAGAAAGATCTGGTACCAATTCTACCGTGTCGGGGCAGGGACATCCAAAGGTACGGGCCTTGGACTGGCCATATCCAAGGAAATACTGGAACTTCATCATGCAATTTATGGTGTGGAAAATACGAAAGATGGCGTCCGCTTTTTCTTTTCATTGCCGGTACAACCATAAAGCATTAGTTGTATTTTGGGAGAAAGATATAGGCTTTGTTTGAGATACTCTTATTCCAATAATTTAATAATTTACTGGCGAAAGGGCTATGAAGAATACTTCATGGCTTTTATTTTGCCAAAAAATAGAACCAAAATAATATCCAAACTTTACTTCATCTGCACCTGTTCTGCATTTGGCTGCTGTAATATCTGCGTATCGAATAAAAAGAGGTGTTGAATGTGAACAAACAAATAATTAGTTTCCTGATGGGTGTTCTTCTAATGGGTATCACTGCCTGCGGGAATACAACTGTTGAAAAAGATGTTACAGCTAAGTTTAAAAACAGTGTATTTATGGGAGATTCCATTACCGAAGGCTTCACCGTTAATGAAATTCTTCCTCAAGAATGTGTAATAGCTGGGGCGGGTGCCACTGCCGGCTTTACTTATGATGATATTGATGCTTTGGTGGAAAAGAACCCGGATAATGTTTTTATTATGTTAGGATCGGTTGATATACTCATGCCTGTGGATGATCCTAAAGAATTATTCAGAAAGGATTTAACGAAACTGATTAACAAAATACGGGAGGAACTGCCCGACAGTAAAATATATCTCCAATCCATAACACCTGTGACACAGGAGGCAATAAAACAGGAGTCCCGCTATAAAAGAATAGAGGAATATAACGAGCTTTTACAGGAGTTGGCGGGCAAGTTAGCCGTTCATTATGTAGACATAGGAGCATTGGCCAAGGAATCCCCCAATTTATTTGCCGAAGATGGTGTTCATTTCAAGAAAGAATTTTATTTACTGTGGCTGAAGAAACTCTCTCAAGCATTATAGCGGAGGATATATGGTTTTCAGCAGTTTGTTTTTCACCTTTGCTTTTTTGCCGGTCACAGTAATTCTCTATTATTCGTTAGGAAAGCATTTCAAAAATATTGTTCTGCTTACTGCCAGCCTATTTTTTTATGCCTGGGGAGAACCTGTCTATGTGTTATTGCTGTGCGGTTCCATACTGATTAATTACTGTATAGGTGCTCTCTTAGGTAGAGATGATGCCAGCAGACGAAACAGGAAGCTTCTTTTAATTATCAGCTTGGTTTTTAATGTAGGGTGTCTCGCTTATTTTAAATACTTCGGCCTGATCATATGTACAATAGCAGACATTGGCAGTTGGCATTTGAATGTAGGAATACCGACACTTCCCCTTGGAATTTCGTTTTACACCTTTCAGACATTATCTTATGTGATTGATGTATACAGGGGAAAAGTGAAGCAGCAGAAAAGCCTAATTCTTTTCGCTCTTTATAGTAGTATGTTCCCGCAGGTAGTGGCGGGGCCTATTGTGAAATATGCAGACATTGAATCACAGTTAGCTGACAGGAGGATAAATTTCCAAGGATTTTACTCCGGAATGCGACGATTCCTTTGTGGTCTGGCAAAGAAAGTGCTTCTTGCCAATAATATAGGTATGCTATGGTCCGAAGTAAAAGCTATGCCCGGTACAGAAATTTCAGTACTAATGGCCTGGGCCGGGATTATTGCCTTTACGTTGCAGATTTATTTTGATTTTAGCGGGTATTCAGATATGGCCATAGGATTAGGAAAAATGTTTGGCTACCGCTTCAAAGAAAACTTCCAGTATCCATATATTGCGCAAAGTATCTCAGAATTTTGGCGAAGGTGGCATATCTCCTTCGGATCATGGTTTAAGGAATATGTATATATTTCTCTTGGCGGGAACCGTGTTGGTACGTGGAAACTGATACGAAACCTGTTCATCGTATGGTTTCTCACAGGGCTCTGGCATGGTGCAAGCTGGAATTTTGTTTTATGGGGGCTTTATTTTGGCACTTTGCTAGTAATAGAAAAATTATTCTTGCAGAAAAGCATGGCACATTGGCCAAAGGCTGTCCGTCATATATATTTATTGCTGTTTGTTGTTATAGGCTGGGTGTTTTTTGAATTTACCAACCTGACGGATATGATGAGTTTTCTGCAGACCATGTTTGGCATAGGGGGCAACGCCTTGATTGATAACCAAGTAATTGTGAAGCTAAAAGCTTATGCCGCCTTATATATTGTTTGCATCATTGCCGCTTCACCTTGGCCGAAGAAACGGGCATTATTATTTAAAAGGAATCATGGCAATATTTACAGACTAGCAGTAACTGTGTATTATTGTGCACTAATGTTTTTTTCAACGGCCTATATGGTTGGTTCCACCTATAACCCATTTATATATTTTCGATTTTAACTTGGAGAATTGATATGCGAAGGAATAACAAAAAGAATTTGGCTATTATACAGAATATCGTGTGTATGTTGCCGTTTTTATTTATACTGGCTATGTTTATAGTTCATTTAGCCTTACCTGATAAAACCTTTTCGAAGGAGGAGCGACGTTACTTAGCACAATGGCCTGTTTTCCACATTGAAAAAGTATTAGATGGGAGTTATGCGAACAAAGTCAAATCATATTTTTCAGATCAGTTCCCTTTTCGAAATTTTTGGGTTCATATACACAAAGGCTCCAATCAAATTTTACTTCAAGGGGAGGACAGTAACTCTGCCGATGTTGATTTAGCCGTTCAAGGCAAGTGAGATCTGCATGGCACCAAGAGCGTTCAATCGCTCTTTTTCTTTTTTCACAATCTGCAATTATTCGATAAATTGTTAACTTTTTCGTAAGAAAGTTTAATTATTTTGTAAAAAATTGAAACCCAAAACTTGGTATAGTAAAAGGAAGAAGCAGCTATGATGGAAAATCAGAAGCCTGACCTAAGTGGAGAGTGAAGATAACATGAATGACAGCAAGAGAACAGATCAGTTACATTGGCAAGCGAACCGACAGCAAAGAGGGCGGGCGAATTCTCGAGGTTATATGCCGGGATTGGATGGACTGAGGGCTTTGGCGGTGTTGGCCGTGATTGCTTACCATCTCAATCTAGACTGGGCTCCGGGAGGGCTGTTAGGGGTAAGTCTGTTCTTTGTGTTGTCCGGATATTTGATCACCAATATTCTCTTACAGCAATGGGAGCACTCCGGCACGATTGATTTGAAAGACTTCTGGCTGCGCCGGGCTCGACGGTTACTGCCGGCTCTTTTTGTGATGCTGGCAGGCGTGATGATCTGGGTGATGCTTTGTGCTCCCGAACGTTTGGCAGCCTTGAAGTGGGAAGCACTGGCCGCAGTATTCTATACCAGCAATTGGTATTTGATTTTCCATCAGGTATCCTATTTTGAAAGCTTTGGCCCACCGTCTCCGTTGGGTCATCTCTGGTCCTTGGCGGTAGAAGAACAATTTTATCTTTTTTGGCCACTCCTGTTGGGATGGGGGCTGCGCTGTCTCCGACAGCGCAAATGGCTGGTCGGGGGAACCATTGCTGTCGCTTTGGCTTCCGCTGCAGCGATGGCGCTGATTTACATACCGGGTCATGACCCTAGCCGGGTCTATTATGGAACAGATACACGTGTTTTCGCCTTGCTTGTGGGGGCTGTCTTAGCCATGGTCTGGCCCAGTCGAAAAATGAGCGCAGACCTGTCCGGCAAAAAGAAACTGGCACTGGATGCCGCAGGCAGCCTGGGGTTATTGGTGGTACTTCTGATGATCAGCAAAACCAACCAATACCAGACCTCACTCTATCCGGGTGGGCTCCTGCTCTTCTCTTTGGCAGCGGCTTGTGTGGTGGCAGTTCTGGCCCATCCGGCCAGCTATCTGGGCCGGTGCTTCAGTTGGGGTCCCTTGCGTTGGTTGGGAGAGTGTTCCTATGGGATTTACTTATGGCATTACCCGGTCATCGTCCTGACGAATCCAGTTGTCAATACGGGTGGCCCAGACCTTTCACACACCCTCTGGCAAATTGCGGTAAGTGTTATCCTGGCGACTCTGTCCCGCTACCTGATTGAGGAGCCGATCCGTTACGGACGGCGGCAACGAGTGCGGCGGCGGATGTCGGCCCTTCCCTGGTGGCAAAGGCCATTGCCCCACCGCGCAAAAGTTACGTTCAGTATCGTGCTGGTGTTTTCGCTATTGTTCGTGACCCCCAATGAAGGCACGGAAATTTCGGCTAAAGCTTTAGCGGGCAGTCGGGTGACTACAGAAGCAGCTCCAACTCAAGGGACGGACAAGGAAGCTGGAGCTGTCACCGTGGAACCTGCTGTGACAGATAAAAAGAATGATGTCAGTGGAGAAGAGATTACGGTTATCGGAGATTCCTTACTCATCAATGTGGGACCTGTTTTGCAAGAACGCTTGCCGGGCATTGTCATCGACGCACAAATCGGCAGGCAAATGGTTCAGGCTCCGGAGGTCATTTCCAGGCTGCAACAAGAAGGTAAACTGAGGAAAATCGTCATTATTGAATTAGGCACAAACGGTTCCTTCACAGAAAAACAGTTAACAGAGACCTTGGACTCCCTGCAAGGCACCTCGGAGATCGTGCTGGTAAATACCCGTGTTCCAAAGCCTTGGGAAGCGGTGGTGAATGAGACGCTGAGAAAGGTAACGGAGTCTTACCCCAAAGCCAGGCTGATTGATTGGTATTCAGCCAGCAGCGGTCATGACGATTATTTTTATTCGGACGGTGTTCATCTGACTAAGACGGGTGTGGCAGCCTACGGGGAAATACTGATCGAAGCCTTGATTTCCCATCAAAACGATAAAGATAAATCGTGTTATAATAACAAAAAACTTAAGGAATGAAACTATGCACGATCACAAGATAAAGGTATTGGTTGTTGAAGATGAAGCTTCGATCAGACGTTTTATCACCCTTAATTTAGAGATGGCGGGCTACGAGGTGGGAGAAGCGGCCAGCGGGGAGGAGGCATTGGCTATGCTCACAGTATTCCTTCCCGATTTGCTGGTGTTGGATCTGATGCTACCTGGGATAAACGGACTGGAAGTCTGTCGGCACATTCGCGAAACCATGCCAGAACCGCTCATCATCATGCTGACCGCCAAAGGGCAGGATACGGATAAAATTATGGGTCTTGAACTGGGAGCGGATGATTATATGGTTAAGCCCTTTAACCCCTTTGAATTGATTGCCAGGATTAAAGCCATGCTAAGACGCCGAAACCGGTTTGAAACCGTAAGAACGATCTATACTTATGGCAACCTGCACCTGGATATTGCCGCCAATAAACTGCTTAGAGACAACCGGGAAGTGGAACTGACCCCTACGGAATATTCGATATTAAAAATGTTCATGGAAAATCCGGGGAAAGCTCTGAAACGAGAAGAGATACTGAATGCAGTCTGGGGAGAAGATTATTTTGGGGATACCAAAACGTTGGATGTCCATATCCGGCGGCTCCGGGAAAAAATCGAAGATAATCCCTCTGAACCTTGGTATATTAAAACCGTTTGGGGTTCCGGTTACCGGTGGCAGCCGGAGTTTGACGGGAGGGTACCATGAAAGGGATTAGAGGGCGACTGACGGCTAATTTCATGATCGTGATTTTGGTTTCAGTGGCTATTTTGGAAGTGCTGCTGCTCTATACGGTTCAGCAAAATTATTACGGCAGCCTAAGGGGTAACCTGACCAACCAGGTCAAAATCAGCGCGGATATGTACTCCAAATATTATTCCGATACCTCTTTGGAAGATAATATTTTGTATAATGTGGATGCCTTTTGGAACCAAAGCAATGCCGAAGTGGAGATTGTCGATCGGGACGGGAAGATTGTCATGGACTCTCTAGGAATGATCCCGGAACAAGGGGAGCCCATGGAGGATATACAGGATGCTCTCAATGACAAAATGGGGGAATGGGTGGGAAAATTAAACGGTCAGAAAGTTATGGCCGTAGCGTATCCCTTGAAATCGGAGGGTCAAATTGTCGGAGCCTTACGTTTTATTGCTTCTACCGATGCTATTGATCAGGATATTCGAGACACGGCTAAAATTTTTATTGCCATCGGCCTTTTTGTTGCAGTGGTTGTCGGTTTACTCAGTATCTTTTTAGCCAATACCATTCTTATCCCCCTGAGAGAAGTGACTGCTGTTGCCGAGAGTATGGCGGCAGGCAATTTTCAAATCAAGAGCAAGAAAAAGCGAGCTGACGAAATTGGCAAGCTTTCGGATACCTTGAACTACATGGCTGATGAAATTACCAAAAAGGAAAAGCTGAAAAATGATTTCATATCTTCGGTTTCCCACGAATTGCGTACCCCGTTGACCTCCATTATGGGTTGGGCAATTACGCTGCAAAATAAAAAATTCCAGCAGAAAGAAATGCTGAACGACGGCCTCGGTATTATTGCCAAGGAGACTGAGCGGCTCACTCGGATGGTCGAAGAACTCCTGGACTTTTCCAAGTTCATTTCCGGCAGAATTAAACTCGAATATGAAAAGGTTACTGTAGCCGAGCTGATGGAACATATCCGCAAACAGCTAATGCCGCGAGCGTTACGAGATAATATCCATTTCACGGTTGTTTATCCGGAAAACCTTCCCGATTTGTTGACAGATGCTAACCGTTTAAAACAAGTATTAATCAATATTCTGGATAATGCCTTGAATTTTACAGCTGCCGGGGGGACCGTCAGTTTTCAGGCCGAGCTCGGGGAAATAGAATATACGTTTACCATTGCCGACAGCGGCTGCGGTATTGCTGCCGAGGAACTGCCGATGGTGAAAGAAAAGTTTTATAAAGGTAAGAGTTCACGTTCTCAAAACGGCATTGGTTTATCCATCTGTGAAGAGATCGTCAGCCTGATGAAAGGTAGGTTGGAAATTAGCAGTGAGGTCAATGTGGGGACAACCGTCGTCATTACTTTGCCCAGAGAGGCGCGTGCCAATGGGTAAAAGATGTCTGCTTCTCTTGCTTTCCTTTTTGCTGCTTATGCTTGGTGGCTGCGCCGAATTTTCGGGCGAATCGGCTGGCAAGATTATCCCGCCGGCGAACCATCTCCATCCGTTAGTTGGTAAATGGACGGTGCTTCAAGAGTTGGATATCAACGACAATGGGGAAGGGGTAAACCTACAATGGGTTGGCAGTGATGTCCAGTTTGCTGCAGGTGCTGTCGCCTTTGGCGGACATGTCTGGGACAAACTTTCTTTTAAAATCAAAAGGATCAATGCAGCGGATTACTTGATGATGAAATACTTTCCGTCTGACGGCATTCCTGTCCCGCAAACCGATCGGGTCGATGTCATAACTGTCTACGCTGCCGCCAATTATCTGGGCGAATTTATGAAGCTTGATGATACAAGCATGATTTTCTTCATGCAAAATAAAAAGCTACTCTTGAAAAAAGTTGCTGATCAGGCAGACAGTACGCTGAGAGTAGCCGATACCAATGCTCAGCATCTGAATCTGAACCGTAACGAAGGGATTTCCGGTGTCTTGCTGGGACTGAGGATACCCTCGGGTGCCGACTATACCTATCAGACACTTTGGATTGCTGTCGAGCATCAGCAACTTCATCCGGTCCTGGCGGCCGAACGGATTTTTTTTCCGCGCACCAGCGGTTTTTGGGAGTTTGATGTCCAGGATAGCTCTGCCGAGGGAGAGACAGGCAATATCCTGACGGCCCGTAATGTGGCAGCCAAGATCCCCGACATGAAAAAGGGGGGAGAGGGAACAGGCGATCAAGTCTATACCGATCCGGCGCTAAGAATTATCAATTATATTGGTAATGATTATGTGGCCATCGAAAAGAGAACCGCCGGTGTAAATCAATTGCAGGTGCTTCCGGTGGACAACTTATCATCACCTACCGAAATAAAGGTGTCCGATTTGCTGGGTGATAATGGCTTGAATGCTTATTTGAGTGCCAGGGAGCAGTCTGTTGCGGCCTTACGTAATAAAGGAGTTACCTTGCTTAACCGGAATGAGTCCGGGGGAAATTTTGGTCTGGTACGGAAAAACGGTCATTGGTTTCTGGTGGGAAGAGTCAATTATCAAAGTGACGGTAAGTTTGAGCAAACAGACTTTGACCTCAAAATCATCCCCCCGGCTAATTTGATCTTTTATGATACCCTAGTCCTAAACTGGCATAATATCAAAGACCGGGTTCCCGATGCCATGGACGCCTTTACTTCGCCCAATAAGGACATCGCCTTGGTTAAAACTAAAAATAAATTAACGATTTACCCCATCGGTGCGGTGCAATTAGCAGAAACCCCCTTGGCGGAGCTTGGACTGCCGGAAGGAACGACCGTCATCATGGCCGAGTGGGCCACCGGGTCTTACGTTGACAGTTGGGAGAAATCCTTTCTCGCTTATGGCGCCCAAGCCTTATCGGGTAGCTCTATCCGACTACGCTGAATATAGTGCCATAGAAAAACACCTCCACGTTGATTTGATGGTGTACAAGGCCATTTCTCAACGGAAGGTGTTTTTAGTTGTTTCTATTTTGAGGTTGGTGCTATAGCTGATAAGCAATGGTATTGCAGTAATTGAATTTATTATGTTAAAATTTAGACATGAGAGTAATTAAACTAAGAGAACTCTATTAAGGTATTTGCGAAAAGCATTAAGAGATGGGATCTAGATATATGAATAGACGCGATTTAATACTTGCTTTGTTAGTTGTAACAGTATGGGGAGCAAATTTTACGGTAATTAAATTAGGACTTGATAGTATACCCCCTATGTTGCTGGTTGCTTTACGGTATACCTTTGCCGCTATACCGGCCATCTTTTTTATCAAACGCCCGGCAATCGGCTGGCGGTACATTGTTATGTATGGAATGACTGTTGGGGTAGGGCAATTTTCTTGTTTGTTCTATGCCATGAATATAGGCATGCCCGCTAGTGTTGCTTCTGTTGTTCTTCAGTCGCAGCCTTTCTTTACCCTTTTATTTGCGGCAATGTTGTTAAAAGAATCAGTAAAAGGAAGTCAGCTGGTAGGTTTAGTTGTAGCTGGACTTGGACTTTACTTTATAGGTGGTAATGTTGGGAGTAATGAAGTGGCGGCCTCAATTCCTCTGATCCCATTTTTGTTAACACTTCTGGCAGCCGCCTTTTGGGGAATTTCCAATATAGTCGTTAGATATGCTGCCAAACAAAGCGCTTCCCAGGGGGAAAAACTGGATATGTTGAGTTTGGTGGTATGGTCAAGTCTGATACCGCCAATCCCTATGTTCGCTTTTGCTCTGATGTTGGATACACCAAAAACATTAGTAGATGCAGTTATTAATATGAATGCCATGGGTGTGTTTGCCGTGTTTTATCTGACTTTTGGTGCAACCTTGTTTGGTTTTTACACCTGGAGTAAATTGATTGCCAAGTATCCTGCCAGCAAAGTAGCGCCGCTCTCTCTACTGGTTCCTGTAACCGGATTGATTACAGCTCGGATTGTTTTGGGAGAACAGCTTTCAGAAATGCAATGGCTGGGCTGCATGGTGATACTCATAGGGCTAGTAATATCTAATTTTGGGGTCTCTTTAATACAGCAGTTTTTTAAGACAAAAACAACCCCGGGAAAGGGTAACTAGATATAATGAAAGCAGACAAGTATTTGATATTTGTCTGCTTTTTTGTTCATAAAATAGTAAAGAACCGATTACGTTAATTATTCTATATCTTATTGCTATAGTCTATAGAGGATTGTTTAGTTGAAATAATATGGTTATGCTAATTATAAGGTATGGAATATAGACATAGGAAAACTAAGATAGGATATAATTTATTTCAAAAAATCGAGAATTATTATCAATAAAAGGAGAGATAGAATGGTTACACCATATATTACTTTTAATGGAAATTGCAGTCAAGCTTTGGACTTTTATCAGAATGTGTTCAAAGGTGAAGTCAAAATGTCGCAACCATATGGAGAATATATCCCTGACGGAATTGATGCACCTCCAGAAAATCTTAGTGCCTGGATTTTACATGCGGAAATGGAGATATGTGGTACAAATTTTTGGTTTGCTGATGAAGTGCAATCAGTATCGAAGGGTAATATGATAAAGTTAACTACAACAGTAGCTACCGCTGAAGAAGCAAAAGATATTTTTGAAATGTTAAGTGATGGTGGCTGCGTTACGCTTCCACCTGTAAAAACATTTTATAGTACATTCCATGCGGCATTAACGGATAAATTCGGAGTTAATTGGAATATTGTTGCCGAAGAAGCACCTAATCAACCATAATCAAATAATTGCTATATAGTACGTGAATTAACTCTTGGGTCAATTGTTGCGCCCGATAGATTTAATTCACGTTTTTACTATTCTAGCGGACATTACCCCTAAAAACGACTTTGATATTTGAAAGCTAGTTAGTGTGTTCAATAAAGTTTTGTGCAAATTGATATATTTTTTGGGAAGGTACTGCCAGATTTAGATTTTGCCCTTGATTAAAACCTGCAGTTATCAGGCCTACTAGCCTCCCAAACATGTCCAGCAGTGCACCGCCAGAGCTTCCGTTAGAAATCGGAGCGGTGAATTGTATCATAGGTGTACTATCAATATCTCTGAAACCGGAAACAATGCCATCGGAAACGGAATTAAATAGCCCTAAGGGACTGCCTATGGCCACAATCTTTTGCCCGCGAACTAAATGATCATCCGTTTTAACCGTAAGAGCTGAACATTTTTTATCAACTTTGATAATAGCTAGGTCATATTGCTGATGATATTTAATGAAATTGGCTGTTATATATTCTTTAGTTTCATTTTCGTAAAGTACTGAAAAATGATGTCCACCTGCAAGCACATGTAAATTGGTTAAAATGTACCCATTACTATGAATAACAACACCGGAGCCAGAACATAAAATAGTATTCTGATCATCATAGGTTTTAATCATTACCACAGAGTTTGAAAAACCAGCTAACTGTTCATAACTAAATTCTTCAGCCTTGGATAGATTTGAGGACGGTTTTGCAGTAGTAGGTATCTTGGAGCGGGAAATAGTATCCGGCATGGAGGCCAAGGAAGGACGTCCTGTATTTGGTGTAGGTAAAAAATCCGGTATTGTTACGGTATCTGAATAGAGGGTGCTGCATTTATATAATGTTGAGTACTCCTTTATTTCAGGGTATAAATTGACAATATCCTCTTTGGGGTTCATATAGCATATGTCGCAGCCAAGTTTAGATAAGAAATATAAAAATAATAACTCATGATGTTTAATATCTCCGATAAAAACGATCTTCGGAGATGTACTAGTGGTTATTCCGGAATAAAAAAGCTTTGGCAAATAGATTTCTAGCCAACTCAAAAACTTAATAGCAAAGTTTTTAAATAAAGTTGCATTGGAATTAGGATAAATTTCTTTATACATTGAAAGAATTTGTATAAAGGTGAGTTTTTTAGTCCACTCAAGGGTATCGTTATCTAATTGAGTGCACAGAGGTGCTTGATAAAGTGAAGAAGGATCAGTGAGAGAATTAGTAACGATAGTTTGCCAATTCTCCCAAACATTCGATAGCCTGTTAATGTCATTTACATTTGATGTTATCTCGAGCCTATGTAACCGCAAGTAAGGTGAAGTGGACATACTTGAAGAAAAATATCGGTCTATTGTAAGAATGTTTTCAATATAATCCTCGATAGAATTAGGAATACCAATATATCTGACAAAAAGAACTTCTTTAGTAACAGAATAATTGTCATTTTCATTTATAAGCATAAAATCTTCGAGAGGAGTCTGTGTTTCTTTACGTTTAATCTTTAAAGGTTTAGTTCTCACGATCATATCCATTCTCCCCATATAAATAATGTACCTACTGTAAGTATAAATAAATATTAAATAAGTGACTAGTTAGAATTTCTAAACAGGCTAAAGAAAACATGGCATGGCTTTTTAAAAGCATCAAGTCTGGTCGTAAATACATACTAAAAAATTCCCGGTATTATTCTGGCGATAAAAAGACCGATACCGAATGATGCAATATTTGCCAACAAAGCATATAATGGGGCAATCCATTTTTGTGTTATCTTTTTGTTGCTGTATTTGTTCAGGTAGATATAATAGATGGCTGCTTCTATAGCAAATACCAGAAATTCTAGCAATACATAGCTAAATACAAACATCATGCTGCCTTGACTGTAGTTAATAATAGCAAGCAAAATATTCAATACCGACTGTGTGATAATGTTTGCAGTTAAAATAATAAAAATTTGTTTCTTTGCTCTAAATCCAAATAATAGCGCAATTGCAATTTCAATTGCTACGGTTGCTATTATTCTTGCCAAAAGAGAGATGATCTCCCATGTGTAATCGTAGCTTTTTTCTACTTTTATAGTACCGTTATAGTTGTATGTAGATCCTTGTATTTCACCTGCCGTTATGCATGCTGTGTAATAACTGTCAAAAGCATATCTTTCATATATTTCACTGCTTACCATAAAGCTATCTGTTTCAGGAAAGTAAAGCAAAATTTTAAAACTGGAGGGAGGATAATAGCCCCAAACAAACTGAGATGTTTTAGAGCAGTTGCTAAAAAATTGTAAAAAATAATATTCGTCTACATCTTCATAGGATACGAATTTTTTCCAAATTTCATATTCATCATCACTTGGAGTATATTTTTGTTGGTTGGGGTTTTTGCTTAATGCAGTATAAGGTCCGGTAGATGGGTTTTTGGACAATAATGTTACATAGTAATTTTCTTTTTCAAGACCCTTAAAATCAATTATAATAGAGGGTTTTGGCCCAACATCTGCATAAGCGGTTATTGGTAAAAGCATAAAAAGCATGGCCAAACAGACCATTGAAAGAACTTTTTTCTTCAAAGCTACCCCCCACATTCTGTTAAATAAATATCTACAAAACCTCAATCTACACCGTAAGAAGAATATAACATAAATATGCTATTATTTGAGCAATAAATGAGCATTGTGGATTCTAGTGAAGCGGTGGAATGATACAGTCGGTCAAGGATAGCCTTCTTTGCCTGTAATAATAGAATGACAGTACTTTTTATTGACAAAAAATTGATGTTGCACTAATATTATGTCATGCGATATATCGCTATACATAATATTGGAGAGGGATACTATGACATATACAGGCAATCCGATGACGGAAGCAATGTATTATATACTCCTTGCCTTGATGAATCCCAACCATGGTTATCAGTTAATGGCTGCAATAGATCAAGTATCAAATGGACGCATTAAAATGGGGCCGGGAACATTATATGGCGTTCTTACACGACTACAAAAGGATGGGCTCATTGTAATATTAAATGATGATGGGCGAAGAAAAACTTACGTCATTACAGAAGCTGGTAAAGTTGCCCTTAGAGCAGAATATAAAAGATTAAAGGATATGGTACAAGATGGCATTTTAGTAGAGGAGATATGATACATGGGCAAGTTAGTAAAAAGAGTAATGTTTGATGACATGTATGCTATTGGCAGGAATGAAAGCTGGTTTTCTGATATGGCGAAAAAGGGCTTACATTTAAAGAAGTTCGGGCGAATCTTTATTTACTTTGAAAAGGGAAAATCAAAGGAAACCAAATATAGAATTGATATGATCAAGGAAGCACCTTCACAGGAACAGCTTGATGTTTATCAGGCTTGTGGTTGGGATATCGTTACAAACAATGGGAATTTATATGTTTTTTCTGCTGATGAGAAAGCAGGCGCCACCGAGCTACATACAGACCCAATTGTGCAAGGCTTTTCCTTGTCAGAATTGAACAAACGGCTAAGAATTAATTTAATCATTACATCAATTGCCATGTTGTTATTCTTGGGTATGATATTTAGCATCTATTTTTTAACCAATGAGCCTTTTTTATATATGATAAAAAGTCAGTTTGTTCAGCAAATGCTACTTGTTATTGTGGAACTTTATGTTTTTTATTCAGTAATACGCAATTATGTGGCCATTCGCAATCTTAGAGAATCTTTACTACAAGGCAAAACAATTAATCATAAAGAAGACTACAGAAAAGCCAGAGTGGTAGGTGGGATATTATTAGGTTTAGTTTTGTCTATGGCATTGTTTACTATTTTGATACCATTAGTTGATATTGCCAAAAGCAAAGACTACACGCTGCCAGAAGCCAATACCAATCTACCTATCGTTAGGCTTGCGGACATAGAACAAAATCCAAAGCTGGTGCGTGAGACAGGTTATACGGACAATGAGGTTGATTGGGCAAACAGAGTAAGATACGATTGGAGTTTACTGGCACCCATTCAATATGAAATATATGAACATGGAATTATAAAGGGTGAAATGTGGAGCGATAAAAGTGGGGAATATTCGCCCAGCATAATCACTCGGTATTACAAGCTGATTTTTGGTGACATGGCTGAAAACCTTACCCTTGATCTTATTAATCGCCATGTTTGGCGTGACAATATTGAAATTAAGGAAGTCAATAATTTGAAGCTTGATAAAATATATATTGCTGAGGATGGTAGTAGAAAACAGATATTTGCTTATTTAGATAATCGAGTAATCCATGTTACCTATTACGGAAAGAAGAAAATGGAGGATATCATTCCTTTCGTTTCTGAAAAGTTAGGTTCTTATCAAGAATAGCTATAACATACATGAGGATTAATGCAGTCTAGCAAATGGAAACGCAAAAAAGAAACCTTGTTCTTGTGCATTGTCCGTTGTGGGGTAACCCCATAAGGTTGTGTGTATGGGAGCCAGTTGCTAAAAGAGTAAGTGTTGGTATGGGAGAAATTAAAAATGAAACAGAATAAATATGATAACAAAATATTCTTTGAGAAATACAGCAAAATGGATCGCTCCACAAAAGGTCTTGCTGGTGCGGGCGAGTGGGAAACGCTGCAAAAGTTACTCCCTGGGTTTCAGGATAAACGTGTACTGGACTTAGGCTGTGGCTTCGGCTGGCATTGTCAATATGCCATAGAGCATGGCGCCAAGGCTGTCACAGGTGTGGATATATCCGAAAAAATGCTGACGGTAGCGAAAGATAAAACAGATGATAAAATTCGCTATATCCAAATGCCTATTGAAGATATTACTTTTGATGAAAACTCATTTGACGTAGTAATCAGTTCGCTTACTTTTCACTATATTGAATCTTTCGAACAGATTGTAGAGAAAATTTCCTGTTGCCTCGTACCTAATGGAGATTTTGTTTTTTCTATAGAACACCCAGTTTTTACTGCTTACGGTAGCCAAGATTGGTATTATGATGAAAACGGCAATATTCTTCATTTTCCGATTGATAATTACTTTTCGGAAGGCGAGAGAACCGCTAACTTTCTTGGTGAAAAAGTAATCAAATATCACAAAACACTGACAACCTATCTGAATGGTTTGCTACAGGGGGGCTTTGAAGTGACGGGAATTGTAGAACCTCAGCCATCAGAACATTTACTTCATACTGTTAAAGGAATGCGGGATGAGCTGCGCAGACCCATGATGCTAATTATTTCAGCTAAGAAAAAATAACTTGCAGCATGGGCTTCAGGTATGATGATAGATTTAAAAATAAATTTCATAATCCCCTTGAGCCATAGCCTGTTGCAGATAAAACAATTGAAAAGCAATTATAGTGTAGTGTACTTGAGCTAAGCTACGTTTAGAATGTAAGCGTGAGAGTGATGATTCTCACGTTTTTTCTATTTGAAAAAATCATGGGATTAGTATATAGGGTTAGGGTATAAGGATACAGGGAAGATACATTGGTATGCTAACATGTACTGGGAGGTGAAAAGATGGCTTATCAATTTCTATTAGTTGAAGATGATGCAGAGTTAAGAGAAATTATCACAGACTATTTTGTTGAGAAAAGCGGGGGGACCTTTACTATAGATTCTGCCGAGACAGGTGGTGAAGGCCAAGAAAAATGTCTGGAGAACGAATATGATGCAGTACTTTTAGATGTAATGCTGCCGGAGGTTAATGGATTTACAATTTGCCGGGAACTCCGAAAAAATAGTGATGTTCCTATTGTTTTTATAACAGCAAGGCACAATGAGAACGACAGATTGCACGGATATAATCTCGGGTGTGATGATTACATAGCCAAACCTTTTTCACTGGCAGAGCTTTATGCAAAGGTTACAGCTTTAATTAGACGTACCAAAGGCACAGTAAGAAACGAAATCATGACTGCAGGAAGGATAAAATTGAATCCCTATCGTTATACGGTTTTTGTAAATGAGGAGGAAGTACTACTTGCACCAATTGAATTTGCCATTTTAAAAATACTAATGGAGAATTGCGGGAGAATAGTGAGCCGCGATAGCCTGTTAAGCAGGATTTGGGGCTATGATTTTGCAGGTAATGATAGGGTTGTTGACAATCATATCAAAAAACTGCGAAAGTCTCTGGGGAGTGCTTCCAATCAAATTAAAACTGTGATTAAAAGAGGTTATAAATTGGAGGACTAAAAATTGAAAAAGAACAAAACAAAGCAGACCATATATATACGTACCTTGGCTGCCTTATTAGCTGCTTATCTGGTGCTAATGACCGGTTTTAGCATATTACTGATATTTCAAGAAAAGAAAATGAAGGGCTTGGAACTCCGAACATTCGCTTTACGAGTTAATAGTACTATTGAAAGCACCCTACAAGATGCCATTGATAGCAATAATCAAGTTACTGATATTGCAAAGGTAAAAAAGCAATTCGTCAGAAATTCTCCCTTTTTCACCGATTTAGGGACAGAACTGGCGATCTTTACGGGCGATTACAAGCTGATTTTTAATACAAACGATAACTGGTTAGGCAGCTACACAGAGTATAGCGAAGGCAGCAAACATTATATTGGATACGGATATGTAAAGCCGAAGGATTGGTTTGACGAAAAATCGGTAACGGAGCTTGAAAATTATTTATATGCTGAACCAAAGGCTAAAAAGGTAGGAGATTTGGCAGGGTATTTACTTAATATTGAAGGCTTTTGGCTTGATGATGAAATGATTATTCCTGATAAAATAAGTGTTACTCCCATGTATGCTCATAGCTTTGATGATCATGGGGAAGTAAAGTCAAGTGGTGGAACAAGGCAAAACAATCTTATCTATACTTCAAACTATAAAAATACCAATGATTTACCATATTTTGAGCATGGCAGCATCCAGCCTGCCAATAACAGCGATGGCAATGATGAAAGACAGGCGAAGCTACGTAATATGGTACTGAATAAAGAAAAGTTAAGAGAGGCTGTTAAGCATTATACGGGGGATATTTCTTATGAAAGAGTAAATCCGGTAACATACCGCTATTACCTACCGATACCTTATCAGAATACTATAAAAGAGACGAACGACCAAAATAATTATAGTGAATTCTGGACAGTTTTTGCCCGGGAAGTTAATCTTCTGGATCAATGTGCTGGTACATTGACTTTTGTGTGGTTGAGTTGCTTTATAACCTTTTTTGCAGCAGCCTTGATTCTTTCAGAACAAACCTATAAAACCTATCAAAAGAGAGAAGAGCTTGAAAAACATCGGAATGAAATAACAAATGCTTTAGCTCATGATTTGAAAACACCTTTAAGCATTATTTCAGGGTATGCACAAAACCTTATGGAAAATGTTCATACAGAGAAAAGGGAGTACTATGCAGGTAATATCCAGGCTAATGTAAACCGTATGGACAAGATAATTCGAGAAATGCTTGAATTGTCAAGATTAGAATCTGATAGGTTGCTAATAAAATTCGAGGATGTATCCCTTGGTGAAGTGTGTGCTAAAATAACGAATCGTTACAGTCAAGTTTGTCATGATAAACACATAATGACGAGTCTCGAAGGTGATGCGGTTATCAAGGCGGATAATTCTTTAATTGAAAGAGTTATTGATAATTTTTTTGTCAATGCACTTGATAGTACTCCTGAGGGTGGATCAATTCGTATAAGAATATTTGACACTACACTTGAATTTTACAATAGCGGCAGCCACATCCCGGAAGAAAAGATAAACGAAATATGGCTGCCTTACAGAAAAGCGGAGGTTTCACGCAGTAAGACAAAGGGTACAGGGCTTGGACTTTCCATTTCACGTACAATTCTGGAAGTACATAAATTTTCGTATGGTGTTAAAAATAGCAAGGATGGGGTAGTATTCTGGTTTAAATTTGTTTAGATATAAACAAACTTCTAAAAACAAGGAAATAAGAGTTGGTATTGATAGGCTTCCCTTAAGAAGAGATGGAGGCAAAGGGTTATAGATTACGTAAGTTATTGACTGAGGCAGAAGTTAGCAGGTACAAATCTGGGATAAATAAGCCAATTATAGGAATATAGTAAACGCCAGGCTAAAAACTAGATATTGATTGCAGCCAATTTGTGGAGCATTGGCTCATTCAATGAATTGCCTGATGATTAAAAGCGAAACTAGATGAGGAAAAATATAGCTTTATATCTTTACAAGAACAAAAAATGGGTTGATACTGGAATAAATTAATCGCGTAAGGAGGAAAATAAATGGAAAATACTACGATAATGTTAATTGTGGGATCTCTGCGGAAGGACTCTTTTAATCTTCAACTTGCCAAAGAGGCGGAAAAATATATAAAAGATAAAGCAAGTGTTGAAATATTAGATTATAGTGAGGTTCCTCTTTTTAATCAGGACATTGAATATCCAGCTCCGGCAAAGGTTAAAGAAATAAGAGAAAAGGTTAAAGAGGCCGACGGCATTTGTTTTTTACACCAGAATACAATCATTTCTTCCCTGGGGTGCTGAAAAATTTAATTGATTGGCTTTCAAGGCCAATTAGCAAAACAGAAGGGCAGGTTTTAACAGGGAAGCCAGCTGCCATCAGCGGGATTTCACCGGGAATGTCTGGTACAGGGATTGCCCAGGATCATTTAGTTACCTTGCTGAGCTTTCTAAATATGGATATTATGAATCTGCCTCGTCTAACCATCCCAAATGCCATGCAACAGGTGAATCAAGATGGGAAACTAGAGCTAACCACAAGCGCTCCATATTTAATCAAACAAGCAGATGCTTTTCTTGCTTTTATTAGAAATAGGAAATAATATCGGCACCCGCCGTATGACCCACCTGTAACAGAGTGGGTCTTTTTGCGCTGATTTCGTTCACGGTGGGAATGTAAATGATTACCGTGGTCAAGAGGGAAAATAAGACGGTTTCACCCCAAGATGTTGATATTTACATGAATACCTTTATCAGGCGTTGCATGGCCTCTTCCGTTTTATCATACTCGATGCCGGAATAATTGACGATGATAACGCCGTCCTCCTGCCTTGAGGAATCATAGAAATAATTAGATAGGCAGGATAGTCGTATGCCTTGCTTATTCGCTGTTTTGACAATCGCCTCGTCACTCATGTTGGTCTGTATTTTCATAAGGAAATGAAGGCCCGAATCTTCTTCTAATATTGTGATTCTATCTCGTAAAGGACTGCACTTTAACAAGTGAATGACTGAGTCTCTTTGTCTTTTATAGTAATAACGCATCCTATTGATGTGGCGTTCAAAGTACCCATTGGCTATAAATTTAGCTAAGGTAAATTGTTCAAAGCTTGGTACGGTACAGGAATAAAAATGGAAATCTTCTCTGTATTTATTCATTAAATGCGGCGGCAAAACCATGAAGCTAATGCGGATGGAGGGGGCGATGCTTTTGCTAAAGGTATTAATGTAAATCACTTTCTCGTTGACATCAATACTTTGCAGGGTTTGCACGGGTTTTCCTGAGAAACGGAACTCGCTATCATAATCATCCTCCAAGATATAGCGCCCATCCTTTTTATTTGCCCATATCAGGAGCTCTTGTCGTCGTTTGATCGGCATAACAATACCGGTAGGGAAATGATGGGAAGGCGATATGTGCACGATATCCGCAGCAGAAGCCTCTAATTCCTTGAGAGATAGGCCACTATTATCCATACCGATAAATACACATGAGGCATCATTACTTTTATAGATCTTAGCCATTTTGGGATAACCAGGATCTTCAATTGCATAAATACGATTTCTCCCGAATAGCTGAATGATCAGGCTGTAGAGATATTCGGTCCCGGCACCGATAACAATTTGTTGGGGAAGCACAGAAATGCCACGAAAACGGTATAAGTGGTCTGCAATGGCCTTTCTCAGTTCTTCAATGCCGTTGTATGGCGTAGCCTCCAGCAAATGAGCAGCTTGTTCGGATAAGGTTTCACGCATTAATTTTGCCCAGGTCGAGAAAGGAAATTTACCAGAACAGATATTATTGGATTGAAAATCAAAAATATATCCGTCTTTGGCAGCAGCGTGAACAAATTGCTTTTTCACAGGAGAAACCACCGGATCGGGTAATGTGTCGTGCAATGGGCTGACGAAATATCCTTTCTTCTCAATGGCGTAAATGTATCCTTCCAGTATTAACTGTGCATAGGCGTTTTCTACTGAAATCACACTGATCTTTAAGTGTTGTGCAAGATTACGCTTAGAAGGTAGTTTCTCGTCAGGTTTTAAAATGCCGCTCAGAATATCTTTTTTAATATAGTTGTAAAGGCAAATATATAAAGGCAGTTTGCCTTTACTATTAAAATCATAGGTTAGCATCCAACTCATCTCCCTATCTGGTCTTATTAATATATATCAATTTGGATATTTCAACAATACCTCTTTCAGTTATACTTATGACATTGAGGAAATTCATTCATACGAAGGAGGAATTATACGGTGGAAGATAACCGTTACAATTTGAACAAGGAGCTTGCGCAAATGCTTAAAGGCGGTGTCATTATGGATGTCACGACACCGGAGCAGGCGAAAATCGCAGAAGAAGCCGGAGCTTGTGCCGTTATGGCGTTGGAGCGTATTCCGGCTGATATCCGAGCTGCCAGCGGGGTTGCCAGAATGAGTGATCCCAAAATGATTCGGGGCATCCAGGCGGCAGTAAGCATACCTGTGATGGCTAAAGTAAGGATAGGACATTTTGTGGAAGCGCAAATATTGGAAGCCTTGGAGATCGATTATGTCGATGAGAGTGAGGTTTTGTCGCCCGCAGATGACACCCATCATATTGACAAAAGTAAATTTAAGGTTCCTTTTGTTTGCGGTGCCAGAGATTTAGGGGAGGCTCTGCGCAGAATCCAGGAGGGCGCAGCGATGATTCGTACCAAAGGAGAACCCGGTACGGGTGATATTATTCAGGCTGTGCGTCATATGAGGAAAATTAATGCCGATATGCGCCGGGTGCAAACCCTTTTAGCGGATGAACTGTATGAGGCTGCCAAGAATTTGGCTGTGCCCTATGAGCTTTTAAAATATGTGCATGAGCATGGCAAGCTGCCGGTGGTCAACTTTGCTGCGGGCGGTATTGCCACCCCCGCGGATGCCGCGTTAATGATGCAGCTTGGTGCGGAAGGCGTATTTGTCGGGTCGGGAATTTTCAAATCGGGAAATCCTGCGAAAAGAGCTAACGCCATCGTAAAGGCTGTTACCAATTATCAGGACGCAGAGATGCTTGCCGCACTGTCCGAAGATCTTGGCGAAGCCATGGTCGGCATTAACGAAAGTGAAATTGAGTTACTGATGTCGGAGCGTGGAAAATAATGATAATTGGTGTTTTAGCTGTACAGGGTGCCTTTATCGAACACCGGAACATGCTTGATATGCTGGGTGTAAATAGTATGGAAATCCGAAATAAAATGGATTTGTCTAAGTCTTTCGACGGCATCATTTTGCCGGGCGGCGAAAGTACCGTGATGGGGAAATTGCTCTGTGATTTAGATATGATCGATGATATACGACAATACATTAGCAAGGGCATGCCTGTTTTTGGAACCTGTGCAGGAATGATTCTGCTTGCCAAAACAATTGTCAACAGTCCGATGAAGCATTTGGGAACGATGGATATTTCAGTTGTTCGTAATGCCTATGGCAGACAGTTGGGCAGCTTTAACGCCGTAGCTTCTTTTCATGGAGAAGGAGAAAAACAAATCCCCATGCCGTTTATTCGCGCGCCATATATTGAAAGTGTGGGTGAGGATGTCAATGTTCTTTCTCGGATAAATGGCAGGATCGTCGCGGCACAACAGGGTCGCCAATTAGTCACTTCCTTTCATCCAGAACTTACAAAGGATCCCTTGGTACATCGGCATTTTCTGAAACTGGTAAAAGATTACTTACAATAAAATCTGTATAGAAGAATCTAAGGGCATCGGGATGCATAATCCTGATGCCCTTGTTTTTTGGCACCAGGTAAAAAATTGCAGGGGTATGTTAATACTAACCTAAAGGATAGTATCTAACGAAAAGGTACGTGCTTGAATATAATTCTATTAGAATATATACTTTGCATTATAAAGTTACGTGTAGATATTTAAAATAATATTGGAGGTAATTTAATATGGACTTTTTAGAATTAGCAAAACAGCGTTACTCTGTTAGAAAGTTTACTCATAAAAAAGTCGAACAGGAAAAAGTGGATTTGATTTTGGAGGCTGGCAGGGTCGCTCCAACTGCTGTAAATTATCAGCCGCAGCGGATCCTTGTACTTGATAGTGAGGACAGCCTAAATAAAATGAGAGACTGTACTCCCTATCGTTTCCATGAAACTTTGGCTATACTGATTTGCTATGACCAAACGGTGAGCTGGAAAAGAAAATACGATGGCAAGGACAGCGGAGATATTGATGCAAGCATTGTTGCCACGCACATGATGTTAGAAGCTACTAATTTAGGATTAGGTTCTACCTGGGTTGGACATTTTGATCCGACAGCAATCAGAGAAAAGTTTGCTTTGCCGGAAAGCATTGTCCCGGTCGCAATATTGCTTCTTGGCTACCCCCATGAGGAGGCAACCCCCCATGCATTTCATAATGCACGTTTTGAAAAGAGTAAAACGGTATTCTACAATGTATTTCCGTCTGTAGATTGAGTGTATAGCCATAACTCTTGCCATGCAATCTTTTGAAAATTGATTTAATGAATGAATTAAGGAGAAAACATGGATAGCAATAAAATTACCTATGAGTCAATTGATGAATACATTTTACAGTTTTCCCCGGAGGTTCAGGAAATACTAAAAATGTTAAGAAAAGTCATAAAAGAGTCTGCACCGGATGCAGAGGAAAAGATCAGTTATCAAATGCCTACCTTTGCGTTGCATGGGAATCTGGTGCATTTCGCTGCCTATAAAAATCATATAGGGTTTTACCCAACTCCTAGCGGGATTGATGCCTTTAAACGTGAATTATCGGAATATAAAGGGGCAAAAGGATCCGTGCAATTTCCTCTAGAAAAGCCACTACCTTATGGATTAATAAGCGACATAGTAAAATTTAGAGTTGCTGAGAATATAAAAAAAGCAAAAGGTAAATTAAGAAGGAAGAAGTAATTCCACTCCTCATATTTTACAGATATTTAAAAGTATGCAATAACGCATAAAATACAATATAATAGTATTGATGGGATAACCGCTGAACTATTTTTATAAAATCACGAGGGTCAGTACATTTTCTACGTGTGAAGAAAGGTTGATATAATTGATAGACCCAACCTCTAATATAGGTGCTGTTTTAAAAAGGGTTCGCTTTCAAAGAGACTTGACTTTGGAAGATACATCGAATCTAACTGGGGTAAGTAAGGCCATGCTTGGTCAAATTGAAAGAGGTGAATCAAACCCCACGATATCAACGTTATGGAAGATTTCCACTGGGTTACGAATTTCATTTTCTGAGCTATTAGGCAGTGAAACCTATAATTACGATCCAATATCAATAAATGATCTTGAGCCAGTATTTGAATTAGAGGAGAAAATGATATTATATAATGTATTTCCTTATAACCCAATATCTGGTTTTGAATATTTTTACATTCGATTACTTCCTGGCGCGAAACATGTGTCTATGCCCCATAATAATTCAACGGAAGAATATATTGTGGTAACGCAAGGCACTTTAGTGCAAACTGTTGAAGACCAAAGCTTCGAACTTAGTGCTCCGGCAGCATTAGCCTTCAAATCGAATAAGCACCACACGTATAGTAATCCTTATGACACTGAAGTAGTCTTTCAAAATATAGTTAAGTATTAAAATTGAACCGGAATGCACTGGCGTTCTGGATTAATTTTAGGAACCTTGACCGTTAAGACAAACAAAAAACGTTAAAACATATCCGGGTCAAAATGAAAGGGGATAATTATGCTTACAGAAAGAATTGAATCAGCTAGACAGCATTATATTAATGCCAAGCCGGTGATTTCTTACCAAAGAGCCAGGATTTGGACAGAGTCTCACAAGAATACAGAGGGTGAAGCAACAGCGATCAGAAGGGCGAAAGCTTTCAGAGACACTTGTGAACAGTTGGACGTTACTATTTTTGAGGGAGAGTTGATAGTCGGCGTTGTTGGTGAATTTAGAAAATGTGGTATTTTAACGCCTGAGTTCTCGTGGACCTGGGTAGATCGGGAAATGGATGATTTCGATAAAAGAGTTCAAGACCCATATATCATAACAGATGAGCAAAGGGCCTTCGTTAGAAAAAATATATTTCCTTATTGGCAAGGAAAATCTTTAGAAGAAGCTTTTTTGGCGCAATTACCGGCAGAAACGGCCAAGGTTGCAGTTGATACTGGTTTTATTGATAATGATTCTAAATGGCGGCAAGCTGTCGGTGAAATAACACCTGATTATCAGGATGTTCTATTCAAAAAAGGCTTTAGCGGCATCATTAGAGAGGCGAAAGAACATCTGGCAGAGCTATCCCTTACATCATCAGAAGATATGAAGAAAAGAGATTTTTATCAGTCAATTATCATTACTTCTAAAGGGATTATTACCCTGGCCCAGAGATATGCTAAAAAAGCTGAAGAAATGGCCGCATTAGAAAATAATGCAATCAGGAAAGAAGAACTCTTAAAGATCGCGACAATATGTAGTAAAATACCGGAAAATCCACCTACTACCTTTTATGAAGCAATTCAATTTGTCTGGTTTACGCAACTTGGCGGCATCCTATCTGAAAATCCCCTGGCACTTAATGTGGGGAGATTTGACCAATTTATGCTTCCCTACTTTAAAGCTGATCTGGCTAAGGGCATAATGACGAAAGATCAGCTGCAGGAACTCATTGACTCTCTTTGGCTCAAGCTTTCTGAATGGGTGTGGACAATCTCAGCCAATACCGCTGAGTTTTTCGCAGGATACAATCAATTTCAAAACCTAACAGTGGGTGGGAAAACAAGAGAAGGAAAAGATGCCACCAATGATCTTTCTTATATGTGTTTACAAGCCACGGAAAGGGTAAAGACGCACCAACCGGGTTTAAGTGTGAGAATTCATCAAGATTGTCCCAGTCAATTTTTAGAGGCGGTAACCCATTTGGTCAGTAAAGGCACTGGCTTTCCGGCCATCCATAACGATAATGCGGGCTATCAAATGCTCATCAATGCCGGTTATGAGCCAGAGGATGCCAGAGACTGGAACAACTGTGGTTGCGTAGTACCTCATTTTCGTAAAACAGGCGAATGGACGTCCGCCGTCAATATCAACTTTACGGCAGCCTTAGAATTTGCCTTAAACCAAGGCAAAAGCAGGATTACCGGTGAAAAAATAGGTTTGGACGAAAAAGACCCAATCAGCTTTGAATCCTATGAAGAAGTTGAAGAAGCCTTCTATAGACAGTTTAGTAATTTAATTAAACACTCCATTATCGCCACTTTGGTAGCACAAAAACTCCACCAGGAGATGGTTCCCAGACCCTTCTTATCAGCTTGTATAGAAGAATGTCTGACTAAGGGAAAAGACCTGGTTGATGCCGGGGCAAAATACAACTTAGGGCCGGTTCTTACGGGGATTGGTCTGGCTGTTACCTCTAACTCTTTGGCTGTTATCAAGAAACTCGTATTTGAAGATAAAGTTACCACTATGGAAACTTTAATTCAGGCCCTCAATGCCAATTGGCAGGGGTACGAAGAGTTAAGACAATTAGCGCTAGCTGTTTCCAAGTATGGCAATGATCTGGACTATGTGGATGATATTGCTATTAAAATGGCTAATTATTATTACAAAGAAGGACACAAATATCAAGACATTAATGGCAACAATTTTAACACCGCTTTTATGGGCATTTCTAATTACCTGCCAACCGGTAAGGTTGTTGGTGCTACTCCCTGCGGCAGAAAAGCAAAGGAACCTTTGTCCGAAGGGGTATCGCCCTTTGCTGGGTCCGATACGTCTACTCCCTTGGCCGCCATGCGTTCAGCGGCAAAACTTAATCAGGATGTACATTCCGGAGGAACGTTATTAAACTTACGATTAAATGAAGATTTAGTAAATACGAAAAGGGGTCAGAGTAACTTAGGCTCCATGATCCAATCCTTCTTTGCTCTAGGGGCATTCCATGTTCAGTTTAATACAATATCTACTGAAACATTGCGTAAAGCTCAAAAGAACCCGGAAGATTACAAAGATTTATTAGTTAGGGTGGCCGGATATAGTACACAATTTGTTAATTTATCTAGGTCAATGCAGGATGCCATCATTGCCAGAACAGCCCATGAAAATTATTAATATGAAAGTAAAGACATGGCTTAACAAAGGCCTTGTCTTTACTTTAACGCCCGTTTTTTAGTAGGGAGGCCTATATGAACAGCATAAGTGGAAATTTTATGCAATTACAAAATTTTTCTGTCAATGATGGCAATGGGATCAGAACAATTATTTTTTTTGCCGGTTGCCCCCTTAAATGTCAGTGGTGTTCTAATCCGGAAAGTCAGACAAATCTCAACAAAATTGCCTACTATGATAAGACCTGCATAGGATGTGGCCGGTGTGTTCAAGTATGTCCCCATGGAGTGGGTATTCATTTAAACCATTCTCTGGAACGAAAACAATGCAAAGCCTGTGGCCTTTGCGTGAATGCCTGCCCCACAAGTAGTAGAAAAAATTTAATTTTCCATTATAATAGTGAACAAATACTAGAAATAATTGAAAAGCAAAAAATATTTTATAGATATTCAGGGGGCGGGGTCACCTTTTCCGGCGGTGAGGCAACCCTACAAGCAGATATGCTAAGAGAACTTGTATCTAAACTTTACGATAAGGCGATAGATTTAGCGCTGGAAACATCCGGCTATTTTAATTTTGACGAAGTGAAAGACATATTAGAAAAATTAAATTTAATCTTTGTAGATATAAAACACATGGACGAAAATAAACACAGATTTTATTCAGGGATTGGCAACGAAAGAATATTAAAGAATATATCTAGGCTTAATGAATTGAAAGTACCCGTGGTAGTTCGCATACCGGTAATTGATGGGGTGAATTCCGATCTAGAGAATATTAGAAACACTGCTAAATTTGTTAAAGCCAATATAGATACAGCAAAATTAGAGTTACTACCCTATCATTCATTTGGCGATAGCAAATATGAAGCTCTTGGTTTGGCAAAGCCATCCAGGCAGTGGAAAACTCCCTCACCGGAATATTTAAGCGAGTTATGCAAAATAGTTCAAAAGGAAGGGATTGAGGTTGTGAGTTATAAATAAATTGATAGGTTTTTTGATTTCCAAAACTTGTGGATATGGATGCGTTAGGAAGCTTTAGGAATTCTCAGACGTTAGATGCCATGCTGCTATCTGGCGGAGTGGAATTTAAAGGAGGATATTTGTTGATAGAAATTTCACGGCGATCCTTTATCTTAGGTAGTGCCTTAGCTTTACTATCTTACTCACTACTAGAAGTGAATTTTCTTTTAGTCAAGAAGTACACTATCTTAGTAAAAGGTTTATCCCCAGCTTTTGATGGGTTCACAATCTTACACTTAAGCGACCTGCATAATAAGGAATTTGGGCATAAGCAGGAAAAGCTTTTAAATCTAATCAACAAGCAGGAGTTTCATTTGGTAGCAATAACAGGAGATTTGGTAGATAAAAGGAATCCCAGGGTTATGCCAGGTATTCATTTAGTCGAAAAGCTTAGCCATAAACCTGTTTATTTTGTTCCTGGTAACCATGATTGGTGGAATGGCTTTAAATTTAGAGAACAACTTATAGAATCAGGTGTTAAAATCCTCGAAAACCAAGCTGAAAAATTCAGTTTAAACGGGGAACATTTTTGGGTTGTTGGAGTGGATGATCCGTACCTGGGAAGAGATAATTTGGGTCAAGCTTTATTGAATGTTAATGATGCGGCTCCTAAAATATTATTAGCTCATGCTCCCAACATCTATGATGCTGCAATTAAATCCGGGATTGATCTGGTTATGGTGGGACACACTCATGGGGGACAAGTCCGTCTACCCATCTTGGGTGCAATCGTTATTCCTGGACAGGACCTTTTTCCAAAGCTGGATTACGGGTTATTTACTTCTGGAAAGACATCAATGATCATTAATGGAGGCTTGGGAGAAAGCGTGTTACCCATTAGGTTCAATATGAAGCCGGAGATTGTATTACTTACTCTTAGGACTGATCAGTAGTTATTGGTTCATTATTGTTGTTTTTTCTTTGGCTGACCGGAGCTATTTCCGCAACGAAATTCCAAGCTTGTAAATAATCTTCAGAAGTTGGACGCATCGGGAACTGTTCGCAACTGGAAAACAATTACCAAACTTCAGGCACTAGCAAACCCCAGAGCAGATAACTGATAAATTAGTTTTACTGGTAATGATCCTTTTCATATGAATTAGCGGATAAAAGATTGTGCTGTCGGAGTAAGAGCATCTGTCAGCCAGTGGGGATGCATTTTTAAAATATTTGCTGGTAAACGATCACAGGGAAAATAACGTAAATCCAGTGTTTCCGATGAAATCACTGAAAGTTCTCCACCTATTACCTTAGCTTGAAAACAACAGGTTACAAAATGAGTTACGCGGCCATCCGGGTATTGGAAAACCTGGGAACTGGGGTCAGAGTAGACCCCAATTAACCGAAGTATTTTAACTTGCAGACCTGTTTCTTCTAATATTTCTCTGATAGCAGCATTTTTAACTGTTTCTCCAGGTTCCACATGTCCAGAAGGTATTCCCCAGAGGTTTACATCAGCCCTCTTTTGTAGTAATACCTCACCTTCCTTATTAAATATAACGATAGCTACTCCCGGACGAATCTCCTTAACTTCAGCCATATGCACGTTCCTCCTTAAAAAATAAAGGCCCGAGAAGAAAGATTCAGCGCACAAAAAATACGCCGAACCTTCCCCCTCGGGCCTTTTATGCCAATAGGTGCCTCCTGCCGCAGCAGGATCTGTAGCCCTCGGTCACAACCCTTAACTCTAAGGTGGAACCCTAGCTACCCCATCCCGGTTCATGGGCTTATTAGTTAATTATAGCAGATTCTAGAATGAATATATAAAAGTTAATAATGTGTTTTTGTTAAACTTTAAACCGGCCTATCAGGGCGTTTAATTCTTCCGAAAGGTGGGATAAAGACTCAGCAGAAGCTGAGACTTCCTCCATAATGGCAGTTTGTTCCTCTGTGGCCGCGGCAACATTCTGCACCCCGCCAGACATCTGTTCTACAGCTGATGCTACTTCCTTTACTTCTAATGATAGTTCCTGTACTGAGCCAATGATTTCTTTAAAGTTTTCCCCAACTTCTCCGACTACTCGGGTACCGACCTCAACCTCTTTACCACTTTCCTCCATATTTACTACGGCTTTTTGTGATTCAAGCTGAATGGCATGAATTAAAGTATAAATCTCTTTGGCCGCGCTGGCTGATTGCTCGGCTAATTTCCTTACTTCTTCCGCTACTACGGCAAATCCACGACCCTGCTCGCCGGCCCGGGCTGCCTCAATAGCGGCGTTTAAGGCCAACAGGTTGGTCTGGTCGGCAATACTGGTTATTAATTCAACAATTTTATTAATCTCATGGGATTTTTTATTTAACCCATCAATGGAATCCGATACTACAACGGCCTTACTAGTAATAGCCCGCATTTGTTCAATGATCCGGCTAATACCCTTAGAACCCTCGCTAGCCTGTTCGGTTGCCGTTTGGGTTAATGTGGAAACCTCCTGGATGTTGGCGTTGACGTGATCAACTACGGAGGAGATTTCTGTCATGGTGGCCGAAGTCTCAGTGGCACTGGCTGATGTTTCCGTGGCGCTGGAATTTAATACTTGGGATGAACTGGTCACAGTGTTGGCTTTGTTCATTATTTCCACGACAATTTGACGCATTTGGCTGACCATCTGACTAAAAGCACCTGCTAACTTGCCAATCTCGTCATTAGAGTGAATACTGATGTTTGTTGTCAAATCCCCCTCGGCAACTTTTTCTGCAGCAGAAGCAAGCCTGCTTATCGGGCGACTAATCGAGCGGGCCAGCAACAAGGCTGCAAATAACGATAGTATCACCAATATCACACCTACGTTGATGGCACGGGTCATCGTAGTCCGGATCGGTGCAAACGCTTCATCGGGGTCTTGGACAACGATAATACCCCATCCCGTTTTGCCTACAGGCTTATACGAGGTTAAAAACTCCTTTTTTTCAAAGGGATCTGTGAGCAAAGCCGTTCCCGATTCACCTTTCATGACCCTTTGAACCGCGGGTGTTTTAGATAAGTCCCGGATCTCCTTGATGATGTCAAAATTCTTATAGGCTGCCAGTACACCTTTTTGGTCCACCAGATAAACATAACCGGTTTTACCAATGGTTAATGTACTGCATAATTCACTGAGTTTCTCCAAGGTCAATGCACCCATCCAGACAGCGGCTATCTCACCCTGGTCGTTAATAATTGGGTGGGAAATCGCAATGACTGGTTTTTGCAGCGATGAGCTTACATAAACCTCTGATATATGGGTATTTCTCTTGGCTACCGCCTGTTTAAACCAGTCGCGAAAGCCAAAATCTAATCTTTGCAGATCCAGTTGGTAGTCCCAGGGTTCAATCACAATATTATTACCCACATCGCCTGTAACCTGCTCCATGTAACCAAATTGTCCGTAGTGTTTTAATACGTAATTAATAACATCCCTCTTGGGCCGGTCAACTTCCTGGGGCACTCCTTTGATGTCCTCTCTGATTAATCCGATGGAAGACACGTCCTTTACGGCTGGCAGCTGGGCTGTCATTCTAACTACGCCCATGGCATCGTTGAAATATTGTTCAACCTGTGCTCCAAATGCATTCGCCATCATCATTTGTTCATTTTGTATTTCTTTTTCCAAAGCACTACGCATTGTCGTAAGGTAAGAGTAACTTAGCAGGCTGACAGAAACAATAACCCCTAAGATAAAAAATATTGTGATCTTAACTTGTAATCCCATCGTAAATTTGACCTTTATTTTGTTCCACAATTTCATTTGTACTTTTCACTCCTTATCCAGCATCAGTAGCATCATTTTATTTAGCGTTGATTTATAAGTTGGTGTTACCTAGTACAAGTGTTTTTTTATCCCCAGACCACATTATAATTGCAAAAAATATGCCAATTGTTCTTAAAATCACAATTGGCAGGGGAAAAATAATATATTTTATTCTGTCTATTTGGACACTTAGCGTGGTTACAACGTTAATGTAAGCTAAAAATAGTTCTTTATGAGCTTATTTCATGATCATGATAGGTTCTTACAAGCAATAAGTATAGAAAATATATTGTGACGCTGTGGTATAGATTGTCACTATAATTATTAGCTTTATTATAAGATACAAATAGTAATCAACTAATAATTTGCTTGAATTTTCAAGCATCTTTTTGATAAACTTTTGTATCATATGATAACTTTATTTGATCATTCAAGTTGTATTTATATATCACAAAGAGAGGTTTAACCGATTAAAAAGGTTTAGCTTTAGGCTACGACAATGGCCGTGGCCTGTATACTGTCCATAAAAGTTAGACCCAACCCAGAGCTCTCACAGACTGAGCCACAAGAAAGCATATTGCACAAGCTATGCCAAGTGGCATTAGGGCAGCCAGTAGGGTCCATTTTAGACTGCCGGACTCTTTACGTATGGTCCATAGTGTAGTACCACAAGGAAAGTGCAGCAGAGAGAACAACATCATACAAACTGCCGTTAGCCAGGTCCAACCATGCTGAACGACAAAGAGATTATAAAGATCTTCAATGCTATCTAACTCGGTCATAGAGCCCGTGGCTAAATAACTCATAATTAAGATAGGAAGTACGATTTCATTGGCAGGAAGACCGAGAATAAAGGCCATCAGAATAAAACCATCCAGGCCGATAGCCTGTGCAAAGGGGTTTAACCATTGGGCGCAGTAAGCCAGAACACTTAGATCCCCCACATAAATATTAGCCAACAGCCAGGTGACTGCACCGGCAGGTGCTGCCACACAAATAGCACGGCCTAGCACAAACAGAGTACGGTCAAAGATCGAGCGAACAATGATTTTGCCAATTTGAGGCTTACGGTAGGGAGGAAGTTCCAGTGTAAAGGAGGAAGGAACTCCTTTCAGTAATGTCTTAGATAGGGTCCAGGAAACAGCTAGGGTTACGGCAATCCCCAGCAAAATGATGCCAACTACAATGGCGGTGGCACCAAAGGTACTGCCCATACCAAAAACCAAAACACCAGCCAAAGCAATTAAGGTGGGAAAGCGACCATTACAAGGAACAAAGTTATTTGTTAGCATAGCAATCATACGTTCCCGGGGAGATTCAATAATTCTGCAGGCTACAATACCCGCAGCATTACAACCAAAGCCCATGCTCATGGTTAGGGCCTGCTTGCCGTGGGCACCGGCCTTTTTAAACAGGCGATCCAGGTTAAAAGCTACCCTCGGCAGGTAACCCAAATCCTCTAGTAGGGTAAAGCATGGAAAGAAGATAGCCATTGGTGGTAGCATAACGGATATAACCCAGGCTAGGCAGCGGTAAATTCCTTCCACAAAAAAACCATGAAACCAGGCAGGAGCGTGTAAATAGTTACATAAATCAGTTAAACGGTCTTGTCCCCAAAAGAGTACATCAGCAATCATGGCAGAGGGAACATTGGCACCTGCTACGGTCAGCCAAAAGATTACGCCCAGTAATAACAACATAGAAGGGAAACCAAAGACCCTGGAGGTAAGAATATCATCCAGCTTTTTATCCCAATCAGTTTTCGGTTTTTCTTTTTGACTAACTACTTCATTTGCAATGCTTTCAGCAGCATAGTAAATACTACTGACAACGGAATCGTTGATACCGAGGGTACCATGGGGGTTGATTTTATCAACATCTGATAATATGCTGTTAAGACCAGTTCTCATGGACTGGCTCATGCCCACAGTTCACCTCCGATTTCTGTAGTAACATTCTCTTTTCGTCTTAAATATTTTTCGAGTTCTGTAAGTACGGTTTGATCTTTATCTAACAGTTTTAAGGCAAGCCAGCGGGTATTAAATTCTTCTTCACCGACTAATAATTTAATTTGTGGTTGAATTTTTTTGATCGCATTTTCAATTGAGTCATGGTATTGCACATAATAAGGCGCTGTTTTAAGGGTACCGTTAGCTACTTCGGTAACGGTTTTGACCAGCTTATCAAGCCCAATACCATCACGAGCTGCGGTTGCTACCACTGGGACACCGAGTTTAGCGGCTAAAGCATCTATATTTACGCAAATCTTTTTCCTCTTGGCCTCGTCAACAAGATTTACACATACTACAACTTTAGAGGTGATCTCAAGAACTTGTAAAACCAGATTTAGATTTCTTTCTAGGCAGGTAGCATCTACCACAACAATCGTTGCGTCTGGTTTTTGGAAGCATAGATAATCTCTGGTTACCTGTTCTTCTACTGAATTTGCTTGCAGAGAATAGGTGCCTGGTAAATCAATTAGATTAAAAACCAATCCATGATCGATATATTTGCCCTCGGCTCGTAAGACCGTTTTACCGGGCCAGTTACCGGTATGCTGATTAAGCCCGGTTAAAGCATTAAAGACGGTACTCTTACCTGTATTGGGATTACCTGCCAGGGCAATCACATAGTCAACTTTTGCAGTACTTTTCGTAAAGGTTTCCTTGTTTACTCTGGTACCACAGGATTGGTTTGTCAGACCCATGGCTTAATCCTCCTTATAGCTAATCAATATTTTTGTACTCTCTTCCTCTCTGAAGGCGATCACAGCACCTCTGATTCTAAAGGCCTTTGGGTCCCCGGTAGGACTTTCCCGCAGAGCCTCTACCTTGGTACCCGGCACCAGGCCAAGGTCCAACATTCTTCTTCTGGTGATCCCCTCTGCCTGGATGGCATTAACCAGGGCTGTTTTACCAATGGGTAAATCGTAGAGGGACATGGCATTCTCTTCTCTAAAGCCCCCGCTGTTGTTTTTCATCTGTATACCCTCCTCTTTTGTTTAAAACTTAGCCAGGGCTAACAATTTGCCGAAGAAAAATAGAGTTATTAACCCGGTCTAAGATAGTTAGTTAAAACTAAGTCATTAGCTATCACATACTATGTGAGAGTGACTTTTAGGGTAACCCTTAATAAATTATTTTTTGCTAATATGCCTGGTATATTTTCCTTTCGACTAGGATCGTAATCTCAAATTCATAATCCCATTAGTAAAGTTCAATTCACGGAGATGTGGTTCTCAATTTCTGGAAGGGGTGGCCCTGATACTTCGGAAATTCCGTTACTTCTAAGCAAATGTTATAATAAAATCAATAGAGATACGGGAAGTGCTAAAAGATTAAGGACTGCAGTTTACTCTTGAAGAGTACCGCCGCAGGGAAGTAGAGATCAATCTAATGGCCTAAGAAGGGGGATTATTAGTTGAAGCCAAGAGTTTATATTACAAGAACAATTCCTCAAGAAACCCTAACTAGGATTAAAGAAGTGTGTGATGTCAAAATATGGGATGAGGAAGATGTTCCGGTGCCCTACGAAGTACTGGAAAAGGAGATTACAGAGGTAGAGGGCCTTTATAGCTTACTGACAGACAAGATTGATCAGGCCCTGTTGGAAAAGGCTAAAAATTTAAAAGTAATCAGCAATATGGCGGTGGGATTTAATAATATTGATTTAGCAGCAGCAAGCCAAAAAGGCATGATGGTTACCAACACACCAGGAGTATTAACGGAGACCACAGCAGATTTTACCTTTGCGTTACTCTTAGCAACTGCACGACGGATGATTGAGGCAGCAAATTTTCTGCGGCAGGGAAAATGGAAGACCTGGTCGCCAATGCTTTTAACAGGTCAAGACATTTACGAAGCAACCCTGGGGATTATTGGTATGGGTAGAATTGGTGAAGGGGTAGTAAAACGGGCAAAAGGATTTGATATGAGGGTTTTATATTATAACAGAACTAGAAAACCGGAAGCTGAAGAGAAATTTGGCGCAGAATATGTTGCTATGGACACATTGCTAAGGGAGTCTGATTTTGTGTGTGTCATGACCCCCTATACTCCCGAAACTACGAATTTAATTGGGGCTAGGGAATTATCGCTGATGAAGAAGACTGCCATTCTAATTAATACAGCCAGAGGTGGTATTGTTAATGAGGAGGCTCTCTATCACGCGCTGAAGCAGGGTGAGCTTTGGGCTGCGGGGTTAGATGTTTTTGAAAATGAGCCGGTTGCCTTAGATCATCCGTTACTTACCCTGCCCAATGTGGTAGCTCTGCCGCACATTGGTAGTGCCAGTGAAAAGACCCGAACAACTATGGCTAATCTGGCAGCAGAAAACCTACTGACAGCATTAGCGGGGAAAACACCACCTAATCTTGTGAATAGAGATGTGCTGGAGAGATAGGGGATTCCATACCAGGGTGGTGGGTTCCAACGGAAGCCTGACCGGGTATGCAGGAGGTATTGATAAAAGAGGCTCTTCTTAAAAATGGAACAATATTTTGAAAGGAATCTTCCTGATGCTAGAAATAAAAGGTAGCTATAATACTGCCATCGTTTACAGTAAAAATATTGAGCCGGGTGCCATCAAGCAGATTGAAACTTTATGCAGTCAGGAGTTTGCTAAAGGCAGTAAAATAAGGATTATGCCGGACGTACATAGTGGCGCAGGTTGTACCATAGGAACCACAATGACTATTAAGGATAAGGTTGTTCCTAATCTTGTTGGTGTTGATATTGGTTGCGGTATGGAAGTAATAAAGATTGCGAATCGACACATAGAACTGCAGAAGCTTGATCGGCTCATTTATGATAAAATACCCTGTGGCTTTAACATACGGGAGAAGGAGCACCCTTTTAACGACGATATAAACTTAAACGAGCTAACATGCAAAGGTGAAGTCAATCTTGGCAGGGCAAGGCGCAGTATTGGAACATTAGGTGGTGGTAACCACTTTATTGAAGCCAATAAGGACAGCGAGGGCAATCTATATATCGTAATCCACTCTGGCAGCCGTCATTTAGGCCATGAGGTTGCCAGCCTCTATCAAGAGGAAGCCTTTAAATCGCTCAACAAACAAACCAAACTCGACCTGGATGCATATATCAAGGAGCTTAAAGCAACAGGGCGCAAAAAGGAGATTCAGCAACAACTTAAAAGGAAAAAAACAGAGTTATTAACCGAAATTCCCAAGCCCTTAGCCTATGTGTCCGGGAAACTGTTTCATGATTACATCCACGATATGAAAATAGTACAGCGTTTTGCGGAACTGAACCGTAAAGCCATGCTACAGGAACTAATTAAGGGGATGAAGCTCAATATTGTTGAGCAGTTTATGACGATTCACAACTACATAGATATGGAAAAAATGATTTTAAGAAAAGGTGCAGTTTCTGCCCAACAGGGCGAAAAGCTATTGATTCCAATAAATATGCGTGATGGCAGCCTTATTTGCCGAGGGAAAGGAAATGCAGATTGGAACTTCTCTGCCCCGCATGGTGCTGGACGAATCATGAGCAGGACACAAGCCAGACATTCTTTTACACTGACCCAGTATAAAGACATAATGGCGGGGATTTTCACCACCTCGGTTAATAAAGAAACCCTTGACGAATGTCCTCTTGCCTATAAGCCTATTGAGGATATTGTAAACAATATTGACGATACCGTGGAGATTATGGATACAATTAAGTCGATATATAATTTTAAAGCAGCTGAGTAAGGCTGTCTGATCTATTTCCCCTAAATGATCGCTGGCGCAAATTAATGCAAAAGGAAATAATGGAACCACTCCATGCGGAGTGGTTTTTGTAATATCAATATAAAGCCATACCACGGCTGGTTGTCAGCAGTGGTATGGCAGTAGAGTGAAATCGTTGACGGAAAAAATTACATTTTTCATTGGTTGTAATGAGTCTTAAAAACCTACAATTAGTACCCGTTGTTCATTCTTGGGGCCACTCTTGTTACAATCGTGGCTAGTTCGGCCCAAGTAACCGGTTGCTGCGGGTGGAAATAACCGTCTTTATCTCCTACCAAGAGTCCCAGGGCGGTGACGAAGGCAATATGGTTTTGATACAAATTATTCTCAAGGTCTTGATAAGTAACTTCAGTTTTAATCGGAGACTTAGCTAATTCTTGATAGCCCAGTGCATTGACAAGCCATACTGCCATTTGTTCTCTGGTTAGGACACTACTTGGATTTAACACACCCTTGTTGTCAAGGATACCCATTTGAACTGCCTTTTGAAAGATGCTACGGTCTGGGTCGCCTTCTTTAATGTCGGAGAAATTAAGCTTGATTTGGTTTGTATCATAGTAACGGGGAGTGGCAGTCAGTACCCTGAGGGCCTCCCGAAGGGTAACTTTTTCATCAGGATTAAAGTCTCCATGCGGCAATAATCTGCTATCCGCCAGGAGTTCCAGGGGTCCCCGGGCCCAGTGATTAGCAAGCTTTGGCTTTATCTCAAGAGCGTCTCTTCCCAGGGGTTGGCCGGTAACTGCGTCAATACCAGAACCATAGTATTTTAGTCGGTAAACCAATTGGACTTTATTCATAGGACGATACTCTTTATCCCTGGCATACCGATAATTAAGCTCCAAGGATTGACTGTTTTTAAGGGCTTTGCCGGCTGTTACTGGATCGATGATGGAACTCAGTGAAGAAATGCCCACGGGTAAAATTCCCAGATGATAATCCGTTATCTTTCCACTGTGGGAATCTACACTTACCAGGAAACCCCCGTATTCGCAGGGAATTCCGTGAATTAACCGGACAAAGGAAAATTGATAGGGCTCATCAGAAGTGCGACGAAGATAGTTCTCGTCACGCAGCACTACGGGGTTACCGATAGCCAAAACACCGGTCACAAATTTTTCAGCAATAGCTTTGGCCTGTTCAGAAGAGATTGTTTTGTCATCGGATTGAGTAGGTTCATTGTTCCAGGTACGAAAACCCACTACTTTTCCGGTGGTGGTTTCAATAGAAACATCAATTTGTGGTTGAATCCTGTTTTTTTCCGTCTGATCTGTCTCAATCCGGTAATTCCAGCGTTCAATAGTATAGCCGGGACCACTTTCAATGCCATTGCCGCCGCGGCTTACTTTACCGCTGTAGCCCATTTGCTTAAAAAATTGCTCAGCAATTGTTTGTGCATCAGTAGGTTTAATCTGTTGTCCAGGATGGTATTCCCCAGGAACCGCTGCTCCACCTATGACGGGAGAAAAGGTTTGCTGGTAACGTTTACTCTCGGCAAATTCTTTACTGTTACCTTCCTGGTCGATTGGTTGCCCGGTGTAACCATCAAACTCCTGGTACTTACTGTTAAGCTGATAGACTGGTGTAAGCTTTTGTTTAGAGCCGTTTTCAAGATTCATTTGATAGTTGGGGTAAAGTTCTAATTTCTCCAAAACAAGATTGGCGACGGATTCCGCTCTTAGTAAGCCATTACCAGGTGCGGGGAAGGTAGCCTCCTCATTCCAAGTAAAATCATAACTAATAACCTTGCCTGTGACCGCATCAACCCTGACCCCGATACCATCCCCCTGAACGGGAATGCCGTTAACTACTCGCTTCCAGTAGAAGGAGTAGGCCAATTCCAGGGTAGCATTTTGATAGTAAGGATAAACCGGATTATCTTCTAGACGAACTTGACTGATTAGGTTGGGCTGCATTTTTTTAATATAATTTAATGCAATTTCCCTTGCCTGGCTTCGATCAACAACCTGTTGATCTGTTTTTTTATCTTCGGGATTAGGGCGGTAGTAAAAGCTAACTAGTGAACCATCCTTTGCATTAATTTCGATATGCCCTTCTCTGTAGGGTCCAAATGGGCGAGGTAATTCGTTACGGAGCCTCAAGGACCAAATATCTGTACCGCGGTAATTATCCTCAAGGAATTCTACTTCCGGGTCCTGGTTCCCAACAATTTCCGGAAGTAATTTTTTTGCTAGTTCCAACGCCTGTTGTTGATCAGCTATCACTGGTTCCGCAGCCATAGCCGTTCCACATAGACATAATGTAAGTACTAGTCCACTAAGCCAGGGAACCAATCTTTTAATCATTTCTCCTCCTCCTTTATTTGTAATATTATTGTAAAGATGAATAAAATTAGAATGTGTAACAAGTTTTTAAAAAAATTACTATATTTCTTTGAATATATATAGTAAATAAAGATTTTTCATGGTTGTTTCTGCTGGAAGGTAAAAACTGTGTTTATTGCATTGCAGTTGTTACGCTAGGTTGCTATTTACCCATTTAGTTGCAAAAGTATGATTAAACAGATAAATGAAATGATAAAGCTAGGAAATATAGTCATTTAGAAATAAAAGAGGTATGCAGGTGGTTAAATGTCTAGCTCCTTACTAACGAAAAAAGCCCTTGCTAATGCTTTAAAGGAATTAATGAAGGATACTCCTCTGCACAAAATATCTGTTAAAAATATTGTTGACACTTGCGGTCTCAACAGGCAAACCTTTTACTATCATTTTCAAGATATTTTTGATTTAGTTGGCTGGATTTACAATACAGAAGCTATTGAAAGCATCGCTCACTATACCACTTATAATACCTGGAAAGATGGGTTTTATAAAATCTTTCAATACATAGAAAATAACAAGCCGTTTTGTGTGAATACCTTAAATTCACTGGGTAGAAATCATTTAGACATGTACCTTTATTCGGTTACCAATGAACTGCTTTTAAGGGTGGTTAATGAGGTTTCTAGCAATATGAAAGTTAAAGAAGTGGATAAGAACTTTATCGCAAATTTTTACACCCTTGCCTTCACTGGCTTGGTTATTCAGTGGATGAAGGAGGGTATGAAGGAAAGTCCCAAGCTGATCATTGAAAAGCTTAGTGAATTAATTGAAGGAAGTTTTATGAGGGCTCTGCAAAGGTACGAGAAAAAGTCGTAAAAGACCTTAGATTTAAAACTTCTTATACAATTAGATCAGACTGTATAAAAAATATACAGCCCCTACTTTTTGACTATACCTATCAAAACATAAGGGTATTATAGTAAAGCCATCCAAAGATGATTATTATCTTTGAAACTTGAAGAGTGGGGGCGATTACTTTGAAAAACGAATATCAAAACAGGCACGTATATTTTGTGGGAGGTGGTTTAGGCTCACTTGCCGGAGCTGTTTATTTGATAAGAGATTGTAATTTCCCCGGTGGAAATATTCATATTTTAGAGGGAATGCCTATTCTCGGCGGCAGTAATGATGGGGCAGGGAATGCCACAGGTGGGTTTGTGGCTCGCGGTGGCAGAATGCTAAACGAGGAAACTTACGAAAATACCTGGGAGTTGCTTTCCTCTATACCTTCCCTAGAGCAGGATGGAATGTCAGTCTGTGATGAAATTCTGGCCTTTGACCTAGCCCATCCAACCCATGCCAATGCCAGACTAGTTAATAAAGACGGTGAAGTAATCGATGTTATGTCCATGGGCTTTAATGATGCAGACCGCATGGCATTGGGCAAACTACTGATTACTCCTGAAGAAAAGCTTGATAATCTGCGTATCTGCGATTGGTTTGCCAGCACACCTCATTTTTTTGAGACAAATTTCTGGTATATGTGGCAGACAACCTTTGCCTTCCAAAAATGGTCCAGCTTGTTTGAGTTTAAACGTTATATGCAGCGCATGATCTTCGAATACTCCCGTATCCATACCCTGGAGGGGGTAACCAGAACCAAATACAATCAGTATGAATCTATTATATTGCCTGTCAAGTCTTATTTAGATAGTTTTGGTGTTGATTTTAGCTTGCAGTATACTGTAACAGATTTGGATTTTGCAGCAGGAGAGGGTATTACCGTTATCGCGATCCACTATGAGCAGGATGGCACAGAAGGTGTACTAAAGCTTAACGAGGGCGACTTGTGTATCGTAACCAATGGTTGTATGACAGATAATTCAAAACTAGGCGATTTTGATACACCTGCCCGGATGGTGATTGAGAATCCTATTTCGGGTGGTCTTTGGGCCAATATTGCTGGGAAAAAAGAAGGCCTGGGAAATCCTCAACCATTCTTTAGTAAGCCTGAGGAGACGAATTGGCAATCCTTTACGGTTACTTTAAAGGGTAACAAGTTGCTCAAAATGATTGAGAGATTTTCACGCAACAAACCTGGCAGCGGCGCTTTAATGACCTTTAAAGATTCTAACTGGCTGATGTCTATCGTGGTTGCTGCACAGCCTCACTTTAAAAATCAGCCGGCGGATACCACCATCTTCTGGGGGTATGGTCTCTATACCGACAAGCCAGGCAACTATGTGAAGAAGCCGATGCGTGACTGTACAGGGGAAGAGATACTCATTGAGCTCCTCCACCATTTGCATTTTGAAGAGGAAATCGATGAAATTATGGATACCGTAGTCAATGTCATACCCTGTATGATGCCTTACATTGTTTCAATGTTCCAGCCCCGGGCCATGAGTGATCGACCGAAGGTGGTTCCTGAAGGTTCAACCAACCTAGCCTTTATTGGTCAGTTTGTAGAAATTCCAGAGGATATGGTATTCACGGAGGAGTACTCAGTCCGTGCTGCAAGAATGGCTGTTTACACCCTACTGGGACTTACCAAAAAAGTGAGTCCAGTTACTCCCCATATGTATGATGTTCGCACTCTGTTAAAAGCTTTAAATGCTTCATTTAGATAGGAAACTGTAGCTATATAGTAAGGAAGCAAAAATGGACCTGTTTAGAGTACGTCTAAATAGGGTCCATTTTTTTAACATTCCGGTATATACCTGTGTTATTAGGTGTTTTTTGTGTAATCGATGAAGGGAATAAGCAAACTAAGGAAGAATTCAATGACGGGTAGATCCCTGAAACTACGTTTCCGCTGGCTTGCTTGTGACCTTTAGATTACCTAGAGGGTGCGTCTAAACTTGGTGCAAGCTACCTTTTTCTAATTAGAAAGGAAATTTTATATGAGTTGACGAGAGGGGGGTGAGAGTAATGTCAGGTTTCAATAACAAGGGAAAATTTGTGCTTGGTGTGGGAATATTTTTGGTAGTGGTGTTGGGCGGTGTAGCTCTGAGCAGTGGCTTCACCAAGCAGAGTTCTCGGGTAAGCGAGGGACATGGGGTAAGGACAGCTACTACAATAAAAGGCTCTACGACCCTTGACCAAGCAGTAAGTCTTGCTATCAAAGAGCAAAGAAAGTCGTATTTAGAGGGTGAATTTGCCACAGAAGGACACCTTATTCTTGACTCGGAGAAAAAGGCAGAAGCAGTTACCGTCTTTACAATCGCTAGCTTTGGCTTCTTTGGTTTTGAAAATGGCATTTTTACAAAGATCAGCGGCAGTGGAGCCATACCTACAGTGATGATATTTGCCCGAAATGAAACCGGTGACTACTCTTTGCTGGCATATAAAGAGCCAAAGGACGGAGAATACTATACAGATTCTATCAAAAAGCTGTTTCCTAATAGGCTACATAACCAAGTGCTTTCTGCCCACAAAGAGTATCCTAAACTGGCCATGCAGCAAGAAGAACAAGCGGCAGAATACTTGAAAAGCATTGGCAGAATAGCCCAGGTAAGTGAAAAGCATGTGGATAAGCAACTACCCGATATCGATGTTGAGGCTTCCAACAAGTTGTTTGCAGAACTTACTAAATATAATTCGTTTCTAAACAATTGCCCCTATTGGATTGGTACCAGGGAAATCATGGAAAACGATGGTAGATATATTTATGAAACCTCCCAAAGCAAAACTAACGATGGTTATGACCTCATTATCTTTAAGAAGACAAAAGAAGATGGAACTGTTATGACAGAATATCAATATAAAATTGTCGGAAGTGAGCCATTGCTTATAAAATAGATACTGACTAGGTCCTTGTTTCACTTTCAGAAAGTATAAAATTTCTATTGACAAAAGTATAAGCAAAACTTGGCTTACGCCAAGTCTTGCTAACTTGACCGACCTTTTCTTTTGTGTTATATTGGCCCAAATTATTAACAGAGTAGGAGAACTGAATCGATACTATGACAACTTTTGATGAAATTGGCTTACCTTTAAAACTGATAGAAGGCTTGCATAAGGGAGGAATCACCCAGCCCACAGAGATTCAGGCCAAAGCAATACCCTTATTGTTAAAAAATAAAGATATTATCGGGCAATCGCAAACAGGAAGCGGTAAAACATTAGCCTACTTATTGCCCCTTTTTCAAAAAATTAATAGTGACAAAAGAGAAATGCAAGCGATTATTTTGGCACCAACCCATGAATTGGCTATGCAGATTCATAAAGAGATAAAAATATTGGCAGAGAACTCCGGTGTAGCGGTCACTTCTACTCCGATTATTGGGGATGTCAATATTGCAAGACAAATCGAGGCCCTAAGGGAGAAGCCACATATTATTGTGGGCTCCGTGGGAAGAATTCAGGAGTTAATAGGTAAAAAAAAGATTAGTGCGCATACCATTAAAACCATTGTTATTGATGAAGGCGATCGGCTATTGGGCCAAAATGATATCAATCGGGTAAAAGCCGTGATTAAAGCTACCATGAAGGACAGGCAATTAATGGTTTTTGGGGCACATATTGCCGGCAAAGTATTGGCTGAGGCAATGGGGCTAATGATTGAGGCAGAAGTCATCAAGATTGACGACAAGCCTTTGGTCAATTCCAATATTACGCACCTTTATTTCATGGCCGAGAGCCAACGGGATAAGCTGGAGGTTTTAAGAAAACTGGTTGCTGCACTAAAACCCCAAAAAGCAATTGTATTTGTTAATAATAATGAAGAAATCGCAAGGATTACAGAAAGACTCCAATATCATCACTATAAAGCCTACAAAATCCTTGGCAGAATGTCTAAAGAAGAACGTCAAAGGGCGTTAGAAGGCTTCCGAGGTGAAGAAACACAGCTTTTAGTGGCTTCGGATATCGCTGCCAGAGGTCTAGATGTAAAAGGAGTAACTCATATTTTTAATTTGGATTTTCCCGAAGATGCAAAGGAATATTTACATAGGAGTGGTAGAACCGGCAGAAGTGGCCAGTTGGGTACCGCTGTGTCCATCGTAACTGAAAGGGAAGTACCGATTATCAAAAGATATGAAAAAGAACTTATGGTAAAGATTGCTAGAAAAAGAGTCTTTAAAGGAGCCATTGTTGGCCCCGGCCAAGGCAAGCGAGCTGTTAAATCCCCGAGCAAACCATCGCCTAGGTCTAAGAGGTGAGGCACGCCCCCTTTAGCAGGACAGTAATTAGTTAAGGAACGGAGTAAAAGAATGAAAATGCAGGTACCGCTAACTGAACTACAAGCCCGGATGAATAGCCTGCGGGCTAGAATGGAAGCAACCAGTCCCGATTGGGAGATTATTGTTATTGTTAGTAAAATAAATATGTATTATTTTACTGGTACAATGCAGGATGGTATGTTATTGATTCCGCGGCATGATGAAGCAATCCTTTGGGTTCGGCGTAGTTATGAACGTGCTAGGGAGGAATCATTATTTCCCCGGATTCAGGAAATGAACAGTTTCCGTGATGCGGCAACTCACTTTAGTAAGTTGCCAAAGGTAGTATACCTGGAAACCGAGGTTATGCCGCTGGCCTTTTATCAACGGTTGCGAAAGTATTTTTCTTTTACTGATGTAAAGTCAGTTGATGCAGATATAGCGGCAGTAAGAGCAGTGAAGAGCCCCTATGAACTTTCTCGCATGGAGCGGTCTGGCCGAATTCATCAAAGGGTATTGGAAGATTTAGTTCCAGCCATACTCAAAGAAGGTATGAGCGAAGTAGAGCTGGGCACTAGCTTGTATTCCTTAATGGTCAAGGAAGGACATCAGGGGATAGTCCGTTTTAGTATGTTTGATACTGAAATGCTAGTAGGGCAAGTTGGCTTTGGTGAAGGCTCAATTTATCCGACTTATTTTAACGGTCCTGGTGGTTGTTATGGCATGAGTCCCGCTGTACCGTTATTAGGCAGTCGTGAGCGTAGATTAAAAAAAGGAGACTTAGTCTTCATCGACGTAGGGTGTGGGGTAGAGGGTTACCATACTGATAAGACCATGACGTACATGTTCGGCCAACCCTTGCCATCAGAGGTGATCTCTGTCCACCAGAAATGTGTGACTATACAAGACAGCATAGCTGAGATGCTGAAACCCGGAGTTACACCAGCTCATATTTACAACACGATCATGAATGACCTGAGCCCTGAGTTTTTGGAAAATTTTATGGGTTTCGGAAGACGTAAAGTAAAGTTTTTAGGTCATGGGATTGGCTTAGTCATTGATGAATCACCTGTCATTGCGGAAGGGTTTTATGAACCCCTACAGGAAGGAATGACTTTTGCCCTGGAACCTAAGAAGGGGATTGCCAATGTTGGCATGGTGGGAATTGAGAATACCTTTATCGTTACCCCCCAAGGTGGCAGATGTATTACCGGAGGTAATCCTGGATTGATTTCAGTATTTTAACAACGATTCATAATAATTTTTATAGTTGTTGTCGAATTTATTGACAAAAATAACTGGTTTGATACCAAAAAATTTGGCATCGTAGCCTAAGGCATATCAGAAAATATAACTTCTCATATGCATAGGGTTAGCCACATTTTTCTAAGGAGAATAATCTTTTATTAAACTCTATTGAGGCAAGGTAGTAAGTGGAAACTAGCCTAAGTGACAAAAAATGACTCTTTTTTAGTAAACAGAGAGTTATTAAATTGCATTTAATTTAATGCTAAAGATGACAACTATATTTGCTTTGCAAATGAAAACTCATCACCTGATGAGTTTTCATTTCGTAATAAATTATTAATTCTTATATAATGGTTTTTATAATAATTAACCCATACAATAGAAGAAATAAATAAGTGAAATATAAAACTAAACCATTGACCTTATTGTCTCTCTTTGTTAGGCTCCAAAGTAATAAGCTTCTGACATAGATAAACGAAACATAAGGGACAGGGTAAATTATCACTAAATGGGGTGGTAAATATGGTGATTATCCCCAGTGTCAGAAAGCGCCTATTTTTTACTGTTTCTGCCCTAATAATGGGGTTACTCATATTATTTGTCTTTCAGTCTATGAATAATTACGCAACACAAAAAGATATACTGGAAAGAATTGAAGAACGTAGGCTAAAGATTAATCAAATTGCCAAGGCCGTTGAACTATCAGAAAGAATATTTAGCGATGGAAAAGCTTCTCAGATACAAATTCGTGAACTGGAACAGATTACCCAGCAACTGTTACCAGTAATGCATACCTTAGAAGGCAAAATACTGGTACAAAATCTGTCTGGATCTATTGAAAACGTTAAAAACGGTGGAGATCTCACCAAATTGGTAACTAACTGCAAGGAATTAAGTGCTTTTCAACAAAGACGTTTGGGTAATGACTTGTGGTTGCTGGAAACGGAAATCATCAGCCGGGGATTTAAAAACCTAATAACCTCTATTATTATTACGGTCATTTTGGGTGTAGCAGTGGCCTGGGGGTTACACAGGCTAGCTCGGGAATATTTACTGACAAAAGTTATTCTGCAAGGAACCACCAACGGGATTCTGGTTGGTAACGAAAAAGGACGTGTAGCGGTCTCGAATGATGCCTTCTGTAATTTGCTGGGAGGCTGTAAGAAGAAAAACATGGTTGGTATACCCTTAGCTGAAGCAGGTGAACCTGGTAGACTGTTAGCCTTAGCAATACAAGGGAATCATTTTATGGTAGGCCAGGAAGTTTGTTTTCTAGGTCCTAATAATAACGAAATTTGTTTGCTAATGGATACCATCCCTTGGAAGGATGAGCGTGGAAAAATCCTTGGAGGTATGGCTGTTGTCAGGGATTATACTGAACAATGGACGGAAAAGCAAAAGGTAAGTGCAGAAAACATAGACCTGAGGGAAAAGGCAGAAAGGGATTCAATGACTGGCCTATACAATTATCGAGCCTTTATTGAGCATATGCAACAAAGGGCTTTTTATCAGAGCCAAGGTCATTTTGCCTTGCTAATGGTTGACCTGGATAATTTTAAAATATATAACGATGCCTTGGGACACCTAGCTGGGGATCGCCTGTTGGGAGAATTAGCAAATATTATGATGGATGCGGTCAGGGATGACGATATGGTTGCTCGCTACGGTGGGGACGAGTTTGTCATTGTGCTGCAGGGGGCAAACTTAAACAAAGCGATAGACATAGGGGAACGGTTGAGACTTAGTATTGCTAATCATCCTTTTCCTAGTCAAGAATGCCTACCCGGTGGGAAAGTTACGGTGTCCATTGGTATCTCGGTGTACCCGGAGAATAGTTCAAATGTTGAAGAGTTAATTCGCTGTGCCGATGCGGCACTATATCAGGCAAAAAGGGTATCCCGGAATAGATTGGAGTATTACCGGCCGGCAATTTGCACCGGTAAGGAGTTGTCAGAGATAGTAAATAGTTAATGTTTTGGCGGTGATGCTATGAAACTACCGGTTCGTTATCTGCTACCAGGGATGGTGCTTGCCAGTCCAATTATCAGTAATAACAAGCAACTACTTTTAGGTAAGGGCGTAATATTAACTGCAAAAATCATTTCATCTCTTAAAAAGTTCGGTATTCTTGTTGCTGATGTAACCATTTTGTCTAAAGACTTTGAAGCACCAAGCAACGAGATTGACTATGGTGTAAGACTTAATGCTGTTAGTTTGGTAGAAGAATTGGTGATGGGAGGTGGGACGGTCAATTATAAAAAGATCCTTTTGACAGTAGACTCGATCATTGGAGAAATACTGGAGGGTAAAGAGGTTACCAGTAATTTAACAAATTTATGTTCCGTGGATATGTATACCTTTGCCCATTGTGTAGACGTTTGCATTCTTTCCATCGCCGCGGGTGTGCTGCTTAATTATGATAGAAAGAAGCTTTTAACACTTGGAACAGGAAGTTTACTGCATGACATCGGTAAAATTAAGGTGCCGTTGATGATATTAAATAAGCCAGAGAAACTTACTCCAGAGGAATTTGAGGAGATGAAGAGACACTCGGATTACGGTTATGAAATGTCTAAAGCAATCTATGATCTTACCGTCCTGAGTAAAGAAATTATTCTCAACCACCACGAAAAATATGACGGATCGGGCTACCCTCGGGGTCTCAAAGGTGAAAAAATATCGGATATGGCTGCGATATGCTCAGTGGCAGATGTTTATAACGCAATAACCACTGATCGTATTTATAGAAAGGCACTGCCACCCCATGAAGCCTATGAGATGATCATGGCGGCGGGAGATCTTATGTTTAAAAATGAGATAGCTTTAACCTTACTAAAACTGATAAAACCCTATCCGGTGGGTTCTGCAGTAACATTAAGCAATGGACTGAAGGGGATCGTAATTGATTTAAAAGAAGAGCTTATCTTTAGGCCTGTCATTAAAATTATTGAAACAAAGGAGATCGTTGATTTAAAGAATCAGCATAATTTGGTTATTACAGGTTTGCTTAACAACGAGGAGGTGCAGAAGCTGGCTTTAAATTAGGAGAGAGGTGGTTGTGCAGCATGACAAGATCTATTAAAGGTAAGTTTACCATTTTTATTGTGTTAATTATTCTTGTTGCTGTTGCCCTTACCGTTGGACCCACTACCTATATCTGCAGCAATATCACCCAAAATATTTTGCTAGACCATTCCAAAGAGGGTATGGAAGGGGTTTCCAAAACCATAGAAGATCGGCGCAAGCAAGCCCTTTTACAGGCTTCACTTCTGGCCGAGTACTCGGGAGTTGCCCAGGCTATCGAAGAAAGAGACACTGAGAAAGTATTGACCATATTGACTCCCCTAGCCAAAGGGTTAGGTTTGGATTTTATTACGGTGGGTGATGCGGCCGGCACGGTAATCGCCAGAACGCATGAGCCCAATAAGCGGGGTGACAGTATTTTGAACCAAAAGAATGTTCAACTGTCACTGCAAGGAGAAACCAGTTCCTTTATTGAATCCGGTACTGTTGTAAAATTATCTGCCAGGGCAGGGGTACCGATAAAGAATCAACGGGGCGCTATTGTTGGCACGTTATCCCTAGGTTATGATTTATCCCGTGAGGAATTGGTGGATTCCCTGAAGGAACTTTTTGGGACAGAAATAACCCTGTTTTTGCAAGATGTTAGGGTAAATACGACCCTTACCAAGGACGGCAAACGCTTAGTAGGGACAAAACTAGATCCCCAAATAGCAGATATTGTGTTGCAAAAGCAGCAAAATTATATAGGTGAAGCAAATATACTAGGGATACCCTATATCACTTCCTATATGCCACTAAAGGGCCCGGATGGGAAAGCGATGGGGGTAATCTTTGCCGGAGAACCTCGGGATAAATTAGATCAACTAGTTAGAAAAATTGTAAGTACAGTAATTTTCATAACCATCCTGGTTATGGCAATTTGCATTGGCGTAACGTATTTTGTTACCAAAAAAATGATTGGTCCGGTTAAAGTTCTTGCCGATCAGGCAACAGAAATTGCCGCCGGTAATCTGGCCTTTAATACCTTAGAAGTAAAAACAAAGGATGAGCTTGGCCAGTTGGCCAGTTCCTTTAAAGCTATGACCAGTAATTTACGCGATGTTGTCATTAAGATTAACGAAAAAGCAGATACTGTGAGTTACTCGGCTCAAGTCCTTTCATCCAGTGCTCAACAAACCTCCGCTGGTGCCACCGAAACAGCATCAACCATGTCTGAAATGTCCACAACGATAGAACATATTTCAGAGAACTTAAACGGCATCTCCGAACTTTCTCAAGGAACAAATCGTGACGCAAATTCAGGTAGTGAGGGCATTGCTAATTTAAACAGCCAGATGCAAGTTATTACAACTTCAACCCAGGGCGTATCTAGGGCTATCTATGGGCTAAATCAACAATCGTTGGAAATTACCCAGATCGTTGAATTAATTTCTAAGATAGCAAATCAAACCAATCTACTGGCCCTCAATGCGGCTATAGAAGCGGCTAGGGCCGGGGAACAGGGGAAGGGCTTTGCCGTTGTGGCTGAAGAAGTGCGTAAGCTAGCCGAGCAGTCGGCAGAAGCTACTAAGGAGATCAACCGGCTTATTAATAACATGCAAATGGAAGCTGGAAAAGCAGTAGAGACAATGGAAAAAGGCAATAAGGAAGTGGAGGAAGGAAAAAAGGTAGTAAATGAGGTAGGAATTTTATTTGGCAATATCATAGCCTCGGTACAGAAACTTACTGAACAGATTCAAGATGTAACCTCTGCTATGGAAGAAATGTCTGGTGGTGTGCAAAATGTTGTAGCCTCCACTGAAGAACAAACTGCTTCGATGGAAGAGATTTCAGCTTCTGCTGAGTCACTCTTGGGTTTGGCTAAGGATTTAAATGAACTAGTCACTGCTTTTAGAATAAAGTAACATACATTATTTTGCCCTTAGTGATTATTTATCAATAAAATAATTTGCTTTGCCGGTTTGACCAGTATATCAAATGATTTATGAAAGGTGTTTTGGACATTACAAATATGTTTTTTATAGTAATATATAGTAAGACCTAATGAGTTATTAGATAGTAATAACACGTTAGGTCTTAAATAATTTCAAAGCTAGTAGTTAAAAAATATAGGTTACGCAACTAAATTTGTCACTACAGTAATGACTTTTGCTTCTTGCTATTTGTTTTATCTTTAATATTTGATGTAAAATGTATTGGTTAATATTAATATTAGGAGTATCATGTACTATAGTGGTCGCTTTTTCTTTTTTATAAACAATATTATTGGGAGGGCAGTGTAATGTTTGCGAGCATCCAGGGTAATATCATCTTTATAATGATTGCTATTTATTTAATCGGAGCGGTGATGCCATTTTTATTTAAAGTGAATTCAAAAATGTCCTTCATTACAGGATGTATCCCAGGGAGTATTGCCGGAGTAATAGGGTTAGTGCTAGGACTTGCAGGTCTGTTTAGCACAGATCCATTTGGAGTAAGTTTCGGCCATGTTTTACCAGGGGTAGAGCTTATGATTCAAATAGATCGATTGAGTGGCTTCTTTTTATCTACCATCTGCCTGGTTACTTTCCTAGTTAGTCTTTATTCTTGGGAGTATATGAAAATATACCGACAGGAGAATATTGCCTGGTGGAGTTTTTATTATAATATTTTTGTACTATCGATGGTTTTTGTGGTGACAGTGAACAACGCCATCGCTTTTCTTATTTTCTGGGAATTAATGACCTTAACTTCATATTTATTGGTTACCTTTGAGTATCGCTCGCAAAATGTTCGTAAAGCGGGTTTTGTTTACATCGTAATGACCCATTTGGGTACAGTTTTTATTATAGGTGCCTTTTTGATTATGTCTAACGGATTTGGCGGATGGGGTTACGAAGTATTAGCTAGGAACAGTATCAGCCTGACTGCTACCGAGAAAAGCTGGGTATTTCTTTTAGCACTGATTGGCTTTGGCACCAAAGCAGGGATTGTCCCTCTAAATGTCTGGTTGCCCTTGGCTCACCCTGCGGCACCCAGTAATGTTTCTGCAGTGATGAGTGGCGTAATGATCAAGACAGCCATTTACGGTATGATTCGTTTAATAATCGATATCTTAGGCCCCGGTCCTACTTGGTGGGGTGGCTTAGTTTTAACGTTGGGAATTATCTCCGCGGTTATTGGGGTAATTTATGCACTGATGGAGCAGGACTTAAAGCGGCTACTGGCCTTTAGTAGCGTAGAAAATATAGGCATTATCTTGATGGGTATTGGCACAAGTCTTGTTTTTTATTCTTTGTCAATGCCTGTACCCGCAGCTATTGCTCTGGCAGCGGGACTCTTCCACTTATTCAACCACGCCATATTTAAGAGTCTGTTATTTCTTGCCACAGGAGCCATCTACTACGCAACTCACACTAGAAACATGGAAGAATTAGGCGGCTTAATTAAGAAAATGCCGCAAACAGCACTACTTTTTCTGATAGGTGCCATTTCAATTTCGGCTATGCCTCTCTTTAATGGTTTTGCCAGTGAATATCAAATTTATCAATCTTTAGTAACGATCTCTTCCCTCCGGGTATCAGGATTTTGGAGTATTGCCGGTATCCTTGCTGCTGTTGCTCTGGCCCTGACCGGTACTTTAGTAGCAGCCTGTTTTGTTAAGGCCTTTGGGATTTCTTTTCTGGCATTGCCCAGAACACAAAAATCTGCGGCAGCCCGGGAGGTTCCCCTTAGTATGAGGTTTAGTATGGCTCCACTGGCAGCGTTATGCTTAGGGTTAGGCATTTTCCCTCAAGTGGCTATGAATAGTCTGCTGGGCGTGGTGGGACAACTGGTTCCTGGTTCGAGAGTTTCAGGGGTGACAACCTATAACTTCAATTTAGCTTTACTGCTGCTAGCTACTATTCTAGTATTGTTGGCGTTAAGTAGACTGTTGGGTACACCAAGGGTAAGAAAAACGGCAACCTGGGGTTGTGGCATTGAGACAGATGCTGCTATGGAATATTCTGCCGCATCCTTCTCCCAACCGTTCAGGCGTTTGTACCGTGGGTTACTGCAGCCCCAGCGAAAGGTAGAAACAAAAAGCAGCCTATTACCTTATTTTGGCTACCAGATTTATTTTGAGGAGCATGTTAAATCGGTTCTTAAAGAGTTTTTATATAGGCCTTTAAGAAGTTTAACCATCAGTATGTCAAAAAAGTGGCGGTGTATTCAAAGTGGTAACATTAACTTTTATTTAGGGTATGTTTTTATAACTTTGATAGTTCTTTTAGTTTGGGTTAGATAGGTGGTTAAAAAATGACGGGTAAACTATTAATAATCTTGGGGCAGTTTAGTTTCTTGCTTTTGGTTGCCCCGTTAATCAATGGAATAATAAAAAAAAGCAAAGCCTTACTCCAGTGCCGGAGGGGTCCATCCCTCTTACAACCTTATTTTGATATTATTAAATTTTTGCGTAGGGAATCTGTTGTGTCGGTGCATACCTCATGGCTAACCCAGCTAACTCCGATTATTTGCTTGGCTTCCTACTTGGTGGCCGGGAGCATGATTCCTCTGTGGCAACATGAAAACCTGGGAATCGGTGATATGATTGCGCTGACGTATCTTTTTGCTATGGCCAGGTTTTTTCTTGCCTTGGCAGCTTTGGAACCTGCCAGTGCCTTTGGAGGTATGGGCTCCAGCCGTGAAATGATGATTTCCTCTCTGGTGGAACCAGTTATGGTGGTGGGACTGTTTAGTTTAGCAGCAACTGCTGGAACCACTGATATAAACGGTATCATGGGTGCAGGCCAGAATCCTGCGGGATTGCTTACCTTTATCGGGTTACTGATCGTAGTTTTGGCCGAAACCGGACGCATTCCTGTGGATAATCCCGATACTCACCTGGAACTAACAATGGTACATGAGGGAATGCTGCTGGAATATGCGGGCAGGCAGGTGGGTTTGCTGCACCTGGCGGCGATGATAAAACAGGTGGTTTTACTAATTCTCTTAATTCATTTGTTTTGGCCGCAAAACCCGAATGCCCCAGTTTATGTGGCATTAGTTCTTATATTTGCTAAAGTTAGCTTCCTGGGACTGGTATTGGCTATGATTGAGAGTGCTTTGGCTAAAATGAGGTTATTTAAACTTCCAGAACTTATGGCAGGTGGCATGGCCTTTTGTTTACTGGCTGTATTAAGTACATATTTAATCTAGGTGGGGAGGGGCTTGTTAGTGGTTGACCTTTTTGCACTTATTTTTCTAGTTGCTTCATTATTTATGTTGGCCGGGAGAAGTATCACCAATACGATAACCTTGCTGACCGTTCAGGCATTGGCTCTCTGCCTGATAGCCTTCTACCTGGGTCTATCCACCCAGGAAACCAATTGGCACATGGTTATCGTTGGGGGACTAACTCTGGTGGTCAAAGTTATTATACTCCCGTGGGTATTTTACAAATTGGTGTATAAAGTAAATCTACACCGTGAAGTTTCACTTTCTGTTGGCTTGGTTTCTTCCATATTAATAGGACTACTATTGATTGGGCTGGCTTACGGATACATAGTCCCGGTGTTATTAAAGGATATTCCGGTGGGTGGGCATCTTATTTCGGCAGCTCTGGCCGGTATTTTGCTGGGTTGTTTTTTCATGATCTCCAGGCGTTCGGCCCTTAGTCAATTAATCGGGGTGGTAGCTATGGAGAATGGGCTGTTCCTTTGTGGCGTAGCTGTTACCGGCGGCATGCCCTTAATTATAGAATTAGGCATATTTTTTGATATTCTCGTGGGAGCCTTGGTCATGGCCCTGATGACTTACCAGATTAACGACACCTTTGAGACCATTGATACAAAGTTCTTAAATAAACTGAAGGGGTAAAAAATGCTGTATTTATTATTAGCACTGCCGATTATTAGCGGCCTACTATGTTGTTTCACGAAAGCCAGGAATGCGGAGTTAATCAACATACTAGGTTCCCTGCTGACGGGAATCACAGCCATTTATTGCTGTCTCACACCATTTATGACTGGAACGGCACAAAAGCTCAATAGCCACAAAATCTACAAAATACTTATTTTGGATGAATTATCTGCGATATTAGTTTTTATCATCGGGGTGGTGGGAACAACCTGTTGTCTGTATGGGGTGACCTACCTGCGGCAGGAGCGCAGCCATGGGGAAATAGCGGAAAAACGGGTAGGGCTTTTTTTCGGCTTACTTCATTTTTTTGTGGCTACCATGTATTTAGCTGTGCTGGCCGATAATTTGGGGGTTATGTGGGTGGCCATCGAGGGTACCACCATCGTTTCCGCTCTGTTGGTTGCTTTTTACGGAAATAAATCAGCTTTAGAGGCCGCCTGGAAATACCTCATTATCTGTACAGTTGGTATTGCCTTTGCCATGCTGGGGATTATTCTAACCTTTTATGCAGCCAGAGGAGTGTTGGGTAGTGATGAAATAAGTCTTAGCTGGCAACAGCTTTATCTGGTGGCCGATCAATTAGATCCTTCTCTGATGAAACTGGCATTTATCTTTATTCTGGTTGGCTATGGCACCAAAGCGGGCTTGTTCCCATTACATACCTGGCTGCCGGATGCTCATAGCCAAGCCCCTTCACCAGTTAGTGCTTTGTTGTCGGGTGTTTTGCTGAATTGCGCTATTTATGCCATTATTCGCTTCCATCTGCTAACGACCATGGCTGTGGGCGAGGGTTTCTCCGGCCAACTGTTAATTATCTTTGGCTTAATGTCGATGGTTGCTGCCCTGCCCTTTATCCTGGTGCAAAAAGACATTAAGAGACTATTGGCCTATTCCAGTGTTGAGCATGTTGGTATTATCATCCTGGGTGTGGGCTTGGGCGGAACATTAGGATACACCGGGGCAATACTGCACCTCATTAACCATGCCCTGGGAAAATCGGTTTTATTTCTCAGTGCGGGTACCCTGGCACAAAGGTATAAAAGTAAATTAATTCCTAAAATACACGGGATTGGCCAATGGCTGCCCGTTACCTCTGCCATCTTTATGGCTAGTTTGCTGGCCATCGGAGGCTTACCGCCCTTTGGTTTGTTTTTCAGTGAACTCACCATTGCCAGCCAAGGTTTTCAGGTCAAAGGGGCTCTCGTAGGTTTTGTTTTTTTAATGGTGATCGCGGTTGTTTTCGCGGGGTTAATCTACTTTGGCGGGAAAATGTATTTCAGCGATCCGGTAACCACTTGTCCCTCTAAGAGAGAAGGGTTTTCGGTCAGCCATGTATTGCTTCTTTTGCCCCTTGGTTTGCTGCTACTGCAAGGAATCTATATGCCACACGCTATTCAGCAGTTAATTAACCAGGTAGTAAAGTTTATGCTGTTAGGAGGGATGCCAAGTGTGTAATCAACCCTTTTGGAAAGTCTTTTCTGAACACCCGGACTGTGACTTAATAAAAATAACGACTAACGGTGCTGTGCGAAACATTAAGCTTGGTGTACCAGTAAGCAAATTTTCCGAAGCCGTAGACATGTTAAAAAAACAAGGGGCCTTTTTAGTAACTATGACTGCCACAGATAAAAGGCAGCAGTTTGGAATTTTTACAGTATACACTGTATTTGCCCTCCCTGGGGAAAATACCATCATTGAATTAAAGGTAGTGCTGGATGCTGAGCAGCCAAGCTATCCTTCTATTACACCGCTGATACCGGCTGCCCATTGGCTGGAAAGAGAAATGAAAGACATGTTTGGCATCATTCCTGTGGGGCATCCGGATTTACGTAGACTAGCTGTTCACGGGGATTGGCCTGAAGATATTTACCCCTTACGAAAGGACTTTGCTGCTAATACAGTAGTTCCGAGGGTTACCGGGAAATTGGAGTTTTGTTCAGTGGAAGGGGAGGGGCTTTTTCAGGTACCGGTGGGGCCAATTCATGCGGGTATCATTGAGCCAGGTCATTTCCGATTTTTTACCTTTGGAGAAGACGTGATAGATTTACAGGCCCAGCTATTTTATACCCACCGGGGTATTGAGAAAGCCGCTGAAGGAAAGCACTATGCTGATGCAGCACTGGTTGCCGAAAGAATTTGTGGTGTTTGTTCTGCGTCTCACTCAGTGGCCTATGCCCAAGCTATTGAAACCTTGGCAGGAGTCGCTGTACCGAAAAGGGCTTTGTACATCAGAACTATCTTGCTGGAGATGGAACGACTTTACAATCATATAGGCGATATTGGGAATATGTGTGCTGGGATAGGTTTTTCCTTTGGCATTAGCCGTGGAGCTATGCTCAAGGAACGACTGATGAGAATGAATATGCGCCTGACCGGACACAGGTATCTAAGAGGAATGGTTATCCCTGGTGGAATACAAAAGGACGTAGCCAATACATCGGAAATTAGTTCAGAATTAAAAGAAGTGGAGCAAGAACTTAAAAAAATTACCTCTATCATGCTTGCCTCACAGTCATTAGTGGATCGGATGAGAACAACCGGCATCCTGCCAAAGGAAGTAGCATTAGCCTTAGGGGCAGTTGGTCCGGCCGCCAGAGCGTCGGGGGTTAAAAGGGATTTGCGAACAGAATTACCCTATGGAGCCTATGCGGATTTTGCATTCAAGATCCCCACGCAAATTGAGGGGGATGTTCTTAGTCGATTAAATCAACGAATAGAAGAAAGTGAACAAACCTTTGCCATTTTACAGCAGGCTTTTTTACATCTTTCAGAGGGAGCTTTGGCAGTAGAACTTCCTAACTTGCCACCCTACAGAACCGCTGTGGGATACACTGAATCCGCCCGGGGAGCCAATGTGCATTGGGTGATGAGTGGGCCTGACAATAGGATTTTCCGTTATATGGTTCGTTCTGCCTCTCACTGTAATTGGCCTGTTTTGCCCCTGTGTGTACCCGGCAATATTGTACCTGATTTTCCGTTAATCAATAAAAGTTTTGAATTGTGTTACGCATGTTTAGATCGATAGGTGGGATTAAAGCAAAATGTTAAATTTAGTAAAATCATTAATCAATAGTCGAATCATCACTGAGGATTCCACTTCCTGGGGTGAGGGCTTTGGCAGGGGACTACCCATTATTCATCAAGAGTCTTGTCTGGCCGATTGCCCTAAATGTGAAAACACATGTCCCACGGGGGCTTTAAAAAATAAAGTTATCAACCCCAGGGGCTGTATATTTTGTCATTCCTGTCTCCGTTCTTGCCCTGTCAATGCCATAACAGAGACTGAAATCCCGGTCATTTCCTCCAGCGTTTCAACTGAACAACTAGGTCAGGAACTACGAAGTAAACTAAAAAAGGATTGTCGAAGATCTCTACACATTCGCTATGTTGACGCGGGATCTTGTAACGGTTGTGATTTTGAAATTAACTCGGTTACGAACCCTGTTTATGACATCCAACAGTATGGGATTGATTTTGTGGCATCTCCCCGTCACGCCGATATGCTATTGGTCACTGGTTCGGTAACCAGAAACCTAGAGATTGCTTTGCAAAAAACCTATGAAGCCTGCCCCAAGCCCACTCTGGTTGTAGCTGTTGGAGCCTGTGCCTGTGGGGGAGGAATCTTTAAAGAGGCTTACGCTGCCGGAGGTGGCGTCGGCAAGCATCTCCCCGTGGATGTTTATGTCCCCGGCTGCCCTCCCACGCCAGCCTTGATTATCAAGGGAATCTTGGCCGCGATAGACAGGGGGTAATGATCCCACAGGTGTGTTTAATAGACTTGACGGAAGCCAAATTTTCTATGGGTTCATTAACAATCATTTGGGGTTAAAGTTGAATCTGGAGCCTTGTAAATTTTTCTAATATTAAATAAAATTAGTTAATCAACCAACGTCTTATGAATCATGGGTTTGTTAATTGCCGGAAAGATCGATCTTAACTTGAAAGGCAGGTTTGTTAGATGATGTGGAAAGAGAAGTATAAAATAGGCGTACCTCTCATTGATCAGCAGCATGAAGAGCTCTTTAACCGGGTATCAGATTTTATCCAGACGGTTCGTCAAGAGGGTGCCTGGGAAGCAAAGTTAGAAACAATTAAAGCAACGATGGCTTTCATGCAAGAATATGTTGTAGTTCATTTTGATGAAGAGGAAGTTTACCAAGCACAAATCAACTATCCAGATTTGGAAAATCACAAGCAGGCTCATGCTAAATTTAAAGAGGCTGTCAATGGCTATGTCAATCGTTTAGATCAGGAAGGCTATAGCGAAGAACTTATGCAAGAATTTGGCGGTAAACTCATGGCATGGTTAATTATGCATGTGGCTGCAACAGATCAGAAAATTGGCGAATATGTAGAGGCCCAAGGGGGAAAGATTGAATGAAAGCGGAATATGTAAACTCCTTTTACCAAGCAACTACGGATGTATTTCAATTGATGTTAGATTTACAAGCCGAAAGAGGAACACTGAAATTACTGGAAGATATGGTATTAAGTAAAGATGCCAGTGTTATCCTTGGCGTAACCGGTGACCTGAGAGGCACGATTCTGTTTACCTTCCCTAAAGATATGGTTTTGGAAATGGTTAAAATTATGAGCGGGATGGAAATGGCTGAAATAGACAGCTTTGTTTCTTCGGCCATCGGTGAGGTGGCGAATATTATCGGTGGCAATGCAGTGACAATCCTGGCAAACCACGATTATACTTGTGATATTGCGACACCGCAGGTCTTGATCGGGGAATACAAATCCTTATCTGTAGGCAATGAAAAAGCTCTTTTGCTGCCTTTAATTACCTCCATTGGGGAATTTGAGATTGCTCTATTTTTAAAGGAAAAACAGTAGCTCGTTAATAATATGGAAAAGAGGATTAACTCATGCCCTGGATTTTGTTTGACTATCCGAGATGAACAACTGTAAAGAAAGCCAAGGATTGGCTTACGCAAAGAGGTATTCCCTTTGAGACTCGACATATCGTAGAAGAGAAGCCTACTCGGGACGAAATAAAGGAATTGCATCAGAAAAGTGGCTTAGAACTGAAAAAGTTCTTTAATACCAGTGGTGTAAAATACAAGGAACTAGGGATTAAGGATAAAATAAAAACAGCCACGCAGGAGGAATTATACGGTATTTTAGCCTCAGACGGTATGTTGGTAAAGCGTCCTATTCTGACGGATGGACAAAAAGTGCTGGTGGGTTTTAAAGACGTGATATGGGAAGAAGCATTTTCTACTTACCATAAATAAGCTAGCAGGGAAAGTAGATACTAATTTCACCCATTTTGCAATAAGGTGAAATTGACCGTGATCTTTGCTAGGGTAAGTAATTTACTGGAAGGTAGAACCGATTTACATAAGGAAAACCTAAGCCTCCGCCGGATCTAAAGACTTGGCGGAGGCTTCGTTTTTCCTACAAAATAACAAAAGTATGAACAAATGATTAATAATTGATGAATTGAGAGGAGAATATTTATCTTGACGAGAATAAATAAAATATATTAAAAAATATAGAAAAATCCATAAGGAGGTCAACATGAATTTAAAAGGAACTAAAACCGAAGAAAATTTAAAAGCTGCCTTTTCAGGGGAAAGCCAAGCCCGCAATAAGTATTCCTATTGGGCTAGCGCAGCTAAGCGAGAAGGTTATGAGCAAATTGCGGCTATCTTTGTAGAAACTGCCGATAATGAAAAGGAACATGCTAAGCGGCTATTTAAGTTTTTAAATGGTATTACCGATACTAAAACTCACCTCAAAGAAGCGGCTGCTGGCGAAAATTATGAATACACTAGTATGTATGTAGAATTTGAGAAAATTGCCCGGGAAGAGGGCTTTACTGAAATAGCAGATGTGTTCCGGGAAATCGGTGAAGTGGAAGAGGAGCATGAAAAACGCTTCTTAGCCCTGTTAAAGAATATTGAAGAGGGTAAAGTATTTAAAAGAGATGAAGAAGTAAAATGGAAGTGCCGTAACTGCGGCTATGTTCATAAAGGTAACGAAGCACCAGAGTTATGCCCAGCCTGTGCCCATCCACAGGCCCACTATGAGCTACTGTGTGAAAACTACTAAAGTAAAGGCCGGGATTATGCCCGGCCTTTACTAATTAGGATTTCTTTTTGGTTTTTGTATCTTCGATTTTTTTGCTGGGTATTGCTACATCACTGGAGTATTCTTCCTTATAATCATTATCCTTGTCTTTTTTGGTAACTCCTGCAAAGGTAACACCAAAGAAACCTAATCCATTTTCTTTCTCAGCCATGACATGGCCTCCTTTTTCATTTAACTTTTGGAAGCATCAGATTCTTGTTGGGCTAGAACACTATGGGTACGACCATAGGCAAAATAGGTTATAATACCAATGGCCATCCAGACGAAGAAATTTCTCCAAGTATGAGCTGGTAAATTTCCCATCACGAAAGCACAGAAAATCAGAGCCAACGGACCAATCACGAATAGTGCCGGACACCTAAAGGGACGTTCCCAGTCAGGTTTGGTTTTGCGGAGCCGCATCACGCCGATGATGGACATAAAGAAGGCAAACAAGGTGCCGATACTACACATTTCCGCCACCAGATGAATGGGAGTAAAGCCGCTCATGGTGGCAACGGCAATACCAACAAGGATCGTGACGAGATAGGGTGAGCCAAATTTCGGGTGAAGTTTGCATAGGGAACGGGGAATCAGGCCATCACGGGACATGGCAAAGAAAGCTCGGGTTTGCGCGTACATCATTACCATGAGAACCGTTGTTAGGCCCGCTATAGCCCCGGTGCCCACTATTGCGGAACCCACACTATAGCCCAGATTACGCAAAACAAAGGTTACCGGTTCGGCTGTATCTAATTGTGGATAGGGTGTGGTGCCAGTCAATACTGCAGTCACAGCGATATACAATACGGTACATACGGCCAGTGAAGTGAGAATACCAATGGGCATATCATGTTTGGGATTTTTGGCTTCCTCTGCTGAGGTAGCAATGGAATCTATGCCCAAGTAGGCAAAAAAGATTACCGCTGCCCCTGTAGCCACCCCATGCCAGCCGTAGGGTAAAAAGGGGCTCCAGTTGGTTGGGTTAACCTTGGGCCCTGCCAGTATTAAGAAAATAAAGATGGCGCCCAGCTTAATGAATACCAGAATTTTATTTAGATTTGCACTTTCCTTAGTGCCTCTGACTAGTAATAACATTAGAAATAGTGCAATTAAAACAGCGGGTAAATTCACAATACCGCCGTCAGCTGGTACCTTTGTTAAAGCTTCTGGTAAATGTACTCCCCCGGATGCCAAAATGCCAGTGAAATAAGCAGACCAACCGCCTGCCACCGCGCTGGCCCCCACCGTATACTCCAGCACTAAGCCCCAACCAACAAAAAAGGCTAAAGATTCACCTAATGCGGTATAGGTATAAGTATAGGCACTGCCTGCTATCGGAATCATTGATGCCAGCTCCGAAAAAGCCAAAGAAACGAAGGCCACGGTTAACCCTGCCAGAACAAAGGATAACATCAGGCCTGGTCCGGCATATTTGGCAGCGGCCACACCCGTTAGCACAAAAATACCGGTACCGATGATAACACCTATGCCGATTAGCGTAATATCTAAAGCACCTAATGATTTGATTAGGCCATGCCTTTTTGACTCTCTGATCATTACTTCTACGTCTTTAGTTCGAAAGATACTCATGGGCATACTCCTTTTATTTACGATAATGTAACACAAGGGCCGAAATGGTTAATCCGAATCGGCCCTTTCGTAAATTATCTTTTGTTCCTTTTTACTTGAGAGGTTCAAAGCGAGAAGTAAAGAAGCGTAACACCGGTGGTTCGTAAACCATTTTTAGACCAGGGATACTATCGCGCTTTTTGTAAAGCTCGATTACGGCATCAGCTACGACATCCATATGCGCATAGGTGTAAACACGACGAGGAATGGTCAAGCGCACAAGTTCCAGTTTTGGAAAGTAATGGTTACCTTCTTTGTCCCGACCGGCTGATACGATACCACGTTCCATACTCCGCACACCAGAAATCTCGTAAAGTTTAGCAGCCAACATTTGGGCTGGGAACTGATCTTGGGGAATGTGAGACAGGAAGGCCCGGGCATCCAGGAACACAGCATGACCACCGATGGGCTTAACAATGGGAACGCCAGCTTGAGTAAGTTTATCACCCAAATAGCGTACTTGCTCAATTCTGTGTTTAATGTAGTAATAGTCTACAGATTCATACATACCACGAGCCATAGCTTCCATATCCCGACCGGCCAAACCACCGTAGCTGGGCATACCTTCATAGACTACCACTAATTGGGTAGCCTTCTGGTAAAGATCTTCATCATTGAGGGCTAAGAAACCGCCAATGTTCACCAGGCAATCTTTCTTACCGCTCATGGTAGCACCATCGGCATAGCTAAACATCTCTTTAACAATTTCTGCTATGGTTTTGTTTTGATAACCATCTTCACGCTCTTTAATAAAGAAGGCATTCTCTATGCAGCGGGTGGCATCAAACATTACCTTGATACCGTGTTTACTGGCCAATTGCTTAACCTCACGCATATTTTGCATGCTGACGGGTTGACCACCAGCCAGGTTAACAGTAACAGCCAGGCAAATGTAAGGGATTTTATCGGCGCCGACGCGGTCGATCAGTGCCTGGACTTTCTTTAGATCGATGTTGCCTTTAAAGGGGTGTTCAACTTGGGAGTCATGGGCTTCATCAATAATGATATCGACAAAGGTACCGCCTGCCATTTCCTGGTGGGCTCTGGTGGTAGTGAAATACATGTTGCCAGGCACATAATCTCCAGGCTTAATGGCAATCTTGGAGAGAATATTCTCTGCACCACGCCCCTGATGGGTGGGAACAACATATTTAAAACCGTAAAGCTCACGAACAGCTTGTTCTAAATGATAGAAGTTGGCACTACCGGCATAGGCCTCATCGCCAATCATCATACCAGACCACTGGTTATCACTCATGGCTGTGGTGCCACTGTCTGTTAAGAGGTCAATGTACACTTCCTTGGATTTTAATAGAAAGGTGTTGTAACCGGCCCGTTTAATGGCCTCTGTTCTTTCCTGCTGGGTCGACATAGCAATGGGTTCTACTACTTTCACCTTATAAGGTTCTGCCATATACTTATGATCCATTAGTTGCACTTCCTCCTTATGTATTGTTTTTGCTTGCTTACCTCATAAACGCTATTGCTACTATTTTTAGCATTGACAACAATAGTTTGTAACTGTTACTGATTTTTATCCAAGTTGGACATAAACTTTTAAAAAAAATAACAGTAAAAATATCCCAGGTATTTTTAACAAGATAAAATCTAATACTTACATTGAATTTACTTAGAAAAAGATTAGGGGGGTAAACAGTATGACAAAAATAAATAAATCTCTAGCAACAAGCCAAAGAACCGCTAACCCTACCTTAAAAGATGCATTTACAGATCAAACCGAGGCATCTTACTGTAAAGTAAAATCGGGTGCACGTGCTTTAGAGTTCGAATTTGATGGTAACTATGTACCTTAAATAGTAAGAAACAAAAAGTAGTTGGCTAATAGCTAACTGCTTTTTGCTTTTTATCCCGATGAAAAATTATTTCCCAACCTTTTGTGAATGGTTAAGTATCAAGCTATACCCTTAGATTCATTAAAAGGAAGTGAGTTGAACGATGGCTGAACGTGAAGCTTGGTCAGGTAAGCATGGTTTTATTTTAGCTGCTGTGGGTGCTGCCATGGGCTTGGGGTCCATTTGGATGTTCCCCTTTCGGATCGGAGCCTTTGGAGGCGGTGCCTTTTTGGTGCCCTATTTGTTTTTTACTTTCGTTCTGGGTGTAACTGGACTGATGGGTGAATTTGCCTTTGGCCGAAGTCAGCAAAAAGGAGCCATTAGTGCCTTTGAAAATGTATTTAAGGAAAAGGGCAAGGGAGGATTAGGAGCAGCTTTGGGGGTTATTCCGGTGCTGGGTGTAACCGGGGTGTTTACCTTCTACCTAATCGTTTGTGGCTGGGTCCTAAAGTATTTGTGGCTATCACTAACAGGAGCCTTTACTAAGATTAATCCTGGCTCATATTTTGGCAGTTTTGCCGGGCAACCGGAAAGCATCTTCTGGCATGCCTTAGCACTGCTAATAACGTTAGCGATCATCGTAAAAGGTGTTGCTGCTGGAATCGAAAAAGCAAACAAGATCATGATGCCAGGTTTGTTTATTATTCTGGTGCTACTATTGGTACGTTCCTTAAGCTTGGAGGGAGCTTCAGAAGGAATTAGGTTTTTAACCGTACCGGATTGGTCTAAATTGCAGGAACCTTTGACTTGGGTAAATGCACTGGGCCAAGCTTTTTTTACTGTATCCTTGGGGGGAGCGGCCATGTTGGTTTATGGCAGTTACCTGCGTGAAAGCGAAGATATTCCCTTTTCCGCTTTCCATACTGCCTTTTGGACTACCATCGCTTCAATGCTGTCAGCCTTTGTTGTTATTCCTGCGGCCTTTGCCTTTGGGCAGGATCCACAGGCAGGGCCACCATTATTGTTTATCACGATTCCCTATATCTTTAGCCACATGGTTGGGGGTTTTTTCTTTGGTTTGTTGTTTTTCCTGGCAGTTCTTTTTGCCGCGATCTCCTCTGCTATTAATCTAATGGAGGTGCCGGTGGAAGCGGTGATGGATCGTTTTAAGATGAACCGTAGAAAGGCTTCTATAATAGTGGCCATAACAGGCTTTGTGATCGGGTTACCCCTCGACTTAAACATAGAAATCTTTGGCAAATTCTCTGATTTTGTCACCATTTATATGGTGCCCTTTGGTGCTGTGCTAGCAGCCTTTGTGTTCTTCTGGGTTTATGGTGTAAAAAGAGCGGTGGCTCAAGTAAACAAAGGGGCAGTAAAACCAGTGGGTGAGTGGTGGGGTTACCTCGGCAAGTATGTTTTTACCGGTGTTGCTCTATTTATCCTGGTCATGGGCATTGTCCTGGGCGGTATTTAGCGGCTGAAGGTCGATGGCTGATGGCAAAAAGGGAAGTGGCACCAGAAATAGTTTTACGCCACTCCATACTTTTGCCAGGAGTGGTAAAGTACGGTAATATATGATACAATCCTCTGGTAGTGAAATAATAGAGGTGATCACAACGTGTCAACAAATTTGATAAGTGGCATTATTGGTTTGCCGCTGGTGGGAAAGACGACCATTTTTAATTTGTTAACCAACTCTAATCAAGAAATATCCAATTTTTTAAGTGGTAAAACGGAAACCATCACCGCTTCTGCCAAGGTTCCGGACAAGCGGATCGATTTTTTGACGAATATGTACAAGCCCCGCAAAATCACCTTTGCGCAGATTCAGTTTAGCGAAGTTCCCGGCTTAGTTCGTGGTGCCAGTGAAGGTAAAGGTGTCGGCAACCAGTTCCTCAGTGCTATTCGGAATGCTGATTTATTGGTGCATGTAGTAAGAGCCTTTAACAATTCAGATGTACCTCACGTAGAAGATGATGTTAACCCCTTGCGGGATATTGAAACCATTGCAGTGGAAGTTCTGCTGGCAGATATGGATTTGGTGGAAAAGCGGATCGAAAGAATTCAATCCGGTAAAAAAATCACCAAAGAAAATGCCTTCGAATTAGAAGTCTTAAAGAAATGCTTGGCTGCCCTGGAAGAGGAATCTCCCATCAGTCAACTGGGTCTCACAGAGGAGGAAAAGGTAACCCTTCGTAACTATGCCTTTTTAACCGAGAAGCCCATGATGCTGGTGGTTAATATTGATGAAGACCAGTTCCGGGCAGGAACCTATCCTGGCAAAGAAGAGGTAGTAAGCTATGCTGCCTCTAAGGGGATTGCTGTCATTGAAATCTGTGGCCGGATGGAAATGGAAATCAGCCAGTTGCCGGAAGAGGATCGGGCCCTTTTTATGGAGGACCTGGGCATTACCGAGCCGGGCATCGACAGGCTGGCCAGAGCGGTTTATGATTACCTGGGCTTAATTTCTTTCCTAACCGCGGGTGAAGACGAAGTAAGGGCATGGACTATTAAAAAAAGTACGGATGCCAAAAAAGCGGCAGGTAAAATTCACTCTGATATTGAACGGGGCTTTATCCGCGCTGAGGTAGTAGCCTTTGAAGATTTGGCAGAGGTCGGTTCTATGGCCAAAGTAAAGGAAAAAGGGTTATTTCGTCTGGAGGGCAAGGAATATATTGTCAAAGACGGCGACATCATAAACTTCAGATTTAACGTATAGCAGATAACCCCGGCTAGCCGGGGTTTTTCAGTACAACAACCCAAGTATAATCCCCAAAGCACAGATGAATTTTGTCATAAAGTGTTAAAATATAGTAGCATTTATCAATCATTAAGCAGATGTAATAGGAGTCGATAGGATTGACCAAGGGTTATGATGTGATTATTGTCGGTGGTGGGCCGGCGGGCATGATGGCGGCAGCCCGGGCAGCAGAAATAGGTGCCAGGGTACTGTTGTTAGAAAAAAACGATGTCTTAGGCAGAAAGATGCTCATTACCGGTGGTGGGCGCTGTAATTTAACCAACGATGCCAATCTTGAAGAGACCATTGCCAACATACCTGGCAATGGCAAATTTGTTTATAGTGTGCTACATCGATTTTCTGGGCAGGATGTACGCTCCTTACTGAAGCAATTGGGGCTACGAACAAAGGTAGAGGAACAAGGCAGGGTTTTTCCGGCCAGTGATCAAGCGGTAGATGTAGTGAATACGCTCATCAAATACCTACAGCAGCGGGGAGTAACCTTGGGTTATCAAACTTTGGTGGACGCATTGCAAATTGAGCATGGAAGTTGTCAAGGTGTTTGGGTGGGGGATCGGTTCTTACCGGCTAAAGCAGTGGTGATAGCCACTGGGGGTCTTTCCTACCCCAAGACAGGCAGCACTGGAGAAGGACATAAAATGGCTAAAACTGTTGGACATACCATTACACCGCTGTATCCCTCGGCAGTTGCCATTACCTGCAATGATCCTTGGATTGTGCAAAGGGAAGTACAGGGTGTTTCGTTGCCTCGGGTCACCATTACCCTTTATCGTGAAAACGGCAAAGTACTGGCCTCAGAGGCAGGAGATGTCATCATCACCCACTGGGGCTTGTCCGGCCCCGGAGCGTTGCGGTTGGGGCGGGTGGTGGCCTTAGCCTGTGCTAAAGGACAAGGACCACTACGGGGAGAAATAGATTTATTTCCCGGACATACCTGGCAAAGCCTGGAGGAGTTAGTCAAAGGGAAGGCTGCCACAGGCAGTAAGCGGACTCTGAAGAATATTTTGTCTGCCATTTTGCCGGAACGATTGTGTAAAGTTCTAATTTCCTTAGCTCAACTTAACTCCGAATGCCCCTTTGAAAAACTCAACAGATCTTCCTTGGAGTTCCTAATTCGTCAGATGAAGGCACTACCCATTAGGATTACCGGGACGAGACCTCTGGCAGAGGCTACTGTAACCGCCGGTGGGGTGCATATCAAGGAAATTGACCCCCGCACCATGGCCTCAAAGCTTATCCAAGGGTTGTTCTTTGCCGGGGAAATTATCGATGTGGATGCCCATACAGGGGGGTTTAATATGCAAGTGGCCTTTAGCACGGGGTATGTGGCCGGGGAAGCAGCGGCTTCTTTAGCCCAGGAAGGCACTTGACGAATGAACGTTCTTAGTGTAAATTACCATTAATATAAAATGTAGCGATCTTATCTAGAGTGGTGGAGGGACTGGCCCTATGAAGCCCGGCAACCGGCCATAATAACTGGCGACGGTGCCAACTCCTGCGGAACCAGAAAAGGTTCTGAGAGATGAGGGTGCTGAGGTTTAATGTGCATTAATACCGAAAACACCCTAATTGGGTGTTTTTTTGGCATATCGGAAAATGATACTGTCGCAGGGTATGGTGTTATCTTATCACGAAGGGGTGAGGTAGTGCTCTTCGCCGAAATACCGATTGCCATCGATCCACAGCAAGTCTTACGATATATGGGGCAGCCGGTTAATAAACAAAGCCAAGAACTTCAACAACAGATCGGAAGGATGGTACAGGGGGCTAAGCATTTGGTGTACCCCCGGGCCGTTTGTAACGACTGTACTATTCCACCGCAGTTTTTTTTATCACCCGCTATCAGTAGCACACTGCATTGCTGTAAAACTGCAAGCGTAATAGCCGTAACGGTTGGCAAGGCTATAGAGGATGAAGTCAACCGTCTTTTTAAAGTAAAAGAACCCACCGCCGGACTAGCCACCGACGCACTAGGTACTGTTGCAGTGGAGGAAGCTGCCCAGTGGGTTTTGGCAGGTAAGGCTAGACAGCAGCGGTTGAGAGGACTTTATGCCACGGCTAAAATCGGTCCCGGTTACCCAGGGGTGGATCTTTTGCAGACTTCCCGGTTTTTAACCTGGGCTGGGGCCGAGCAGATTGGCTTGACGAGCGATGAATATGGTCAGATGCACCCCAAAAAATCCTTGGTTTTTCTGGTGGGCTGGAGCCATCAGCCAACGCTGGACGGTCATAAATGCAAGCAGTGTCATAATCATAGTTGTTATTTCCGCCATGCTCCCCAGGGAAATTACCTTGACATTGGATAAGTGAAGAATAATTTATGAAAGGGAGGGTCATTGTTGTCCTTTCGGAATAGAGTAGAAAAAGAAATTCTAGTAATTGATGGAGCTATGGGTACCTTGCTGCAGCAACGGGGATTACCCTCTGGGTGGTGCCCCGATGAGTGGAATGTTAGTCACCCGGAAGTCATTCAAGAAGTACATAGGCTTTACTTAGAGGCAGGAGCAGATATTATTACCACCAACACCTTTGGCGCTATCCGTAGTAAACTGGCCGATTACGGTCTAGAGGACCGGGTTAAGGAGTTAAACCAGGCCGCTGTAACCCTGGCCAAAGAAGTGGCCAAGCCTTATGGAGCCTTGGTTGCTGGCTCCATAGGACCGTTAGGCAAATTCCTGCAGCCGTTGGGTGAGATATCCTTTGACGAGGCCTATCAGCAATTTTTTGAACAGTGTCAGGCCATGGTGGAGGCCGGGGTAGATTTAATTCTTTTTGAGACCTTTGGTGATATCGGAGAAATGCGGGTGGCCTTAATTGCTGCAGCGGATGCTGGTGATGTACCGGTGGTGGCCAGTTTCACCTTTGATGAATCAGGCCGCACCTTTACGGGAACCGACCCAGAAACAGCTGCCGTGGTGGTGGAACGGCTGGGGGTGTCTGCCATTGGGGTCAATTGCTCAGTGGGTCCCCGGCAGCTTGCCGATGTGGTGCAAAGGTTAACCCAGAGCACCAACCTACCCATTTTGGTTTCCCCCAATGCGGGCATGCCTGAGATGGTAGAGGGGCAGACCGTTTTCCGGGAAACTCCGGAAATGATGGCTGACTATGCGGTACGTTTTGTAGAATACGGAGCATCCATTCTCGGGGGGTGTTGCGGCACGACCCCGCTACATATTAAAGCGATTAGGCAAAGTGTAAAAGAATTAACGCTAAAACCCAGGCATCGGCTCTTTGGCTTGCGGCTTGCCAGTCGGGTAAAAACCGCCACCATAGACCCAAAGGGGATGCCCGTAGCCATTGGAGAGCGTTTGAATCCTACGGGTAAAAAGGCCCTGCAGGCAGAAATTCGGGAGGGAAAAACAGAGATCACCCGTCGCGACGCCCTGGCCCAGGTGGCAGCCGGATCTGCCATTTTAGATGTCAATGTGGGTGTTGGTGGGGTTGATCAAGTAGCCGCCATGGAACGGGCTGTCAATGCTGTGCAGGTGCTGGTGGATGCACCCCTCTGTATTGATAGCACTGATCCCCAAGTCATTGAACAGGCCTTGAAAAATTATCATGGCAAAGCCCTAATCAATTCGGTGAACGGGGAAGAACAAAGCCTGGACACGATCCTGCCGCTGGCAAAGCGTTACGGGGCAGCACTCATTGGCTTAACCTTGGATGACCAGGGAATTCCCGCCACGGCCAAGGAACGGTTAGCTGTGGCCCGCAAACTGATGCAGCGGGTGGAGGAACTGGGAATTCCTAAGCAAGACTTGATGATTGATACCCTGGTACTGACTGTCAGTGCTCAACCGGAAGGAGTACCGGAAACCTTAAATGCCATCCGGTACATCAAAAGGGATTTGGGCCTTACCACCAGTCTGGGGGTAAGTAACGTTTCCTTCGGTCTGCCAAATCGGGGGCTGATCAATACCGCCTTTTTTGCCATGGCGCTGGCAGCAGGGCTGGATGCCGCTATTCTAAATCCCCAGGATCAACGGATGATGGAAACTTTGCGGGCAGCTGCAGTTCTCACTGGACGGGATGTACGAGCGGAACAATATATTGCTCGGGAGCAGACCGCCCAGGGGGGGAACCAACCCCCAAAGGTATCGGAGCCAGTGGCTAGCACTCCTTTGGAAGTGTTATACCAGGCGGTGCTGTCCGGGGATAAGGATAATGTGGTGGATCATATTAATAAAGCGATAGACAGCGGCCTAAGCCCGATGGAATTGTTGGATAAAGCCCTTATCCCAGGCATCGAAGAAGTGGGTCGGCGGTACGGAGCAGGGATCTATTTTTTACCACAGTTGATGATGGCCGGAGAAACCATGACCAAGAGCTTTGAACGGCTGAAGCCGGAACTGGCCAAAGGCCCCTCCAGGAAGCTGGGGACGGTGATATTGGCCACGGTTAAGGGTGACATTCACGATATTGGTAAGAACATACTGTCGGTAATGCTGGCAAACCATGGTTTCGAGGTCATTGATCTGGGGAAAAATGTGGACAATCAGGAAATCCTGCAGGCGGCCATAGCACACCAAGCAGACATTATTGCCCTCAGTGCGTTGATGACCACCACCATGGTACATATGCCTGATTGTATCGCCAAGGTGAAGGAAGCGGGTTTATCTTGTAAAGTCATGGTGGGTGGTGCAGCGGTGACCGACCAGTATGCCCAGGAAATTGGTGCGGACGGCTATGCCTTTGATGCGGTGGAAGCTGTGGATTTGGCTAAAAAACTGGTAAGCTAGATTACGGAGCTGATGCAGGTTGCACAAGGAAACAGTGAAAATCTCCTTTCACCCAGGAGGGCCAGTGATTGAGGTTGCGGTTGGTACCACCATCCTGGAAGCAGCCAGACTGGCGGGTGTAAACCTGGCCGCTCCCTGTGGAGGAACGGGTCGTTGCGGCAAGTGTTTGGTCAAAATCGTTTCTCAACAAGGGGAAGGTTGGCTGTTAGCCTGCAAAACAGTGGTTACAGATGACCTTAGCGTGGAGCTAGCAACCCAGCCACCGGTTATTTTGGAAGCGGCTGAGACAACAGCTATCCCACTGGACCCGGCCGTACAACGGGATGACCAGGGTGAACTTTATCATCAGCAGGGCTTTCCTCTGTTGCCATCGGCCAACCAAAGGGAGGAAGTCCTAGGACTGGCCGTAGATGTAGGAACCACTACGTTAGTGGCGTATCTGTATAACTTACTGGATGGCAGTTTGTTGGCGGTTAACTCGGTAGTCAACGGCCAACGAATTTTTGGTGCGGATGTTATCTCTCGCTTGGGTTATGCCTTGCAAGGACAGGAAAACTATCAGAAGTTGCGTCAGAGGCTTTTAGACAGCCTCAACGACTTAATTGAGCGCTGTTGTCAGTCTGTAGGGACAACTACTGACCTGGTTAGGGAACTGGTGGTAGTTGGCAATACACCCATCATGCATTTCTTTTTAAACCTACCGATCCAGGGGTTGGCGGTTGCTCCTTTCAAACCCTATCAAAAGGGTCCCTTTTATCGCAAGGCTGCTGAGCTTGAAGTAACTACAGTCCCTCAAGCAATTTGCTATGTTCCTCCCTTTATCGGAGGTTTTGTGGGGTCCGATGCCTTGGCAGCGGCGGTAGTCCAAAACTTTGGCAGTGCAGGCACTGAGAAAATGCTGGTGGATATCGGCACCAACGGTGAAATCCTGTTGCAAGTTGGCGAACAGCTGCTGGCAGCTTCGGTGCCAGCAGGCCCTGCCCTAGAAGGTGCCGGCATTGAGTGTGGTATGGTGGCATCAGCAGGAGCGATTAGCAGGGTTACTCTGGATTACGATGTTCGGCTGGAAGTTATTGGCGGCGGACGGGCAACAGGAATTTGCGGCTCAGGCTTGGTAGACGCCCTCGCTGAGATGCTTCGCTTAGGTTTAATTGACAGCAGTGGTAAGCTGCTCCCAGCCTCTCAGGTGCCTCCGATCGTCAGTTTTAAAATTAAACAACGGCTTAAACAAGTTGGAGAAAACCTGAGATTTGTCTTAGCCGAGCAGGTCTATCTTAGCCAAAAAGATATCCGGGCAGTACAACTGGCCAAAGCGGCGGTGGCTGGCGGTATCCAGTTAGTAACCACTGAGGCTCAGGTAAGCCACAAGCCTCTTTTAGTACTATTAGCCGGTGGTTTTGGTAGTTATCTTAACCCAAGCAATGCTTTAAGAATTGGTTTACTGGGAGAGCAACGTAATATGAATCCTCAACAAGTAGGGAATGCAGCCGGGGCCGGAGCAGTGCTGCTGTTGCTCTCCTATCAATCCAGGCAAAGGGCTGAGCAACTTAGCCAACGGTTTATTCATAGAGAATTGGCCGCTGAGGCTAATTTTCAAGCCGTTTTTTTGGAGCAAATGGCTTTTCCCACCAGGGAATGGTAATAAAAATTTAAAAAAAGAAAATAAAGGAAAGTGTTTTTTTGCTGTTTTGGGGCAATATAGTACGGGAGGTGTTACAAAAATGGCTAAAGAGAAACGTACCACTAAGGTTCAAGAAGAAACGGAACAGATTAGTTCCAGTTGTTCCAGTGAGTGCCCTAACAGTTGCAGCTCATCTTCCGACGGTTGTGGAACTCTTTCCTCCGATTGCCACGAGTAACACTTTTGAAAGGGCGGGTTAACCGCCCTTTCTTTTTTTTTATTTGCAGGAGTGTAAGACCTACATGCCAACTAGATTCGGCTCCATCAGAAAATGATAATAGTAAGAACCAAGGCTTTCCCTGCTTCTAAAGACTTAGTGGCAGCTACGTTTCTCTAATGCTATAATCTATCTAATAGTTACCGAAAATGGAGGAGCTACCATGAGTGTTAAATTATTTATCAAGACTAAGACCACCCAGGGCTTAGATAAAGATATTGTTAAAGTAACTTGGGGTGCAGTAAACAATGCCGGGCGGGTCTTTTATTCGAATACTGAAGTTATGAGCGTGGAGGATTTTGTAAGATTTCAAGAGTTATTTGCCACGGTTGGTTTAGATGATGAAAAAAGAGTTGATACTGGAAGGAATCACTATTAGACTACGCTAGGGCACTTACCATACGTAAGAAAGAAAATATTTAGATTTGCAAGTTGGTGTTGACTGCTCTAAGGCGTGGATAAAATTACCTAAAAACGGGCATAATTCCCGATATTGGCAGCCAACTAGGGCTGCTAAACGAAATGGAGGTGTTACCATGAAAGCAGTGGTAGACCAGGACCTTTGCATTAGCTGCGGTGCCTGTATTGATGTTTGTCCGGAAGTTTTTGAATGGAATGACGAGGAAAAGGCCCATGCTATTGTAGAAGAGGTACCCGATGGGCAGGAAGAGCAAGCTAAAGAAGCAGCTGATGGCTGTCCCACCGAAGCTATTAAAGTAAGTTAATGAGGAAGGCCGCCCTATCTGGCGGCCATTTTTCGTTTCTAGAGCTCTCTTTCCAAATGGTTTTTTCTGGACTGGGGCAGGTGAAACCCTTTAAAGTGGCGAATACTGGTGGGATGCATACAATTGGGGCCCTTTGGAAAAGATATACAGTTGCAGGGGTGAAAACCATTGTCCAAAATAAAAATATTGCACGTGGTCAGACCCGCCGCGGGAGGTTTAAAAAACCACCTGATCAACCTAGTGCGGTATACTGATAAAAACAAGTTTGAGGTTACGGTGGCTTGTCCCCCAAATAGTCCTTTATTTGAAGAACTAGCCAACCAGGGAATAAAAACCTTGCCTATTTCCTTGAGCGGAGAACTTTCACCAACCAGAGATTATGCAGCAATCCATACTTTGGTTAAATATCTTCACCAATCCGGCACGACCATACTTCATGCCCATAGTTCCAAGGGTGCACTGGTGGGACGCATAGCCGCCATGATTGCCAGAACGCCGGTGGTTATTTTTACGGCTCACAATAGCATCTTTTATGAGGAATGGCCCGAGTGGAAGAAGAAGTTGTTTGCTTCTGTGGAACGTTTTCTGGCACGCTTCACCGATCGAATTATTACTGTTTCAGATGCCTTGAAACAAGAATTGATGGAAAAAGAGGGCATCCCCGCCCCACAGATATCTATAATTTATAATGGCATAGAAGTGGAGAACTTTGCTGCCCAGGTGGACGCCGTAGCCACCAGAAGAGGCCTTGCCATTCCCGAACTGGGACCGGTTATTGGTACAATTGCCCGGTTAGCCCCTCAGAAGGGGGTCAGCTATTTTTTAAAGGCTGCTTCTCTTCTTAAAGAATATCAGGTTAATTTCCTGGTGGTGGGGGATGGTCCCCTAAAAGAAGCTTTAGAACAGGAAGTTGCAGAGCTAAGCTTACAAAAAAGGGTGATCTTTGCTGGGAAGCGAGAGAATATAGCGGAAATTTTATCTATTATGGATATCTTTGTTTTACCCTCTGTTACTGAGGGCCTGCCTTTAAGCATCCTAGAAGCCATGGCAGCAGGCAAACCTGTGGTAGCTACCAGGGTTGGGGGTGTGCCGGAAGCCATTTTGGAAGGTAAAACAGGTTTAGTGGTGGCACCCAAGGACCCGGAAGCGTTAGCAGTAGCTTTAGCCGGTATGTTGTCCGAGAGAGATAAATTGAATCGAATGGGTGCCAACGGTCAAAAGCATGTTGCCGAGAAATTTACCATTAAGCACATGGCAGATAAAACGATGGAGTTGTATGCGCACTTGCTGGCAGAAAAGAATTTAGACACCAATGGTCCGCCTGACCAGCCCAAAGACATACCTGGAGGCATGGAGGGATAAGCTTGAAAGATTCTTTCTGGCAGAAATTATTTGCCAGTTTACTAGTACTATTTGTGGTTACGTTGTCCTTTGGCAAGGTTTCCTTTGCGGTAGAGCAAAGCCAGAAGGCTAGTAGAGTGATTATGGTTATTGTGGATAAGATAACTATTGATGACTACGAGGATAATACCTTAGAACATATAAAGTCGTTAACTCAAAAGGGAAGTGTAGGCCTGCTTAATAACAACACGGGAGCGGGTATATATTCCGAACACACTTACCCCAGCATTGGGGGCGGAGCACATCTCGTTGGCACCGATGAAGGAAACTATGCCTTTGCAGAGCGGGAAAAGATAGTAGATGCCTTTGGCTCTGAAGAATATCAAAGCCGGACAGGGTGGCAGGCGCCTGCTGGTTCAGCAGTTCAACTGGGACTCGGCAAACTTGCGCGTCTAAATAATGAGCTACGATACCCGGCTATTCCGGGTGCATTGGGGCAAGCTATTAGAGATGCCGGGTATCAAACAGCGGTGATCGGTAATGCCGACACCAGGGAAAAACATAGAAGATTAGCAACCACCATCACCATGGACCAAAAGGGCATTACAGATTTTAGCGCCATCGACCGGGCTATTTTAACCGAAAAGAAAACCCGGTTAGGTTCCTTTCGTACAGATTTTACGAAGGTATTGCAGAGGATGGAAGAATATAGAAAAGCCGGAGCATCTTTGATTGTTATAGAGACAGGGGATATGACGAGAATCTTTGAGTCTCGGGGAGTTGCTTTGGATAAGGCTTACAACCAACAAAGGAGAACTGCTTTAGTAGAGATTGACCGTTTTGTGGACAGTTTAACTAAGCAGATGGACTTTGATCAAGAAATATTACTGGTGGTCACTCCTACCCCAACCAGTGAAGCACTGAAAGAAAGTAAAAATTTAACACCAATCTTCGCAGTGGGACCTGGCTTTGAACCGGGTACATTACTCACCTCTGGAACGACTAAGCGAGATGGTATCATCATGAACACAGATATTGCTCCAACTATTTTAAAGAGCTTCGGGTTACAGCCAGTGGCTGAAATGTCCGGGCGTCCCTTTGTTTCATCCGCCGTTTTGCCCCAGGGTGACAGCATTGACTACTTAAAAAATGTCAATGATCGTTTGATAACAACGTATCAAGGTAGAGCACCACTGCAATCTGCCTATGTTTTAGTACAAATAATTGTACTTTTCATGGGTCTTTTTGGTATATTTTTTAAACGTCATATGGCAGAACATATTAAACCCTTTCTATTAGTTATCATGGCTGTACCGCTAGCAGAGCTCTTAATGCCGTTGTTGCCAGTACAATCTGTGGCTCTTTTGGCGATACAACTGATTATTACTACCCTGTTAATAGCCGGGATCGCTATCTTGATGCAGAGGAAGTTTAATTTAGACCCCTTTATTTTTATTTGTATCGCTACAGCAGGGACTATTTTAATTGACGTGGTGAATGCCTCTTATTTACAGAAGCAATCATTATTAGGCTATGATCCTATTGTAGGAGCCAGATTTTATGGTATTGGTAATGAATATATGGGGGTATTGATCGGCTCACTTATTATAGGTACAACAGCTGCTATCCAGTCCTGGTCAAATTGCAGGAAGCCTCTTATTGTCATCACGGGTATAGCATATCTTTTTACAATTTATGCTCTGGCGGCTCCCTTTCTGGGAACAAATGTGGGTGGTACCATCGCCGGCACCGCGGCACTTGTGGTAACGTTCCTACTGCTGTATAATGTGCGTTTTGGGCTGCGCACGGTGATCATGGTGGCGGGGATCGTTGCTATGGCAGTATTGGCTTTTATCGCCTTTGATCTTTCGCGCCCCCCGGAATTACGCTCCCATATGGGAACAACGGCTTCTTTAATTCTACATTCAGGCCCGGGTCAGGCGTTAGACATTATGCAAAGAAAATGGGCTATGAATATGAAACTATTACGGTATACTGTTTGGAGCCGGGTATTGCTAGCGAGTTTGGCGGTTTTGGCACTGTTATTTTACCGCCCCCGGGGTGTTATGCAAAATATCAGAATCAAGTATCCCTACCTTTATAAAGGATTTATTGGAGTGGTTGTTGGTGCACTAGTGGCCTTTGCCGTTAATGACTCCGGTGTTGTGGCGGCGGCCACAACCATGATTTTTGGCGCACCACCGTTGGTCTATCTGGTGCTTTCAGAACAAAAATATGGTGACAAACATAAAATAAGCTAGTGCAAAGAGAACTAAGTGTGAGTAAAACCTATAAATAATGGTAGAATAATCAGGTAAATTCATTAAATTCGTGAATAAAGGTGCTAACAAATAAATTCGCCACATAAAGGCAATTTTTGCGTAAAAATTTATTGACAAGAGGCAAGTTTATGCTAAAATTGATTTTGGTTGGAATTAGCCAGCCCGTAATTTGGTAACTGGGCTTGTTAGTTCCAACATTTTATTAAAGAAATGGAGGAGGATAACTAGAATGAAACCTTTGGGCCGCCATGTCTTGGCTGAAATCTATGGCTGTGATTTTGAAATCCTCAACGATGTGAAAAGGGTTGAGGAAATTATGGTGAACGCAGCACTGGAATCGGGGGCTGAGGTCCGCGAATATGTTTTCCATAAGTTTAGTCCTCAGGGCGTTAGTGGTGTTGTTGTAATTAGTGAAAGCCACCTTGCCATTCATACCTGGCCTGAATTAGGCTATGCAGCGGTTGATGTCTTTACCTGTGGTGATACAGTAAACCCATGGGATGCATGCAACTTCTTAACCAGAGAATTTGGTGCAAAAGATATGGCTGCTCAAGAGACTAAGAGAGGAATCCTGCCTGGTATGGCGCCGCCTTTGGTGGCCGTAAATTCATAGGAGGGATTTTTATTAGTACCCACAGTAGTAGCGGCTGACGAGCCTAGCACATCTTAAGATGGAGCGAGGCTCGTCAGTTTTTTTGTGGCTATTTTCCAGATCATTATGGAAGGAGATTTGTTATAATTAACGAAATAATATAAAGTTACCGCCAATTAAGGGGGGGCTTATGGATGCCGGGCGATGTTTTTGCAGAAATTAGAGCAGAGCTAAATACTATTTATCATACCATTAACAGCAATTTATCTATTAAAGCCGGACAGATAGGTGATTATGCCCATTTAGAACTATCCCCCATGGACCAAAATTTACGTCCTGCGGTAGCTCTAATGGTGGCTAGATTATACAACTGCAGGTCCTCCAAGATCCTTTCTTTGGGTACCATTGTGCAGTTTATTTTTATGGCTTCTCGCATTCACCAACGCATTCCAGATACAACGCAAAGACAGGCAACAGATCCACGGGATGGTACGCAATTTCCGGTTTTAGTAGGGGATTACCTTTATGGAAAATTTTTTACTGCTCTCTGTAATGCGGATATACTACATCTCTTACGACCTTTAGCAGAAATTATTGGGCGTATTCACGAGGGCGGTATATTGGATCGGACAAGCCGCTATAGACAAGAGGATAATAACCAACTAATGGCTGAAATAACAAAACTAGAAACGGCTGAGCTTTTTGCTGGAACAGCACGTTTAGCGGGAGAGCTTGCCGGGGCACCAGAGGAAGATTTGCAGTATTTATACGAGTTTGGGCTTAATTTAGGCATGGGCTACGGTCTTAGAAAGAAGGGTATGGTAGCAGGTTATTGTTCGAATTATTTTGAGCAAGCTTTGACATTTTTGTCAAAACTCCCTAATCACTCAGATCAAGTGATGCTGGAAAATTTAGTAAAGGCGTTACAATTAACCGAAGGGGATATTCGTAAGGTTGTCTAACCTTGGAAGAATCTTCTGAGAGGGGAGTATTACTTTGCAGCAATACGAAGGTAAAAATAAAGAGCAATTTGTTCATGGGGTGTTTTCCACCATAGCACATCGTTATGACCTAATGAATACCATCTTAAGTTTTAACCGGGATAAGCACTGGCGCCGCTTTACGGTGAAGAAAACCGGTCTTACCCCTGGTGGTACTGCGTTAGATGTGGCCTGTGGTACAGGCATGTTGTCCATTGAATTGGCCAGAGCCATAGGGAATAGTGGCCGGGTAGTGGGCTTGGATTTTTGTGAAAATATGTTGGAAATTGCCAAGGGCAATATTGAAAAAACTCCTTATCAAAAAACGATTGAGTTGGTACAGGGAAATGCCTTGGCTTTACCCTTTCCGGATAATACCTTTGATTGTGCTACCATTGGCCTTGCCTTACGGAATGTTCCAGACGTAGAAAAGTGTATTTCTGAAATGAGGCGGGTGGTGAAGCCCGGAGGACGAGTGGTTTCCCTGGAATTAGCAAAACCCAGTGCTCCAGTATTTAAACAACTTTATTATCTATATTTTGAACAATTAGTGCCCCTGTTGGGGAAAATGGGCGTGGGTAAGGATGGTCCTTACCAGTGGCTGCCCAATTCCCTGAAAGTATTTCCTCACCAGTCTGTAATTAGAGATATTTTTACCAAGGTTGGCTTGCAAGGAGCCGTGTATTATGAACTTACCGGTGGTATTGTAGCGGTTCATGTGGGAACGAAGTGAGGTCGATGTGGGAATGTGATACCCTGTACAATGTTGTGGGGAGGGTTTTAAGTGGCCGGAATTAGGTTTGGCCAGGTTGATTATCTGAACACGCTACCGGTCTATCATGCCTTTGAGGAAGGTCAGGTGTCCTTCGCGGGGGAGCTTATTAAAAGTCCACCTGTCTTGCAGGACAAAATGTTTTTAGAGGGGCAATTAGAGGTATCATTGATTTCTTCCATTACATACGCCAGAAATACTGACAATTGCCTGATACTTCCTAATGTGTCCGTTAGTGCCGATGGGCCGGTACAAAGTATTCTTTTGTTCAGCCATGTGCCTGTTACCGAACTGGATCGAAAGGTAGTCAATCTTACCGTTTCCTCAGTTACTTCCAGAGCTTTATTGAAGGTACTCTTTGATCACTACTATCATGTGGAAGCCAAGCTATGTACAATGGCACCGAATTTAGAGCAGATGATGACCAAAGGGGACGGGGCGTTGCTAGTTGGTAACGACGCCATGCGTGCCCATGTAAAGGTAAAGCGGCAGGGATTACCCTACCATGTAACCGATCTCGGTGAAGTGTGGAAACAGTTTACCGGGGAAAGAATGGTTTATGCCCTCTGGATCGTGCGCAAAGACTTTGCCAAAGAGCATCCAGATGAAGTGAATGCTCTTTGCAGTGCGTTACTGGAAGCGAAAAAATATTCTGCCGTTAATCTACCCGCTTTATTGGAAAAAGGCAGGCACCGTACCGGGTTGCCGCTGGAGGTAGTAGAAGAATATTATAGGATCATTAATAATGAATTCACAGCAGATCATCGCCGGGCGTTATTAACTTACTACGATTATTGTTACAAGAGTGGTCTTATTGAAGAACGAGTCCGTTTATCAGTTTGGGGCGAAACAGATATCTAGCATAAAGGATCGGGAACTCCTAACCATTCATACAAAAACGGGCTTGTGGCAGCCCGTTTTTGTATGAATGGTTATTGGCTTATTACTTGGGTGGTGTAATCGATACAGTTCTGTTATGTTCATCCCAGGCTACCTTGTAATCGAAGGCTTCGGCAATGAACCGAGCGGGCAAATAAGTACGACCGTGCCGAATAACCGGTGCCACGTCAAGATCATAAACGAAGTCATTGATAATGGCCTGGTCAATACTCACTTGCAGTTGCAAAATTTTATCCCCCTGTGATAACTTTACCGTTTGGAAGACTTCATCCCATTGTACATCTTGATCAGTCAATCCACAGGCATAGGAAAGATAGCGGATGGGTACGTAAGTACGATTGTTCTGGATAAAGGGAGCCGCATCCATGGACTGCTGGCTATTGTTTACCAGGTAGTAACTCTGGTTTAAATAAAATGTGGCCTGATTAATAGGCGCGGCAAGGGTGCTGACAGCTAGGCCGAACACAAGTAAACCGGTCAGAAACAAAGATAGTATTTTTTTCATTGTAAACTCCTTTATATCAGAAAATGTTGTGCAGCCTCCAATCAATAGACGTATGTTGAGAATTTAGAGTTCTATGTTAAATATTGAGAGTAATATTTGTATTTTCAGCTAGCTAGCTAATTTGATTTTAGAAAATTTCTATGAGTGAGGGAATTATGAAACCTAAAATAGCTGTTATTGGGACCACTTTTATGGATTGCAAAGGATTTTCCAAACATCAATACGACCCCTATGGTCGAAATCTCGGTGATATTCGTTTTTTTCATGGTGGAGTGGGACGAAATGTAGCAGAAAATCTGGCGTATTTAGGGCTATCAACCTTTTTTGTGTCAACAGTAGATAACTCTGCCTTAGGAAAAGAAGTTATCAGTAGACTACAAAGAACGAAGGTAAATACGGAATATTTAACCTTCGTGGATGAAAAGGGAATGGGTATGTGGCTGGCCATTTTAGACCAGAAGGGTGATTTAGCTGGTTCCATATCACAAATGCCTGACTTAAAGCTTTTGGAGAAACATATTGTGGAAAAGGGGTCCCGGATAATGGAGACCTGCAGCCACGTTGTGTTGGAATTAGATCTTAACAGAAATATTTCTTATCAAGTGGTTGAGATTGCCCAATCCCAAGGAAAGCCAGTATATGGCATACCGGGTAATTTGGAAGTGATATTAGGTAATCCTGAATTGTTACTTTTTACGGATTGTTTTATCTGTAACGAGATTGAGGCTGCCAAGCTGATTGGCAAAGAAATCTCTGGACAAGACATGACTGTCATTCAGGAAGAGTTAAAGTCATTTGTAGGCAAGGCCAAACTGAGAGCAATGGTGGTTACCCTGGGTGATAGAGGGGCGGTTTACTATGATAGTAAAACCGGGGAGATAGGATATCAACCGGCACTGCCAACCCGTGTGGTTGACACCAGTGGCGCGGGGGATGCATTTTTTTCGGGCACAGTTATGGGGTTAACTTGCAATCGCCCCCTTAGTGAGGCAGTGACCTATGGTACAAAGGTAGCTTCTTGGACTATTCAGATGGCTGAAAATACATGCTCTGCTATTCCGGAGATGATGCGGAAGGACGAACACTTTAAAGCATTGGCCAAAATTTTAGATAAAGCCGTAATTTAAAATATGCCAAGGTAACCAGGCAGGGCACAGGGCAAGGACTGTTGCATATGCCCCCGATGTTATGAATTGGCCGATGACTGGCAGCCAAAAAAGGAATGTCGCAAAAAGTAGTTTTGCGACATTCCTTTTACTTAGGGCTGTTACCCTAGGTTTTTAAAAGCACTGCCGTTGGCACCGCAAATGGGGCATTTATCTGGATTGGTACGTTCATGAATATAGCCACACACGGGACAGAGATAGTAATCGATATTATCTTTATTTTCCAATGCTTCTAGGGCTTTTTTATAGAGTTCGGCATGGACTTGTTCCGCTTCGTTGGCAAAGTGGAAGGCACGTTTAGCCAGATTATTGCCTTCAGTCTCTGCACTTTGAATAAAGCCGGGGTACATTTCTGTAAATTCATAGGTTTCCCCTTCAATGGCAGCCTGCAGGTTTTCGGCGGTGGATTTAATCCCTCCCAGAGCCTTTAATTCACTTAAGGCATGGATGGCTTCCGCTTCTGCGGCAGCTCTAAATAACTTAGCTACTGCAGGATAACCTTCTTGATCAGCTTTAGCAGCAAAGGCTAAGTATTTACGATTTGCTTGGGATTCTCCAGCGAAGGCTGCTTTTAAATTATTTTCAGTAGACATGATTGACCTCCTTTTATAAGTAAGAATCTATTCTATTCTTGCCAGTTATTAGTATAATATTACCCAAATGAATAAACAAGACCATCAAGCAAGAGTTAAGAATGTTGTAAGAAAAGTGAAATATATCGTAATTACAATTAAAATACAATATACAATATGAGGCAGGGTAGATTTGATGTTTCATAACATTGATTACCAAGCTATAATAAAATAGATATAGTTCAATTTACGAAATGAAAAAGATAAGGTGATGAAACAGTGAAGATAGCCAATTTATTTCAAGAAAAAAAGCCAGTTATATCCTTTGAAATATTTCCGCCTAAAAATACTACCCCTATCGAAAGCATTTTTAACACTTTGGAAGAAATGATTAAATTGAATCCAGACTACATTAGTGTTACTTATGGTGCAGGGGGGAGCAGCAGGGATAGAACGAGAGAGATCGCTTCTCGCATTAAAAACCAATACAACGTGGAGGCTCTGGCTCATTTAACCTGCGTAGGTCACACCACTGTGGAAATTAATCAGATTCTAAAAGATCTCGAGGCAGAGAATATTGAAAATGTCTTAGCTCTCAGGGGTGACCCGCCGGCAGATCAACCCAATTACGATTTCTCTACTTGCGACTTTAAATACGCTTCTAATCTAGTAAAGCATATTAAGAACAGCAGTGCTATGTCTGTGGGGGCTGCCGCTTACCCGGAGGGACATATCCATTGTCTTCGTCTTAGTGAAGATTTAACATGGTTAAAACACAAAGTAGACCAAGGTGTAGATTTTCTGGTTACTCAAATATATTTTGACAATCGCATTTTCTATAACTTTATCGAAAATGCGCGTAGAATTGGCATTACGTGTCCTGTATCCCCAGGCATTATGCCTGTGCTTAATAGTAAACAAATTAAAAGAATGATCACCCTGTGTGGTGCTTCTATGCCTGCTAAGTTACTGATTATGGTAGACAAGTATGGTGACAACCCAGAGGATATGGAAAAGGCAGGTATAGAATATGCAAGCCGGCAGGTGGAGGATCTACTAAATAACGGAGTAGATGGCATTCACCTGTATACCATGAATAAACACCAACAAATTACTGAAATACTAAAAAATGTGGGCAAAGCATAAAGCTACGGAGGTAACCTTGTTTTGCAAGATACCACTATTGCCCTTGTGCAAATGCAGTCTAGACTGGGACAAATCCAGGAAAATTTAAATAAGATTGAGCATTATGTACAAGCGGCATCATCTAAAAATGCAGATATCATATGTTTTCCTGAAATGTGTCTACAGGGATATAGTAGGCAGCCCCTGACAAACCTTGCTATTGATCTGGAGAAGAGTGCTTTCATTCATAAGGTAAAGCAAATGGCTAAAGAGAAAAAAATCACAATAATTTTAGGCATGGCTGAAAAAAACGATAGTGATAAACCCTTTATCACTCAATTGGTAGCCAATACAGATGGGAGTATCCTCAAATATCGTAAAACTCATTTAGGGAGAAGTGAACAACCCCATTATTCTATGGGGAATGAAATTAGTATTTTTAACACCCCTAAGGCTAGCTTAGGTATTCAGATTTGCTTTGATATGCATTTTCCTGAAATGACCACTATTTTGTCTTTACGGGGAGCAGAAATCATTTTCACACCCCATGCATCTCCGACCATGGTGGGTGATCGCAAAGATATTTGGTTGAAATATCTGGTTGCCAGAGCCTATGATAATTGTGTCTTTGTAGCTGCATGTAATTTGGTGGGTGATGATGGAACAGGGCATAGTTACTGCGGTGGGGCCATGGTGATTGATCCCAAAGGAAAAGTGATAGCCGAAGATTTTAACGGGGCAGAATCTATGCTTATAGCAAAATTAGATTCTACTAAAATTAATCTTATTAGGAATCAAGACAGTATGTCTATGGCAAATAGCTTTTATTTAAATGGGAGAAGACCGGAGTTATATGGTGAGCTAGTAAAGACAAATGTAACCAACCTATTCCTTGAATAGGCTAAAAGTATAGAGATTTTATGAAACTGGAGCTGTCACGTTTGGCTGTGCTATGAATGATAGATTGATATTTCTTGCTAATTGAAACCCTTGAAATGACTTCAAGGGTTTCATCATGTTTATAGATACATTTACTTTAAACTATTAGTCTGCTGAGTGGAAATAGCTTCTGTTATTTACTAATACAAAATTAATCTATAGGTAAGATGTTAAAAACTATTTATTTTTTAGTTATTTTATAATAGAATATGGTAAAATAATCCGGGCAAACTTAAGCGAAAGCTAAGGACGCAAAACCATGGGTCTAAGGTCACTAATGACGATGATTGCCAGGTTTCTTAAATACACCAGAGCTATTTGGTGTATTTTGTTTTTTAGGGGGGCTAAGATAGAAAAATTGACTATCGGTAATCGTAAAAGTAACACTTTACTAAATTTTATTTAATAGCAAGTCTCCGGAATTTTACACTCTGGCTACTAGGGAGGCAACTAGCCAGATAGTTAAGGTGTTATTCGTGAATGTTGGGGAAAGATAGCATTAGTTACATAGGGACAATATTTTACAGTACTTCTAGATTTTGCTTTAGTGTATCGATTGGGGGAGTATAAGAATGAGGCAGAGTTCATCTCTTAAGTCAAAAATGCTAAAACCCATTATTGCGGTGATAGCAGGTGTTTTTGTTATAGCAATGGTCTGCATGTACACTATTAATAACGCACAAGTTAATAATTTAATCCACGATCAAGAAAAAAACAAATACGATATGATTAGTAAAAGAATTCTAGGTGACATTGACGGTATTTCAAATAAAGCAAAGATGGCTTTAATGCCTATTGTAAACAACCCGGAAATTCAGAAAGCTTTTGCTGAACGGGATAGGGAAAGACTTACCGCACTTACCATTGGCACATGGGAACAAGTGAAAGGTGAAGGCGTTGAGCAGTTTCAATTTCACGACGCTCCAGCCATTGCCTTTTTAAGGTTACATTCTTTGGAAAAATACGGTGATGATCTGTCATCGTTTAGAGCAACAGTTGTTGAGGCCAATAAGAGTAAAGCCCTTATGGTCGGTTTGGAAGAAGGCAAAGGAGGCATTGGCTTCAGAGTAGTAGCCCCCATGTTTATGGATGGAAAATACCTGAATGGCTCAGTAGAATATGGTATGTCTTTAACGAAAGATTTACTGAATAAGTGGAAAGAAGCATCGGGTGGAGAGGTGTTTTTTTACTTAAATATTAAGGATTCTGTAGCCTGGGATGATAAAAGTAAACAAGGTTTTCTGATAGGTACCGCTGAGAAGGATTCCTTTAATACAAAAAGTGAAAAAGTACAAGAGATCATGGCTGGTGGAAAATGGGATGTCATCAGTGAGGGGGCTAACACAGCTATAATCATCCCAGTGAAAGACTTTCAGGGTAAGGCTATTGCTTATGTAAAGTGTAATTTTGACCGCACTGAGGTAATTAAACAGCATAGCAAAATCATAAATATGCTGATAATTGTCTTCTTAATTACCTTTGTACTCATAATAATAGCCACATATGCAATTCTCTCTAGGATCTTGAGTCCAATGACGGCGCTGGAGAAAAACCTACAGGTGGTTGCAAATGGTGACCTAACAATGGATTTCACAGAGACAAGCGCAGAATTAGGAGCACTTGCCGGGCCCATCAGCGGGATGGTTAATAATCTAAAAGAGATTGTCACGGATATTCGGGATAACGCAACCAATTTAGCAGCCTATTCTGAAGAATTAAGTGCTAATGCAGAAGAAACATCTGCTATAGCTACCGAAACCAGTGCAACCACTGCTAATATAACTTTGACAGTGGAGAAAACAGTTCAAAGTACACAGACTATGAAAGAGGCCATTATTGATGCATCTAGGGAAGCGGAAAGAGGACAAAACAACATTATCAGTGTAACGAATCAGATGGATGACATTAGTACTGCCACTAACAATATTGCGGAAGTAGTCAAACAACTTAATACTACTGCTGGAAAGATTGGTCAAATAATTGAAACAATCACATCAATTGCAGAACAAACAAATTTACTTGCTTTAAATGCTGCTATTGAGGCAGCCAGGGCAGGTGACCAGGGACGTGGTTTTGCCGTAGTTGCTGAGGAAGTGCGGAAGTTAGCAGAAGGATCAGCTGAGGCAGCTAGGGAAATTACAGCATTAGTTACAGAAATACAGAATGAATCCGAAAGATCTGTTAAGGTTATGTTTGAGAGTGTCGACAAAGTAGAGCAAGGTGTGAATGTGGTTAATGAAACTGGCAAATCCTTTTACAATATTATCGACAAGGTACAAGACTTGACTAGCAAGATTGAGGAAATAACAGAGAGTGCCCAAGAAACATGTAACTCAATTTCTGAGGTAGCAAAGTCTGCAGAAGAGTCTACAGCAGCAATGCAAGAGGTAGCTTCCTCTGTGCAGTTGTTTTCCCAGTTGGCGGAAAGATTAACTCAGATTACTAGTAAATTTAGAGTGTAGCTAACATCGATATATAAAGCGAAGATGATTAAAGGTAAGCTGGGAGTGTCGCAAAACGCTTTTTTGTGACACTCCCACTCTTTTTTGACCTCGACTTTTGGTTTTACCTTTAGCAATCGGTTGTTATTTCATTGTGCAACAGACTTTTTATACATTTTGAAAATTGTCTACTAAATAAAATCAATAATGTACGGTAAATGGTCATAAAAGTAAAAATTTTTTAAAAATATGTTTGATTTAGCAGGGGTTTTATAAAAATTTGTCGAAATGTCGTTATTATTACAAGTGGTCAGACCATCTTAATGGTTGACTAGCAAACCAATAGTTACTATAATATGAATTACGGAAATTGAAACACAATTAAGAATATTAATGGAGTAAGGTAGAAGAACCAATTATGCCAGCAGTGTTCACACAACGGCATAAGTTTTACCCTTGGTGCCCATAAGTGTTAAGAATTTATATAATCTTCTGTCATGGGCAAAGGATCCTGGGGTTGTAAAAATGGCTAAATAAGTGTGTTTTGGCGGTCATACCATTTAGCCAATAGGCTAACAGGTCTAAAGCCATAAAAAATATGTATGGAGGTGGTAGGGGAAAAAAGAGCATCGTTAAGCGTTTTATGTTATCGCAATTTTTCTAATTTTATGCTAATTGTATTTTGTTATTATTTGCTTGCTAAAACGAAAAACTTGCAGTCTATCACACAACATAGTAAAGGAGACAAGATCATATGCCATGGACTCAAGTAATTAATCCCTTAGATAATTTATTCCTTTCTGCCCTTGTGGCTGCTATTCCTATCCTATTTATGTTCTATGCTCTGGCCATTGCTAGAATGAAAGGCCATATTGCAGGAGGTATTACTTTACTTCTAGCCATTATTATTGCTGTATTTGTCCATGATATGCCTGCTGGACTGGCTATCTGGTCCTCAATCTACGGTGCATTATACGGCTTGTTCCCCATTGGCTGGATTGTATTAACTGCCGTATTCTTATATCAGTTAACTGTTAAAAGTGGGCAGTTTGAAATTATTAAAGATTCTATTGCGGCCATCACCGATGACCGACGTTTACAAGCATTGCTAATTGCCTTTTGCTTCGGTGCCTTCCTGGAAGGTGCTGCGGGCTTTGGTACCCCGGTAGCCATTACCGCCGGTATGCTGGTGGGCTTAGGCTTTAACCCCTTGTATGCTGCTGGTCTGTGCTTAATTGCTAACACCGCTCCTGTTGCCTTCGGTGGCATTGGTATTCCCATTATTACTGCTGGTGCTGTTTCTGGTATTGATGCCATGGCCATTTCTCAGATGGTTGGTCGTCAGTTGCCTTTCTTGTCCGTACTTGTTCCTTTCTGGCTGGTATTTATAATGGCTGGTTGGAAAGGTGCCAAAGAAGTTATGCCTGCGATCCTGGTTTGTGGTATTTCCTTCGCAGTTGCCCAGTGGTTTTCTGCCAACTACTTGAGCCCTATGCTTCCCGATATTATTTCTTCTCTAGTTTCCATCGTAGCCATGGTTTTCTTCCTGAGAAGTTGGAAACCCAAGAATATCTGGCGCTTTAAAGATGAACCCGCTGCCACTTTGGAAATAAGAAACCATTCCTTTGGTGCCATTGCTAAGGCCTGGTCCCCCTTTATCATCCTGACGATTCTCATTGGTGACTGGGGTCTTAATTCCGTAAAAAGTTTGTTGGATACAGTTACTGTCAAAATCCCCTTTGATGCTATTAACAACGTAATTTTATCTGGTGGCAAGCCAATTGAAGTAATTTACAAATTTAACTATCTGTCTGCTGCTGGCACTGCCATCTTACTTTCCGCCATTATTACAGCCGTTATTCTCAAAATTAGCGTTAGTGATTTTGTGAAGACCTTTACTGAAACCGTGAAAAGCTTGGCTTTCCCGTTAACTACCATTGCTTGTGTATTAGGTTTCTCTTATGTTGCTAACTGGTCCGGTATGACTCCTACCCTGGGTAAAGCTTTCACCGTAACCGGTGCGTTGTTCCCGCTAGTTTCTCCCATTTTGGGTTGGATAGGTGTGTTTGTAACCGGTTCTGATACCTCTGCTAACGCATTGTTTGGTAAAATGCAGGCGGTTACTGCCACTGAGATCGGTGTAGATCCTGTTCTGACCGTTGCTGCTAACAGCTCCGGTGGTGTTGCCGCTAAGATGATTTCTCCTCAGTCTATCGCTGTGGCCACTGCTGCTTGTAACTTGGTAGGTAAAGAAGGCAATCTGTTCCGCTTCACCGTACTGCACAGTTTGTTCTTTACCGCGTTTATTTGTGTAATAACTTATCTGCAAGCCTATGTGCTCACTTGGATGATTCCTGTTTACGAAACCGCTAAACAAGCAGCGGCTAGTATCTCTCCAGAAGCTGCCAAGGCTGCAGCCGCCGCTTTACACAGCCAGGGTACTATGATTCTGTTAGGCACTGCTGTTGTAGTAGTAGTGATTTCCGTCTACGCTTACAAGCAAAAGGGTAACGGTAATTTTGCTAAGGACAGTGCTAAAATTAGCGTTCACTAAAAGGTCTAAGAAAGTTATGGAATCCTAGGATTCCATAACTTTCTCTTACACAAGGGATTCGTAAATGATATGATAACCTATGTTATATCGAAAGATAGTAGAGCTGTTGAAAAATAACCTGGAGTGCTGCTTGTGGAATTCAAACCAATCAAAGCAAAAAAAGTCTATGAAGAGATTGTAGAACAGATCAAAGGAATGATCACTCGAGGCGAGCTACATCCAGATGATAAACTCCTTCCCGAAAGGGAGTTGGCGGAGCGACTTCAAGTAGGTCGCTCCGCTGTACGTGAGGCCTATCGTGCTTTAGAGGCATTAGGAGTTATAGAAATTAGGCCCGGTGAGGGAACCTTTGTTTGTGAAATTGGCAATAAACCGATGGCTGATATTATGACTTGGGCAGTAGTAACCGGTAAGAATACTTTATTTGAACTGCTGGAATTAAGAAAAATTATAGAAACAGAAGTTGCTGCTTTAGCAGCCATACGTAGGACGGAAGAAGATTTAATAATTATTAGAACCTGGCTTGATTGTATGAAGGCTGATATTGAGAAGGGTAATCTAGGCGATGTTTCTGACATGAAATTTCATTATGCCATCACAAATGCAGCTCATAACTCACTTTTATCTCGTTTAATGGACTCTATCTCAGAAACTATGCAGACAGAGATGAAAGTAGTAAGAGAGAATCTGTATCAAACCGCTGCTACTCCAGAAATACTTTATGGTCAGCACGCGACAATCTATGAAGCCATTGCTAAGGGAAATGAGCAAACTGCACGTTCAGCTATGTTACATCATTTATCCCAAGCAGAAAAGGAGTTGGCAGAAAGAATATTACTTTCTAAACAATGAGCACGAGATACGATAACCCGGCTAAAGCTGGGTTATTCTAAACACTTAAACTGTATAAAAATTCTGTGAATGTGAATTTGAGAAAACTAAAATTTTGCCTATTTTCTTAGGTTATGACATTAGGATAAAGGCCACAGACATGCCAGTCGGCTTTTTCTATTTAGAAAGTAAAATATGCCTTTGCACTTGTTACTTGGCTGTATTATTATTAATAGTAAACATTCAAATACGGTGTAATTTGTCAGGGGTGATGACTTGGAATTTAAACCTATAAGACCTAAAAAGATATACGAAGAAATTGTTAGTCAAATCAAAGCTATGATTGCGCATGGTGAACTTACTCCTGGTAGCAAGCTTATGCCGGAAAGAGAATTAGCCGAACGTTTGCAAGTTGGTAGGTCGGCGGTGCGAGAAGCCTATCGAGCGTTGGAAGCCATCGGCATTATAGAGATTAGGCCGGGTGAAGGAACCTTTGTCAGGGAAATAGGTACCAAATCCATGACGGATATCATGTCTCTGGCTGTGGTAACCGGCAAAGACACTCTTTTTGAGTTGCTGGAATTAAGAAAGATCGTCGAGACTGAGGCTGCCGCACTAGCTGCCTTACGCCGAACCGAAGAGGATATTCAAAAAATAAAATATTGGCTGGACAAAATGCATCAAGATATTGTCAAAGGAGTCTCAGGAGAGGTAAATGACTTAAAACTTCACTATGCAGTTACCGATGCTGCCCATAATTCCTTGCTGATAAGAATAATGAATTCTGTCTCTGAGACCATGGAGAATGTCATGAAAGCTGTTAGAGAAAGACTTTATCAGAGTCAAGAAACTTCGGAGATCCTATACCAACATCATGAACAAATCTATCAGGCGATAAAAAAAGGTGATCAAACAGAAGCGCGCCATGTTATGATGAACCACTTAGTTAGCACGGAAAAAGTACTTATGCAAATTATGAAAAATCAGTAGTCAGTCGCCATCAACCCAGCTTAGGCTGGGTTTCTTGCATTTTAGCCATATTTTACCCTATAATGGAAAAAGCATGTAGGTATGGAGGAATAGCATGGAACTGCCGATTGACAAATCATTGTTGAGATCATTGCCGAAGGTTGATGATCTGATGAAAAACTCAATAATCCTCAATTTACTGCAAACACGACCCCGGACAGTAGTGGTTGATGCAGTTCGGAAGACCATCGAAGGCTTAAGGCAGGAGATTTTATCCGGCAGTTATACCGGTTCTCCTGAAGATATTTATCAACTGGTAGTTAAAAAAACTTCGGATCTGATTGCTGCGGAAACAAAACCTAATTTACGGCGTGTTATTAATGCCACAGGAGTGGTACTGCATACTAACCTGGGACGAGCCCTAATGTCTTATGCTGCTAGGGATGCGGTAGATGCAGTCGCATCCTCCTTTTGTAATTTAGAAATCAACCTTAACACAGGCAGGCGAGGTTCTCGGTACGAACCTGTGGAAGAAATTATTACTCGCCTTACGGGTGCTGAAGCTGCTTTGGTGGTTAATAACAATGCTGCCGCGGTATTATTAGCTTTAGGTACCATGGCTAAGGGAAAAGAGGTTATTGTATCCCGTGGGCAACTAGTGGAGATTGGTGGTTCTTTTAGAATTCCAGAGGTGATGGAACAGAGTGGTGCCATGCTAGTGGAAGTGGGAGCCACCAATAAGACCCATCCCCATGATTATCAAAAGGCGATCTCGGAAGATACAGCACTCTTGCTGCATGTTCATACCAGCAACTACCGAATTGTCGGTTTTACCCGGGAAACAACGGTGAATGAATTAGTACAAATTGGACAATCACATCAAATACCGGTGATGTCAGACCTAGGTAGCGGTTTTTTAGTGGATTTGGCTCCTTATGGGTTACCCCAGGAACCTAGTGTTCAAGAAGTTGTAGCTGCCGGTGCTGATGTGGTTACCTTTTCCGGGGATAAGCTTTTAGGTGGGCCCCAGGCTGGCATTATTGTTGGTAAACGATATTGGATAGAAAAAATGAAGAAGAACCCGCTAACCAGAGCTGTCCGTATTAATAAGTTTACGGTGGCCGCTCTGGAAGCCACCTTGAGAGAATATCTAGATAAGGATAATGTATTAGAAAATATTCCTACATTAAGAATGTTGACTGAGGCTCCCGGTGCTTTGTTGAAAAGGGCAGAGGAGCTGGCTGCTCAATTGAAAGCCAAAGTAGCTTACCCCGCCGAAGTACAGGTAATCAGCGGCACATCTCAAGTGGGTGGGGGCTCTATGCCTACAGCTGAATTACCGACCTATTTAGTTACCTGTATGGTGCAGCATCTATCGGTAGAGGAAATGTCGGCTCAATTACGATTAGCAGAACCGGCAGTGGTGGGTAGGGTGCAAGACAATAAATATCAAGTGGATTTACGTACAGTCCAACCAGAAGAAGTTGAACTACTGGCAGAAGTGATAGCCAGGGTAATTAATTCCGGGGAGGTGTCCGGTAGATGAAACATATTGTTATTGGCACTGCTGGTCACGTTGACCATGGAAAAACCTTGCTGATTAAGACTTTAACCGGTATGGATACCGATCGGTTAAAGGAAGAAAAGGAAAGAGGTATATCCATCGAATTGGGTTTTGCGGAGTTAAAGCTGCCCAGTGGCAAGCAAGCTGGTATTGTGGATGTCCCCGGACACGAAAGGTTTATTAAGAATATGCTGGCAGGTGTTGGCGGTATTGATTTAGTTATGCTCGTCATTGCCGCCGATGAAGGGGTTATGCCCCAAACTAGAGAGCATGTGGATATCATCCAATTGCTGCAGGTTAAAAAAGGGATTGTTGTGTTAACCAAGGTGGATCTAGTGGATGAAGACTGGTTGGAGTTGGTAACCGAGGAAGTCAGAGAGTATCTTCAGGGTACTTCTCTTAGAGGAGCACCCATTATCCCTGTTTCTTCCACTACAAAACAGGGTATTCCAGAATTATTAAAGACCATTGATCAGTTTGTTGAAGATACTGAGGAACGGGTCAGTATTGGTAAACTGCGATTACCTGTAGACAGAGTGTTCTCGGTAACAGGTTTTGGTACAGTGGTAACCGGTACTTTACTTTCTGGCCGTATTTCTCTAGGAGATACCGTGGAGATTACGCCCCAGGGTTTGACATCCAGAATCCGTTCTTTGCAAGTGCACGGTAAAAAGGTGGAGCAGGCCAGAGCTGGGCAGCGAACGGCAGTGAACCTGACGGGAGTTGAGGTGGAAGAGGTACATCGGGGGAATGTATTGGTTACCCCCGGCAGTGTAGACCCGTCCCACCGTATGGATGTCCGGTTGTTGTTGCTGGAAAGTGCAGCCAAACCCTTAAAAAATCGAGCCCGGGTGAGACTCTATCTGGGGACTGATGAGATTTTAGGACGTGTTCGGTTGCTGGACCGGGAGGAATTGGGGCCTGGTGAAGAAATTTATGCTCAGTTGGAATTAGAAGAACAAGCTGTGGCTGGTAAAGGGGATCGCTTTGTTATTCGTTCTTACTCTCCGATGCGTACCATTGGCGGAGGAACCGTTATTGATGCCAATGCAGCCAAACATAAGCGTTACCGACCAGAGGTGTTGGAAGCTCTGGCTACGAAAGAAATGGGATCTCCAGAGGAATTAATTGCCCAGTTTCTGGCTGGTAAACAGGGACTATTCAGCGATGAAGATATTGCGACAGGCATCGGTTTAGCTCTGGGAGAAGTGAACGTAAGTGTGCAAAAACTAGTAGAAGATCAACAGATCAAAAGAATTGTCTCTGAAAAGAAGGATCTTTTTGCTTCCTGGCAGGTTTACGAAGATTGGGGTAAAAATATTCAACAATTGGCAAAACAATATCACTTGGAGTATCCTCTCAGGGAAGGTTTCCCTAAGGAAGAAATGCGTTCCAGAAAGTTTTCTTTTATCAATAGTAAAAGCTTTCAATATTTGCTTCAGTCCTTAGCAGCGGAGGGCTATATAAAACTATCGGATAAAACGTTAGCCCATCCTTCTGTTAATGAGGAATTGCCGGAAGTCTACCAGAAAACAGTGAATTCCTTGCTAGCCATTGTTCAACAGGGTGGATTTCAGCCCCCTTCTTGGCAGGAAATTATAAAATCAAATAAAATCAAGGTAACGGAAGCACAAGAGTATTTACAGTACCTGTTACGGACAGAAAAACTGGTAAAATTGGCGGACGAAGAGTTGTTCTTTGCTGCAGAGCATTACCGGGAAGCTAAGCAGATGATTATTGGTTATCTTAGTCAAAATAGGGAGCTATCAGTAGCGCAAACCAGGGATTTACTAAATACCTCTCGCAAGTACATTTTACCCTTATTGGAAACCCTTGATCGTGAGAGGGTGACCCGCCGGGTAGGTGACAACCGGGTCCTTGTATAATTAATGATGGGTTAATATAGCGTAAGGCCGGTTCTGATTTTGAACCGGCCTTACATGATTGCTTCTTTTTGGTAGGACTGCTTGAATCCATGAGGAATTTAAAACGTATGTTTCGAATAGGGAGGTTTTTCACGTGGTCACTTTTGATACCTTTAAGAGAGGTTTCTATAAAGGTTTGTCCACTACCTGGCTATTGTCTAAGGTGGTGGTGCCGATTTATGTAGCGGTTAGTTTATTAAGTTTTACGCCTCTTTTAAAACAAATTTCGGATTTTTGTTCCCCCTTTATGAAATATGTGGGCTTACCGGGAGAGGCATCTCTAGCTCTGGTGGTGGGCAATGTGCTAAACATTTATGGGGCCTTGGGCGTAATGTCTTCCCTGCCATTAAATAGTAAGGAGATTAACATTATGGCCCTAATGCTATTGCTATCTCATTCGCTCATTGTGGAAAGTGCGGTAGCGGGAAAATGCGGCATTAATCCCTGGTTTGTGGGCCTAAGCCGCATTCTATTAGCTATTATAGCAGGAATCGTAGTAAACATTTTACTCTAGGTTTTAAACGGGGAGGACGTAACTGATGGAAGTTATAGCATGGTCTGAATTTATCAGGACTGCCTTACAGGGCAGTTTTAAAAGTGTTTTTCAAATGGCTGTGATTATCATTCCACTAATGATCTTCTTGGAAGTTGCCAAAGATATGAATGTACTAGATGGAATGGCTGGCTGGATGGCCCCGGTTATGAGATTTTTCCGTCTATCCCAGAAAGGGGCATTTCCGTTAGTCATTGGTTTAATTTTTGGTTTAGCCTATGGTGCTGGAGTCATTATTGAGAGTGTTAAAAATGGTGATTTAACCTGGCGGGATTTATTTCTTATTAATGTTTTTTTGGTGTTATGTCATTCGGTGCTGGAAGATACGGCACTTTTTATGGCTGTGGGAGCTAATGGAATCATCATTTTAGCAGGTAGACTTATTTTGGCAGTGCTAATAACGTATATACTCTCTCGGTGGTCAGGTGTAAATCGACTAGAGAAGATATTCGCTGGCAAAATAATGGTGCCCCATTGCTCTCATTGTGAGAAAAGCTAAGGTTTTTGCTAGAAGCAGTTACGATTGAAGTGCGAGGGTAGACGTTGAGTTTATCTGGCAGCTTCTTCAGCGAAAAGAGACTTGCCGCATGCAAATAAACGTATCTGGGAAAGCTTACGTAAAAAAGAGGTGAGAAACCCTGGATAAGGTATGTGTGCTTTGTAATAGGCTGTATACTTTAAACCATATTTGTCCCAATTGTGGCGATACATTAGCGGATTATGGACTGATCCAGGACTTTTTTGATCCTTACAGTGCCTATGAAGACCAAAAAATATATGAGGATGGTTATCAGGGATATACAGCAGAGTGTTGCACTCATTTACTCGGCTGCAATCGATGTGGTTGGCAGGAATTTAAGCCCATAAAAAGATTTTCTGAAGAAATATTTATCAATTAAAACCAACGCAACCAGAAATTTCGTGGGGTAAACATTGATCTTCACAGACCATAATAAAAAGGGAGGTGAAGATCCGTGCGGCAAAATATGAATTCCACTGAACGCCTTCTTAGCGTGGTAGGTGGCTTAGCTTTTATCGGTCTGGGACGATCCCAAAATTTCAAAGGTTCTCTTTTTGGCAAGGGTATGACTTTGCTGGGGTTAAAATCTACCGCTGTTGGAGTGATCGGCTATGACCCAGTTATCGATTGGCTGAATACAGAGGAAGATGAGGAAGATTTCTTTTAATGTAGAGAACGTCCGGTATCTACCGGGCGTTTTCATTGATTAGGAGGACTATCCCTTGAACTTTGATCTTAGTAAGGAAAAAGGTCCCTTTGATATTATCGGTGATGTTCATGGATGTTTGGCTGAGTTAAAGGAAATGTTGACTCTTTTGGGTTACCATCAAAAGCAAGATAGTTTTTACCATCCTGCAGGAAGAAAGATTATTTTTCTAGGGGACCTAGGCGATCGAGGTCCCAGTAGTTTAAAGAGCATAAAAATGGCAATGCTAATGGTGCAGATGGGAAATGCCCTATATGTACCGGGAAACCATTGCAAAAAACTTAGTAGGTATTTGGCTGGACGTTCCGTGCAGGTAAAATATGGTTTGGAAAAAACAGTTGAGGAATTAAAGAAGCTTACCTCTGTGGAAAGAGAAATCTTTACTAAGGCATTTACTGATTTTTATCAGAGATCCTCTCCCTATTTACTACTGGATAATGGAAATTTGGTAGTTGCTCATGCCGGAATTAAAGAGCAGATGATCGGCAGGGTTGGTAAAAAGATCGAGAGTTTTTGTCTCTACGGGGATACCACGGGGCAAGTAACCCCGGATGGTTTGCCGGTGCGACGAGATTGGGCAAAACACTACCGGGGCAAAGCCTTAGTAGTCTATGGTCATACACCGGTGAAAAAGCCTGAATTTAGAAACAATACTATTGATATCGACACTGGCTGTGCCATGGGAGGATATTTAACTGCCCTACGTTATCCGGAACGGGAGCTTATCCAAGTACCAGCCCAAGAGGTATATTATATTCGGCAGTGAGTTAGTTCATTTGATCGGAAAAATTGGCGTCGCAGAGAGGACAAAATTTTAATATACCAGTAGCAGCAATTTCTTGATGGCAACGGTGGCATTGATAAAAATAGATCATAGTGACACCGCAGTGCGGACAAGTATCAAGCTCTCCAGCTATTTCTTTCTGACAGTATGGGCAAATAACCATGAACATTCCTCCTGTTGATAATGTAGATAATATTCCAACTCACACCAATTAACTAGAAAATGGAAATTAGTGCAAAGGTGTAAGTAAATAGACAGTTTTCTACACATTATTGTATTCCTTAAAAAACAAAAAGCTCCCAATTTCTCGGAACTTATCACATTTTGTCAGTAATACTATTTGCTCGTTGACAAATCTTCTCAGTCTTGGTAGTATGATCTTGTATACAATATGTTTCCGTATATGCCTGGGAATTGGCCCGGGCGTTTCTACATGGCAACCGTAATTGCCTAACTACGGAGGGAAAGTGTACCTAGGGTTCCACAACCTTTTCAGGGTTGGTTCGGTCCAAGCGGTACAGGCGTCTTTTTCGACGTTACACCGAAAGGGATAAAAGCCCAGGCGGTAGGTTTCACTCTGATGAGTATTGAAACCTATCGTGCTGGGCTTTTTTATTATATTTTATTAACATTAGCGGCTTGTGGGCCACGAGTCCCTTCCACTACATCAAATTCAACAGGTTGACCTTCCTCCAGGGTACGATACCCCTCGGTCTGAATCGCTGAGTAATGTACGAATACATCGGTACCAGACTCGGACTCAATGAAACCGTAGCCTTTGTTGGCATTAAACCATTTAACCTTACCTTGCAATGTATTTCCTCCTCAAAATTACTAAAGCAAATTGCTTTAGTCTAAGTATTGGCAATAAGTTGCCCATCTATTCCTAAAATTAGAATTTTTTACATAAGAAATTTTTACATAATACATAAGTATTTTAAAAAAGTTATGGGGGCGGGGGAGGGATGGCTTAACTTTTTAGCTAGTTAGAAATAAAAAATATACCAAAAAACTAGGAGGTCAATTAGGTGAAACTGAGCAAAAAAATCTTAACTATTGTTTTTACCTTGGTATTAGCTGTAGCCCTTGTAGGTTGTGGCAGTCAAGAGAAACCTAAGGCAGCAGAAGAGGGTAAAAAAGACGCAGCCACGGATAAGCTGAAAGTTGCTTTCATTTATGTAGGACCAGTAGGAGATGGCGGATATAGCTATGCTCATGATCTAGGTCGTCAATATCTTGTAAAGGAAATGCCAGATATAGAAACAACCATTGTGGAATCGGTTCCTGAGGGAGCTGACTCTGAACGTGTACTGACCGAGCTGGCAGAAAAGGGTAACAAAATTATTTTTGCCACCAGCTTTGGCTATATGGATCCTGTTATTAAGGTAGCCCAAAAGTATCCTGATGTTAAATTCCTTCATTGCTCCGGCTATAAAACTGCGGATAACGTAGGTACCTATTTTGGCCGGATGTATCAAGCCCGTTATTTAAGCGGTATCGTTGCTGGTAAAACCACGAAAACCAACACCATTGGCTATGTAGCTGCTTTTCCCATTCCCGAAGTGGTCCGTGGTATCAACGCTTTTACACAGGGTGTGAGATCTGTAAATCCCAATGCTAAAGTTAACGTGGTTTGGACCAACACCTGGTATGATCCCGCCGCCGAGAAAGAAGCCGGCAAGAGTTTGTTAGAAACTGGTGCCGATGTAGTTGCCCAGCACCAGGATACCCCCGGTCCTCAGCAGGCTGCTGAAGAAAAAGGTAAGTTCGGGATCGGTTACAACAGCGATATGAGCAAAATGGCTCCCAAGGCTGTTCTGACTTCCGCTGTATGGAACTGGGGTCCTTATTATGTAAATACAGTTAAAGCGATTAAAGAAGGTACCTGGAAGAGCGATCAATATTGGGGTCCTATTTCTGATAATATTGTAGATCTGGCTCCTTTTGGTCCCATGGTACCTGAAGATGTAAAACAATTGGTAGAAACCAAAAAACAAGAATTGATTGAAGGTAAGTTTGATGTTTTTGACGGACCCGTTAAAGATCAAACAGGGAAAGAAAGAGTGGCTGCCGGCCAAAAAATGTCCGATGCCGATATGCTGTCCTTTGATTGGTTTGTGGAAGGTGTAGAGGGTACAATTCCTAAATAAATAAAAATCTAATTTGTCTGCTGGCAGGTTATCCTGCCAGCAGACAAATTTAGGGGGAGAATAAAATGACTGAAAGCTTACTGGTTGACATGCGGCAAATCACCAAAAAATTTCCGGGCGTGCTGGCTAATGATCAGGTGGAACTGCAGGTGAAACGGGGAGAAATATTAGCACTGCTGGGGGAAAATGGTTCCGGTAAGAGTACCTTGATGTCTATTTTATCTGGCCTTTACCGTCCTGACGCCGGAGAAATCTATGTGGCAGGTCACCAGGTAAGCTTCAAATCACCCCGCGAGGCCATTAAAGCTGGTATTGGCATGGTGCATCAGCATTTTAAACAAGTTGAAACCTTTTCGGTGGCTGAAAATGTAATTCTCGGCAGCAAAGATGCCGGATTTACAATGAATACCAAACAGGTAGAGAAAGAAATTGCAGAACTGTCTCAAGGATATGGTTTGCAAGTCGACCCAACTGCCAAAATATGGCAGTTATCTGTCGCCGAGAGACAAAGAGTGGAAATTGTTAAGATGCTGTACCGGGGTTCCAAACTTCTTGTATTGGATGAACCGACGGCTGTGTTGACTCCCCAAGAAGCCAGGGAATTGTTTCAGGTGATTAAACAAATGACAACAAGGGGACAATCAGTTATTCTAATCACGCACAAATTAAATGAAGTGATGGAAGTAGCCGACCGGGTTACCATTTTAAGAAATGGCAAATCTGTGGCAACCCGGGAAAGAAGTCAAGTAAATGAACGGGAATTGGCCCGTTTGATGATGGGGCAAGACATTATTGCTCCAACGAAAAGAAAGCTGGGGAATTTGGGTCAACCGATCCTTCAACTTAAGGATGTTTCAGCTCCCAGTGATAGCAACAGAGCGGGTTTATGTAATGTTTCCTTATCTGTACGAGAAGGAGAAATTTTAGGTATTGCCGGTATTGCAGGCAACGGACGACGGGAACTGGCAGAAGCCATAGTGGGTTTGCGCTCCTTGACTGGGGGTAGCATTACCCTTTGTGGTAAAGATGTTAGTAATTTTTCGCCCAGGGAGATTATTGAAGAAGGTGTCAGTTATATCCCGGAAGACCGTCTGGGTTCTGGACTTGTGCCCAACCTTGGTGCGATAGATAACCTAATTTTAAAAGAGTATCGTAGACCTGGGCTGGGCAGGGGTCCATTTATAAACCGAAAACTAGCCAAGGAGTTTGCCCTTAGACTGATAGAAAGTGTTGGGGTGAAGCTCACTGGCCTGGAAGCACCGGTTAAAATGCTTTCCGGCGGTAATTTACAAAGAATTCTCCTGGCCAGGGAATTGGCGGCCAAGCCAAAGGTTATTGTGGCGGTGTATCCTGTGCGGGGGTTGGATATTGCTGCCGCGGAGGCGGTGCACCAAATGCTCTTGGAGCAGAGAAGCAAAGGAGCTGCCATTGTTTTGATTTCTGAAGACCTGGAAGAGCTTTTAAAACTCTCAGATAATATTGGTGTGTTATACAAGGGCACTTTGATGGGAGTTCTACCTGTAACAGAAGCTGAGCCAGAAAAAGTAGGTTTAATGATGTTAGGCTCTCAACCTGAGGAGGTTAAGGCATCGTGATAAAGTTGGAACGTAGAGCAGCACCCTCCTCTATGGGGTTGGTTCTGATACCGGTGATAGCGGTCTTCTTAGCTTTGATAACCGGAGCAATATTTCTGTATCTTAATGGACTAAGTTCTCCGAAAGGTATTACTTGGGGACAGGTGTTTGCTGTTTACGGCGGCATGCTGGATGGCGCCTTTGGTTCTACTTACGGTGTTTCCGAGACCATTGTCAAAGCCATCCCACTAATGCTTTGTGGTCTTGGTGTTTCCATGGCCTTCCGCATGCAGTTATGGAATATCGGTGCTGAGGGGCAATTTTATATGGGCGCCTTTGGAGCATCTTGGCTGGCACTGACCTATCCCGAACTGCCCGTTTACCTGATGCTGCCGGGCATGGTTTTACTGGGTTTATTATGTGGTGGATTATGGGCCCTAATTCCAGGCATTCCCCGGGCTTACCTGGGAGTTAATGAAACCATTACAACTCTTATGCTCAACTATGTAGCGATCCTGTGGGTAAATTATTTTATCTTTGGCCCTTGGAAAGATCCCCAGGGTATGAATTTTCCCTTAAGTAAGCCCTTTGAACCTTCGGCAGTGCTGCCAACCCTTGGTAGCAGCAGAGTACACTTTGGCTTAGTCTTTGCCTTGGCAATCGCAGTCTTACTCTGGTTTGTTCTTAAACAATCCCGTTGGGGTTATGAGGTAACGGTAATTGGCGAAAGCCCTCGAACCGCCCGTTACGCAGGTATGAATATTAAAAAGAATATTATCTTGGTGATGTTTGTCAGTGGTGCCATTGCTGGTTTAGCTGGGATGGCGGAGGTTTCAGCCATTACCCAAAGAATGCAGCAAGGTCTAAGTCCTGGTTACGGGTACACTGCCATTATCGTGGCTTGGTTGGCCAAGCTTAATCCATTCGCAATTATCCTGGTTGCCATTCTGCTGGGCGCTTTGCAGGTTGGTGGTTACAGTGTACAAACCACTGGTGTTCCTGCAGCCATCGTGTTTATGATTCAAGGAGCGTTACTATTCTTTGTCTTAGGCGGCGAATTTTTTAACCGTTTCCGCATTGTCTTAAAGAACCAAGGAAAAGTGGAGGTGTAGCCAGTGACCCAAGAATTTCTCATTACTATTTTGGCTACCGCTATAACTGCAGGAACCCCGATACTTTTCGCAGCCCTGGGAGAACTGTTAACCGAAAGATCCGGTATTCTCAATCTAGGTGTTGAAGGTATGATGTTAGTCGGTGCGGTTAGTGGTTTTATTTTCGCTGTAAAGACCAATGATCCTTGGCTTGGGGTTTTGGCCGCTCTCGTAGGAGGAGGCCTAATGGCGTTAATCCATGCTTTTTTAACGGTGACTTTACAAGCAAATCAAGTGGTCACAGGTCTGGCACTTACCCTCTTTGGGACAGGATTATCCGGTTTTCTCGGTAAGCCCTATATTGGTGTGCCGATTGAGAATGCTTTTAAGCCTGTAAATTTGGGTATTCTAAGCGATATACCTTTTATTGGGCCTGTTTTCTTTCAACACGATCAATTGGTTTATTTATCTTATATAGTAGTACCAGTGCTTTGGTTTCTGATCTATCGCACTCGCCTAGGATTAAACCTGCGTGCGGTGGGAGAAAACCCTGCTTCGGCGGATTCTTTAGGTGTCAGTGTTTATAAAGTACGATATTTTTATGTGACTTTAGGTGGGATGTTAGCTGGCTTAGGTGGGGCGTATCTTTCTTTGGCTTATGCACCTACCTGGTTGGAAAATATGACAGCGGGTCGTGGTTGGATTGCGGTGGCCCTGGTTATTTTTGCTACCTGGAATCCCTTGCGAGCCATGTTAGGCAGTTATATCTTTGGTGGTATTGATGCCTTTGGCTTCCGTGCCCAAGCCATGGGAATTGCTATCCCTTCTTTCTTCTTAAAAATGCTACCCTACATATTTACTATTTTGGTATTAATAATGGTGACTCGCAAAGCAATGGCCAACCGGGTTGGTTCCCCGGGAGCTTTAGGCGTGCCCTATGACCGAGAAGAACGCTAACATGTGGAGGGTTTCCTAATGCAATTACTTACAGAGAAAATGAAAAATAATAGTCAAGTGGTTTCTGAACAGATCTTGCGGGTGGATTCATTTATTAACCACATGATTGATCCCGAGGTAATGTTAGAAATTGGACGTGAATTTGCCCGGCGTTTCGCCGGCACCCAGATCAACAAAGTTTTAACGGTGGAAGCCTCTGGTATTGCAGTGGGCCTAACCACTGCTATGGCTTTGCAGGCACCATTGCTTTTTGCTAAAAAAAGAAAACCTTCAACCCTTGATCAGCAATGTTACCAATCTCAGATTTATTCTTTCACCAAAAATGAATCGGTGGATGTATTTGTGGCTAAGGAGTATTTAACCGCAGATGATCGGGTGCTTATTGTGGATGATTTCCTGGCTAGGGGAGAAGCCCTCAAGGGTTTAACTAAATTAGTTGAGCAGGCAGGAGCACATCTGGTAGGGGTTGGCATTGTAATTGAAAAAGTGTTTCAAGGTGGGGGAAAGACACTGAGAAATTCCGGTATCCGAATAGAATCCTTAATTAAAGTGAATAGTCTGGAAGGTGGTAAGCTCCACTTTGAAGAATAGGACCGGTGTTTTCCGGTCCTTAAAATATTTTGGTTGGATTAGCCACATTATGGAACTTGTTATCGTTCCTCTGCGTCAATGTAAGTGACAGGAGGTAATACTATGAAGAAACGTTTATCATGTATAATGGCAGGGGCTCTTTTGCTAACTGCCGTGGCTCTCTATCCCATTGGGAAGAGCCAAGCAGACGAAAAAAATAAAATAGCCCACCCTCAGCAAAAAAATGCCATTAATAAGACAGAAGTAACTCCTGTTACCCCTGCAGTAGCTGATATCAATAAGGTGAACCAATATATTACCCGTGCTGAACTAGCAGAAAAGATGGTAAACTCATTAAATTTAAACTTGAACAGCTTTCGGTTTTTAAAACCACCGGCAGTAGCAGAATTTTATGATGATGTTAAAGTAGAAGAATCCTATGCCGATGCTGTGATGATACTTGTATACAATCAGGTTATAAATTCTTCTGATCGGTTCTTCCGTCCTTCTGAAAACATTCTTCGGGAAGAACTGGCTGAGATGATTGGCAATCTGCTGCAACATCAACCTGGAAAAAACCTAGTTGAATCCTCTGGGGAACCAGTGATAAAGGATTTGGCCAAAGCTAATAGTAAAGCAACGGATAACATTAAACTGGTAGTAGGACAAAAAATCATGAACCTTAACCAGGAGGGGAATTTTCAACCAAAGCAAGGAATAACTAGTGCTGAAGCACAAGCCATTTTAAAGAACCTTGAGCAGTTAGTCGGGGTCAATGATACAGGTGTCACGGCACAGATTATTACGAATAAAGAAGGTAGCCGTGCATTAGAAATATCCTGGGGAGAAAAGCCTTCCAGTGGTTATAAAATATTTATCGTAGATATGCAATTGAAGGAACACACGCTGATAGTTAAGTATGATACCAAGGAACCGACACCGGGTTCATACAATTCTACTGTTATCACTGAACCTAAGGATAGTAAGCCAATACCGGCCAGTTATCCTGCCCAACTGACATTACAATTGCAAGGAGTCTAATCAGTATTACAAAAAGATTTAATCACGACAAACACTTGAGTCCTTTGTAAAGAACAAGTCAAGCCTCCGCCAGGTCTTTAGATGCCGGCGGAGGCTTGTTTTTTCTAACTTTTATCCAGCTATGAAGTTGTTAACGTATAATTAGTACCGGGCAGACAGCATGCCGAGAGACACGGTTGCTAACACTTCCCATTAGATATCCCTTAATTTCTCCTAAGCCTCGGCTGCCAATTACAATCAAGTCGTAATTCTCCTTAATCGCTTTTTCGATAATTTCATCTGCCGGTTGACCCATTACGGTAAAAGTTTTAACTTCGATACCTTTATCTGAAATGGAAGAGGCGTATTGCTGCAACATTTCTTTGCCATTTCTCATCAACTCATCAATGATCGATTGCTGTGCCTGACCCAATCTATCCACGGCAGTATTTACATAGGGTGGTAAACTGGGCACTACATGCATTAGGGTGATTTGAGAACCCAATTTGAGAGCTAGTTCTACTGTGTGGGATAGGGCTTTGGTCGAACGATCCGAACCGTCCAAAGGTACTAAAATTTTTTTATACATGGCAAACCCTCCTCGCCTTTTTGCATTTATTCTATCCAATAAAACGAAATCCTGCTAATACTGGGCAAGAAAACATTTGCCGGATCGGTCGAACCATGCTAGTAGTGTCTTACCATTTAATTTTCATTAATCGCCCCCTTCTGTTCTAGATATTAAATTTTTATGTTTTATTGATGAGGAATAGAATAGTAGCTACCAGGGAATTTATGTGAATCAGGTAAAAACCAGGTAAGAAAAATGTCTAGATATGAACAATTTCGTTTTGACAAGTTTTGAGTGATATGGTATATTAAACTTGCTAATGCGGAAGTGGCTCAGTGGTAGAGCATCGCCTTGCCAAGGCGAGGGTCGCGAGTTCGAATCTCGTCTTCCGCTCCAGATGTTAAAAAGTAGGGAGTTTTCCCTGCTTTTTTATTTATTTGGCTGGTTTATTTACTTATAGGGGTCACAATGTATTGGTATTTAAGAAAGATGGGATTAAATTTTGAAAATCAAGGTATTTAAAACACAGGATAAATTTCTTGACGTAGAGGTATTAAACCCTGATGCAACAATTCAAGATTATCTGGATGCTATCAATATTTGGATAGAAAATAGTATGGACCCTCCCTGCCGTGGTTGTGATGAATGTTGTTGGGAAAGAATTCCCCTTACTAGCATTGATGTGCTTAATTATGTAGAAAAAATGGAAAAATTGTTAGCTCTGGAGGGGCCTTGGCCAGTACTGTCTTTTCTTAAAGACCACTGTTATGTTTATGTAGAAGGTGCTGTGGTAGATATTAGCTTGGGCTTTACGTTGGATGGTGCTTGTAGCTTTCTTGACCAAACAGAACGCATTTGCTCCAGTTATCTGGCTCGTTCCCTAGTGTGCCAGAGTTTCGTTTGTATTGAATCTACAGAGCGAGCGCGGGAATTACGATCTCAGTTGGTCAATTCAGGGATGGACGAATTGGTTCGTATGTGGTTAATGCAAAGCAAGCAAGCTGGTCAAAAACCTTTTATGCATGAACAATACCAGGCAGACCCTAGCTTAGAGGACTATCCGAGCAATGCCTTTTCCGGTAAATCAAGTTACGATAAAATATTACTTAAAGATATATGTACAGCTAAATTGTGGAGTCAGTTATGCTAAGAATTCGGATCGGAGAATAATGCCGATCCGAATTCTTTTTGATTATTAAGCTGCAGGAAGCTAATAAATTAATGTCGAAACAAGGAATTAGGGTGATCGTGCATGATAACTAATCTTTCTGATTATCGGAAACGACGGCAACTGGAAAAGCTAAATAGCTTGGTTAAGGAAATTATTGAAGTAAGGCAATACCTACAAATATTTAAGAACCTTGAGCTTCCTGACTATCATGATATAATTCAAAAAATGCCTAAAGATGTTAAGATTGAACTATTGGTTCATTTGCAACAACAACAGGGCTTAGATTACTACGGTTATTTTCAACTGCTTGAAAAAGAGGTGGAATTGAAGAAATCTATTCAGAAACTAACTGCAGAGTTGGATAATTTATTATCTGATGGGGAATGATGGTAGCATGATTACAGATATTAATAGCTATAGGAATCGTCAAAAACTCGAACATGTAAATGAACTGGTCAAAGATTTAATGGCAGTTCGTACGCAAATTGGTAAACTAAAAGTAGAGGAATGCCAATTAAGAGCCCATATTAAAGAACTTACCCAGGAATTGGGCTGGTCGGAGTAACTGATTTTAAAAATACTTAAATAGATTCTGTTAGATTCCGGAAAATCATAAATCTAATAATCATCACTGCGAAAAGGAGCTAACTAAATGACTATCGAAATAAATCAGAACTTCGCAAGGCAAATGGTACATATGATCGCCCAAGAACTAAACGAAAATATTAGTATTTTTGGACCTGGGGGCATTGTTATAGCCAGTACTATACCAGGTAGAGAAGGTTCCATTCACGATATATCCAGAAGAATGATGCAAGGTGAAATGGATTACTATGGTGTGACCCAAGAAGAGGCAGCAAGATTAACTAATGTCCGTGCCGGTTCTAACGTACTGATATCTTACCAAAATGAAAGGGTAGGCGTTATTGGTATTACTGGTGATCCTGAGGTTGTAAAACCGATTGCATCCTTTGCTGCCCAAGTTATTCAATTGCGTCTACAACGTGATGTTGCACAAGAGCTGGCTAAAAAAACTACAGGACAATTAAAAACTGGGTTGGAGTCCCTAACGGGCTTTATTCAAGAAATGGCTGCCACGTCTGAGGAACAGGCCGGTACCACTTCGATCTTGGCAGAGACAGCTCAGCAGGCCATGAAAAAAGCAGCTAATACCGAAGATATTTTAGGTTTTATACGTAATATAGCAGAATCGACAAAGCTATTAGGCCTAAATGCTGCGATTGAGGCTGCCAGAGCAGGTGAACATGGTAAAGGCTTTAATGTAGTTGCCAACGAAGTCCGGAAGCTAGCGGATAGCAGTGCACAATCTGTAAATAGGGTTAAAGATGTTATCCGAGAGATTCAATACTCAAACGTAGAAACCGAGAAACAGGCAGTAACCATAGCGGAAAGTACAGATAAAATGTCCCAGGCACTTCAGGCAATGGTTAATCAAGTAGAAGAACTTAATAATATAGCAGAACAATTATCAAGTACCTTTAGTGATTAATCATGATGATGAAGTTGTAATTATCTAACAATTATAATTGAATTATTTTTGGGTACTATAATTACTGCCCTTTGGGGTAATAAATAACTCTCCGTATTGACCTGGCCTTTAAGGCCGGGTCAAAAATTATGTTAGGCTTCTATCAAGTCTTTACAAAAAAAACCCGGCAATAACTGCCGAGTTAGGAAGGGGGATAACTAAAAGCAACTTGCTCTTAGTTATCCATATTATATGGTATAATATGGAAAGTGTTACCTTGCCTCAATTAGGTTTTGCCTACATGTTGTTTCACAATTGAGATAGCTTTTTTAAGCAAGTTCTTGAGTGGTAGGTTTACCAAACTGCCTTTAAGTTAATGGCGTATACAATTTTTTTCAAAAAAGATTGGAATTCAAAGGATTCTTATAATAGCTGTTGAAAAATAAGATATAGAATTAGCTAAAGAATAGGGGGTGACCAAGTGATCAACCACAATTGGGAATATGTTATTGAAATGGCTAAAAGTTTTAAAATGCTGCTCGGACCTGAATCAGCTCTGGGTGTAACGGACCATGAGAAATATCTTTATTATCAACCGGGAACTCTTCTTAATCAAGGAATTACTACCAATGATTCAATAAAAGCCGGTAGTTTAGCAGACAAGGTTTTGAAAAGCAGAAGTCGTATCACCGCAAAAATTGGCCCGGAACTGTTTGGGGTAGCGTTTCTTGGTATAGGGGTACCACTCTACGATACAGGAGGCGAAATAATTGGCTCGCTTCTACTGGGACAGCCTACTGCTATACAAGATGCTTTGCTAGGCGATGCTAGGAAATTGGAGGAGTCATTTAGATGTCATTGCTCAAACTACCAGTGGCTTAACAGCTGCTTCTGAGCAATTAGCAGCTTCCGCAACGAATCTTTCAGGACAAGCTGATTCCATTAGTAACAACGTAAAAAAGACAGATGTTATTCTAAACCTGATTAAGGATGTAGCAGCACAGACTCATTTACTTGGTTTGAACGCTGCGATTGAGGCGGCTCGAGCAGGAGATCAAGGGAAGGGATTTAACGTAGTTGCAGAGGAAATACGTAAACTAGCTGCAAGAACCACCGGATCCGTCAAGGAAATCACCGATACTCTTACTATGATAAGAACTGCTATCGATGAATTAGGCGAGCAGATCCACCAAATAGCGGCAGTATCTGAGGAACAAACAGCTTCGGTGGAGGAAATCTCGGCTTCGGTAGGTGAAATTTTTCATATGTCTAAAGCGTTGTATCAGATTGCTGAGCAACTTAATAAGTAGAAATATTCCCCTGCGAAGCTTCCGGGCCTTTTGAATTTTTATTGTAAAGTTTGGTTTCATGCACTTATTTTAAAAAATTCATTGATCATATTACTTTTTTTGAATATATTTTCCCTAAGCAACTAATTTTTAGGGGGGGATATTATGACATCTCCTATAAAGATAAAGGATATGCTTGAAAACAAATTAACAACGATAGTTACGGGGCTAACATTGTTTGTTACTGGGTTTATTGCATTACTTCTGGTAGAATTTATAACAGAGCTTTTTATGTGGAAAATTATAAAGGAGAAAGTTGATAAACTGATTTTCTTTAATATACTAAATGCTATCTCCGGAATAGTGGTATCTTACTGCGTATTGTATGTTATTTCTAAAATAGTGCCAAGGATTAAGCTGACGTGGTGGCTCGTTGTTTTTGGGGCAATTTTATATTGTGCTTTTGATATATTAAAACTTGTTAGTAAATTAAAGCAAATGTAGAGGTATGGAAATATGAACTTTAAAAAACACCGCTTCTAAGCCTTGCGGCTTAAAAAGCGGTGTTTATCTTTACGGAGGAACTATATCGTTACTGTTTCGTCTAACTATATAAAGATATCTCTTGAGGAGGAATTGAATTGAAGGTAAGGTCTATAAAGACTTTGGTTGTTTTCACTCTTATTTGCTTACTTGTCTTACCAACGTCTACTTTCGCGGCAAGCACCTCTTTAAAATTAGGGTTACCAAACCAAAAGGTAGAAGACATAACGGTTAATGAAACAATAAAGGGGGCATTTAAGGAAAAGCTTCCTATTTATTTTACGCTGCCTAGCGGAGTTACTTTTGCCACCTTACCCGAAGTTGAGGTTGTCAGCGGTGACCTAAAAATTGATTCAGTAATAAACGATTTTAGCAGTGCTGGCAGAGAATATATTAAGGTAACTATTAAAAGCGAAAGTAGTACTCCTAGCACGATAAGTATGCGGGATATTAGGCTTACTATTAGCCGTAAAGTTCCGGATGGACCCCTCTATTTAGATTTGTCAGGTGAAGCAATTAATCAAAGCGGTTCGCTTTTTGATGACGTAGATAAAGTAATTAGCAAGATCAGCCTTGGTGAGGTAATTGACTCACCCACAGACATATCGGTAGTTTTTAAAGTAGGTTCCCAGCTCTACAATTATAACGGTGTGTCCAAAGCAATGGATGTAGTTCCCTATGTTAAAGATAACAGAACGTTTGTACCTATTCGATATTTAGTAAGCTCACTAGGAGTAGATGACCAAGATATACTTTTTGATAATGACAAAGTGACAATAAACAAGGGTTCTCAAAGTATTGTGCTTACCATAGGGAGTAATCAAATGATTACGAACGGAACTACAGTTATAATGGATATTGCTCCTGAATATCAGAATGGACGAGTAATGTTACCGGTTCGTGCTGTTGCAGAAGCTTTACAGGCACAGGTGAATTTCATTGACGATCAGGTAATCATAACAAATACACTATAAATTTTAGATGCGTTTCTTACCCGTTACTGGCAACCCAACATAATCACGGGGATATTAGGGTGGCACAGGTTGAATTGTTTCTGAGGGAATAGGACCATAGTCTGATTGATAACCATGGTCCCCTGTATTACAATGATGTACGACAATACCAGTGAACTTCAATTCTTTTCCTCGCAAGCCTCTGCCTTTAGGTAGGGGCTTTTTCATTATCTTCATCTTCGAAAATCCCCAAAAAATCTCCAGGACAACAAAATCTAAACAAGGGAATTCAAACGGGAATAGGTATCTAAGGGGCTAAAAATATTAATTTTATTCCGAATTCTGTATTGCTCCGTGCAAGGGGTTAGAGAATAATCTCTCGAACCCCTTTGTCAATGCTAGGCAAGATTACCTTTTTTTATTAGGTTTGTTGCTTACTGAAGACTTGCTTTTCTGATTTTTACCAAAGAACGGGGGTCTGAAAAACGGAGGCCGAAAGAAAGGCGGCCTAAAAAAGGGTGGTCTAAAAAACGGACCAAATCCAAATGCCATAAAAATAACCTCCTTTTTTCCATAATATTCATAAATATGTATAATGTGACAGAATGAAAGAAGGAGGTAAGGAAACACTCTAAAAAAATATGAAAAATTTTGTTTAAGTTCCTAAAGATAAATGATAATAAACTCAAGTATGCCTGCCGACTTTTGCAGAAAAAAACACCGCCAATAAAGCGGTGAAACAAGAAGAGGATCTATATTAAACAGAGGATGTTCTGAGTATATCACGGCAATATTAAAGCAATATTAAATTTTTATGGTAAATTATCGAATTTGGTGGTGAATTATGAAAGAAATAATTGTTTGGCATCCTTGGGCCTCCCTTAAATAGCCATCGGGTTAAGGCTAGTAGCCCAGTTCTTTTCCTACAATTATTACTTTGATCCTGTCCTTAATAAATTGTCTCTTTATAGTTACAAAAGAGTTGCAAATTCTTTCTTCACTTTTACAGTCAACACAATATCCCAACGCTACACAGGGTGTTTTCTTGTTGAGTCTTTTTGCATCCAATGGTGCGGCATAATTTCTTACTCTCTTTTCAGCTTCTTCAATGTTCTTAACAATCTTATTAATGCCTGCTATAATTATGACTTGTCTTGGACCGTAAATCATGGGGGCTACTCTACTTCCATTACCATCAATATTAAAAAGTTCTCCTTCCTCAGTTAAAGCGTTGGTACTGGATAAAAACGTATCTGAATTAAAAATAGCCCTATATAATTGATCTTTTTCCTCACGAGTTAGTCCATCTTTGTATTTATCTAAGAAATGGTATTTCCCGTTTCTTAGTAAATCAATAACTCCTGTCTCAAAAAGAGTCATTGAATCACCTACTCCGACAACAGAAGCTTCTTTGATTAGTTCTTTTATTTTGATCAATAGTTCATTTTCATCTTTAACATAAAAACCGAGGATGTTATGCTTTTCTAAATTATTGATGGTTCTTTCTACTTGTTTTTCCCGGTACCATAAAATTGGTATATTCATAGAATGTTAACACTCCTTACAGAAGGTAAATAATAAGATCAAGTGGGAAATGTAAAAACATTATATAATAAATATTTCTTTCCTGCACATTTCATGGAACGGCACATTAAGCTAAAAACATTATTTACACCAACACCGCCAGTGAAACAAATTAGCAATTCCAACACTTAAGGTACTCACAACTAACAGCACAATGTACCGTGGTCCTTTATGAAAAATTTATGATTGTGTCTTACGCTGGATAAAAATTTATTGGATAAAATTTTACCAACGCCCAAAAATAAAAAGACCTCCGAAATTTCGGAAGCCTTGAAATACTAGAGGAGTATATGGGAATTAAGTCTTTTTAGAAATTTCTTTTGTTATGCACGTCTGTGGTGTTCTTCAGCTTCTTCTTTTGTTCTATGAACAGTTCCGAATGGGTGCTCAGGTGGTGCATAAATAGAATATAATTTAAGCGGTACATTGCCTATGTTAATTAGATTGTGCCATTTACCAGCAGGAATAATAATCGCGTAATCATCTTGGACATGTGCTTGACGATCCAACCTGTCCTTGCTATCTCCCATTTGAATAAGTCCTAATCCTTCTTCAATACGTATGAATTGATCAAGGTTGGGGTGCATTTCTAAACCTATGTCTTCTCTCACATTAATGCTCATCAAGGTGAGCTGTAAATAGTCTCCTGTCCATAAAGTCATACGAAAATTATTATTCTGCTTTGTAGCTTCTTCAATGTTAATAGCAAATGGGTGAGGCCCATAATCTATTAATTTAATTGGAGCACTGGCTTGATCTTTATAAGGAATATACTGATTAGGGAAGTGATTCCAATATCCTGGGCTGTACATTGGCATATATGGATAGTAAGGGCAGAGATACATTTTACGAAAATTACCCAAACTGAACACTCCTTTCCTTAAATTTACAATAGTATATGTCTGATATTAAGAAGTGTTCTTATGTTTGAGTTCCGTTGGTTAGTCAGTAGTTTTGTAGTGCATCCATTTCATGCAACACAGGTAAAACAAAAAGCCTCACCCATTAGGACGGATAAAATGTGGACAATCTTAGTTTATCACGGGGATGATAATTTGCCTGGGAGTGGCTAAGATGGGAGAACCTAATTTAAAAGGGGCTACGAAAATAGAGCTTGGCAAATGACTAAGGCGGCTAGTGAAAGTGCGAGAAGATAACTGAAAGAAATAAAATCTCTCTTACATGTTGATAGTGCATCGTTTTGGTCATGGTGGGATAGGACAAGAACGGCCAGTGATGGGGGTTTTTGCATGCAGGGCCTTATGCAGATGGCAGAAAAAGGGCCGCCTCCAAGGCGGCAATATTAATAATACTATTTTTTCTCTGCGATTATCTCTAAGGAGTTTGCCATTCTTTTCATGATACATAAAAACGGAATTGTCATGGCTGCAGAGGCCACGGTCATCATAAATAATCCGCAAAAGCCATGATGCCGATGATATCCATGAAACATAACAACACCTCCCTTGAGTATATTTTGTTCTTTTATAAAAATAAAAATCAGTGAATATCATGGATTAAAAACCATAAAGAGTTAAGCGTCGAAATTTGTATAAAGGGTTAACCTCCTTTTGTGTCGAAGAATGGCGTTAAAGGGGTGATGTTATGGGGTACATAATTATTCTTGGTGTTTTGTCTATTTTTGTTTTTTTAATTGTCTTTATTCTAGGTTTTTTGCTTTGTGAAATGCTTTTCGTAAATAGAATAAACAATTTGTTTATTTTTAAGAAAAAATGGTGTTGTAAAATATTTAGGGGTAACCCGAACACAATATATATGCATCCGACACTAAAAACAATAGTAAAGTTAAAGTTTAAAGATAATTACGGGAGAAAAGCACTCTTTGGCATTAAGCTATTAAGAACATTTAAATTTCTATCCTGTGGGATTGAGTACAAAACTGTAACACATGAAATCATAAAAAAGCTAATTGAAAACAATAATTCTATAGAAATAATACGCATCAAAGAAACAAGGAAAAGAATTTTACGGGAAAAAATTATGATTCTTAATTTTAACAATTTTTTTGATAAGGTCCAATTTTATGAGATTGTATTTAAAAAGAAATTAAACTAGCTATATAGACATTCTTACATATGACAGTTCCAGTGATTTTATTGAAATATAAATAACCATAGAGCCTCCGGGCTCTTTTCTTTTTGACTCTGCGATCAAATGATCTTAAAAAGCTAATAGAAATCAGTCATTCTCCTATGTTGCATGGGCCATGGCTCCTTATGTTGCCCGCACTAAAGGTGGCATTACTATGGATCGTCAAGGATTCAGAACCGAAACATACACCACTCCGTACATTGCTCCTTAGCGGGCCCTAACTGTGATGTTTTTTTGATCTACTGCAAGAGTCATTTACTTCGTTTAAGACTTAAAATGCGAAACAATGCCTAACCAGGGCGTTATTTTATTTTTAATACCTTGCAAAATTGACATATAAAGTAAGTTTAGACATAATGTATCAATATTTATCAAAGGAAATTCATAATTCATGTTGAAACAAAATAATATAAAAATACAAGGAGGTGTTTTGGGGTTAGATAATAAAAATACAAGGGGGTTTTTGTGTGAAATATCGTGGGTTAATAGTTACTGTTGTCTTAATGAGTTTACTGACAGTGTGTGCAACGGCTTTTGGGTATACAAAAAACTCAATTAGCGAAGTTGTACTCATACCTAATTCCGCTCAAAGTGCTGAACTGGGTATTATTACTATTCAGGAGGATGATGCATATCCGACTGATTTGTATGATAATGATATTTTTATTGTTAAGCTACCTGCCGGGGTTTGTTTTGATCAGAGTAAGACCAGTGTAGAAGGTGCTGAATATGAGTTTATAACTAGTACTAGAATGGAAATAACTATTAAAAATACTACCCAATCTGCAGATGAAATTAAAATCTCGCCAGTAATAGATATTCTCCCTGGAGCAGTTCCAGGAGATGTTATAGCAAAAATTGATGCTAGAGATTCGGGAGTAACAGCTTGCGATATGTTGATAGCTAAAATATTGCCATAACAAAACAATTTAATGTAACTTTTTAATAACGCCCTCTGAGGCGTTATTTTTATTGTCTAAAAGAAAACCACCTGCTATGCAGGTGGTACAAAAAAGCTTTAGCTATGAGTAGAAAAACCTACCTCCGCTTGGTAGAATAGTGCAGGTTTAGCCAGCCGCACAATAACCAAAGGAGGTAGGAACCAAATGGATACAGAAAGTTTAGCACATACGCAGTGGAATTGTAAATATCACATAGTATTTGCACCAAAATACAGAAGGCAAGTGATATATGGAAAAATCAAAGAAGATATAGGAAAAATATTGAGGAAATTATGTGAGTACAAGAAAGTAGAAATATTGGAAGCAAATGCCTGTTCAGATCACATTCACATGTTGGTATCTGTACCACCCAAGTTAAGTGTATTAAGTTTCATGGGTTATCTAAAAGGGAAAAGCTCCTTGATGATATTTGATAGCATGCGAATTTAAAGTACAAGTATGGCAGTAGACATTTCTGGTGTAGGGGTTACTATGTCGATACGGTAGGACGCAATAAAAAAGCAATTGAGCAATATATTAAAAAGCAACTACAGGAGGATATTGTTTCGGACCAGATGAGTATAAAAGAGTATATAGACCCGTTTACGGGTGAGCAAGTAGGAAAGAACAATAAAAAATAACCCCTTTAGGGGTGGTTTGTAAAGATATGCGGCTGGCGGATCTCTCAATGAGCCTTAAGGCTCCGCTTAGTACCATGCCCTTATAGGGCTAGAGCAAACCACCCGCTAAGCGGGTGGTCGTGATGCCCGGCTGCTGATGGTGCCGAGTAATGTTACCGGGAAGTGGGGGAGCTGGGAGAAGGTGAAGTCAATGTACTACGGACCGAAATATCTAACGTAGTCAAGCAATTAGAGAAAATAGAAACAACTTTAACTAGGCAGCGAGAAGAGACTCGGGAGGACATTAAACGAATACACGAGCGCTTAGATGCCCAGCGAGATACTGTCACCCGGAAGGAATGCGAAGAGTATCGGGAAAAGTGCTGTGCCCGTCAAGAATCGAAAACGAGAAACAGGACGACAAGATTATTAGCGCACTTTTGACCATGGCAAAGTGGGAGGATTCGGGGCTGGGATTGGTGCTGCTGTGAAGTATTTAGGAAGCTAGGGGAAAGGAATTAAGATATGAATAAGTTTAAGTCTCGTAAGTTTTGGATGGCCGTTGTTGCCGCTGGTGTGGCCATCGGCAATGAAGGGCCGGGGTTAGATTTACCTAAGGAAGCTATCATGACGGTGGCGGGGGTGGCGATATTCTATATTTTAGGTGAGTCCCACGTTGACGCGAATAGGGGAGGGAACACGAATGGTTAAAATAGCCTTAGACCCCGGTCACGGTGGGAAAGACCCAGGGGCCTCCGGTAATAGTTTAATCAAAAAAGACCTCACCCTAGACCTCGCTGGACGAGTATCGCTTAAACTCAAAAACTATGAAGATGTAGAGATTAAGGTAATCAGGATGGATGACCGATACCTTAGCCTAAGTGAAAGGGCAGCCATGGCCAACAAGGAGAAAGCTGACTTTTTCCTCTCGATCCACGTAAACGCCGGAGGTGGAACCGGGTTTGAGAGCTTTGTCTATACTGGGGCCGGCGACAAAACACGGACCCTCCACACCATGATCCATGCCGAAATCCGTAAGTATCTCGATAGTAAAGGTATTACTGACCGAGGTTGTAAGTCAGCTAACTTCCAGGTACTGAGAGAGACAAGCATGCCTGCTATGCTAGTGGAGTGTTTATTTGTTGATAACGTTAGAGACGCTGCCTTACTTAAGCAGGAAGAGACCCTCGACGGCTTTGCCGGGGCGATTGTAGCCGGATTGGTTAGGGCCTTTAGTTTAGTGCCTAAGCAACCAGAGAATGATTTAATTACTGCCGTTAAAACATTGCAGTACTACGGTGTTATTGGTAGCCCTGATTACTGGCTAGCCAACGCCATGTCCGGTAAGCAGGTGGCCGGTGAAAATGCTGCTGCGTTGATTATTAAAATGGCTGCAAAGTTAAGATAAGATTATGGCCCCGGCTTCGGCTGGGGCTTTTTCTGTTTATGCGACATAAAGTAACATTTTATGCGATAGTCATACAATAAACCATGATGATAGTATATAAAGAGAATTAATTCTGATTTCAAGGAGGGGTTTTGTGGAGGATTATTACGGTGAAGACGAGATTAGAATATATCCTCGAAAAAAGGCACTTATTTTTTATACAGTATGTGGGCTAGTATTTGTTGTTGGTTGTATCATAATTATTGGAGATCACAATTACTCTGGCATATTATGTTTATTATTTTTTGGCCCCGCAACAGTCAAATTAGGTTTAACGGCCTTTTCCAAGAAACCACTAATTATCATAAATGATAAGGGCTTCTATCATCAAAATGTTGGTCTAATTAAGTGGGAAGACATCGAACTGGTTCGCACCCATCAAAAGGATAATGATTATACTTCAAATAAATATTTTAGCATCATTGCCAAGGAGTCGTATAGGAGTAGTATGAGTGCTTTAAGAAGAACATTAAGCAATGTAGAATCTTTTTTTGGATACGGAACTTTTAATATACCGGAACACCTTTTTAATATCCCCATAAATGACCTAGCAAGAATGATTCACCAGCGCTATGGTGTTAACATAAGTTTAGAGATTGCGGATTGAGTAAGATATTACCTACTCACCATCACCGAAGTGGCCTTGATAGTGGCCGCCCTAAACCGTTGCCACGCACCGCGATTAATATGTCCTCTTTATGCCCTAGTAGCGACACCGTTACTAGGGTTATTCTTTGTAAAAAAGAATAAGGGGGAAAAAAATGCTTACAATAACACCGAATTTAGGACTTAAAAAGCCACTTGGGAATGAAGTTTTCAATCGGCAGGCGTATAACGAAAACCTAGATTTGATGGATCAAAACGCTGCTAAAAAGATGGTTCTTGATACCCATTTGGCCGACTACACGCAACAAATCAAAACTGACAGTAAACAATCCGTTACCTTGCCTCACGGTCTAAGCGTCCTAAACGCACCCAGGGCGGCACAACTAAAGCCGAAGTTTAAGGGGCGGCAGTTGGTTAACTTGCTGGGCAGGGATGGTAATTGTGAGGATGTGGGGAAGTGGACTACTTGGCAAGTTACGCATGCATTAGACAGTACGAATAAAGTTCACGGAAATAATGGTATTAAAATAACATTAACATCTAGCATAGGAAACATGGGTATGATTGTTCCGTCTACTGTATTGTCTGGTAAATATTATCTGTATATGGCTGAATTAAAAAATGGGAATGCAGTAAAAATTGAAACTGCTGTAAGCGATGTACTACTCGTTCCTGTTGTAAATACTGCATCATTTACTACGGTTTATAGTAAAGTAACTGGTGATTTTTTACTAGGAAAAAGTTTGCAAATACGCGTAACTGGTGTTTCTGGGCAATACGCACATGTAGACGGCATCCGTCTGTACGAAATAAGCCAAGCCGAATATAACGAAATCGACACCCTAACCTCTGCCCAAATCGCAGAACGCTATCCCTATGTTGACTCCTTCCAATGTGTGCAAAACCCTGCATTGAAGGTAGAAGGGGAGAATTTACTGCCACCGTTTAATCAGTGGATGGTACATGCTAATACGAAAGCTAAGGTTTTAGAGCCGTATAAGGTAGAGTTAGACGCTGATAGTGTAGATAATCAAGTTTATATTAATATTAAGGCTATTCCAGGCCAAAAATATAGTTTTAGACTCCCCGAAGGACACAGAGCCAGATTAACATTTAGTGAAATTAAAGAGATTGAACGCATTGTTTATCCGAGATTTTATATTTCTGGTGGTCAATCAATTATTGTGACAACACCGGCTAATGTTAACAATTTGCGTGTGCACTTAACTAACGTAAATGCTATGACAGACAGTGAGTATGAGAATAATCCTACTTTTACAACTGGAAAACTTACTTTCACAAACCCAATGCTCGTCCTTGGCGATAAACTTCCAACGGAATTCAAATCCTACAACCCCTCTCATCTCTACCTCCAAACCCCTCTCTACGAAGGCGAAACATTGGAGGAAATTGACGGTAATTGGGTGCGGACTAAGAAATGGGAGAAGAAGGTGTTGGATGGTTTAGGATATGTGTTTGGTAGCTCACAGACAGGTTTTAAAGCAATAAGCTTAAGCGGTTTTATAAAAGGAAAGGGCTTACCTATAACTATAAAATATGATGGTAAGATATTAAACCCGTGGGCACCAGGAAATCCTATACCAGATCAATGTTGGTTTACGGGTGGTTTTGACGGAATATATCTCACAATCCCAAACACCGACTCCGGCTGGGGCGAAAACTACACCCCGACAGCAGACGAGATTAAAGCGTATTTTAATGGTTGGAAGATGTATCAAAGCGAGGGTGGGGCAACCGTACCTTACAATGGAACAGGTACAAAAACGTGGGCTAAGATATATTGTGGTATTGGTGTAAATTCTTCTGGGGTTGTTAACGGGACACATACTTATATATGCCCAACTGTTATAAATGATCAGGGTTACACACCCTACCAACTACACTACCAACTCGCCACTCCCACCACGGAAGTAGTACCGCATGAAGGCGAACTTGCCTTACATGAAGGTGCGAATCAAGTGGAAGTATTTGAAGGTGTTGTGGTGAGAGAGTTGGCTCAACCATATAATTCAACCAAATGGTATATCAACACTCCAGAAGCTAAATTACACAATAAAGTTATCTCTGTATTAAACGTGTTTAAAAATAATATTTCAGATTTAGGTAATTGGGAATTGTATACTTCAACTGCTTACTCAGACCAAACCGGAATTGGTAGAGCAAGAACATTTGATAATGGAGTTTATGATCCCACCGCCCAATACAGCGTCACCTACCAAGCCATGCCAGAAGAATTTACCGCACCTATGCTAACTGTTGACGCTACCTACGACACCAACATCAAGTCAACTGTAGATACTTTGGTTGACGAGTTGGCTAAAGTTGCTACGGATGTGACGGTAACTGCTAATGCAGCAAAAAAGGCATATGACAGGGCTGAACAGGCTTTTACGCAAGTCGGTGATGGAAAGAATAAAATCGCTACCGCTATTACCGACATGGGGCAAAGTGCATCAGGTAGCGATATATTTGATGTTTTAGCGAGTAAGGTTAGGGATATTTCAAAAGATGCTAATGCGTTAGTTGGGGATGTATTGGCGGGGAAAACATTTTACCAGGGTGGTAGTAAAAAAATAGGGATAATGCCGGACAGGGGAGCATATAACATCACTCCGGGTACTAGTAATAAAGCTATCCCTGCCGGGTATCACAGCGGTGGAGGGGTTGCGTATGGAAACTCTAATTTAGTTCCAGGAAATATCAAAAAAGACGTAAATATTTTTGGGGTTGTTGGTAGCTATCAAGGTGCAGAAATTAAATCTGTTCAGAGGGCTAGGGTTTATATTGGTCTTAGTGATTATGTTTATAGACTACAAATAAATCCTGTTGACATATCGAAGACTATAATTAATGTATACTCAACATCAATCTCGGCAACATATAATGGTGCTATTCTGGGACGGTTAAACTCAGCTTCTGAGGTAGTAGTATCGTCAGGTGATAAGAATATGACTGACGTCGTTATAGAAGTTGTTGAGTTTTATGGTGGTGTATCTGTACAAAGTGGCCTTACTAATGCATCACCGACAGGGAAAAATGTTACTATTGCAACGATTAATATTAATAGAAGCATGATTTTTTGTTCAAACAGAGACAATAGCTATAACACTAAAAATAGAGCATCGGTTTATATCACAGACAGTAACACCATTACTGTTTTTGGTGAAACGAATTTTGAGGTTTCATGGTTTGTTTTAACATTTTTATAGGGAGTGAATTAATTGTTTACTTATGCTCTGCTTAATGAAAATAATATATGTATAGGTTACTCTCATTTGTCTGGTGAAGTAATTGACGAGAAAATGGTTAGAATGAATGACTTTGACGATGAATTATTATATCGTAAATATGTTGATGGTCGATGGTCAGATGAAAAATATGAGACTCAATCAACGGCACTGAACAGCTTAAGGCGGAAAGTTGCCCGCTTGATAAGCAAATAGTTAACTCCAGAGTAACTAACATGATAAAATTACGTATTAGATTTAATAATGGTCGGGGCTTATTGCGCCGGCCATTAATACTGATGTCATGGGGATTAAGCTATGATGACCGTGAACAGTTGCAAACCTTTGGGAGCGGTGGAAATCTAAGAAGAAATGATGCTCTTTCAGATCACCGATGGAAAGAAGAAAAGAGCGTAAGTATGTTAGCGGTTGAAACTGCTATATAATAGAAGGAAATATATGATCAAAATTAATTTGTGAGAAATTCTGTTGGATAAAACTATCCCACACAAAAATAAAAAGACCTCCGAAATCTCGGAAGCCTTAAAAATACTGGCGGGAGTATGTGAGAATCGAACTCACCATGGACAGGAACGCTGCCCAACGACTGGTTTTGAAGACCAGGAGCACCACCAGGCACCATCTACCCCCGTGTAAATCATAGTATGTTTTTAATTTTCGCATTGTGATTATAACATGACATTTGTTCATAGGCAACCTGATTACTATAACATAAAGTAATAATTTCTACTAATTTTGACAAATAACGAAAATTCTGACGGATTAGTTCAGTCTCTTAAATGGGAGCACCTTTCCGCTGCCGGAAGTTTTATCTGTTTTTCTTTGTGTAGTATCTTCCGCGGGGGAATGACAACTGCCACCGCTACACCCGGGACAGCCTTGGTTTAAATTAACTAGCCCAAATTCAAAGGCTGTTCTAAGCATTTCATGGCCAAGCTTCTCTAAATTTGGTTTATAATAAGGATGGGTTTGGCATTCATCAACTTTATCTAGGAACTTAGTAATAAAAAGCCTCATAGTATCTTCACCTAGTGAGTCAATGAGGTCCTTTCTTGGAATAAATCTTCTCATAAATACACCTCTCCCCAATTAAACTCGCTGCTTATTACTAATTTGACATAGTACATCTTTTTCCTGCTTGGATAAGATATTGGTAAAGATGGTAAAATATGAAGTATAGTCGATTCTGCGCAAGATAAGTCATGTTTTGTCTCCTAAGGCAGGAATTATTTAACTCTCGGCGAATAAATACCAGTTATGGTGGTATAAGATACATATCGCAAGTAGGTGACAGATCACAAGATGCTGGATTTTTTTAGTGAGGTAAGAGCCGATCTTGAATTGGCTGAACAACATATTAGAACCATAGTTCAATCCAGAGATCCATTGTTAACCCAAACGTCCATGCACCTGTTGAATGCCGGAGGAAAGCGATTGCGTCCGGCTTTTGCACTTTTGGCTAGTCGTTTTTACAATGATTGCCTGGAGAAGATTTTACCCTTAGCGGTGGCTTTAGAACTAATTCATATGGCTTCACTGGTTCATGATGATGTGGTAGATGATTCCATGATCAGAAGAGGTACTCCTACGGTAAAAGCGAACTGGGGTAACAAGATTTCCATGCATACAGGGGACTACCTTTTTGCTAAATCTCTGGTACTGATATCCCAGTATGAAAATCCGATTATTGCTAAGGTATTGGCAGAAACCAGTGTAAAGATGTGCGAAGGAGAGATTCACCAAATATCCACCTCCTATAGCTCATATCAAAGTTGGCGGGATTATTTTTACCGTATTGAACGTAAAACCGCTCTGCTCATTGCGGCCAGTTGTCAACTGGGGGCAGTGGCAGCGGGGGCGAGAGAAAAGGAGTACAAAGCGCTAAGAAGGTACGGACATCAATTAGGGATGGCCTTTCAGATCACAGACGACATTTTAGATATAGTTGCCGACCAAAGACTACTTGGGAAGCCTATCGGTGGAGATTTGCGGCAGGGTATCATGACCATGCCGGTTATTTATGCACTGGAGAAAAGCACCCGGCGGGAGCGGCTGCGTCAGTTGGTGGAGATTCCTCATAAAACTGATGAGCAGATCCATGAAGCCATTGAATTGATTAAAGAAGCCGGGGGCGTTGAGTTTGCCTTTAATGCTTCGCTTAAGTATTTAGAAAAGGCAAAAAATAATTTGACTCAGTTACCGGATAAGCCAGTGAAGGAGACATTTTATCAAATTGCAGATTTTATTGGGATTAGAAGGTTTTAGAGGTTCGATAGCATGAGTTATCTATATCCTGTTTACTTTAAATTAGATCATAAACTTTGCTTAGTTGTTGGTGGCGGCAGAGTGGCTGAAAGAAAAATAGGTTCATTGTTGGAATGTGGCGCTGTGGTACGGGTGGTGAGCCCTGCGGTGACACCTCTTATCGGGCAATGGAACTGCCAAGAAAAACTGGAACTCCGCCAAAGGGAATACCAACCCAATGATTTGGATGATGCGTTTTTGGTTTTTGCCGCCACCAATCAACCCAAGGTTAACCAAAGAATAGTCAAAGATTGCCAAATGAAAAATTTACCAATCAATGTGGTGGATGACCCAGAGAATTGTAACTTTACGGTTCCCTCGGTCGTTAGACGAGGCAGGTTGTCCATAGCCGTTTCTACAAAAGGAGCTAGCCCTATGCTAGCGGCTAAAATTAGGCGACAGTTGGCAGAGCAGTTTGGGCCTGAATATGGCGAGTTCCTGGAAATTCTAGCAGATCTTCGCCAACGGATATTGTATGAAGTTGAAGAGATAGAAGAGAGACAAGAAATTTTTAAGAAACTGATTGAGTCGGATATCCTAGAGCTTTTAAGGGAAAATAAGCATGGTCAGGTAAAGGAGCGCATTGATAAATGCTTATCGCGGTAATTGGCGTTAACCACCGCACGGCGCCACTGGAAGTGCGGGAAAAGTTAGCATTTCCGGAATGGGGAACCAGTGAATGGCTGAACAAACTTCTGGCATACCCTGGCATTGATGGTTGTACCATTGTTTCTACCTGTAACAGAACAGAGATCTATGTAGCACCAATGGAATTAGATATGGGTATGAGTTCGGTGTGGTCTTTTTTATCCGAGAAATCTGGACTGGATATTTCCGAGATAAAAAACTACACTTTTTGTCACACCCTTTATGATGCGATCCGCCACCTATTTCGAGTGGTATCCGGTCTGGATTCCATGATCTTGGGTGAAACACAAATATTGGGGCAAGTCAAAAAAGCTTATGAGATGGCCCTGGAAGCAAAGTCTACCAACGTAGTACTGAACACATTGTTCCAACAGGCTATCACAACAGGCAAAAGAGTCAGGACAGAAACGGGTATCGACCAAAATCCGGTCTCCATTCCCTATGCTGCGGTAGAATTAGCGAAGCAAAGTTTAGGTTCACTGGATGGTCGTTCGGTTTTGGTAGTTGGAGCTGGGGAAATGAGTGAACTTACGGCAGTAAATCTGGTAGCCAATGGTGTTTCCAGTGTTATCGTGTCCAATCGTTCCTATGATAGGGCTGTGCAACTAGCGGAAAAGTTTGCAGGCAAAGCGGTCAAGTTTGACAGTCTATTTCAATACATGAACCAGGCCGATATTGTTATTTCCAGTACTGCCGCGCGACACTATGTAATTAAGCCAGAGGAAATAGAGAGCGTTATGTTGCAACGGGCTGGCAAGCCTATCATGATGATCGATATTGCTGTGCCGCGGGATATTGACCCACTGGTGCGTAAAATACCCGGAGTTAATCTGTTTGATGTGGACCATTTACAAAATGTGGTGGACGCTAACTTGGAGGAACGGCGCAGGGCCGCGGTGGAGGCAGAAGGGATCATTGAAGAGGAATTAAATGAATTTATGTGTTGGCTCTCTACCAGATTTGTGGTTCCTACCATCACTGCCTTAAAAAAGCTGGGTGAAGAGATTAAGCAGCGGGAATTGCACCGGGCCTTTAATCGTTTAGGCGATTTAAATGAACGAGAAAGAAAAATTATTAGTTCTTTAGCAAGCTCCATTGTCAATCAATTGCTGCATAATCCGGTTATCAATTTAAAACAATATGCTCTTTCACCGGAAGGTCATTTATATACAGAGATTACCCAGAATATATTTAATCTAGAAGTTAAAGGACAACACTGTAAGGATAAAGGATTAGCCCCGGAACAAAGAAAAAAAGTTGCTTCCTGCTCTGGAGGCCATGTCAGTTGGGAGCAAACAACGAATTATAGGGAGGTACCATGAGACGCAACATTATTGTTGGAAGCAGGGATAGTGCTCTGGCGCTCTGGCAGACCCGTTGGGTAATGGAACAATTACAGAAACAACACCCGGAACTTACCTTCGAACTTGTTACCATGAAGACCAAGGGTGACAAAATGTTGGATGTGGCCCTAGCTAAAATCGGGGATAAGGGTTTGTTTACCAAGGAACTGGAATTCGCTATGCAGCAAAGGGAAATTGATTTTGCTGTACATAGTTTAAAGGATATGCCTACCGCTTTGCCAGAGGGTTTAACCATAGGCGCTGTTTGCAAAAGGGATAATCCTGGTGATGCTCTTATTTCTAAAGATGGACGGAAGCTGGATCAACTTCCTCAAGGAGCCAGAATCGGCACCTCTTCACTACGTCGCTGTGCCCAACTGCTGCATTATCGCCCGGATTTTCAACTGCAATCCTTACGGGGCAATTTAAATACACGCTTGAAAAAGCTTGCGTCCGAACAGCTAGACGCGATCATTCTAGCTGCTGCTGGAGTTATGCGTATGGGTTGGGAAGATATGATCGCAGAGATTATTCCCTTTAACGTTTGTTTACCCGCTGTTGGCCAAGGAGCCATTGCGGTGGAGTGCCGAGCCGAGGATGAAGAGGTGAGGACACTTTTACAGGGAATTGAGCATACCGAGACAAGGGCTGCTACCGATGCAGAAAGAGCCCTGCTGCGGCATTTAGAAGGTGGGTGTCAAGTTCCCATCGGGGCCTTTGGAGAAGTAGTAAATAAAAAGCTATCTCTAACAGCTATCGTTGCCAATCTGGATGGTAGTCAAGTGCTTCGGGCACAGGGAGAGGCACCTGTAGAGCAAGCTAAAGAGTTAGGCATTGATGTAGCCGAAAAGTTACTCGCCTTAGGCGGTAAAAGAATATTGGAACAAGTAAGGTCAGGGGAATGATGATGATGGCAAAGGGTATTGTTTATTTAGTTGGAGCAGGCCCGGGAGATCCGGGGTTAATTACGGTAAAAGGATTACAGTGCATTCGTCAGGCAGATGTTGTGGTTTACGATCGCTTGGCCAGTCCAAGACTTCTGGCTCATGCCCGGCCAGAAGCAGAATTAATCTATGTGGGCAAATCCCCGGATCGTCATGCCATGGTGCAGGATGAAATCAATCAACTGCTGGTGGATAAGGCTAAGGAAGGCAAGGTCGTGACCCGGTTAAAAGGGGGGGACCCCTTTGTTTTTGGACGTGGTGGAGAAGAAGCCGAACTATTAGTAGAAAACGGTCTTCCCTTTGAGGTTGTACCGGGAATTACCTCAGCTATTTCAGTTCCAGCCTATGCTGGGATTCCGGTTACCCATCGGGGCTATACCTCAACCTTTGCCATTGTTACCGGCAATGAAGATCCTACCAAGGATGATTCCAGCATTGCCTGGGATAAAATCGCCACCGGGGCAGGGACACTACTATTTCTTATGGGTATGGGGAATCTACCTGGTATTTGCGCCAGACTTATCGAATACGGTCGTTCACCGCAAACACCAGTGGCCTTAATTCGTTGGGGCACCAGACCGGAACAGCGGACCCTCACCGGAACTTTGGACGATATTTGTCAAAAGGCCACCGCAGCTGGTTTTAAGAATCCGGCTGTCATTGTGGTAGGAGAGGTTGTCAACTTACGAGATAAACTAGCCTGGTTTGAGAACAGGCCACTTTTTGGTAAACGCATCATCGTAACCCGCTCCAGAGAGCAAGCCAGTGTTCTCTCTTCCGCCATTGAAGCCTTGGGTGGTGAGCCGTGGGAATTCCCCACCATTTCAATTGTTCCCCCAGAGGATTTCACAGCACTGGATAGTGCCATTAACGATGTACGCTCCTACCGCTGGTTGATATTTACCAGTGTCAATGGGGTGAAAATGTTCTTTGACCGTATGCGTAAGAATCGAAAGGATATTCGGGATCTCAGCGATGTTCGGCTGTGTGCTATTGGTCCCCGTACCAGAGAAGAACTAGAGCAAAGGGGTCTATTGGTAGATTATGTTCCTGGGGAATACAGAGCGGAAGAAATTGTCGAGGGATTAAAAGGGAAAGTATTACCCGGTGATCGGGTATTATTGCCCCGGGCAGACATTGCTCGCAAAATGTTGCCCCAGGCCCTTGAAGAAATGGGTGCCATTGTGCAGGATGTGGTAGCCTATCACACGGTTCTTGGTGATGGTGATGCTACCGCTATTCGAGAAGCCCTAGCCGATGGAACCATTAATGTGGTTACATTTACCAGTTCTTCCACTGTTCGAAATTTTGTTAAACTAGTAGGAGAGGGCACCGCTCCTGAGCTTTTGGCTAAGACTTCGGTAGCCAGTATCGGTCCCATTACCTCTACTACAGCTAGAGAACTGGGGTTACGGGTTGATATAGAAGCTAAAGAATATACAATTGATGGCTTAGTTCAAGCTATTATGGATCACTTCGGTAGAGAAGTGTAGGTAGAAAAACTTGGCTTGTGCCAAGTCTTTAGATGTCGGCAGAAGCCTAGTTTGCCCTTATGCATGTCGGAAAGTTTATACTTTCCGACATGCTAGCAAAGCCCCGGTCGGGAAATGTTAGCTTTCCCGACCGGATTAAAATTTACACTTTAGAAAGTATAAAAATTCTATTGAAAAAAGTATAAGAAAAACTAAGGCTTTCGCCTGCGTCTAGAGACATGGCGTACCCTAAAGGGCATAAACAAGCCAAGTTTTTCTAATAGAAAAGAGGGAGCTTTTATGATCGGTGTTAGTAAATTGCTTTGCGGTACCCAAAATTATGGTGACTCCCTCCGCTATGCCCACGGTACCCAGGGGCAGGTTCATGGGGCGGTGGCTGGTCATGGACCAGTAGTGGTATGGAATTCTACTCGCACCTGTAATCTGAAGTGTCGTCACTGTTATTCGGAGTCTGATAGCAAAAAGTATAAAGAGCTTAGTACAGAGGAAGCTAAACGCTTTATCGATGACCTAGCGGAATTTAATGTACCGGTTTTACTGTTTTCCGGTGGGGAACCACTGGTCAGACCGGACTTCTTTGAACTGGCGGAGTATACCAAACAAAAGGGTATTCGCACCACCATTTCTACCAATGGCACTCTTATTACTCCCGAGGTGGCACAGCGACTAAAAAATATTGGCGTTGGCTATGTGGGAATCAGCTTGGACGGTATCGGTGAGGTAAATGACCGTTTCCGTGGCAAACAAGGTTCCTTTGAAGCAGCTTTGGCCGGTATTCGCAACTGTCTGGCGGTAGATCAACGGGTGGGTTTGCGTTTTACCATTAACCGTCATAATTATAAAGAACTGAACGAAATCTTTGATTTAATTGAAAAAGAGAATATTCCCCGGGTGTGCTTTTACCATTTGGTGTATTCCGGACGAGGTAGCGAGATGATTAAGGAAGATATTTCCCCGGAAGAAAGCCGGGCGGTTCTAGACTTGATCATGGAACGCACCATGGATTTCCAACGTCGGGGTATTGATAAAGAAATTTTAACGGTAGATAACCATGCGGATGCCATTTATATTTATTTAAAACTGTTAAAAGAAGATCCCGAGCGAGCCCGCCAGGTGTTAGAATTACTAGCCCGTAATGGGGGTAACCGTACCGGTATCGCCATCGGCGAGGTGGATTGGGAAGGGAATGTACATGCTGATCAATTTACCCGTAACCACCGGTTTGGCAATGTACGGGAACGCAAATTTGGTGACATCTGGACAGACTTAAGTCATCCTATTTTGGCGGGTCTGAAAGACCGCAAGCCTTTGCTGAAGGGACGCTGTGCTAAATGCCAATGGCTGGGTCTGTGCAACGGTAATTTCCGTGCCAGGGCAGAAGCCGTTCATGGAGATTTCTGGGCGGAAGATCCGGCCTGTTATTTGACCGATGAGGAGATTGGAATTCGGTAGCATTTTGCCATCAGCCTTTGGCTTGATTAGAAAATCAATGAGATTGGATACAAATTTCTAATTCCTATAGAATTAATATATATATCGTATATAGAAAATCTGAGCATCAAGAAACTAAAGCCAACGGCTAATGGCCAAAGGCTAAAGGCAATTCCTGGAGGTGTTCAACTTGCCAACATTCCCTAACATCCGCCACCGAAGACTGAGACTTAACGAACGTGTCCGGCGGTTGGTAAGAGAAAACCACCTGTCGGTGGATGATCTGATTTACCCTGTGTTTGCCACCTTTGGGCAAGGTGTGCGCCGGGAAGTAAGCAGCATGCCGGGTGTTTATAATGTATCTATTGATTTGTTGCTTGAAGAAATAAAAACAGTAGAAGAACTAGGTATACCTGGCATTATTGTTTTTGGTGTGCCCGAGGAAAAGGACGAGGTAGGAACCGGAGCTTATCACCCGGAGGGCATTGTGCAGCAGGCGGTACGCGCTATTAAGAAAGAGTTTCCCGAACTCCTGGTTATTACTGATGTTTGCCTGTGTGAGTATACTAGCCATGGACATTGTGGCCTAATTAATAATCATACAGTGGACAATGACGCTACCTTGGAACTCCTGGCAGAAACAGCTCTCTCCCATGCCCGGGCAGGGGCAGATATGGTAGCCCCTTCGGATATGATGGATGGCCGAGTGGCTGCCATTCGGGCACGGTTAGACGCAGAAGGTTTTACCGATGTGCCTATTATGGCCTATTCAGCCAAGTATTCATCTTCTTATTACGGTCCCTTCCGGGAGGCGGCAGGTTCTACTCCTCAATTTGGTGATCGTAAAACCTATCAAATGGACTACGCCAATGGAGATGAAGCCATACGGGAGACTGCACAGGACATCAAAGAAGGTGCAGATATTGTGATGGTAAAGCCAGCTTTGGCTTATCTGGATATTATTCGCCGGATTAAAGAAGAATTTGGTTATCCGGTGGCTGCCTATAATGTCAGTGGCGAGTACTCCTTGGTAAAGGCTGCAGCCAAGCAAGGATGGATTGACGAGAGAAGCTTGGTTTTGGAGACCCTAACTGGTTTTAAAAGAGCCGGTGCAGATATTATTATTACCTATCATGCCCTGGAGGTGGCTCGCTGGTTGAGGGAGGTTTAAACGATGATTATTTCCTGGAATACCACTAATGCCTGTAATTTATATTGTGCCCACTGTTACCGGGACTCTGGTATTCAGGCAGAAGATGAATTAACCACGGAACAAGGTAAGAAACTAATCGATGAAATTGCTCAGGCTGGTTTTAAAATTATGATCTTCAGCGGTGGCGAGCCGCTTATGCGCCCGGACATCTATGAACTGGTGGCCCATGCCAAATCCCGGGGATTGCGGCCGGTCTTTGGTAGTAATGGTACGCTCATTACGCCGGAAGTGGCACGCAAACTAAAGGAAGCGGGCGTTATGGCTATCGGTATCAGTCTGGATAGTGTGGACCCGGAAAAGCATAACAAATTTAGGGCTCAGGAGAATTGCTGGCAGGCAGCCATTGATGGCATGCGCAACTGTCGGCAGGCCGGGTTACCCTTTCAAATCCACACTACCGTTATGGATTGGAACTACGATGAGGTGGAAGAACTAACAGACCTGGCGATCCGAGAGGGGGCCATGGCTCATCATGTGTTCTTTCTAGTGCCTACGGGACGGGCGGTGAATATTGAGCAGGAATCGCTACGAGCTGAACAGTATGAAAGTCTGCTCCGCAGGATTATGGAAAAACAAAAGCAGGTTGACATTGAACTAAAGCCCACCTGTGCACCGCAGTTTATGCGGATTGCCAAGCAAATGGGAGTGGATACTCGCTTTCAGCGGGGCTGCTTAGCTGGGACTGCCTACTGTATCATTAGCCCTAAGGGAGATGTTCAACCCTGTGCTTACATGAATGTGCCTCTGGGTAATGTTAAGGAAACTTCCTTTGTGGACATCTGGCAGAACAACCCGGTTCTTCAGGAGCTACGTACCCTGGATTATAAAGGGGGCTGTGGTACCTGCGGCTTTAAAAAAATCTGTGGTGGCTGTCGCGCCAGAGCGCATTATTATCACGGGGATTATATGGCGGAGGAACCCTGGTGCCTTTACCATGGACGAAAGGGGTATTAGATGGATCAAATCGATAGGCGTTTGCTAAACTTAATCCAAGCCGAAGTGCCCCTTTGTCCAGAGCCTTATAAAGTTTTAGCAGAAAACCTGGGGATTACCGAACAAGAGGTACTCGATCGCTTGGCAAGACTTATGCAACAGGATATTATCCGTCGTTTAGGCGGTGTATTTGACTCTCGCAAATTGGGTTATAAGGGAACCCTTTGCGCCATCAAGGTACCGCCAGACCGGATTGATGAAGTGGCTACGGTAATCAATGATTATATTGGCATTACCCATAATTATTTGCGGGAAGACGAATACAATATGTGGTTTACCATTCTAGCCCAGTCTCCGGATAAAGTACAGCAAATTTTAACTGAAATTAAAGATAAGACAGGGATTGAGGACATTATTAATCTTCCTTCCCAAAAGCACTTTAAGGTGCTGGTCAATTTTAAGGTCAGAGAAGATCATAAAGAATCGGAAGATTAAATGTTTGGTGAGGGAGAATATGAAATTAAGCGAACTGGATAAACAGATCGTCATGGAATTGCAGTCGGGTTTGCCTCTGGTCAGCAGACCCTTTGAGGCATTGGCCCGTCGTTTAAAGATCACGGAAGAAGAGTTTATCACCAGAGTTCACGCCATTCAGCAGGCGGGTATTATGCGGCGTATTGGGGCTGCGCTGCGGCACCGGCGGGTTGGCTATACGGCCAATGCCATGATTGTCTGGCAGATTCCCGAGGATAAAATTGATGTAGTGGGTGAGCAGTTCTTCCACTTACCGGAAATTACCCATTGCTACCAACGGGTGTCGCTTCCCCAGTGGCCCTATAACTTTTACACCATGGTGCATGGGCACAGTCGTGAAGAGTGCCAGCGGATTGCCGAAAGACTGGCTCAAATAGCAGGCATAAATAGTTATCGTATCCTTTACAGTGTAGCAGAATTAAAGAAAAGTAGTATGAAGTATTTCATGGATTAGGAGGTTTCCTATGGCTCCCAATTATCAGAAATCCAAAGAAATGTTTGAACAAGCTCAGATGCTTATTCCCGGGGGTGTTAACAGCCCGGTGCGAGCCTTTCAATCAGTAGGTCTTACCCCTCCCTTTGTGGCCAAAGCCAATGGTGCACGGTTGTGGGATGTGGATGGTAATGAATATATTGATTATGTTTGCTCTTGGGGGCCTCTTATTCTTGGTCACCGCCACCCGGCAGTTATTCACGCTATTCAGCGTTGTCTGGAAAGGGGCACCACCTATGGTGCACCAACTGATCTGGAACTAATCCTGGCCCAAATGGTGGTAGAGGCACTGCCCTCGGTAGAAATGGTCCGGATGGTTAATTCCGGCACCGAGGCCACGATGAGTGCCCTGCGTTTGGCCAGAGCCTATACTAACCGTAGTAAAATTATAAAATTTGAAGGTAATTACCATGGACATCATGATTCTCTGCTCATTAAGACTGGTTCCGGTGCCTTAACCCATGGTGTACCTACCAGTCCCGGTGTACCGGAAAATATTGCTAGCAGTACCATTAATGGCAGATACAATGACCTGGAACTACTGGAAAAAATCTTTACTGAAGTGGGTTCTGAAGTTGCTGCAGTGATTGTGGAACCCATGGCCGGCAATATGGGTGTGGTTCCTCCGGCAGAGGGATTTCTGCAGGGGATTCGTAACCTTTGTAATCAGTACGGTGCTTTGTTAATTTTTGATGAGGTGATTACCGGCTTTCGCTTAAGCTATGGTGGGGCGCAATCCTACTATAATATTATGCCGGATTTAACCTGCCTGGGTAAAATCATCGGCGGCGGACTGCCCGTTGGAGCCTATGGTGGAAGAAAAGAAATTATGCAAATGGTTTCTCCGGCAGGCCCTGTGTATCAGGCTGGAACCCTTTCCGGCAACCCCTTGGCCATGACCGCGGGTATTGCTACCCTGGAACAGTTACAACAGCCCGGTGTCTACCAGGAATTAGACCGTAAATCTGCCTTGCTGGCCCAGGGTATGAGTCAGGCAGCTAAAGCGGCCGGCGTGGAAGTATTCTTTAATCGAGTACAATCCCTACAGTGTTGCTTCTTTACTAAACATCAAGTGAACGACTTTGCCAGTGCTTCCACTTCAGATACCAAGCGTTATGCAGTATTCTTTAGAAGTATGCTGGATCAGGGTATTTACCTGGCTCCGGCTCAGTTTGAGGCGGCCTTTGTTTCCACCGCTCATACCGAAAATGATATTGAACGTACTGTAGAAGCCGCTTTTAACGCTTTTAAAGCAGTTGCCCAAAGCTAAGAGAATAGCTAAAGGACAGGTTTAGTATGCCTGTCCTTTTTTTGTGAGGCAGCAGGAAAATAATAGAAATAAGGAGAATAGCTTGCCTAATACCAGGGGGGAGATATGGTGCTGGGAGAAGCTGTTACATTGACCACTGCTTTTTTGGTTAACCTACCGTTGGGGAGATGGCGGGAAAAAACTCGCAAGTTTTCACCCGCTTGGTTTATGGCCGTGCACTTATCAATACCGCTCATCATTGGGCTGCGACATCACTTTCATTTAGCACTGTCTATCATCCCCTTTACCATTGGCAGTGCCGTACTGGGCCAACTTTTAGGTGCCAGTAAAATTACTATTTTCTATCTAGGAAAATACCGAAGGAGGACAGGGGTATGATTATTACAACGACATCTGTTATTGAAGGAAAACCTGTTAGAAATTATTACGGTTTAGTTACCGGTGAGGCTATTATGGGGGCTAACATTGTGAGGGATCTTTTTGCCAGCATTACTGATGTAGTGGGGGGCAGGAGCGGGGCTTATGAGAGTAAACTGGCCCATGCCAGGGAGATAGCGGTGGAAGAAATGATAGAACAAGCCCGCCGGATGGGTGCCAATGCCATTGTAGGAGTGGACCTGGACTATGAAGTCATTCGTGAAGGTATGTTAATGGTAAGTGCCAGCGGTACAGCAGTTACCATATAAAAAGGTAAGCACGGGTTTCCCGTGCTTACCTCAGGCTGTTGAGAAAGCCAATGATAGTAGATATTTAAAGATAAGTAGTCCTAAACCATGAAAATCAAAGGTTTAGGGCTTTTTTTATGATATAATGGAAGAAAATGCAAGATTGTAGGTGGTAAAAATACTAACCTCAAATGACAAGACTCAAAGCAGTTTTGAATTTGTTTGTATTGAAGAATTAGTTCCTCAAAACCATTTACTACGAAAGATAGATAAGTACATAGATTTTTCGTTTATTAGAGAAAAAGTGCAGCCTTATTATTGTTCTGATAATGGT
>NZ_FRAR01000048.1 GCF_900142375.1 Desulforamulus aeronauticus DSM 10349 | reverse complement strand
TGCAGAACCCACGATACCGGTAACGTGCTTTACCCCTTCTTGCAATAGTGTTTCAACAATGGCTTCACTCGGTGTCATTTTTACTTTAGACAATTCGCTAACCTCCATTTACTTTCTACATTTATTTCCAGGTAAATCTATTTAGATAGGAAATCCTATCTGGATACAGTTTATAATTCTACAGTTTCTAAAGCTTTCTTAATAGCTCCCACCATTCTATCGATTTCATCTTTAGTAACAATATACATAGGAGCCAGGGTGACTGTGTTGTTAAAACCAGGAATACTGCGATTAGTTCTGCCCACCAGGACACCTTGGGAAGCAACATTACCCAGAACCTTACCCATATAGGCTTCGCTTACTGGGGTCTTTGTATTTTTGTCTTCAACTAGTTCAATACCGGCGAACAGACCCTTGCCACGAATTTCACCAACTACGGGCATGTCTGCTAACTCTCCCAGACGATCAAAGAGGTACCCACCCATAGTAACAACTTTTTCTAACATATTTTGCTCTTCAATTAACTTAATGTTAGCAAGGGCTGCAGCTGAGGCACCCGCGCTGCCACCATAGGTACTGATATCCCGGAAATAAGCAAATGTATCTTTAGGATCATTTAGGAATTGATCATACAGGTGTTGTTTGCAAACAGTGGCCGAAATAGGCATATAGGAACTGGCCATACCCTTTGCCATAGTGGTCATATCCGGGCTTACATTAAAGTGCTGATGACCAAACCATTTACCGGTTCGACCAAAACCACACACCACTTCGTCCATGATTAACAGAACTTCATACTTTTTGCAAATCTCTTGCACAATATCAAAGTACTCTTTTTGAGGAACCAGAATACCACCACCGGCCGTAATTGGTTCAACAATAAACGCTGCTACTGAATCTGCTCCTTCTTTTTGGATAACGTCTTCCAGCGCCCTGGCACACTCCATGTTGCAGCCTGGATAAGACTTGCCAAAATGGCAGCGATAGCAATATGCTGCAGGGATTCCAACAAAACCAGGCACTAAGGGACCAAAGCCCATTCTCCGTTCTTCTTGTCCTGTTGCACTTAAAGCCCCAATGGTGGTTCCATGATAATCGCGATGACGATAAATAATTTTGTATTTATCCTTTTCGGGATATTTCAAACGGAAATACTGACGGGACATCTTAAAAGCTTTTTCGTTTGCTTCCGATCCACTATTGGAAATAAATACCTTTGAAGCATCCGGTATTAAAGTGGTAAGTTTATCAGCTAATTGAATAGCCGGAGGGTTACCTGCACTCAATGCATAATAGGGCATTATTTTTAGCTGTTCATAGACTGCTTCTGCAATAGATTCTTGTCCATAACCTACGTTAACGCACCATACACCACCGGAAAGACCATCTAAAAACTCTCTGCCACGTACGTCTTTAATGTAGCAACCTTTTCCTTCTACGATAATAGTAGGCTCAACACTTTCGAATACCTTGTGTTGTGTAAGATGGTGCCACATATTTTTCCGGTCCTTTTGAACTAACTCATCGGCGGATAATTCATAACCTCTTGCCATGTTAAAATCCTCCTTTTTAGAATCCTCACTCCGGCTTACGTCCAGCCGAAGTGAGGATACTTGAAATAATCAAATGATTTAGCTGATTATACTGCAGAGACATGTGTATTCTAGACCTAGATCGTCAGCTACGGCTTTATAGGTACACTTACCAGCTGCCACATTGACCCCTTTAGCCAGGGCACCATTATCTTTTACTGCTTGAACCCAACCTTTATTGGCTAATTGAACAGCATAGGGCAGGGTCACATTGGTCAGCGCATAGGTGGAAGTACGAGCTACCGCACCCGGCATATTGGCTACAGAATAGTGAACTACACCGTACTTTTCATAGGAAGGATTGTCGTGTGTGGTTACCCGGTCAATGGTTTCGATCGAGCCGCCTTGGTCAATGGCTACGTCTACAATAACGGACCCCGGTTTCATTGTTTTTACCATGTCTTCTTTTACTAATTTGGGTGCCTTAGCTCCAGGAATTAATACAGCACCTACTAACAGGTCTGCTTCTTTTACAGCTGCTGCGATATTGTAGCTGTTGGACATCATGGTCTTAATCCGTCCACCAAAAATATCATCTAAATAACGGAGACGATCAACACTAACATCAATAATGGTGACATCAGCACCTAAACCCATTGCCATTTTAGCTGCGTTGGTTCCTACAATACCGCCGCCCACAACAACAACCTTGGCAGCAGGAACACCTGGTACGCCACCCAGCAGAACACCTTTACCACCAAAGGTTTTTTCCAGCAAATGGGCACCGATTTGAACAGACATACGTCCGGCTACTTCAGACATGGGAGAGAGCAGGGGCAGTGCGCCGTTATCCAATTGAATGGTTTCATAAGCAATACCGGTTACTTTCTTTTCCAGCAAGGCTGCTGTCAATTCCGGTTCGGGAGCAAGGTGTAAATAGGTAAAGAGAAGCTGGCCTTCTTTGAACAGACCATATTCTTGTTTTAGGGGTTCTTTAACTTTCATAATCATGTCAGAACCATCGAATACTTCTTTCGCTGTAGCCATAATTTTGGCACCAGCAGCGATATATTCTTCATTGGTAATGCCGCTGCCCAAGCCAGCGTTGTTTTCAATAATTACTTGGTGGCCATTGTCGATCATGGCCTTTACACCAGCTGGTGTCATGGCTACACGGTTTTCATTGTTTTTTATTTCCTTTGGCACTCCGACGATCATAATTAAACTACCTCCCCAATTGATGTGTTTGAATTTTTTAATCCATCATAGATATGAACTTATTATCTCTTTCACAATCAAAAAGCACTTCTGATCATACGCTATGGATAATTAACTGGGTCTATCTGACCCGGTAAAGAAAACCAACTTCCCTACCGGGTCAAAATAGCTACTTACTTATTCCAGTTTCTTACATCCAGATGAGCATACTTGGGTAAATAACGGGTAGGTAATGCCAGAGCATCTTTTCTGAAAGGAGGTGCCAGTTGAGTTCCGTCACATACTATTTCTAGTACGGTAGGCTTACGGCTCTTGAGGGCCGCTTCTAAAGCCGGACCTACTTCTTCAGGCTTATCTACACGAATTCCTTGAGCCCCCATTGATATAGCTACCGGTGCAAAGCTCTCGGGATTTGGAATATCTGCTCCTACAAAACGGTTGTTGTAGAAGTCAACTTGGTTTTTCTTCTCTGCACACCAAGCTCCGTTTCTAAATACGATGGCTACTACAGGCAGGTTTTGTTCTACGGCTGTGCTTACTTCGTGTAGACTCATACCCCAAGCTCCATCACCAACGATCGCTACTACAGGAGCTTCCGGTCTGGCGATTTGAGCTCCTAATGCTGCAGGATAAGCAAAACCAGTATTACCAAAGGTCAGAGCCGCAATATGCTTTCCTTCACCACTAAAACGCAGGTAGGTGTTGGCGGTGGAGGATACGTTACCAATATCGGTGCTAACAATCGCGTTCTGAGGCAAGGCTTTTTGGATTTCTAGCAGGGCTCTCCGGGGGTTAACGGGAACACCGGGTACCATGGCCAGATCAACACATTCTTTGTCCCAAGCTTCTTGACGTTCTTTAATTTTAGCCATGCGCTCTTCGTTTACTTTGGGCTCAGGAATTTTAACTTCCAGACGCTTCAGAATTTCAGAACTGGCTTCTTTAGCATCGCCAATGATACCTACTTCAATGGGGTGGGTCCGGGCGATGTGTTTGGGGTTAATGTCAATTTGAATAATCTTGGCATCTTCCGGGAAGTAGTTGATGTCGTATTGAGGCAGAGTGCCAAATACAGACAGTCTGGTACCGATACCCAGAATTACATCTGCTTCTTGTAAGGAGTACATCGCTGCTTTGGAGCCCATGTAGCCGATAGGGCCTACCCACAGGGGATGGTCAGCGTAGAAAGCATCATTGTGCAGATAGGTCATAGCTACAGGAGCTGTTAAACGCTCGGCAATTTTAGCTACAATGTCTTTAGCGCCAGCATCTACTACACCTCTACCGGATACAATAACCGGACGCTTGGCGTTGGCCAGTATTTCTGCGGCTCTGTCTAAGGATTCCAGGGAACCACAACCACGGGCGTCTACACGGTACTGGTGGGGAGCTAAAATGCGCTCTTCCACTTCACCATAGAAGTAGTCACGGGGGATATCATAGAGTACTGCACCACGTTCTGCATAGGCAATACGGAATGCGGTTCTCAGGCAATCAGCGGCTCTTTTGGGATGAGGCACTCTTACGGTTGCCTTGGTAATGGC
>NZ_FRAR01000030.1:5016-48081 GCF_900142375.1 Desulforamulus aeronauticus DSM 10349 | reverse complement strand
CACCGGTATTTACATCAACATCATAGGCACTCCAGTTATAATTACCATCTACACTCACAACCCTTAATTTATTACTCGTTATGGCCTCTGCAGACTGTAACAAATGGTCATTTGTTGGACAATGTAATTTTTTTTCAATTCTTCCTAAAATTACAGCATCACAGAGCTTAAATATAGCACTTACCTTGATGTTATCGCCGACTAACTTATCCCCAACCACTCGTTTAGCTACATTTCTAGACCCTACTCGTGCAACTACTATATCCCCATTCTGCCACTGATCAGATACGATCTCAATAACATCCCCATTATCTAACGTCGGCATCATTGAACTACCACGGACTTGATATAACTTATCCATAACAACACCTACCACAAAACAACATATTTAAATGATGTTGTTGCTATACCCGAACATTTTACAGAAAAGCTATTTGCCGCCTGTTCAACCCAAACCTCACCCAAATATCCAGCAGGGTTGGCAACTGGGGTTACCCCAACGAAATAGTTTGTATCTCCTTTTGTGTGGGGTATAACGGTTCCAATGGCACCATTAAAATTAGCTGTACCATTCAGTTTAGGATGTATAACCTGAGCCAAGTGTTCCGATAAATCAGTTCTTTTAGCAGCATGTTGGTCTACAATATCCAGGTTTTCAACATATGCTTGCCGACTAACTATTTCATTACCTAATGGTTTAATAAGGCCTAAATTAGGTGTTACATTAGGCATTTAGTCACCTCCAGTTTTAAATCAATCCGGGTTAACCCCTTTCGCAATGAATAACCTGTGTAAAGTCAATCCCTTTACACCCGCCAAGATGTGAGGCTACTGAAAAAGCCCTGATTTTACTAATACATACTACATTTAATTTCAACATGACAAAGGAACCACTAGATTTGTAGTGGTTCCTTGATTTTTTTAAGTTTCCCTTTTTCAATGGCCTCTATGGTGTTAGTGCACACTTTAAGTCTGTTATGCAATAATTAAATCCGCTTTCTCTTTTTCTGTTAGGTAGGTATCAATACCTGCCTTTAGATCGGGACGTTTATTAATAACATAATCATAGGTATAAGCACCATCAATAATACGCTGTGCCATGTATGCTGCCATTATAAAGCACCTCCTAAGATAAGTTCATCAAGTGCAGCTTGCATTAACGCTTGATTTCTTCTTGCTTCTTGTAATTTCTGAACTAGGTAACTAGCATATGGTGCTTGCCTAACAGCAGAGAAAATAGGTTGTTCGCCTTCAAAGGTGACCTTTATGCTGTAAGTTAATTCGTCACCTTTGGCAAACATTTCAGTCTCAATAACATCATTTCCCAACGGAACTTCAGAAGGAACCACATCATGAATTGACAACACCAAACCGGTAGCCTTATCAAACTCTAAATACACATAAATACCCCCTTATTTCATTATAAATCCACCAAGGCGAACATCTACAGCACTATAGGTGCTTGGTTGATAAGCATGTAGGCGAATATAATAATAGCCAGATAAAGCAGAAACGTCTAATTTAACAAGTTTCATAAAAGTAGAAGTATTAGTAACTTCAGACGTTGTATATGCTATTTTTAGCATAGCATCATATTCAGTATATTCACCCATTTTATTAGTAGATGCAATAAAGTAACAATCTCCATTACACTTCATTAAAACACCTACTTTATTGATTCCAGTTAAATTGACAGGTAAGTCTGTTACAACAGCATTATCATAACCTTTGTTAGAATAGATACTTATAACTTTATTTGAACCAAGCCAATCAGCGGGATTGTTATTAGAAACGTTAAAGTTAACAGAGCCAGTTTGGGTCTGACCACGAACTAGAGGTATTGCAGCCCAATCACTAAACCATATTGTTTGTATGTCAGCAGGTGGAAGTGTACCAGTAACACCAAATATATTTAAACCTTGTTTGATGTTTTCTGGTATTAAATCATTACTTTTAACATAGACATATGAATCAGTAGCACCATCATAATAACCAGCAGGTGGTTTAATTAATGTACCAACAGTAGGGTTGTTACCAATAAAAGTACCAATGTGCCAACCACCACTTCTATTTACCATAGTACCTGCCGTTCCTGCAATGGTAGTGCCAGTAAGAACATTGGCCGCAGGAACAACAACTGCTGATACCTTGCCAGCCCCACTATGATAACCAGCAGTAATATTCTGGTCAGTGGCACTTGGCGTAATTGTAATTGCCCCACGGTTGACCATGGTACCCGTCAGCACAGTACCGCCACTGTTAATAAAGGTCTTACTTGCGAGAACATCGCCAGCGACCGCCGTACCAGCAGGAGTTACACCCGTGTTAATCTGACCAATTTTAGTCGCCAACTGGGAAAAAGTATCGCCACCGGTTGCCGAAACACCCTTGCCAGTAATAGCGGTAGCGACTTGAGTCTTACCATCACTGGCTTGCGTAAAAGCCTGTTCAGCCTTGTCATACGCCTTCTTCACTGCATTTGCAGTTGCGGCTGTGGTTGTGCTAGTGCTGTTTACAGCATCATTTAGTTGGACATGTCCATTTTTAACAGTTGACGCAGTTTCAGCCAAATGTTCACTAACTTTTTGTTCAACTGACTTACCATCCTGCATTACCACATTAGCTGCTTGAGTTATGGGATATAGACTATCCCATCCGGTGTTGGCAGTATTTCGTTTTTTAAGTTCAATATTGTAATTGGCCATTTTCTCACCACCTAACTAAGTATTTCAAAAAAAAGTTCACCTGCAGCAGGTGAAACTGGAGCCGTGTTGCTAATTGTTATAGCTTTTTGTTTGGTATTCCATCCTGCCTTTTCAGTATCCGTTACGAACCGATTATTAGCATCTTGGGTAATGATTGATGCTGGGTGATTGGCTGGATGGGTGTAGTTATTCGCCCCGGTAGCTACGCTGTCTAGTTTAGACTTGTCAGCCTTGGCCATTAATCCATCGGCAGATGCTGTAGCAACCGGAATGGCATCAGAACCACCGGTCAGGTGCGTGTCTTTGTGGGCAGTGGGGGTGCCAGATGCGTGCGAGTGGAAGCTAATAACACCGGTTAAAACAGCTTCTATCTCTGCTTTCGTATGAGCGTGGCTTGCTGGTGCAGCGCCCACATCAGTAGCCGTTAGTGTACCCCAGCTTATACTCCCTGCTGTGGCCCCGGCCTTTAGGACTTTTCCATTATTCGTAGTACCAGTTGCTGCTACGTGCAGGTTTCCATCCCCTGTAGGATGCGTATAGTTATTTGCTCCGGCAGCAATACCATCTAATTTAGCTTTATCAGCCTTGGCCATCAAACCATCGGCAGCCGTCGTAGCTGTTGTTTTTTCCGCCTTATTCTGCCAAGCGGTTCTTTCTGCACCAGTTATATGTTTTGCCGAGTCTGCAATATGCTCAGCCACAGTACTACCGCCAGTTTCTACAAGCTCCGCCTTTGTCTTTGGATATAAGTTATCCCATCCGTCATTGGTTTCATTCCTTTGTTTTATCTGGACATTTTTATCCGCCATTTCTACCCCTCCTTATATTTTTTGAAACCAGTAATCAGTTGCGGGTGGACTATCACCGGTGGTTGCATTTGCTATAACAACACCTCCTCCCCCGCCTGAACTAAAATTTACCGGAGCTTCTCCATGGTTTACCAACCACAAGGTATTTTTATTGGGGTTTATCGGCTCCTCAGCACTTAAGATTATTTTTGCTTCTTCGGCCAGAAGTGCAGTAAGGTCAGCCTTTTTAGCAACGTTTTGGTCAAGCAAATCCAGGTTTTCATTGTAAGCTTGTCGGCTAACATTTTCGTTTCCTAATGGTTTTTTTAGTCCCAAATTGGGTGTTAGATTAGGCATTTAGCCACCCCCCTGTTTCAAATTCATTCCAGGTTACGTTCTTATTGTCTAGTTGATCCCAGGTTAGGTTTTTGGCATCCAGCTCATCCCAAATCAAGTATCTAAACTCATACTTAACTGCCAAATGGGCCGGTTTAATGGCCTCGATGGCTGCCTTAAGATCATCAAGATTTGGCGGGATACCTCTGGTATCAACAAACTTGACGGTAAATTGGTATAACGCTGGCTGATCGATGACTTCTACGGTACCGCCATCATAGCTCTCAGCGACATTTTTAACGAGGTTGATAGTAACAGTCCCGATGCCGCGAATGTTGGATTTGATTACGGCTCTGCGCTGGTCAGCCGGTTTGCCTACAGACGATCGAATACCTAGTTCCTGTTCCCAAATGTCTAGACCCCAGGTAGCCGTGTTTACAAAAAACTGCTCTAATACCTCATTCATAGCTTGCCGAAGGTTATCAAACTCGGTTCCTTCTGCTTGCAGAAGGGATTTCATGACCTTCGAGGTCTCATAAAAACGGGGCAGGTATGTTGCCATTTCCTGCCCCCTGGTGCTGGTTATTGAATGAATACTCATGCCAGCACCACCGTCCTTTTTACGGCCACCTGACTTTGATCAATTGCGACATTGGCGGTGCCATTGTTTACCGTCAGCTGGGTGTAATCCTGCACACCTTCTGTGTCCAGCAATAAAGAGCCAATCCGTACGTAGCGAACCGTTGGCTCGGTCGCAAAGGCAATGCTGCCTAGGTATTCGTCCAAGGCTTTGACAAAGGAATTCTGCACGTCTACCATTGTTTTTGTGCCCGTCAAGGTTACTGTGGCGGATACATCAATCTCGACAGCTGTAGCGGGTGTTACCGTTACTTTTGCCCCAATAGGTGCCTTGCCGTTACCCATTTCCGGGTCGGGTGCAATATAGTCCTGTACTTTACCGACAGTGGTTTCATTAGCAGGGCGTTTATCTGTACCCAACAAAACCACCTTCACGGTTCCCGGGCCGTCCCACAGGGGAATAACCTGCACCCCGCCAACCCCCGGCACATCCAAAGCCCAGTTAACGTAATCGGCTTTGTTGCCACTGGTTCCCGGTGTCCGTACTTTGGCATAATATCTGGTCAAAAGAGCTGCATCATCTTCTGTATCATCTCCACCGTTTAAGGCATTGGCATTGAGTACGGCGGATACTCCACCCAGCGGGGTAATCATAATGTTAATGGTTGCCGCCCCTACATTGCCTTCCTTACCTGCTTTAATAGCTTCAATATTTGCATAACCCACACCGGTTTGGTCTATGGTTACATCAGTTGTTGTTATAAATTCCGTTGAGGGATTATGGGTAGTTGGGTCTGCCGGTGTGGCCACCACCGTTCCGGTGGGGATAACAGTTCCTGCCACTCCCGTAAAAGTAACTTGCCCGGTTGCCTTGACAGCTTGCCGCCGACTAAGGCCGTGCTCATCACATCTTAAATCTAGGTAGGTTCCAAAGGTAGTGCCAGCAAATCCCCTTTGCAAAACATCCTGGGCCCATAAGGCGGCTAGAGATAGCTCGATGGCAGCAGGAGATAGGGTGTCCCAAATAAAACTACCCTCGGACTTGTCTATATCCGGGGGTAGCGATTCCAGCATTCGCTGTCTAATAACATCTAAGGTCTGATCTGTTAAATAATTCGGTAATGTTGTCACATTTTCACCTCCCCGTTAATTTGACCGTTTTCTCCTCTCACACTGAGGACCTTGCAGGTAAAATAAACCCTGTCATCCTCCCAATGAAAGGTAAAATCCTGTACACTGGCAGTTCTCGGATCAACCAAAAGGCACTCGGTGGTCATCCTGGTAATTTCGCTCTCATTACCTTCGCGAGTTAAGTGACTGCCAATCAGATCATCATATTCCTGTCCGAAACTCCTGCTATAAACTAAGTAGCGATACCGTTCGGTATTTAACGCCTTTTGACACCACTCCAACCAGGCATCTAGATCAGTACTCTGGGCTATTTTCCCTGTGGGAGTCATGATAAACTCCCCTGAATTAAAATCAAAGCGAACACTTCGGCCAAATTGCACTTGTTTTTGCTTGGTTTCTGCCATTGCTAAAGGTTCAGCGGGAATGGTTGGAAAAATACTCGGCATTTATATCACCACCTTGGCCAGGATAATTGCCTCCTGGCCATTATTAACGGGAATTGCCAGGACCCTGTCTCCGGCTTTCAGCCCCGGTTTTAATTCAAGCCGCACTTCTTGAACTTCTCTGGCAAAAAAATCGTACCGGGTTTTTGGAGAAGTAGTGGCTCCGGGCAAATTTTTGCCGTCATTGTCCACTGGGCTTGTGGCGGTACCCACTAAAGAAAAAGCCGGGAAGTGCACTTTTACCAGCCAATCGGCAAGCAGGTAATCCTTTATTTCATGTTTAAAGGTGTCCAGTTTTAAACCGGTGGCTGTCATGGTTCCTAGCTCACTGGGAATACCCGACAAGGCTTGGTTGGCCTGGCCCTTTATACGCATATCCAGTAAGGTTGCTAATTCTTTATAGGGATCCATAATATCGCCTCCTTACATAATCAGGAAAGGCCAATTGTAAGGACATCTTGCCGGGATTACCTAATTCGTGACTTACGGATGTTACAAGCAATTCCATTTCGTTTAGCAAAACCTTGTCTCCAGCCCGCAGAGTATTGATATCAATCGCGGTTACCGTAAAGGTTTCCTCCAGACCAGCAAGGTGCTTTGTACCCTTCTCTTTGGCCTGTCCTGCATTGGTAATGGTACTGTCTTTAAGTACCTTTTGCAGGGTACCATACTTGTCAGTTTCCCCCTTGACAATTGACAGTACGGGAGCACGTTTTTCTTCGGAGGCATTACCCAGGACCTTGACCTGGGTTACGGCCCTGTCGATGCTTCGCCGCTGGTTTATTTCCTGAACGTTTTGATTCAGTTCCAATACCCATACTTTTTGATTACTGCCCAGTTTAAATAACTCCAGCCCATTGGGAGTCATGCGAGGCTGGTACATCTCGCCGCCCTTTTCCACCGTCTCCTTCAGGTCGGACATGATCATATTGTAGATGGTCATTTCCCGATAGCGACTACCCGTTTTTGCCAAGGGGATACCCGTATCGGGTACGTTGGCAAGTGTTATATCCCAATCGCTAGCATACTGCCTAAGTCTCTGACTGGCTGTTTGTCCCGCTGGAAACACATAATCATCTTGGGATTTTGAGAGGTAGATCGTTCTATCGTATATCGTGACTGTCAGTTGCTTTAATCCCCCGGTTGTACTGTCTACTTCCCAGACTACGCCGGGCTGTAGCAGATAAACCATACTGGTTTCACCAAAGGGAATCCCGGATACTCTAATTTCCTGCCCCGGTGCAATGCCTGGAAAATCAGGAGTAACAACCATCTTCACATCGGCGCTGTAGGCCATGTCATCCAGTGATTCCTTTAAGGTGATACTTTCAATAATTTCCCGCAAAAAATGTTGGTTAGCCAACACCACTTCGTAGGAAGTAAGTCCGGGGTTGATCATAGGGGCATCACCAACTTCATACCGGGCTGGATCAGGTTTTTATCTTTACCAATTAAGGCTTTGTTGGTTTCGTAGATCGCATCCAATTTGCTGGCATTTCCGTACTGTAGCTGGGCAATTTTCCATAGGTTATCTCCCGGTTTTACGGTGTATATCTTAGGTAGCGGTTTTTCATCGGCCCGGTTGCTTTGCTGTGACCCTGCTACAGCTGAAGTAAGCTGCTGCACCGTTACACTGCGATAGGTTCGACAAGTGAGATCAAAATAGATGTCCCCCGGCTCACCGCCTTTAAAGGTACTGGTATGTGCCGCCAGAAGGACCGCTACGTTAATGGGCCTGCCTACTAATAAGCGTAAAACGGTACGGCCCGTAGTCCAATCTGTAAGCTTTTTCATCGCCACTTCGGGGTCTAGAATATTAGGATACCGGCAGTAAGATGAATCGTATTCTTTGGGAAAAAAAGAGGAGAAAGTAATTTCTTTTACCTTCTCCTGGTTGGGAAAATCAATTTCACCAAGTTGAATGATATTCACCGTCTCAAACTGTTTTTCACTCCTAATTTGTATTTCCTCCGGATTTACCGGGAACTGGAATTGCTCTCCTCCCGGTTCACTGAGGAAAATGTCCATCCTGCATCACCTCCACAACTCCTAACAGGAGTAAAATTACTATAAACAACCCACTAGCCAACTTTGTTTTCCAGGGCATTTTTAACACTTTTAGCGATTCTCCAACCCACTTCATTCTTGATGGTTTCGTAATCGATATTTTCACTGCTAACTTGTAAATTTACATTTACAGGAACCGTCACATTTACTCCACCGCCAGCCACAATAGGAGTTGGCATTATCCCGACCAAGCCGCCTGTCGCATAGGGTCTTACGCCTAGGTATTCACCGGCTTGTTGCCAAAGCCCCAAAGCCCGGCTACGCATGCGTGAAGACAAAGGAATAATGGCCTCGGGCCCAGCCTCGGCCACTAAACCAAGATGGGGCCTGTATAATATTCCGCCGTTGGCATGTCCATCTACCTCTTTAGGTAGAAGTTGAATACCTGAAAAAGCGATTAATTTGGCACTGGCAAAATCCACGGCCTGAACAAGGGTGGTGAATGCTTGCATAAGGTTATCCTGGCTATTAATAACAAAGCCGTTCGAGGTAGTGATCTTATTCTGGCTATCAAGATATACCTGTCCGACAGTTGCCATAGTTTCCTGTTGCTTGGAAAGCACCTTCTCAGATACCTGTGTCGTAGCTATACTGCTACTCTTCTGGGCGACATCATCAGTTAAATTGCCTCTATCAGTAGATTTTTCAATTTCGTCCTTCTTTCCAAAAACCTTATCATACACAGATCCCGCAAGGAAAATGCCCGCAGCATTACCACCAACTACGCCTGCGGGAACGCCAATACCCGATGTGAAAAATCCGGCAGCGGCACCTCCCAGGCTTGCTCCGATAATTCCACCAATAAGTTCTGCTGTAGCTTTTCCTTTATCATCGGATCGGACAATATTCATCCCTCCCAAAAGTAACCCTGCAGGCCCAAATAACTTTAATCCTGGGCCAAACCGTCCCAATTTAGGTGCTATTTTTTCTATCAATGAATTAAAGGCTATAAAATAAGGGGGGGCTGCAACCAAATACGCCAGGTTCTGTCCAGTTTTCTCAGATATAATTTCGGAATTTCCGCTGGTTTTCGGGGTTGGTCTTCCTACACTACCTTCCCCCTTTTTCTGAACTTCTCGAACTTCTTCCGTCTGAGCAGCGGAATCGAGGACGGAAAAATGGGGTAAAACACCCATAGTGATGTCTTTCATTCTTTTTTCAACGTTGTCAGCTAGTTTGGCAAATTCTTGTTCCACCGCAGACAAATCGATTGTAACCGGCAACAGAGACAAACTTCTTTTTACTTGGTTACTTAATCCTTCAATCCATTTTAAAGCATCCGTTGCGTTATCTGTAATCCCTATTTTAGGGTTTATTTTTAACCTGTTAAAGGTATCCAGCCGCTTTTTATATTGATCCATCAACCGATCTAATGTCTTGGTTGTTTTGGTTAGGACAGACTGAAATTGAGAGGTATCCCCCTTGACCTTAACCAGCGTTTCAACGGTCGTCATCTTTTAGCCACCTCCCTCCGGGCTTTTTCCATTTGTTCTAATTCAATATCTGTAAAAGCTAACAAAAGTAGTTGTTCTCCTCTGGGTAATTGCCAAAACAATCCGGGGCGGAGGTTATGCTGTACCCACATGGAGTACAGCATACCTGTTAAGCCGCCGGATTTTACGCGTTTTTTAGTTCTTCAAGGTCAATATTAAAGCCGCTCAGGTCAAGCACTACATCACCTACAGCGGCTAATTCTCCGGCTAAAAGGATACGTCTGACCACTTCCTCCGGGCCGGAAGCCTTGAACTTAGACAGCAGTTTGGCATCTCCCCAGTTCGGTTTTACGGTGGCTGCGGCTATGAGAGCTGCATTAAACTGCTCTTCATCCAGTCGCTCAACGACCTTGCCGCGCTTTTCGCTACGCTCGGTACAACGTTCCCGGATATTGGATACTTTTTTGCCCGTTAATCCCTGCAGTGTTACCGGAATCCCCAGGCGGGGTAGGGTAACCGTTCTCTCAGGCAATTTGTCAGCATCCAGCAGCCTATTTAGTATTTGTTCATCGGTCAAATTCTGAATATCCATCGGTTATCCCCCTATTTTTCCACGATTGGGTCTAGCAGTTCATAGCCTTCAAAGGTAAAGGGAATTTCTTCCTTTACTTCTTCTCCGGAAGTCCAGTTAGCCAGTTGGAGCTCATCCACCATCACATTCTTTAAGCGGACTCTTTCATGTCCATAGGATTCAGGATCTGCCAGCTTGCTAACCAGCTCAAATTTACTGAAACCCCGCTGCAATAGGTCACTGGTTACTTTAAAACCACTCATGGTCCCAGTACCTTTTTTAGGGCCCATCTTATGACGTACCCAATCGTCACCGGATAAATTTAATTCGCGTTTTTGGACAGCAACTTTCGCTTCTAAGTGGTTGATGTTCGTTTGCCATACACCGTCGATGAACATCTGGCCATAGGTACCTAATATTACTCTACTTGCATCAAGAGCCATTTTCTCTCCTCCTTATTTCACCATAAAGGTGCCAAAGATTTTTTCCATACCGTCAGTAATTCTGGCTTCCCACTTAGGGTACACCTCATCCGGCGCAGCCAACGGGGGATTGCCGTGGTAAGCAGGATTTAAATAGACCACATAGTCATTTTCCACAATGCCACCCTGAACCAGGGTATCCATGTACTGCTTGAAAGCATTGATGAGCGCCACTTTACCGTCATCGTTGTTATTGACCTTACCAATATAGTTGTCACTGGCGGCTTTCAGCAGATCATTGTTAATGGCATCCATGGTCCGAATAGCCCGAATCTTTTTCCACTGGTTATTTTGACCCTGACGCAAACTGCTTAGCGTGTTGATGCCCTGTTCAACTTTAACCTTTTCGCCATCGTGAACCAGCACCAAAGACCCGGCCTGCAGAGCGGCAATTACCTGATTATTGGTGAGACGGGGATAAACATCTTCAAAGGGGCATTGAGCATAGGTAATACTCTCGCTCAATTTTTGGGCAGCGATCAGACCAGCCACAAAGGGCGCCACTTCAGCGCTGGCATAAGTCTTGCCACCCAGCACAGCACCAACCATAACATTCACCAGACCCTCATGGTTAAAGCTGATAGACCTCTGATTCCCCAAATTAGGATCGGCATCGTCCGCAGCAGATCCGCCAAAGACGCCGATAACACCGTTCCCTTCATTGCGTAAACGCTCAATCCAGGATTTAAACGAAATCTGCAGGGAGCTATTGGTCATGCCATCAAGGGTAAATAAATTCCAAACCCGTGCCTCAAACATAGCCTGGGCTGCAATATAATCGGCATTCACTACGCCTTCTATCCCATGGTTACCACCGGTAAAATCCCGACTAGTAATAAGGACCAGGGTACCGTTGCCATCCGCTAGCTTACTGGCTGTTACCCATTCGTTCCCGGCATCGTTGTTAATAGCCGCTACAGCATTGTTGACGCCACCTGCACCGGAAGTAAAGGTAAATGTCCGCAATAAAGTGGACCCATTGTAAAGCAAGATATCTTGCTTGGTGGAATCTACCAGGTTTGTCCTTGTTGAAACCTTAAAGGGACGGGTGGTTTCGTATTTGGTTTCCAGTTTCAGTACATTAACGGGGCTACCTGCCGCATCTTGCAGCGTGATGCTGGCTTTGGTCGCATTGCTGTCGGCCAAGCGATAGGCTAACACAGTCTTTGCTCCCCCCAACAGGGCCATGCGAATGGTCTGGTAGGCAGTTGCTCCGGCTACGGTGTCCTCGCCATAGGCGGCCAGCAGTTCCGCTTCGCTGGTGATTTCCTTAAAAGTTCTCACCGGACCCCAGTCTGCTTTCACTGGGCAAGCCACAATGCCGCGGGCTCCCGGTTTAATTGCAGCCAATGCTGCGGCCTCAAAGTTTAGATAAAATCCAGGTCTTACTTTTTGCTCGGTAGGGCTCCATGTTCCTCCTGCCATTATTTAGCTACCTCCTCTAAAAATAATGTAACCGCCTGCTTTACTTCGCTGACGGTTAGTTCTTGGGCACTGTTATGATGCAATGCCCCAAGGATAACTTCAGGTTTTACCTGAAATAGTATTTCAGAATGATCAATCAGTTCCTGTCTGGGATAACACTGCTCTTGTTTTATTTTTGCAGCCATTATTGCCAGCTCCCTTCGGTTTTTATTTTCATCATTAAGGCGATTTCTTCTTGAGGTCGACTGGTTTTTTCAGTTAGGGTTACTGTAACCTGCCCTTTACTAATCGAATTTAGGGGAATTTCCATCTGCGGGGTAACCACAGTGGCATATTTTTTGTTAATGGTATCCAGGGCTATTTTGACATCCCTGCTTAACCCCTCCATAATTGCCCGACAACCACTACTATGCTGGTTGGGCAAAAGACCAAAAACCTCGGCGGTAAACTTTTTGCTAACTTCAAACAATGAACTGGTTATTTGTTTGGTGCTTATGCCAACCAAGCTCCAAATTACCGCCGGCCTTTCAGATACTTGCGGGTAAGCACTATCACTTACTGCCCATCCCTCACCCAATTCGGATTTTGTCCATAATCCGAGTGCCTCCAGCCACGGGTCACTCTCCCTAACTTCCGGTGTTGGTGACGATATCCACCAGTGTACATTATAGGTAAGCAGGATGGATTTATTGGCCGGATCATTTGGATCTTCCAGTATTTCCTCCACAGGGGACGTGGCAGGATTCACCTCAAACCAGATCTCACCGGCCTTTACTGGGTTTTCTGGCTGGGTCCAATCATACCGGGGAAGCACAAGCCCACTTTGTTGTGAACCTTTTAAGGCGTTGTAGACTTTGTCTCTAAACTGTTGTGCGGTATCCCATAAAAAATCATTATTGCTATCCGGGGATCTGGTTTTGACTTCAAACCGCATCTGAGTCAGAAAACGTTCCATCTTGGCACCCGTTATCAAAAAGCCGCCAAACAGGCCATCACTTGGATTGTTAGGAACTGTTTTGATTGCATTGATGATTAGCCATTTGGCACCATCGGGCAGAGTTTGTTTGGTCTTTCCTATCACCTTAAGATCGTCCGCAGACGCTAAACCAAATGTGGAAGCATGATTCACAACATAGTTACGGATTGAAGTCATTGTGTTATACATTAGATCACCTCCTTTATTTGATTTGCTTCTTCCATTCTTTGACTAAATAATGGATGTTATTTATATTTTCAGAAGCCCCTTCTTCTAGAACATAAATAACAAAACCGCCACTTGTTAGGGCGGTTCATTCTTTCTCTAATACCATTATATTTTTTTCCTACTACATTAACAGGACAGGAAAGGGACATTTGGGGGCTGTGGTTTTGAAATTAAAAACCGCCTCTCCTGGCGGTCTTAGTTTTTAAAACTAGATTAAATTTTCTTAGGCAGTATCTTTAAACCCTAAAATAATTTTAGCCATGTAATTAAGTGCTTTATCCCTAACCCGTTTACAATGTCGTTCTTCATACATAACTAATTCTGCTACTTCAAACCACTTAAGATTCTGAATATAAAAGCTCTTAATAATCTGTTGTTCTTTTTCTGTTAACGAAGCGATTGCATTATCTATCTTTTTTAATACCCTGACCAGATTATCTCGTTCTGCCTCTGCCATCATTTTATCTTGGGCTCTTAATGATGCAAAATCATAGTTAATTCCCTCGTTATCCTGTCTGTAAGTTACTGCCACATTGGACGTACGATCACTTACTACGCCAAATGAATATGATCTATTTTCTAAGGATCTCGCAAAGTATAGCGCTTCGATGGTTTCCTCCGGCGTCTCTCTTAAAATGGGTGCATTTAGCTGTTCAATGTCAATCTCTAGGTTTTTCACCCTCGCCCACATCGAGTTATAATCCTTTAGTAAAGTCTCTACTTTTTCAAAGAAAGGATGCTTTGCCAAAAAAATTACCTCCTTACAATCTCTCTTTCTATTGAAACAATGTTCTCCCATTCTAACCGATAAATTTAAAACCACTCTCCTTCTATTTTTCTCTTTTACTTATTGACATTTGTGGACCTAAAGTATATATTACGGGTGGCAATTCTTATTATTTTCAGAAGTCATATCTACTTAAGGTAACCATTACGGTTTTCTGTCCTGGCCAAATAGTCTTATTCTAGGTTTGAGACAAAAAATATGTACTAAAATGTACTCAATTGCCTTGTCTGTGCTTAAACTATATACTATAAGTACACGTGTACACAAGGTACATATTTGCCTGCATTTTAGCAAAAATCTAATTTATATCTCCATTTCTTTGGAAATTACATGTTTTTAAAGTGAGGGAAAAGAATGAATAGTATTGGTAAAAAAATTGACCAGATAAGACAAGGCCTAAGTTATGTGGATTTCTCGAAGAGAATTGAGGAAAAAACAGGATATGAGATTAGTCCATCCAGTTTACATAAATATGTTACAGACCAAAGAAAGCCATCTTATAAAATGCTCGAGGTAATTGCTACCTATGCCGATTTACCAATATCGTCCTTTTTTGAAGAGAATGATCAACTATATGCAAAAGTAAAGAAGCTTGATACCTTTAAACTTTTGCAAAAGGAATATCATGAAATAACCAAGATTAAAGAAATACCGATTATTGATGCAAAGCTGCTACAAACATTAAAAAGTGTAGAGACACACGAATTTGAAATATTCTATCCCATGCCGTTGGCTGTCTTTAATGGAGAATCTTATGGAGTAAAAATTGACAACAACTCCATGTCCGACATTGGTATGCAACCGGGAGATTTAATTTTTATTCGCTCAGAAGCGAACCCTAAAATTGGCCAAACCATTTTAGCCAAAATAGGCTCTGACCTGGTCTGTAAAAGATTTTATTTGAAAAATAATTATGTCGTTCTTGAACCCATTGATCCAAAATATAAAAACCTTAGCCCTCATGAGGTAGAGATTCTAGGAACTGTCACAAAGTTAATTCGCGATTTTGAATTATAAACATGAACAGATTAGAAAAGCTAAGCCTCCGCCAGTCTTTAGCTACCGGCGGAGGCTTAGTTTATGCAGGTACGGATCAACAGCAGCCAGGTTTAATACTCTGTGGAAAACTGAATACATTACAGGGGTCATATTTTTTCTTAACACACGCCAACCTTGCAGCATAGTCACCATAATAAGCTACTTCATAGTTAGTTAACCTATTATACGGAAAATTTACATACGAGCCTGTGGTTATACTTTTTATATATTTAAACCCTTTGGCTACCCATGCTTTGTGAATCGAAGCCTCTTCTTCATTTTCCCAGTCCGATGTAATGGCCATAATGTAATTCGCAGATCTGTAGAAAAAAGTTGTACTACTCTGTTCCAAATCCCTAACCGCTCCACCTAATGAATACACCGAGATATATGAATCATGATTAGTAGGAGCTTCATCCATTATATTGATCAGCTCCTTTAGCTCACCCTTGGAAAAATGATGCTCCACAAATCTTCCTGTAGCTTGAAAGGCGGTGCGTTCATATGCTCGTCCGATGATCGTAACGGCCTCTATAAAATCAATGTATTCAATATTCCTCAGGGTTAATCCGGGTATACTCAATAGGGGTTCTAGTATTTCTCTAGCCTCTTCGGGTTTCCCATAAAAGAAGGCGTTTACCGAAGCACCTTGTTTATAAATCCGGCCAAATGCACTTATCCTTCTATCTAAATTTACCAGCCAATCCTGCCATCTTCTTAAAAATTCAAATCTGGCCGGCTTATTGTTATTCCACGCCAGTTGAATGAGCGTTATTTTATCTACCTTCTTTTTCAATTTAAATTTATAGGAGGTTACAACGCCAAAGTTGCCTCCGCCCGCTCCCCTTAACGCCCAGAATAGGTCCGGGTTATGGCACTGGTTTACTAGTAACTGGTTGCCATCAGCATCTACCATTTTTGCTTCTATTAAACTATCTGCCGTAAGTCCTAGATAACGCATAGATAAGCCTATCCCGCCTCCTAAAACCAATCCCGATATGGCTACAGTGGGACAAGTTCCTCCTGGGAACGCATAGCCAAATTCATAAAGGGTTTCGTATAAATCTTTTAGTCTTGTTCCGGCCTGAACCTTTACTATATCCTGCTCAGTATCCACTTTTATACCATTCATAAGTGTAGTGTCAATTACCAATTTACCAGTACCGGTTGAATATCCTTCGTAATTATGTCCCCCGGAACGGATACGTGGTACTATACAGTTTTTTCTTGACCAATGTATTGCGTTCGCCACATCTTGAGAAGTATAGCAGTATACAATCGCTATCGGAAATTCATCTATCGCTTTGTTATACTCCTGTCTGGCCTTTTCATATTCAGGATTAAAGGGTGTTATCACTTTGCCCGTTAGCCCTTCATATCCCATAAAATCACCTTCTTTTTTACTTTTGTTATTTTATGGGAATTATCTGACGGTTGTGCCCTAAAATCCCACAAAAAAGCCCGCTCCCTCCGTTTTCGGACGGGACGAACTTTTTGTACAAGAAAACCGGACGTAAGCCAAAGAATAATTGGCTTACCATGTCGGGAAGAAAATTGAATTCCTCACTCCGTGACAGGGCCGTTTTCCCACTCTTGCCCGGTTATATCAAATCTCGGATTTCTGCCTCCGGCACCGGCCTGCTAAAAAGATATCCTTGGATGGCATTGCAACCGCAGGCGGTCAGATAGGTCTGCTGTTCCTTTGCTTCCACGCCTTCGGCGATAACCTTCAGCCCGATTTCCCGGGCCAGGGATACGATTGTTTTCACGATCCGCCCTTCGACCCCATCTGCAGTAATGTTATCGATGAAAGACTTGTCGATCTTCAACACATCGATGGGCAGATTTTTCATATAGTTGAGTGAGGAATAGCCCGTACCGAAATCATCTAGATAAATCATGATGCCGTGGGCTCTCAATTCTGCTAGCTTCGCATAGGTATCGCCGAAAGACTCCACCAGGCAGGATTCTGTGATTTCCAACGCCACGCTGCCTTTTCTGAGGCCAAACCGATCAAAGGCCTCAATAACATCCTCCACAAAGCTACTTTGCTTCAACTGCATCGAAGATACGTTGCAGGAAACGCATATCCCCTTATCCATCAAACTCTGAGCAAAGGCAAAGCTGCTCTCTATGACCCATTTACCAATTTCATTGATCAGGCCCATTTCCTCTGCCACAGTAATAAATTCACCCGGAAAAATAAGCCCATAGGACGTACTGTTCCAGCGGATCAGTGCCTCAATGCCTACAATTCGGCCGCTTTCTGCGGCGATTTGAGGTTGATAGTGCAATATGAACTCGCTGTTTCTGTAAGCCTCCCGCAAGCGCTTCTCCAAATTTGTCCGCTGGGCTAGCTCGGTTACCATGCTGCTGTCATATAGAACATATTTATCTCTGCCCCGACTTTTCGCCTTATACATTGCCAGATCGGCGTGCTTCAGGAGCTCCTCCACCGTCCTGCCGTCCCGAGGGTAAACGGCGACTCCTATGCTACAGGTAATATAGAAACTGACATTTTCGATGCTGATAGCCTCCTTGAACAATGCAAGGATTTGATCCCCCAGTTCCAGAACCTCCGCTTCTTCGGTCTTGGCGGAAAGGACTAGAAATTCATCGCCGCCCAGCCTTGATAAGGTCAGGTGCAGAGAAGACAGCGTACTCAACCGCCCGGCAATCTCAACCAGCATCCGATCCCCAAAGGAATGTCCATGGGTATCGTTGATGACCTTGAAATTATCCACATCGATGAAGAAGACGGAGCCGATGGTGCATTGATCCAACCTTTCCTGCAATTCTTTCATAATGTAAGCTCTGTTAGGAAGGTTCGTTAGGCTGTCAAAATAAGCAAGGTGATGAATCTTTTCCATGTACTGCTTCCGCTCCGTAATATCCCGCACGGCTGCTACATAGACGTTCCTGCCGGACCATTGGGTTTTTCGGAGCGCAACCTCTACGTCCAAAGTCGTTTCTTCCAGCGGCCTCACCGATTTCCACTCAAAAATGATGAAGCCCTGGTCTGCAATTTGTTCATTCACTTTTTCACGCCACTGCTTTGCCATAGCCGGATCCGCTGATATGTCTGCTACCCTGTAATTTAGCATATCCTCGCGGCTCAGCCCATACATAATGCCTGCCTGCTTGTTTATATGCAGAAACCTACCGGTCTCGTCGTGAATTATAATGGCGTCGTGGATAGTGTTAAAAATGGTCCACAAATTTTTCTCCGCGTAGATGCGTTCCTGAATCTCCCTTTGCAGGCGTTGGTTGCTCTTCAGGAGCATCCACACATAGAACAGTAATGACGCCAGAATAAAAACTGTCATGGCTAGATAACCACTGCTTTGTTTCTGGAGAATTGCTTCGAGCATCCTGTAAGTACTTTCAACATACATGCCGGTACCTATGTAGGCCTCAATTTCCGGTATCCCCATGACAAAAGAGAGCTTTTCTTCCGCAGCCGACCGGTCCGGCAGATAATAAGCATAGGTCACGAAGGAACCCTCTGGCTTTGCTTTTGCGGCATGCACCAGCTCCTGTATTATATATCTGCCGCTCGCGTCCCGAAGCAGCCATTGATTGGTGCCTTCCTTTTCCTGCTCGTAAGGCTGAACCAGCATAGACCCGTCGTAGGTACTCATAAAAATATAATTGGGACCGAATTCATCCTCGTAGGTCATTTCCCTGACAAGATCGCTGATCTTCCTTCTGGCTTCTTCGCGGCTCACTTCACCCTTTTTCAATTGGTTAACCAAGGGTTCGACGGCGTTGTAGCTCAGGTGAACCATTCTACTAACAGAGTTCTGTCTTTGCTGTGCCATATGCCGCTTAAAATCCGATGTGATGCTTTGGGAAAATACTAACGGGAAAAGTACAATCAGCAAAGAATAAACGGCCAGAACCACAACCCAAGCCCGTATTTGTTTCTTCGATACATTTTCCATCCTTGTGGCCTCCGTCTAAATCCCTATCTATATTTAAAGTCCTGGACAAAACGAGGTTTATCCAAAATATGGGAAGTCCCCATATTTTGGATAAGTTCATTATAACAAACATTTCGACATTCTTATAGAACCATTTCCACGTATTCCTGTTAGGCCACCTCAGGCATCAGGCTTCCGTCGGAGAAAACCCGGATACATTTCAAGTTCGCCTTTACTGCCTGTGAATCAAATTCAAAAATATCCAACATTTTGTCCTCCGGAATAGAAGGAGCATGGTGGCAAATGTTCTTGGGAGTAATGCGCCAGTAAAAGCGCTGCATTTACAAATTAAGAGGCCACTCAGTACATCCTTGGAGTAGTACTGGGTAGCCTCGTTTATTACTGTCCTCATTAATATTTATGGCGCTTTCCTTTTTTAACCCGTACCGCAAAGCAACCATCAAAACTGACGATTCCGTTAAAATACTTTTAGGTAGGCTACTTTTGAGTAAGCCCCATGTTTTTTATTGAGTCGATTATGGCTTGAATGATGTTATATCTATAAAGAAATTATCCACAATTACCTTGAGAAAGGAATTGTGGATAAGGAGCTATTACTATTTACTTACGCTTCATATACTGTGGATATGTATGGAAAGTTAGGTCAAAAAAGATGCCATAGCTAATTCGTATTATATAAAAATGCGCAATACCAAATTACAAGATTATCGAAATTATTAAAAAAAGTTTTCGAAGCAATCATAATTTCGTTGCTTTACAATTTTACCATCTCTGAATTCAAAAAATTGCGCAAAATATGCCTTCATTTCATCACCGGTTTTCAGCTTTCCTAATGGAATTGCTAGCCTACCAGTCCAAATCGCTTCAATAACAACTGTATCTCCACAAGAATATGTTTTTATAATCTCGTAGTTTTGAATTGAAATAACCTGCTGCCCTTTTATTGATGCATCCTTTATAGCATCCAGGTTTCTCTCAACAATCTTTTTTGTTAATAAATTAGGATACTCAATTTGATTTGCGGATTTATCATAAAAATTATTAAGTTCCTCTCCTATTTTTCCTTCACTTACTGCCTTAATAAATTCGATTGCCAATTCAACATTTTTGTTTTCCACTTTCATCCCCCCTTTGAAAACTTCAAACATCTGTAATACTGCACAATATCATACTAATACGTAGAATATTAATCCACATTTATACTTTACCATATAATATAGAAAGAAGCCCACCGCAACAGCAATAGACTTCTTTTCGACAAATGGTGGAGGCGGGGCGTACCGTGCCATATCCACAGTACCTAAGCGGACGTAACACACGTGCATAAAAAGGATACTCACCTTCTTAACGACGAGTATCTTTTTCGTGTTGTTGTTTCATCTCTAAAATTTCCTTCTGCTGCCGGTGGACTGAATCCCACCACTCTTGTCGGGCTTTTTTATCCGCTTCTCGCTGCTGAATATAACGCTCATGGGCTTCCTTCACCACGTCCCTTGGGGGTGTAGGTGTTGATTGATTATCTAGAGGGGTGGGGACTATTACAACTGGCCTTTGTTGTGTCTTTTCCTCGGAACCTTTACTAGGACTCTCAGTTGTTGCGCTTGGTGTCTTTAGAGGTTCATGGTGACCTGTACAGCCTACTACTAGCAACAATACCAAGGATAACATTACCATCATGCTAACCTTTTTCATATGGCTACAACCGTTTTCTCTAACTCTAAAACCTCTGGCATTTCTTCGAGTAGTTCACAAATCATTTCATCTTCCATTTCCCTTTTTTCATCGTAGGTTTCCGAACGAATTTGAACAACCTTTTCCAGGAAAGAATCGAAAGCCCTTTCGTTGTTCGGAAATTCTACATTTCGTACGATCGCATGACTATTGTAGATTTTGCACTTGAATATCTCCTTGGCAACATGCCGGGGCATGTAGGCTGTTCGTAGAAGTCGCTCTCCTTGCAAATCCCAAAACTGGTACCGAAACCCGCCTCCCCATTTATTACAAATTACCAGAATATTGGTAAGCATTCGCATCCGGCTGTCTAGATTACGAATGTTTGGAGTGGTCATGAAGAGGCTACAGCATAATTTCCTTAAATAGAAAAAAAACTGGGTCATATAGATATTCGATCCCTTGCCAAAAAGTCTACTATCCAGATTTACATGGGCTTCGTCCAGCACCACGATGCTATTGGGAGACTTGGCTACTCTGAAAAAATCTTTGTAGCTTTTAAGCTCTTTGGAGTCCTGCAGACCGTAATTGCTGTATAGGTCAACTGGAACACCTAGTCTTTTTGCTCTGGATGCAAAATAGTGTGACAGTACGCTGGCACCAAGTGTTTTCCCCTCACCCAGATTGCCCTGAAATAGCCAGACAAACACGTTACTTACCCCCGTTCTTTATCGCGTTATTTAGCATACGTTTATCCACGATCTGCCCGGTAAAAAAGCTGTTTATGACATCCAGGAATACTCTTGGTGGCGTTAAATCCTTGGCCATTTTTGTCAATGTGGTAATAATCGGTTTGAATTCTTTGTGTCCTCTCTTGGCTCCAAGATATTCCAGTAGGGCAATATTTTGCACCTGCATTTCTGTAAGAGGGGTTCCGTGGTGCTCCATAAATTTTAGGGTTCCAACCAATTCCCCGATTTGTGGATTGGAGCTAAATAATTCCCCGGACATGATATCTTGTAATGATTTTCCATCGTCTCTTTCAGCCATTACCTATACCTCCTGAAAGTACATTTCATATCTCCACCTAGTTCCCTAGCAAATACAATATTTAGGCATTGCTTACATAGAGGTTTAGAGGTGCCCGGCAAAATTATAGCACCGGGTTTACGGCACCAAGAGCAATATACTATCATCCTCTTTACCCCCTTAAAAGGAACACAGTTATAATTAGCGCAGCCATCATCACATAAAACTGTATATTGGTTGCTCGTGATGAACTACCGAAGTTAAACATACTTTTCAGGGCTACACTTTTTTCTAATTGGGCTATACTCTCGCTCTCGGCCAGGTAATTACCTTCCCACCCATAAATAAAGGCTCGACCACCTTCTGGATAATACTTTATCTCTGCATCTGACCTTGGTAGAGTTAAATCTCCGGTTTTAACCGATTCTTCGGTTAGTTCCGTGATAGGTATAACCCGAATTTCCTGCTCTGATATAAGGATTACATCATCTATGACAGATTTTTTTTTGCCAAACATTAACTCCTATTCCTCCCCCCGAAAAATCTGTTGTAGATGTAAATGGACGGCAATACTGCACAAGCAATGCCAGCTGAAATACCAAAGGCCGTGGCGAAGAAAAAACTCACAACCATTCAATCCCCTCGCTTCCTAATATTTACCTACTTAAATTTTATAGTTTACTGGACCGAATGGTAATGTACAAAAACTGCAAACTTTTTGCAAAAAAGAAAACTCCCAGGGGATATCCCAGGAGTTTTAAAAATAATGCAAATCTGCGGTTCTGCTGCGTCTTTGCGGAACTGCGGTTTTTGTAGTTACTGAACAGTTAATATGCCAGACCATTGTCCTCTACTGTGGTTACCAGCTTTTACACGGCAGAGACAAGGTTTCGGTACCGTTGCTGACGTGCTCGTCACAGTGGATTTTTGCCATGTGGCACCGTCATCTACACTCACCTCGATCTGGTAGCCGCTAGCTACTCCTAAAGGGTTCCAACTAATAGTTGCAGTGTTACTATTACTACTTATTATTCTTAGCCCACCTGGGGCCTGATATGGTCTTTCCAATCCCGCCCAGTCAGACTCTGCTATTACCTGCCAATCCCATGTACTCGGGTTATATACTCTTATTTGATATTTGTAGTTAATACCCACCGTGACGTTTTTATCAACCCAACTAAAGTATTTTTTTTCTCCATCTGATATGTCTTTGACCTGCATCCATGTATCTAATGATGTATCCTTTTTCCACAGTTGTACCTCGCCTGATAAGTCCTTGTCACCCTTCGTCCAGTCAATCCTGACATTTCCTTCGTCTTTTGGCCAATACACACTAAATATAGTTGGTTCTGGCGGCTTAATGTTTATAGTAACTACGTTTGAGTATGGTGAATGTTGGTTGCCAGATACAGCTTTAACCCTGTAGTGATACGTTCCTTTTGGTAAGTTTAAGTCCTTATATGATGTGGACGTGGACAATATTTCAGCCAAAGTTGTAAAGGTAGCTCCATCAATTGATTTCTCTAATACATAGCCTGTAGCATTATCTATGGTTGTCCATGATAAGGATACGTTAACATCACTATTCATATTCCCAATTAATTGAGGTTCCTTCAAAGGCGGTTGAATATTTATTGTAACTACATTTGAGTATGGCGAAGCTATGTTACCAAATACAGCTTTAACCCTGTAGTGATACGTTCCTTTTGGTAGGTTTAAGTCTTTATATGATGTAGTTGATATTTCAGCTATCGTCGAAAAATTTACTCCATCAATGGATTTTTCTAATACGTAGCCGGCCGCATCATCTATAGTTGTCCATGATAAGGCTGCATTGATATCATTATCCACATTTATACTTAATTGAGGTTCCTTCAAGGTATTCAGAGGCGTATATCTTAAGATTTGTTTTATAACACCACTACTTAAATTTTTCCCCCCAATAATGTAGATACTATCATCTAAGGAAACCGAAGATGTATAATACCTAGCCGTTGGAAGTGCTTCGGTCATTTTCTTAATATCGTAGCTATTTGGGTTAAATTCAACTATGCTATCATATTCAAGGGCCGTTCCGCTCATAACTGACGCCCCCCCAAAAAGATAAATTTTACCATTCAACAAAGCACTAGACATACAATATGTTGGGTTAGGTAATTTTTGTATTAGATTTGTAATAGTTTTTGATTGAGGATCAAATTCTAGAATACTATCAAACGTTACTGTATAATCGTATCCACCAAAAATATAGATTTTACCATTAGGAGCTGTTTCAACGGATGGATATGTTATTTTACTAGGCAACTTTGTTGATATTATCGTAACTGTTTTATTTTGAGGATCAAATTCTAAGATATCATCATACATAACAGCTGATCTATCATTACCACCAAATATATACACTTTCCCATTTGGTGCTACCGCGCTAGCCATGCCTAGTATGGGCTTAGGTAGTTTAATATTAAGCTTTATAAGTAATTCGCTTGTTGGATCAAATTCATATATGTCGTCTACTGCACTATAGACAGACCCGCGTAGATAATGACCACCAAATAGATATATTTTATTATTAGTAGCAACTGCCGACATGTGAGAAATAGGGTCTGGAAAAACAATAGGGAGTACCGTTTGTATTAGTTTATCGCCGCTCTTTTCTATTTTAATAATATTATTACTGAACCCCGAGCTTAAAGCACCACCAAAAACATAAATTTTATTATTAATTACTACCGCTGGTGCATTACTTTTTGCTGGAGACAATTCTCCAGCGGTGGTTATTGTTGCATGTGCTGGTTGACTGTATCGACTAATTAATATGACAGCAATAAGTATTATAGATATTACTTTACTTTTATTTTTTAATCTTACCACCATTTAACACCATCCTTTAAAGCCAAGTAAATACCATAACACTTTCTCGTTACTAACACGGTCAGTATTATAAATGCCCCCATAACAACAGATGTAATTAATAATCTCCATTGAGGCCCCAACATTGACACTGGCCCTAAAAAATAGTCAAGATTTAATCCCCTTGCAGCCATGTGAGAAGCGTAATCTAACCTATCTCTTGTTGCTAAAAGAATACTTATTACTGGGCTTAAAAATGTGTCCACTATCCTCTGAAACAATTTATCTCACTACCTTTCTGACCCAGCTATGCGTATTATCGCATATGCTGTAGCCATCCAAACAAACACTGCTATAATAGCCGCCAAAGTGTTAAAGCCTGTCTTTGATAACAATTTTATAACCTCATCCCATCCACTTTGATAAGCATGGGGAAGGTAATAGTAATCTGTACTACCGGAAAAGCCCATTAAAGAAGAAAAGGTTTGGAAAATCCCTGCCACTACTCCCCATACCAATTTGAACAATCCAAATATAACCTGTACAACTAGCACAACTATGTCAAAAACCTTTGCTATTAAATACCATACCCCTTGAAAAAATAAGATTACTGTTTCAAATAACTTAGACAAAAAGTTTTTTAACGCTATCCAAATATCTTGAATGATGCCACTAAAAAAATTAGCTATAGAGACAATGGCATTGACTATTTCCCTTCCAAGACCACGAAAAAATTCATACATGTCTAATTTCCCCTTTAACTGGTCAGCTATCTAATTAGGGAAGCTGATCTTACTATTATATGGGCGGTGTTGGTGTGAGTGGTGGATCAGGTCTTAATGGTGTATCTCTAGCTATTGGATTATCTCTGTTTATTGGTTCATCCCTTGTTATCGGATTATCCCTTATAACTGGGTCACGAATTATAGGTCTATCTTTAATAACCGGATCTTTGTTTAATGGATTATCCTTTATTACTGGATCACGGGTTGCTGGGTCATCTTTTATGACAGGCTCCTTCTGTTTTGGTGCATCTTTATAGACAGGATCTTTATCCAATGGGTTGTCCCTAATGGTTGCTGGATCGTGAGGCATAATAGTTGGATCTGGATTTATAGGTAAAGGGCTTGGGCTGTCAATAAAAGATGGTAAATCTTTTTCAGGTCGATTGTAGTTATATGGTTGCTGCGGAGGGTCATTTAATGGTGGTAGTGTTGCATCAAAAGTTGGCCTATTTAAGCCAGTAACTCCGATAGGTTCTACACTTCTAGGAGTCGTAATATATCCTTTTAACTGCCCTAAATCGCCTTGAATCACATTTAAGTGCGAATTTGATGTATCTAATCTATCTATAACATTACTTAGTCTGTTATTTGCAGTATCTAACCTATTTATAACATTGCTTAGATTGCTATTCACAGTATCTAACCGATCTATAACATTGCTTAGTCTGTTGTTTGCAGTATCTAACCTATTTATAACATTACTTAGCCTAGTATCTATATTATCTAAAGCTGTTAATGTATGTTCTTGATTTCTTGTAACCTTACTAAAATTAGTCGTCATAGCATATACAGCATCATATTGGTTACTAATAATTCTCTTTAGTAATTTTATTTCTGTGTCGCCCGGTTCCGGTTCTGGGTCTGGGCCTGGATCTATTCCCCCGCCAGCATCTGATGTATTCGGTTTATCAAGGAAAACTGTGTAGTTATTCGTGTTGGTACCAGAATTAAACCAAGCATATCTAACCCCGGTTGAACTACCTGTTGTCAGTTTGATGTAGGCAAAGAAAGCATTCCCAGGAGCTGTTATATTGCCACCTGTCGTAGTAACTTCGGAAAGTAAGGTAGTGTTATCAGAGGCGTAAAAAACAACTTTAACATTATCACCGGGCCTTAAACCCGCTGTCTCTGTATTAACAGTTGCTAGGTAGGGTGGCGGTGGCCCATTCATGTTTGCCCTAATACAGTTAGCACCAAATACACTACTATTAGGTATGTCTAATCTAGCATAAGCACTATCTGCTAGGGCTGGTGATTGAATACCTAATGTTAATAATATTGCTATTAAAATTATTACATGCTTTTTGATACAATCACCACCTTACTCTACGTACAAATGATAGTTTCAACAACGCAGTTATAGCAAAGGTGCAAATAACGACAAAAAGGATTTTTATATTAGGCATGATATTTTGCACTTCTGCAAAGATATCTTCTTTAATTGAATCAAGCGTTAGTGGTACCGGAGCGGGTAAGGTTTTTGCCATAAGATTGGCTTCTAGGCTTTTATTGCCGTCTGCAAGGTTGGCGCAGACACTTAGGGTATAGACGGTATTTTCTTGCAATTTATTGATCTCAAATTTTGTTTTAGCGGTATCTATAATTAAATTTCCGTCAACAAAAACACTGTAAGTGGTAGCATTTTTCACTGGTTCCCATTGTATCCATATTTGGTCGGCTGAATGGTTGGTCATTGTAAATCCTGCCGGGGCGGTTATTTCGGAGCAGGTAAACTCCAATACCGTGGATAATGGACTTTCATTATTTTCGTTTAAGGCAGATACAGCCACCGCATGTCTACCAGGGGAGAGGTTAACTAAATCAGCCGCCTGGATGCCTTCTTGTGGTTCAACGTCGGCGACGGCTCGCCCATCAACGTACAGCCGATAAAAAAATATGTACTCTTCCGGTTGATTAGGTACCCAGCTTAATTTGACATTGTCCTTTTTTACCTCGCTTACCTTAATTCCCCTTGGTGCCGATGGAGCTGGTGGTAAGGTATTAAAGGTAACGATGGAGGACTGGCCGCTGTAGCCACTAGAGTTGTGGGCTACTACATAAATGTCATGCACCATAAATGGTCTTAGTCCGGTCAGTGTGGCTGCTGGGGAGCTGCTGGCTGTATACTGCTCCCCGTTAACGTACACGCTGTACTGGGTAGCTGTGGCCACGGGTAACCATGTTACTGTGGCCGTGGCATCGGTTATGCCGGACACTGTAATGTTAGTAGGGGTTTCTGGTTGTAAAGTTGGTATACTACTTTCTTCCTGCGATTCTGCCCATGCTGGCACTGACAATAATAAGCAAAGCATGATTGCCAAGATTATTTTCCTCATCCCTTAATCCCCCTATCTAATGCTGGTCATGATGGAGTGTACATATTTTTGGGTTTCCTTGTATGGTGGAATTCCATTATATTTATCTACCGCCCCAGGGCCAGCGTTATAGGCTGCCAATGCTTTTGGTATATTCCCCTGGTAACGATCTATTTGCTGTTTCAGATACGTGGCCCCACCAAAGACATTTTCTTTGGGGTTATATGGATTGACCCCCAAGGCTTTGGCAGTGCTGGGCAGCAGTTGCATAACCCCCACAGCTCCTTTAGGTGACCTAGCTGCTTGGTTCCCAGATGATTCCGCATTAGCTACAGCACCCAATAGTCTAGGGGATATACCTACTTCGTTGGCTGCCCAAATGATTAATTCATGGATATCATGCCTAAAGACATTTACTTTGCTTAAGATTCTTTTTGAAACCTCTGGTACATAGTTTAAAGACTGTTCCTTTGCATTAACTTCCGCAGGTTTTACTAAGGTTTTATTGAGACTGATACAATCAACGCTGGCAACTTTACCTATACTAGGACTTATGACTCCACAATCAATTTGATTTGCAAATGCTACATTGCTTATTGCTAAAGTAACTATAATTGAAAGGATGAATACCTTCCCCCTCATAAATTGCCTCCTTATAACCTAAGAAATAGACTTCGTGCTAGACTTATCAACAAAGGACTTGCCTTCAACGCCAATCCAAAAGCAATAATACTACCTGCCGGTTTTACCATCTCACTAACATTTTTTACAATTTCCGAAACACTTACATCGGTTAAAATTATTGGCGAAAGTCTAATTTCCACTTTATTCGAAGGGATTAGATATTCTTCGATAGAAGCTACAACTTCAAAGGTATAAGATACCCCTGCCTTCCCTATGTAGGTATAATTTTTACCATTAGTAGTACCTATTTCTTCCCCATTTACATTTATTAGGTAATAATCTGCTACTCCTGACCAAGATAAATTTATATTGTTACCCTTTGCTGACGCTCTTAATTCTGGTTTAGGATAAGCTTCTGTAATTACCATTTGCACTGGACTCATAAGACTCTTTTCGCCGTCTGAATTATAGGATTGTATGGAGTAGGAATAGATTGTGGCTGGGGTTAGTTTTGGGTCAGTGTACATCGTTTGTGATCCATTAACCCAGGCAATTTCCTGTCCGTTACGATAGATAATGTACCCCGCTAACCCAGGATCGGAGCTGGCTTCCCATGATAGTTGTACTTCTTCATGGGAGTTTGGTATTGCCATAAAATTTTCAACCGGTGATAGCATAGTTTTTGCGGAAACTGGATCACTGCTTTGGATGTCTTGATCACTAAATATGGCCTTGATGGTATAGGAGTATTCGCTATTCCCTTGCACTTTTGTATCTACATATTGAGTGCCGCTAGCTCTGGTAATTTCCACACCATTTCGAAAAATGATATACTCCGTGGCTTTTTCTAAGGTATACCAACTTAGTTGGATAAAATTATGGGATTTTTCGGTTATTTTTAATACTATTGGTTTTTTAATAACCTCATTAGTGTCGGACAATACTAATCCAGATTTTATATATAAAGTTGGTCGAACAGGACTACTAGCTGTGACGGTACCCACCTTACAGGTATTACTAGCACTATCAGCATTCCATACATACCTAGAATCGCTACTAACGGGAGATCTTGTCCATGCATACAAAGGGTTTCCATTTAGGAACAATGATTTATAACTAAAAAATTCTTCGTAACTGATTAATCCAATTTTACATTTAACGTTATTTTGTACAATTCCCCTATCATTTTTTATAACCCACAAGTAATCTTCTATTAGTTCTTTTTGAGTCAAATTATTATAAAAAGTATTATTAAGATAATATGCTATGTTAGACGCTCGATTTGGATCAAAACGTTGTCCCCATCCAGAATCAAAGGGTCGATTACCATCATTATTATTAAGTATGATATAGGTTGTTTCATCTGTATGATCTAGTATCATCCACTGTTTTCCTGAAAAGGTAATTACCCTCCCCGGTTCAGCCTCACGTAATAGAGTTTCCGCAAATGATACAGTAGGGAAGGTAATTAATATTGCCATTATAAAAAAAAATCCTAAACATTTTTTCACTAAACCAATTTTAATGCTGTGTCTTCCACCAACCTTTTTTCCCACAAGTTAACACCCCATATAATGTTATTTGTATCTAGATAAAGAAAAATGCCCCATTTCTAGCCAGATACGACAACCTACAAAACCAATAATTTCAGACATGATTTTACATTATTTTCGAAACCAATCACGAAACGGATCATACCCAATAAAGTCATAGAATTTCCATTTAAAGCCTGACCCTATTCCACCCCAGTATGAATGTCCATCACGTATATGATACTTTTTTGCCTTCCAATGGACATCCCTAATCAATTTAATTAAGTCTGGTGCAAATACTAATACTATTGAAAATAAAATATAATTCGATATATCACCACTCTTAAATATTTCTTTAACAAACACAACAAAGTCTGAAAAACTTAGACCTAGGTTCATCAAAATAACCCCTTTCAATTTGCAATTAATACAAAATGCGACCAATTGGCCGCATTTATTAAACCCATTTATTTACTTATCGGGCACCAACGGCCCAGATATGTGCCCGCTTTTTTTGTACTCACTAGAAGAGTAGCGTAAACGCCACTCTTCTAGTAGCATTTAGGGATGAGGGATTACATTTATTATCTGTGGGCAAAAACAGACTTTATTACGCCGATAAGCTTAGGGACAACCAGCAATCCTAGAGCAAAGGCAATAAAAGGCCCTAAAATCGTGAAAAGTTCTGTTACATGCGGCCACATATCCGCAATTGAAATACCTAAATCTAAACTAGTACCCATCTGAAATTCCTCCTTATTTTATAGTTTTTCTAATTACAAAAATCAGCCTCGGAGTCACCGCAATGGCCAATATAGTGACCATGAAAGGTGCAAAATAATAAAAGATAGTATTGAGATAGCTGAACACATCGATATTATTAATGTTAAGTTCCATTCATTGTAAACACCTCTTTTATTGGTTAAATTTTCTAAGAATATTTACTATACCTGTTATAAGCAATACAGCTAAAGATATACCAATATATGGAACCAATACAGGCCAAGCAAATTTAAATATTTCGATCACTTGTTCATAGAAAAGGTTCGTGTCTAACATCGGTAGAGACATAATCATTACCTACTTTGATAATTTCTTATTATGTTAATAAGACCCCCAAAGACAAATAATGCTAGCAAAGCCCCTATAAAAGGGAATAGTAACGGCATTAAACTGCCAAATACGTTTGCGAATTGTCTTATAACCTGTGTCATGTCAATGTCAAAAGACATCCCATCACCTCCCGAACCTTAGAAGAGCCGCCAACAAAGACATTCCCAGGGAAACAATTCCCACCGCTTTTATCAACAGCGGACTAGAGAAAAACCACATCACGGCAGCAGAGAAGTTGTAATCCATAGTTCCACCTACCTGAAAACCCTGGCTAGTCTAGTAACTAGGTAAGCAAAGACAAAAGGTGTTAAGAAAATAAAACTGTAAACTGCTAGCAAACTGTTACCATCCATTATCGGTTGCATTAAATATAACCCTCTTTGTCGGCTATTTCGTAAATTGTTTTAAACCCAAGTATAGTGGCTATTACAACCAGTATGCCAGCGATTAACATTTCTCCGTAGGACATGCTCTGGATAACCAGAAAAATACCATGAAGGGTTTCAACTTTATATTCCATGATTTATCATCCCTTGGTAATATCTTACTTTTAGTAGCTATTATAAACAATGTCATGATTCTGTATTGTTTCTGCACCCTAATTTAACGATTTTTTAAAATTTTATATAGTCTTAACCTTAATTTAAAACACCAAATATAATACTGTTTAACAAAAAAAGAGCTACTCATTATTAGTAGCTCTTACATCTTAACTTCTAGTGGCCTTCTGGTGGAAAAATTCCCCACTATAAGTAGGAATACTATAAATTCTTGCGGGGCGACCTTTAGTATGCTTTTGGTTGCATATTATATCACCTGAATTAACTAGGCTTTGTATTACTTCACTTATTTCTTTTTTTGTGCAACCGCATCCAACTATAATGTTTGTTAATTTGTAATGTCTTAACGAGCCAAACCTCTCTAAAACCGTAATAATTCTCTTTCTCATTTTATCATAATCACTTTTGTTATTATTTGTATAAAAATCCCATCTGTCAATAACTAAGTCCCGTATGTTGTAAATTGATCTTTCTGAGTAACCCATTTCATCAGCAACGGCACTAATATTCATACCTTCCAAGTATCTCTTTTCCGCAAACTTCTGGCAAGGATCATCAAGTAAACTTACAAAGCTCTTAACCTTTTCTTTAAGATGTTCCGGTAGGAACCGGAAGTTCTCTAACATAACTGGATCTTTCCTTCTAGACATCCCCCGCACCCCCTTTATTATTAGAAGAAACTTCGTTTCTAAGATTCTTCGACATTTCTTCCTTGAAGTCTAGGTACCGTTTAAGCAGCCCCTTGGACATTTCGCTTTGCTTTATCAGGTAGAAGGATAGTCCCCCGGCCATAACTCGCCTGTCGCTATAGCCGTCCCGCTTGGCTTGTCTTAGCAGTAATTCGCTTGGGACTACTTCAAAGCCGGTTATTGGTGCAGTTTTGATCAGGGCAACATATATCCTATTTTGTAGATATTGCTGGCACCACTTGGCAAACTGAACCAGAGTGTATTTGCTGGGGTTAAAGTAAAGGCAACGGAATGGGTTTATGCCGTATTTGGCAATTTTGACGTATTTTTCAATTGTAGTGTCTATATTAGTCATATTTTCACCTTCTTTCGTTAACTCCTTACCCTTGGTGGTACCTCTCCAATATGGGCTTATTGGATGCTAGTCTGTTTTCCTTCTCCTTGACCTTATCCGTAAACTTTTGCTCAGCGTAGTAGTTTCGTACGATATCTATGGCAAAGTCCATACCCACGGCTTCGCCGTATTGGTGTATTTGGGAGTAATCAACAGCCAGCTTAGAGAGTAGCCCATATATCTGATTTACTGTGGCTTCAAACGCTTGTGGCATTTTTTCGGTAAATTTAACAGTGTTTTTTACTATGAACTTGACCGCCTGTATTTTTTTCCAAGCCTTTCTTGGTTTTGTGCGCTCGGTGTGCCATTTATTTTTTGCCTGGATAAACCGTAGGCATTTGCTGGTTAAGTACTCCCAAAGAACGTTTAGACTTTCGCTATTTAGTTGGCTAAATTCTGTGATTCCCAAATCTTTAAGCTGCTGGCGTTTCAGTTCAAATTCTACTCGCCAGATGTCTTTTTCTATTCGCAATCCCATGTCCTGCCACCACTGGAGTAGGTAGTCCTTTTCCGATACCCGTATTTCAGTTTTTTTCAGGTACACCCGGCTGTAGATTGACTTACCACGCCTACCAAAAGTGAAGCCAGTAAACTGCCGGTACCGCTCAAAGCCTTTGGCATCCAGGGGTAATAATTTTTCATAGTCATCTTCGGTTGCCGGGGTGTGAAAATCGGCGTGCTTTGATGTCCGTATAAAGTATTTTAGATGGGCAGGGGTTAGAAAAAGTTCGTCTGAGTCACAAAATAGATCCATCCGGCTTAAGCGTCTTGAAGAAATGTCCAGTTCGAGTATGTATTTGCAAAAGTAGTCTACTTGCTCTATGCATTTTTCATAACCATGTTCGGCTAGAAATTTTGATGCTAGCAGGATATAGAGAGGAGAGGCCATATCCATGACGCTTTCTGTGTGGTACATGCCTACCTTGAAATCGTCGTTGCCTACTACGTATTTGTACTGGGTGTTTTTGATGCCTGGGTATATGCCCAGTGTCAGGCCTGTTTCGCCTGACACTGGGCTGCTGCGGATGATTGTTTTGCCCATTTTTTTTAGTTCGGCAATGTGGTCAATCCATTTTTTCAGGCTCACTTTTGATTCATCTTTGATGAAAATGGAATAGTAGATTGTATCTATCCCCCCGACAACCGAAATGATTTTCACCTCCTCTGCCCATGATGCAGATGCTAGTTACTGTTAGATGAAGATGAATTCATGTTTAGGTTCTTGGTCTGGCCAGTTTTCGATATAGGTTTTGGTTACTGCTTCAAACGATTTTTCCACTATTTAGGTTCCTCCTTTGCGTTATCAAAATGAGTCCAAAAAAAGTGCGCTTAACGCCTTGTGTTTAATGGGCTGGTAGGTATTTTCTGTGGCGTTTGGAGGGGGGGGTTTTACTATGAACCCCCCCACTATTTTTTTGAAACCTTTTTTTAAAAATGAAGGCTGGATTTTGGCGGTTAAAGGGCGAAGGTATTTGATCCTTCCATCAAGGGACAGCGCGCTTTCAGCGTCTTAGCTATCCCCTGGTGGTTGCTTCGCCCGTTTTGCGGTCCATGCGGCTGCCGCCGCTTGGTTCTTAGATAGATTTCTTTACCAATGCGGGAATGTGATTCGTTAGTTAGATGGTCAACTGTCGGATACTGCACGCTAACGGGACAACTTCTTGGGTCTCCTGTAAAGATTGATTGAGTCTTTCTTTTCTTGGCAATCCCATTCTGTGTGGTGTTCTAATCCTGGGCATCTTTTAGGCCAAAAAAAGCACTCTTGGCATTTGGTTGCTATATTGGGAAGGAGAAACAATTTACTCAAAAGAATCTACCTCCTAACTAAAAGGGGATATCATCACCATTAAAGCTAATTTCGCTGGCAAAACCGCTGTTAGTGGAGTCGCCACCCTGGTTGTCCTTATCCTTATCCTTGGGCCAATCAAGGAATTTAACATTTTGTGCCAATATTTCGGCAGCTTTACGGCGTATTCCCTGATTGTCGTCATAAGAGCGGATCTGCAAACGACCTTCCACAGCTATTAAGCGGCCTTTTGCTAAATTATTGGAGCATATTTCTGCTAATTTTTGCCAAACAATAACATCAATAAAATCTGTCTCTTTATCACGTTCCCTGTTATAGTGAGGACGATCTACTGCTATGTTCATTTTTCCGACTGCTTTGCCACTCTGGGTATATCTTAATTCTGGGTCACGGGTTAAACGACCGATAACGATAATTATATTTAGCATGATAAACCCCTTTCTAGCTTCGACAACATTTTCTGATATGGAAGGATTAGCCTGTCCAAGTACTGGCTATACCGTATGGCCTCCGGTGATGATAAGCCGTATTGTTTGACTACAACAGGCAACTTTTTTTTAGCTATCTCTATTTCTTTTAGCAACTTTTCCATTTTCCACCTCAATCTTTTGTGGTAAAATTCAGGTTAGGATATTTAATAAGTTTTTTCTTTTGCCGTATAGCCTTTGGCTAATACGGCATTTTTTTATTTAGTTAGTACAAACTTTTACTGGGTGATCAATACCACACCAGTGGCCCCATTCTCCGAGGACCAACCCTGGAATTAATAAGCAAGTAAACACCCCGCCTCCTGCAGCATCTGGCTTTTCCTGCAGCTTTTCGCATCCATAGCAGGTGTCTTTTATAACCATCACCCCTTTACTTCATGATTGTGTTGCGAACTAATTTTTGTACATCCATTTTTCACATGTTTGAATAATTGCTAAAACTTCTGGTTCTAATCTGGTGTTTTCAACTACCGTTTTTAATGTTTGAATTAGAGCGACCTCACAATATACTTCTCTATACATAGCTTTGTTTATATTGTTTAAATCTGAGAAAAGTTGAGCATGTAAGTCCATAAGTTTCTCTAATTTTTTGTTCCTCCGCAACCTATAAGACTTCATTTTTTCACCTTCCAGTGACGAATTTGAATGTTATGTTCACTAATATAATTGTTTAAGCAAAGACAAAGGGCAAGTCCCCAATTATTAATTGTGAGTTCTTATAATACTTTTTTAAGTATAGTTCCAACTATGTCTAAAAAATTTAGCCTAGTATTGTAAATGAGTTGTTTAATACCTGGAGTATCCGTAATCGCAACCATTTTATCAAAGCCATCGTTATCAAGTTTCTCAAAGATTTTACGAAAAGCAGATACATTTTCAATATGAGCCTGTAGTGGCTTTACTAAGGTTTCATAATTCTTGTTTTTAATAATTGCCCTAGCCGCAAATATACCACTACCTAAAGCTGCAATTGCACCTGTTCCTGTAAGTCTTTCCGTTAAGCCTGCTGTACGCCCTGCTAATAATACATTATCAACCTGAAACTTCTTCACCTTACCTGTTGAAAAGGGGGGTAGAAGCATTTGATACTTTAATTCTAAATGAGATAAGCCCCCTTGCTTTATAAAATTGTCAAATAGCTTGTCTGTTTCAAATTTATCCTTACCAATATTGTAGAGGTCAACGATGGCATGAAATGAATCAAAGGGAGTAAGTCTAGCATAACCTTCACCTGCATATTCAGTATTAAAATAAATGGTTGTAGAATCGGTCTTAAAATGTCCTAGAGTAAGGGCACTCCATATATGAACTTGCCCAGAATCCTCCCAGACACCCAGTTCCTTTGAAATTTTTTCATTTCCTGTAGCAACAACCACATAGTCATAATTTTGAGAGAGTTCCTTATAGTCGGCTGGCCGATTATAAAAGACGGGGGTATTTTTAAGCATATTTAGAAGCTGATTTTCCAGGGAACTTTTCCTTTTACCACGAGAATAAAAATAGCCTAGATTTCCTGTTATCTTTACCTGTTGGTTTGGTGACTTCATAATCAATTCTGTGCAGGGCGAGATTGGTTGAATGTCAATTTTATATATGTCCTTAATGTATTCTCTAATGTTACCACCCATAGGAACCTCTAAAATATTGAGAAGTAAAATTACAGAGGGCCACTCCCAGCCAACTGTTTCACCACTCTCAAAGAGATGGGGAATAACGCCCAGCCTCTCGCATTCTAATGCACATGCCAAACCCGTCGGCCCTCCACCTATTATTGCTATTTTAGGAAGTTTATTCATATCATCTACCCCGTGAAATGTTAAGAATGCTTTAACATATTTTTTCACGGATTTTGCTTTTTTATTTCACTGTTATTAGATAAGATTGTGACGCATTTTTTAGCTAATATTCACTAATCTATTAAATAGATTTTAAAAACCTTTTTTTCGCCAGATCCCCTATAATTAATTACATAACGATAATAATGGCCTTCTCCATCCACACCATAAGAACCAAACCAATCATTTATAACTGTTTTAGGGTTAAGGTAATAATCTAAGACTAACTTGTATTGTTCTTTGGTCATTTTCCCACTTTCTAAAATATTTAAGATTTCATTTGGCATTTTAATTAGCTCCTTTGCCGTTCCATTTAGCTGGTACGTCCCTTACTTGTAATATGCAGTAATTAATACGATGGACAGGTAGTATCACAAGCACCACAAACAGACTTTCCTACGCAAAGAGGTTTAGGTGGTTCATCCAAATCCATGCACTTAGAGCTTGGGTTTCCGATTCTAATTCTTTCTTTACTACAAATGCCATTTTTATTGTGGTCACAGCGAATTTTCCCACATTCAACTGTAGTCATATCACCACTCCTTTACCTCGTCACATTTAGCAAATATGAACTACTATCGATTAAATCTAGGAAAAACAATACAAATTAAGAGGCCGGAAAATATACAGCCTATAACAAATCCACCCCAAAAAATCAACGCTTTCTCATAACAGGTATTTTCCATAAGTCATTACCCCTTAGTTCCGCTACATGCAACTGGCGGCTGTGGTACCGGGTGTATAACGCCCTTTTCAAATTGCCACTCAAAAATGATAGAGTCAGCACTGTCTGTTATGATAACCCGTTGAATAATTCCGATTTGAGCAGCTGGACCCTTAGTTAATCTTAGTACAGCAAATTTTGCTAGTTCTAGGTCATGGACTAGATATATTTCTACATGTTGATTTTCGTCCTTATCCCACCAGTAAACCGAAAAACGTTCCATAGGTTACCCCCTTATCATTTTAGTGAACCAGTTATCTAACATGTTTTTGTGAATCACATAACCCCTCCCTGTCCTAGTGCAGGGTATACCTGTTTTGCTTTGGAGGTATTGACGACAGTGTTCTTTTATGGACTCTTGAGAGATTCCGGTTCTAAAAGATGCCTCTTTGACCGTTAGGTAGATTTTCTCAGTCTCAGGAATTTTATTTTTAATTAACATTTCCACGATAGCTAACATATATTGCGGTTCCATCGCGGTTACCGCTAAGTTATTGCGGAATTGCGATTCCGCGGTTAATGAAAGTTTTGGTAATATTGTTTCTTTATCGCAATGCGGTTCCACTGTGGTTACTACGGAATGGTTGCGGCCTTGCGATTCTACCTGTGCTGCTTCATCTACGATAATGGGGTTGTGGGCGTAATTGCTGCTTAAATAATGCAAAATTTCCGGTTCAGCCAATCCCTTACTGGATAGGTTAGATATTTCCTCAAATATTTTAATGGCTGCCGGTTCATACCTGCGCTTTCTGCCCTCTCCCCTGTAGGGAATGTAGTTATGAAACTTATCGCGGTAGAATCTTACGGTACTTTCGGGAAATCCTGTCACCCTTGAAATATCTGCAATGGTTAAGCTAGTTTTTTGCATAGCCTGTCCCCTTTTTCTTTAGTAGGATATTTAATAAATTTTTTTGCCGTATGGCCGCTGGCAGACACGGCATTTTCTATAAATGTTTGGGCCTACTTTTTGGTCTTTTTCCATACAGCATGGTAAGATACTCTTCACAGATTCCCTTGTATCTTTCCTCTGGTAATTCCAGTAAGATAACTAATAAGGCATCATAATACGAAATAGCCTCTTTAAAGCTCACTTTCTCTGATAAATGATCCCCCTTTGCCGCACATTCTGCCGATCTATTGGCCGCACGCATAAGGTTTTTATTAACTACTTGAATCATATTTTTGGAAACCACGACATCATGATCTGGGAGCTTATATCCCATAGTTAGTTTCTCTTTGACCTGGCCACTGGACAATGTTTTCACCTCCCTTCTTAACTCGATAGCTTCAGTACAGCAGCAAGATACTCGGCAGCCGGGGTTAAATACTCTTCCAGGGTTTTCGTAGCTGGTCGCTCGTTGATTAGGTAACGTTCTTTTTCCTCGCCGGTTTTCTTGTCCATAACGATTACTAGGGTTGCTTCATAGGACATTTTTTAGATCACCTCTGTTAGTTAGCTAACCAATAAGGCTCTTAATCCTTTCCAGAACTTCCCTGCGGCCTTTACTCTCTGGCTTAACGTCCCAACCACGGTCATAATGGGCAATAATCTCGCCGCCACGCTTAATGGTTAGTTTAGAAATTCTGCCACCGTCTATGCCATTAGTGGAAGGATGATCATAAACTTTGGCTTCAAAGTCGTACCCCTTAAGCTGTCCATGAACCCAACCTGATGGTTTAAAACGCCCTAAAAATAAATTTTTCAAAATATTTTGCATTGAGTTACCCCCTAATGGAAAAAATATACAGGAAGATTTCTGTTACTATAGAAACTTATCTCTATAAATAGCGGGATTTAGATACTAGCCTGTCGCAGTTCCAAGTTTAGTTGACGGTCTGTAAATCCTATAGGCATGTAAAATAACATCAACACCAACTTTATACACACTGCTTAATTTTTCAGCAATATCTAGTGACATTCTGCGTTCGCCTTTTTCGATCAAAGACAGGTAACTTTTAGATATCCCAATGGTTGCTGCAACTTCTTTTAACGTTCTATTTCCACGCAAATCTCTGAGGCTTTTCAACAATAATCACCACCTTTGGTTTGCACTTTGTCAACTAATTTAAACTAAGTATAGTTTGCTAATTGTCAACGGTCAAGTGTTTTTTGCATAAAAGTACACACTTTGTAAACCGTTGTTGAGTTTGCAAATAGTAAACAATATAATTGTTCTGAGGTGTTTTTATGAGTAAATTTCCTGAAATACTTAAGGGATTAAGAGAATTGCGGGGACTTTCCCAAAAGGAATTAGGTTCTTTTTTAAATCTAAGCAAATCTACTATTTCTCTGTATGAATCTGGGAAAAGGGAACCTGACTATATTACGCTTGATAAGATCGCTAACTTTTTTGGTGTAACTACTGACCTCCTGCTGGGAAGAACTGAGGATACTAGGATTATAGTTACCATGCCTCCGGCTGTTTCTCCTGAAAATTTAGCATTCTGGGAGAAAATAAAAAACCTCCCGCCTGAAAAGCGGAAGGCTATTGAAATTTTGCTTGGTGCAGACGACCAGGCTGCCGCTGCTGAGGGAAAATAATGGTTCTCGATAAAAGCCCTCCCAGTGGCCAAAAGACTTGCTAGGCAAGCAGTAAATCAAGCAAAGTCGTTACTACGGCAACCAAAAAAGTAAAATAATCAACTAATTAACTAATAATCATAATAGACACTACAATGGAGGGATATTATCAGGGGGAGTAAATTATGTTAGATTTAGGATTCACTGTGTTTGATTTGATTTATCCACTTTCAGTTATATTTGGAATATGTTTAGTTGCAATTTTAGCAAGAAAATTATTGCTTTCAGTAACTGAATTTATTGCACTAAGCATTAAAAGGCTTATATTTAACCCTATCTCCAATCATTTTGAGGAAAAGAAAGAACTTAAGTTAGAAAACGAAATAAATTTCAAGCCATCTGATGACATAGAGGAAAAACTCCGGGAAGTAGATCAACTGAAAGGTGATAAATTTGAGATATTTCTCAAAAGAATGTTTAAGGACCTTGGTTATTATGTTGAAATGACAGCCCGTGTTGGTGATTATGGGGCTGATTTAATCCTGCTTAAAGATGGCTATAAAATATCGGTACAAGCCAAAAGATACAGTAAAAATGTAGGCTTACGGGCTGTTCAAGAGGTTTATGCCTCCTTGGAAAGATACGTTTGTGATAAAGGAATCGTTGTTACCAATAGTTACTTTACCCAAAGTGCCAAGAATCTTGCAAATGATACTAAGGTAGAGTTATGGGATAGAGAAAAATTAAAAGAGGTTTTGCTTTCTATTAAAAAGGCTGGTTAGAAAAGAAAACAGGTAGCCTGTCAAAAGGCTGCCTGCTCTTGTTCTGCCTACTGATTGCCCGTCGGAAGAAATTCAACCTTTAACTTCATACCCATGCCGGAAGCCAGCCGCTGGAGCGTCCGCAAGGACGGGTTAGCATTTCCGCTTTCCAACTTACTGATATCGCCCTGTGCTATGCCGGTCTTTTCGGCAAGCTGCTTTTGAGTAAGCCCCATGCTTTTCCTTGCGTCTATTATGGCTTGAATGATGGTAAACTCCGGCTCCAGCGCATCATATTCTGACCTAATCTCAGGGTCTTTAAGTTGCTCATTCAGGAAGTCATTAAACTTAGTCATTGCTTATTCTCCTTTCTACTGAGGTATTCAGCCCGATAGCGTTTAGCTTTCTCAATCTCGGCGGTGGGGGTCTTTTGTGTCTTTTTGATAAACCCGTTTGTAAGGATAACCCGACTGCCCACAAAGAAGAAGTAAAGAACGCGGGATATATCAGAGCCGACCTTTGCCCGTAGTTCAAAGAGACCACCTCCAAGCGGCTTAGAACACGGTTCTCGCAGTTCTGGGCCGTTGTCTGCAAGCATTTTAACGGTTCGCAACATCTTAGCTCTCATTTTCTTATCAAGGCTCAGAATAAAGTCTTTCGCTGGTTCCGTCCCATCTTCTTTATCATAGAAGATCACTTCAAAATCTTGCACCATCCACCCACCTCTAATATAGGATTTATCATATAATGATTATATAGTATATATCCTATATAATCAAGCGTTTTAGAAAATATTTTGCTCTTAGAGGCAAACTTAATGGGGGACTCCAAATGCTCAAGGGTGCCATCTACGCTAGATACAGTTCCGACAATCAACGTGAGGAATCTATTGACGCTCAGGTATTTGAAATTAAAGAATATGCTAGGGCAAATAACATCGCAATTATAAAGGTTTACACCGATGAAGCCAGGTCTGCCACCACAGATAACAGACCCGGCTTTTTAGCCATGATCGCCGATGCTAAAAAACGGTTATTTGATGCCATTATTATACATAAGTTAGACCGATTTGCCCGGAATCGCTATGACTCTGCCGTCTACAAGCGAGAATTAAAAAATGCTGGTGTTAAACTAATCTCGGTAACTGAAAAATTGGATGGCAGCCCCGAGAGCGTGATACTTGAAAGTCTCCTTGAGGGCATGGCAGAATACTACTCTAAGAACCTGGCCAGGGAAGCAATGAAGGGCCTAAACGAAAATGCTAGGAATTGTAAGCACAACGGTGGCCTTCCTCCTCTGGGCCTTGACGTTGATCCCTTCACCAAACAATATATTCCCAGCGCAAAGCAAAAAGAAATAGATGCTGTTAGATTAATATTTACGATGTTCCACGATGGTAAAGGATATACCCATATTATTGAGGAATGTAATCTGCGCGGATACACTACTAAGCTAGGAAACCCATTTGCCAAAAATAGCTTACATGCAATCCTCAGAAATGAAAAGTACATAGGAACATATGTATATAACCGCAGCGCAAGCAAGGACAGCAGTGGCAAACGAAATAACCATCAAAATAAATCTGATGATGATATTACCAAGACTACAGATGCTTTTCCGGGAATTATTGATAAGGAGTTGTTTCTTACTGTGCAAGAAAAGATGGATGAAAATAAAAGGCAAACAGCAAGATACAAAGCAAAGGCTAACTATCTACTCACGGGTTTTATCTTTTGTGCTGAATGTGGGGCGGCTTTGGTAGGTAATTCCAGTTCGTATAAAACAAAAGAAGGCACTACTAAAAAATACTATTACGACTGTAATAAAAAGAATCGTCAACGGGATTGTAATAACCCACAGACAAAGAAAGATTTGGTGGAGAATATGGTTCTTGAAAAAATGTATCAAGAGATATTCAACGAAGACCAGCTTTCAGTTATTTGTAAAAAAATAAATGAATACAATCAATCTCAATCCAAAGAAGTTAATGAGGAATTAAGATATTATAAAAATGAGCTGTCTGAAACTGATAAGCAACTGGATAACCTTGTAACTGCTATTGCAAGCGGTGCTCCTTATGAGCTTTTTAATGAGAGGATTAAAGATCTGCAAAATAAAAAGGCAAACCTTGAAACGAGGATTTTAGAGGTAGACATATTATCGCGCAGGGAATTGATTACTGAAGAAATGATTAAAAACTACCTAGACCAACACCGCCAAGCCGTTGAGGAAAAGGATATTGATGCCTGTAAAAAATTTATCCACAACTACGTTGAAAAGGTAATCGTGGATAAGGATAATATCACTATTCATTTACACTTTAAGTACTGTGGATATGTTGGTGGAGGCGGGGCGTACCGTGCCATATCCACAGTACCTAAGCGGACGTAACACACGTGCATAAAAAGGATACTCACCTTCTTAACGACGAGTA
>NZ_FRAR01000030.1:0-5006 GCF_900142375.1 Desulforamulus aeronauticus DSM 10349 | reverse complement strand
TATCCACAACTACGTTGAAAAGGTAATCGTGGATAAGGATAATATCACTATTCATTTACACTTTAAGTACTGTGGATATGTTGGTGGAGGCGGGGGGAGTTGAACCCGCCGTCCGAAAGAGCAACCACAACAGGCTCTACGAGCGTAGACTATGCTTTAGATTTCGCTTCATTGGCGACCACAGTCAGCCTACAATGTTGCTATCCCGGTAGTCTTAGCTGCAACCCTCCGAGAATCAGGTTACAGAGCGTCCCGCTAATTTGACCTCCTATCCCTCACCGCGGGCACAGAGGGTAGAAGGTTAGACAGCAATTAAGCTGCTAAAGCGTAATTTTCGTTGGCAATTAAATTGCGTTCACCGTTTAACGGGTAGGTGAGATCCCGGCTCGCTCCTCTTGCCACCGCATCCCCCGTCGAAGCCATTTCGCCCCCATGTATAAAGATGCTTTGCCAACAGGTAAAACTATTATATTTTTTGCCTTTCCCGGACTGCCCGTTCCATCTCGCGCTTGGCATCCCGGTTGGCAATATCTTGACGTTTGTCATAGGATTTTTTCCCTTGAGCCAATGCTAGCTCTACTTTCACTTTACCTCTAGGGTTAAAGTAAACTTTCAGAGGTACCAGTGCTAAACCTTTTTCTCGAACCTTGCCCAAAAGCCGCATGATTTCTTGCTTATGCATCAAGAGCCTACGGGTTCGTTTTGGTTCGTGATTAAAGCGATTGCCCTGTTCATAGGGGCTTATGTGCATATTATATAACATCATTTCGCCATTTTCAACACGAGCAAAACTGTCCTGAAGGTTGGCTTTTCCTGCACGTAGTGATTTCACTTCAGTTCCCGAAAGAGAAATACCCGCTTCATAGGTTTCTAAAATATGATACTCGTGACGAGCACGACGGTTTTCTGTAACCGTTTTATAGCTTTTTGTTGATTCACTTGGCTTGGCAACCATAAGAAACACCTCTGACAGATAAAGCCCAGGTTCTCACTCGAGACTCGGGCTTTACACGACACAATTTCTTTGATCAAGTATTTATATTATAACATTGTTAATGTTTCTGTCAAGATTCTTATAATCCCAGTTCAGTGGCCGCACCTTGCATAGCTTCTAAATTTAAATCTAAAAATTCTTCCAAGGTAAGTCCCAGTTCGGAACAAGCCCGGATTTGTTCACGATTTGCACCCTTGGCAAAGGATTTTTCATTCATGCGATTGACTAAAAACGGTACATCTATGGCGGAGAGCCTCTTTTCTGGCTTGATAAGAGCGCCAGCCACAATTAAACCTGTGGTAGGGTCGGTGGCATAAAGTGCCTTATCCATTAAACTTTGGCGTGGTAGGCCGTGTCTTTCGTTATGTACCTTCACCGCATATACTACGTCCTGGGACAGCCCCATTTCTTCCAACATCTTTGCCCCTTCTAAACTATGCAGTTCAGGTTTATCCTTTGTATCATCATAATCAATATCGTGCAGCAGACCAGCTAAACCCCATTTTTCTTCGTCTTCACCGAAATGTTGGGCCAGTCTCTTCATAACCACCTCAGCTGCGATGCAGTGGTTTAGCAAATTTTTATTCTTAAGATTCTTCTTGAGTACTTTGAGTGCTTCTTCCCGATTCAAGCTGAAGTCCCCTTTCGGTCTTGATAAATTTCGCCGTAGCTCTAGCTACCGGAGTACCATCCGACAGGGTGACCTCTGCTTCCATATTAGCAATTCTGCCGCGATCTACCTGCTGTCTGGCAGTTACCACAATGGGCTCACCGATGGGTACTGGTTTAAGATAGCGAACATTCATTTCCACTGTCATCACAGGAGTACCCCTACTCCACAGCCAGTGTCCCATAACCTCATCCATTAAAGTGGAAAGCAGTCCACCATGCATGATATTGAGCCACCCGGAATGTTCTGGCCCAGGTGTAAAGGTAGTATAACTTATGTCTCCCTTATGCTTAATAGAGATTTTAAGCCCAATGGGATTGTTTTGTCCGCAAACAAAGCACTTATTAACTTCCCGCCACTTCTCGCTGCCATAAATCTCTTGATAAGTAGGCATTTACTTCACCACCAGTTATTTAGCTTTTGGAAATATAGTACTAAATTTTTTAGGTAGTGGCAAGGTTTGGCCCCGAATGAATAAGTAAAATATTGCTAATAAAAAAACCGGCCGTTTGGCCGGTTTTTAGTGTAGATCTTATAGTCTGGTAAGAAGGGGCCCAAGGATCAGGGAGATGGTACCAGCAACTTTGATCAAAGGGTTCATAGCAGGACCGGAGGTGTCTTTGCAGGGGTCACCTACAGTGTCACCAACAACGGCTGCTTTGTGAGGATCGGACTTCTTACCACCCAGGTTACCTTTTTCAATCCATTTCTTAGCATTGTCCCAAGCGCCGCCGGCGTTAGAGAGGAACAGAGCCATCAAAACACCAGTTACGGTTAAGCCAGCCAAGAAACCAGCCAGAGCATACGCACCAAGAATAAAGCCAACCAGGATCGGACCAGATACTGCCACAATACCAGGAGCAATCATCTTGGAGATAGCAGAGCGGGTAGCGATGTCTACGCAACGAGAGTAGTCAGCTTTGGCACCAGGCTTGCCTTCCAGCAGTCCAGGGATTTCACGGAACTGACGACGAACTTCTTCAACCATTCCGTAAGCAGCCTCACCAACAGCACGCATGGTTTGAGCACCTACTAAGAAAGGTACAGCACCACCAATGAACAGACCTACCAGAACCATAGGTTCGGTTAAGTTAACAACAAATTTGCCGCCGGGCAGTACATCGTGGAACTTGTGGGTTACTGCCTCAACATAGGCGCTGAACAGAGCCAGAGCGGTCAGAGCAGCGGAACCAATAGCGAAACCCTTAGCGATAGCAGCGGTGGTGTTACCAACTGCATCCAGTTTGTCGGTCTTCTCACGAACTTCAGGAGGAAGCTCAGCCATTTCAGCAATACCACCGGCGTTGTCAGCAACCGGACCAAAGGAGTCCATCGCAACAACGAAACCAGCGGAGGATAACATACCCATAGCAGCCATAGCGATACCATAGATAGCCCACAGTTCAGCTTTGTCAGCAGGAGCAGCAGAACCTACTGCCCAGAAGGAGAAGTAGATAGCACCAGCAAAGGTCAGCATGGGCAGGAAGGTAGATTCCATACCAACAGCCAGACCGTGAATAACGTTGGTAGCAGGACCAGATTTAGAAGCCTCTGCAATCCGGTTAACAGAAGCTTTGCCAGTACCGGTATAGACTTCAGTTAAGTAACCTACAGCTACGTTAACGATCAAACCAGCTACTACAGCCATGAAAATACCAGTAGCAATAGAAGCAGTTTCACCAACAAAGACGCTTTTTGCTACAAAGAATACGCCAACAGCAGTTAAAACGTTGGTTACCCAAAGGCCTACGTTCAGAGCGGCTTGAGGGTTGCCATCTTCGCTAGTACGTACACAGAAGGTACCAATAATGGAAGCAATGATACCAACAGCACCTACTAACAGCGGGAAGATAACACCGGTGAAACCAAACAGGGTGTTACCAATCAGCATAGCAGCAATGGTGGTAGCAGCATAGGATTCGAATAAGTCAGCACCCATACCTGCGGTATCACCAACGTTGTCACCAACGTTGTCTGCGATAACGGCGGGGTTACGTGGATCATCTTCGGGGATACCAGCTTCAACTTTACCTACCAAGTCAGCGCCTACGTCAGCAGCTTTGGTGAAGATCCCGCCGCCAATACGGGCGAAGAACGCGATAGCAGAAGCACCGAAAGCGAAGGAGTTAATAATGGTCGGTTGACCAAAGATAATGTACAGTACGGATACACCCAGCAGACCTAAACCTGCTACGGACAGACCCATAACAGCACCAGCGCGGAAGGATACGTTCAGAGCTTTTCCCAGACCGTGGCTGCGAGCAGCTTCAGCGGTACGGGCGTTAGACTTGGTGGTGGAGGTCATGCCGATGTAACCAGCTACGGCAGACAGGACAGCACCTACTAAAAAGGAAATCGCGGAAGCAGGACCAACAGGCATATGAGCACTGCCGCCACCTTCTACAAAATACTGAGCAGCCCAGAGAAGAACGAAAATAATAAGAGCAAATGGAATTAATGTTTTGTACTGACGGTTTAGGAAAGCCATTGCACCTTCGTGAATAGCTTCGGAAATCTCACGCATTTTAGGAGTACCCATATCTTCTTTTAGGATACTGGACAGTGTGAACAGTGCGAATAACAGAGCCAGCGCACCGGCACCCGCTGCGTAATAAGCCAATGTCATATTTTCCACTTGAGAGTTACCCTCCTTGTCCCGGTTGAAATTTTAGGACCTTACTTCCAAACCACAAGAACCATTGAAGTTACGGCAAAAGCGATGGCGACAAAGGCCGTGAGTCTACCGAGTTTTTCATCTAAGCCTTTCTTCTTTCCTCCGAAAAACGTCTCGGCCCCACCGGCAATAGAACCGGATAAACCGGCGCTTTTACCCGACTGCAGTAAAATGGTTGCGATTAATGAAAGTGCGATTAGTACATGAATAGCAGTCACTAAACCTTTTAACAAAACTCCACCTCCTTTTTGGCAAAAATATGTAAAAATTATGAACTTGTATACTACTGTATTATAGCATAACGTGAAATAAGTGACAATCTTTATTCTCGTGACAATAGGTAATCCAAGCTACTTCTGACAAGCTCTGGCTACCTAAATCGTCTCTTTTGTGATTATTTTAACAAACCCTTTAACTCCGCAGATTATAGAACACTTCTTTGCCACGATACTTTGCCAACTCACCCAGTTCTTCTTCAATTCGCAGCAGTTGGTTGTATTTGGCCACACGGTCGGTCCGAGAGGGCGCCCCTGTTTTGATTTGGCCGGCATTGGTCGCTACGGACAGGTCCGCTATGGTGGTGTCGTCGGTTTCCCCCGAGCGATGGGATATCACTGCGGTGTAGCCTGCACGTTTTGCCATTTCAATGGCATCCAGGGTTTCGGTTA
>NZ_FRAR01000021.1 GCF_900142375.1 Desulforamulus aeronauticus DSM 10349 | reverse complement strand
TTTGACCTGACCCAAAGATACGGCATTACGCCGTCCATGTCAAGGCGTGGAAATCCTTATGACAACGCTTTAGCTGAGAATTTCTTTTCGTTCCTTAAAACAGAATGCATTTCCCGTCAGAGAGTGCAAACTTTTGAACAGGCACAATTATTGATTGATGATTATATCCATTTTTATAACTTTGAGCGTTTTCAGTTAAAATACCGCCTGACCCCGTTTGAAAAACGGAGCCAGGCGGTGTAAATCAAAAATATTCTACGATTTGCTTTTCTTTTCCGTGTCTATTTACTCTGGTTCGGTTCAAATATGGCTTCTAGGCTTTAGCTATTTTTCTGTTCTTCTTTCTCCTCGGATTGTGTAATAAATTGTTGTATTTGATTAATTTTACAAATACACTTGATAAATATTATATTTTATACTAAAATATTTGACAAATGAATAGAGAGCTGGGAGAGTGCCTAGATTGAAATTTTACAATAACGCTGACGAGTTAATTGAAAACGAATTACCTATACATATCAGATCTCAACTTTATCCACTAATTGAAAGTGGTGTTCGGGCTTACCAAGAATTTGTCTACGAGCATTTTAAAACATTTGATTCGGTATTCATTCAAAATATTAAGGGGTGGCTATTAAACTACATGGTGTTTCGCCAATTTGAACCAGACATGGTTAGTAGTAATTTCCCATTTACATGTGATGCCCAAAAGGTTAATAATTTTAAGTATAGGAGTCTTAATTTAATTCGTGGGAATGTTATGATAAACGTTGGTAAGGCACGTGATGAATATACTTTTCCTAATAGATCAAAGTACAGACTTCGAAGTTGCCGAAACAATAGATTCATAGAAGAATCATTAATTTTGGGAGTAGATAACTCAAACAGTTTTGTCGTTAAGAATGAACAGTACTATTTGCTCATGACATATGGCTATAAACACGGTAATATAGGCTTTGTTAAACTAATTGTACCAGACGATCGAATGACTGCCTTTAAAAAGGTATGTGACTTAAAATCGGAATTTAGAATGTATAGTAATAATACTAATACGCAACTTGAGATTGAGAAGAAAGTGGCTTTTATTAAAGACGAAGTGCTCCAAAAAATAAAGTCAATTAAAAAGGAAGAGGCATAGATGAAAGGGAAAGTTACGGAAATAGGCATTAATAAAAAAGTTGTTCCTGCCAGAATAAGAGAAGCCAGAGTTTCCCGCGGATATTCGCTGGCAGACCTCTCTGAGTTACTAGGGGTTACCAGTCAGGCCATATCTCAATATGAACTTGGCAACTCAGCACCGAGCATGGTTGTGCTAATGAAAATGGTCGACATCCTTAGGTTTCCGTTAAACTTTTTCTTAAAGCCTAAAGAGAATATTAACCCTAATTATGTTGACAGCGCGGTATATTTTAGAAGCATGAAGAGTACACCGAAAAAACTAAAAGAAGCATATAAGTACCGTGTTCATTGGGCTGACGAGATACACCATTATTTAAAAAAATATATTGATTTTCCGCCAATAGATATCCCTCAATTTGATGACTTTAATGAGATTGACTTTGTATTGATTGAGGAATTAGCTTTAAAACTTAGGAGCTACTGGGGTATCCCAAAGGTACCAATCGATAATATGGTGGAATTGTTACAAGATAAAGGGTTTATAATATGTAGATTAGTTTTGGGAAACAAAAAGGTAGATGCGTTCTCTCAATATTACAATAATGTACCATATATTATCCTGGGTTCAGATAAGTCGGCAGTACGCTCAAGATTTGATTTGGCCCACGAACTAGGCCATTTGATACTCCATTCACACATTGATCAGGAAAGCATAGTAAAAAAAGAAATACTTGATAAAATTGAGGATGAGGCAGATTGTTTTGCCGGAGCTTTTTTATTACCTAGCAATTCATTTTCGCAAGAGGTTATGTCTACGTCGCTAGAACATTTTGTTTTCTTAAAAAGAAGATGGAAAGTCTCGATTAGTGCAATGATCAAGAGATGTGAGAGATTAAACCTTTTAACAGATAGCCAAATTAGGTATCTTAATGCTCAAATGACTAAAAAACAATATTGGAGAAATGAGCCATTAGACGATGCGATAGCATTTGAACAACCGTATTTATTTAAACAGGCATTTGAGTTATTGATAGACAATGATATTGTGACTTCGGATGAAATTTTAAATGAGCTAGGATATAATAAAGAAGAGATAGATTCATTATGCTTTATTCCCAAGGATCTGCTAGAACGAAAACGAAAAACCAAGAAATTGACTTTAAAGCATGATACTAATTAGCCCGCCATTTCGGTGGGTTTTCTTATTGCAGCTTTGTATCTTACAATATTAGCCAAATTAAGCTATTATTATTAGAAAATGAACTACTAAGATATAGATAGGGGTTATATGCAGGATGTCATGTTTTTAATTCCTACCCCGCAGGTATTGTAAAAGATTATTACAGGCTTAGACGAGTTATACGAACATGATATCGAAGACTTAGATATGCAGGGTTATGCTAGGCAAGCTGGCTACTGCAGGACTAAACGGCCAGTTTGGAACGCCCAAGTATATTCGTGATCTGATGGTGCGGTTACTTGCTCCAACACCGGATGATAAAATTTGTGACCCTGCTTGCGGCACCGCATATCCTCTGCTGAGCATGTCCGTGAACGCTACGAGCCGAAATGACCAGTGAACAATGGGAGCATTTTTCAGGATAGATGTTCACTGGCCTTGACACCGACATGCTACGTCTTTCTGCCATGAACCTGATGCTGCATTCTATCACTCAACCCCACATCAACTACGTAGACAGCGTTTCCAAGCTTCTGCCGCTTATGACATTATCCTGGCTAATCCCCCCTTTGCTGGTGCGGTAGAGACTGAGAGTATTAGAAGGTGCATGTTTGAGTTGCACAGTCTGTCGATGATGTACTTAGAGATCAAAGATGGAGGGGCCCTGCTAATTGGTGCGAACCGTTAATGAACAGTAATTCTATGGGAGGTTCGCACTACAGGAATGGCAAAGGCTCGGATGCTTTTATTTCCTGAATGAGTCCATAGAGAGCAACTTAAAAAGTAGGTTCGCAAAATAAAGCTATACAAAGCTTTATTATCAGACAGTCCAATATGCCGCGTCGCACTCTGCAGGAGTGCGTGGATTGAAACATTTAACGTACAGAATTAACATATATTTTTATTAATTGTCGCACTCTGCAGGAGTGCATGGATTGAAACCTTAAAGGGGTGAAAGAAAGTGAATAAAAAGTGGGTCAAACTCCACAGGAGTGCGTGGGTTGAAACACTGATAAAGTTAATCCTAATGTCCATATGACATGTTGCACTGTACAGAAGTGCGTGGATTGAAACAACCAAATGCTTGCTTGCTCGTGCTATTTATCAGTATTTATACTGCCGAATTATTGAATATGTCCGAATGGTTTTGCGTCTAAGAGGTAACTATTTGGTTATCAAGTTTCCTATATGTTTGTTATTTATGAAACGGCTCTGGCCCTGCAGGGAGATATCTTGACAGTGACATTAAAAAAATGTAAAATTACTGTTGGGAGAAAATAGAATTTGATATCTGGCAACAGGTTTTAATATATAAAAAATCCAATATTCATAAGGCATAACCCCTTGAAAGGGAGCTTTGGGCATTTATGTTCTGTTCCCATATTTTGGTGGTATTGGTGTACCTTTTGATGATGTGGACAACCAGATATCGGTTTATTTTCTACCGAGTTTTACTCGGTTTTTTTATTTGCTTTTAAAACTTTATAATTAATTTGAGAATTAGGAGGTGAAAAGATGGAATCAAGTCAAATCTTACTGGTTATTGTTGTCGCCTTAGTTGCTTTGGCAGCTGGCTTTTTAATTCGGAAAAATATTGCCGAAGGAAAACTGTCTTCGGCGGAAGCACAGTCAAAAAAGATTTTAGAAGAAGCGGAAAAAGAGGCAGATGGTAAACGACGTGAGGCCGTTGTGCTAGCTAAAGAGGAAGTTTTAAAACTGCGTAACGAAATGGAAAAAGAACTTCGTGATCGCAGAAATGAACTTCAACGGCTTGAAAGAAGACTTCTGCAAAAGGAAGAAACCTTGGATCGTAAAATGGACTCCATGGAAAAGAAAGATGAGTCCCTCGGTCGTAAAGAAGTGGAAATTGAGAATACCAAAGCTGAACTTAGCACTCTTTTTAATCGTCAATTGGCTGAACTTGAACGTATTTCAGGACTTTCTTCGGAGGAAGCACGACATATCTTATTGAATGATGTGGAAAAAGAGCTTCAACATGATATGGCCGTGATGATTAAGGAATATGAACATAGGGCTAAAGAGGAATCCGAGAAAAGAGCTAGAGATGTTATTTCCTCGGCTATTCAAAGATGTGCAGCGGACCATGTAGCGGAAGTAACTGTTGCAGTGATTCCTTTACCAAACGACGAAATGAAGGGTCGTATTATCGGTAGGGAAGGTCGGAATATTCGGGCATTTGAAACCCTAACCGGAATTGACTTAATCATTGATGATACTCCCGAGGCTGTTATTCTTTCCGGTTTTGATCCCATTCGCCGGGAAGTGGCTCGTTTAGCCTTGGAGAGATTAATTTCTGATGGGCGTATTCACCCTGCCAGAATTGAAGAAATGGTGGAAAAGGCCCAGAAGGACGTTGAGGTACAAATCCGTGAGGCTGGTGAACAAGCAACCTTTGAAACCGGCGTGATGGGACTACATCCTGAATTGGTAAAACTATTAGGACGTCTGAAGTTCCGCACCAGTTACGGTCAAAATGTGTTGAAGCACTCCATAGAAGTTTGTCATTTGGCTGGTCTTATGGCGGCTGAATTGGGGATTGATGTAAAACTGGCTAAGCGAGCCGGTTTATTGCATGATATCGGTAAAGCTGTGGACCATGAGGTAGAAGGTCCTCACGTGGCTATTGGTGTGAGCCTGTGCCAAAAGTATAAAGAAAATCCGGAAGTTATACATGCTATTGCCGCTCACCATGGCGACGAGGAACCCCGAACCATCGAAGCTGTCTTGGTACAAGCCGCAGATGCGATTTCTGCTGCCCGCCCAGGGGCCAGAAGAGAAACTTTGGAATCTTACATTAAACGTTTACAAAAGCTTGAAGAGATTGCTGGTACCTTTGAGGGCGTAGAAAAATCCTTTGCCATTCAAGCTGGTAGAGAAATACGCATTATGGTAAAACCGGACAAAATTGATGATTTAGCTGCGATTCGGTTAGTTCGGGATGTTGCTAAGAAAATTGAAAACGAGCTGGATTACCCCGGACAAATCAAAGTTATTATTATTCGGGAAACCCGCTATGTGGAATATGCTAAATAATGACAATTGCTAAATATACCACAAAACGACCCCGTGGGGTCGTTTTGTGATTATACAACTTATGTCAGTCTTGGAAGAAGTTTTTTATGAAGAAACAAAGATATTCAGCAGGAATGTTTAATTCATCACAGAATTATTTAGATATTTGACAGAACATCAGGTGGTGAACATTTTTGGATTTTCGCTATAAAGGCCAGGAAGATCTAACCAATAGTGTTAGTTTATTAATATCTATCCTAATTAGATATCCTGAAGTGGCTAAAATAAAGTTTGATCCGGAGAAGAACATACTGAAATTTACTTTCATCTATGCCGGCATCATGACAGAAAGCGAAATAAATGGCCTAAAACAAAATACGATTAGCAGTATTCAGGTTTATCATAGCCTGGAATACAAGGCTCCCAGGATCATCAATCTAGACTATAGGGTATCCGATGGCTTTACTATGATTGAAATTCAAAGGGATGTGGATACACTAGTACAAGAAGAAATTGCACTTATGGTTGAACTTTTCCGCCAGTACATCAATAAGAATCTTGTTACAGAGGAAAGTGAGCAATTGGTGGAGGAAGATTTAGAAGTGCAGGAAGAACTGATTGAGCACATGTTGGCAAGTGTTAAGATGAAATCCGAAAACAAAAGATTATATGCCTTCCGTGATGAGGGTAGGGTTTTGGTTTTCAATAAATAGGGGGCTTCGTTATCAATTGCGTATCTTAATGATCGGGGATATTGTTGGTCGTCCAGGAAGACGTGCAATTTTAGAGAATTTGAGTTGCCTGCGTAGAGAAATGAACGTAGATTTTGTCATTGCCAATGGCGAAAATGCAGCAGCGGGGCACGGCATTACCAAGGAAATCGCCAAACAGCTATTTAACGCCGGCGTTGATGTATTTACCATGGGTAATCATGTATGGAACAAAAAAGAGGTCTTTGATTATATAGAGAAAGAAAAAAGACTGTTGCGCCCCGCTAATTACCCGCCTGGCACTCCTGGAGCGGGCTATCAACTTTATGAAACGAAAAATGGTGTAACCATTGGTGTGGTAAATGTCTCTGGTCGTATTTATATGCAGGAATTAGACTGCCCCTTTCGAACAATGGATCATATTTTGAAGCAACTACAATACCAAACAAATCTTATTTTTGTGGATTTTCATGCTGAGGCCACCTCGGAAAAGGTTGCGATGGGTTGGTATTTGGATGGCAAAGTTACAGCTATTTGTGGTACCCATACCCATGTCCAAACAGCAGATGAACGGATCTTACCGAATGGAACTGCTTATATCACAGACATTGGTATGACAGGGCCTCGGGATTCTGTGATTGGAGTTGCCACAGAAATTGTTCTGGAAAAGTTTATTACCCAGATGCCCAGACGCTTTGAAGTAGCAGATACTACATATCAGTTAAATGCAGTGGTAATAGACGTTAATCCAGACAATGGGCAAGCTCTAAAAATAGACCGGATTTTTCATTTGGAATAAATAAAAGGATTCTGGCACAAGTTTTTATAAATTTCTTACAATAGCAGGAATTTTTAGGATTTTGCAGAATAAAATCAATACAGGGATTAGAACTATCGTCCAAACTTTCTAAGGAGGTTTCAGCATGGAAGTCTTAAAAGTTTCAGCAAAATCCAATCCAAATTCCGTAGCAGGGGCACTGGCCGGAGTTCTTCGTGAGCGTGGTTGTGCCGAAATGCAAGCCATTGGTGCTGGCGCTTTAAACCAGGCAGTCAAGGCTATTGCTATTGCCAGAGGTTTTGTTGCCCCAAGTGGAGTAGACTTAATTTGCATCCCTGCCTTTACTGATGTAATAATTGATGGTGATGAAAGAACGGCCATTAAACTGATAGTTGAGCCCAGATAATTATAAATTAACTAGTTAATTTAGGTACAACCTGTTTGCCATCCTGCAAACAGGTTTCTTACTTAATGGGAACTTGTCTAAGGAGGAATGCCTGGTGTCTGTGGTGGATGCTCACTGCGATACATTAACGGTACTGGCACAACAAAAACGAACCCTAGGCGAGTGTTCATCTCGTGGACATTTAGATTTACCCCGTTTGCGCCAAGGGGGTATCGATGTTCAATTTTTTGCTATTTTTGTCGGGCCGGAAAACAGTAGGCAACCGGTCCATTACACGAACGAAATCATTGCTTTATTTCAAGAAGCTATGCATGCTAACAGTTCTCTAATTTGTCATGTGAAAAATAGTCAGGATATTGAGAAGGCCATTAAAGCCAATAAGATTTGTGCAGTGCTGACCATTGAAGGGGGAGAAGCCATTCGTGGCAGTATTGAACAACTGGAGGCTTATTATCGCCAAGGGGTGAGAGCCTTAACCTTAACTTGGAATGGCCGCAATGAACTGGCAGATGGTGTTGGCATGGGAACTGAGGCTGGCGGATTGACAACTTTAGGCAGACAAGTGGTTCAGCGCATGGCTGAACTTGGCATAATTATTGATGTTTCTCATCTTTCACAACCCAGTTTTTGGGATGTAATCTCAGAGGTAAAGGTGCCCCTGGCAGCAAGCCACTCCAATTGTTATTCCCTCTGTAGTCATATCAGAAATTTAACGGATGAGCAAGTGAAAGCTATTGCAGTGAGGGGTGGAGTAATCGGTGCAACCTATATGCCGCAGTTTATAGACATAGGTTGTGCTTCCTTAGACCGGTTGATTGATCATATCCACCATTTGTATAAAGTAGGGGGTATCTCCTGTATTGGTTTAGGCTCGGATTTTGACGGCATTGACGATACCCCGGTAGGCTTGGAACATGCTGGGGTGGCGGTTCCTAATGTCGCCGCTGCTTTGCAGCAAAGAGGTTTTACTTGCAGTGAAATCGATAAAATTTTAGGTGATAACTGGCTTCGTTTATTTAAAGAGATTTGTGGTTAACGGTGAAGGATTTTTGTTAACTAACGAGAAAATAAAGAATGTTAAGACTAATTGCCTGGGCATACTGGTAGATAAAAAAGCGGTGATATCAAGTGTACGCAGATTTGCATATTCATACAACGGCTTCTGATGGCGCAGATACTCCTAGGGAAGTGGTACGGAAAGCACTCGATAAGGGGCTAGCTGCCATTGCCGTCTCAGATCACGATACCCTTGCGGGAGTTAATGAAGCGCTGCAGGCTGCCGCGGATTTTCAGCTTGAAGTATTATCCGGGGTGGAGGTAAATACCTACTACAAAGGAATGGAAATACATGTTCTGGGCTATTTAATTGACCCTAATAATGAAGAATTTACGACGACCCTGCGGGGTCTGCAAGAGGAAAGGCTCACTCGGGCAGAAAAAATGGTCGGGAAACTAAAGAAACTGGGTATGAAAATTAAGATGTCCCGGGTCTTGGAATTATCCGGTGAGGGAACAGTGGGAAGACCGCATATAGCGCGGGCGCTACTGGAAAAAAAATATGTCTCTTCTATGCAAGAGGCCTTTAACCAGTATATCGGGGCAGGAAAACCGGCTTATGTACCCCGGGAAAAACTGAACCCGGTTGAAGCTATACAACTTATTATCAAGGCTAAGGGAGTGCCGGTTTTGGCACATCCTGGTTTCTCCAAGGTAGATCATTTACTGCCAAGCCTGATTAAGGCTGGGCTGAAAGGCTTGGAAGTATGGCACAGAAATCATACTCCCTTGATGGTAGAACACTATTATAAGATAACAAAGGACTATGGATTAATACCCACTGGTGGATCGGATTACCACGGGTCTCACCATGATATCTGTAATGTTATTGGTGGTGCGGTTGCTCCCTATGAATCGGTACAGCTTTTGAAGGACGCCGTTAGGGACATTATAAGGGCAAACTAAGTCTTCGCCGGACTGATCCAATAGGGTGTATCTAAAGACTTGGTGGAGGCCAAGTTTTTTAAGTTAAGTCATAGAAGGGAATGGAGATACTTATGAGGAAACTGGCAAGACGTATGGAGTCACTGGCTCCGGGCATATTTTCCGAATTGGCCAGAGCTAAGGCAGAGAAGCAAGCAACCGGTATCGAGGTTATCGATTTAAGTGTGGGCAGCCCAGATTTACCACCTGCTCCCCATATTCTGGAAGCATTGCGCAAGGGAGTAGAAAACCCCCGCAATTATACATATCCCTTAGCGGGAAAAATTGAATTGCACCAAGCCCTGGCAAAGTGGTATAAAAAAAGATTTAATGTTGATTTAGACCCCGCCACAGAGGTGTTAACCCTGATGGGTTCCCAGGACGGATTGGCTCATGTTGCCCTTGCCTATGTCAATCCAGGTGATATCGCATTGGTACCAGACCCCGGGTATCCGATTTATTCTGCTGCTATCCAATTGGCAGAGGGGGAATTATACCCTATGCCGTTGCTGGCGGAGAACCAGTTCCTCCCAGATTTTCAGCAAATACCTGTGGAGGTGGCCCAAAGGGCAAAATTACTGACTATTAACTATCCTAACAATCCGGTAGCTGCTTCGGCCAATGCGGATTTTTTTAAGCGGGTTATTGAATTTGCCAAAGCTTATGATATTGTGGTTTGCCATGATGTGGCCTATGCTGAATTAGCCTATGATGGCTTTAAGCCGATGAGTTTTCTAGAAGTACCCGGTGCCAAGGAAGTGGGTGTCGAGTTTTATTCTCTGTCAAAAACCTATAACATGGCTGGCTGCAGAATTGGCTTTGCCGTGGGAAATGCAGAAGTACTGAGTGCTTTAGGACGAATTAAATCCAACATTGATTATGGTGTTTTTTCTGCTGTCCAGGAAGCGGGGATTGCTGCCCTTACTGGGGATCAGGAATGTGTGCGGCAAACTGCAGCCACCTACCAGAGAAGACGTGACATTTTGGTAGATGGTTTTGCAAAACTTGGCTGGCTGGTGCCGAAACCCCAAGCATCAATGTTTATTTGGGCACCACTGCCCAAAGGATATTCATCTTCAATGGATTTTTGCCTGGAATTCCTAGATAAAACAGGTATCCTGATGGTGCCAGGGGTTGCCTTTGGTGCACAAGGGGAAGGTTATGTAAGAATTGCCATGGTACAGCCCGAGGAAGACCTTACAGAGGCCATCACCAGAGTAAACGATTCTTTTTCATTTAATTAGTTAAATGTCTACTTCAAAGCCCTTAAGCATATACTACTGTAAGCAGAAGCTAAGGGGTGGTGAAGTTTGAATGGCAGTGCGGATATTCAGTATCTGCAGAAGCGTATCCAGGAATTAGAAGAAAAAGTAGAGCAACTACGTTTAAGTCGCCGCGTATTAATGAATCTGATAGAGAAAATAGAAAAAGATAAAACTGGTTTTGTATCTAAATTAGAAAAAGAGAATCGCAAGCTTCACAAAGATAATTATCGTTATGCAAAGTCTCTGCTAAAACAAAATAGAAGAATAGTGGAATTACAAAATCGGTTGGAAGACCTTTTTACAGAAATGTAATGAATACCGCCTAGAGCGGTGTTTTTATTTTCAAGACAATGTTATAATATTGAACCGGGGCGATGTTTTGTGAGAATTGCAGTGATTGATGGGCAGGGTGGCGGCATTGGCAAACATCTAGTAGAAAAGCTGCGCAAGGAACTACCCGAACAGGTAGAGATTCTTGGGCTGGGAACCAATGCCCTAGCTACAACGGCTATGCTAAAGGCCGGAGCCAATGAAGGCGCCACAGGGGAAAATGCCATTGTTTATAATAGTTCACGGGTAGATTTAATTGTCGGCAGTATCAGCATTATTATGCCAAATGCCATGTTAGGCGAATTGACAGTAAAAATGGCTGAGGCTATCGGGGGTAGTCAAGCTCCGAAATATTTGCTGCCGCTAACTCGTAGCAATGTTCACCTTGTGGGATTACGGGGTGAACCGATGCCTCACCTCATTGATGAATTAGTGAATCGGATTAGAAAAAATTGTGCCCCATAGGGTGCGCCAAGTCTGTAGAACACGGCGGTACTCTGCAGGCATAATTAAAGGTCATGGGCAAGCAAGCGGCAGCTTAGTTTGCCCTTATGTATATCGGAAAGTTTTATACGTTCCGATATGTTAAAAAACTAGTTTAGTTCATCTGCTTTGCGAAGAAGAACTAACTCTGGTGAGTCGTCTGGTTTTGGGGGATTGTGATGGTTCCTTATTAGTAAAACCTGCTGCGCTGGCAAGTGTGCCCTTTCAGCCAACGCTGCCCCTTTAACAGGGTGGTTACTATGGTTTTTACAAGCATCAATAAATCGTCCACCCTTATCCGAATGTAGGATGTTCTGAAACATCTTCGGAGCGAAGGTAGTTAATAGCACAATCAGAACTTTATCTAGGGTAGTAATACAGTTTGCTGGTTTGCCTATATCATGCAGTAAGGCTGCTTTTACCAGTAACTCCGTATTAAGATTTTTTTGGCTTGCCGAGAGTTCGAGACAAGTTTTGGCTACCCTGACGCAGTGGGTTTGGGTTGGTCTGTCCATGGCATAAAACAGAGATTGCTCCTGTTTATTTAAAGATTTTTGCACAAATTCAATTTCCTTTGGATCTAGTGTATCCATAATTGCGTGCCAGAATTGCTTGACTCGTTGCAAAGCAGCCATTGGAACCTCCGATAGATAGCATGGAATTTTACATACCTTAACTATCATAATAGCTTTTGTTTTATTATGCAATGTAGGAGATAGAACATGAAAAATGGGAAACTTACATTGGTGTTGGGCGGTACCCGGAGCGGCAAAAGTAGTTTTGCCGAGAAACTAGCTCAAGGTCTCGGTGAAAGGGTGCTCTACGTGGCTACAGCCACGGTTCATGATGAGGAGATGGCCGCACGAGTTACCCAACATCAAGAGCGCCGTCCTGTTAGTTGGTTTACAGTAGAAGAAGCCAAGGAAGTGGCAACTGTCCTAGAAAAATATTCCGAGGCATATGATGTTATTTTGATAGATTGTTTAACCCTGTGGTTATCCAATCTGTTGTTAGATGATAGTAAGTATCCTGCTAGTACTTGGCGGGAAAAAGAAGCATTAATACTGCTAGAGGTAGAAAAACTGGCGAGTATTTGCCGTGACTTATCAGCTAGTGTTATCATCGTGAGCAGCGAAGTCGGTTTAGGAATTGTACCTGACACTTCCTTAGGACGTCAATTTCGTGATTTAGCGGGGGCAGCCAATCAAAAATTTGCGCAATACGCAAATGAGGTATATTTGGTGCTTGCAGGACTTCCCATTGAGTTAAAGGCACTGGCTTTAGCAGATCAGAAAGTATAAACTTCCCGATCTGCATAAGGGCAAACTAGGCTTCCGCCACTTGGCCCAAGCCAAGTTTTTCTAACCGATAGAGTGAAAGGATTGATTGGCTTGAAGACGAGAATTTACCTGGTGCGTCATGGTGAAACTCTCTGGAATGCCGGGGGCAAATTTCAAGGACATACCGATGTTCCCTTATCCGACAATGGCAGACAGCAGGCAAAAGAGTTGTCGGAGCACATGCAAGGGCATAAAATAGATGCCTTTTATAGTAGTGATTTGTCCCGGGCCAAGGAGACAGCAGAAATTATAGCGGTACCCCACGGTTTGACTGTAAATTATGTTCCAGAATTACGGGAAATTAATTTTGGTCTGTGGGAAGGTCTTACGTATAAAGAAATAACGGACTCTTTTGGCGAGATTAGCCGCCTCTGGTGGTCCAGTCCGCTTACTACAGAAATACCCTCCGGAGAAAATCTACAGGCTGTGGTGGAGCGGTGCAATAAGGCCATGGGTGAAATTGTTAGCCGTCACGCCGGAGAAACTGTGGTCATAGCAGTGCATGGTGGGGTGATCCGGGTAATTGTTGGTAGTATATTAGGAATGGATTTAAATCATTTTTGGAAATTACGGCTGGATAATGTTTCATTGACCATCTTGGAATATCATGGTCCAGAGAAGGGAATTTTGGAGCTTTATAATGATACCTGCCATCTTAGAAAGCCATTGATATAAAATCAATGGATAAGAGAATTCCTCCCGAGACAGACTAAGTTTAGTAATTCTGTTGGGAGGGAATGAACATATGGAAGAGTTTCTCCGGTCTAGGGTACCCTGGAGCACGGAACCAAGTTTAGAAACCAAGTCTAATGAAGTGGGAGTAAACTTTGATTCATTGATTGATGGTATCAAGAATAATAGAACGGATCAGGAAATGGCTGAAGAATTTGGTGTCACAGCCAAATGTATTGGCCACTTAAAGGATCATTTTTGGAGTCATGGCATCGGTTCTATTATGGGACAAGATTAAAAAATATAACTATGCAGACTCCGTGCCGGTTTGGAATTGGCAGGAGTCTTATTTTTCATTTTTAAAGATGTTATGATTGAGGTGTGAATTTTGGCAAGGTATCGGATTCTTCCTACAATTTTAGTACTGTTATTGATGATCCCAGTCATAGAAATTTTTATTTTAATTCAAGCCAGCCGATGGTTTGGTTTTGGGTTTACGGTGACAGTATTGATATTTCTTGCTTTGTTAGGTTTCTATTTGATTAAATCCCAGGGATTTGCCATTATTGGTCAATTTAGGCGGGAAATTTCTATGGGACAGGTGCCAACGGCACCCCTGTTAGACGGTTTAATGATTTTAGCTAGTGGCCTATTGTTGCTGATACCTGGGCTATTGACAGACTTTATGGGACTGATTCTTTTAATGCCAGCAGTTCGTTTAACGTTGAGAAAGAAGCTAACCGGATACTTAATCAAATTCTTTGTTCCTGAAAGATTCATCAGAATTAGATGGTGAGTCCATTTGCAATTTCTTACGACAATTTTCCTAGTAACCCCCACATCACTGTGATATAATAAACGAATATTAAATTTTAAATACTTGAGAAGGGAGAGACGAACCATGTATCCAGACAAATTCGCTAAAGTTGGACTAACCTTTGATGACGTTTTACTCATTCCTGGAGCATCTGAAGTATTGCCGCGGGAAGTTGATACATCTACTTACCTAACCAGTGATATCAAGCTAAATATACCCGTATTGAGCGCAGGAATGGATACCGTTACAGAATCCCGTATGGCAATTGCCATTGCCAGAGAAGGTGGCATTGGGGTTATTCATAAAAACATGTCCATAGCTCGTCAAGCCCTGGAAGTGGACAAGGTAAAACGTTCGGAACATGGTATTATTACCGATCCGATTTTTTTATCTCCGGACAGTCCCATTCAAGAAGCTCATGAATTAATGGAACGATATCATATCTCTGGGGTTCCTATTACTGTAGAGGGTAAACTGGTAGGTATTCTTACCAATAGAGATTTACGGTTTGAAACCAACGACAACCGCAAATGTGGTGAGGTTATGACCAAAGAGCGTTTAATTACCGCTCCAGTTGGCACCACATTAGAAGAGGCTAAACAAATTTTAATGCAGCACAAGGTTGAAAAACTCCCCATTGTAGACAACGAGAATAATTTGCGTGGTTTAATTACTATTAAAGATATCAAGAAAGCCAAGGAATATCCTAACTCAGCCAAAGATCATCGTGGCCGGTTGCGAGTGGCGGCTGCGGTGGGTGTAGCTTCAGATACTTTGGAAAGGGTAGAAGCCTTAGTAAAAGCAAAGGCAGATATCATTGTTGTGGATACTGCTCATGGTCACTCTCATCTAGTGGTAAAAACAGTTAAGAGTATTCGAGATGCTTATCCCAATTTAAGTATTATAGCCGGTAATGTAGCCACTGCTGAGGCTACCCGGGATTTAATTATGGCCGGCGCCAATGCAATTAAAGTTGGGATCGGCCCTGGCTCCATTTGCACCACTAGGGTGGTAGCTGGTGTGGGTGTGCCACAGATTACAGCGGTTTATGATTGCTCCCAGGAAGCCGCCAAACATGGTGTACCTGTCATAGCGGATGGTGGTATCAAATACTCTGGTGATATTGTAAAAGCCATAGCAGCTGGCGCCAGTGTTGTTATGCTGGGCAGTATTCTGGCAGGAACCGAAGAGAGCCCTGGAGATAAAGAGATTTACCAGGGACGTAGTTATAAGGTGTACCGCGGTATGGGTTCCCTTGGCGCGATGAAAGAAGGTAGCGGTGACCGCTACTTCCAGGAACAAGCCAAGAAAATGGTTCCCGAGGGTGTGGAAGGACGTGTGCCCTATAAAGGTTCTCTAGCGGATACTATTTTCCAACTGGTAGGTGGTCTTAAGGCTGGTATGGGTTATACCGGTTGTCGTACAGTTGAGGAATTAAAGATAAATGCTAAGTTTATTCGCATATCAGCAGCAGGATTAAGAGAAAGCCATCCCCATGGAGTCAATATTACCAAAGAAGCTCCGAACTATAGTTAAAAATACGCCTTTAACCATTGGTAAAGGGCCATAAGAAAAAATATCCCACCCTTAATTTGGGTGGGATATTTTATATGCCTCGATTTAAGAAAGTAAGTTCTTCGAATCTCTGAATAGCCTCTTTCGGTACATTTTTACCCATTCTTACCATCATCACATTGGCCGGGTGTTCCGTAATGTCCGGGTCATCTGTAGCTCTCTTTTGCAATCCCACTGACGAGAATAACCGGGTCAACATTTTTTGATAACTCACCATGCTTAAACCACTGTTCTTTAAATCCCAGTGCCAACAAAATTCAATGGTTATAATGATGTGATTCTCTACAAAACCATGATTGAAGGCTTCCGCTAATAAATAATGGGCTACTTTGTCCTTTCGCCATTCTGGGCTAATTTCTACTGCCCCTAATTCCACAATATAAGGGTGCTTACTCCAACGGCTATACTCGTCCGGGTAATGGAAGGTTACATAGCCAATAATTACATCTTGAAACCTGGCAATGAAAACTTTTCCTTCCGAAAGGTTGGAAATTAACATCAATGCCTCTTGCTGTCGGGCCGGTGGACGGAAATTTTTTAATCCTGCATCCATGGTTAGACGAGCAATGTAATCGCTGCTACAAGGTCCTTCCAAATGAATAATCCCGCGAGGTGTTCTGAGTATACCATTTTCGATTTTGACAGCCAGGGATTCATTCTCATTATTTGACTCAGTATCAAAGGCAATACTCATCGCTACACCCCCTTAGAAAAACTGATGCCAAGTCTTTAGACGTACCTACAGGATATAACCTAGGTCATAACCTTATAGGTTACAAGCAAACAGGTAGGCAAACCGGTGGAAGTCTAGTTTGCCTTTTTATGCCTATCGGAAAGTATATATTTTTTGATGTGATAGGTCAAGAAAAAACCTTTTGGACTTTATTTTTTACCATTCAAGGTACAGATTTAACCTTTCAAGTTTATTATATGTTACTTGTGCCTAAATTTACAAGCATTTAACTATTTTAAATTTTATATTGACAAAGGACTTACTTTTTTAAACTGATTCGACAGGAAAGACATTTTAAAACCTCTAAAATTTGAGCACAATGTAAGCTTGCAGCGAATTATGCAGGAAAAAATTTACAAATAAAGGAAGGGAAGTAAAAGAATAAAGGGAATATAACAAGAGTGAAAGACATATAATTCCATTTTTGCCGTTTATTATAGTACAGGAAGGTGATGGAGGATAGTGACCACCAAACTTAACTCATTAACGGATGTTTTAAAGAAAACACTTTTCTTTTTTGATGGTTTATCCATTGAAGAAATAACTCCTTATGTACAAAAAAAGATGATGCAAGATTATTCCAGCGATAAGGTAATGGAAAGAATTCGACTGTGTTTGAAGCAACATGCCTGCTTTTATGCTGATCAAAATGGTAAATTTCGTTTAAAACTACAGGGGTACCCAGAGAATGATCACTTTTATCAAATGCTTATCAAGCGACAACAACCTATTGCTTTACGCCAAGTGGTCAGTAACCCGGTGGCACGAAAAAAAAGAATGCGTAAACTAGCAGAAGAAGCAGCATTAATGCCGGACGGCCGCTTTGTGCAGTTAGATAACGGCAACTGGGGATTAACCGAGTGGAATGTAGAGGCGGAACAATATTCATTAAAGCATTTAGTTATTAAGGCGTTAAAACTGCACCAGGGGGGGCTATCCTCTCAACAATTGTTTGAATGTGTAAACGAGTGGCGTGTCACTAGTAAACCCGCTGTAATGCAAGTGCTGAGTAAATTTCCTTATTTTGAAAGAGTTAGCAGTGATGTTTGGACTTACAATCCCCAGGCCCAGAGCATTTACGATGATTTAGTAAAGAGATATTTAAATATCTTAAACAAACAAAAAAAGCAGTGGCAAAATGAAAGAACGAAGTTGCTGCAAAAAAATGAGAAATTTATCTATCAACTTAATGAATTGGGCTCGGCACAACGGGAGGCCGCTGCTGCATTAGCCCAAAGAGCTTCGGTAGTTGAACAATACAATCATTTGGCTACCCAGTTATCAGAAAAGGATCTCTTATTAAATCTTCGCAAAAAAGAAATCTTGCGCTATCGTCATGAATTAGAAAGAACTGAAAATAAAGCTAACAGCATCCTCTACCAATGCCGTTTATGGGTTCGTAAGGCCAGAGAAGAAGAACAGGCAAAGGCTCAAATAAAAGATGTTTCTGAGAAAAACCAATCTAGTTTAGAGGGGCTATTTACTAAACTTCAGCAATATAAAGAAAGGGATCGAGAAAATAAAGCACGCTTAGCTGAATTAAAAGAACGTTATAGTACACGGGTTGCTGAACTACAAACTGAGATAGTGGAACTAAAACAGAAAATAGAAAGATATCAGCAAAATGCCCAGTTCGAAGAACGCAAACTGCAACAGGATATTAATCTTCTAAGTAACGACCTCAAGGAAGCTTTGGAGGGTGGAGAGGATCTGCAAAAGACACTCCGCTTAACGCAGCAGGAGTTAAGCAGAGTGCAAGCAGAAAAGATGGAATTAGAAAGCAGACTTAAAAGACCCTTAGTGAATATTGCCAGTAAATTTAGTCGTTTTTTTGGCTTATAATGTACGCAAAGGAAAGGGGTGCACTTCAGAGGCACCCCTAGATATTTGTCACCTTTTTTATAATGATGCCAGTACCAATTAGCATATCTTTACAAGGCAATATGATAGCTACAGTTGCCTGAGGCGGCGCATGAATGGTAGTTACGGAATTTGCACCAGGGTAATTTCCTACCCCTACTGAGGGAACAACTGTGTTTTTCAAACAAAAAACATCTTGCTTTCAAAAAGCGAGATGTTTTTTGTTTGAAAAAGGAATTATCCCCATAACTGTGACCTTAAAAAACCATGTCCGAAAATGGCCAGATGTTTTGGGGAAACGTGATATAATAAACCAATTCAGGAAAGGGGGCGAAAAGATGACGGATAACAAAAGTGCTCTGTATGCAGCGTTCAAGGCAAAAGATGCACGCTTTGACGGGCGTTTTTTTGTTGGTATATCGTCCACAGGAATCTATTGCCGCCCGGTATGCCGGGCAAAGCAACCCAAAAGCGAAAATTGCACCTTTTACACCACGGCGGCGGAAGCCGAACAAGCGGGATACCGCCCTTGCCTTTTGTGCAGACCGGAGCTTGCCCCTGGCACTTCAATTACCGACGCTACCGCAACGCTGGCTCGCAGAGCGGCAAGATTGCTGGAAGAAAACTGCGGCAGCGGGCAGAGTTTAGATGAACTGGCCGGAAGACTTGGTTGTACCGCCCGACACCTGCGGCGTGTTTTTGCAGATGAATACCATGTCTCGCCGGTTCAATACCTGCAAACATGCAGATTGCTCCTGGCTAAAAACCTCCTTACGGATACAGACCTGCCCGTTCTCGAAGTCGCAATGGCTGCAGGTTTCAACAGCTTGCGCCGCTTCAATGATCTTTTCAAAAAGCAGTACAACCTTTCGCCTACGGCTTTACGGAAACGGACTACGGAAGGGAAAAAACATAATGGCAATATTACTTTGGCATTAGGCTACCGACCGCCCTATCATTGGGAAGAAATGTTGAACTTTCTCGCCGGACGTGCAATAACAGGAATAGAGGCTGTAAAAAACGGTGAATACATGCGTACCGTGCATTTGGAAAACACAGAGGGAAAGCATGTATACGGTTGGGTACGGGTAGGACACAGACCCAAAAAGAATGTCTTAGCTGTCACAGTGAGCGAAACCCTGTTACCCGTATTGCCACAAGTATTAGCCCGGATACGGCACCTATTTGACTTATCCTGCGACCCGAACGCGGTGTATGAAACACTCCGGGTAATGAACGACATCCGCCCCGGCCTTTGCGTTTTGGGGACCCGTGTGCCGGGGTGCTTCAACGCGTTCGAAATGGTGGTACGGGCGGTGCTTGGACAGCAAATTACCGTGAAAGCAGCAAGCACATTAGCGGCAAGGATTGTTGATACTTACGGTACACCGATGCAAACCGGGATTGAGGGATTGACCCATATTTTTCCTTTACCTAAAGATATAGTAGCTTTGGACGGAGCTATTGAAAATCATTTTGGCGTGCTAGGTGTTACTGCTGCGCGGTCAAATACTATTTACGAACTGGCACGAGCATTAGTGCAGGGGGAAATTAATTTTGACCTTTGCGCACAGCCGGAGGAAGAAATGAAAAAGCTGATGGCTATTCGAGGTATCGGAAGCTGGACAGCACAGTATATTGCTATGCGTGCTATGGAATGGCCTGACGCTTTTCTTGAAACAGACGCAGGCGTAAAAAAAGCATTACAACCCTACACAGCAAAAGAATTATTGAAAATGGCAGAAGCCTGGCGACCGTGGCGCAGTTATGCCACTGTCAACCTTTGGAACACGCTATAAGGAGGTAAAAATGTATTATTCAACAACATACCCATCACTTGTAGGAACAATTACACTTGCCTGTGACGGAAAGAATCTTGTCGGCTTATGGGTGGCAGGGCAAAAATATCATGGAGATACCATACCCGAAGCCATGCTAGAGAACAACGATATGCCAATATTCGATGCTGCAAAAAAATGGCTGGACAGATACTTTGCGGGTGAAAGGCCTGATATTTCTGAATTGCCGTTGGCTCCCATTGGCAGTGAGTTTCGTCAAGGGGTATGGGATATTTTATGTGAAATACCCTACGGCAAGGTTATCACCTATGGCGACATTTCTAAAAGAATGGCGGCAAAGATGAACAAGGAAAGCATGTCAAGTCAAGCAGTAGGCGGAGCGGTTGGACATAACCCCATATCGATTATTATCCCCTGCCACCGGGTTGTAGGTTCAAATGGCAGTTTAACAGGTTATGCCGGGGGCATTCATACAAAAGTAAAATTGCTTGAATTGGAGGGCGTCGATATGTCGCGGCTGTTTGTACCTACAAAAGGTACAGCCCTTTGATATTATTGAATTCTAAAAATCTGACTGATATACAAATCCATTGTATGAATGGAAAGTAGGGGATAAATATGATATTGGTATTATTTGAGGTAACTATAAAAAAAGATTGTATGGACGGCTACCTCACTATAGCGGCCAAACTAAAGGATAATTTGACAAAGGCAAAAGGATTCATACGTTCTGAACGGTTTTCCAGCCTTGTAAACGAAAGAAAACTGCTTAGTTTATCTGTTTGGGAGGATGAAGAAGCCGTAACGGAGTGGCGCAATCAACACGAACACCGCAAGAGCCAACTTCAAGGACGTGAATCTGTTTTTGAAAGCTATACAATTACAGTTGCATCCTTACTAAGGTCTTATACGGATACGGAACGGCAGGAAGCTCCAAAAGACTCCAACAACTTTTTTAAAAATATTGAATGGGCTTTTTAACTTAGTTTGCCTGAGCGCCAGTAGGGAATGAAAAACACTGTACCGGGTATTACAGAGTGCCCGGTATTTTTGCATAGATATAGGGAAAATGGACAGCTATTGGGAGTTCAAGAGTAATCTTAAAGTATGTGTAACTTGTTTATGGCAGCATTATTTAGAAAACCGGGTGTTTCATTTGCTGAAACACCCGGTTTTCTAATACTCTGCCCCCCGTTAGAGTGGGAGTTTTTGCGTTTCTATAATTTGGGGAATCTCTCGATTACCAGGAAACTCTGAGCCTTCGGGGTGATGAGAAAGTGGGGCACTAAGTAAAACAATGTTTTTTAGATGTTCACTAATTTGCAAATAGCAATTCAACAAATCAATATGAATAAAGCTGGTTTTCTCGCTCTCTGTACCACCGCTTCTCATCCGTGCGATATGACTCATTTTTAACCGAAAGTGCAGATCAGTTAATTCTTCTTGCAAATTTAGTGCTTTTGCCCCCAAGGCAGCGTTATTGGTAGCGAAGGAAGTATTTACCATAAGCAGTATTTCCATCGTTTTATCATGAATAAGCTTAATCTCTTGTTGACCGGAGGGTGAAAAATCTAAATTACGGATATTCATATTTTCTGCTTTACCCAAGATATTTCTTTCAATTACATCTCCAATAAATTCGTATTCTCTGACGATGTTTACCAACGCCATCGAACGATTAAATTCATCCCGCGTCAAAGGATGTCTTAATAGCTGGGTTAAGTAGTTATTGGTAGCGAGGGACAAAAGGTCTACTTTGTCTTCTCTTTCTAAAATGCGATCAACTTTATCCTGGTTGTAGTAATCAAAGAGAGAGTAGATAGGCCTAACCATCTCTGTTACCAGATCGGAAATTTGAATAGTTTCTTTTAGAGACATACCAATGGCCAGTTCTGGACTGTTTAGCAGATGTTCATCGAGATACTTGGGACTAAAAACATTATCTGCTTTTTTATCCTTAATCCACTTTTCCAGGAAGGTAGCAAAATAATGAATAAACGGCAGATATAAAAATGCTATGGTTACGTTAAAGAAAGTATGGGTATTTGCCACCTGAAAGCCGGGTGAAGCTGCCAATGTCTTCATTAAACTGGCCACTTGATTCACGAAGGGAAGAAATAACAAGACGCCCGTTGTTTTAAACAAAAAATGTGCCCAGGCTACCCTTTGTGATTCCCTCGATGATCCGATACTGGAGAGTAAAGGGGTAAAAGTAGTTCCTATATTTGCTCCCAGCAACATAAAAATGGCCTGTTCCAGCGTAATCATTTGCTGCATGGTTAATAGCATAATAATACCAATGGTGGCGGCACTGCTGGAAACCAGGAAGGTAAAAATAGCGGCTACAGCCATTTCTAGGGCCGGGTAAGCACTAAGTTTCGTTAGTATAAGACCTACAGAGGGGTTTGATTTTAAAGGGGCCATGGTATCGGACATGATTTTTAAGCCCAGGAACAACAGGCCAAAGCCCATGATGGCCAAGGAAAGTCTTTTTTTACGATGGGTTTTGCTAAATAATAACGCAAAGGTAGCAATGAAAATCACGGGTAAGGATATTTCTGTCGCTTTTAAGGCTATGAGCTGTGCCGTTATCGTGCTGCCGATATCCGAGCCTAAAAGCACGGCCAGGGTTTCCCGTAAAGTGATAATAGACGCACTGGTTAAGCCAATTAGTAAGACAGTGGTTGCTGTACTGCTTTGAAACAATAGAGTAAACAGCATACCCAGTCCCAGACCTACTAATCGGTTTTTTGTCAGTATAATTAAAATTTCCCTAAGTTTTTTCCCTGCTACTTTCTGTAAGTTGTCTTTCATCAAAGACATGCCATATAGCAATAAGCCCACTCCACCAATCATACTGAAAGCTGCCTGATACCAATTCAAAATATCACCCCCATAGTAGTTCTATTTAAAATATAGAATAGGGGATTGTGACTTTTGGTGCAAGTGTTTTTTTAGCCCATTATTTAGATTCTGCTCATGAAAAGGAGCGTTGTTTGGGAAATCTAATTTTGGCTGGAGATTTGAATACGAAGTATAGTTTACAGCAGGATTTATGAGTTTTAAAAAGGAATCAATGATGATAATGCTAAAATATGGTACGAGGAGTGGAATAATGCAAAGTTTAGAAGAAACGACCTTGTCCTCCCGCAGGGTCTATGAAGGCAAAATACTAAATTTACGAGTGGATCAAGTTTTATTACCGAATGGTAAGGAAAGCAGCAGAGAAGTGGTAGAGTTTTCCCAGGCTGTAGCCATCGTGGCTGTAACCGATGAAGGGAAGGTATTATTGGTGTCACAGTACCGTTATCCAGTGGGAGAAGTATTAAGGGAAATACCGGCGGGAAAAATGGACCCCCAGGAAACACCCGAGGTATGTGCGCTTAGAGAATTAAAAGAAGAAACCGGCTATACAGCTGCTTCTTTAGTGAAGCTAATGGAGTTTTATACTACGCCTGGTTTTACCAATGAATTGATGCATGTTTTCCTAGCTCAAAACCTAACGGCCGGAGAGCAAAGCCCCGACGAAGATGAATTTGTTGAAGTGGAGATGGCCTCTTTGCAGGAAGCCATCGAGATGATTTTTAACGGCCAAATCCGGGATGGCAAATCCATGGCCGGGTTATTGGCGGCCAGTTACCATCTGAAATAAAACGATGAAATGTGGCATAAGTAAACCCCCGCAACCGCTGGCTGACACCAGTAGGTTCCGGGGGTTTTATTAGTTGGTACTTCTACCAGCCGGACGGCGGCTGTTATAGGTTTCCACAATAATTTGGCTATCGGGAGATAGATAAGCAATCTCGGGATAAGGAGCCCCTTCTAGGGAATCTGCTGGTGCACAGGCAATGGAAGACCCGATTCTCAGTTGGGATGGGGAAAGGCGATGGGCCACCACCCGAGCATATTTGTTACCATCGGCACCGGCATGTACCACACCACGGCAGCTACCCATGACCAATACATTACCATAGGCTACCACTTCAGCACCGGGGTGAATATCTCCTAAAACAACTACATGGCCGGGATAATGTACCTTCTGACCAGAACGAAGACTTCTCTTTACCAACAGAGTATCGGTTTGATTGCTTTTTTCTTCACTGGCGGCAATAGAGTTTTGTTGAGGAACTGAGGAGGTTTCAGGGGACGAGGTAGTGCTAGGATTACTGATGATCTTCGTCCGAATGTCTGGTTGATGAATTAAACCGTATTCCATACATATTTGCTCCAGAGCCTGTTTTTGTTCATTCTCCTCAGGTTCTTGGTAGAAGGCAAATTCAGCACCTTTGAAAAAACCCCTGGCAGAGTCCATTTTTTTATATAAATTCTGCTTAATATCTTCAAAATCTCTTTCTTTGTCCAGGAGAATTAAAAGCCCGTGCCGGGTTCCTTTAATACTGACAGCTTCACTCATGTGTGAACACCTTCCAATTTTTACATGGTAAATACTATTTCGACCGCAGGTGACCAAATCCTGCCGACCAAATCGAAAAATTTCTACTCATGCGTTTTTTCTTGTCTAGTACCATCGGAATATCTCAGAAAACGGCCATTGGGCAAGCAAAAATAAAACAATAGGGGACACCAGGCCACAAGGAAAGTAAGCAAATGCATGGCCAAATGAGTGTGTCCTAGCAACATTTGGGGCAAGCGAGACAATTCTGCTGTCAGGGACAACAACAATGAGACCGTAAATAAAGGACTTTGCCAACTCAGCAACGGAACTGCGGCTAGCATCCAAGATAGATACCAAGGTTGAAACCACTTATTAGCGATTACTAAAAAGGCCAGCAAAATAAGGACAGTATTGGTCAGGAGGATGGGCAGATCATGCTGTGACTTCTTTCGCCATAGCCGGAGCAAAAGAATGAAATAAATGAGTGAGAAGACCATGGTTAAAACATGGGAGATGATTGCAAAGGAAGTAACTTTTTCGCTGGTCGGCCACAGTCCCTGGGCTATTGTAAACAGGATGTAATGCAGAGATTTAATGGAATAAAAATTTTGTTGTTTTACGACACCTTGTAGTGTGGTTACACCCTCCCAATAGGGTAACCACCAGATAAACACAAGCACCAGAGAAAGTAGGCTCCCTATCAATAGACTGCTAAACCAACGTCGTTTTAACAGCCAGCATAGGAAAAGTGGTGCTAACAGAACCGGTGTGTATTTTACCAGTACCGCTAGGGTTAAAAAGGGCAGAGAGAATAGACCACGTCTAACGGTAAGTGCATAAAAGGCAAGGATAATAAAGGTAAGCAGTAAGGCATCGTTATGGGCATGACCTGGTAATTCGAATAGTAATAATGGATTCCAGCCATATACCAACATGGCCTGAGAAGATTTGATACCGTAATTGCGTGCGGTAAATCCTATCAGTACAGTATTGATCAAGTGTACCAGACCTGCGAATAACTTAAAAATAAGTACCGTCAAGCCAAAATGATGATTTGTCAGGGCCACCAACCATTCCGCTACCTTTGTCCAAATAGGACCATAAACACTGGTTAAGAAGCCCCAATTAGTGGTACTGAGAAAGGGATCTAAACGCCAAGCTTTAATTTGATGAGCGGTGGTTAGATAGGGATTAGCCTGGTATTGCTCTGCTAGTTGGCCGGTGGCCATGTAGTAATATACGTCCTCACAGGCGAAGGGGAATAGGAGTACCAGCAGTAGGGTTAATGCTGTGGTCCAACCCAACACCTCAAGGTTGCTGGCAGTAACGGCTCCATCCCGCATGGCCTTCCAATAAAGGAAAAAGGCTATCACAAAAACCAACGCTAAGAGAAAGGGCATGAAGGCACCACTTAGCTGTAGACCCTTTTGCCAAGCTGGATAACTGGCAAGCAGCAGGACAAGCCAGGTGATAATTGTCAATAAACCGGGAACCAAAAGTCTTTGTTTCATCCAGAGCCACCCAGAAAAGGTTATTTTAACCAACTATTACTTTAGTATACCCGGTATAGTTCTATTCAATGTTGGTAAAACTCGGTATTGGTTAGAAAAACTTGGCTTGTCTGAATAATAATCACTAAGGAGAGCAGCCATCATGAGCACCAAAGTTCCCGTGTTATCCCTGGTTCTACCTATGTATAACGAAGAAGCCAATGCTGAAAAGGTAACCCAAGAATTGTTGCAGGAATTAACCAAGGCAGAGATACAGCACGAATTGATATTGGTGGATAATGGTTCTTTCGATGGAACCGGACTTATCTTGGCTCAATTGTCTCAAGAATATCCAACAATTAAAGTTGTTAAGGTAACACAAAATCAAGGCTATGGCTGGGGTATTATTAACGGTTTGCACTGGGCCAGTGGGGATTACCTGGGTTTTATGGGCGCTGATGGACAGATTGATCCTAAGGATGTGATCAGAGTCTTTCGGGAAGCACTGGAGAAAAATTATCATCTGTGCAAAGTGAATCGCTATTACCGGGAAGATGGACTGGTAAGAAAGGTTGTCTCTCACATATTTAACAAACTCTTTGTATATACATTTAAGGTAAATGTTGGTGACATTAACGGTTCGCCTAAGATTATGACAAGGCTTTGTTATGAAAAACTAACTCTTAGCTCGAAGGACTGGTTTTTGGACGCAGAGGTGATGTTGAAAGCACATGATTTGTCTATGACAATGGGGGAGGTGCCCGTGGTTTTTCGTCGGCGTAACGGGGGGCATTCCAGTGTTCGGGTGAAAACTCTCTGGGAGTTCCTACGGAACATGGTTGCCTATCGTAAAAGGGGTGCTTGGAATGAAAGTAGTGATCTTGTGTGGCGGGAAGGGGACCCGGCTTAAGGAGGAAACGGTATTTCGACCAAAGCCTCTGGTAACAGTGGGGGAAAGGCCTATCCTTTGGCACATCATGAAACTGTATGCTCATTATGATTTTAAAGAATTTGTCCTTTGTCTTGGTTATTTGGGAGAGATGATTAAGCAATACTTCCTGCAATATCAACTGATGAACAGTGACCTCACGATTTGCTTTACACCAAAACCAGAAGTACAGATCCATCAAAATCCAAAATTGGACTGGCAAGTAACTTTGGCAGACACTGGTGTGGAGGCCATGACGGGTTGTCGACTCAAACGTGTAGAAAAATTTTTAGGTGATGACACTGATTTTATGGTTACCTATGGGGATGGCCTAAGCAATGTAAATCTTCAGGAACTTTATGAATTTCATAAAAGGCACGGTTGTATGGCTACCGTTACAGGGGTACGGCCATTGTCTAGGTTTGGAGAGCTGACCGTGGAGGGAGAAGAGGTCAGGGAATTCAGCGAAAAAACGCAGGTTACAGGGGGCTGGATTAACGGAGGGTTCTTTGTCTTTCGCAGAGAGTTTCTTAACTATTTAATTGATGAAAATAGTTGCATCTTAGAAAGAGAGCCTTTAGAGCAGATGGCTCGGCAAGGACAATTGAAAATTTATAAACATCGGGGTTTTTGGCAATGCATGGACACCTATCGGGATATGGAGCAGTTAAACAAGCTTTGGCGAATCAGTGAGGCGCCTTGGGAGGTATGGAAAAATGAATAGTTGGCAGGATAAAAATGTTTTAGTCACCGGCTGTACCGGCATGATTGGCAGTTGGTTAACTAATAAATTGGTTAAGAATGGGGCCAGGGTTGTGGGGATGATCCGTGATCACGTTAGCTTTAGCAATCTCTACCAGGAAGGCACCATCCAAAGCATGGCCGTAGCCTACGGGGATATTACCGATTATCAATTTGTTAACCGAGTTCTGGCGGAATATGAAATTGACACGGTTTTTCACTTAGCCGCCCAAACCATTGTTTCCATTGCCAACCGATCGCCCTTATCTACCTTTGAATCAAACATTAAGGGAACCTGGACAATACTGGAAGCCTGTCGACTTTCTCCTACGGTGGAACGGGTGGTTGTTGCCTCCAGCGACAAAGCCTATGGTCCCCAGGAGAAATTACCCTACAGGGAAGATCAGCCTTTATGTGGCAGACATCCCTACGATGTCTCAAAATCCTGCTGCGATCTCATTGCCCAAAGTTTTTATCACACCTATCGCCTACCGGTAGTTATCTCTCGCTTGGCCAATGTTTATGGTGGTGGAGATTTAAACTTTAATCGCATCGTACCGGGCACGATTAAGGCAGTGCTGCAGGAGCGATCACCCATTATTCGTAGTGATGGCAGTCCCCTGCGGGAATATCTGTATGTGGAAGATGCGGTGAACGCCTATCTTTGTTTAGCGGAAAATGTGCACCGTTTGGAAGTGATGGGGCAAGCCTTTAATTTTGCACCCCACCGGCCCTATTCGGTGAAGGAAATGGTTGAAGAAATCATCAAGGTGTCGGGAAAAGATTTGCATCCTGTTATTCAAGGTAGGGGAGCGTTAGTAGGGGAAATTGATCATCAGTACAGTGACAGCAATAAATCCCGGCAATTATTAGAATGGTTGCCTCAATGGGATTTGGCCGCAGGACTTAGCAAAACCATAGAGTGGTATCATCGATATTTAAAGGAAGTGAAGGGATTGGGGTAAAAACTCGGGTACTGGTTACCGGATCAACTGGTTTTATTGGTAGATGCCTGCTAAAGAGGTTACTGAGGGAAGAGGTTGAAGTAGCAACCTTAACCCGTGGTAAAAGCTCTTCTTTTATAAAACAGGAAAATGCAATCAATATTCAGGCAGATCTATTGGACTATCCGAAATTAAGTCGTAAGGTAAGGGATTTCGCACCGGAGGTAATTTTTCATCTGGCAGGGGTACGACCGATGGAACGTTCCTGGGCGGCAGTGCAGCAGGCCTATCAAATAAATTTGTTGGGTACCATGAATTTGCTACGGTCTCTGCAGGAAGGACCTTGTAAATCCATCATTATTATGGGCAGCACGGCTGAATACGGTCGAGGGCAAGTTCCCTACCGAGAAAAGCAAGCCTTACGGCCGGGATCTGCCTATGGAGCTGCCAAAGCAGCAACAACTATTTTAGGACTATTGGCCTGGCAGTATTTTGAACTACCGGTAACGGTGTTACGGCCTACTCTGGTTTATGGACCGGGTCAAGGAGAACAATTTTTTCTGTCTCAATTGTTGAGAAACCTTCTTCTGGACAAACCCTTTGCCATGACGGCAGGGGAACAATATCGGGATTTTATCTATGTCACCGATGTTGTGGAGGCATTATGGCAGGCTTCCTGTAACCCTACTGCAGTGGGGGGAATATACAATATTGGTAGCGGAATCTCACTGCCTTTACGGGAGGTAGCAGAATTAGCTGCCGCGATGTTAGGGCGTAAGCATTTGTTACAGTTAGGTGCCAAACCCTATTCGTTGGACGAACAATTTGCCTATTGTGTAGATATCACGCTGGTCAGTCAAATTTTAAAATGGCAGCCAGAAGTCTCTCTGGAGCAGGGGTTAACTGCTACCATTGGCTGGTATCAACAGTTGTTTAATTATCATAGCTTGTCATAAATCTGGGTCAGTTTGACCAAAATTATTGTCCATTACCTTGACATAATCTGCTATAATTAATTTCATAATTAGTCAGTAAATTCTGCCGCACCGAAAGTGCCGCATCCCTATTGACAGAAAATCGGAGGGAATGGAATGAGTAACATGTTGGATTATGAAAAGGAACGAAAAGAATTCCAGTGGAATGTGCCGGAGTTTTTCAATTTCGCTGGGGATGTTGTCGATAGATGGGCAGAAAATCCGGACAAGCTGGCTATGCTTTGGGTGGATGAACAGGATCAAGAGATTCGGAGAACCTTTAAAGATTTTAAAGAACGTTCGAACCGACTGGCGAACCTGCTGATGGAACAGGGTGTACGGGCCGGGGATGTCGTTATCCTGATTATGCCTCGCTATATCGAGTGGTGGGAAACCTTTCTGGCTTGTTTAAAAGTAGGAGCTATTGTCAGCCCTGGAACAGTTCAACTAACTTCGAAGGATTTAGCTTATAGAATACAAACTGCCCAGTCAGTAGCGATTATTTCAGATGTTAAAACAGCCAATAAGGTTGATGAAATTAAACAGGAACTTTCTTCCTTAAAACTAAAGATAGCTGTAGGAGAGCCTAAGGAAGGCTGGTTGCATTATCAAACGGAAATGGAGAACCATAGTACAGAATTCGCGGTAGTTAAAACAAGAAGTGACGATGGAGCCATTCTTTTCTTTACCTCTGGCACGACGGGTAACCCGAAGATGACATTGCATACCCAAGTCTCCTACCCCTATGCCCATTTTGTGACGGGTAAGTATTGGTTGGATTTAAACCCAGCAGACTTGCACTGGAACCTGTCTGATACCGGTTGGGGAAAAGCCGGTTGGAGCAGTTTATTTGGTCCTTGGAGCATGGGCGCGGCGTTATTTGTCTACCATGAGACCCGTTTTAGTACCAAGCGTTGCTTAGAACTTCTGCAGAAGTATCCCATTACAACTTTCTGTGGTGCACCCACCAATTACCGGATGTTGGTACTGGAGGACCTGTCCCAATATAAATTCCCCACACTGCGGAGTTGCACTGGTGCAGGAGAACCGCTAAATCCAGAAGTTATTGAGACCTGGAGAAAGGCCACGGGGTTAACTATTCGGGATGGTTACGGTCAGACGGAAACAGTACTCGTAATAGGTAACTTCCCCTGTGTACCAATACGTCCCGGTGCCATGGGCAAACCAGCTCCTGGTTTTGAGGTGGAAGTAATTGATGATACTGGTGCAGTATTACCTCCGGGTAAAGAAGGGGATATCGCTATTAAAGTGTTGCCCCAGCGGCCTGCTGGTTTGTTTAAGGAGTATTGGCAAGAACCAGAACGCACCCAGCATTGTTTCCGTGGGTCCTGGTATATCACCGGTGACCGGGCGGTAAAGGATCCAGATGGATATTTTTGGTTTGTAGGCCGGACTGATGACGTAATATTGGCTTCCGGCTACCGGATTGGCCCCTTTGAGGTGGAAAGTGCTCTTATCGAACACGATGCGGTAGCTGAATCTGCAGTGGTTGCCAGCCCGGATGATTTACGGGGTGAAATTGTCAAAGCCTTTGTGGTATTAACCGATGGTTATCAGCCTTCACCTCAATTGGTTAAAGAACTTCAAGACTATGTTAAAAAAGTAACCGCACCCTATAAATACCCCAGGGAAATTGAATTCGTGGACGCTCTGCCGAAGACCGTCAGCGGCAAAATCCGCCGGGTACAACTTAGGGAAATGGAGTGGTCTAAGAAAAGTAAAAAGTAACGAAAGCAAAAAACAAACCGCCGAGTTTCCATGGCGGTTTGTTTTTCTTATCTGTAGCAGCATGCGACATTATTTAATCCCGTCAATTTGACGGGATTAAATAATGTCCAATACAAGAAAGATAAGTAAGCCAATAATAAGTAACAGCAGTAAGCCCAGGCAGATATAAAGTGCCACTTGCATAAGTCAAAACCTCCCTTATGATAGGATAGTACAATATATGGAGTACTAGGTTAGGTTGTGAAAGACACGCTTAGGAATTATTAGCAAAAATATCAAATACATGAATGTTCATCCTAATTTTGGCAAGAATAAAGAAAATTTCTATTGGGGGGACTAATTTGTCTGCTACGGTTGCTCAGGTAATCGTCCAACAATTGATAAGTTGGGGCGTAAAACATGTCTTTGGGGTAGTGGGAGACGGCATATTTTATTTCCTGGATGCCTTGGCACGTCAGCCAGGTATAAAGTATTATGCGGTTCGCCATGAAGAAACGGCTGCTCTGATGGCCTCGGCCTATGCCAAACTGACTGGTGAAATAGCCGTATGTACAGCTACCACTGGACCGGGTTTTGTTCACCTATTGAATGGGTTGGCTGATGCCCAAAAGGATGGCGTTCCGCTACTGGCGATAACTGGTCAGGTTGCTCGCCAAGACATTGGCACGCATAAGAAGCAATATTTGGATCAACAAGCTTTGATTCACTCGCTAGTCTCCTATAGTAGTTTGCTGACAGACCCGCAGGCTACCGGCAAGATAATGAACCAGGCCTACAAATCCGCCATTTCTAAAAAAATGGCTGCTCATATAACCATTCCCATGGATCTATTTAATTTACCGTGCAATGAACAAATTCGTCAGCCAGAACCCTATTTGTTTACGAGGACAAGTTCCGATCAAACGACCATACATAATGCCATAGCCTGGTTAGATAAGGCTGAGCATCCCGTTATACTTGCCGGCGTTGGAGCGAGAACCGCTCATGTGCAAGTGTTGGAACTGGCAGAAAAGTGGGGGGCGGGGGTTGTCCATACCTTAGGAGGCATTGGTGTAATTCCCGGTGAACATCCTTTGGCTCTGGGAGGTTTGGGTCATGCTGGTAGTTTAGCGACAGAAAAAATCCTTAAACAAGCGGATCTCTGCTTACGAATTGGTGCAAACTGGTGGCCGCAAAACTACATTCCCCAGGATATCTCGGTTATTGAATTAGATGCTAAACCCGCCAATGTCGGTGCCAGCTCTACCGTTGTCTATGGTTTGGTGGGAGATGCCTCGCAAATATTACCTGAACTGACAAGCTTATTACAGAAAAGAGAGCGACAGTCCTGGCGCATGGCCATTTCCCAGGCCCGTGAAGTTTGGCGTGTTCAGATGGAGCAAGAAGGAAACCAGGACGGCAGTCCGGTGCCACCGGCCAGGATTGTTCAAGCCATGGGTAAACTGTTGCATCAAGAAGCGGTGGTTTGCCTTGATACCGGGGATCATACCATTTGGTTTGGCCGAAATTTTTTTCCTAAACAACAGCGGGTAATTCTCTCGGGAAAATGGCGTACCATGGGTTTTGGAGTACCGGCGGCCCTGGCCGCAAAGATAGCCAACCCGGAGCGGCAGGTTGTTGCCTTAGTAGGGGATGGTGGTATGGGTATGTTGTTGGCAGACTTCACCACAGCAGTGAAGTACGATTTGCCAGTGGTTATCATTGTTGTTAATAATGGGGGGTTAATTGAGGAAAAGAATCGCATGCTTGTTGGCAACCTTGTTCCAGAGGGAGTTAATCTACATAATCCTAATTTTGCGGAATTTGCCCAGGCCTGCGGTGGAAAGGGATTTTGGGTAAAAGACAGTACAAAACTTGAGGATACGCTAAGAGAGGCACTCCTGTGCGGTAGACCTGCTTTGGTGGATATTATAAGTAATGAGACAATGGTACCAGGTACTTTGGCTCCTTAACGCAATTTCAATTTTGTAGCGGCCAGAGCCAAGATAAATAAGAAAACACTGCCTAATAATACCCATTGTAAAAAATTACCAAATTTTAGCATTTACTATCACCTCAACTTCATTATGCTGCCAAGAGTGAAGTTTCATTCCCAAAATATAAGCATTTTGTCAGCTGGATGATAGAAAAATTTAAGGAATATAAGATAAACTAATTCACAATATTTGAATATAGTTTTTTTGCCGATACGAAATGTAAATTTTTACGTCTTTATAAGGGGAAAGACTTGATTTTATTTTTAAATTAGTTCACTATAACCATATCGTTGGTTTACCCATTATATTAGTAACCATGAAAGGAATGATTCCCATGCGAAAAATATTGATAGCTCTGTTGTCCATGGCCATTGTGGCTCTGGCTCTGTGGGTAGTCCCCAACGTTACCTTGGACACCAATGCCTTAATGGAAGCAATTAAGAACGGCAAACATTTAATATAAGCATAAATAACGAAAGAAAACAGGCAGCGTAGAGGAGAGGCTGCCTGTTTTTCTTATTGACATTATTATATTTTTCGCACTGGGTGGACATCGATAATTTTCCAGCTACCTTGGTGATCAATTAAATAAAACGTCTGTTCAGCAATACCTTTAAATGAGTTTTCTTTGTTTTCCCCAAAGGTAAGGGTGACGGTAATTACATCGTGTTGTCCTTGGTAAGTAGCTTGGTAAGACACTCGATCCTCAAAGGCTAGTTGCCAATATTCGTGCTTCGTATGTTGCCAGGGAAATGTTTTTAGTTTGTCGTGAAGAATTAACTGAGCCAGCTTCGGATTTTTATCCTTCTCATTCAGCTTAATAAATTCTTGTACTTTAACCAGTGGATTAGAGGTCTGCCAATAGACAGGGAAGGGATTAAAAAAGGTATAGGTCTTAGTTTCCCAGTCTAGCTTGATCGGTATCTTGTGGTTTTTATTGTTCACCTTATCGTTAACCATGATGTATAATTCTTTGACATCCAAGGGGACATGTTCCCCATAAACTTGAAAGGAATGTAGGTTAGAATTTGCGCTATGATTTGTTGATGTCCCCCCCAGATAACCTACCTCATAAGCTCCAGCTAGCCAGATGTCCACGGTTTCCGGAAAAATACGATCCTCCAGTGATAAGACAGGAGACAGATAGTAGCCATTTATAGCGGCTTTACCATGGTTATCATCAAAGGTATAGGGAGAACTGTAAAATGTTATGGTTTTATAAAAGGGCATTATTAAAAATGGGGGCAGTTGCTTACTAAATTCTGCATACCAAGGGAGATGATCATAATCAAATGGCTTGCGTTCAAAATTTACCAATGATAATTCCCGCAAATAAACCTTTGTATCTCCTACCTGAATATTTTCGTTTAAGGGGATACTTTTAACCACTAAAAGATGTTGGCGATAAAAATAAAGGGATATAATTGACCATAGCATAAGCAAGCAAAGCAATAACCAGATGATTTTTCGCTTAGTACCCTGCTTATTCTGTTTATAATCCAGTACAATACCGTTAATTTTAATATGATTCTCCATTGGAGCACCACCTCCTTACGACACTTATCCTAAAACGATAACCACTCTTTTTTGCTTGGCGCTTCCGATAGTTCCCCAATTAATGGTATATTACATTCAGAAATAGTATAATGCCTTCAATATTTCTAGGAAGTGACTGAGTAATCCTTTTAATACCTTGGTAAAATCATGAATACCATGAGAAATTATCAAATATTTATTGAGAACTTATAGAGAAGAAAACGCTAGGCTAAAATAGCTTGATCATGATACTAGTTTATTTTGTTATCGGTCACAAATGGATGTACCTAATGACTATATTTAATAATAAATAGAGGAGGCTTAGGGTATGAAACCAAGAATCAATATTATTACATTGGGGGTTGAAGATTTCCAGAAATCATTGGCTTTTTATAAAGAAGGCCTAGGATGGGAATTATCAAAGGCAAGTAATGATAACATTGCCTTCTTTCCTTTAAACGGCATAGTGTTGGCCTTATATCCAAAGGACGCATTAGCTGAAGATGTTCGAGTCTCTCCAGAAGGTAGTGGTTTTTCTGGGGTGACACTTGCTTATAATGCCAATGATCCAGAGGAAGTAGATCAGATCTTGATGACTGTTGAAAAGCTAGGAGCAAGGATTGTTAAACGAGCTGAAAAGGTATTTTGGGGTGGCTATAGCGGCTACTTTGCAGACCCCAATGATTTCCTTTGGGAAGTGGCCCATAATCCTTATTTTACTTTTGATGAGCAGGACAATTTAGTTCTGCCTTAATCATCAGATAGCAGCAGATACAATTTTTTAGTTCTATCTTCCTGTTCATTTTCAAAATCTAATTTTCAAAAGCCCTGGAGGATTTTTAAATGATATGTCCGCTTGATTGCCATGAATGTCCTTTTTCCGATGAGTGTATTAATGACGATGAATACATTGGGGAAGAAGAGTTATTATAACCTTTTTATAAAAAAAGATAACTTTCCCGTTATTTTAGAGGAATAAGACAAATGCATTTATGTTGAACAAAAAAACCTCTATAAGGAGGTTTTTTTGTTTTGGGATTTATATGCATGTTAACATAAAAGTACCACCTTGGTTGCCAATGATAATAAAAAATCGACCACTTGGAGAGCCAGGCAAGAGATCAACATGTGGAGGGAAAGGAGGGGCTATACCAAAGAATAGATTTATCAGAAAATTTAAAAATCTTAAATTTGAAGGTGAGGGTGATTTTTGGGTTATCAGGGTGGTCAGCTTATAACATTGCAACAATATTAGTAGATTAAAATTAGTTTTTTTTGGAGGTATTAGGAAATGCTTAATCAGTTGATCAATGAAATTATCCCAATACAACTAACCAAGAAAATTATGTTTTCGATTATTTGTCTAACAGTTATTCCTATGATGATAATGGCTGTTGTAATGCCTATTGGCATAATAAAAATTGGTAAAAAAGAACAGGAAAAAATGTTATATGCCGTGGTTGATAGGTTAGACGATAGCTTAACCCAAAGTTATAGTGAAATATTGGATAGCCATGGGGCTAGTAGTAAGGATATTAATGAACAGGTTAAAGTTTTAAATAGTGTTTTACAGCCGATATTGAACGAGGTCTATGATTCTACTTTAGATGTTGGCATAGGTTACTACTCTATTGAGCTGGACCACATAGTGGCCATAGCTCCAAACTTTGAACCGTCTAAACTGATTCGAGTAAATCATGAGCAATATCCTTACTTTACTATCTACAATTCTGGCAAACCAGAGTTTGGTGAGTTTAATAATTCCTTTGGGTGGAATGGGAAACCTATTCTTTATTATGCCAAACCCATTTATCATAATGGAAAAATAATAGGACACGTTTGGGCAAATATAAAGACCGATGACATTTATAATAAAGCATTGCACGACACCGTTTTAGTTATCAGTATTTGGTTATGCATTATAGGACTTGTGTTAGCAATAGCCTATAAGATATCAAAGAATTTACATTTAGAGATGAAAAGATTTGCGAAAGCCTTCGTTTCAGATGAAAATTTGCCTACTAGCTTTATGCCAGAGTTTATCCCTATCTTTGACAAGATAAAGGAGCATTCAGCAAATTTAAAAAAAGCGAATCTTTTACTACATAATGAAATTGAAGAACGTAAAAATATAGAAGAAAAATTAAAAGATAGTGAAGAAACCTTTCGAAATATTTTTGATAACAGTGTAGATGGGATTTTTCTGGCTAAACCCGAAGGAAAAATTCTTGCAGCGAATCCCGCTATTTGCCAAATGCTTGGTATGTCGGAGGAAGAAATATGTCGACTTGGTAGCAGTGGTGTTGTTAGTATACAAGAGTCTGATTTATATCAAATATTGAAAGAGAGAAGGAGAAATCTCCCTATAAGGTGTGAACTGAATTTGATTCACAAAGATGGTTTAAAGATTCCGGTAGAAGCTACTTCAAAAATATATAAAAACAGCAAAGGAGAAGAACTTATCTGCATATTTGTTAGAGATATATCGCAAAGGTTACAAACACAACAAGAAATGGCACGATTGGACCGGCTAAATCTTATTGGTCAAATGGCAGCAGGTATTGGTCATGAAGTTAGAAATCCAATGACTACCGTTAGAGGGTTTCTTCAGATGCTCAGTACCAAAGAAGCGTGTGCCCAATACAAAGAGTATTATCTGTTGATGATAGATGAACTTGATAGAGCTAATTCGATAATAACCCAATTTTTATCCCTAGCAAGAAGCACACCGTTAGATTTGCAATTTCATAATCTAAACCAAATTATAGATGACCTATATCCACTGCTGCAGGCAAATGCACTAAACTCCAATAATAATGTTATCGTTGAAAAATTTCCTATACCTGAAATTGAAATAAACAAAAATGAGATACATCAACTTATTCTTAACCTGGTCAGTAATGGACTAGACGCTATGGGTGAAGGCGGACAAGTTACCATTAGAATCTTTACGGATAATAAAGATTTAATCTTAGCGATTAAAGATGAAGGGTCAGGAATTGCTCCAGAAGTTCTTGAAAGAATTGGGACACCTTTTTTAACTACAAAGGAGCACGGGACTGGCTTGGGTTTGGCAACTTGCTATAGTATAGCAGAGAGGAATAATGCTAAGATAGAGGTAGCTAGCAGTACATCTGGTACAACCTTTTTTGTTAAATTTAAGATAGGATAGATTACCGAAACGGAACGGGCGTTTAGATAACCTATTATTTACAGAGAATATAAGGGAAGCATACCTATGCGTATACTCCTCTTATACTGGGAACTATTGGTCAAAGAATTTTTATAAAAACCAGGGCTAGTCCTTGGTTTTTATTTTCACTTTCAGAAAGTATAAAATTTCTATTGATGAAAGTATAAGAAAAACCAAGGCTTCCGCCGGCGTCTAAAGACTTGGCGCAAGCCAAGTTTTTCTAATAAAAGGTAGGATGATGTAATGGTGGTATGTTTACCTTACAAAAACCTAACACTAAAAGTAATCGTTTGCATTCTAGCTATAAATATGGGAAAATGTTAATGCTCATAGATTATTTTTCCACCGTTTTGGAGGGTTTGCATAGATGTCGGAAGTTATTCGTTATCAATCACAAAACAAGAAAATTGGCGAAGGAAAATTCGTGTTTATCCAGTCGTTCGGTTGTCAAATGAATGAGAGGGATGCCGAGTCCTTGTCGGGTATGTTAGGGGACTTGGGCTACCAACCAACAGAGTCCCGGGACAAAGCTGATATTATTTTGTTAAATACCTGTTGTGTACGGGAAACTGCTGAAAGCAAAGTTTTTGGCTTACTGGGACGTTTACGAAAGTTAAAGGTAGCCAAACCAGACCTCATCTTAGGTGTCTGTGGCTGCATGCCTCAACAAGAGGATGTGGCCAAGAGAATACGACATAGTTTTCCCTTTGTGGATCTTATTTTTGGTACCCACAACATTCATGAATTGCCCCGGATGATTTATCAAATCCGCGAGAATCAAGAGGCAGTGCTGGAGGTTTGGGCTACTGAAAAGGGCATTGCCGAAAATGTACCTGTTCAAAGGAAGGATAAGTTAAAAGCTTGGGTTACTATCATGTATGGCTGCAACAATTTTTGCACTTATTGTATCGTCCCTTATGTCAGGGGACGGGAACGCAGCCGTACACCGGAAGACATTAGGCGTGAAATTGAAGAGTTGGTGCAGGAAGGTTATCAAGAGGTTACATTACTGGGACAGAATGTTAACTCCTATGGTAAGGATTTGGAGCAAAACTACCGTTTTGCCGATTTACTACTGGATTTAGATAAGATTGAGGGATTGAAACGTATCCGATTTATGACCTCTCATCCCAGAGACTTTGATGATAAATTAATTGAGGTAGTAGCCTCTAGTAAAAAAGTGTGCGAGCATTACCATTTGCCTGCCCAGGCTGGCAGTAACCGCATTCTCAAAGCGATGAATCGGGGCTATACCAGAGAGCACTACCTGGAGTTAATTGCCAAGATTAAGAAGTTTGTGCCCAATGCCAGCATTACTGCCGATTTAATGGTGGGTTTTCCCGGAGAGACGGAAGAAGATTTTCAAGATACCCTGGATTTGGTACGTCAAGTTCGTTATGACAGTGCCTTTACCTTTGTTTATAATATTCGCACCGGTACACCGGCAGCTACCATGGAGCAGGTACCAGAGGAAATTAAAAGTGAGCGCATACAAAGGCTTATAGAATTGCAGAATCAGATTTCCTTGGCAAACAATCAGGCGGATGAAGGGAAGATCCTAGAGGTTTTGGTAGAAGGGGAAACCAAGAACAACCCGGATCGTTTGGCCGGCCGTACCCGGACCAATAAATTAGTGGTTTTTACCGGGCCGCTAGAAATATCTGGGAAATTGGTGCAAGTGAAAATCACCAAGGGTAGACCAAACTTATTAGAGGGAGAACTGGTGCTAAACAGTACCATAGGATAATTCTCTTATTCCAAGTTAGGGAGGTGAAACGATTGGCTGATATGGTTTTAGAAAAAGCTCTTGAACTGGGTAAACTCATCGCTGAGTCTGATAAATACAAAACCATGCGTGAAAAAGAAGCAGCTATGATGTCCGATGTGGACGCCATCATGTTCATTGAAAAGTTTCAGGGCTTGCAACAGCAGCATCAAATGCTGCGGATGCAGGGCAATGAATTGACCGAAGAGCAATTGAATGAAGTGTATGCTCTGGAAGATCAAATGATGTCCCATCCCTTAATTCGTGAATTTGCCGAGATCCAGGAGAACTTTCAAAAGTTCCTTGGTCAGGTCAATGAACGCATTAGTGAGGGCATTGAAGGGAAGCCCCCGGAAAGTCACGGTTCTTGCAGTTGCTCCAGTTGCGGTCCTAGTTCTTGAGGCTAAAAAAGGTCGTAGGTCTACGACCCTCATGGATAAAACCTCCCACCCGGGAGGTTTTTCTTTTGGGCAGTTTGGTTCGTTATGGTATAATTGGGAGCGGGAGGGAGATATTCGTGGCTTTAACTCCGATGATGCAGCAGTATTTAGAGATAAAAAGACAGGCTCCTGATGCCATTTTGTTTTTCCGACTGGGTGACTTTTATGAAATGTTTTTCGAAGATGCTAAACTAGCTTCCCGGGAACTGGAAATTACCCTCACCGGTCGGGAGGCTGGGGAACCGGAACGTATCCCCATGTGTGGTGTACCCTTTCATGCTGCGGAAAATTATATTAGTAAATTAATTGAAAAAGGATATAAAGTAGCCATCTGTGAACAGGTGGAAGATGCCAAGGCTACCAAGGGTCTTGTACGGCGAGAAATTATTCGTGTGGTTACCCCCGGTACGGTCATTGAAGGCAGTATGTTGCAAGAGAAGGATAATAACTATCTGGTTGCCGTCAGTGAACTGAAACCTAATCAATATGGTATGGCAGTGACGGATCTTTCCACGGGATTATTCCAGGCAGCAGAAATGGCTGGCCCCTGGGCCTTAGATAGCCTGCTGGATGAGATCGCCAGGCTGTCTCCCCGGGAGTGTATTTTGCCAGAGGCTCTGCGGCAGCAGGGAAAAGTTGCGGACACTTTGCGTTCTCTGCCGTCTACCATCCTAACCATTTTACCGGAAGAGTATTTTGCCTTGGAGAGTGCCTCGCAAGTGTTGCAAGAGCATTTTTCTTCTACGGATATTTCCGCTTGTTTAGCCAATGCCGCCCTAAGTACCGCAGCAGGCAGTTTGCTGCAGTATCTGCTGGAGACGCAGAAAAGGCAGCTGACACATATTACAGAGATTACCACCTATTCGCCAAAGGCCTTCATGATTTTGGATACCATTGCCCGACGTAACCTGGAAATTTCTAAGTCGTTGCGGGATGGCGAAAAAAAGGGTTCCCTGCTTTGGGTGCTGGATGTTACCAAAACTGCCATGGGAGGGCGACTCTTAAAAAGCTGGCTGGAACAGCCCTTAATTGATCCTGCTAAAATAGAAGAACGTCTGGATGCTGTGGAAGAATTGGTGAATTCCCTGCTGTTAAGGCAGGAGGTTAGCGAATCCCTTAAACACATCTATGATTTAGAAAGACTCACAGCCCGAGCTGCTTACGGTACTGCCAATGGCCGGGACCTGTTGGCGTTACTTTCCTCCTTGCAGAAACTGCCAATCATCGATCAGACCTTGCAGAATGCACGAAGCAGTCTATTACAAAGGATGCGCGGGGAGTTTGATACGCTGGAGGATATACAACAACTTTTGATTTCAGCTCTGGCTGAGAATCCGCCTGTTTCCTTGCGAGATGGAGGTCTGCTAAAAGAAGGCTTTCATCCCGAGGTAGATCAATTACGGACAGCCGCCAGGGATGGCAAGGCTTGGTTGGCCGGCTTGGAGGCCAGGGAAAAGGAAAGGACGGGTATTAAGAGTTTAAAGGTTGGTTTTAATAAAGTTTTTGGTTACTATCTGGAAGTAACCCGCTCCAATTTGAATTTGGTACCGGAGTATTACCAGCGCAGGCAAACCTTGGCGAATGCTGAACGGTTTATCACGCCGGAATTAAAAGAATATGAGAGTTTAATCCTAGGCGCCGAAGACAGGCTGGTGGAATTAGAATACAACCTGTTTGTTGAAGTTAGGAATCAGGTAGCCGCTGAAGTCAGCCGTATTCGCCGTACCGCCTCTCTGGTGGCTCAGGTGGATGCCATTGTTTCCTTGGCAGAGGTAGCTGCACGGCAGGGGTATAGCCGTCCGCAAATCTGTCATGACGGAATTATCGATATCAAGGAAGGCCGACACCCCGTGGTAGAACTTACCCTGGGACCCGGCGGGTTTGTACCGAATGATACCTACTTGGATCATCAGACGGAACGCTTGGGCCTGATCACCGGACCCAATATGGGAGGCAAAAGTACCTACCAGAGGCAGGTGGCTCTGCTGGTACTAATGGCTCAGGTGGGTAGCTTCGTCCCGGCAACCTTTGCTAACATCGGCATCGTGGATAGAATTTTTGCCCGGGTGGGAGCTTCGGACGATCTAACCTCCGGGCAGAGTACCTTTATGGTAGAAATGTTCGAAACCAAGCAAATCCTGGATCATGCTACCCCAAAGAGTTTGGTTATTATTGATGAGCTGGGGAGAGGGACTTCTAACTTAGAGGGAATGGCGATTGCTCAGGCAGTGATCGAGTTTTTGCATAATCAATTAGGCTGCCGAACTCTCTTCTCGACTCACTATCATGAACTGGCAGAACTAGAGGGGATACTGCCTGGATTAACCAACTATGCCACAGCGGTTAAGGAAAAGGGCAATGATGTAGCCTTTTTACGTAAAGTGGTACGCTCCAAAGCCAGCAAAAGTTATGGTGTGCATTGTGCCAAGCTGGCAGGCTTGCCTGGGAAAATCCTGCAGCGGGCCAGTGAACTGGTGAGTCAGTTGGAACATCACCAGCAGGCCACCCGGGAAGTGGTTGCTGGCAAAGGTCAGGTGGCGGTTGCGGCAGAGGAGCAGTTAGCTATTTTTAGTGAAAAGCACTCCGATGAACTCATAGAAGAAATTCTTGCTTTGAATATTTCCAACATGACACCTTTAGAAGGTCTTACTTATTTAGATAAGATACAAAAAAGATTACGAGAGAACTAAGGTGCCCATTTTTTTAGAAGGAATAGTATGATAAACTGATAGAATAGTGTCCATTGGATAACTATAAATGTTGTTTACTGATGGATATTGTTAGTTTTCGAAGGAGGTGAGGAGGCCCATTATGTTTATCGGCATTGATGTTGGGGGTACCTGTACAGATGCAGTTTTGCTGGATGGTAGTGCTGTACGGGCCACTGCTAAGGTGGAAACCCAAGAGGATTTACTGATTTCACTGGGTGATGCACTGGACAATTTATTAAAGGGGATACCGGGTGACAAAATTGAACGGGTTGTCTTCAGCACCACCATTGTTACCAATTTAATTGCCGAAAAAAAATACGACCCAGTGGGAGTGATTATACTTCCTGGGCCTGGCCGAGCCTTCCTAGAGATTCGTGAACAGAAGGATGTTTTCGTCTTAAACGGCGCTATTGATTACCGTGGCAGGGAAATTATTCCTCTGAAAACTGAAGAACTTGCCGAAGCTGTGGACTGGCTGAAGAACCAGGGTTACACGAGGGTAGCCGTGGTGGGTAAGTTTTCTACCCGCAGTAATGTCCACGAGTTAAAAGTGGCTGAATATATTAAACAGCGTCATCCAGAGTGGTATGTGGAGATGGGACATCGGGCAGGGGGTAAATTAAATTTTCCCCGCCGGATTGCGAATACGGTGCTTACCTGTGCTACCCGAGAGAAATATCATTATTTTGCTAATGCAGTTCGGGATGCTTTGGCTCGCCGGGATATTACCGCCGGGGTCTTTATTCTGAAGGCCGATGGGGGCACCTTACCTCTGACAGCCTCGGAACAGGTGCCAGTGGAAACGATTTTTTCCGGTCCTGCAGCCAGCACCTTAGGGGTACAGGCCTTAACACCTCCGGGCGAAACTTCTCTGGTGGTGGATATCGGAGGTACCACCACAGATCTGGCTTTAATCCTATCCGGTCAACCACTGCTGGCTTCCCGGGGTGCTAAAATCGATGATCGTTATACCCAGGTACGGGCCCTGGCGGTAAATTCAGTACCGGTGGGCGGTGACAGTGTTGTAGAGCGAGTGGGCCAAGAATTCATTATTTATTCGGAACGGGTAGGCCCTGCCTACTGCTTGGGTGGACCGTTGCCCACGCCCACCGATGCCCTCCGCGTGATGGGTATTACTCAAATGGGGGATGTGGACCTGGCCAAGGAGGCTATGAGAAATCTTGGCGCACCGATTGGTATGGGCATTATGGAAGTGGCCCACACCATCATCGAATTAGTTATTAACACCATTGTCACGGAAATTGATCGCATGTATCTGGAATGGGAGCAAGAACCGGCCTATCGTGTGTGGGAAGTTTTGCAGAAGAAAAAATTACGGCCCCAGAATGTTGTGGGAGTAGGGGGAGGAGCTGCGGGATTGGTACCGCAGATCGCTTCCAGATTAGGCTGTATACCCATTTTACCACCCTATACGCCGGTGGCTAATGCCATCGGAGCGGCAGTGGCGAAACCGACCCTACAGGTTAGCCTGTTGGCAGATACGGAGCGGAAAATTTATATTGTCGAAGAAGAGGGCTATCAGGGTAATTTGGCAGATACCATAGATGAAATCTCAGCCGTGGAACTGGCTAAATCTTGGCTGTGGAAAAGGGCGGCAAATATGAATCTGACTGAATATGTGCAGGAGATTGAGATTATCGGTCAAGATGTGTTTAATATTGTACGGGATTGGCAAACCACCGGTAAACTGTATCAAATCTCTGTCCAAACACCCAGAGGAATTCTCGGCCATATTGGTTCCGGGGGGAGGTTGCTGAAATAATGAAAAAGACCGGCATTATTTTCTTTCCTGCCTTTGACTGGGCCATTTCCCCTACCCACCCGGAAAGGGAAGAACGACTTTTATATACGAGAGATCAAATCTTTGAAGAGGGTATTTTGGACTTGCCGGAGATCGAAGAATTTCCACCACGGCTGGCAAGTCTGCACGACATTTCACGGGTACATTTTTGTGTACCCACCGTCAGTGAACAGGTATTGGAAGCACACCGCATTGCAGCGGGTTCGGCCATGAGCTTGGGGGATAAAATTATCAATGGTGAGATCAAAAACGGGTTTGCCCTGGTACGCCCTCCCGGGCATCATGCTATGCGGGTAGTGCACGGTAACCGTGGCTTTTGTAGTATTAATAACGAAGCGGTATTAGTGGAGTATCTACGACGCACCTACGGGGTAAAAAAGATTGCCATTGTAGATACGGATGTACACCATGGAGACGGTACCCAGGACATTTTCTATCACGACCCTGATGTGCTCTTTATTTCCTTTCACCAGGACGGACGCACTATTTACCCCGGTACTGGTTATACCTATGAACTGGGTGGACCTGGGGCCTATGCTAGCACCATCAATATTCCTCTACCCCCAGGAGTAACTGATGCGGGCTTGCATTATGTGATGGATCACCTGATACTGCCTATATTAAAAGATTGGCAGCCGGATTTTGTGGTGAACTCAGCCGGTCAGGATAATCATTTTTCTGATCCCCTGGGCGAGATGCTCATCAGCGCTCAAGGCTATGCCCGGCTAACCGAGAAACTAAAACCAGACTTAGCCGTTTTGGAAGGCGGCTATGCTATAGAGACTGCTTTACCCTACGTAAATTTGGCTATTTTGTTGGCTTTGGCGGGCAAAGACTATACCTCGGTGGTTGAACCGGGATATTATCCAGGGATGTATCAAGAAAAACCTCAGGTTTCTGCAGAGATTCAGCGGGTGGTGGAAGAACTCAACGAAATTTGGGCCAATCGTCATAAGCTGGATCGACTGTCCTTGACCAACGGTAAAAAATTCTACCAACGCAATAAACCTATTTATTACGATACTCAGTTTATCGAAGAGAAACAGATCGAAAAGGTCTATGTGTGTTCCCATTGCCCAGGTTATCTAATCATCGACTCCCAGGCCTACCATCCAGATAGTAAGCGATACCGCATCTTGGCCATTACCATTCCTATCCAGGGTTGTAAAGCTTGCCAGGAAGAGGGTTGGAAACTATATGAGCAGTGTAAAGAGGATTATCGTTTTAACTATGTGTACCTCCAGGATAAGTCCACGGACACCTTTATGATGTTTCAACGCGAGGAACAAAGAGAAGTACGCTCGGACGGTTAGAGGTGAGTATGTTTGAGTAAAATTCTTCTGCTGGACGAAGCTACAGCCAACCAGATTGCTGCTGGGGAGGTTGTGGAGCGTCCAGTTTCTGTGGTTAAGGAATTAGTGGAAAACAGCTTAGATGCCGGAGCCAACCGGATCAGCGTGGAATTAGTTGAAGGTGGCGGAGATTGCATTAAAGTAGTGGATAATGGTAGTGGTATGTCTGCTCAGGATGCGACCCTTTGTTTTCAACGTCATGCCACCAGTAAAATTAAAATGGCAGAGGACTTAAACCATATTCTCACGCTGGGTTTCCGGGGAGAGGCTATGCCCAGTGTGGCTGCTGTGGCCAGGGTTACGCTGGTGACCCGCCAACAGGATGAAGTGGCGGGTACCATGGTTTTTGTCGAAGCGGGAGAAATCAAAGAAGTATCCCCCGTGGGCTGTCCGGTGGGCACCTCCGTTGAAGTAAGGGATCTTTTTTATAATACACCGGCCAGGAGAAAGTTCCTCAAGACTGCCACCGCCGAAACAAGTCAGATAAGTGATTTACTATCAAGGATTGCTCTGGCCAGGCCTGATGTCCGCTTTGAACTGCGCAGTGGTGCCAGGGTGCTTTTTTTTAGCCCCGGTACCGGTTCCATTAAAGATACGGCTGCCAGTATTTTTGGGGCAGAGAATGTACGGAGTATGCTGGAAGTTAACTACCAGGGTTCTCTGCTATCCATCACTGGCTTAATCAGCAAGCCGGTGTTGACCCGCGCCTCCAGGCAATATCAGAATTTCTTTATTAATGGCCGCTATATTCGCAGCGGGTTTATTTCTGGTCTTTTGTCTCAGTCCTACCAAACCTTGATTCCTGCCGGGCGCTTTCCCATGGCTGTTCTCCATTTACAGCTAGATCCTGCTCAAGTAGATGTTAATGTTCACCCGACTAAAATGGAGATACGATTTGCCAATGAGAAGGAAGTACAGGGGAATGTATTGGAGGCTCTCAGCCAGACTTTGAGCTTACCCAAGGCTATTCCTGGTTTTTGGGAAGCCATGCCCAACAGAAAAATGACGCCTCCTGCGGAGGCTAGCGTTGAAACCAATGGACGACCGGCCAAAGCTCCGGGTGAGCAACCCAAAGAAAGCCCTATTGCTGAGATTACCATAGATACAGCCAAGGTGGAAGCCAAGGCTGAAATACCTGTTCAAAGTAAGGAACAATTGAGGTTTCCTCTACCGTTACAACATCAGTCAGCCAAAGAAGCTGTGACTTCAACAGAACCACTTTTTAAGCCTGTGGCAAAAGCAACCCCACAAACTGTGCCAAACCAGGCAATTTCGGAAGGCAGCAGCCCTTATCAAGCCGCAGAGGATACTGTATTCCCCTATCTAACCCCCATCGGTCAGATTCCTCCTACCTATGTTCTGGCCTATGGTGAGGTAGGGCTATACATTATTGACCAACATGCGGCCCATGAAAGGGTGCTCTATGAAAGGTATCACAAGTTATTACAGCAAAATGCCAGAGCCCAAATGTTACTGCAGCCTATTACCTTAGAAATTCCCCATCATGAAGCGCAACTGGTGATCCAGCATATTTTGGATTTTCAGGAGATCGGCTTTTTATTGGAACACTTTGGTGGAGATACTTTTTTACTACGGGGAGTCCCGGATCGTGCTTCGGATGCTTCGGCCAATGTATTCTTGGATTTATTGGCCAGACTACAGGAATACCCGGAGTCCAGGTTTAACAAGGGCTTCGTCATTGAACAGTTGGCGGTGTCCATGGCCTGCCGAGATGCTGTCAAGGCTAAAGCACACCTTGGCAATCCAGAGATTAAGGCGCTTTTGGAAGGATTAGCCCATTGTCAACAGCCCTTTACCTGCCCTCACGGTAGACCTACGTTGATTCAAATTACCCAGGAGGAGCTGAAAAAAAGGTTTAAACGATGAAGGATTCTTTGGTGATAACAACCGGTATCCGCAGTGGCCAGCAATTGGCAGCGGAGGCCGTAGCTCTTAGCCAGGAGCTACAGGTGCCCTACCTGCCGCGGGATAAACAATCCCTGCAGGCCATCCGGGAACAAAGCGGAGCCAATATCATACTGATGGTTAGAAAAGAAAGATTATCTTTAGTTGTTGATGGTAAAGAATTGTTTTTTCATCCAGGATTAGCTAAACTGCGCATAAAGGAAATACAGGCTGGGAAAACTGACCAAATGATTCGTGCCATGGATTTAAAGGAGGGGGATACCCTTTTGGACTGTACCCTGGGGTTAGCTTCGGATGCCTTGGTGGCAAGTTATGTGGCAGGTGCCAGAGGTAGGGTGGTTGGTCTTGAGGATTCCCGTCCAGTGGCGGAGATTGTGAGCAGAGGGTTACAGTCTTATCGTGGGGAAAAGCCGGCGATGCTTGAAGCCATGCGGAGAATTCAAGTGTACCATGACCATCACGTACACTATCTGAAGCAACTACCAGATAATTCCTTTGATGTGGTATATTTTGATCCCATGTTTCGGGAACCCCAGGAAAAATCCAGTTCCCTGTCACCATTACGTCCTTTGGCTAACCACCATCCTTTATCACCGGAGGCTGTTCGGGAGTCAATCCGTGTTGCCAGAAAGAGAGTTGTGATGAAAGAAAGAAGTCAAAGCCAGGAATTTTTTCGGTTAGGTTTTCATACTCTTCAGGGAGGACGCTATTCCCCGGTGGCCTACGGTATTATCCGGAAGGGGGGAGTGGAACAGTGAAATCCTTAAAACCCTTGGTAGTAATTGTGGGACCGACGGCTGCGGGTAAGACCGAAGTGGCTATAGAATTGGCCAAGAGGCTCCAGGGAGAGGTTATTTCTGCTGACTCCATGCTGGTTTACCGGGGTATGGATATTGGCACAGCGAAACCAACTCCCGAAGAGATGCAGGGTATTCCCCACTATATGATTGATATTGCCAATCCAGATGAAGAATTTAGTGTGGCTATGTTTCAAAAGGGGGCGGAGCAACTGATCGAAACCATTACAGAGCGGGGCCATCTCCCCTTTCTGGTGGGTGGTACCGGCCTCTATGTGAGATCAGTGATAGACCATTATGACTTTACCCCGGCTCCCAAGGACGATACGTTGCGGCAGAAACTTATGGAGGAAGCTGCCAATTTAGGTCCTTTGGCCATGCATCAAAAATTGGCTGAGGTTGATTCTGCTACGGCAGCCCGTCTTCATCCAAATGATACAAGACGTGTTATTCGGGCGTTGGAAGTATACTATCAGACGGGCAAACCCATCACCGAATATCAGTACAACGATAAAGTAAACCAGCCCAAATATCGACTGTTCATGTTTGGATTAACCATGGATCGGCAATTATTATATAGAAGAATTGAACAGCGGGTAGATTTGATGGTAACCCGAGGCTTGGTGCAGGAAGTGAGAGCTCTGCAAAAAAAATATAGTACCCTAGGGACTGCCTTACAGGGTCTTGGTTACAAAGAAATCATTGCCCACTTAGAAGGGGCATGTACCCTGGAGGAGGCGCTGGAAACCTTAAAACGGAACACCCGTCGCTTTGCCAAAAGACAACTTACTTGGTTTAGAGCGGACAAGAGAATTCAGTGGATAGAATTGGAAGAGTTTACAGATCGTAGCGAAATTGCAAAAGAAATTGCCCAAAAAATAGCAGGAGAATTAGTAACTGTGTAGAACGTAAGAAACCTAGAGAGAAAATATTTGTATGGAGGGAACCTTCATGACTAAACCTCAAATTAATTTGCAAGATGCCTTTCTGAATCAAGTAAGAAAAGAAAATATTCCTGTAACCATATTTTTAATTAATGGATTTCAATTAAAAGGTATGGTGCGAGGTTTTGATAACTTCACTGTGATCTTAGAAAGTGATGGCAAGCAACAGATGGTGTATAAGCATGCCATATCAACCATAAGCCCCTTGCGTCCGGTAAATACCTCCTTCTCGGAAAATAAACCTGTCTAAAGTAAGGTTGATTAGCCTCTCCGTTGGAGGGGCTTTTGATTTTATGGTCACTATTTAAACCTCCAAGCGTATACTGTTTTAGAGTCATGCTATTTGGTAGTAGAAAACAGTATTTACCCGGAGGTGAACTCCTTGGTGAAGATAAAAATGTGGCAAAATCAAAATCCACCTAATCGGCCGGAGCCGCCTAAATCACCAAGTTTTATCAAGAAGCCTGTCTTGCCGTCGAGACAAACGGCCCAGGAAAAGACGATCAGCCAGGAGGAGTTAAGCAAAAAGGCGGCTCAGGAAATATTAGGGGAACTGGATTTGCTTATCGGGCTCTCTGGTGTGAAAAAGCTGGTTCATGAGATCCAAGCCTTTGTCGAAATTCAAAAATTAAGACAGAAGGAAAAGTTGATTTACGAGCCTATGGTTTTGCACATGATTTTTAAAGGCAATCCGGGTACTGGAAAAACGACTGTGGCCAGAATCGTTGGCCGTCTCTTTAAAGAGATTCATGTCTTACCGAAGGGGCACCTCATTGAGGTGGAACGGGCCGATCTGGTGGGGGAGTATATCGGTCATACCGCTGCTAAAACCCGGGATCAGATTAAAAAAGCCCTAGGCGGCATCCTGTTTATTGATGAGGCCTACTCGTTGGCCAGAGGCGGCGAAAAGGATTTTGGTAAGGAAGCTATCGATTCTATGGTGGCTAGTATGGAAAACAACAAAGACAATCTGATTATTATTCTAGCGGGCTACCAGGATGAGATGGATTATTTCTTAGAAACCAATCCGGGGTTACGTTCTCGTTTTCCCTTACATATCACCTTCCCGGATTATAATATTCATGAGTTGATGGATATCGCGGATCTGATGTTAAGTCAGCGGCAATATGTGTTGGCTCCTTTAGCCAGGGAGGAACTCATTAAAATTATTGAAAATTTAACCCGAAAACATGAACACAGCGGCAATGCCCGGTTGGTACGTAATCTTATTGAAAGAGCCATGCGGTATCAAGCGGTGCGCCTGGTAAACAAAAGAAGCATCTCCCGAGATGATTTAATGACGATTCATAGAGAAGACCTGACTGGTGCACAGGAGGAACTTTAATTCTTCCGGTGTACCAGTAAATCGCAGCATTGGAGGAAGTACGTGACAATCGATCAATTGGACAAACTAGCAAGTGAAGTAGAAACTGAAGTGCAGCCCATTTACCGGATTATTGAAGCCCGGGCTATGCAAAATCACGCCCGTGTCTTAGCAGGCTTTCACCTGGCCCGTACCTCTGATTACCATTTAAGAGGAACCACCGGTTATGGTTATAATGATGCCGGTCGAGAAACCTTAGAAAAGATTTATGCCCACGTCTTTGGTGCCGAGGCTGCCTTGGTAAGGGGGCAAATCGTATCGGGTACCCATGCTATTGCCATTGCCCTTTATGGTTTATTACGGCCCGGAGATGAACTATTGGCCGTACAGGGTTCGCCCTATGATACCTTGGAAGAAATTATTGGGAAACGAGGGGACGCTCCCGGTTCCTTAAAGGACTACGGTATTCGTTACCGTCAGGTGGAGCTTACTCCTAACGGCAACTTGGACTGGTCGGCTATTGAACAAGCTTTACATAGCAAAACCAAGGTGGTTATGGTGCAGCGTTCCCGGGGCTATGCCTGGCGGCCTGCCTTAACGCTGGAAGAGTTGCAGAAGCTGATTGAGTTTGTGAAATCTCGCTGTCCTAACACTTATGTTTTTGTCGATAACTGCTACGGAGAATTGGTAGATACGGCGGAACCACCAGCAGTGGGAGCCGATTTGGTGGCAGGATCATTAATAAAAAATCCCGGTGGCGGCTTGGCACCCACTGGTGGTTATATCGTGGGCAAAAAGGAACTGGTGGATTGGGCGGCCAATCGTTTTACTGCTCCGGGAATCGGTGCGGAAGTGGGACCAACCTTGGACCATCAGAGGTTGTTAATGCAAGGGCTTTTCTTAGCTCCCCATACCGTAGCCGAAGCTCTTAAGGGAGCTGTTTTTGCCGCAAGGTTATTTGAAAGATTAGGCTTTCACGTCTCCCCGGCCTACGATGAACCGCGCTACGATATTATCCAATCCATTGCCTTGGAAACTCCGGAGCGGTTGATTGCCTTCTGTAGGGGGTTACAGGCTGCCTCACCGGTGGATGCCCATGCTTTGCCGGAACCAGATTATATGCCTGGCTACGAGGACGATGTGATCATGGCCGCTGGCACCTTTGTACAAGGTGCTTCGATTGAACTAAGTGCAGATGCACCCTTGAGAAAACCTTACGCTGTCTATCTACAAGGTGGCTTATCCAAAGAATATGTTCGTCTGGGCGTTATTTCAGCTGCCAGAAATGTTTTAAAGATAGGGTAGGTTTTAATGAAATAAGTATCGAATGGGTATATAATAAGGTGAGACATTTTGTCTCACCTTATTTATCAAACGCCCTTAAGACCTCACCTCTGTAGGTAGGGATCTTAAGGGCGTTTGATAAAAGGGCTCATTGAATGATAACGATTATTGGAGGGATACCGCTTTGAGAGAATACCGAGTTTTATCTCCCACCGCCATATTGGGTTATGGTTTTCCGGAAGAATCCTTTCAGGCTGGTCTAGACAGAAAACCCCACTTAATTGCTGTTGACGCAGGTTCTACCGATCCTGGCCCATATTACTTGGGTGCCGGTGTATCTTTTACCGACCGGGCTGCTGTTAAAAGAGATTTAGAGTTAATGATTGAAGCAGGCTTGCAGTTGGATATTCCGGTTGTTATTGGTACGGCAGGGGGGTCCGGTGCTGAGGTTCACTTGCAATGGAATTTGGATATTATTAAAGAATTAGTGCTGGAAAAGGGCTGGCAATTCCCTTTGGGTGTGATTCATGCGGAGCTTGAACGGGAGACCGTATTACAAGCCTACCGGGAGAATAAAATAGCCCCTCTACATCCTGCCCCGGAGTTAACCGAGGCAGAGATAAACGCTGCGGAACGTATTGTAGCCCAGATGGGTCCGGAGCCGGTAATGTCGGTCTTGCAGCAGGGAGCAAAGGTAGTATTGGCAGGACGAGCTTACGATCCGGCGGTTTTCAGTGCCGGAGCGTTATTAGCTGGATTTGATAAAGGATTGGCCATTCACATGGGGAAAATTTTAGAATGTGGAGCCATCGCCGCTTCCCCTGGCAGCGGCAGTGATTGCCTACTGGGAACGCTACGGGAAGATTGCTTTATTGTGGAACCCCTCAACCCAATTCGTCGTTGTACACCTACCTCGGTGGCTGCTCACACACTTTATGAAAAGACCAACCCGTATGTTTTACCGGGTCCGGGCGGCATCTTAGATTTGAGGGAGACCACCTTTACACAACTCTCTGAGCAAGCGGTTAAAGTAACCGGGAGTAAATTTGTCCCTGCAGAACCCTTTGCTGTTAAGCTGGAGGGGGCCAAACGGGTAGGCTATCGTACAGTTTCCATTGCCGGTTGCCGCGACTCAATTATGATTGCCCAAATAGATCATATTGTCGAGGCTGTCCGGGAAAGGGTTGCGGACAATTTTAAAAAATACGGGTATCAATACTTTCTGCATTTTACGATTTATGGCAAGAACGGTGTCATGGGACAGTTGGAACCCAATTCAGATATTACTAGCCATGAATTAGGGATTATCATTGAGGCAGTGGCAGAGACTCAAGAAATTGCTAACACTATTTGCGGTTTTGCCCGGTCTACGATGCTGCACTATGGCTATCCTGGTCGAGTGGCTACGGCAGGCAACCTGGCCTTCCCCTATTCACCTTCGGACTTTAAAGCCGGTCCGGTTTATAATTTTAACATCTACCACCTGTTAGAAGTGGTAGATCCTTTGGCGTTATTCCCAGTGGAAATTATGAAAATGGGGGAAGATCAATAAATGGCTAAAATGAAACTGCCAGAACTAGCTTCAGTAATTAGAAGTAAAAATTCCGGCCCCTATGAGCTAACGTTGGATGTTATTTTTAAGGACAAAGCGACCTATGAGGCAGCTTGTCGCGCCCAGGTGATCAATAAAACCACCATAGCCAAGCTATACGGCATTGGTGAAGAGGACGTGATCTCCATCACGCTGTTTGCACCGGCCAACGCCATCAAAGCAACCATTGTACGACCCTATCCCTCCGGTGCTTTGGGGGAAACGGATGTTTATGGTGCTCAGCAGCATGCCCCGCTATTAAACTTAGAAGTAGAAATAAAAGTGGAATAAACTTATTCGAACTTTCGGCAAAAACTGCAAAATTTCGAGCAATATCTCACGAGAGTGAGCAATGTAAGAAAATCTTTAATTTTTGTTTGTATTTAGATTATTTACAAATTTAGTTTATAGACTATATAATACAAATATAATACAGAAATTAGATGAGAGGGGATAAATCTTTTGTTCCGAAATGATGATCAACCCATGTTCAACATAGGGGTAATTGCAGAGTTGCTGAAAGTTCATCCCGAAACGTTAAGGATTTGGGAAAAGCATGGTTTAGTGGAACCCTCACGCCGTAATAAACAGCGTTTATACAGCAACAATGATGTTAAGCGCTTACAGTTTATTCATTTTCTAATCAATGAAAGGGGTCTTAATATTGCAGGTGTGCTGCAAATTATCACCATGTACCCCTGCTGGAACATCAAAAACTGTAATGGCGGCAATGCTGAAAAAGGCGAGAAGGTGAATTACAGCAAACCGTGTTGGAAAGAACAGGGTACATATTGTTATGTCATCGAAGATAAAGCGGATCATTGCAGTTCCTGTCCCCATCTTAAGGATTGTCAAGAAGTCAATTAAAGCATAAAAAAAGGAGTGCCGCTAAAACTACTTTAGAGTAGCAAGCGACACTCCTTTTTTCTTAAATTTTATAAGGTACTTGTGTCCAAAATGTAGTTATCTTTTGGGCTTCAGAAAACATAATGAGTAGTATTTAATTTCATATAGAATTGTATGCCAAACAATTCTTAGGTTTCAACAGTTCAAAGCAGGTGGTACAATTTAATTATTATATGGCATATTAAAAGAAGTGGAGAGCTTTTCATGATTATAACACAGGCAACCATGGATGATTTTGAGGGAATCCTCTCTTTAATTAGAGCCAACCATATTAATTACATCAGCGAGAGAGATAAACCTGACGGTTTTGTGACAACTAATTTTACAGATGCACAGCTTGAGGCACTAATTGTCAATGAACATGGTGTCACGATTGCAAAGGAGAACGGCAAAGTTCTCTCCTTTGCTATGGCCGCCTCCTGGGAGTTTTGGGTGGAGTGGCCGTTCTTCGCCTGCATGATTGAAAAATTGCCCGAATTTACATTTGAGGGTCAGACATTGACAAGGCAAAATTCTTATCAGTACGGGCCGATCTGCATTGATAAATCTGTTAGGGGAACAGGGTTATTTGAACGGGTGTTCTACGCTTCATTAGCCAGTATGAGAGAACGCTATCCAATCATGGCGACATTTATTAACCAGATTAACCATCGCTCCTATGCAGCACACACCAAAAAAGTCCCTCTGATGACGCTGGGAACCTTTCAGTTCAATCAGAACGATTATTATCTGATGGCTTGTTCAACCGCTCTGACACAAAAGTAGCATAAGCGGATCATGGCAGTTTCTGTCCCAGGTTAAGGATTGCCAGGAAGTTAATGAAAGCATAAACAAGATTTAATTATTGAGAGGAAGAACATGTTAGGAATTTTGAGCAGCTTTGCTGGCTCTGTGAGATTCTTAGCATGTTCTTCCTTTCTTTTTTTACGGCTTTTTGCTTCGTGTTCTCTGGCGCACATGATCCGGCATTTTTAAATAAAGCTTTGACCTAGCCCATATCAAGGTGAGCTTTATCTGAAAATAGCAGAGTAAAATATAAAATACTCAACGCATATATGTTCAGCATTGTTAATGAGGTTAACATTGACAATGCTTTTTGGATAGTTATATACTTATTTGTAGATTAGCCTTAATTAACTAATTGAGGTGATAAAATCCATTGAACTGGGGGGGACCTAATGGCTGAGTTACTCTTAAATAATGCTGATTGGCAGTTTAAAAATGAAGTGCTGCAAAAAATGTGTACAGATAAGCAGCGGCTTGATTTGTATAACTGTCTTACCTGTGGTATGTGTAGTGCTGGTTGTCCATATAACGGTGTTCATGACAATTCCGATCCTCGTCTAATTCTTAGAGAGATTTCCCTTGGACTAAGGGATAAGGTTTTAAATAACAAACTAATTTGGACATGTACAATGTGCGGGCGCTGTACAGTTGAATGCCCGATGGGGGTGGATGTGTCTACCGTGATCCGCACACTTAGAGGCAATTTCGGGCTGACTTCACCGGGATTTTTACAAGATGTCGTGAATGCCCAGATTAACACCGGGAATCAGATGGAGGTCACCAAGGAGGAATATCTGGATACCCTGGAATGGATGGAGGAAGAGCTTCAGGCTGAAGTGGGTGATCCCAACGCTAAAATACCGGTGGATAAGGAAGGCGCAGATTTCCTTTTCCTTTGGGACCCAAGGGAAGTAAAATATTATCCCCAGGATATCCAGAGTATTGCTAAAATTTTCTGGTACGTAGGTGCCAATTGGACCTGCAGCAGCCAGTGGTGGGATGCTACACATTACGGATTATTTAACGGAAATGACGAAGAATCTACCATACTTATGAAGAGAATTGGTGACGAAGTTAAGCGGCTAAAGGTGAAGGAATTGGTAGTGACTGAGTGTGGCCACGCCACCAGAGCCCAAAAATGGGGTCCTAAGGTGTGGACGAAAGATCCCTTTTATCCGGTAAAAAGTATTATAGAGAAATATAAAGAGTGGTTTGATGAAGGCATTTTACATGTCGACCCGACTGTAAACACGGAGCCTGTTACCCTGCATGATCCTTGTAATATGGTACGTAAAGAAGACATGGGAGAGATCCTGCGCTATGTTTTAAAGAAAGTTGTTATGGAATTTAGAGACATGACTCCCAGCGGCAAGTACAATTATTGCTGCGGTGGTGGTGGCGGTTTATTGGCTTTGGGTAAAGATATTCAACCCTATCGCTTGGCCAAGGGTAAGTTAAAGGCCGATCAAATTACTGCCACAGGCTGTAAAATTGTAGCTTGCCCCTGCCATAACTGTTGGGATCAGCTCACCGACACGATTAAACACTTTAAGGTAGATGCTAGGCTAGCTCACTTGCATCATTTAATTAGTCCTGCCTTAATTTTAGAGAAAAGGACTAAGGGTGTGTAAGAAATGAGCTGCCAGCTAAATTGCGGTAAAAAAACGCACCAAAAACTATTAATTGGTGGGCGAAGCCGCATTGGTAAGATAATCGCCATAACTGGCGGCAAGGGTGGCGTAGGAAAGTCTGTCATAACCTCCTTAATGGCCGTTAGCCTTAGTAACATTGGCTACCGGATTGGCATTCTTGATTGTGATTTTTATTCTCCTTCTATCGCAGACATTTTTGGACTAGGTCCAGGTACGATAAGTAAAGATAGTGAGTATCCGGATAGTAGTATCTCAGGCATTAAGATTTTATCAATGGGTTTACTTAAAAATAATTTAGAACAACCTTTAGTGTGGAGAAGTATCGCTTCCTGTACGATGCTTAAAGAATTTTGGCAGACCACCCATTGGGGCGATTTAGATTTCTTATTTCTGGATCTGCCTAATAATAGTGACTTGCAACTGACCGTATTTCAGGAATTTCCCCTGGATGGACTTATCTTGGTAACAAATCATCAAAGGGCAGTGATTCAAGCAACCAAGAATGTCTACGAATTGGCCGGGGGATATAACATCAATACTCTTGGCCTGGTTATGAACATGGCCTCTTTCCAGTGCCCCAGCTGCCAATCTAAAGTAGGGCTACGGAATGAACTAATAACCAAACGTTTAACAGGATTATCACAGTTACCTGTCCTAGAGGTTCTCCCCTTTGACCTCAGCTTCCTATCGATATGCGAAGAAGGGAAAATTGAACTGGCAACTACCAGTGCCTTTCAAACGATTCCAGGCCTTTTAAAAACAAACGAATTATTTTGTTAAAATTAAAAAGACCAACCAGCATCAAGAAAATAGTTTTTTGACAGTAATTCTAAATTTCAGGGACATGATGTGGCATCAGTAACTTATACGTCAACTGCGAGCCGTTGTTAGAAAATAAAGTTTGATACTAAAAAATACAGATGTATACTAGTGTATCTATAAATTTAGAATGACCTCCATCCTTAGAAAGATTGGGGGTCATTCGTTATTATTAGGAGCGGTACTATACAGATTTGCGTTAATATTATTCGACATATTTTTTAAACATTCTCATATATAAGATGATAAAATTCTATTAGTGAACTCACCCTCACCTTCACGGATGTTCGGGAAGGGGCTTCCTGGTTCATTGTGGGATGCACCCACCCCAACTCCCCAGGCATTTGCCGTAGTTCCTACGGTACAGAATATCTATTGACTAAGAAACTCTTTTCTCTAATACCTTTGCCGCATTGTGATCACGATCCAGCACCAGACCGCAGTGCGGGCAACGGTGTACCCGTTCTGCCAAGTCTTTCTTTACGATAGCACCACATTGACTGCATTCCTGAGAGGAACCATGGGCTATTACTCTTATAAACTCCCGACCAGCACTTTCAGCCTTGTACGAGAGCATTGAAAAGAGATAGCCCCAGCCTGCATCAGCAATGCTTTTTGCCAAATGGTGATTTTTGAGCATGTTTTGTATCTGCAAATCTTCTGCTACAATCTTGCCATACTTCCAAACCAAATAATTGGCTGTTTTGTGGAGATAGTCTTGACGTTGATGGCGAATTCTTTCGTGGATTTTGGCTAGTCTTTGCCTTGCCTTATCTCTGTTTTTTGAACCTTTTTTCTTACGGGATAAGTCCCTTTGGGCACACTTTACCTTTTTCTCTGATTTCTGTATAGGTTTAGGGTTAGGGATTTGCTCGCCGTCTGATAAGGTGGCTAGTTTCTCTATCCCAACATCTAGGCCGGTTTTTTTCCAGTTCGGTGAGTATAGTACCGGGTATTCTTCAACCGATAGCACTGCATACCATTTGCCGGTAGTCTCTCTCTTGATGATGCAAGTCTTTACTTTACCTGGTATTTCCCGGTGCAGTTTGATTTTTACTAAGCCTATCTTGGCTAGAGCTAGTTTTTCTTCTTTGAAGCAGGCTCCGAGGCCCTCGCCAAATTGGGTATAGGTCAGAGAGTTATACTGCCCCATACCTTTGTATCTTGGGTAGCCTGGATTCTCTCCAGCCTTTACTCTGCGGAAAAATGCCTGATATGCTTTTTCTACCCGAAGCAGCACTTCTTGCAGTACCTGGGAGTGGACTTCTTTTAGTTGAGGGTGTTTGTCCTTATCCAATTTCAAGATTGTCTGCTGTTTTGTTCTGGTTAGACTGGCTTTATTTCTTAGGTAGTGGTTTTTCCTGTCCGCCAAGGCTGCATTATAGCAGAGACGGCAAAGTGTTAACCAGTTTGTCAAGGTTTCTGCCTGTGTTTTGGTTGGGTATATCCGAAACTTGTAGTTCCTATGTTCCTTGGGATTGTACATAGAAAATTCACCTCACTTACAGTTGCCATGTATATTCCATATTCTTATTATAGTAGTAGAACCTGGGCAGAACAAGTGTTTTGTATAAAGGTGGCAGATATATGGAAACCTACATCCCTGAAGGGCATACAGTGAACTGGGGAAAATGAGCCGGGAAGTGCTCATTATAGAGATAACACATAACTTAGAACTTTTGACAGAGGACAAACGATATAGATATAAAAGAAGTAATGGTTCTGGTTAAGGGAGAAGATAAAACCGAAGAAATAAGTAATATCGACTATGACCTCAAAAAAGAGAAAGTGAAAATTACCTATCGAAGAGCAAGTATCAGCTACCCATATAATCAGAATGATGTGGTTATTATTAATAAGCCGAAAGTAATCAAACTAGATGGCCAAGCCGTCTATGTGGATGGCATACCTGTCTATGAACCGCGACTTATTCTGGATTTTGGAGAACGCATCCGAATCATCCAATATAACGGTAAATTTTGTACGGTAAGGCCACAGTCATTTTTGTTGGTCAAGGATGGAGCCGTCAATCAGGGTGCCCAACAAATACTGACCTATCTAAGGGATATCTCTCAATATACGTCAGACAACCCGGAAGAAGAGGCTTTTTTAAAGCAGGAAATGGAGCAGCTTACATTTGTTCACCCGGAAAGTGTACTGGGCCGTTACCTGAACCGACAGTCAATTGAAACTCGAACTCCCGACAGCAACAGTATCATCTTTCCATTCCGGTTTAATCTTAGTCAAAAAGCTGCACTTGAAAATGCCCTTACAAGCTCTATTTCTATTATCGAAGGGCCACCCGGCACTGGCAAAACCCAGACAATCCTGAACCTTATTGCAAACCTCGTAGCGGTTCAAGGAAAAAGCGTAGCGGTTGTGTCTAATAATAACGAGGCAGTCAACGCTTATGGGCCTACAGTTTTATTATTAAAACAAAAAAGGCTGTATACATAAGAACGACCCAGTTCTTATGTATACAGCCTTTGACTCTGCTCAATTATAGTTTTCTCATCAGTCCGACAACTTTGCCAAGAATTTTAACATCTTGCACATAGATGGGTTCCATTAAACTATTTTCCGGTTGTAAGCGAATTCTGTCCTTCTCTTTATAAAATCTTTTTACGGTAGCTTCATCTTCCACCAAGGCAACTGCGATATCACCGTTGTTTACGATGTCCTGTTTTCTAACCAGGACCAAATCCCCTTCCAGAATACCGGCTTCAATCATACTTACACCACGAATGGTCAGCATAAAGAAATCTCCGTAACCTGTGAAGCTTCTGGGTAACGTTACTTTATCGTCATAGTTTTCCACGGCAAGGATGGGAACTCCCGCAGCAACTTCGCCAAGCATAGGAACACTGATCATTTCTTCATCAGGATCGTAGCTTTCTTGCTGGGTCATTTTTAATTTATTCTCTGTGATCACTTCAATGGCTCGTGGTTTGGTGGGGTCTCGGCGTAAATAGCCCTTTTGTTCGAGCCGTTTTAGGTAAGAATGGACAGTTGAGCTGGAAGATAAACCAACGGCTTCGCCGATTTCTCGAACCGATGGGGGATAACCCTTTGATTTTACGTTATCTATAATGACTTGTAAGACAGCTTCTTCTCGGGGATTTAACACAGTACCTTTCACACCTTTCCAGTTAATGCAACATGAAACAATATATTTGGTATATTATAACATCACTTTGCTAAGAATGCAAAACATTTGTTCGATAAAAGCTTTGTCAAATCGAGAAGGGTTTTGCAGAATACGAACGAATTATCCAAATGGGGAAGTGATATTTATGTTGCCAATGGAAATGATATCTGCCATTCTGGATTCGGTGCAAGAAGCTATTGAAGTAACGGATCGCAATGGCCAGATAATTTATGTGAACCCCGCCTTTTGCCAGATTACGGGTATTTCCTTAGCGGAACGCACCAAAGAAAATATTTTTCAAGTATCACCTGAAGGGGCTTTGGCCTTGGCTCTAAAAACAGGAGAAGCAGTAAAAGGCCATCGTACCAGGGTAGGTGGGAGTAATGCAGAGGTAATTTCCAATGCTGTTCCTATTCGAGTAAGTGGTGAGATCGTAGGAGCAGTGGTTATTTTCCAGCACATCACCGATATTATCAAGTTAACGGAAGAAGTAAGACGTAGCAGTAACATTATTAGAAACCTCTCCGATAAGTACGGCCAGGTAACCAAAAGTAAATATGATTTTGCACACATTATTGGCAGCAGTAATGCCATCAAGGATTGTATCAGAACTGCCAAGATGGCTGCCGAAAGCAGCAGCACAGTTCTCCTATTGGGAGAAAGCGGCACCGGTAAAGAACTGTTTGCCCACGCCCTTCACCATGCCAGTCCCCGACGGGAAGGCCCTTTCATAGCGCTTAATTGTGCAGCGATTCCCGATACTTTATTAGAGAGTGAGTTGTTTGGCTATCACCGGGGAGCCTTTACAGGCGCTGTTAAAGATAAAATCGGTAAATTTGAATTAGCCCATGCAGGAACGTTGTTTTTAGATGAAATAGGTGATATGAATCTGTTGCTACAGGCCAAGCTTCTTCGGGTGTTGCAGGAAAAAGAGATTGAACGTATTGGTGGTACCAGATCGATAGCCATTGATGTGCGTTTAATCGCGGCTACCAACCGTAATTTAAAAGAATTGGTGAGGGAAGGTCTGTTTCGAGAAGATCTTTACTATCGCCTTAATGTGGTGGAGATTAACCTACCACCCTTACGGGAGCGATACGGGGATATGGCTGAACTGGCCAATTACATCATTGTAAGACTTAACCGCAAATTGGGCAAAAAAGTGGTGGGACTCTCACCGGATGCTCTGACTCAATTAGATACCTATCAGTGGCCGGGCAACATTCGGGAATTGGAGAATGTGTTGGAACGAGTGATGGTAGCTTCGGATAGCGATCGTATCACCGTACGACACTTGGCCCCGCACCTTAGTTTGAACTCATTGACTGTAAGTACCTGTGAAACTACCATTACTCCTTTGGATCAGTTGGAAAGGATGATGATTGAACGGGCCTTGGAGAAATGCGGCGGGAGTCTAGATGGCAAAAAGGAAGCAGCCCGGCAATTGAATATCTCATTGGCAACTCTTTATAATAAGATTAAAAAATATCACCTTCTTGATTCTAAGAATTAGAATGTTTCTAAATCTTAGAATCAAGAAGGCTTGTATTGTGTGTAGATTAGGAGAATTATTCTAAAATTTAGAAGTTCGTTGGTAATTAGAATGACATAGTTAGGGCAATATAGCGATTAAATCAAGAAAAATGCTATACCTAGGGGTTGCTGGACACAACGTAATGGTTGGCATCTATATTGCAATGATTTATGTTAACATTAGCCTATTCAAGGAGGTCGCTGGCGATTAGAACCGTAGATTGTAACATCATCATAGACGAAGTAGCACGGCTATGCCAGGAAGCCAACTTCAAATTAGAAGAGGATGTCGTAGAGTCCTTTAAGCGTTCCTGTGAAAGTGAAGTCTCTCAAAGTGGTAAAGAGATTCTGAATCTATTGGTGGAGAATGCCACTATTGCTGCCACCGAATCTATTCCCATGTGTCAAGATACAGGGGTGGCGGTGGTTTTTGTGGAGTTGGGTCAGGATGTCCAGCTTGTGAATGGTGATTTTTCCGAGGCCATCAATGAAGGTGTGAGAAAGGGTTACCGGGAGGGCTATCTGAGAAAATCTATGGTGGGTCACCCTCTGGAAAGGGTGAATACCGGAGATAATACCCCAGCTGTGATCCATCTAAAAATGGTTTCCGGTGATAAAGTAAAAATCACCGTCGCCCCTAAGGGTGGCGGTAGTGAAAATATGAGTGCTTTAAAAATGTTGAAGCCGGCAGAAGGGGTAGAGGGAGCTAAAAAATTTGTGCTAGATACTGTGCAAAATGCCGGACCTAATCCCTGTCCACCTTTAATTATTGGGGTAGGTATTGGCGGGACCATGGAAAAATGCGCCTTACTGGCCAAGGAAGCCTTGCTAAGGCCAGTGGGTCAGCCCCACTCCCTGCCCGATATTGCCAAGTTAGAACAGGAACTGTTAGCAAAGATTAATCGTCTGGGCATTGGACCAGCCGGTCTGGGCGGCCTTACCACAGCCCTAGCTGTTCACATCGAAATATTTGGTGCACATATCGCCAGCTTGCCGGTGGCAGTGAATATAAATTGTCATGCGGCTCGGCATAAAACTGTTGTCATATAGGAGGACTGCAAAGTTGACCCGTGTTCACTTAACCACTCCCTTAAGTCAGGAAACTTCGACTAACCTGCGTATTGGGCAGCAGGTGTTGCTGAATGGTGTAATTTATACCGGACGTGATGCTGCTCATAAACGCTTGGTAGAGTTATTGGATCAAGGTAAAGAGTTACCCATCGATTTGAAGGGTCAAATTATTTACTATGTTGGGCCATCACCAGCCTCACCAGGGCGGGTCATTGGTTCAGCTGGTCCCACCACAGCCGGGCGAATGGATTCTTACGCCCCCAGACTTATAGAACAGGGCTTAAAGGGTATGATTGGTAAAGGAGCCCGTTCCCAAGCCGTGGTGGAATCTATGAAGAAACACGGTGCAGTATATTTTGCCGCCATCGGTGGTGCTGCTGCACTCATTTCTCGCTGTATCATAGAATCGGAAGTAGTTGCTTATCCTGATCTGGGTCCGGAAGCTATTCACCGTTTGGTGGTGAAGGATTTTCCGGCCATCGTGGTAAACGATGCCTTTGGTGGCGATTTGTATCAGGAGGGCAGAAAGCTATATTGCCAGGAGTAAGCAGTAGTATCTTCCTATATCAAATAAGATAAAGGAAGATACTACTTGCATTCTAGTTAGTTGAGAAAAATAACTGGCCATTTGCTTTTAGCCAAGGGCTTAAAAAACCCACCAATAGTTGGTAAATTTAGTCACCTTGTTTACATGTATTGTATACAGTATACAAAAAACTAAAAGTAACCACCCAATCTAAAATGAAAGGGGTAATTCATGTGGAGACTCTAAAACGGACGGTGGATGCCCGGCGCATCATCGATAATCCTTCCCTGGAGGAACTACGGAAAATGGCTTCTGCTAAAGAAAGGACGACTAAGTTTGGCAGTGCCAGTTATCTATCCCAAATGCGAAATCGCAGCGCCAAAGCTACCTTTCTTGTTACTTGTGAAGGATTCCCATTGGGAGTTGATCAACAGGGGATGGCCCCAGAAAAAGCACTGGCGCTGGCTACGCAAGTCCATGAGTTTTTACAGGATAAAGATGTGATAAGGATGGATCGTCAACTTTGTCTACACCCATCCTGTAGTTTTCATTGTCGATTATATATTACGAAGGATTTTGCCAGCATCCCGTTCCAGTGGAAAAACATGACCTTCGAACTACCGAATAAAGAGCAGGAGCCGGATTTTGTCAGTATTTATGTTCCTGAATGGCCGAAACGCATTATTTTTTGTCACCCCCAAGAAAAAATCACCTACATCCTGGGTCCGGATTATTTTGGCGAGTGCAAAAAATCCTTTCTGCGCAAGGCCATGTATGCCATCAAAGAACGGGGTGGACTGGGTTTTCATGCGGGCAGTAAAGTTTTAAGGATTGTTAACAAAGAGGGTAATTTACGTGAAGTGGGCTTCATCATGTTTGGCCTATCAGGCACGGGAAAAACTACTTTAACCATGCACGATCATGAGCTGATGGAACCAGAGAGGGTCATGATTCGGCAAGATGATGTTGTTTTGATGAATCAACAGGGTTACTGTTTTGGTACAGAAAACGGCTTTTATATTAAGACAGAGGGATTGGATGAGTCCCAAAGGGTTCTTTATCAGGCGGCTGTTTCTCCCCAAGCTATTTTTGAAAACGTAATGGTACAGGAAGATGGTACGATTGATTTTAATAATGTTGAGCTAACTTCCAATGGTCGTGGTGTCATCCTAAGGGGTGAAGTATTGGGTACCGATAATAAAATTGATTTGGAAAAGGCCGATAAGATTATTTTCATCACCAGACGAAATGATATCATCCCTCCGGTGGCTAGGTTAACGCCGGAACAAGCAGCGGCTTACTTCATGCTGGGGGAATCCATAGAAACCTCCGCAGGAGATCCTACCAAAGCCGGACAATCCAAGCGAGAAGTTGGTACCAATCCCTTTATCATGGGACCGGAAGCGGAAGAAGGTAACCGTTTATTGGAAATACTACGAACAAATCCTGATATAGAATGCTATATTCTCAATACCGGTGCGGTGGGTGGCAAGAAAATTACCATTCAGCTTTCCACCGAGATCATGAAAGCCATCGCGAAAGGAAACATTCGCTGGGAAAGAGACGATGATTGGGGTTATGAGGTTGCGGCAGAAATTCCAGGCCTTGCTATGTCTCAGTATCAACCAAGAAAGTATTACGATACCCAGACCTATGACGAACTGGTTGCCAAATTACGTCAAGAAAGAAGGGAATGGTTAAATAAATATCCGGGACTTAAGGATGAAATTTTGTTAGCGGTAGAGCCTTCCTAAGTTTAAATTTTCCAGTAGATGGATGTCCAAGGTAAAGTTCGTGTTAACAGACAAAGCATGTATACAAGAAGGTTAGCGGTTTTTCACTAAGTTTGTCCAAAGAAATGTGATATAATTTTCTAATCAAAGTTTGTAATTCTGGGGGGGTATTCATGACGCAAGTGATCATATCGCAGTCACAAAATAATGGCTTCGCCAATTATCACTTCTTTATTCGTAAACTTCACTCTTTTTTGGGAGTTTTTCCTATCAGTTTTTTCTTGGTCGAACATTTAATAGCCAATTCACTTGCGGCTATCAGCCCGGCCTTATTTGATACGACGGTCAGTAAACTGCAGAGTATTCCTTATCTAGGTACGGTGGAAATCCTGTTGATTGCTTTACCGTTAACCATTCATGCCTTGTATGGACTTTATATTGTTTATGTGACAAAAAACAACATTTCTCGGTATTCCTATAGTAAGAACTGGATGTTTTATCTGCAGCGCATTTCGGCACTCCTAACGTTGGCTTTTGTTGTGATTCATGTATGGTTCCTTCGCATAGCCCATTCGTTATATGGCCTGGAGATTAACTATCTGACAGTGCAGAACCAGTTGTCCAACCCGGCTTGGCTGGCCTTTTATGTGGTGGGGCTTTTGGCAGCGACCTTTCATTTTGCCAATGGTTTATGGAATTTTACGGTAAGCTGGGGTATCGTGGTAGGAGAACAGGCCCAGAATTTTGTTTGGAAGGCCTGTATGCTGTTGTTTGTCGCTATATCTGCCCTAGGGCTGTCTGCTATTTTGGCCTTTATCTAGTAATGTGAGTGCAGGAGGTTTCAGCATGCAAAATACCATTATTATCGTTGGTGGGGGCCTGGCGGGCCTGATGGCAACCATTAAGGCTGTGGAAATGGGTGTTAAAGTTCAATTATTCTCTTTGGTACCGGTAAAACGCTCCCACTCAGTTTGTGCCCAGGGAGGTATTAACGGAGCAGTTAATACCAAAGGGGAGGGTGATTCTCCGCTGATTCACTTCGATGATACCGTCTACGGGGGAGATTTCCTAGCTAACCAACCCCCAGTTAAGGATATGTGTGAGGCGGCACCGGCCATTATCAATCTAATGGATCGTATGGGCGTGATGTTTAATCGTACGCCCGAGGGATTGCTTGATTTTCGGCGTTTTGGGGGCAGTAAGCATCACCGGACGGCCTTTGCCGGAGCTACCACAGGCCAGCAATTGCTTTATGCCTTGGATGAACAGGTAAGACGCTATGAAGTAGCGGGGCTGGTGGATAAATATGAGGGTTGGGATTTGCTATCGGTTATTCTAGACGATGATCAAGTCTGCCGGGGCATCACCGCGCAGAATTTAAAATCTATGGAAATCCAAGCCTTCCCGGCTGATGCGGTTGTTTTAGCCACGGGTGGCTGTGGCATTATTTTTGGCAAAAGCACCAACTCCACCATTAACACCGGGGCTGCAGCCAGCGCAGTTTATCAGCAAGGTGTTTATTATGCCAATGGGGAAATGATGCAAATTCACCCTACCGCCATTCCCGGAGATGATAAACTAAGACTTATGAGTGAATCTGCCCGGGGTGAAGGGGGAAGGGTTTGGACTTATAAAGATGGTAAACCCTGGTACTTTTTAGAGGAATGGTATCCAGCCTATGGTAATTTAGTGCCCCGTGATATTGCCACACGGGCCATTTATAAAGTATGCTATGAACTGAAACAAGGCATTGATGGGCAAAATATGGTTTATCTGGATGTGTCCCATATTAACCGGGATATTTTGGATAAAAAACTTGCCGGTATCTTGGAGATTTATGAGCGCTTTGTGGGAGACGACCCGCGCCAAGTGCCCATGCGAATCTTCCCTGCGGTACACTATTCCATGGGGGGGCTTTGGGTAGATTATCAACAAATGACCAATATTCCTGGTTTATTTGCCTGTGGCGAGTGCGAATACCAGTACCATGGGGCGAATCGTTTGGGAGCCAACTCACTGCTGTCGGCCATCTACGGTGGCATGGTGGCTGGCCCCCATGCTGTAAAGTATAGTAAATCCCTTAAGAAGAGCTGCAGTGATCTACCAGCCACTGTTTTTGCCCGGGAGCAGCAGCGGCAGCAGGCGTTGATGGATCAAATCTATCAGATGAACGGCCAGGAAAATGTTTATCAGTTGCACGAAGAACTGGGCAATTGGATGACCGAGAATGTTACAGTGGTTCGTTACAACAAAAAGCTGCAGGAAACTGACGAAAAAATTCAAGAACTCTTGCAAAGATGGCACAACATTAACCTAGTGGATAAAGGTAAATGGGCCAACCAGGAAGCTGCTTTCACCCGCCATTTGTGGCATATGCTGCAGTTGGCAAGGGTTATTACCCTAGGAGCGTTGAACCGTAATGAAAGTAGGGGGGCTCATTATAAGCCTGATTTCCCGGAGCGCGATGATGCCAATTGGTTAAAAACCACCAAAGCCAGCTATACTGCAGAGGGGCCGGTATTTAGCTATGACGACATAGATGTATCCCTCATTCAACCCAGACCCCGGCGGTATGATGTGGATAAGGAGGCGGCTAACAAGTGAGCAAGGAGTTTGTTTCCTTAAAAGTTAAACGTCAAGCGGGGCCTGAGGAGCCTGCTTTTTGGGAAGAATTTAAAATTCCTTATAGGTCTAAAATGAATGTGATTACCCTTCTGATGGAGATTCAAAAGAAGCCGATCAATGCTAAAGGAGAAGCCACCACTCCGGTAGTATGGGAATGCAATTGTCTGGAAGAAGTATGTGGGGCCTGTACCATGATCATTAACGGCCAGGCCAGACAAGCCTGCTCAGCTTTAGTGGATCAGCTTACTCAGCCAATTAAGCTGGAACCTCTGAGCAAATTTACCTTAGTACGGGATCTAATGGTTGACCGCAGCCAAATGTTTGACAACTTGAAAAAGGTGAAAGCCTGGATTCCCATTGACGGTACCTACGACCTGGGACCGGGTCCCCGTATGGCTCAGAAAGTTCAAGAAGAGCATTATCCCATATCCCGCTGCATGACCTGTGGTTGCTGCATGGAAGCTTGTCCCAACGTCAATCATAAGTCCAAGTTTATTGGCCCGGCTCCGTTGGCTCAGGTAAAGCTGTTTAATGCCCATCCTACCGGAGCAATGAATCGGGAAGAACGATTGGATGCCATCATGGGAGTAGGGGGAGTTACCGACTGCGGCAATGCCCAGAACTGTATTAAGGTTTGCCCGAAACAAATACCCTTAACGAAATCCATTGCCCAACTTAACAGAGATACTACCATCCATGGTGTAAAAAGATGGTTAGGTCGCTAAAAATTCTAGTTGGACTTACAATAATGAATCATAGGAGGAACAACCCATGAAAAGAAATAAGATAACCATTGTCGGTGCAGGAAATGTTGGGGCAACCTGTGCCCACTGGGCTGCTGCTAAAGAATTGGGCGATATTGTCCTGATCGATGTGGCAGAAGGTATTCCCCAAGGAAAAGCGTTGGATTTAATGGAAGCTGCTCCCGTGGAGGGCTATGACAGCATTATTATTGGTACCAATGATTTTGCTGACACGGCCGATTCCGATGTGGTGGTTATTACCGCCGGTATGGCTCGTAAGCCTGGCATGAGCCGTGATGATCTTTTAAACATTAATGCGGGGATTGTGCGTAATGTAACCGAGCAAGTGGTAAAATACTCACCCAATGCCTATTTATTAGTGGTAACCAACCCGGTGGATGTTAGTGCTTACATAGCTTACAAGGCCAGTGGTTTCCCAGCAAACCGTGTCTTTGGTTTATCCGGTGTCTTGGATTCTGCCCGTTTCCGTACCTTTATTGCCAGGGAATTAAATGTATCCTTTGAAGATGTAACTTCCTTTGTGCTGGGCGGCCATGGTGATGATATGGTACCGATGGTACGCTATACCTATGTGGGTGGTATTCCGGTGGAAAAACTAATTCCTGCCGATCGCCTGTCTGCTATGGTTGACCGTGCTAGAAAGGGCGGTGCTGAAATTGTCAACTACCTGAAAACAGGAAGTGCCTACTACGCCCCCAGTGCTTCGGTTATGCAAATGGCGGAATGTATCTTGAAGGATAAAAAACGTATTCTGCCTGTATCGGCTTATCTGCAAGGTGAGTATGGTGAAAGTGATGTATTTTCCGGTGTTCCCGCTATTATCGGCGGTAACGGTGTGGAGAAAATTATTGAATTAGATTTAGATGAGACAGAAATAACTGCTTTACGTAACTCCATTAATTCAGTAAGAACCAACATGGCAAAAATAGGTTAATCAAAGAGTAGATAAATTGCTGACGAAAGCTTACGGTTAAACAACTGTAAGCTTTTTTAACATGAAAACAGTTTGGCTTATTGGCATTGCTTTTAAGGTTTGGAGGAAAGATTTTAAAAACCGGCGGTTTTGAATGGGTTTTTATTTGTTTGATATCGAAATATACACAGTTCTGGTATAATATAGTATGAGAAATATGGACATCAATAATTTATAGGAGAACTAGATGGCATATTCCAATAAACCGTCAGGATTGATTAAGACTATTCCCGGTATTCTGCTGATGTTTGCCATTGCAATACTAACGATGGGTGGCCAGGACCTCGGCATACCTTGGCCAGGCTTAGAATCCTATCTTAAATTAAATCCTATGACGAAGACCTTTTTTATTGATGCACTTCGTTTAAACTATATATTGCTTAGTATTCTCATAGGCATGTTAATTGGTAATCTATTTACACTGCCGAATTGGATTATGGCAGGGGTGTCGACATCAAGGCTATTCATTAAATTAGGGGTTATTTTATTAGGTTCCTTATACAGCCTGGCGGATGTGGCAAAACTGGGTTTTACAGCGATTCTTTTAATCACTTCTTTTGTCATTTTAACCCTGCTTTTTACTTTGTGGCTAGGGAAACGTGCCGGGATGGATCCAGCCTCTGCCGCGGTATTATCTGCCGGTACAGCAGTGTGTGGGGTATCTGCCATAGTAGCTACCGCTCCTGCAGTCAGGGCGAAAACGACGGATGTGGTTTTTTCCATCGCGACCATTCTTACCTACGGAGTGGTGTCGATCTTTTTATTTCCTTTTATTGGTCACCTCTTAGAATTAAGCCCCCACCAATTTGGGGTATGGTCTGGGACAGGAATTTTGAGTTCAGGACAGGTTTTAGCGGTTTGCCTCATCTATGATCCGGGGACTGCTAATCATGCATCGGTAAGCCTTAAGACCGGTGAAATTTATAATTTAGCCAGGGTGGTGTTTCTACCCTTTGTGGTGCTTGGTTTGGCAGCCATAACCAGCCGCACTGCTCAGTTACCAGACGATGAGATAAATGTGCATACCGGTTTAGCCAGTAAATTTCCGATTTTTGTGCTTGGCTTTTTAGCCATGGTATTTTTAACTTCGTTGGGATTTTTCGGCCAAACTTCTCCACCCTCACAGGAGTTAATTACCATTCGTAAACTTTACAACTGGTTCTTTGCCATTGGCCTAACAGGATTGGGAATGCAAATATCCTTTTCAGAGTTAACCAGGGCAGGGGGCAAGCCTTTGCTAGTGGGTTCAGCAGCAGCACTTTTTAAAGCCATTTTGGCACTTATTGTTGTATTTTTACTAATACCAGAGAATCCGTAAGGTGATGATGATGTGAAGACTGATAAGTTGAAAAGTAGCAATTTGAGAAGAAAAAGACCAGCAAAAGACCATGAGCCGAGGCTTTTTTCCCCCTTTGTTACTGAGCGAATGGAAGATTATGCGGCCTTGTCTTTAGCCACCTTAATCATTATTATGGTGTTAGTTATCCACCAATAAAACAAAAGTCCTTACCTTACCAGTTGTGGTAAGGTAAGGACTTTTATATTGCTGGAGTATCACTAAGGATGTAGACAACCGTACCTACGTAGATACCATCCTCATCATGTACCGGGGTGATCTCACAGGAAATGCCGGTTGAAAGAGTAACCCTTTTGACAGAGTAAGAGTCAATATTCTTGTAAATAAAATCTGCAAGCTCTCGGTCCACCACCTCTATACCGGTACCCTTAATTAAGTTGGTAAAGAAACATTTGGCAATAAGATTAGCATGGGAAATTTCGTGCTGTTTACTAACAAAAATGATTCCTTGTGGAATGCTCTCGAAGACCTTATCCATAATAGGAGCGATGCTGTTGTCACCATCGTCTTTATTTCTGATTACCGTAAGGGAACCTAAGATTTTATTATGTTTAATAATCGGCGAGTGGATAGCCTTTAATAATTTATCAGATAACTTTAAAGAGAAGGATAAGGAACCATAATGTTCTTTTTGTAAATCAAGGTTTCCTAAAATTTCCTTAAGGCGTACATTTCTTAACAGACTTTTTCTATCTGCAAACATGCGGTGGGCAGTTTCATTGGCAAATAAAATGCGTCCAGAATTGTTAGCTATCATGACCCCTTCATTAAGTTGATTAAAGATGGCAAAATCAATGTTTTCAAAATAGGTTTTAGCGGTATTAACCCCCCAGTACTCGACCAGTAGTTCGTATAGGCAGACGTACAAAGCGAAAACTAGCAAGAGGATGGTGAGGGCGCGAAATATTTCGATATTGTTAGCTTTGAAGAAAAAATGGACTTGCCAAATGTTATTCTCAGTTTCTACTGAAAGTACATTGTATCGTTTGTTTTCATAAACAAAACTCTCTTGATTGAAACTAAGCTTACTCAGTTGTTTGTCTTCAAAGGGCCAGACAACGGCATTTCCGTAATGATCAAAAACAGCAACAGCGTAGTTTCTACTGAGAAATTCTTGTAATATTTCATTTTGAAAGTTCTCCAGATGAAAATCAATGGCCAAAATTCTATTGTCAAGAATTTGCAGGGGCGTTAGAACGGTAACTAATTTATTTTTCGATAGGCTATCCATGTGTACAGGAGATAAAAGAGTGATGTAGCCCTTTAGGTTTGCTGCTTCCTGCACCATAGAGCGATTGATGTCAGGTTCACTATTGGTGGTAGCAAGCAGGTTCCCTGCTTTATCAAGCAGATACACATCTTTAACGAGAGGATTTTTTTGCACACTGGCTACAAATTGATTTATATTTAGTGGTTTTTCCAGGTCGATTTTTTTTGCCGTATCAGTACTGAAGTTTTTTATTTCGTTCAGAAATTGGTTTGTATTATATAAAGCAATTTGTTGAATGCCAGCCTCATATTGAGTAATTAAGTCTTTGGTATGGCGAAATTCCATGATGGCAAAAACTAAGAAAATACTAATTAGAAATACCGTAAAAAAACTAGGAAAAAAAGTTCGGATTAAAGGGGATTGTTTCATTGAGCTTCCTCCGAAAAGTTTACTTGATAATGCCCCGTTTTACTGCAATAGTAAGGGCTTCCTCAACAGAGTGAACATTTAATTTAGTAAAAATGTCCCGTAATCTTCTGCGAAAGGTAGAAAGGCTCATATAGAGGTCGGCAGCAATTTCCTTTTGATTTTTACCACTGGCTAATAATGATAGAATACTCATTTCCTTTTCAGATAAGCCAGAATCTGAAAGATGTAGCAGAGTTTCTGTATTTAAACCGGGATATAGATAGGAACTACCACGGCTGGTCATCAGTACCGCGGATTTTATTTCATCAAAGAACGCATATTTGGGGACAAATCCTTTAACACCGCACTCCATAGCTTTCTTAATAAAAACAGGATCATCATAGGTGGTAAGGGCTACATGTTTAATGGCAGGATATATATTCTTGATTTGCACAGCTAAATCGAGACCATCCCCATCGGGTAAGCCAATATCCAGCAAAATTACATCAATATCCGAAGTTAGCTTGGCCAGGGCTTCTTGGCAAGATCCTGCCTCAGCCACCACTGTCATATTATTTTCCAGTTCCAGAAGTTGCTTAAGTCCCTGGCGGAAGACATTGTGATCCTCAATTAACATAATCTTGATTTTCTCCATCTGGTTTACCTCCTGGTAGAATAGGTACAGTAAGAGTAACACAAAAACCTGTTTCACAGTGCCCAAAGTGAATCTCAGCACCGATTAGACCAGCCCGCTCTTTCATACCCCATAGTCCCTTGCCGGCCATAAAATCCCCCTGGGTTTCTCCGTTGTCCATTACCTCAATAACCATAGTCTCATTCTCTAAGGTAAAATTAATATCGACTTCCGTGGCTTTAGCATGTTTGACGATATTACTGAGAGCTTCCTGGATAATTCTATAAATGATAATCTCATCTTTCTTTTTTATTCTTAAAGCACGATCCTGATAGAAAATAAAAACTCTAATTTTATTTAGTTTTTCAAAGGTCGGGATGTAAGATTCTAAAGCAGAAATTAAACCTACTTTATCAATAAGGTAGGGGTGGATATCATTCATAATGCCTCGCATTTCGATGGCTGCATTTTGACAGTGATTGCGCAGGTCGGACAGCCTTTGGATCAGCTCATCACCTTTTAAATCCCCGTTTTGGTGCAATTTTAGGGTAAAGTCTAGGGAATGAATGATGGTAGACATATATCTGGCAATCCAATCGTGAATTTCAATGGAAATTCTCTTTCTTTCTTTTTCCAAAGTATCTAACAAAAGAGGTTTGTCCTTTTGATCAGTGGCTGGTCTTGCCATTAATAAGGCGCCGATTAATCGATTCATTAAAAAGACGGGAATATAATCCACGGCTAATTCTAGCGGACGCCCATCCTTATAAAGAGTTACTCTTGCCTTAAGTTGCTCTTCTTGATACAGCAAAGCATGAAATAGTGGTTGGGTAATTCTTTGTAGATGAGGAAACTGTTCTGGAAACTTATCTATATTTTTATCCAGTATCGCCTCTGGGAATAATTCAAATAAGTCCTGGGCTGCTTTGTTTAAATCCTTTACAACACCTGTAGTATTGATAAAAAGAAGGGCGGTCGTTGTATTACGAAAGCAATAACTTAAATAGACCCCTTTCTTAATGGCGGGTCTAAACATTAAGTATACCACAAAGGGCAGCAGTAGCAGGGCAGAGATTAGGATAAAAAGCACAATATATTTTAGATGATTACTGTTACTATTAATTTCCCTGGAGAAAACATGGATCTCTTGCTGATAAGATTTTAAGAGAATATTGACTTTATTCCGAAGACTATTAGTATATTCTTCGTTTTCTTTAAATAAAGCACCTTCGTTAAAGTTACCCTGATTAATTAAGATTTTACTTTCTACAAAAGATAAATAGGCTTGATAGGTTTCAATAAGCTCTAAAACTTTTTTATTTCGATCAGGATTCTCAGGATCGTAGAGACTGGCTTCATTCGTAAGCCAGTCGGAGCCAGACTGATAGTAATTTTTTAACTGTTGCTTATCCTGAAAAAGAATATAGTCACCTAAGCTGCCACTGGCTTGATCTAAGTGAAAAATAAATTGATTCAATTGGGCAATACGCTCTTGATTCTGTTGGAAGGCATTAATTTGTCGATCGGTCTGACGAATATTTTTTAACAAAAATAAGCAACAAGCAATCGATAGTACAACCAGTATGATGGATATAGTCAAATACTTTTTATTAATTGTCATTTTATCCCGTCCATTTTAGCAGTTTACCCTTACTAAAGCATAGTGTCTTTATGCTGTTGTTTCGACAAGGTGATACCGGAATCCTTTTGGATGCTGGCAAGGATTGCTTGGTTAAGTGTATTTTACAAGACATAATATAAGTCTTGTAAAATACACAATAAAGATCGGTAAACTGACACAAAAGTGTCATCCTATGAGTACTTACATTCATAGTCTTCCTTGATTATTGATTATTATTTTGGGAAATATTAAGATTTCATTAACGTCATCGCTGTTGCAGAACAGATTGTGCAAGTGAATACAAGCAAGAACAAATATTAGGAGTTGATAACGTAGTGGTTAAACACAACGTCTCACAACCTAAAAAGGAAAAGCTTGTTAAATGGTATGGTTGGATTATCATCCTTTTATTGTGTGTGACTCCTTTAGTAATTATCATCCTGCCTAAACTAATGCTTAATGTTGGTAGAATAAACAAAATACTGAGGGAATCTCAAATACCGGAAACTGATAGTATAAATGGCGAAGTATTGGAAGTGCAATGGAATAGGATAGTTGATGGAGATATAATCTGCATTGAAGGTCAAATGTTGATCGATACAAAGGAACGGGGCCAGATTAACACTGTTTTCCGTAAATATGTAGGACCTAAGTATAACGAAACAATTGATGTCTCACTCAAAGATCCCGTGGGGTTGACTGGTAAATATGAAGAGGATATTTTCTTAGTCCGTAGCATTCGCAACCTAGATACCAAACAGATTTATGATACAGCACCTTTAGTTTCAGTATATTAATACTTTATTACCTGGAGGGAGGAGAGAAAAGACATTAAATAACTAACCAGCAAAAAGGGAAGACAAAAAATGGAGGTGTATTGATCTTGGCACAAACACAAATTGGTCAGGTCAAAAGTCAAAGCATTAGTGAACAGTTTATTAAAGCAATTCCCGGCCTAATTCTAGTAGCATTATTGGCAGTGGCAGCGATGTGGGGTGAAGGATACCTGAAAGCCAACCACAAAGCATTTTTTGAAGCAACACTTTTAAATCATATCCTATTAGCAATTATCTTTGGTATGATTATTCGTAACACCATGGGTGTTCCTTCCGTTTTAGAACCCGGTCTTAAGTATTCTACCATTTTAACCAAGACAGGTATTGTTATTATGGGTACCAAATATACCTTGGCCTCTTTAGTTAAGGTAGGTACTGTGAGTATGATCTTTATTACGATTGCTTTGTTTGCTACGGTTATGTTGACTTTCTGGCTCCGCAAACGTTATGAAATGACAGATTCCTTAGCAGGTTGCTTAGCAGCTGGCTTCTCTATCTGTGGTGTGTCCGCCACTGTAGCCACTGGTCCTGCAGTTAAAGCGAAAGGCCAAGAAATGGCTTACACCATTGCTACCATCTTAATCTTTGGTTTGATCGCTTTGTTTACTTTCCCTGCTTTAGGTAAATTGATGGGCTTAACTCAAAACCAGTTTGGTGCTTGGGTTGGTGTAGGTATCGTTAACTCTGCTCAAGTTCTGGCTGCTGGTATGGCGTATGGTCATGATGCAGGTTTAATGGCTGGTATCTATAACATGGGTCGTGTTGTATTACTGCCCTTTGTTGTACTGTATGTAGTTATGTTAGTGCTGAAAAACGATACTCAAGCTACTAGCAGCATCAACAAATCTCAGTTTATTATGGATAAATTCCCCGTATTCGTACTGGCTTTCTTAGTTGCAGTTTTAGCTAACACTGCTGGTCTCTTTAGCAAAGAAGAAGTAAAGTTTGCTGGTGAAACTATGAACTGGTGCTTTGCTTTAGGTTTTGCTAGCATTGGTTTGACCACTAAATTCTCCGATATGAAAGCAGCAGGTAAAGACGGTATTATCTTAGGCTTTATAGTAGGTGCCATTAAGGCAGTAATCGCTCTGCTGATCGTAAAATATCTGCTTCCCTTTTAGGTAATTGATTAGTTGGAATATAAAAGTGGAGGTGCTTCTAAATGACTGAAAAAAATAGCGCGCTTGATGAACAAAGAGCTGCTGACCGTAAGGTTAGAAAGCAAGATTATATGGTTATCTCTTTGGGTATAGTATTACTGCTTGTAGCTAAGATAATGGCTTAAATTAGAATTTTCCCAGAAACGCAGGGTAGGTTAAATTTTAACCTACCCTGCTATACTATCTTTACACTTTCAAAAAGTATAAAATTTCTATTGATGAAAGAACAAGCTAAGTTTTTCTAAGGTGAAAGTGGGGGAGGAGGAGGCTCTTGTATAAAAATATTTTAATTGCAGTTCACGGAGAAGAAAAAGAGAACTTTACGATAGAGCTTACAGAATTTATTAAGCTTATCAAGCCCAACGTAACAATACTCCATATTTCTGAAACAGGTCTCGACCATTACGGTTATGTGGATCAACTGGCCAGTGCAATTACGAAGGATCAATTCATTCAATACATCCATGATATGGCCAATGCCAAACAAAAAGAGGTGTATGATTATTTTAGTAAGCTGACCAATACTCTTGAAATTAAAATGGAATGGAAGGTGAGGGATGGCAAACCTGGGGACGTAATTGCCGGTGAGATAAGACAAGGAAGCTACGATTTATTAATTCTCGGTACAAAGCCCAAGTCCCCGGGTAATACATCTAGCAAAGTCAAAGAAAAGGTAATTGCTGATGGAAAGACTTCATTGTTAATTATAAAATAAATTTGTCATTATTAAGACAATTAATTTTGTCAAATATGTAAATATTCTGCCAAATGCCTTGTGTAGAAATTTTTCTATGCTAAAATAACTATTAAGATTGTTATTTTAGGAACGGGGCATGACTATGAAAATAATTCTTGATCCCACACTAAAAGAATTTGTCATGTATTTAGTCAGTATTTTCCCTTGTTTTTTAATAGCAATGCTGCTTTACTTTGTCATAAGGTGTTATAGCTACGAGGATGCCTGGGTGCTGATTCCCATAACAGCTTGTATCGTGGTTTTATATACTTTTTTTAATAATGACGATAAAAGAGATAATACAGAATAAAACGAGCCAGCTGGTTTTTGCCAACTGGCTCGTTTTATTTGTTTTTAAATTGTAGATAGCCTTCTTCGTCTAAAGAAACTTCAATATTTTTCAGAGGTTTGTCCAGAATGCGACTCATTTTGCCAACCTGAACTGTCACTCCATCGAGGGCATGATCTAATTTTATCTTTTTACCACTTGCTACTTTAACGATTGATTTTGTACCCATTTCTGAGCCAATTTGCTTTATTGTTACATCATCTAGCGCCTCAATAATGCCCCCTCGCACAATACCATCAACCTTTACATTTCCTTCGGCCACTACATGGGTATTAAATAATCCGCCACTGACCATAACATCTCCAGAACTGCGGATGACAGAATTTAAGGCTACTTTTACATTGACTAAGCTTCGTTTGCTAATTAAGGAATCTATGAAATAAAAGAACTTGTTTAATTCATGTAATACTTGCTGATAATCCGCAGGAGTCTTATAATTTAGGATGTTAATCCCTGTCAAGCTAGCAATTATTTTTTCCAAAGTATTTTCGAAGTTACCCAATAATTTTAAATCCAGTTGTTTTAACTTTTTATTGGTACGCTCAAGTAAAGAAGGGAAGTGAATAAACTTCTTCTCAATTAATAAAACCAACACATTGCCAAAGATAACATTTGACTTGGCTGGAAGTTTTTCCATCATTAAAGAGGCTGAAATATAGATGTCTTCCAGGATTTTTAATAAATCCCCTAACAGAGGTTTTAACGTATTACACAATACAATAAAACCACCGCTGACAACTTCAGAGTTAACAATATTTCCTTTAATGACAATATCACCACCTGCAATAATGGTACACTTGGTGATAAGGTTATTAACTGTAATATTGCCTGTGGCACTGACACTCATATCATTTTCCACGGAGCCGATGATATTAACATCACCTTTAAAGCGGATGTTGCCGGTTTTTACGTTAACATCTCCATTTATCGATAGCACTGGTTCCACAGAAATAACCATGGTGTTGGCAGCTTTCTTCACTTTTGGCTGTCCATCATTGGTAGCAATGGCTTTGCTACCATCCTCAGAGAGTTCTGCACCAGGTCCCGTTACTAGGTCAATTCGTTTTGGTTCTCGGGCTACGCAGGGTTGATTAAAAACGTTGATACCAGGGGTACCGATTTTTCCGGGAACTTTTTGGGCTAAGGTTTCGCCAGATGTTACCGATTGGATATTACTTTGTTCTTTAAAACTGATCTTTCCTGAAAAATCTTCTAAGGGTACGTTGCTTTTTTGGTCAAATAATAGTTCGATATAATCGTCGGTGGAAGCACCTGGCGCGAGGCCCCTTGCTACTACCACCATGCCATCCTGGGGATTCTTGATTAAATCATCCAAGGCAGCTACATCAATGCCATAAATCACGTTGTTGGTATGAAGCAATTTAAGCAAGGATTCTTTAGTATGGGCAAAAGCCAATTCTCTTTTGCGTGTTGTTTTTACTGTTAAATTATTGGCTGGTTGGCTATCTACCAATTCAAAAGTACTTATATATTCGTTGCTTAGTTCAAGAATCCCATTCATTTTGTCTGGGGAAACCAGTACTTTGATCTGACCAGGTTCGGTATGACTAATACATGTTATTTCAATGCTATCTTCCTGAGACAATTCCGTTTTACTGATAATGGGGTTGCCATTAACCAGTACCTGAACTTCTGGGGATGGTGTAAAAGTAGCCTTAGGAGCATCACCTATTGGGTTTTGGACAAATATTTTACCATCTTTTACCCAGGCCAAGCCCTTTCTTTCAGTGGGGCTAGAATTAGGAACCGAAGCCTGTAGATTTGGGGAGGTTAAATTTTTATCACCACTGGTATTTTCCATACATTATTACCCCTCTTCAAATCTCTCTTTTAGAAATAATATCGGACATTATTTTTAAATCTTTCGGCATTTTCTTTTTTAGGCTATCAGAAAGAGAAATTTTGTCATAAAAATTTTATGCCAATTTACTAAATAATACCGGCTAAAATATTTTGTATACATGGGGGGCAATTTACTTAGGAAGAATTAGTCAACATTCATAATTTATGCTATTTTTAAAATTCGTCATATTATGCTTAGTTCCTCTAAGCAAATGATATTATGTTCAAAATAAGTCATTGTTGTAAGAATTGAGCCTTGTAGATTATAGTCTATTTAGCAAGAACGGATTATCCGGTTATTTGTTCGCAGCGAAATTTATCCTGATTATTCATGCCATGTTTGGCCAGGCAGGCGAGAGCTAATGAAAGCAGTTTAGCCTGGGGAGTGTCTGCCCGGGAAGGGAGGACCACCGGTGCTCCGGCACCTAAAACAACCCCTGCCATTAAACCACCGGCAAAGTATGTAATGGATTTTCCTAACAGATTACCTGCTTCAATATTAGGAACCAGCAAAATATCTGCCTGTCCAGCCACCGGACTCTTAATTCCCTTGTGTTCAGCAGCTTCCTTACTAATGGCGATATCCAAGGCTAGGGGTCCATCCACCAGGGCGCCGGTAATTTCACCTTTTTGGGCCATTTGACTAATTTGCTGGGCTTCCAGGGTGACTGGCATTTTAGGGTTAACTTGCTCATTGGCGGAGAGAACAGCTACCTTGGGTAGGGTAATGCCCAGAGAATGGGCAAAATCAATGGCATTTTGACAAATATGTTTTTTCATTTCAAGATCCGGAGCGATATTCAGGCCACCATCCGTTAAAAATAGTAGACGGTCATAGCCTTTTACCTCATAAACAGCTAAATGGCTAAGAACCTTCCCTGTACGTAAACCCCATTCACTGTTTAATACCGCCTTCAAGAAAGTGCTGCTGTTCACCAGTCCCTTCATTAATACCTGGCAGAAATCACCTCGGACTAGTTTAACAGCTACTTCAGGAGCCCCCAGGGCGTCTGCTTCCCAAATTTCAATACCTTTTAAATCAAAGTTGATATCCCAAGCAACTCGTTCAATTTCGCTACGGGAACCCACGAGGACAGGTTCCACAAAACCTTCTTGCATGGCTTTTTTGAGAGCCAGTAAAACCTTTTCATCTTGGGCGTTGGCTACACTGACCCGTAGCTTGGGTAAACTTTTTACGCCTTTCAGAACTTGATCAAAGTTCTTAAATTGCATCAACAACACTCCTAAACTGACAAATTGAGTGGTATCTATTTTACACACGATAAATTTTAGCTGTTTCTTCCTTTTTTAATACTCTTAGTGCTCCCAAGGCTAAGGCTTCCATTTCCTCCTCACCGGGAACCAGAGTTACCGGTGCAATGAAGGAGACCCGTCGGGTGATTTCCTCGGTGATAAATTGGGAATGGGCTAGACCGCCAGTAAGGACGATACGATCTACTTGTCCAGCTAGCACCGTAGACATGGCACCGATTTCTTTGGCTACTTGGTAACACATTGCTTCCAGGACTAATCTAGCCTGGGCATCTCCTTCAGTCATGCGTTTTTCTGCTTCCCGGGCATCTTTGGTTCTAAGGTAAGCATACAGGCCACCTTCCTTGAGAACCTTAGTCAACATTTCTTTTTCAGTATATTTGCCGGCATAACATAATTTGATCAACTGAGCAGAGGGCAGGGTACCGCAGCGCTCCGGTGAAAAGGGTCCTTCATGATTGGCGTTATTAACATCAATCATTTGGCCCCGACGGTGGGGGGTTACCGAAATACCCCCTCCCAGGTGAGCGATAAGAAAATTCATATCTTCATAACTTTTGCCAAGATCCCGGGCTACCTTACGGGCTACAGCTTTCATATTTAATGCGTGGGATAGACTTATACGTGGTAGCTCAGGGTGTCCGGACAGGCGAGCTACCGGCTCCATTTCATCCACAGCTACCGGATCTACGATATAAGAAGGAATATTGACCGATTGGGCTAGATGGTAGGCTATAACGGCACCCAGATTAGAAGCATGTTCTCCGCCGGGAGCATTGTGCGACTCGTTAACTAAATACTCGTCCACAAGGTAGGTTCCGCCGGGCATGGGTTTTAATAAACCTCCCCGGCCTACGATGGCATGGAATTGTTCTAATTGGTATGCCTTTTCTTTGAGGACAGTTATTATCGCCTCCATTCGGTAACGGTACTGATCAGCGATTTTTGCAAAGGAGCAAATATCTTGATCCGGGTGATCTATAACTTCTTTCCAGAGAACTTGTTCATTTTGAAAAGCGGCGATCTTAGTGGAGGTAGAGCCAGGATTAATGACAAATATCAGCAAGTTTGATCACTCCATGTAAGATTTAGATGAATAAAGGGGCTGGTTTCAATAATTTTTGTCCCAAGTACTTTTCTCTATGATTATACCAAAGAATTTCGACAAATATCTTCATATTTCTTCTTTCAATTCTAAACAGGATGTAGTAAGTTCAATGTTGTGATTCTCCGAAGAAATCCCCATGGGAAAAGAAGCGTACTATATTGATAAGCTAATAAAACCATTATTACTATGTAAATAGTACCGACAAAAGATGATAATTATAAACACTATTATTTAGCTTTACTTAAGCACCAATATTTAATATAATGACCTAAAGTAAGTTACCTCGGAACGGCTAACTAGATATATTTTTTATCGGCGACTATCCTCTATATGATAGTCGCTGTATCTTTATGAATTTTTGTGAATTTTTTAGTTTGGTAAGTTAATAAGGAAAAGAAGAGAGGTTGATACCATGTCCAGAATCATTTATATCACAAATACTGACCAACTTAGGCTAAAGAAGCTAATTGATAAGGAAAAAGAGTTTAATGTTGGTACTAAAGAATATTTGATTAACTTGGAACAGGAATTAGATAGAGCGAATATAGTAACATCGCAAGAGATACCGCCTGATGTTATTACGATGAATTCAGAGGTATTATTAAGAGATTTAGATACCGAAGAAGAAATGGTTTATACCCTGGTTTACCCCGAAGAGGCAGACCTGCTTAATGATAAAATTTCTGTATTGGCTCCGGTAGGTACCGCGATTCTAGGGTACCGGATAGGGGATGTGCTGGAATGGAAAGTACCGGATGGTGTGGTAAAGTTGAGAGTAGAGAAATTGCTTTATCAGCCTGAGGCGGCGGGAGATTTTGATCTGTAATAAATATGTAAAAAACCCCTCTCCAACTGGATGGTAAAATAAACCATCTACAAGTGAAGAGGGGTTTTTGCTACGTTAAGGGTAGGTTATTGCATAGGGGTACCATTATCTATGACAATTTGGGATTCAAACACATAGGCATTATTCATGCGAGTTACTTCCTTGAAGAAGCTTAAGGGGACAAAGGTAGTTCCTTCAACTAATTCCGGGGCTGTTCCCAGTTGAATAGGAGAAGTTTTCATGTAAACGTAGTTATCTTTCCCTGGTGTTAAAGAGATACCTTGGCCAAGCATAATACTTTGCGACTCGTCACTCCAAGTCACGTCAAATCCTAGTGCTTCTGAGATGACACGAAGCGGTACCATGACAGTGCCTTGGTTATTAGTATAAGCAGCCGGGGCTTCTATTTTTTTGTTATTAACAATGATCTCTTTGGTTGAAACATCTCCAACAAGGGAGGCTTTTTCCTCATCTGTTACGTTATGAATGGGAGGAACTGCCTTTTCATACAATACCACAATTTGGGTTGGGTTTGTTTGAGCAGGGATACTTTTAGTAGTTACTCCATAAATTACGACCAGCTTTCTATTTGCGAGTTCGCCGTCAAAAACTGTTCCATCCTCTAAGGCAATTTTTGTATCCTCGTTAATATTGAGTTTTAAAGAATGGTCAGCACTAACTAAGTCTTTATCAAATACATCTACTTTAACATTTTGCTCTTTGTTTTCAACAGCAACAACTTTGGCGTTGTATTGTGGCGGGAAAATCATTAACATGGGAGCGTTGGCATCATAGAATCCGGTGATTACCGAGCCTACAATGATTTCCGCATTATTCACAACATAGGTTTCATTAGATACTACGATGTTGGCTGTTGACCCGCCTTCACTTTCCACCGTAATGAATTTTGAACCTTTCACATTTTCAGATTCTCTTATTTCTTTAACTGTGCCGGTAAAAGAGTTGAAATATGATTGTTTTGCACTTACTTCAGTGCTCGCTATATCGTTAGTAATTTGTAGATCTCCTGTGGTCGCCGCAAAAGCTGTTACGGATGTAGTTGATAAAATCGCAACCGATAAAAATCCTGCAAGTACATTTTTTAAGTTCATTCTGTCGTCTCCTTTTCGAAAAATTACTTACATCTTACTAGACGGTTATTACTTAAAAATGTTTCACAATATCTTTTATGACACAACCTAGTGTTGCAGAGTGTGAAGAGGGCTTCTTATACAGGCAGGGCTTCAGTAGGAAAAACAGCTCTTACTTTGTTTATAAAGCAAATGTCGTCTCTATAAGAATAACGCACCAACACCCTTGAAACAGGGGTTCGTGCGTTTTCCTGATGGCTACATTTACTTATTGGCAGGGGCGCTGAAATTACCCATCATACCGGGGCCAAAACCGTTACAGTTACCCATCATGCCAGAGCCCCTACCCATACCCATGCCGTACTGATTATGAAAATCCCTCATTTGGTCAAAGTGCTGGTTCCAGGCTTGGGCTTGATCTTCGGTCAATTGATTGTTTTTAACTGCATTGTCCAGCTGGGTTTTGTGCCAGTCAAACATTTGATTAAAGTATTGCTGGTTTTGGGTGCTGGGTGGTGTGTTTCCTTGGGTATTATCGCTGGCAGCGAAAGCAGCAGGTACCAGTAGGGCACCTAAGGCAAGAGTTACAATACCGGCAGTAATTTTACGTTTCATGATTCATTCCTCCATCTAATAGTTTTTAATTTATATTTAATTGTAGCCATTACCGTCTCATTTCTGGACGTTTTCAGCAGCCGCCCTTGCAGTGGGCCACTGCGGGGAGCATCCAGTGTTTTGTAAACATTTGGCTCACCTCCCGACCAGTTGTTGTTCTTACAGGTATTACTATAGCAAAGAAGTTTCACAAAACTGTTTCAGGAATATCACATTTTGTTTATATTTGCCCCCATAAAAAATAAAAAGGTTAAAAGTAGCAAGGTAATTTTTTAGTAATGGTTTATCCTTGCTAATTGGTTGGGCTAGCAACCTTCTCGCACTTTCAGAAAGTATAAAATTTCTATTGACGAAAGTATAAGAAAAACTAATGCTTCTGCCTGCGTCAAAGACTTGGCACAAGCCAAGTTTTTCTAACAAATTTAACATTTTTGTGACAATTATTTGCAAGCTTTGACAGGGTATATTTTTCCCTTTACTATAGACACAGGAATCCTTAAGGGATTAATGAAGGAGGTTTCTAGTATGAGCCCTTTACATGTACTAGTGGTAGATGATGAAGATAAAATTCGCCAGGTCATTGGCATTTATTTAACCAATGAGGGATATCAGGTGGGGGAAGCGAAAGACGGTGAGGAAGCTCTGCGTAAGTTCCGGGCCGAAGCCTGGGATGTAATCGTGCTGGATGTGATGATGCCTAAACTGGATGGAGTAACCGTGTGCCAGGAAATCCGCAAAGTCTCCAAGGTACCCATCATCATGTTGACGGCCAAAAATGATGAGGTAGACCGTATTCTAGGCTTGGAGTTTGGAGCCGATGACTATATGGGTAAACCCTTCAGCCCCCGGGAACTGGTGGCCCGCATTAAAGCGGTACTGCGCCGGACAGAGGCGGGGGAGAAAAAAGAAGAACACCTTTTAAAGTTACCTGGCATGAGCATTGATTTAATTAGTCGGGAAGTACTGGTTAAAGAAAAACCCATTACACTGACCCCCAAAGAATTTGATCTGCTGGCACTGTTGGCCCGGTCTAGCGGGCGTTCTTATAGCCGAGAGCAGCTTTTAGAGGAGGTTTGGGGTTTTGACTACTACGGAGACGTTAGGACCGTTGATACCCACGTTAACCGTTTGCGGGACAAGCTGCGGACGGACGGTGCTCCCTCCTATATTAAAACTGTTTGGGGTGTGGGCTATAAATTTGAGGTGGAATCATGAAGATTAACCACATTGTCACCAAACTGTGGGTGATCATGACCATTTTGCTGTTGTTGGTAATCGGCATCGTCGGTGCTGCCCAGAGTAGTTTTATGGAAGGTTTGTACTACGAGCAGCAGGTCAAGCAACTGACAACCTTGGGTGATAAGGTAGCAGATATTGCCCGGGCGGAGCAAGACCCGGTTGCTCTGGATCAGAAAGTAGCTTTCATTGCCGACCTGTATAATGCCAATGTAATGATTTTAAATGAAAAGGGCATTGTCATGCAGTGCCAGGGCATGGGCGTTAGTACCAAGAATATGCCGATGGACATGAACAACCCTCATCACGGGCCCATGGGGATGGAGGATTTAGAAAAACTCTACCAGGGTCAGGCGGTGGTCCACAAGGGCAACAACCCCTTCCTTAATACTGACGTATTATCGGTGGGCATTCCCTTTAAAGACGCTAATAATATCGAGCGAGCGGTCATGATACATGCTCCCCTAGATCCCATAGCAGATGAACTGAAACGATTGCAAAGGATAACCATCTACACCGCCGTCGGAGGTGTTATTCTAGCTGCCTTGCTAAGCTTGTTTTTCTCTAGGTTCCTTTCGAAGCCTCTGGTGAAAATGAACAAAGCGGCTCTGGCAATGGCCAGTGGCAATTATCAACAACGAGTGGACATTCAAACCAACGATGAAATTGGCCTACTAGCCAACTCTCTTAATACCCTAGCTTCTCGTTTGCAGGAAAAAATCAGCCTACTGGAACAACAGGAGCAAATCCGCCGGGAGTTCGTCACCAATGTTGCTCACGAAATCAAAACTCCCCTGACGGTCATGCAGGGTTTCACCGAGACCATGATTGACGGGTTGGTGAAAACGGAACAGGAACGGGATGAGTATCTTCAGAACATTTTGGAGGAAATTAATCGCCTTAGGCGCCTAGTTAACGATTTATTGGATTTAAAGCGTATGGAAGAGGGGTACTTTGATTTTGATCAAGAACCTTGTGATTTACGAGAGATTATTGACCGGGTGCAGCGAAAGCTAGCTCAATTTGCTATTGAAAAAGGTCTGCAAATGGAAATCAATATAGAGAAGAAGCTACCTTCTGTCATCTGTAACAGTGACCGTATCGAAAGGGTGTTGATTAACCTAATTGCGAATGCTATCAGACATACCCCTGCCGGGGGTAAAATTGGCCTCCGTGTGACCACTAAGGCCAATCAAGTGCACCTGCGCATCAGCGATACCGGTGAAGGCATTACACCGGAGGATCTACCCATGATCTGGGAGCGTTTTTACAAAGGGGATAAGTCCCGTGCCCGGATCCAAGGCGGCACTGGTTTGGGGTTGGCCATCGTGAAGAGGATTGTAGAGGGCCACGGAGGCCAGATTAATGTAGCTAGTAAGCTAAACGAAGGAACCACCTTCAATATTGTTCTGCCGGTTAAACACTGTAAGGAGTAATGTGTTACAAAAATGTGAAACAGTTGTTATAGCTTTGTAAAACTTCTTTGTTATCCTATGGATTAAGAAATCAAAGTTACACTTTGAAACAAAGGAGTGAGCAAACTATGATGATGACGTTTGCTGATGGTATCACAGGTTTTCTCTGGTCCTTGATGATGATAGTAGGTATGACTTTACCGATACTTCTGATGATTTGGGCTCTGTCAGCCGTGGGGGAACGAGTTGCTGAAAGGAAAACCAGTGGCTCCACACGGCTGGACAAGGGAGAGATTACAGTGGATGATTTTCAAAGACTAAGGAACCAATAACTTAGGCCTGTGGCAAATATAAATCTAAAAGGATGATAGTATAAAAACAACAAGCCAGGTAGCGAAAATTTTACTACCTGGCTTGTTGTTTTAGTTGTGCCTGTTCATTCCCATATGACCGCCTTGAGCAGGGTCTGTGTGGGGGGAGGAACCGGAACTGCTACTATCCGGCATAGAGTGATGGTTCATAGGTCCCTGGGGAGAATGCATCGGGGTTTGATCAGATGCGCCGGGCATCATCGTTCCCTTTTCCATGTGACCCTGCTGGTTTTGCAGATGTCCCTTAACTTCCATATAATGATGGCCAAAGACGTCGCCAGCTTTGACACCTGCCTGAGATAAGGCGGTGGGTACATCCTGTTGCTTCAGCAGGTCAAGTTTTACAGGTTGATTTTGCTGTTTGCATTCTTCGTAGACAGCGTACTTACCCAGGGGCATTCCGGCCTTTTCGGCTGCTTGGATCATTCCTTGGGGCTGGCTGGTTACCACCAGTGACCCCTGGTAGCCCTGCTTTTCAAGTTGATCGTAAAGGAAGTCTTTTAATTGCTGTTCAGTTATATGGGGAAGGTTTTGCTCATTTATTTTAATCAAAGTGCCGATCACCATAGTCTGTTTTTCTAAATAATCCTGTTCCAGGCTGTATTGTAATAACTTACCCAGGGCAGCATAAAGGTCCTGCCCCTTTAGGGTGGTGGCAAAATCATTATCTGGTTGACCGACTATATTAGTCTGGGTGACTTTGCCCTCTGCATCCACCCATAACCCAAATTCCGGTTGCCAGGCGAGGTTTATATAGGCTGCCGCTGCCGGGGTAGGAGCGAAATTGGGTATCAGGCCGGTGAAGAGGATTAAAAGTACCGCCGCTGCCACGGCTAACATCTTGGGCTTGGCTAGTAAAGCCGGAGGCTTTACATAGACGGTAGAGCCCACTGGCGGGGCCGGTTTGATGTGGGTAGTTAGGTATTGACCGTCTTCAGTGTAGACCAATACATTTTTGTAGTTCTCTCTGTGGGTCATAACCACTGCTTTTACTTTTGCCATATGTTATTACCTCTCTGTCTCGGGGCTGAATGGTTTGGTGAACCTCTGAAGGGCCAAGAGGTCCGGCTCGGTGAACAGGAGTACCGTAGCAATAATGTATTTACGCCCCTTTTCCAGTACGCGGGTACTGAGGCCGGTAATATCAATCAATTCTTTAGCAGGGAGCTTCCGGGTATTACGCAGGCAGCCCAGCAGGTCTTCGTTATGGAGAATGGTCATGGCCACCTGAAACAATTTTTCTCGGCTATCCCGGTGCTTGGGGGAACACTGCACCAGATCCTCCAGAGTAATGCTGTACTTGCTTAAATGCTGTTGGAATAGTTCGATGGTTGCGGCCATTCTTTCCTGCTGCAAACCTTCTTGATAGGAGTTATGAGATTGTTGCTCTAGCAAGAGTAGCATATTATTTTCAGCTTGATCGGGGCTCGCTGCTAGCAACAGTTCGTATTTAGCAGGATTTCTTCGAAAGTAATCCGTCAGACGTCGTTGCATTACGGTGTAAGCGAAGGAGGAGAAGGAAGCATTCTGGTTAAAATCATAGCTGTTAATGGCCTCATTGAAAGCCAACAGGGCAATGCTTAGTTCATCATCATTTTCCCAGTTTAAAAAACGTTTGCAGATACGGGAACTTACCCGGGCGATGTAGTCCCGGTGCTTTACAATGAGTTCCTCTCTGGCCCTTGCTTCGCCGTCTTTTGCTTTTTGCAATAATCGCTTGAGTGTAAATTGAAACATTGTTTTCCTCCGCTATTAGACATTCGCAATGGACCAGTCTGTTTCGGTGGGTTAACTAAAATAATTAGGAAAAAGTACAAATCGCCCCTAGTATAAAATTGTAGCAGGCAGGTTTCACAAAACTTTTACATAGATGTTACATTTACGTGATAATTTGAACTGGTACAATGTTCCAACATCTGACCCACCCAAAAAATGTTTTTACATACGAACGAGTAGGTGAAAAGGAAAAAGGGGGATCTGAAAACCCGGAGTTCCCCCAAAAAATCATCAGGAGGTTTAACAAATGCTAAGCAAAAAGAAATTGATTATCGGAGCTTCCACTTTAATTTTGGCTATTTCAGTGGTGGGAGCAGCCTACGCCCTGCCCATGACCAACACCCCCATGCCAGGCCAGCATACCGATGCTGCCAAGGCCACTATAACCATGAGGCAAAATGCTACCGGGCCGACGGCTGAAGTAAGTATTGAGGATATGCAGGAAGCAATGTCTAAGACAATACCTGCTGGACAGGCCATGCACCAGCAAACAATGAATTACCCAATGAGCCAAAACAGTCAGCCGATGGCTCATAACCACCAGGGAATGACCCATAAACATCAAGCCATGTCTGGTTCTGCAATGACCGGACAGCCAATGGCCAGTGGCCATAGGGGCTTTGATAAATAAATAGAGAAGAGAGCAAAGAAGCCAACCTCCTGCCTGAGGTTGGCTTCTTCCTTAACATAAGGTTGTTGTTTGTAAGACTATAGATCGATTGCAGTTATAAAGAAAGCAGCACTGTAAGTCTGCTCTAACAGGAAACTTCTTCTTTTAACCGTTTATATTTGTCGGATATTTATTGTTTACCCAACTGGGTTGTTTTAAAAAGATGGCCCTATGCAAGGGCCAACTCATATGAAAGATGGTAACGGAGGTCTTACATTTTTAAATATATAGCAAGGTTGTTACAATCCTGTCACAGGAAGATTACTTTTTTGTGATATTTAAAACCTTAATCAATAAATAAAGGTAGATATTTCTATACAATTTCTATATACAGTTATTTGTGTAAATAGAAATTTTTACGGAGGGCATTACTAGATTGAAACCAAAAACTTGACAAAGCAAATATAATAAGTGATACTTATAATAAGTAATACTTATTATATTGCATGGTGATTAATGCAGATGAAAATAGAAGAATCTCTGGGATTTAAGTTGGCAAAAGCATCACAGCGTATGTTTGGGCTTTTTGAAGACTATCTAATACGGGCCGACATCACATCCAAGCAAAATGGAGCTATGCTGATTATCCATGAATACCCAAACTTAACGCAAAAAGAGGTTGCCAACATTCAACGGGTTGACCAGACAACAATGGGACAGATAATCGATCAGCTTGAAAAAAAGCAGTTTGTAATGCGTGTGAAGCATCCAACGGACAGGAGAGCCTATTGCCTCGTCTTAACTGATGCTGGCGAAGATTTGATTACATCATTGTGGGCCGACATGAAGCGTTGTGAGGCTACTTTTCTGCAAAAGCTCAATCAGGATGAAATCGAACAGTTATTTAAATTGTTAGATAAAATTGAAAGGGAGTAGGAAGCAATGAGTAAAATGGATTATTTCAAAGCAAAAGTTGAGGCTACAATCAGTCCTATGGACTTTACCCATGCATCAAAGGCCGAACCAGACAAGTTCTTGCTGGTTGATGTGCGTAATGCGCCGCCACATATTATGAAGCAGAAAATTGCGGGAGCAAAGCACCTTCCTTTGGCCCAACTTGCGGAAAAGCTGGGTGAGCTGCCGAAAGATAAAACAATTGTTGTGTACTGCTGGGAAACATGGTGCAACATGGCTGCCAAAGCAGCGATTATACTATTGGAGAATGGCTATGATGTTCTTGAGCTGACGGGTGGTATTGCAGCTTGGACAACGATGGGATTTCCCGTTGAATCAGTAGAATAATAGCCTGTACTATGCAAAGAAGCCGAGCGTTTGAAACGCTCGGCTTCTTTGCATAGTACAATGTTTTCTCTCATAAATAGGAAAAGCCAGCTTTGTATTAAGATGAAAGCTGGCTTTTTGACAGTCTGAGACGTCTTTGTAAAAGGACGTTTTTTCTTTTTGTAAAACTTTTGCCAATTGTTATCAGAGAACAAAGTATTCTACAATCGAATTTTTATTTATATCACAAAAACGTGAAACTTTTGTAACAGCCCTGTGAACTTTATCAGGTATCATAGCCATGTGAAAATATACGAGCCCTCGGATAGCTAGTTAGAAAAAGAAAATGGATAGAAAGGGTGGCAAGATGTGAGGTTAAAATGGTTTAGTTTATTGCTAGCATTTATGCTGGCGGCGGGTCCCTTAGTAGGCAGCGCAATGGCGGCAGGAGATCACGCGGATCCCCATGCTGGCCATGATATGAGTACTATGAACCACTCGGATCAAACGAGCGAACATGATATGAATGATATGAATGATATGGAAGGCATGACCCATGATACTTCTGCAAGTGAGCATGGAGGAAATGTAGGAGGAGACCAAGGTTCCTCTCACGACAGCCATGACATAGGTGGCAATGGTGGTCATGATTCCCAAGACCCCAACGCGCCTCCTAACTGGCCAGTGATTTATGGTTTTGGTGTTTTTAACTTAATGGTGATTATTGCTGCTGCGTTATTGAAAAACAAGGGTGTAAATGGGGTGAATTAAGTTGAGTCAACATAAAGGCAGTCAACTACTGAAAAATATATTAAAGAGTAAGTGGTATCCGGGAATCTTCCAATGGCCTACGCTAATTGTGTTTGCTGTAATTATGTATGAGTTATTAATTGGCATTCCGGTAGCCCACGACAACTTTGGTACAGCCATGACCTGGGTCTTGTGGTGGCCCATTATTCCGTTGATTTTTCTATTGGTCGGTCGTTTCTGGTGTGCCATCTGTCCCTTTGCCACTGTAAGTGATTTGGTTCAAAAGTTTGTTGGTAATAAGCGTCCGGTACCCAAGTTTTTGAAAAAATATGGTATCTGGATTATCGATGCGCTATTCATTTTGATTACCTGGGCGGACCATATTTGGGGTATTGTAGGGTCTCCCAGAGGTTCCGGGGTATTGCTTCTAATGCTTACTACCGGTGTCATTGTAGCTGGAGCCTTCTTTGAAAGGAGAACATGGTGCCGCTACCTATGCTTTATCGGTGGTTTGGCGGGCAACTATTCCCGTGCTGGTGCACTTCAGCTACGGGGTACACCGGAAATCTGCGCCAAGTGTACCGTTTCTGCTTGCTATAAAGGCAGTGAAAAGGCTCCAGGGTGTCCCATGTTTGAATTCCCTAAAACAATGGATAATAGTGCCCGCTGTAATTTCTGCGGTGATTGTGTAAAAAACTGCCCTAATGATTCGATCACTGTTTCTACAAGAATTCCTACCAAGGAACTATGGTTTATTCGCAAACCTAAGCTAGAAGAATCCTTCCTGGCTATTGTTATCATGGGTATTGTGTTCGTACAGAACATCACCATGTTAGAAGTGTGGGGGGGAATTCAGCAGTGGATGGGTAACCTACTGGGTACCGGCAATAACGATGTTATCTTTACCGTCACCTTTATTGTGGCAATGGCTATCCCAGCACTTATTCTCTACCTAACAAGTTGGTTTGCTTCCTTAAAGAACTCTGACAATGCGTTGATGAATTTAACCAAATTTGGATATGCGTTAATCCCGCTGGACTTTGCCGGTCATATGGCTCACAATCTGTTCCACCTGCTGGCTGAAGGAAAGTCCGTGCTATTCACTGGATTGGCTTTATTGGGTATCAAGAACGAGGGGGCATCTGCTGCCCTAGTGGGTATGGAAACTATTGTATTCTTGCAGTATGCTCTACTGGCTCTGGGTACTCTAGCCTCTATCTATACAGCATACCGTATTGCTAAGGCTAACTACAAAGGAGAAGAGGTTAGGAGTACCGTGATTCCTTATTCCGTCCTCATCTTGGTACTGGTAGCCTTTAACATCTACCTGTTCCTGTTGCCGATGGCTCATAGAATGTAAAGATGCAAAAAAAATCCCGTATTACTGTATAAAAGTGGTGCGGGATTTTTTGTACTTAAGAAACAAACTATCTACAGCATTACCTGGCAGGGTAGACGGCAAGGAGTATAAAACACAACGTCGAATAAGAAAAATATGCTCATGACTATTAAAAAGGTTACAAAGACAGGGTTTTAAATGGAGGACTATCTTATGAACAAGATAAAGACCATCTTGAAAGATCACTATGCTCTAGATCATATCACCGTTTCACCGGAGCAAGGAGGTTGGTCAGCACTCGCATTTAAAGTGATTAATCACAAGCATAGCTACTTCTTAAAGGTATATGAGAAAAGTAGAGTGTCCACACTAAAATGGACAGCTTTAATAGATCATTATGTTCCAATCATGGCTTGGCTGCTGGATAATACTGGCTTGAAAGGTAAAATTCCAGTACCTTTGTTAACAATAAACGGCGATTATAAGTGTGAAGATGTTGATGGAATTTATCTTCTTTATGAATATATTAACGGAGAAACAATTGGCGAAAACAAATTAACAGAAAAGCAAGTAGGAGAGCTCTCTGAGATCCTAGCCGAACTTCATTTATATGGAGAAGATGTTCCGCTAGACACGGATGCCGTTAAGGAAGATTTTTATGTTCCGTTTTTGCAGCAGCTAAGGAGCACATTGTGTAAAGAACACAACTTTATTCCGGATGATGTATGGGAATTGATAAATTCCCATAATGACCAAATCAATGGCCTTATTGATATCCTAGAAAAACTGTCCGTACGTTTAAAAAACAGTTATGTAAGAATGGCCCTGTGCCATACCGATCTTCATAATTGGAATCTGATGCAATCCGCGCAACAACTGATATTGATTGACTGGGAAGGGCTGAAATTAGCACCTGTTGAAGCTGATTTGATGTTTTTAGTTGACAAGCCATACTATGATAAATTTTTAAATATTTATCGGAAATTCCATGATTCTTTTGAAATTAATCCTGATGCCCTGCAGTTTTATCAGGTCAGACGAAAACTGGAAGATATCTGGGAGTTTATTGAACAACTTTCATTAGACAATCAAAATGCACAGGAAAGGGTGCTTACTAAAAATTATTTAATTAAAGAACTGAAAGATATAAGTGAACGATAAGCTGGAACATTTACGGATTAATTATTAACTAATGAACAAAAGTGGTTTATTTGTGTCATTGGGCATATGGGTGACGACACAAAACTTCTTGTAAAAAATGATTCAATGAGCTTCTAGAAGTATCACAATAAGATCTAGTTGGATTAATAGGATCAAGTCTTGAGGTTTTATAATTTCAATATTTTGTGTGCGTATTTTTTAGTTTATTCAGGGTGGAAGGGAAGGCGCAAATAACTGTGTGAGCCGGGGTAAGCCTTCCTTAGTTTTTTATTGTTATTATATTTCCATCGTTGGAGGTTTTGTCTCTGGTATAGTTTATGGTATACAGAGCATTAATGAGTACATCATATTAGTAAAACCGTTCCCGTTTACGAAAGTTCTCAGCCCTGCAATATCAAGGGTTGAGGATTTTTTAGTTTTTATATGAGAATATATTTCTTATAAAACCGAATAACTTAATATGTTCCCATAGCGTAAAAAATAAGTAAATTTATTCCCATATGTTTGGTATTAAAACAGAGTTTTATAAAAAATTCCAATAAGTTATGAACATTTTGGATAATTTTAACGTCTGTATAATTGAAAGTCGAAATAGCATATAAAAAGTCATATCAAGTCGAAAAACAAAATTTGAGAGGTATTGAATGAGCCGAAAGATCCCTGTTTGGATACCCCCAAGAGGTAAGTATGGGAGTACCATATATGAAGACTATAGTCCAAAGTTAAAAAGAATTGTTCGTTCATACAGTTCACTGGAAAGAGATCATTTTGTGTTAGTAGAAACCGCTCCCCAAATAATTGATTTTTGTGAACAGTGCGAAAGAATACAGGGAGTCGTGAATGGGGAGTTGGTTGAATCTATCATTGATTATTGGTTGTTATATGCAGATGGAACAGAAGTGTATCGTGAAATAAAATACTCTGCTGATCTACAACCTTCCTCAAAAAAATTTGGAAAAGCACTCCGGCAAATATCGGCACAAAAAGAATACTGCTCTAGAAACTCTTACAATCACGAAGTCTTTACAGATGAAAATATTAGAGATAAACGACTACTCATTACTAATTTGAGGTTTTTAATACCATTTGGTAGGGATGAAAGACGTTGCAAAGAAGCTGAAAAGCTAGTTCTTAAAGAGTTGATGAAATTCGAGCAACTCAGCATTTATAAATTATACAAGAATATCAATTATAATGAAGAATCGCTTAAATACGCCGTATATTACCTGCTTTACAAAAGAAGACTTCAAGCAGATTTAGATAATCAACCACTGGGACCTAGAACGGAGGTTAGATTGTGCCAAAACCAAGAGTAACTTCTAAAGCTTTAATGAGCATTGACAGAATAGATACTTCCGTTTGGAAACAAGTTTTTCCTGATTCATTACCAGAAAAGGAAAGGGAAATTTATTTAAATAGAAAAAGTGCTGTTGATGATTATCTCCAGGGAAAAAGGAAAGTGGAGGATATTGCTACAATACACGGGATCTCCAGAAGATGGCTAAGTACACTCGTAAATAGATGTTTAATGGAACATCCAGATGGGGATATTTGGGGATATCGTGCATTAATACCAAACACAACTGTTAAAGAGAGAAAAAGCAAAGATTTATCAGAATGCAAACCGCATTCGAAATATGGAGGCCTGTCAGGTGCATTTAGAAACCTATTAGACTCTTATCCAGAATTAGAAGATTATATAAAAAAAGAATGGCTCGGAATTAAAAAGCACAAAGATCCTGAACTTCTTTTAGAGAATAGAATTAGTTTTAAGGTTATGCACAGAAGGTTTAGGGATAAATGCCGGGCGCTTGGTATTGAGAGTCATATGTATCCTTTTAATACTAAAAAAATCGCGTGGAGTTCATTAAGAACTTTTTGTAAACTTCTTGAAGAACGACATTTCGCAACTGCTGCCAAATCACGTTATGGAGAAAGAGCTGGAAGACTAGCCCGAAATGTACCGCAAGAAGAGAGGTACTATGTTGACCGTCCATATCATAGAGTGGAATTTGACGCTCATAGAATAGATTACTTAATGATGGTAATTTTCAAATTACCCAACGGAGATACTCAAACTCAATTATTAAAAAGACTATGGATTTTAACTATTATAGATACTGCAACACGGTGCATATTGGGTAAATACATTTCCTTTCACGAAAATTACACATCTGAAGATGTGTTAAGGTGCATTCAAAATGCAATAGTTCCGTGGAAAAAAAAGGAACTTCAAATACCTGGGCTTACATATAATAAAGATGCTGGCATGCCATCGGATATTAAAGAATGTGCTTGGGGCCTATGGGATGAGATAAGTTATGATAATGCAAAATCAAATATTTCTCAGATCGTTGTAGACAGATTAGAAAACTACTTATATTCATCCGTAATTAGAGGTCCTGTTGAAACGCCGGAATTTAGATCAATACAAGAGACCTTTTACCGAACGTTGGAGGAAAGTTTTGGTCATAGGTTGCCAAGCACTACAGGATCTTCAACAAGTGATATAAGAAGACAGAATCCCGAAAAAATGGCTTTACAATATAAAATAACCCACGATGAATTGGAAGAACTATCAGATGTAGTTATAGCAAATTATAATGGAGAGCCCCATTCTGAACTGTATTGGCATTCCCCACTTGAGACTTTAAAACAAAGATTAACACCGTATGAATCTGAGGAACCCAGATTTGAGATAAGAATATTGCCTGAATCTGAGAGAGATAATCTTAGGTTTTTCACAATGACTGATAAGAGAAAAGTCGTAGGTAATATTAAGCAAGGCAGAAGACCTTATATTAATTGGAAGAACGCAAGATATACCAGTTCAATATTAGCTGATTCCCCAGATCTAATTGGCAAAACCTTGAGTCTGGAGATTGATATTGACGATGTAAGAAGAATTCGTGCATATTTACCTAGTGGCGCAGAACTTGGAGAATTATATGCTGTAGGTGGGTGGGGGAGAACTAAACACAGTTTAAAAACTAGAGAAACTATAATACAGCTATATAATGAAAAACAACTACATTACCTTTCAAATGATGACCCTATTATAATATATCAAAATTTTCTACGCGAGAAAAGCAAAAAAGATAGAGCTTCCGCTAATGCATTGGTCACTTTAATAAGAGGTGCGGAAGAATCTGGAGACTATGATAATATTGTCCATGAAGACAACCTAACCCCCACTAACGCTAATAATAAATCCAAAAAAGCAAATACAGAAAATAATATTACAAAAGATGAAGCAAGTGAGAGATCAAATGAAACAAACTTTAACAAAATAGACAACGGTGATAATAATTCGGTTAATACACCTAAGTTAAGATTGTTGAAAAAAGCAATAGTATTTTAAAGAGGTGAGATTCGATTGGTAAAACCAAGCATTTTAAACGGAATCAATATAGATTTACTAGACCCTAAACTTCATCCGATTAATACCAAAAGATATATCCTATCAACTCCTCCTGTCAATGAAGTTATCCAGAATATATCTGCCTGTATTGATAAAAAAGACACAGGTGCAATAATATACGGACGACCACGTTTAGGAAAAACTTTTGCATTGAGGGCTCTAAAGGTATATTTACAGGATGGCTATGGTGATATTCCAATTTTCACCATAAACCAAACATGGCAGCAGTATGCAAGAGAAAAAAGATTTTATGAAGATTTGCTAGCTTCTTCAGGACATGACCTGATAAGTAAAGGAAACTCCGATGAAAAAAGGAGAAGGTTAATAAACCATCTTTCTAATGAAATTGATAAAAGTCAAAAGGGTATGATGGTTTTGTTTATTGATGAAGCCCAACATCTTCTTGAACCTCACTATTATTGGCTTATGGATATCTATAATGCGTTAGAATCTAAGGGGTATTACGTGTTCTACCTTTTGGTGGGTCAAAAAGAATTACGACACCGTAGAAGTACTTTTATTGAGCAAGAACGCCAACAGATAGTTGGTAGATTCATGGTAAGAGAGTATGCATTTAGTGGTATCAGAACTGAAGAAGATATTAAAGAATTACTCGAAGGCTACGATGAATTGACTGAATATCCAGAAGGGAGTAATATTTCTTTTACAAATTACTTCTTTCCGGAGGCTTTTAGTACTGGGCATAGAATTAGTACATTCTCTGAAAAAATGTTCAATATTTTTACTAATAAAAGAATTGAAGTAAAGTTAAGTGGAAAACCTGAGATACCCATGAAATATCTCACTAGTACGATTGAGTATCTCTTCAAGGAATACGGACTGCACAGTAAAAAGCCATCCGAATGGATTAATCACAGTATGCTTGAAGAATCCATAAGGCAATCTGGTTATATTCAGGCAGAACTAGGACTCCAAGGGTAAGGTAGTGAAGCAATAAATGTTCTTTAAGTTGATAAGTCCATCTAGCAGTAATCAAAGTTCAATTACATGGAATAATGCATGGGTAAAAAATGGGGAATCTCTAAGAAATATAATCATAAAATTAGCGTTTTCAAACATGTGGAATGTTAGGGATCTTAGAAAACTAATACTAAATGCAAAAGATCCTTTTGAAGAGGAGATGTGCTTGAAAATAGGCACTAGAAATATTGCATTTTTTGAAAGACTTAATTTTGACTTGGAAATAATAAGGAATAGTAGTTATGCCCCAATATTAGAATATCTAGAGGAAAATAACTATTATTTAGGAAGATATAGACCAGTGAGGGAATTTCAATCAAATTTTTTAAATAACTACACAGATCATAATCTTAGGTATTGCCCAATTTGTATGTCAATGGGGCATCACTATACCTATTTTCAGACTAAATCTGTTAAGAATTGCTTGATTCATAACGAAAAATTACATTCAGTATGTCCCACTTGCAAAAAACCTATTCCATATATAATAAATAATTATAACATTAAAGCTATTAATAAGTTAAGCATTGATTCAATGGAAGAGTGTACAAACATCTGCTTAAATTGTTTTGGACCCTTATCAAATGTTAAAAACATAAAAAACCCCTCCTCTTTTGAAGACCGTATAGCTTCAAAAACAACTTCATTCTTTATTCATAATATATTGTTGCTTGACAATGAATTAGTTATTGATAAGAGTTCTAGTTGGGCAGTGAATAGTTATTTCTCTAAAGTTGGTTCTAATATAATATATTTTAATGTAAAAACTGGCCGCAATAAGTTTTCGGCTCGACTAAATGAGAGTCAATACATAGATATAAATGATTGTTATTGGAAAATATATAAATCGGTTTGCAGATTTATAAGAAAACAAATTATCAATAAAAAACACCAGAGATATTTACATAATATTACAACCTGGGGAACTGAAGAAATTATATTAGAACCGTTCAGTTATGTCTATTTCAGATGTATAGTTGAAAAGAAAGATAGATTTTATCGCATTGATAAAAAACCTGAAAATTGGCCCCCGGAAGAAATAGATGAAGGTTCTTACATACCTGACAAAAACTGTATAGGATATATATATAGTATTCAAAAACAATTTGTTGAAGGGGATATAGATTATAATACTGCCCAGCTAACAATTAATAACGTTTTAGCATGGGCATTCCTTAAACTTTATAAGCGTTGTCAATCTTATGTACAAAAAGAAAACAGAATTCTTGTCTACTTTGATGATTTAACAAAAGAATTGGGTAGACCTGTTTATTTATTGAAGAAATCTCCAAAAGGGAACTTTGACACTGTAGTGTATAGTCCAAATCTAGATCAGCTTGAATGATCACCAACAACATTCCGGGCTAAAATGAGCTAATGGGTGGCTCTGACACGGCGGAATATACAATAAAGAAGGGAAAAGCAATGGAGGAACTTTTTAGACTAGCCTCGAACTATGGTTTCCCAATGGTGGTGGTGGGTTACCTGCTACTCCGCCTGGAACCACCATTCGGGAATTGCAAAAAAGTATTAACCTCTTAAGTATCACCATCGCCCGGCAAATGGACATGAAAGAGATTAACGAATTGATCGATAACCTCTAGGAGGGAGCAGTGGAAGTAGCTAAGAAAGCTAAACCCGGCCAGCAGCTATCGCCCCACTTTACAGAAGGAGAGCTGGCTTGCCGATGTTGTGGTAGGTTGCTCATTCAAGGGGAGTTAGTCAGTAGGCTTGAAATCCTTCACCTGCCAGTTGGAAAACCAGTACTGGTGAATAGCGCTACCGCTGCCCCACCCCCAATGTCTGCCGACCTGTGAGCCTTTGTGCCGACCCAGAAGACCAGCCAGCGTGGGCTGGCACGAAGGCCAGGACCCGGAGGAAAGGCAGGGTGTCAGACCCAGGGAAATACCCTAAAAGGCACGCTGCCGCAGGTGACCGATGGAAATGAAAGAAACTAACATGATGGTGAGGATAAAAAGGTTCTAGAATAGATACCCTGGTAAAAGCTGGCGTAGGGGGAATTAACGTTCTATGCGTATGACCGATAATATAAAACACGAACATCCTTTCAAAAGAGGTTCGTGTTTATATTTCGGAAGTGATCCGTCGTATGTCAAATTTTAAATTTTTCCGTTGCCCGATCGATCTCATTTGATATTTGTGAAAGATGCACAGAAGCAGAGGCCACATTCTCTAATGCGGCGGTCTGCTCCCTGGTGCTGTCGACAATGTTTTCGACTCCTTCAGGGATTTGCTTAACAGCTGCCGCTAAACTTTGAAACTGTGTGACCACTTGATCCATCAGTTGGATAATATTTTGAAAATCTTGACCCACTTCTCGCATAACCGTGACTCCAGCTTTTACCCGGGTATTGCCACCCATTATGGTTTCTAACCCTTTTTGGGAATCCAGGCGAACCCTTGCGATCAATTGGTCAATTTCCCCGGCTGCTGTGGACGATTGCTCTGCTAACCGCTTAACTTCTTCAGCTACTACGCTAAAACCATAGCCATGCTCACCGGCCCGAGCGGCCTCAATGGTGGCATTTAGGGCTAGGATGTTGGTTCGTTCGGTAATCTCTTGAATAACCACCACAATTTGATTTACCTTCCCTAGGGTTTTATTTAGATCACCAATGACTCGAACCGTTTCTTCGCTGGACTGAATTATGGCGTCCATCTGTTGATTCACCTGCTCCATATTTTGCATGCCTCGATTGGCACTTTGAGAAACCTCCTCGGCAGTTGAGGAAACTTGATTAGCATCCTGAGCCACCTGAACCACTGTAGATAAAATTTCCTCGGAAACGGTTTCATTTCTGGTTGCCCCTTCTTTAATATACCTGACCTGCTGTGTAAGCTCCAGGGCAGAGGTTGTGAGGGCTTTAGACATGCCAACTTGCTGACTCATAATATCCTTTAAGCTGTTTTTCATTTTACTAAAGGACTGTGCTAAACGGCCTATTTCATCTGGGTGTCCCTTAAGATGAATATCCCCTACGGTTAGATTACCAGCTGCAACGTGATCGGCCAGCAGGCTTAAATTCTGAACAGGCTTAACCACTAATTTTAAAATCAGCCAGGAAAGAAAAAGAATCGATACAATCCAGCCCAGGGTCATGGTAATAAAGGTGGCTCTGATAATCGCTGAAGTTTTGCGTGCCACGGAGGCCATACTAATTTTAATGCCAGCTGAGCCAATTAACTGGTTGCCCTCATGGAGAGGAGCGGTAATATCCATGATCCGTTGACCGTTTTCTACCGTCTCAAGCATCACCACTTGGTCTTTCTTCGCAGCAGCAATGTCCTCCGGATCGGCCTTTTCACCAACTTTTTTAGGGTCGGAACTAGCTGTTACCTCATAGTTATGATTTGCTTCATGCAAGCTAATTTCTTCTACAATGCCTCTGGTGGCCAGCCGTTTCACTAAACCCTGCAGCCAAAGGTGGTCGGCCATGCGGTCGGCCGAGCCAATACTGGCATCTAAAGCAGTCACGATACTTTGGGCCTGTTCCTGGGCCATTGTATCAATTTCTTCCTTGCCCTGTTGCCAGGTGTAGTAGCCCACTAGAAGAAAAATGATAGCCAATGTAACGCCCAATAAGAGGGGGATTTTTTTGCTTAGGGACTTCATGGTAGCGGTCTCCTTGTTATATGTAAAATGAAGCATAGGCTATCATTTCGGCAAGAAATGATAGCCTATGCGTACTGTTTTAACCGATTAGGCTAGTCTTGATCATCATCATCTTCCTGGTCGCCTTGCTCATTGGAGCTTTGTTCGGTGTCCTGGTCGTGGCTATCGTTATCTTGGCTGTCATTATCTTGGATATCAGTATCTTCCTTATCCGCTGACTCTAATTCGTTATACAGCACCTTGCCATTACCAGGATCTACAACAACCTCCTGCAGACCAGCGCTGGTGAGAACATCTACGGAGTAGATTAGTTGACCATCTTCCTCCTCCAGTTCAGCCTTCACAACTTGGCCTGGGAAAGCGGTTAAGGCATTATTGATGGCATCGGTCAGGTTGATTTTAGTGAGGGACAGGAGTAATTTGGATTCTTCCTGGTCGTTTAACTCCTGACCGGCTGCTTCCTGTACCAGAACACTGGAGCGGTATGCCAACTTTTCAGCCTTGTCTTGCAGAATTTTACCATCAACGGAATTTATGGTAACCTCGTACTTTTGGGTCTGGTCGGCCAAGTCTACGGAAAAGATCACTTTACCAGCTTCCTTTTCCTGCTCGACATTCAGAATGCTTGCTCCGGGGTGTGCCTTCTGGGCAATGGCCTGGGCATTTTGCTCGGACAAATTAGCTTGTCCCATGCCCTTATCAGCATAAGCAATGCCACCAAGCATACTGGAAGCAACGAGACCTAAACCGGCAATGGTACCTAACATTTTTTTGTTCATTATGGATGACCTCCTGTTTTTTGATTCTCCTTCATTCTAGCAGGGGTTTCTGAGAATACTCGGAGAAACAGGGGGAGAAAAATGAGAGTTTTCTCATCTAGCTCACTTTATAATGGCAAAGTAACAAGAAAAGAGGTTCCTTTGCCAGGAGAGCTCTTTACCTGGATGGAGCCGTGGTGGCTTTTCACAATCCAATCTGCGATGGAGAGCCCAAGGCCGGTGCCTTCCAGGTTGTTGGAGCGGGCGTTGTCGATGCGGTAAAAACGTTCAAAAATCTTGCTTAAATGCTCGGAGGCCATGCCCACTCCGGTATCCTTTACCAGAAGCTCCAGGCAGGTGCCACGGGTTCTTAACGCTAGGGTAACTTCACCGCCAGCAGGGGTGTGCTTCAGGGCGTTGTCAATTAAGATAACAACCAGCTGTTTGATTCTTTTTTCATCCCCACTAAAATCCACGTCTGCCTCGATTTCTTGCTTCAACTGTATGCCTTTAGCCGCGGCTAAGGGAAGCAACGGTCTAATGACTTCGCCAATGGCCCTGTCCAGGGAGAACCGACTGAGTTCCAGTAACTGCTGTTCCGAGTCCACTCTGGCTAAGAAAAGCAAATCATCCACCAACTTGGCCATGTGGGTGACTTCTGTGCCAATATTTTCTAACCAGACTGCTTGTTCCTCCACCGTTTCCTTGGGATTTCCCAGCACTAATTCCAGGTTTGTTTGCATCACCGCCAGAGGGGTACGCAGCTCGTGGGAAGCATCAGCCACAAAATCCCTCTGCCTCTGCCAGGATTTTTTTATGGGGACCAGCGCCTTATCCGCCAGAAACAGACTGCTATAAAATGCCAATGCCAGACAGACCAAACCGGCAATGGCCAGGGCTGCTAAAAGAAAGCCCAGGATTTCCATATCCCGCTCAATGCTAACAAAGACCACCAAAAATCCCGACCCTTTTTGCAGGGGAACCCTTAAAAAGCTATAGGAATGATCGTGCCAGTCAAAATCACCCTTGTCTCTTTTGCCAGAAACTATTTTTTGCACAATTTCACTATACTTTCTCTGATCTAGATCCGACCTAGCAAAATAAGTCTTAAGGATGATACCCGATTGGTTGGTGGTTACATAAAAATATTCTGTACGGTCAAATTCCGCTAACCGATCCGCTGAACCAGACTCGATGGCTGCCACTAGGTTCCGCAGGACCCCTTCGGACTGCTTGATAATCTGCCGCTCCATCAGAAAATAGGTGCCCAGGATAAACAGCAGCAAAAGAATGCCCATGATCAAGATGTTGATCAAAGTAAGCTTTAAGCGAAGGTTGCGAAACATTAGATCCCCTTTAAACAATAGCCAACACCTCGAATCGTTCCAATGGAAACCTCCGAAAAAGTTAACTTCTTACGCAGGTAATGGACATAAGTTTCTACATTGCTGATTTCTACATCTGAGTCTAGGCCCCATACCCGATCCAGGATTTGTTCTTTGGTAATCACCTGGCCGACATTGCGCATCAGAAGCTCCAAGAGCAAGGACTCCTTTAAAGTGAGTTTGATGACTTCTTCACCTTTGGTTAGCTCGCAGCGGAGTGGGTCCAACGTCAAGCCATAGGCCTCAATTTTTTCGCCTCCCAGTTGAGCAAGCTTTCTTCTGCCCAAAGCCCGCACCCTGGCCAGTAACTCCCCGGTGGAAAAGGGCTTGATCAGATAATCATCAGCCCCGGCATCCAGCCCTTCGATGCGATTTTCCACGGAATCTTTGGCCGTTAATAAGAGCACTGGGGTGCTAATACCCTGCGTGCGTAAAGCCTTGACGATTTCCACACCCTCTTTGTAGGGCAACATCCGATCCAGAATAATGACATCATATACGCCGGTCTCGGCCATAGCCTGGCCGGTTTCCCCATCGTAGGCTGTATCCACGCCGTAATTATTTTTCTTTAAAATATAGGTTAGAGCATCCGCTAACCTTTTTTCATCTTCCACCAATAGTAGTCTCATCACATCACCCCATGCTTATGATATAACAAATTCCTTTAAATCACCTTTAAATAGTAGTTTTTTCAAAGGGAATTTTAAGTTTTGCTGTTTATACTGAGGAAAAGGAAAGGAGAGGTAACATGCAATTATTTGAAAAACTTAAAAAGATCAACAAAAAGTGGTACCTAACATTGGCCGCCATCCTGGTCATAGGGGCGACGGGAAGTGCAGGGGCAGAGTATTATTTCGATCAGCAAGCTGCTGCAGCAAAGACCGAAAGGGTGAGTCTGCAGGCTAGTCGGGAGGCCGTAGAAGATTTACTCTATCTTGAAAAGCAGGAAACACTGAAGCTTTCCCCGGACCAAGCAAAGACTCTCTTGCCACTGGTAGAGAAAATATCCACTACCTCGGACGCCACTTCCAGAACCGATTTAGCTAAACAAATTTACCAAACCCTAACCCCCGACCAATACCAAGCAGTGTCAGAACAGAATAAGCAGGACCATCGTGATGTTAGGGTGAAAAAGGATGGCAAAGACAGACATGATGACGAGAGGGAGCATGAGTTTAAGGGAGAAGCAGACCTCAAAGGTACGCAGAGCCCTAAAGCAGACGCTTTAAATCAGGTGGTTATCCAAATGTTGAAAACTAGAGGTTCTGAAACACAATCCAGTGCCGCTGCTCCTGTAAACAGTTAATGTTAGAAAAAAAGCCAAGCCCGGTGCTATTATGGTACCGGGCTTGGCTTTTTCGTTCAGCTACTGCATTTTTATTTAAATCACTTGAGTTCACAGACGCACCTTTGATAGTACAGCTATATTAACCTGAAAAATGAGAGTTTTCTAATGTTTCAGCATTGCTGTATTGGCTATAATGAAAAGAGCCAATAAACAGGAGAGGGATATTGGAATGGGAAGAATTTTAGTAATCGAAGATGATAAGAATATCCAACGGTTTGTCACAATGGAACTAACCCTGGAAGGTTATGAGGTGGCATCTGCTTATACTGGCAGGGAAGGATTAAAGAAAGCGGTGGAGGAAGCCTGGGATCTGATCCTTTTGGATATTATGCTGCCGGAATTAAGCGGCCTGGAGGTCTGCCGTAGGATTCGACAGGTCAAAAACACGCCCATCCTGATGTTAACTGCTCGGGCAGCGGTGCCGGATAAAATTGCCGGGCTGGATTCCGGGGCCAATGATTATATCACCAAACCCTTTTCCATCGAAGAACTGCTGGCCCGGGTAAGGGTTTACTTTCGAGAAAATAAACTTCCCGTGCCAGACGACATCTCGATCAAAATAGCGGATCTAACCATCAATTTGCGAACCAGAGAAGTAACCCGGAATGAGAGAAAAATCGAGCTGACCCCCAGGGAATTTAATCTGCTGCAATATTTTGCGGAAAATCAACGGACCGTTCTCAGCCGGGATCAATTATTACAGCAGGTTTGGGGCTATGATTATTACGATTCCAATGTGGTGGATGTATATGTCCGTTACCTAAGAAACAAAATTGAATTTGCCCAGGAAACCAAGCTTATTCACACCGTCCGTGGTGTAGGCTATGTGCTGGAGGAGAGAAGCCTTGAAAATTAAGTGGAGACTTACGCTAATTGCTTCACTCTTTTCTCTCCTGGCCATTCTAGTATTGTCCGTGGTCCTTTACTTTGTCCTGAGTAATTTTGATACGGTCTATGAGCAGCGAATCCTCACAATTCAGCTCAGCTTATTAGAAAAGAACATGGTTGAAACAGGCCAGCTACCTTCTGGCAATACCCTCAAAACCTTTCTGCAGCCACACCAGCAAATCCGCATTTTAGATGGAAAGCAACAAATTGTGGCCGCAGGGGAAGACGATTTTGAATCCGCTGAGTATGACTTTCCCCTAGATCGTAAAGGGAATTTCCAAGTCTTTCGCAAGGAAGGAGATTCCCTCTATATACAGAGAAGGCAGCTAGATGTAGGGGGCCATGCCTATAGCCTGGAGATTCTTTCAGAAAACGAGTACTTTAGTGATGTGATGGAGAAGGTTTGGTCTTTGCTTGCCATGATCAGTGGCGTTTTTTTAATAGTGGCCACGGTCAGTGGCTATATGGTATCACGGCTGGCCTTGTCTCCGGTACATGCTTTAATCCGCAGCGTAAAGCAAAAGGAACTTACACAATTATCCGAGGGTTTGCCACTGCCACGCTCGAAGGATGAAATTTATGAGTTAGCAGAAACCTTTAATTATCTATTAAAAAGAGTAAACAACTCCATTGAACAACAAAAGCTATTTATTGATAACGCATCCCACGAACTGCGGACACCCCTGACGGTTCTAGAAGGGTTTATCTCAACCCTGGAGAGAAGGGAATTGGACGCAGCCACGAAGGCGGAATTTTTTCAAACCATTCATCAAGAAATCGAGCACCTGCGGCATTTAGCCAATGAATTATTAGAGATATCTGTGTTGGAAAGAATCCCTTCCTGGGATAACCAGTGGGTGCAATTAAAGCCAGTTGCGGAGGAAAGCCTTCAGGCATTTACGACTTTGGCACCCGAGATGCAGTTTCAAAGTCAAATTCCCGAGGAAATGCAAGTACTGTTTGACCCTTACCGACTGAAGCAGGTCCTCAAAATTTTGTTAGACAACGCCGTTAAATATGCCAATGCTTCGTTGGTGGAGATTGTGGCACGGCAGGAGTTGGCGAAAACTTTGATCGAAGTAAGGGATAACGGTGTAGGTATTCCCCTGGAAGATCAGCCCCAACTCTTTGATCGCTTTTACCGGGTGGATAAATCCCGTAGCAGAGAGCTGGGGGGAGCGGGGCTAGGGCTTAGCATTGCCCGAACCCTGGTGGAACGGCAGGGGGGAGTTCTTTGGTTGGCCAGTACACCGGGAAGCGGCACGGTATTTACTATAGAATTACCCAATACAAAGGTACCAGGGGGGATAAAGGGTGCTTAGCCAGTTGTTTCAGAGCTCCGTAGCGTTTTTTCAAATTTACGGCACAGTGGGTTTGTTTTTGATGTCCTTTGCAGAGTCTTCCTTTTTTCCAGTGCCACCGGATATTTTACTGATTGCTATGTCCTTAAGCCAGCCCAAGCTAGCCCTGTGGTACGCCCTGATTACCTCGGTGGCTTCGGTATTGGGTGGTATCTTCGGCTACTTTATTGGGGCTAAGGCAGGTCGGCCTCTACTAGACCGCTGGGTGCCTGCCAAGCGAGTGGCCCAGATTGAGTCGCTATTTCAACGCTACGGTGGTTGGGCTGTTGCCATTGCTGGCTTTACACCCATCCCCTACAAGGTATTTACCATTGGGGCAGGGGTCTTTCAGATTCAAAAAACGGTATTTGTGGTGGCGTCTATTCTCAGCCGAAGTGCCCGTTTTTTCCTGGAAGGCTTACTGATTTTCTATCTGGGGTCGGCTGCCAAGCATTTTTTAAGCAGTTATTTAGAAATACTGACCATCGGTCTGTCCCTGGTGATACTGTTGCTCTATTTTGTTTTACGACATACCAAAACCATGCAGTATTTAAATGGTTTTTGGGTAAAGTTACGGGAACGTTTGGAACGATATTACAACGAAAAGATGTCCCCCCTGGGTGCCTTTGGTAACTACCTGCTGGTGGGTTCAGTGCTGGGAATCGGCAGTATGCTCCTCTTTGCCAAATTGGCCAGTGAACTGTTGGAGAATGAACTAAAATGGTTTGATAATGCAGTGATTGATTTGGTTCATCGGCTGGACAGCCCCCTTACCACGGAGGTAATGAAGGGACTTAGTACCATAGGCTCGTCAACGGTCATGATTGGAGTAGCCCTGGTGGCAGCACTACTGCTTTGGTGGGTAAAACGACATTTTTGGGATGCCCTGATGGTGCCAGTTGCGTTAATTGGCAGTTACAGCCTCAATGAATTGTTGAAATGGATTTTTCGGCGAGACAGGCCGAATGTTGCTCGCCTGGTGGAGGCCACTGGCTACAGCTTCCCCAGCGGGCATGCGATGGTTTCCATGACTGTCTTTGGTCTGCTGGCCTATCTGGCCTGGATTAACCTTCGTCAACCGCTCCTGCGCTACCTGCTAACCTGCACCCTTGTCCTATTGGCAGTGGCCATCGGAATCAGCCGTATTTACCTGGGGGTCCATTATCCCAGTGACGTGCTGGCAGGCTTTGCTGCGGGTGGCTTCTGGTTGGTAGGTTGCATTCTGGGGTTGCAGGCCATTCGGTATTACAAAGCAGATGCTGATAAAGGATAGCTTTTCTGTTGCTTTTTGGGCAGTCAGTAACGTGCTGAGATGTCTTTTGTATAAAGCTTGCCACCCAGGAAGATTAGGAATTTAATAATATCAGCTAAAAAGGAGGCATTTGATTTGCCTCTTTTTTTAATTAACTATATAGTAGCGGAAATGATATGTTAAATGCTGGAACCTTTCTAATTAAATTACATAATATGGAATAAACAAGAGGAGGTTTTGCCAATGACAGAGGATATTAAGACAAAAAGTCAGGAGAATGGCCCCATTAAAACCAATGCTGCCAACTATTTTTGTCCCTCCTGCGGCCCAGGAGCGAATCCTTTACAACCACCCTATCCGGGATATCCCTGTGTAAATTATAAGTACTACCCGACCTATATGTTTGTGGCACAATACGCCTATCCCGAAGCGTTAAACTTAATAGTTCAATCCGTTGGCGGGGAGCGGGAGGATGAATTGTTTTATACCTACATGCTCAATGTGGCACCGCCGGGTCAAAAGGAAATTATCGCAGCCATTCGGGATGATGAAATCAAACATAACAAAATGCTTAGGGAGTTGTATTGGGAATTAACCGGGCAAGACATACTACCAGCCCAGGAGGAACCCTTTCAACAACCTCAAAGCTATTGTGATGGACTTGTCCGGGCTTTATTTGGAGAATTGTCCGCCGTAGAAAGATATCGCAAGATTTTATTTGGCTTGGAATTCTTACCCTATCGGAATATGATTACAGAAATTTATACCGATGAGTTGAAACACGCAACAAAATGGAACTATCTCTATTCGTTAAATTGCGTGAGAGGTAACGGTTATTAGTGAAGCATTGATACTAGAAAGGGGGCCGTTGCACGATGACTAACCAAATTGAGGGCTTAGGAGGACACAACTGGCTGCCCGTTTGCTGTTGCTTTTTACTGTTCCTGTTTTTTGTGTTGATCATATGTTGCTGCATTTTCTTTTTTTAGTTAGGCGTTCATCATTCAGAAAATCTATCGAAATAAATAATGAATTAGCAGAACCCAGTCAAATAGAGACTGGGTTCTGTAACAGCAAGGTAATTTTCCCACCAGTTGGAATATATTATTATTACTGATGTGACAGTGCTTCCAACCGTATGCCACGATTTCATTCCTATTCAAAAAGCAGCACCGCAGGTTGTAAAACAGCCATTATTGGTAAGAAACTCTCTGGTTACTGTGTAGTAAAGGGTGACTTGACATGATTTCCATACGAGAAATTATGGTTCCCATTTCTGAGTATTCGGTGGTAGATGAAAACTCATTGGTTCGAGAGGCCATCAAGGTCTTGAAAAAGTCCTTCTACAAGGATGAAAACGGTGGTATTGTGGGTCACCGTTCTTTGCTGGTGACCAATAAAAAAATGAACTGGTGGGGATCGTAACCCTGCGAAATATTCTTAAAGCAGTGCTAACCAAGTATGATTTGCCAGAGAGTTATTTATGGATTTACTCGGTTAGTTCTTCTGGCTCCAATATGCCCGTTAAGAGTGTAATGCGGGCCACTAAAATTGTGTTTGTGGATGTCGAGGATGACCTATACAGAGCGGTGGATTTGTTTTTAACCAAAAAGGTTAATTCTTTGCCAGTATTAGAAAAAGGAAAGCTAATTGGTATTATCCGTACCATTGATGTTTTTGGGGTAATAGGGATGTTGTTGTAATTTTTTAGAACCCAGTCTAATAAGGACTGGGTTCTCTAACGGAGAGTAGTTTTATATGCCTCGAAGGCAGAATTAGATTACCCATTTTGGGTAAAAAATTACATAGGTAAATATACCCAGGTATTATATTGATTAGCCAATAGCTGTTTGCTTTGCATAAAGCTTGTATTTTTGTAGCATAATTTTCTGTGAAAGGGGGCTTGTCATTGTACAATCTTAAGAAATTCAATGCTATCTTCATTTTACTTACCCTATTCATCATAACTTTGGTTGGTTGTGCGAAAGAGGCACCTCAAACCCAGGAGAAAAAGCAAGAAACACCGGCACCACAGAAAGCAGCGGAAGTATCTTATCCGGCTGGCCGTATTTACACAGCCGATGAGGATGGTAATACCGTCAGTGTAATTGATACAACGGAAAATAAAGTAGTGAAATCCGTTGAGGTCAAGAGTATGCCCCATAATGTGCAAATATCGCCCAATGGGAAAGAAGTATGGGTGGCAGTGGTACAACCAGGTATGGAAGCCATGTCTGGTATGGAGCATGGGGCAACGGGCATGGCCGGGCAAGTATGGGTGATTGACACTTCAACCAATGAAGTCACTCAGAAAATTACCATTGGCAATGGGCCTGCCCATGTTATTTTAACGCCGGATGGCAAGGAAGCCTATGTAACCAATGGGGTGGACAATAATGTTAGTGTTATTGATACCGCCACCTACAAGGTAAAGTCAACGGTACAAGTAGGCATGGGCCCCCACGGTTTGCGCCCTTCGCCGGATGGCAAGGTGGTGGCTGTGGCCAACTTGAAGGAAGACACCGTATCGGTTATTGATACAACTACCAAGAAAGTCACTCAGGTGAAGGTAGGTAATAAACCCGCCCAGGTGGCCTTCGACCCAGATGGAAAACAATTGTATGTCTCCTTAACGGCGGAAAATGCCGTAGCAATGGTGGACACTGGCACCTGGAAGAAAACCATGACCATACCTGTGGGAAAAGTACCAATCCAGCTCTTTGTAACCCCGGATAATAAATATGTTTACGTGGCCAACCAGGGAACCAAAGAAGATCCAGATAACCGAGTGAGTGTCATCGATGTCCAAAAGATGGCGGTAGTTAAAACCTTAGAAACCGGCAAAGGGGCCCACGGAGTGGTGGTATCCCCCGACGGGAAGTTTGCTTATATCACCAATATCTATGAAAATACGGTTTCCGTAATTGATACAAATAAAAATGAAGTGGTCAAGAACATTCAAGTAGGCAAAGGGCCAAACGGCATCACCTTTAAAAAACAATAGGGTAATAGGTGTGTTAGGGTAAATCATAGCAAGAACTGGCATTTTGTTGCCGGTTCTTTTTTATAGGGTATTCTTTGGCATTCAATTTGTAACACTTTATTTGTACATGGAATATTATGGCATTAAGGGTTGGTGCGAATCTTAAACTGCATCAGTTAAACCCTTCAGAAAGGGGAATGAATCATGTTTTACCGCAATCAACATCCGGTTCAGCCAACTAGTCAAATGGTATTGCCTGCTGTACAACACTGTGAAGTGGTATGTGAGTATACCCATACCGTCATTCTGGGAAGACAAGATGTTCACATGCGTACGCAGCAATTGCAATTACTACATGACTGCGCTGACGTTTGTACCTTAACTGCGAAACTGATAGCCCGGTGTAGTACCTTTGCCAGGGAAATGGCAGCTCTTTGTGCACAGGTTTGTGAAGTATGTGGAAATCATTGCTTAAGGCACCCGGATCAGGAGTCTCAATACTGTGGTCGTGTTTGTTGTCATTGTGCGGAAGTATGTAGAGCCTTTGCGGCTTCAGCAAGTCCTGGTCACCACCCCGGTGCTTGCCCTGGTTCTGAATGCCCGGTACCTGGCTACCCCGGAATGGGGCCTGGCATGGGAATGGGGCCTGGCATGGGAATGGG
>NZ_FRAR01000015.1 GCF_900142375.1 Desulforamulus aeronauticus DSM 10349 | reverse complement strand
TTCTAGTCCTAGTTGTTCAAGTACCTCTTTTGCAACTTGGGCTGCTTTCTCTATTTCTTCTCGGGTTTTAGCAAACAGCAGAAAATCATCGGCGTATCTCACAAATCTTATCTTGTGTTCTTCTAACCTCCAGTCCATCTCGTTTAGGTAGAGGTTGGCCAGTAGCGGAGAGATTACTCCCCCCTGTGGTGTTCCTGTTTCAGTGCTGTGATATTTTCCCTCTTCCATGTAGCCTGCCTTAAGCCATTCCCATATCATATCTAGTACTGTTCCGTCAGCTATGTACTTTGTTAGTACCTTCATTAATTTCTTGTGGGGTATATTATCGAAAAAGCCTTTGATATCACAGTCATAGATATGGTTGTATCCGGTTTCTATATTCCAGAGGATAATCTGCATTACCCTTTTGGCTCCCATATTGGGGCGGTAGCCACAAGACCATTTGTGGAATATATGCTCCTCACATTTAGGACTTAGTACATTAACTATTGCCTGTTGAACAATTCTGTCCTCGATATTTGGTATTCCCAGCGGACGCAGCTTACCATTCTTTTTGGTAATGTATTTTCTTCGTACCGGGGAGGGTTTGTAGGTCTTTGTTCTCAGCCTCTGTAACAGGTCTGCCAGTTTAGCATCTTCTTCTTTCTTAAAGCTATTAATTGTCTCTCCATCGTTGCCTCCGGCACCACCATTTTCCTCAACTTCACGCCATGCTTCTTTTAGCTTTCGGTCAAATAGTATTTGCCCATAGATACTGTGCCATTTAAACTTGAGTTTATTATTCAACGTCTTATTCCTCACCTTTCTCGCGTACCTTCGGCTCGTTTTTACCAAGGTAACGTTGCCGTTTGCATTACCACGAATTCAAGTTGGAACCACAAAGGTCAACCCCCTTCCGTTCAGCACCAGTTTGGTCAGATGCTTACTTCCGTACTATGGGGTTGTCTGACTTCTCCACCCGTGTCAGCAACTTCGGTTTATCCTTATATGCTGTCACCCTATTTAGTAGGTAAGAGTGGAGATCTCACAGGGTCATCGCATTTTCCTTCTTGACATACCAAGCACCATCACCTGATAAGCTACTTACTGCCCGGCTGGCTCACTGGGCAGCAGTTACCATTAGGTAGGCTTCCCGTTTTCTTCGCACAGTCGCCAACTTACCCAGCCGTTGTACTTCACGCTTTCGCATTTCGGTCTGTCAAGCCGCCTATGGGCCTCTCGGCTTCCACGTCTCCTTCAAACAGCACCTCACGACGCTGCCCTAGACTAGGCTTCCTGGTTCGTGCCAGCACTCCCAGGGGAGGACTTTCACCTCCGTGAATTTTCATGTTTCAGGACTCTGGACCCGTTTTTACCGCAGTACCGCTGTCGCTGTCTCTAATACATGAATTGCCTCGGTCTTTTACCAAGGCTAATGCAACTGCCTGTCGCACAAAGAAATCCAGGGATTTCCCTGGATTTGTCAGATCAATTTAATTATGAAATATCTACTAATTGAATAGAAATGGTATGCTCTTGCTCGTTATAATCAACCTTTGCACCTATAGACTCGGATATAAATCTTAAGGGAACCAGTGTGCGACTGTTAATAATTTGAGCAGGCACCTGGAGATTTACAATTCTATCATCAATCTTGGCAGTTTTATCACCTATTTTTAAGTATATTTTTTTATCATCCTTTTTCGCAGTAATCATCCTTAATTCATCATTATAAGATACATCAACACCAAGCTTTTCCATAATGACTCTCAAAGGGATCAATGTTACGTCAGCTTCAATAATTGGCTCGGTATCAAAAGATACTGGTTCCCCATTAACATAAACCTTAAGTACGTTACTTACGTTTGGTTTACTAGGTTGGATATCCGTAATCTTACTGTTGAGTTGATTTACATCAATTAGAAGACTCTTATTCCCACTAGGCACCTGAAGGTATGCACCTGGTCCAGCAAATAATGAGCCAGGAGATAGAACAACAACCGGCTTCTTTTGCAAATTCCAAAGTCCTAGTGGTACCTCAGTTTCTACTATATATTGTTCCCCGTTTTGCCTGGCAATTAAAGCAGAAAAATCATCAAATACCTTTAAAATTGTTACTATCTCATTTTCATACTTCTCACTCTTCTGTTGTACAAGAATCTGATTTGAAGTAATTTTTGAACTTGTGACAGCAGAATCTCTTCCATCAATTTCTAAATCTATATCCCCTACAACATTGCTGTCGGCTTTTATTTGCAAGCCACTTAAGACAATAGAATCCGTAACACCATCCCGACAATTTTTCATGGTAATCTCTAATTTCCGATCGGATACCAATTTAACATTGGCATAGGTATAATTAACTACTGTATCAGGATTCCAAGATACACCTGCGGGAAGAGATATAGAAAAAATATCCCCATTTTTAAAATCATTATTTAATTCGCTATCCTCACTAATCCTAATCTCACCTATGGAGTAATACTGGCCATTATTTAGGATATTAACCACTCTAGAGATATTGTTTTTCGAGTATGCAAATGCAGAGGTCGTAAACAATAGGGAGAAAGTAAATAAGAAAAGCAGGATTCCAGTTATTCTTTTCAAATTCAACCACCCTTTCAAGATTACTATTAGGTTAATGTTATTCAATAACTGCTATTTGATTTCCTGCCTCGTCCGCAAGAATTAAAAGTGTCAAATTACTTGGTAGATAGAACGGAGCGTAAGCGTCAAATAACATGGTGGATAGAAAAAAAGCAAAAACTCATGTAAACCGAGTTTTTGCTCTTTTTCTATCCACCAACCCTAAATATAATCTTCATTATTTTTTTAAAGATGTTGCGCCTTTTAGTGTTAACTGGCAATACTTTATTAGCTATTGCAATAGGTCTTTTTATTATTTTTTTAACTATTTCCGGAATATCGTCCGTATGATGATTAGATTCTAATGTTGGCCGACACAGGGAATTAAACACGTGATAAACATATGGCGGCAACCTTTTACAATATGTCTCCAATATAATTTGTTGTTTAAGATATTCACTACCAAAACTAACGTTGCTTTCTGGTAAAACCCTATACCAAAATAAGGATGAAGGAAGAACGTCAAGTGTAAACCCACTTAAAACAAGATTACTCAAAAATTGCCAATCCTCTGTTACTACTCGACTTTTATAGAAACCACCAAGTTCTTGAAATACCTTTCGCTTTACTATAAAATTGGTATCGCCAAAACAGTTTGAAAATACTCCAAGTTCTAAACTAGGCCCTACTAGTGCATATGTTAGTCCACGAGAACTATTAGCTACCTTACCCTCGCCCCAGAATTGATCAAAATAACATGTAAGGCAATCACACCCTGACCGTTGCATGGCATCTACAAAAGAACTAACCATATTAGGCTTGGCAATGTTATCCGCATCCATGAAGAGCAAATAATCGCCGGTAGCGATACTGGCTGCATAATTCCTAGTAATTGATGGACCTTCATTAATCTTCGAATAAAACTTAAACTTATTATTTTGATATATAGCTTTTAATTCATGAAATCTTTCAATAGATTTAATATCTGTTGAGCCGTCATTTACAACTATAACTTCTAAAGAAGGATAGTCCAGTTTTTCTATAGATGATAATGCCATATCTAAAAATTTACCATGATTATAAAATGCAATGCATATTGAAACTAATGGTTTAGAACTACTAGTCTTACACAAATTTGTTGATTTAATATTATTAGATTCTAGCCAATTAGCTCTAGCAATATATCCATTATATTTATTGCTAACTGTTGAAAAATCTATATCTTCAATAGTTTGGATCTTTACTGCTAAGGAAGCTGGCGAATTATCAAATAATAGTTTCTCATCAAGGATCTCCTTATGTGCATCTGAAGCCATTGCTATTAAAGGGAGATTATTTGCTACTGCTGTTACAATTTCACCATCATTATTTGACGTAATTTGCGGAAATACTAATATTCCATTATTTCTCTTACATTCCAAAATAATATCCGTCGGTTCAAGATCATTAAGTATCTTATATTGCATACTGATAGAATTCATAGCATCGTGTATATATGTTTCGGCAGGAATATCCCCTACATTGCTCATTTCACCTATAAAAGTAATGTTTGTTATTTTGTTTAGACTTTCTTTTGATAACCTCCGCAAGGCATTACAAAAAAGATGCAATCCACCGGCCTTACTATATTCTCCACAAAAAATTAGGTGAGAAGTGTTAGGAATTCCTAAACTTTGTGATTCCGATATGCAGATATGAGGGATTACATACCGTTTCTCACATAGCCTCCAACGTCTGGAAATAGCCCAATCGTACATATAATCTGTTGGACTTGTTAGTACATCACCAAACTCGCAAGAATACCTTTCCATATACTGAACCAATAATTGTTCAAAACCACCGTAACCCCAACACTCTCCTGCTTCATTCCGAAATTGAGAAGCGCCATACATATCAACAACCAGAGTCGTCTCGGTAAATTCACCGCAAACCCGCTTTCCTTGTATACAATGAAATGCACTCCCCATAAAGTCAACAAAACGAATAATATCATAACTTTCACTAATCAATATTTCCCTAATTTTAAAAGAAACAAGAAACGGTATATTCTGAATAGTCAAATCTATATTTAACTCATTTGTAACAATTCTACGAATATCTATTCCGTTTTCAATGCAACGGTTTACTAATAAATTGACTCCACTTCCTTCAAAGCAAATGACAGTAACCTTAAAGCCAGAAGATTTCAGTAATTTTATTTTTGATAGTACATTTTTGGCTAGTACAGATTTAGCAAAAGGTATAACATAGCAAACTGAACTCATTTCAACTCTCCCTTGTTTTTTGCATGTAACGCCTAGTGTGTATGACCTCATTACATAATTCATTATTTTTTATATCTCTGTAGCCTTATTAACCATGCTAAATTCTAGCCATTTTCCTTAGTAACTTTTTTGTCAGTGAAATAAAACCTTCATTAACCCAGATATCTATCGCCTTTTTTGCCCTTTTCGCCCACTCAGGCTCATTTTTCATTATAGAAACTCCCAATTTCTTAGACAGCCATTCGTCAGAATACTTAAATGGATCGTCTATAGTCCATCTAAGCTTATTTTCTTCTCGATACTTAATCCTTGCTTCTTTAGAAATTGGATCGCCTGAGTAATAACAGGCATAACTCCATGGAATTTTCCCTAATGCCTGTTGTCCACAATCATCTAGAGCGGATGAGTAGTTCTCTATTAATTCTCTATAATAAACTTCATTTTTTTCTGACAGCCACCACTTACTAACCATGTCAATAGTACCACCATCGTATCCGGAAAAATGTGCAAATCTAAGTGGATCATTATTAATGAAATAAGCTCCATCCTTCTTGGTAATTTCAACATCCTTAACTGCCCATGTGCCAAAATCGTAGCCATAATGGTGAATCAGCTTCACATTAAAAAAGGTCGGAGCTAAATCTACCCACCGTTGGTCGGTAAATAATCCATTAGATAAATCATCATAGCAAAACAGATATAGCCTCTCTGCCCACCAGTCAATAAAATCAAGTGCTTCTCTGTCTCTGTTAACTGCTAAAAAACCAAGATTGTATACGCCATACTTTATTGAACTTATTTCCATATCAATATGACCTGGTTGCATCAAATGAGGACAAAGCACAATAGGGCTAGTATCTAGCATAGTACGCAGTTCCGATATATCACTAAAAACCACGCAATCTGGGTCAAGATATATAAATTTATTTTCATCAGGAAAACGTTCGTAAAGATGCTTCATCAGCATACCTTTGATACTTGTTGATGCCTCAACTATTGTATGTTTGAACATAAAACGATTAAAGTCTTCATTCAAGCCCAAATCGCATCCTCTAACCAAATAATCAATTTCCCCGGATGCCACAGCTTCATATGCCTCATTTGGTATCTCTCTTTCAGCAAAACATACTACAAAAGATGCATCACTTATGTGTTTTTTTATTGATCTTCCAAGCACTTTAGCCTTTGGTAAGTAATTAGCACAAATTGAAGTACATATTATCACGTTATTGTCTTCCTTTCGCTTCGCTTAAGGCAAAATGTGATGAAATATTTGCCTTTGAGCACTTTCTCAATCTTACAGCCAGGGATAACAGTTAACTACACATCACAGGGAGTTAAATAAACTGCTCCAACATTGGAGTGACCGCATATATCTAGAGTGCCTTTCCAATCACAAATAGGTGTGACTTCAAGCACGCGTGTAAATGTTACTTCAGTCAATACTGCTTATCTCTCTTTGAAAGGAATTTTCCGATGGCCTTCGTTTACCGAATCTGTTGTGGTATTGATGTCCGCAAAACCTTAGTCGTTGCTTTTTCCCGCTACTATCAATGGGGTTAGTACTTTCTAATATTCAGCTGATTAACAAACTTTTAGAAATCCTCTAGATAACAGTTTGATATAGAACCTCTCATTCACGGTTCTTTGAAAGATAAGCTCCCAATTGGAACTTGTCATCAACGGTTTTTATCACGCCTAAACAGTCAGCAAAACCTAAGATAATTAAGTGTCGCTATGAAAACGTAAGCTGATCTTGAAACAAATTATCCTTTCCGTACCCTACACTCAGTATACCGTGAAATCATAGCATAGACAGCAATTCCATTGGCTAAAACTCAAGGTTACTGTATTATAACGGTGTCTTGATTCATTACCTATATCTCTTTTAAGTCTTTTAAGTTATCATATTGCTATGCTTTTTAGCTTTTAGGTAATACTAGTCTGCTATTTCAGACTTCGCCTACCCATCAAGGATTTAATCTTTGTTATCATCTTCCACCATTTTGAGCTGTGTATTTCATCTAGTTCATCCTTGCATTTCTTTAACTCTATCAGAGTCTTCTCAAAAAGAGTTTGGAACTTATTTTTATCTGTCAATACATCTTCATACTGAGCTTGAAATTTATTTCTATCTGTCAATACATTCTCATACTCAAATTGGAGTTTATTCCTATCTGTCAATACATCTTCATACTGAGCTTGAAATTTATTTCTATCTGTCAATACATTCTCATACTCAAATTGGAGTTTATTCCTATCTGTCAATATATTCTCATACTGAGCTTGAAGTTTATTCCTATCTGTCAATATATTCTCATACTGAGCTTGAAGTTTATTCCTATCTGTCAATACATTCTCATACTGAGCTTGGAGTTTATTCCTATCTGTCAATACATTCTCATACTGAGCTTGAAGTTTATTCCTATTTGTCAAAGTATTATAAATCTCTTGCTGAGCATTTCCATATTTAGATTGTAAAGCTTCTTTTTCTGTACAGATTAATGCTATCTCCTTTGCCACTTTATAGTTATCCATAATGTAAAGTGACCCTGAGATGACAATATTACCTCCTTTAAAATCACCTTCTAAAATATATATAGGATCTGGAATTAAAAAGGTATCATAGCCATTAAAACTTCCACTAGAATTCAATGGGGTTGCAGTATATACTAATCCATCAAAATTAACATTTTCAATTTTGCAAATAGAAAATAACCCTTCACATGGATCAAACCGTAAGGATACTATCTTTTGCTTTATATCTTTGATCTTAAGATATTCAGTAATATTAAACTCAAATGAAAATTTGCCGTTTGATGGTAGATATGAGGTCTTTTTTATACATAATTCTTCAGAAAATCCATCACCAACATCAAAAAAAAGTGTTACATTTTGAAGTTGTTCTTGTGAGACAGCACTAAATATATCATATTCTCCAGTTTCTTTTACAAAATCAATAAATGTATAGTCATATAATTGTTTTATAATTTTTGAGTCTTCTGGATTATTTAGCAACTCAAAAAGTAATTCAAGAGCAAAAAATTGATAACATTTGGGTTTACGTTCATCTAAACATATTTTTGCTAAAGCATATTTCGTATGAAGTTTACCATTAATATTATATTCTTCTGCCTGAGGGAATACTTTTAGAAAATCATCCTGATTTTTTAACATTTTATACTCACTTAACAAAAAATAATACTCTGTGGCAGATCGTATACGAGTCTCAAATCGATCACCACTAGTATTTTTTTCATTTTCCCTCAATCGAAACTTTGTAAGTTTCTCTTGAATAATATAAATTTCATCTTTAAGGCATAACTTTACCCACATTAAGAAATCAGGTATTTGTGCTAATCCATAGCTAAGTAATCTATTTTCTTCATAAGCTTCTTTACGAATTAAAATACTTGGATGACAAAGGCAGTTTCCTTCATTAAAAAAATAATTTAACCATTCAAATCGATTTCGATTTTCCTTTTCAAAGAGTCCTTTATAAAAGCTACCATCTACTGGTTCAAAATCATTTCCATCTTCATCAATAAGTTGTGCGTGGGTAAAACATGCTACATACTCCGAATGGTTTTCCATAATTTTAACTTGTTTTTCTAACTTTGTGGGTTCCCATATATCATCTGAATGATGAACAGCAATAAATTTACCCCTCATTTGCGAAATTTTATCATAAAACAACTGTTTACGTAAGTTCTTTTCATGTCTAATCTTTATTATTCTCTCATCCTGGTAAGATTGAATAATGTCCCAAGATTTATCTGTAGAGAAATCATCACTAATAATTAATTCAAAATCTTTATATGTCTGATTTAATACACTTTCTATTGATTCACGTAAAAATTTTTCATGATTATATGAGGTTAAAAATACAGAAACTGTTGACACAATATCACTCATTTCTGGATTTTAATATAATAATTGGACGGTTAAGAAATTCTCCTAATTTATCATTTCTTTCAATATTTTCCATATTCACATTATTATATTGAATTTTTCCATTATCCTCTTCTGCAATTCCAACGTCTAAGAGTATCCATTTTTTACTTGTATTTTCTTTTATATAATTGAGCATTTCTCCTTTAGTTCCTTTTTTAAAAAGACAACATTTTCTATTTCCACACCAATTAAATCCCATCTGAAGTATTAATATATCTGTTATTTGTGCTAAATTATTTAATTGTTGTATCATGAATTGTTTCGCTTTTTCTAAAGATAAAGATTTATCACCATAATCATCGCCTAAATGGTGGAGTACATTTAAGAAAAAAACAACATCATATTTTTTGTCTTTATTCCCATATACATAATATTTATTATAGACATTAATTTTATTACCAAGCCCAAAGATTTTTGTTCCTAATTCTACGAATTTTGCATGCCATTTATTTCCGTCATAATAATCAACTTCTTTTGCTCCATTATTTATGGCTTCAAAAGTAAAATAACCACTATTTCCACCTATATCTAATATTCTTTTGTCTTTAATTTTAGTTTTAGATAAAATATAATCTAATCTTTCTTGTTCATAACGTGAATCAATTATTAAACTTTCATTATTAAATAGTTTTTGAAAATTTGACGCTAAAATTTGATAATTAGAATGTTTACTGCTTTTCATATACAAATCTATAAGCTGCTTTCTACTATTATCCATTTCGTTCGCCTTTTTTCATTAATGTTTCTTTTGTATAAAATAATTTTTTAGTATCATTTCGCCCATAAACATCTATTTTAATCCAAGAATTCATCTTCCTATATATCTCCTTTTTGTGGTTTCCATAATGAACAAGCATGTTACAGTTAAGTAAATCATTTAAAATACCTTCTCCCCAAAAATACCTAATCATTTTTTGGGGTTCCATCAAATTGGGCTCTTCTAATAAAAAACCATATTCTGATAACAATATTTCAAAAAAATTATAATTAGCATCAACAAATAATTGGGATGGCCCCCAAAAACGTGGATTGGCCTCAATCATATAATAGTTATTATTATGTAAGCGAACTTCTACCATCACAAGTCCGTGATACCCAAATAAAAGAAATAACTTTTCAAAATCACTTGAAATTTTCTTTTTGTGTATATTAGTGGTTACCGCAGCAATAATTGACCTTCCATTAGCCTGCTGCATATAATTTTCTTGTGATAATTTATAAATCTTACCTTTTCGTGTAAAGTAATATAATAAATAGTAACTTTTTCCGTCAATAAATTCTTGGTAATAAAAATCATTAGTGTCATAATTATTTACAAAGTTAACAAAAATTTCTTTTGTTTCAACTAGTATCGGTCTATGAATTTTTCCGTTAGATTGGGCAAAATAAGTTTTGGGTTTAGCTACAAAGGGCCTATCAAAAAAGTTACTTAGAGAAATTTCCTTTGGTATTCTAATTTTGTTTTGGGAACAAATAATCCCAAATTTTTTTTTGTCAGAAATATCCTCATATATTTCTTTTTCAGCAAGAGGTATAATACAGTTCATTTTTACAAAGTATTGTTTATTTTCCAATAAGAATCTATTTAATGCTTCTGTACTAGGGGCAATTAAACATGACTCTACTTTTAAATTTCTTTGTACTAATTTTATAATTTTAGTAAATTCATCTAACGATAACTCATATTTTTTTCTTATATAAATAACTTTTTCTTTGTACTCAGTTAGCAATATCGTATCATCACGTGATTTTGCTATAATTGCATAATTTTCTATTTTTTTATTTTTTAACGTTCGTAAAAAAGCAATAATTGCCCGTTGATTATATCCGGAAAATATAATGATAGCTTTTGATTTAATATCCTTGTCAAACAATTTAATACCTTCTTAAATTTTTTATAATATCTATTATTTTCTCTATTTCATTTACTTCACAATAAATAGGTAAGGTCATAATTCTTTCTGTTACATATCTAGCATTTTCAAGATCATAATTTTTATATTTCCCTTCAAAGCACTTATAATCAGAAGAAAGAGGATAGAAATATTTTCTTGCGAAAATATTATATTCTTTTAGAATTTCAAATAATTGATTCCTAGTCATACCAAATTTTTTTTCATCAATTAAAATGGGAAAATAGGCATAATTTTGTTTTACATCTTCTAATTCTTCCGTGAAATAAATGCCTTGTACATTTTTAAATCCATTACGATAAAGTTCAGTAATTTCTTTCCGTTTGCAAATTTGTTCATCCACATACTTTAAATTAACAATCCCCATTGCAGCCTGAAATTCATTCATTTTTGCGTTTAAGCCTACACCATCTACACTTTCTTGTCCAGTAATCCCAAAATTTTTATATAAATCAAATAAGCCCTTATACTGATTACATTGAAAAGTTAATGCCCCACCCTCAATAGTATTAAAAACCTTTGTTGCATGAAAGGAAAACATGGATACATCTCCATAATTTCCAATTCCCTTATTATTTAATTTTACACCAAAGGCATGGGCTGCATCATAAATAACTTTTAACTGATATTTTTGTGCTATCTGATTAATTTTATAAATATCACATGGATATCCATAAACATGGACAGCAACTATTGCTGATGTTTTTTCAGTAATTAAATTTTCAATTTTATTAACATCAATCGTAAAATCCTTAAGATTAATATCACAAAACACCGGAGTAAGGCCATTCATCACAATAGCATGAGTTGTTGATGCAAAAGTAAATGGCGTGGTAATAACCTCTCCTGTTAAATCTAAAGCTTTTATTGCTATATCAAGAGCTGAATGTCCGTTTACAAACAACGTAATATTATTTACACCTAAATAGTTTTCCAAATTTTTCTCTAGCTGCCTATGAAACTCTCCATTGTTTGTAAGCCAATGTGTATCCCATATATGTTTTAGATAATCTACATAATCTTCAAGCGGTGGTAAAAATGCTTTTGTAACATAAATTGGTTTCTCAAATTTTTCCATATAAAACTCCTTAAAAGAATAAAGGGTTATTCATTTACCGGATAAATTTTATATTCTACAGGTAAATAAACTTTATCCCAAATTCTCACTGGTTTCCTGCGATTAATTTTTATTGTTTGGGCATTTTCTATAAAGTCATAAAAAATAGCAGCATCACCTGTTTTATCCACAGGCTTTGACAGTACTATCGTAAAATTATAGTTTCCTTCCGTTAATGGAACTCTAGTAATGAAATCAACTATATATTTCTCATTAATTTTTCCTGAAAGCAACTTATTTGATTCAAGCCTTAACCCACTCCCTATAATTTCTAAATTCTTATCGTCACGAATATGATAAGCTACACCTACTTCTGTTTCTTCATAAAATTTCAAATAAAACCGCAATATAATTTGTTGATTGAAATCAGCTTCAAATATAGGTTTTTCATCCATGTTCAAAATTTCAAATGCAGTAGTCTTTACTTTTCCATTACCTTGTCTAAATAGTTCTACGCGTTTTTTAAAGGCATCATCTATCTTAAAATCTAGTTTATCATTTTTTTCAATATCTTTAAAACTCTCTAATGAAACATTCTTTTCGCTGTTTTGGTTTAACCCATTCATCTCGTCTCTGATTTCACGTAAATATATGTCTGCAATTTCCTCCGCATTTCCTTGAAGTTTTATAGAGCCATTTTGTAAATAAAGACATTTTTTGCAAAAGTTTTTTACAACTGACATATCATGAGTAACAAAAAGTATCGTAACACCAAGTTTCATCATATACCGCATCCGTGTTATACATTTTGCTTGAAATGCCGCGTCACCTACACTTAGTGCTTCATCTACAATTAAGATATCCGGTTCGATAAAAGCGTTTACCGCAAATGCCAAGCGTGCAAACATCCCGCTAGAATATAATTTTACTGGCTGGTTAATAAAATCACCTATATCAGCAAAAGCAATAATATCATTAAGCTTAGTGCCCATTTCTTCTTTGTTGTATCCTGTAATCATTCCATTCATATAAATATTTTCAATGCCAGTCATTTCTGGATTAAATCCTGCACCTAATTCTAACAAAGAAGCTATTCGCCCACTAACGGTAATCATACCAGTCGTTGGCGTAAGCACTCCGGTTATAATCTTCAATAATGTGGATTTGCCTGCACCATTTTTCCCAATAATTCCTACAGTTTCACCTTTTTTTATTTGAAAAGAAAGATTATTTAAAGCATAAAAATCTTTACTATACCGTTTACCAGATAAATTAATTGCTTCCTTTAAACGATCTACTGGCGAATTATAAATTTTATAAACTTTAGATAAGTGCGCTACTTCTATCGCTAAATCTTCTGCCATTTTATATTTCCCTTCACTTATAATACATCAGCAAAATGCGGACGAAGTTTCTTAAATAGAGATATCCCACTGAACATAATTATGATAGTTACAAACCAGAAGCCAATGTTAGTATAGCCAAGTTCCCAAAACCATTTATGATAAATAAAAGCATTACGATATCCTTCAACAATATAAAACATTGGGTTACATTTAATAATCCATTGATATTGTTCCGGAATAAGCTTCAGACTCCAGAATATGGGTGTTGCCCAAAAACCAAATTGTAAAATCATTGCAAGGATCTGTCCGACATCTTTTAAAAATATAATTAATGTAGACGTGATAAGTGACAATCCAAAAGTAAAACAGGTAAGGGCAAAAAGATAGTAAAATAATTGTATACTATACAGATTTGGCATATAACCATAAACTAAAAACATAAAAAAAAGTACAAAAATAAAAACGACATGTACAAATAATGCTGAAATAATTTGAACCATTGGCAAAAGACTAACTCGAAAAACCACCTTTTTAACGAGATAGCCATTATCCACAATAGAAGTAGTTGCACTATTCAACGCATCAGAAAAAAAGAACCACGGAAACATTCCACAAACAAGCCACAATATAAATGGAAAATTATCTACTGGCATAGATTTAAATCCAACTTGAAAAACAAACCAAAAAATTAATACTGTAATCGCCGGTTGAATAAATGCCCATAGTATACCTAAATAAGAACCTAAATATTTTGTTTTAAAATTTTTCTTAATCAGTTCCCATAACAGTCTACGATTATTAACAATATCTAACAATAGCTTACTATATCTCATATTAGTTATTATCCTTCTACTTATTAACTTCTTTTTAAATACCTACTAACAGTATCCTGTCATTTAGGCAACCTACTAAATTCTGCCTCATCCAAACTAATTTTACTCCTTCTAGAGTTAGATAGTCTAGTAACTCTAGATTTAGAATTGCTCTACTGCATTCTCGCCATCAAATTTAGTTTGGCCATATACATTTAAAGGTTCCGGCTAATTGATTATTCTCTGCCTTATCACCGCAGTACCAGCCAAACAATGAATTACAGCATCCTGATGATAAGTAATGAAAACGCCTTTGGTAACATCAAAGTCCGTGAGGTGAAGAGCGACTAAGCCAAAGCCCATAAATGAGCCTTGATAGTGCGCTCCCACCTCGCGCCAAGTCATCTGACAATTAGAACCCCAATTACGCCATGAAATCTTGATCATAGCTGCAGGTGTAGCAAGGGTTATTCAAAAAATCCTCTACCTATTATCATACATCCGTCGGTAATACTCCCTATATTCTCCCTTACGTATTTTGTCCATCCACTCTTTATTCTCCAGGTACCACTGAATTGTTTCTTTTATACCGTTCGTAAAGGAATAAGCTGGTTCCCAGCCAAGCTCCTTCTTTATCTTTGTTGCATCTATAGCATAGCGTCTATCGTGCCCGAGCCTGTCTTTTACATACTTAATTAGGGATTTCGGTTTATTAAGGCTTTCTAAAATTGTTCCTACAATTTCAATGTTTTTCTTTTCGTTGTTACCGCCGATATTATACACCTCGCCCGGTTTCCCAAGGTGAATTACAGCGTCTATGGCACAGCAGTGGTCTTTTACATGGAGCCAATCCCGTGTGTTAAGACCGTCCCCGTATACGGGTATTTCTTTATTCTCCTCTGCATTGGCAATAATTAAAGGTATTAACTTTTCGGGAAATTGGTAGGGACCATAGTTATTTGAGCACCTGGTGGTGTTTACTGGCAATTTAAAGGTTTCATGATAGGCCCTCACCAGCATATCTGCCCCGGTCTTACTGGCGGAATAGGGACTGTTGGGAGCAAGCAAAGTTTCTTCTGTAAAATAACCAGTCTCTCCTAGGCTACCATAAACCTCATCGGTTGAGATTTGTACAAACTTATCAATTTTATATTTTAGAGCTGCATCAAGAAGCACTTGTGTGCCCATCACATTGGTACGTATAAAAACTCCCGGGTCTTCTATGCTGCGATCAACATGGGATTCTGCGGCAAAGTTAATAATATAGTTAACTCCTTCGGATAGCAGTTGGTTAACCAAGGTAATATCGCAAATATCACCTTTGACAAAGGTATAGTTAGGACGGTTTTCTATATCTGCTAAATTTTCTAGGTTTCCGGCATAGGTTAGTAAATCAAGGTTTATTATTTTGTATTCAGGATATTTATCTAGCATATAGTTAATAAAGTTGCTGCCGATGAAACCAGCTCCACCGGTTACTAGTAGTTTTTTCATTATGGTCACCTCAATTAGTAGTTCTTACCGTTCACAACAGTGGGACGATGTAGGCATCGTCTCCTACGGTTTGTCGTAAAAGGTCATTCATCGTATTTAAAATCCCGTAGGGTATTTTTTAAGGTTTTCCACTTCTTATCTTTTTCCGAAAGAATGACCTCTTTCACTTTTTCTAAAGGCCATGCTATACCTATCTCAGGATCATTCCACAATATCCCGCCTTCATCCTCCGGGTGATAGTAGTCCGTACACTTATAGACAAATTCAGCTTCCTCTGAGATCACCAGGAAACCATGAGCAAAGCCCTCCGGTATATAGAATTGTCTCTTATTTTTTTCAGAAAGAATAACCCCACACCATTTCCCATAGGTTCTCGAGATTTTTCTTAAATCAATGGCTACATCGAATACTTCCCCCTTGATTACTCTAACTAGTTTGCCCTGGGGGTATTTGTATTGAAAATGCAACCCACGGAGGACACCTTTTTTAGATTTAGACTGATTGTCCTGCACAAAATTCATAGCAAGACCTGCCTCACGAAATTCTTCAGCATGGTAGGTCTCCATAAAATAGCCTCTGTTATCACCAAAGACTGTTGGCTCAATGATATAAAGTCCTTCTATCTCTGTCTTAAGAAAGTTAAATTTACTCATTATTCACTTCTAAACCCCTTCTGCAATATCAATAAGATATTTGCCATAATCGGTTTTAGCAAGAGGTCCTGCTAAACTTAAAAGTTGTTCTTTCGATATATACCCTAATCTAAAAGCAATTTCCTCCAGGCAAGATATGTAGAGTCCCTGTCTTTTCTGTACCGCCTCAACAAAGTTGCTGGCCTCCAGAAGTCCGTTGTTGGTTCCTGTATCCAGCCAGGCCATGCCTCTGCCAAAAAGCTCAACCTTTAGTTTTTTGTTGTTAAGATATTCGTTATTTACGGCTGTAATCTCTATTTCTCCTCTGGCTGAGGGATTTATTGATTTAGCGATATTTATTACGCTATTGTCATAGAAATAAAGCCCTGGCACAGCGTAGTTGGATTTTGGCTTTTGTGGTTTTTCTTCTATAGAAAGAACATTACCTTGTTCATCAAAATCAACTACCCCGAATTCCCGAGGGTTTTTAACATAATAGCCAAAGATCACTGCCCCTTCTTGCAAAGTAGCTGCTCTTCTTAAAATCTCTGAAAATCTTTGGCCGTAAAAGATATTGTCTCCTAAAACAAGGGAAACATTATCATTGCTAATAAATTTTTCACCTATAATAAAAGCTTCGGCCAATCCCCTAGGCGCTTCCTGAACGGCATAGGAAAAAGAGATGCCCAGTTGACTTCCGTCACCCAGAAGTTCTTCGTATTGCGGTAGATCTCGGGGAGTTGAAATAATTAGTATTTCTTTGATGCCAGCCAACATCAATACAGATAATGGATAGTAAATCATCGGTTTATCGTAAATGGGAAGTAACTGCTTAGATACTGCTTTGGTAATGGGATAGAGTCTTGTTCCCGATCCCCCTGCTAACACAATTCCTTTCATGGCTGTACCTCTTTCTTAAGGTAGTTCTCAATATATTCTTTAACTGCTTCTTGGTAAGGGCGTAATGGTGTAAATCCCTCTAATTGCCAAAGCCTGTTATTAAGTACCGAATATTTGGGTCTAGGTGCCGGCCGATTAAATTCTTCTGTGCTAATTGGTCGAACAGTTACATTATACCCGGACAGTGTAAAAATGTCTTTGGTATATTCATACCAGTTGGTATAGCCACTGTTGGTAATGTGGTATATCCCATACCTCGTCTCTTCGATAAGATCGGCAATGGCTTGGGCCAAATCTCGGGTATAAGTTGGGCTACCAAATTGGTCGTTAACAACGGCCAGGCTGTCCCTTGTCTTGCCTATTTGCAGCATGGTTTTAATGAAATTATTGCCATGCTCGCCAAATAACCAAGAGGTTCTGATAATGTAAAATTTATTGAGCAGAGCCATAATATAATCCTCTGCAAGGGATTTTGATTTACCGTAGATGCTAAGGGGGTTTTTAGTATCGTCTTCCAGATAATTTGTGCCCTTAGTACCGTCAAAAACATAGTCGGTGCTTATCTGTACTAGGGGTATATTTTGCTCATTGCTGATAACGGCAAGATTTCTAGGACCAAGGGCATTAACTTTGTAGGCTAATTCTATTTCTTCTTCGCATTTATCCACTTGGGTATAAGCCGCACAGTTTATGATTAAGTCCGGTTTTGCTTGGCTAATGTAATCCCTGCAGCTTTTTAAGTCAGTAATATCTAGGTTGTTTCTGCTGGATAATAGTAGAGTGTGCTTTGTTTTTAGTGTTTCTGCAAGGTCTTTTCCCAACATGCCGTGGGCTCCGACAATTAGTATGTTCATATTTCCCTCCAAAAAACAGCCTATTTCCTTGTTGTTTGTGCTAAAGCTAATGGCATTGAGGAGCACGCCCCCTACAGAATGTTGCTAACTCTGCTCCAATAACCCCTGTGTAATCCCAAGTATTTTTTAAAAGCCTTTGGGAGCAGACGATGGTTTTCTCCTAATTTAAAACCTGCATACTTACAGAAAGCCTCCAAAAAAACAGTTGGAACAGACGGCAAGTCGCTTTCTGTATATACATATTTTAACTGTTTAGATAAAAAGTCGAGTCCTTTGGTTTCCGCTTTTCCTAGCTGTTTAATGAAAGGTGCGTTATTCAGCGACGCCCCAATATCAAAGTAACGTTTAAATAATTGCCAACAGCTATAGTTATGAGAATGAAGTACCATCGCTTCTGCCGTATAAGCTACTTTATAGCCAGCCATTATGACTCGGGCTGCAAACAACATATCTTCATTGGATACAATCGATTGTGGAAATCCACCGAGCTTTTCAAATTCTGTTCGCTGGTAAGCGGCACAAACGTTGCTATTTTGAAAAGTTCCAATGCCCAGAGCTGGAATATCTTCTTTTGATTTTACCTTACTGCTAGCAGGGTAGTTATATTGCCGGAGAAATTTGTCTGTTGTTTTTGTCCCTGTCTTCGGCAACTGCCTAGCATAGGACACAATGATACCCTGTTCCGCCAAGGGTTCTATTAATTTACCAATAGTTTCTTTATTAGCCGGAACAGCATCTTGAGTCATAAATACTATTATATCTCCTGTGGCCTTCGTTGCAGCTAGGTTTCTGGTTCCACCGTGATCAAAATTATCTCTAGAAACGTTTAGTATCTTTGCGCCATAGCTTTTGGCCACTTGGAGTGTCTTATCCACTGATTCCGAATCTATAATAATAATCTCTTGTACTTTTGTAGTCTGTAATGTTAGCTGTTCAAGAAGTTTAGGAAGTTCTTTAGCTCCATTAAGAGTTGGTATTATTACCGATATCACTAGCTTTATTAGAGCCACCCCCGCTTTGGGAAAAATTTTTTAGCTCGTTATTTTTCTCTTTCCATATTTTCTTTAGATAATTTACTGATAGAAAGGGGGTTAAAAGTTGATATATTTGCTTGTTACTAACCTTTTTTCCCCTTTGAATTTTCCTTCTTTTGTCTAATATTTTAAATATGTTTTTAACCACATAAATTTTTGCTTTTAAAACATCGATCATTTTTCGATGTATAATTCCCAAGTATATTAACGAGGCAATATCACTTGCTATTTTTTCAAAAATCGTACCGCATAAAAGTAATCCTGGCATGTTCTTTAACCAAACAATATCCGAGTTTTTAACAGAATGGTATACTGCCAAGGATGTTTTATATCCTATTGATGCACTAACCCTATGCTCAACTACTGCAGCGGAAATATAGCTACACTTCCATCCAGCAAGTTGAGCCCTAAAGCTCAGGTCGGTATCTTCATGTAGCAGAAAAAAATCCGGGTCAAAAAATCCTATTTCATCAAGCATTTTTCGCCGGTACAATGCCGCTCCACCACAAGCAGCAAATATTTCTCTGGTTTCTTGATGATTACTTGCTAACTCATTATGTCCTAACTTATAACCCTTTCCTGCTCTTGTGCATCCATCTCCTGCTGTATCGACTAGTTGGGTTCCCCACTTTAACATTAACGAAGCACATATACCACAATAAGCATCTATATCCATGGCTGATACCAAGTTTTCTAACCATTTTTTTTCTGCCCGTGTATCGGGGTTTAACAATGCAATGTACTTACCCTTTGAATTCTCAAAACCAAGCTGAACCCCACCTGTGAAGCCTAAGTTTATATGGGACTTGATCAACTTAACAAAAGGAAAATACGTCTCAATTATCTCCGTGGTTTTATCCTGCGAGTTGTTATCTACTATAAGTATCTCCAGACTGGAGTAGCTTTGCTCTTTAACTGAAAGTAGACAATCAGCAATAAATTCTTCCGCATTATAGGTAACTATTATTAAGCTTACATCTGGATCCTTTTGTTCTATCATTTTTACACACCTTTTAGTCTAATAGGCTCCCTCACGTTTTAAAACTACCTTAAATGTTTTTAATAGAAGAACAATATCCAGCCACATCGACCAATTTCTAACATACCAGGTATCTAATTTCAACCTACCTTCAAACTCTATTTCATTGCGCCCGCTTACCTGCCAGAGTCCGGTAATCCCCGGTTTTGCTACATGAATATCGTGAGCCCAGGTTGCCATTTGTTTTCTCTCCCTAGGCAGGTATGGCCGAGGGCCTACCAGACTCATATCCCCGATAATGACATTGAGCAGTTGTGGTAGTTCATCAATGCTAAATCTTCTTAAGATCGAACCCACCCTAGTAACTCGGGGGTCATGTTCCCTTAACTTGTTATAGGTTTCCCACTCTTCCTTGGCTAGCTCATTAGATGATAGATACCTTTTTAATAGTCTATCCCCATTGAGAAACATGGTTCTGAATTTATAACAAACAAAAGTAGTACCATCTTGTCCTAATCTCTCTTGCGCAAAAAAAGCTGGTCCATTGGAATCAAATCTTATTGCCATCGCCATAAGTAACAAAAAGGGAGTACATAGTAGCAATAGCAGGAGACCCACTACTAAATCAAACGCGCGCTTAACACTTCTATTTAAAGTTGATTTTAACTGGTTCCTTACGTTAAGTAACAGTGCCTGTTCATCAAAGAAATACTCCACTTCAATCCCATTCATAGACAGACCAAATAGATCTGGAACTAACATAACATTACTTACCATTGGTTGAAGCCTGTTTGTAAGTTCAACCAGCTGTTTTGCAGGCATACCGGGAGCCGCTACAATGACTTCACTTACTTTATAGCTGGAGATAATTCTCTCTGCCTCTTCAAAGGCACCCAGAACCGGTATTACACGGCCATTCAAAGGATGAGTGATTTGACTAAGCTTTTTATTATCATCCAAAAAACCAACAATTTCATATCCCATTGTTTGTTCACGGGCTAATGCCTTTAAAATTAACTCGCCAGTTGCTCCTGCACCGAAGATAAATACTGATTTGTTCCAGATATTTAGTTTTATTAGCAATAATTTACCGTAGTATCTGAAAGATGGAATAAATACAATCGAAAAAAACCAGGTAATCATAATTAGGGTACGTGATATTTCCCCAGTCATTTTGGCCAGATATAACAATGATATTGAGAATATCAGTGCTAAGCTACAGGCTTTAAGCGTTTTTTCTACCTCTTTCCAAAAGGGTATCCTTTTTTGGTATAGGTCTTCGTAGGCCATGCAAGAGATTAACACTAATGGTAGCCACCAGATATTTTGAATGGTATCTGCTAATAGTTCAGGCTTGAAATAGCCAGGAAATAGTTCTGGTAAAGCGTAGATTCTAATAACGTAGGCCATCAGTAAGCTAATACCAATTGCCAGGCCATCTAGTACAATAAGCAGCGGAATGGCCAGTATACTTCTGGTTGACGCCATTGCGTTTGACATGTCAGGCTGGTATTGCAATGGTACAGTTTCTGAATGCTTTACTGCTGGTCCACCAAACATACTTACCCTCCTTGATAAATCTTTAGTTTATCACGCCTTCAATCTTAAGCAATGTTTCGAATTTTTTTTCTAATTGACTAGTGCATTATTGTCCTAGAACTAATCTTTATGCTTTAAATTAACTTTGCCATTTCTTCAAATTGTTTTTTAATATTAGAGTTATTCTTCTGTTCCGAGTTTAATAATGCTTCGGCTTTCTCTACATCACCTTGTTTTTGGGCAACTAATGCTTGCCAGAGAACTGCCGTTTTTTGTACTTCCTGGTTCTTGGCGGCTTGATCTATCATAACTATTGCCTGGTCGAGGTTTCCATGTATTAAATAAGCAATACCCATGTTCAGCCTTATTTTATCTGATATCACCAGTGGCTGGGCACCTATCGACATCCAAAGCTTCTTCTTATCCGAATCTAATTTACTAAGTGTTTCATCTATAATAGATGGGATTGAAAGTATTTCATTTGAATAATGTAATGCCTCATTACGATTTCCGGTTCTTAAGTCATTAATAGATGCGGAGATAACAATATCTGAATATCTCTCATAATACGGTAACTTTAATGGTGTTAACTCTATTGCTTTTTGTGCTACAGCAACAGCTTTTGTTGATTGTTTGGTATATAAATATATATTAGCAAGCTCTAGATATCTGTCTGGATTATATTTTGCCATACTAACTGCTAATTCAGCATTTTTTACTGATTCCTCTTTATTTTGATATCCAGCGTATAACTGAGCTGCCAAACCATAGTTCTCTGATCTTAGTGGGTTCATTGTAATGGCACTTTTCGTTAATCGTATAGCTTCTTTGCCATCTCCTGTATTAATTGCCTCAACTGCTGCTGATGTTAAATTCTCAGAAGATATTAGCATTAGACCTCCGGCAAATATTACTAATGATGCGATTATTGAAACTGCCAAGGTGCTGCCGGAATAAATATTGCCTGTATTTAACTTATTGTCTTCACCAGCATCAGAATATCGGTCTAGACTGACTAGGCAAGCCATTAATGTTAACATAGTCATCGTCAAAGCAGCTAAAGACAAATCAAAGTCAAAAACTGCGTGTGAAATTATTGCTAAGACAGAGCCTATTAGGGTAGCTGTAAGGGCCTGAAGTTCAGCATTTTTCCTAAAGGTTCTATAAGCTTTATAGGCTTTTACTAAGAATAACCCCCAGATCGATATAACTAAAGTTAATCCTAATAGGCCTGTTTCAATAGCTAATTGTAGAAAATAACTGTGTGTCTGTCTTACTGTGTAACCATAACTCTGAAAAACGCTATAGGCTTCAGGCCAACCACCACCGCCCCAACCAGTAAAGGGTCTTTCTTTAATCATCCTTAGTCCGTCTTCATACATAGTTAGACGTTCCATGGCACCAAGCATGTGAAGCTTCTCTAAGAGTAGTCGAAATACCCCCATATAACTCATAACTATTGAAATCGCAACCCCAGCGATTAAAGCTAAAATTAACAGATGCTTTAAGGAAACTAGAATTTGCTTATCCCTCTTTATGCACTTCATTACTGCCCATTGAGCAAAAGTTACAACTATTACGCCAAGTCCAATATATAGCCAAGCCTTAAAGCTATTTTGTGCTGCAATATTTGCAAGAAATAGTTTGCTGCCTACCAATCCTATCAATGATAATAGCAGAGAGATAATTATCAAATCTAATCGTTTTTCTGCTGGCGAGAGAAACCACAGTAATGCTATAAAAATTGCATAAACCATGTATCCTCCGTGGGATTGGGTAGAGAAAAGAACTAGCAACAAAATAAAATTACCCAGAGTGACAAGTATCTGGTTAACCTGCTTCTCCTGAATTTGTCTTAGATAAAAACCAATAAGTATTATTGCAGTTAAAAAGGATGCTAAGGTGTTTTTGTATTGAAAGGTAGAGGCTATGGTACCACCGTCGCTAGTAATAAAACCGCTCTTAATATCTAACCAACCCGACGCTGTGAAGAGGCCGACCAGGGACACAAAAATCGCTGCAAAGAACAATACCGTAAAGATTTTTTGTATATGTATCGGTGTACGAATTAGTCGAACCGCCGACCAAAACATAAGAAAATATAATAGGTTTTCCACTACTTCGTCTATGGATAAGGCATAATTAGCGGCTGTAAATGTCGCTATTAGATAAACGATTGGCAGCCCTAAAATCAGGTAATCTAACTGATGGGAAAAGAAACGATGTGTTTTCAGTTGAAAACTAATGATTGAGGTAAATAAGAATATTATTGTCGCATATAACAGCGCAATTCTTTGATCTTCGGGAAAAAAGAGCCCACTAAAAAAAGGAGATATAAACAAAAGAAAACAGAATCCCCCAAATGCTATTTGTTGAAAAAAACTCTCTGTCTCTAAGTTAATCCTGTCCCGTAACGGCAGTGCCTTTGCATTTTCCATAACGATTCTCCTTGATACCGTTCTTTAACCTTTTATTATTATACATTTTTTATTCTACAATTAATTACAATATCCCTTTTATTATTCTTAGTTTCTTGTGCTTGCAAAAATCGACAATATATCCATTTTTAATATTATTGTTTCGTGACTAACATTCCCTGTGGTACAAAACCTGGGGGCAGGTCAATTGATTTCTTTCAATACCAATATCTAGGTGGTTTTACTTATAAAAAAATCCCTTACCAGGTTTCAGTTGGCAGGGATTCTGTAATATGTTTAGTTAAACTTCAAACTTAGCACCACTTTTTTCTATTTCACTAGTGTTTTAAAGACTGTTCTCTTTCTTTAAGTGCCTGTAATACGTGATTTTTTATATCTTCCAGTTTAATATCAATATTTAACGTTTGACATAGTTCTCTGAGCATACTTTTATGCTCTAGATATTTATTACTCACAATGAATATCATAATTAATTCCTGAATAAGGAGTAATTTTATATTTGAATCTTGAGTTAGCATTGGAGCAAGTATTTCTGCTAAGCTATATTTGCGACGTACTTTTTCCCATATTCTATCAACATACTCTTCCGGTATGTTGTAGTTTCTTGCTATGTTATAAACTACTAACTTTTGGGATTCGGTTATCTTTTCATTTGCCGTGGCTAATGCTGTCAACGTCTCAACATAGGTAATCTTATCTTCTAATGACTTAAATAATTCCAATTAAGGACACCCCTTTTTAATTATACTAACTATTGATTATACAATATTTTTGTACATTTTTCCTTTTTATTATATCTTTAATAAAAGTATTTTTCCTCTCCCCTTACTATTTGATTCACAAAACTCAAATTAAAACCCTGTGACAGTTATCACAGGGTTATTTTTTATAAAAATACTATTGATAAGTCATCCAGGTCAATATCTTTTTCAAAAATAGTATATTCCGGGAATGTAAATGTTCTTAGGAAGAACATTTCTGGTTCCAAGACAAATGGCTCAATTTCAAAGGCAGCCTTTGCTACTAAAATATTGTTGCTGTTTAACAGACCAATTTTAAATCTAGGTAGAGAAGCAGGTTTTGCAAATCCCTGCCTTATTATCAAGGTCACCTTAATAGATCCATTTTCAATTTGCTCCATCTCAAATAAACTTAGGCTAACTTGATCCTTCTCAACTGGAGGTAATGTTTTAAGTACTTGACCTAAATGATTTAATTGCTCTGGTGTAAGTGGTTCGGGATTTTTATCTTCAACTACTTTAACATAAGGCGTTTGATTGCCAAGATCTCCAAAGGTCAACTTTAAATCACTTATGATTCCAGTTAGGTTTAGATTGTCTTCTTTATTAAAATATATTTTCCAAGGTCGAACGCTATAAGGGGGTATCTCATCCATTTGACTCAGATCAATAACTTGCTCGGTTAATTGCTCCCCCTGGGGGTTAAATAATTTTAAGGGAGTTTGATTAATGACAATTGTTGTAGCGGTTGCATTTCTTAGATAAAAGCCAATTTCTATTTTATCTTCCCAATTTACTGAGTAGATTGCATCAATACAGACTTGTCCATCCGATATCTCTGGAAGTTCAGAAATTTCCTGCAGCATCATATTTTTTTCTATTTCAGATTTCTTAAATACTTCGTCCCGGTGAAGAGAAAGCCTTAAGTTAACACTCATTTCTATATAAACCCCCTGTATTTTTACTCGAAGTTTATTATATCATAATAGCTATATTTATAGATAAATTCTTCAGAGAGTATTTTTTCCCAATAAGGTTAAAGACGCTATATTACAGCGTCTTTAACCTTATTGCACCCCACTCCTGCCATAGCTAAGTTGCTTATTGATGGTTTGTTCAATATTTGTCAAATCCGCTATAACTGTTTGCTCCGCTATTAAAACTGCTTGCAGTTTTTCTTTAGCTATTGAGCTTATTTTCTTTTCGTCAATAAGAAGTGTATATAAATACGATAATGATGTATAGTATTCTTTCAAATCCTTACTAAGCTGGTTAGTCAAAGTACCCTTTGATAAACTTTGTATATCTTGATTAATTTGTTGGTTAAGATCTTTAAGTTGGTTTATATTTTCTATTACTACATTCATCACCCGAGAGTCATCACTTTGAACAAACCCTTTTATTAGTGTATTGTATTTTTTTAATAAATCTATATCTTCTAATATGACTTGTTTATTACTATTAAAAAGCGCAATAAATCTTTCATTGGTCATAACTGTATTCTTATAAATGCTGTACTGTTTAATAGCTGCTGCCAATTCCCTATCAGTTGAAGAGGAACTACTTTTATAATTAGGCGATGTAATTAGTACTAATTGGTGCTCATTTAAGTAATCTACATCAGCATTTAACGATTGACTAACAAACCTAAGAGGCAGCATAGTTTTTCCATTATGTATTACAGGGGCTACAGGCAGTAAGCCAGGTCGATTGTTAATTTTACACTGTAACTGATTAATGGTTAGTTTTATTTCTTTTTGGCCTAATAAAGCACTAATGCTTCCGTTTTCGTATTTGACTTCAGCTCCCAATCGCTCAAAAATACTTCTCATTGGAACCATTAATTTTCCGGAAATAATGACAGGTTCGCTTTGGCTATCCAAAGGTGTCCCATCAACCATAACTATAATTCCTGCGAAGGCCGAAAACGGTGTTAGTAGTAGTAAAAACAATGAAGCCAGTAATAACCTAATACCTCTTTTCAATTTTGATTTCCTCCCCATTTTTTACTTTTATATTACTAAATGCCAAGCCATATAACAATACAAAAAATGGAAAGACCACCCATTAGGGTGGTCTTTATATGGTAGGTGAAAGGTCACCGGTTAACCTTTGCAGCTTTAACAATGACGTAACCTGGGTCACAGCCGATGAATCTTTTGCCAGTTTAGTTTGATTCAGGCCTAGCTTAATAGTATCTAGCTCATCTTTTGTTGCTAGGCCAACTTCATATTTCACTGTTGCCATTTTTAGACTTTCTTCAAGCTGCTTTTCCTTAATTTCATATTGAGCGTAATTTTTTTGGTTATCAATGATGTCAAGACAATAACCTCTGGCCTGCAAACGAATAGCTTCTTTTGTATCAGCAAGAGTGTTCTTCTCTTGAGCTTCATTATAGTCGCCTATATCATAGAAAGTCTCATAATACTTCACGTAGCTAGCTTTTTTCGCCTTCTCCTGTTGCGCCCATACTTCATAGGAGTTGTTAACAGCTTTGAGAACCATTGTTTCAACATCTAACTCTTCTACAGGCGTATAGTTGATCTTGTCAATCAGCACAGGCCTAGCGTTTTGCTCATTACCAATGGCCTTATTAAAAGCAGTATAGGCTTTTGTTAAGGCATTTGTCTTTTCTTCTATATCTTTCTTATCTTCTTTTAATTGATTTTCACTGGTTAGCAATTCAAGCTGTGTTGCCATACCAACTTTATATTTCGAAGCAACTTGCGAATTCTTTATCATATCAAGAGCAAATTTTTCCTTAGCAATGTTAAAATCCTGCTCCGCAAGCAATATAGAATAGTAATAGCCTGTAACTTCAGCTTTTATTTGTTTCTTTTGTTCATCCAATCTTTTTTCAGAAAGTCGATAGTTAATATCGGCCTCAAAAAACGTCTTGTGAGTAGCCATGATGGAGTCCTCCAGTATATTATAACCGGACACGATTCCATTCATATTAAAACTCGCATTATCTCTGGATATTTCTAGCTTATCTATATCTAGCTGAGTATTACGTAACGCTATGCTTCTAGTAAGGGCTTTTTGTAATGCCTGATTAAGACTCAGTTCTTCTGCACTCTGTTCTGCCATTGCAGGAAGAGATTGGAGCAAAAGCAGTAGAACGGTAACCACTACCGTTAACATTTTCTTAGTCAACTGCAAGGCCCCCTTTAATGATTAATGAAAGCCCGAGCCTTGGGCCCGGGCTTTCTGGACAACTAATTATTTGGTTAAGTTAATTAATTGGAGATAACAACCTGACCGTTAGCAAAGCCTACAATTGCACCGAAAGCTTCAGCTACGAAGCGAGCGGGCAACATGGTGCGGCCGTTTACAACTTCAGGAGCTACGTCCATGGTTACGGTGGTATCGTTCTGCATCAGAGTGGTGCTACCAATGGTCAGTGTAACAGTGTCAGCACCTTTCTTCAGAGTTACCACACCATTTTCAAAACCGATATCGGTTTCAGCTACACCCAGAGCCAGAGCCAGGTAACGAACAGGTACATAGGTACGGCCATCCTTAATGTAAGGAGCAGCATCCATAACCTTGGTTACACCACCAGCAGTGTAAATGGTGGAGCCAATGTTAAAGGTAGCAGTGCCAGCTTCGGGAGCGGGGGTTACAACGGTTGCTACTACTGTGCTAGCAACAGTACTTACGTTGAATTCGCAATCATCTAAGGTTTCGGTTTTACCAGTTACATCGCCTTTAGAATCTTTTTGAGCACCATCACCATCTTCGGTGTCCCATCCTAGAGCAGACTTATCGTTTTGAGCTACTGCACTACCTTGAACCTTAGCAACAATATCGCCCTCAGCAACTGTACGATCCAGGTCTACAGTGATGCCGGAGATCTTGATCTTAGAAGCTTTGCTGGAATCACTCTTGATAGGAATAACTAAAATGTTGTCAGTTGAACCTGTATCGACAGAATCTTCCTCGATTTCCAGGTTACCTTCGATAACTTCTACTTTGTAGTCGTTCCAATTTACATTGTCAGGCAGTTTGACTACAAGTTCAGCCTTGTTTTTATTATAGGCATCCTTTTCAGCAATAGCTTCTGATTTGTTTTCAGTAATAATAATGTCTTTCAGAGCTTGGTTCTTAACACCAATCTTAAGTTGAGCCTTTTCAGATGCTATGCTAACAGGTGTAACAGCCTTAGCTACAACAATTTCACCAGTAGCGCCGGACTTACCGGAAATAACGGCAGTAATATCCCCAGACTTATCTCCTTGAATAGAGAGTTTGAATTTCATTTCTGCCTTAACGGTAGAAGAACTGTTAGTTGTTTTAACCTGCCATTCAACAACGTTGTCATCAATATCTATAGTGCTATTATCTAAGAAGCCAGGGGTAGAAACATTAACTCCAGACACCTTAACCCAAGACGGGAATTCTACACGGAACTTGCGTCCATCAACCATAGTATTAGGTACGCTTTCTTCGATGGTTACTTTTTCAGTTTCTTCATCAAAGCGACCTGCCATAAGTTCTTTAACTTCTTTAATTGTTACATCGACACCAAAGTCAGCATATTTAGCAATTACACCATCGAAATCGGTAACTTTATCCCCAGATACATCAATGGTTACTTCGCCATACTTAGCATCTTTCTTAGCTTTAATACCAGGTTTAACGTTAATTACGCCACGCTGGTTATTTTTACGGGTAGACAGAGGATCTAATTTAATAGTAAGAGTTCTACCATCAGCATCAAAACTGTAGGTTCCGTCACCACCACTAACATTTTGGGTCATGCCCGCAAAACCACCGGATAATGTTACAACGGTTGCATAATCTCCAGTTAGTGCCCATTCAAAGTCAGAAGGAAGTTTAACTTTAACAACTTGTGAACCATCACCCATGGATTTAACTGCGGACTCTTCAACTGCAAAGGTACCACCAAAGCCACTATCGCCTATGGTTTCTACGTCTTCAACGATAGTAACGGTGTCCCCGTCAGCAGCACGAGCAATTACTAATTCTTGTTGGGATACACCAGACTCTCTAGGATCAATTTTAACCTTAATGTCCCCAGTAACACCTGAATCAGCTTTAATGTATAGGTTCTTTAAAATAATTTGGTCAACTATGGAAGCATCACTATTGTTAATGTTTTCAGGCATGGTGATTTCCAGTTTTTGGTCACTTATGGGGTTTATAAGTACTTGGTCATCCCCTGTGTTACTAGCAGCCTTATCATTATAAACCCAAGAACCAACTGCTGTTTCACCGGTTTTATCGGACCATTTTACTCCACTGGGAAGTACTAATTGGAAAGAATCCCCGGCTTTAAAATGGTCGCCATAGTCTTTGTCTTCCCGTATAGTGATTTGACCCACTTGCACAGTTTCATTATCATTGGCAATGCTAATTACTTTGTCTACACTGTTCTTGGAGTAAGCAAATGCTGGTCCAGCTACAGGAAGCATTAAGCCACCTACCAGAGAAACTGCTACTAAAGTTGATACTACTTTTCTGGTCTTTTTCAAGTAATTTCCCTCCTAATTTTTGTTTCAATAATTACTCAGGGATGTATTTTTAGGTGGTAACCCTGATTTCCACCCAGATAACAGAGTTTACATTTCTTCTCTGTTATACCCTTTATTGCTTTCACAGGTATAGACGCGAAGGATTTCTATAAAGTTCCCTAAAAAAATAGTTTTTTTATTTTTTTATTCGGGCCTACATAATTCATCTGGAGTAAATCCGTTTTCTTCAGCTTGAATCTTATCTAAAAACCATATTCTGTCTTCCTGCGGTATTTGCTTTGCTTCTTCACAAGCAGGGTGATGATATAGGTTAGTTCTTTTGTCACCAAGGTAATCACTGTATTCTAATCCTGTAATAATATGAAAGTCATGTTCTTTCTCAGGTACTATTTCAATCTGTTGATTATTCTCCGCAATAACCTTATAGGTTTGACCATTGGTCTCGACAACGATGTTTCCGTTAGTACCTGTACTGTATAATTTAGCTCCAGTATCACTAATTCGTTGAAGAACCGTTCCCTTGGGATAACCCGGTACACTCTGATCCGAAGTTACTATAGCCACTTCTGGTTTAACTAAGTTTAATAGTTGCTGGCTGGTCGAATCTATTCCGGCGTGATCAGAAACTTTTAAGATCTTAAAAGTATGGCTTGGCAGATCAGAGACTTCCCTTTGCCCGGTCCTATCTGACATAAAGAGAATATTTTGGTTTCCTACGGTTAAAGAGGACACAATCGTTTTGGTAGGAGGATCCTGGTTAATCATTTGACCATACGTACTTAATATAGAGAATGTTACTCCACTCATCTCAAAGGTTTGCTTATTCGCCGGTTCACAGGGGATTTTATATTTACTGAGTTCCTCTTTATATTCTTTATAGAAATCCCCGGTACTGGCTGTATTTGTATCAATAACTTGCTTCACCTTGAAGGAACGGAATACTGAAGCCAGCCCCCCCATATGTTCGCTGGCTGTTTTCGTTGCAACTACCAGATCAATTTCTTTGACACCTTGATTCCTCAGGTATGTTGCTACGGTACCGCCACCTCTTTTATCTCCGGCATCTATTAGAATGTTTTTATCATTAAGCAGTTGAATATAAATGGCATCCCCAAAACCTACATCTATGAAGTGAATTTTTGCCAGGGGTTTACTTTCTAGTTGAACCAGTCCCTCAGTATAACTTACCTCATAATTCAGTGATTCAGCCAGGAAACGGAGTGGCACATAGGCTTTTCCTTCTACAACAACCGGAGGGACTCCGGAAGATATCTCTTTATTGTTTAGGTAGGATAAGGCGTCACCCATTTTAATTCTTAATTCAATGTCATTTTTTTTGATAAAAGCTAGCTGAACGTCTGACAAATAGGTTACCTCAGCACCCAACAAGTTTGCCGAGTCTCGTAGGGGGATAAGGACACGATCTTGATGATTAATTGTAGGTAAAATTGAGGTCTTACCGTCAACATTTACTGTTGTGTCAGCAAAAGCAGGCAAAGAAAACACAACTAACATCAGTACCATTAAAGTAAAGCCAATAATTCTCTTCATTTTGGTTCCTCCTTTGTATTAATTAAATGGCCTATTTGTATGTAACTAAAAAGGGAGGCTCCGGAAACACAAATGATTTTTACTTATTTATCCAACTACCTTTTTAAAAAGCTTACTACTCTTTGGTTTCGGCAGTATATTCATCATTGCCAAAGCCTTCCCAGTCCCACTGGCCACGCAGGAAATAGCATCATCGGCTATATAAACGGGTAAGCCAGTTTCTTCCGAAATAAGGGTATCTAACCCGTGGAGCAACGCTCCGCCGCCGGTCATAACGATACCTTTATTCACAATATCCGCCGCCAGTTCCGGGGGAGTCATTTCCAGAACCTCCTTTACGGCACCGACTACAGCTTCCAAAGGTTCTTCAATGGCCTGGTAGACCTGGTGGCTGCTGACGGTAACTGCTTTGGGTAAGCCGGTTACCAGGTCACGGCCACGGATTTGGGTGGTGCGTTCCGGTGTCTTCTGCGGGAAGGCGGTGGCAATTTCTACTTTGATTTCTTCGCCGGTGCGTTCGCCAATCATGAGGCTGAATTCTTTCCTTATATAGCGTACGATGGCTTCGTCGAATTTATCACCCCCAACGCGAATAGAGCGGCTGCAGACAATACCGCCCAGGGAGAGTACCGCTACATCGGAGGTACCACCGCCGATGTCCACCACCATGGAGCCGCTGGGTTCGGAGATATCGATGCCAGCTCCCAAGGCTGCGGCCAGGGGTTCTTCGATGAGGTGAGCGGCCCGGGCACCGGCCTGGATGGCAGCTTGGCGAACGGCGCGTTCTTCTACGCCGGTAACGCCGGAGGGGATGCAAACCATCACCCGAGGGCGGAAGAACCAGCGTTTGCCGTTAGCTTTATTAATGAAGTATTTGAGCATTTTTTCGGTGACATCGTAGTCCGCGATGACACCTTCCCGTAAGGGACGGGTGGCTACGATATTGCCGGGGGTGCGGCCCAGCATACGGCGGGCTTCTTCACCTACTGCGATGATGCGGCCGGTATCTTTGTTTATGGCTACCACTGAGGGTTCGTTGAGTACGATTCCTTTTCCTTTGACATAGACCAGAATACTGGCGGTACCGAGATCTATGCCTATGTCTGTGCTGAGTCCAAACATTAGAGAGTTCCTCCTAGCTGGTTGAATATATTCGATGAGCTTTGAGCCTTTTAAGAATCAGTCATGGCTTTTGGCCTTTAGTTGTTGGCTTTTTGTCTATGCTTTTCTTAAAGATCTTTAGGCTTGTCTGCTAATTAGACTGGGTTGACTTATGGTAAACAAAGAAATAACAGGAATGGCAGATTGTCCTAAAAAAATAGGATTCTCTCTTTCCTGTCAAAATTCCTCTCGGTATGTGAAATTTCTCAGTTTTTATTACACTATTTCTTTGTATTTCTTTCGGGTGGCTTCGCCGCCTCTCAGGTGGCGTTCGGCTTTGTTCTCGTCTAGAATGGTTTTCACTTCCTGGGCCAGGTGTTTATTAAGGGACGGGAGCCTTTCGGTCATGTCTTTGTGGACTGTGCTTTTGCTAACCTGGAAAACGTGGGCCGCTCTCCGGACTGTAGCTTTGGTTTCCAGGATGTATGCACATATGTCCAGCACCCGTTTTTGGATGTAGTCCTGCATTTCCCTACCTCCTGTTTCGGACGTCAGTCATCGGACGCCGGTCTTTAGACGTCATTCGTCGGACATCGGACGTCAGTAATTAAAGTCGTCTTTCGTTAACTGTATTTAGTTACTTAGCTATCTATAATTCGAGCAGTAGTTGTATTGAAGGAAGTCCGAGGTTGTTTGACGTTGCCGAGCTTACTTTTTACTTAAATATATGCGGGGGGGTAGGAGAAATGTCACAAAAATAAAAGAAAATGGCCTAAAATAGGCCATTTGAATAAGCAATGACAAGCTATTATTTATTTCCAGTAGATATTGGGGTCTACGGGTTCACCATTTCTGGTGAGTTTAAAGTATAAATGATTTTCCAACACACCGTTGACTCGCTCGTATCTGCCCAGTTTACCAAGAGCTGTATTTTGCTCCAGCCTATCTCCGGCTTTAACCCTGACTTCTTCCAGACCGCTGTAGGAGGATTCCCAACCGTTGCCGTGGTTGATGCTGACAGTTTGCGTGTTGTTCTCTCCGCTAACAACCAGTGTTACGGTACCTGGCAGTGCTAGCTTAACTTCAGAGCCAGGTTTGGCTGCCAAGGCTACACCGGTGTTGTAGCGATAATCTTGAAACACCTCGGAGAAGGTTATCCCCACAGAGGTTAGGGTATGTCCCATAACGGGTTTTACCAATTCTTCCGGGTTTACCGCTAACGGAACTGCGGTTTCATTTTCTTCAGGTTTACCCATGCTTTGATTACTCTCGTTGCTCTGGGTTTGGTTAGCCGCTGGTTCTTTCTGGTAGTTCTTTTCAGTCACTTGGTTGGTATTGTTGGTTATGATAGCTTGGTTTGTTTGGCTATTGTTCCAGGTGTAAAAACCCACAGCTGATAGTAGAGCAATGGCTAGTACGATGCTAAATACTGCTGAAGCATTAAATTTATTGCCTTGGTACAGCCATTTCCTCAGCCACTCACGGTATTTTTTAAGTATGTCTTGATTACGCAGCTTATTCGCAAAGGAGTCTTCGAAGGGCCACATTGGTTGCATAACCTCACTTTTGGGTGTAATTCTTTAGTTAGAGTATTGCCCAAAAGGGGGGAGGATATACATTGGCCGTCGGCCATCAGTTCTCGGCTTTCGGCCTTTTTGTGTTAATTGTAGGTTGTTGATTATTTGCTATAACTTTTATCTCTGCTAATCTTATTTATAGTGTTAGATGGCTGACAGCCAATAGCCAATTATTTTACCTCATCTCTGTAATCTCCACGCCGGTATAATAATGTTTCAAAATCTCATTATAACTCTTGCCCTGTTCTGCCAGACCTTTTGCGCCGTATTGACAGAGGCCGACGCCATGGCCGTAGCCTTTGGTGGTAAAGGTGATTTTGTCATCCGTGAGGGTCCAGGTAATACGGGTTGAACGTAGATTGAGCATTTCTCTTAGCATGGTGGCTGAGTAGGTTTTGTTACCAAGTTTTATTTCCTTAGGGCGGCCGGTATTGGTTTCTTTGGTGATGGCTACTACTTTATTTTTACTGGTTGATACCGGGATGGCAGAGAGGTTAGTCTTTAGTTTTTGATCTAAGTCAGCCAAAGTGTAGGTTACTTGTCTGTCTGGATTGGGATCGGCGCAGAAGGGACAAGGAACCCCTTTTAGGTAAGGGGCTGAGGTTACCCATACCTCTTCGGCATTCTCAGTACTCCCACCGCAGGAAGCGTGGAAGGCTGGGAAGATAAGCTGTGATTTATAGGTGATGACTTGTCCTTGGGTGTTATCTACAGCCCATTTGATTTTGTAGTAGTATTCCAAGGATTTTATTTTGCCCCAGCGTTTTTCCATTTCTTCACGGGAAATCCAAGCCTGTCCCTCCCTGGGGTCGCTGGAAACGTCAGCTCCGGGGTGAAGGGAATTTTTGATGCCACCGGGAGACAGGCGCTGCATGATGTAGGTCCGAGCAGCTACAGCCTGGGCTTTTAGGGCTTCAGCCGGGAAAGAGGCTGGCATTTCGGCGGCTACCACCCCCACCAGGTAATCGTCCAGGGGTATTGGTTGGATTTTATTTGTTAGGTGGTTGTACATATTTACCGTAGTCCCAGAGCTTTTTACCTGCGATGGTTTTATCAGACTGTGGAGTTGGACTGCAAGTGTTGGAAAGGTTGCTAGAATCAGGAGTAGGCCAAAGATGCCAAGGGCTAATTTGCGCAAGGGATGCACCGTCCTTTTGGGCCGTCCGTCATCAGTCAGCGGCCGTCAGCTTTTATTTTCTAAAACAGGCGTTTTATATATTCTTGCTTATCTGATCATGCTTAGGGCTAGTTTATTTATATGAAAGGGGTTGGCAAAATATGCCAACCCCTTTTTCTTATTCAATAGTTTTTATCACTTCTGTAGCATACGGCAGTAGTTACTACGAAATGTCTCACTTAATCCGCAAAAGTCGATGGTCCTCAGACCAACGCGCACTCCTCCACCCGTTTAATATTCGCTCCTATGCCTTGCAGTTTCTCGATTAGCCGCTCGTACCCTCGGTCGATGTGGTAGATGTTGCCAATTTCTGTTTCGCCAGTAGCAGCGAGGGCGGCTAGAATTAAGGCGGCACCGGCTCGGAGATCGGTGGCTTTGACTTCGGCACCAGTGAGGGTTTTGACGCCTTGGACGATGGCAGCGCGGCCCTCTATTTTAATTTTGGCCCCCATGCGTTTGAGTTCGCTTACATGCATAAAGCGGTTTTCAAAGACTGTTTCAGTGATAATGCTGGTACCTTCGGCTGCAGCCATGAGAGCCATGAATTGGGCTTGCATGTCCGTGGGAAAGCCGGGGTAGGGGAGAGTTTTAATGTCTACTCCTCGTATTCGGGAATTACTTATGACCCTTATGCCATTGTCTTCTTCAGTTAGTTCCACGCCAGCTTCTTTTAGTTTGGCCATTACGGGTTTTAGGTGGTCGATAATAATATTTTCTACTAAGACATCACCTTTGGTGATGGCAGCAGCCACTAGGTAGGTACCTGCTTCTATGCGGTCCGGGATAACTGCATGGGTGGCTCCGGTAAGTTCTTCCACCCCGTCTATTCTTATTACTTTGGTACCGGCACCTTTTATTTTTGCTCCCATAGAATTTAAGAAATTGGCTAGGTCAACGATTTCCGGTTCTTCGGCGGCGTTTTCCAGAATGGTTTGCCCCTGGGCCAATACCGCTGCCATCATGATGTTTTCGGTGGCTCCGACACTGGGAAAGTCCAGGTATATTTTAGCGCCTACAAGTTCTTCGGCGGCTGCTTCGATGTAGCCGGCACCGTAGCGAATATCCGCTCCCAGAGCGGCAAAGCCTTTTAGATGAAGGTCGATGGGCCTGGTGCCGATGGCACAGCCACCGGGCAGTGAAATTCTGGCTCTGCCTGTACGGGCCAAGAGTGGTCCCATGACCAGAAAGGAAGCTCGCATTTTGCGGACATGTTCGTAGGGTGCTTCGACGCTGGTAAGGTAGGGAACTGAGATGGTTAATGTGCTTTCGCCTTTTTCTATATGAGCACCTAGTTCTTCAAGGACAGAACAAATTACACCTACGTCGGCTAGGTTAGGTACATCAAGTAGTTTGGTTGTTGTCGTTGTTAGTAAAGCTGCAGCTAATATAGGCAAGACTGCGTTCTTGGCACCACTGACGCGGATGGAGCCGTGTAAGGGATTACCACCTGTGATAATTATTTTTTCCATAGAAACTCCTGGATAGGGTATTATTTGGCCATCAGCTACCGGCCGTCGGCCATCGGCTTTTTTACATTTGTTTCTTTTAGGTTATAATGCCTTTGTTATCCTAGATGTAAATAACTATATAATCCATGCTATTAAATCTCTTTTATGCCAATGGCCAAAAGATTTTTTGCTAACTTCTAGTATTGCCATAATGGCCCTCTAAAAATACAAAAAGCCCAGGATAGGCAGCCTATCCTGGGCTTAATTTGTTTATTCAACTGTTTTAATCCGGTTGAGAGCTTTTTGGAGAGCTACTTCGGCCCGGACGACATCGATTTCGGCAGCTTTGCCCGACAGACGCTGTTCAGCGCGTTGTTTGGCGGCTCTGGCCCGTTCGACATCAATTTGGTCGGCACGTTCGGCGGTGTCAGCCAGAACAACCACTCGGCTGTTCTTAACTTCCATGAACCCACCGCTGACGGCCACCTTAAAGAACTTACCGCCCTGCTGCACCCTCATCGTACCAATCTTGAGGGCAGTTACCAGAGGAGCGTGTTCAGGTAAGATACCGAGTTCACCGTCGGCACCAGGTGCCACAATAAAATCGATCTCTTCACTGAAGACAACTTTTTCAGGAGTGACTATATCAAGGCGTTGGGTCTTTGCCATAATTATGCACCAGCCTCAATACGTTTTGCATTCTCAACAACTTCTTCTATGCCACCAGCCATGTAGAAAGCTTGTTCTGGCAGATGATCGTGTTTACCTGCAAGAATTTCGTTAAAGCTGCGGATGGTATCCTTCAGGGAGACAATTCTACCAGGTCTGCCGGTAAAGGTTTCCGCAACGTTGAAGGGCTGGGACAAGAAACGCTGGAGTTTCCGAGCGCGAGCAACGAGAACTTTGTCTTCGTCGGAAAGTTCATCCATACCCAGAATGGCGATGATATCCTGCAGTTCTTTATAACGCTGCAGAACACCCTGTACACCACGGGCACACTCGTAGTGTTCTTTACCCACAACTTGAGGGTCAAGAATACGAGAGGTGGAATCCAGCGGGTCAACCGCAGGGTAGATACCTAACTCGGAAATGGCACGGCTTAATACAACGGTGGCGTCCAAGTGCGCAAAGGCGTTAGCAGGAGCCGGGTCGGTCAAGTCGTCCGCAGGCACATAGATGGCCTGAACCGAGGTAACAGAACCCTTACGGGTAGAAGTAATACGTTCTTGTAATTGACCCATTTCAGTGGCCAGGGTGGGCTGGTAACCTACCGCAGAAGGCATACGGCCTAGCAACGCGGAAACCTCGGAACCTGCCTGGGTGAAACGGAAGATGTTATCGATGAAGAGTAGGGTATCAGCACCTTCTTCATCACGGAAGAATTCAGCCATGGTCAAACCAGTTAAGCCTACCCGTAGACGAGCACCCGGTGGTTCGTTCATCTGACCGAATACCATGATGGTCTTATCTAATACGCCAGCTTCTTTCATTTCGTGGTAAAGGTCGTTACCTTCACGGGTACGCTCACCTACACCGGCGAACACGGAGATACCACCGTGCTGCTTGGCGATGTTGTTAATGAGCTCCATAACGATAACTGTTTTACCTACACCAGCACCACCGAAGAGACCAATTTTACCACCCTTCAAGAAGGGGATCATCAAGTCGACAACCTTGATACCGGTCTCCAGCATTTCTGCTTTGGTGGACTGATCCACCAGAGCTGGGGCGGGACGGTGAATGGGATAATATTTGTCGTAGTTACCAGCAGGTAAACCGTCAACCTCTTCACCCTGTACGTTGAGCAGGCGGCCCAGAACGGGACGGCCAACGGGTACAGAGATGGGTTTGCCGGTGTCTACCACTTTCATGCCGCGCTTAAGGCCATCGGCAGAGGACATAGCAATGGCACGAACACGGTTGTTGCCCAAGTGCTGGGCTACTTCCAGGGTTAAGTTTACTTCGGTGGACTTGTCATCCTGGTCCTCGGTACGAATCTTAACCGCGTTATAGATGGCGGGTAATTGGCCTGGTTGGAACTCGATGTCCACAACAACGCCAATAACCGTAACGATATGGCCAACGTTCATTACGTTCTCCGACCTCCTTGCAGTCAGATTTTACAACCTCTAGTTTACTCCAGTGCCGCAGCACCGCCCACAATCTCGGAAATTTCCTTGGTAATGGCAGCCTGACGGGCACGGTTCAAGGACAGGGTTAACTTGTTAATCATATCCTTGGCGTTCTTAGTAGCGGAATCCATGGCAGTCATCCGGGCACCTTGCTCGCCGGCTTTCGCTTCCAGCATAGCACGGAAAACCGTCGACTCCACATAGGTGGGCAGTAATTCTGATAAAACAGCCTCCGCATTGGGCTCATAGATATATTCTACCTTTGGTCCCTTGGATTCCTCGGCAGGAGTTTCCACCGGCAGTAGTTTTACTGTCACGGGACGCTGGGTAAGTACGTTAACGAATTCACTAAATACCAGATACACTTCGTCAAAGTAGCCTGCCACGTATTTGTCCATAACAAACCGGGCAATCTCTTTGGCTTGGTGGAACTGGATATTCTCACCTAAACCAACGTATGAAGCTGCCAGTTCAAAACCGCGGCGTCTAAAGAAATCTCTGGACTTACGCCCAACCGCCACAACATCAGAGGTGTTACGATCCTTTACCTCCGTCGCGGCACGACGTAACACGTTGGCATTAAAGCCCCCGCAAAGACCACGGTCTGCAGTAATTACCACATAGGCAGTCTTTTTAACCTCCCGTACTTCGAGCAGTGGGTGCGAAGCACCACCACTGGCAGCAGCCACACGGCTTAACACCTCTCTAATTTTCAGAGCGAAGGGACGAGCGGAGGTAACAGCCTCCTGAGCACGGCGTAACTTGGCGGCAGCAACCATTTTCATCGCTTTGGTGATTTGTTGGGTATTTTTAACACTCGTAATCCGGCGCCTAATATCTTGCGCACTGGCCATCTACTAAATCACCACCTTACTTCCCTTAACTTAAATGCTAAGCAAAGGACTTTTTGAACTCTTCGATGGCAGCCTTTAACTTTTCATCGGTATCAGGCTTAATTTCTTTTTGCTCTTTGATAGCCTTCAGGATATCAGCTTTGCTGGAACGCATAAAGTTAATGAAGCCTTCTTCAAAGGCACCTACCCGGTTTAGGTCAATATCATCGATGAAGCCTTTAACGGCTGAATAGATGATAACAACTTGCTCTTCTACGGGATAGGGCTTGTACTGAGCTTGCTTCAGAATTTGTACGGTCCGAGCACCACGGTTCAGACGGGCCTGGGTAGATTTATCCAGGTCAGAGCCGAACTGGGCAAAGGCAGCCAATTCACGGTACTGGGCCAGGTCCAGACGAAGCTGACCAGCAACCTGCTTCATGGCTTTAATTTGTGCAGCACCACCAACGCGGGATACCGAGAGACCTACAGAGATCGCAGGACGCTGACCGGCGTTAAACAGGTCGGACTCCAGGAAGATCTGGCCGTCGGTAATGGAAATAACGTTGGTAGGAATGTAAGCAGACACGTCACCGGCCTGGGTTTCGATAATGGGTAGAGCGGTTAGGGAACCGCCGCCGAAGTCTTCGTTCAGACGGGCAGCACGCTCTAACAGGCGGGAGTGTAGATAGAATACATCACCAGGGAACGCTTCACGTCCGGGAGGACGACGCAGCAGCAAGGACAATTCGCGGTAGGCAGCGGCCTGTTTGGACAGGTCATCGTATACAATTAGCACGTCCTTACCGTTGTCCATGAATTCTTCACCCATGGCGCAACCGGCATAGGGAGCCAGGTAGAGCAAGGGAGAAGGTTCGGAAGCGTTAGCAGCCACAACGATGGAATATTCCATAGCGCCGTGGGCTTCCAGGGATTGCACAACACCAGCTACGGTGGAAGCTTTCTGACCTACGGCTACGTAGATACAGATAACGTTCTGGCCCTTTTGGTTGATGATGGCATCAACAGCAACTGCAGTTTTACCAGTCTGGCGGTCGCCGATGATCAATTCCCGCTGGCCGCGGCCAATGGGAACCATGGCGTCAACAGCCTTAACACCAGTCTGCAGAGGTACAGAAACGGATTTACGGGTAATAACACCAGGAGCAATACGCTCGGTGGAACGGAATTTATCGGATTTAATAGGACCTTTGCCATCGATGGGCTGGCCCAGCGGGTTAACAACACGACCAATCAGGGCATCGCCTACGGGAACGGAGATAATACGACCGGTACGCTTAACAGGGTCACCCTCTTTAATGTGGGTGTAGGGACCCATGATAACAACACCGATGTTATCTTCTTCCAGGTTGAGGGCCATACCAAGGGTGCCGCCGGGGAATTCTAATAATTCCGAAGACATGCAATCCTCTAGGCCATAAACACGGGCGATACCGTCACCGACCTGGATAACGGTGCCCACGTCTGATACTCCTACCTGGGCCTCGTATTTATCGATTTGCTGCCTAATGATCGAGCTGATCTCTTCAGGTCGCAAATTCATGTACTGGTTCACCCCTATCTATTAACTGGTTTTGGACATGAGGCGTGATTGTAAGGTAGCTAAGCGAGTTTTGATGCTGCCATCAATAACTTTACTACCTATTTTTACGATAACGCCACCGATGAGAGAAGCATCTACCGCGAAGGTAGGCTCTACTTCTTTACCGGCTAAGCGAGAAGCTACTTTGACTAGCTCTTGTTTTTGTTCTTCGTTAACTTCCACCGCGGTGATTACTTCGGCTGCCACTTTGCCACGAGCTTCGTTGGCCAGTGCAGAAAACTCGGCAGAAATACCAGCTATATAGTTTTCTCTGCGCTTGTCTACAACGAGTCCAAGGAATTTCATGGTTTCGGCAGAAACCTTATCGGCGAAGAGAGTCTTTAACAGGTTTTTCTTATCGCCGGCTAATACCTGCGGGTGATATAATATTCTTTGGAGTTCCCGGGTCCCTTCGACTGCTTCGGCTACACCCTTTAATTCCTGTTCAATGGTTTCCAGGGTGTTATTGGCCTGGGCAATCTCATACAAGGCCTGGGCATAACGTCTGGCCACAGCCCCTCTTAACATGGCAGATCGCCTGCCTCTTTAACAAATTTGTTAACCAGATCCTTTTGAATGTCATCGTTGAGTTTCTGGTCAATAATTTTGCCAGCCACCAAAATGGAGAGAGTAGCAACCTGATCTCTGAGTTCGGCTACTGCCTTTTCTTTTTCACGCTGGATATCAGCCAGGGCACCGTCTCTAACGCGTACAGCTTCAGCCTTAGCAGCTTCAATAATCTGCTGGGCCTGTTCTTCGGCATTTTTAGCGGCACGGGCCACTATTTCTGCAGCCTCTTGGCGAGAATGCTGCAATTCGGCTTGTAAGGAAGCCCGTAGGGCTTCCGCTTGCTTTTTATCTTCTTCGGCGGCAGCAATGCTGCTTTCGATCAGTTCTTTGCGTTTTTCCAGCATGTTCATAAAAGGCTTGTAGGCCACCGCCCGGAGCAGGATTAATAAGACCAGGAAGTTGAACATCTGGGCTAACAACGTGCCATTAAAACCTAAGCTCTCCACAAATTCCCCTCCTTCCGTCTGGGCGGACAATAAGGAAGGCGATTGCGGGCTTGGAGAAAGCATTAAGCCCGCCAATCGCCCCCGTCCATAGAAACACTAGATTCTTAGGGATTAACCAAGCTTACCAAACAACATGAAGGCGAGTACAACGGCAATAATGGGGATAGATTCAATTAGACCTACAGAGATAAACATGGTGGTTTGGATGGTACCTTTAGCTTCGGGTTGACGAGCGATGGATTCGATGGCTTTACCAGTACAGATACCATCACCAACAGCAGCACCCAGAGCACCTAAACCTACGGCTAAGCCAGTTGCGATAGCAGCAGCAGCTCCTACTTCCATTTATTTCCCCTCCTTTCATGAGATGTTAATCACTTAAACCTAGTGGTGGTCAGCGTCGTGATGTGCAGCAAACTGGGAAACGTATGCGATGGTAAGCATAGAGAATACGAAAGCTTGAACCATACCTACGAACACTGAGAAAGCTAACCAAATTACGGACGGAATAAAGCCACCAAAGACATAAGCATTAATGTTGATTAGGCCTAGTAATACAGCAATTAGAACTTCACCGGCGAAGATGTTCCCGTAAAGACGGAAGGCCAGTGTAACTGGTCTGGCAATTTCTTCGATTAGGTGAATAACCACAAAGGGTTTAAAGGGTTGGAAATAGTGGCCGATATGGCCGCCTACTCCGTTAGCTTTAAGACCGTGGAAGTGAATTAAAAGGACAACAATTAGAGCCAAACCAAAGGTCGTGTTTTTATCCGCCGTGGGGGAACTTAATGTTGGTATTAGACCCAACAGGTTGGAAAAGGCGATGTAGATAAAGAATGTCACAATAATGGGCATCATAGCAGCGCCTAGTTTGTTGCCTAAGTTGTTAAATACTTGTTCCCCTAAGAATTGCCAGAGTAGTTCAAAGGTAGACTGTGCTTTTCCTGGCCTTCTGATATTCAGGTTTCTGGTGCAGAACCAGGCAAAGAGCAGTACCAGTGCCATTGCAATCCAGGTCATGATCATGGTCCTGGGACTAATACTAAGACCCATAATGTTCCAGTACTTATCGTAATCCGTGAACAGTGGGATACCCCAGTAGTTTAGTTCTAGCTCCACCGCGTGCAGCATATCATGGTGTTCACCTGCCGCTTGCGCGGCTCCCGCCGCAGCACTCATGCGTTTTCACCCCCTTCACGTTGAATTTGCTTAACTTTATTATTATTGAGAGCATTTTGTTTTAAAGTGCTCTCTTTAATTAACGTGATAATGAAGTCCGCTACAGACAACACCGGGGCAACAAACAAGCCTACCGCTGCGGCATTCACGTTGACAGTGGGAATTCTGATAGACAACCACAGGGTGGCCATAATAATGATTAGGCGGATAAATAAGCCCCTGCGCATATGTGCAATTGCTTTGCCAACATCTTTTATAGCAGAAGCCCTTTTAATTCTCTTGCTCAGCAGGATGGCGTTTTGTAAACTCACCAGTGAGCCGATAAAAAGTCCCTTATACACACTATTTTGAAAATCGAAGACAAGGGCCAAAGCCATAAAAGCAACAATGATGGCAGTGGATTTTACCGTTCTTTTCAATTGTATTTCTAAACTTGGTATAATTTCAGCACCCTGACCCAGCATCGACTCACTCCTCGTCCTTCTTGCGGAAGGTTTCCAATGTATGGTAAACCCCCCACATCCCTGCAACCATTCCCAGCAGTAACCCTGCCAGCATCAGCCAAGGATCTGTATGAAACTTATTGTCGAGCCATCGCCCTGCCATAAAACCAAGCACGGTTGCTGTGGCAATTTCTATACTGATGGACGATGCGAGCGCCAAGGCTCTTAACGGGGCTCCTTTAGATTTTTCACTCATGATCGTCGGCCTTCTTTGCTAAAATTTAGATTGGCTTATTCCTTTATTCACAATTGTCGTCACCAAGACATTGTATTTTTTGTCAGCCAGACGTCATTTCTTTTTGGATTACTTTATTAACTTCTACAAGATTTTCTTAATTCCTCCAGTAAAATCATGAAATTAGCAAACTTTTTAAATAATTTTTCAATATGTTTATCTTAATTTTCCAAATATGGATTTATTTTATGTTATTTTGCAGCTAAAAATTCTTGAGGCAGGTCCTCAGCTAGATTAAATTTGTGACAAATAAAATCTGTAATCCTTTTGGCGGCCAGTCCATCACCGTAGGGATTGACGGCTTCAGCCATAGATTGGTATGCCTTGGGATTATTTAACAGCTCCCTTGTGACAGACAGTACAATCTGGCGATCAGTACCGACTAATTTAACAGTACCTGCCTCCACAGCCTCTGGTCTTTCCGTGGTATCGCGCAGGACTAGTACGGGTTTGCCTAAGGAAGGTGCTTCCTCCTGTAAGCCACCGGAGTCGGTGAGTACTAGATAACAGCGCTGCATTAGGTTGATGAAGGGCTCGTACTGCAACGGTTCGATGAGATGCACCCTGGGTAGGTTCCCTAATACCTCCTGGACCACCCGGCGAACTGCGGGATTCATATGTACCGGGAAAACAATCTCCACATCGGGATGGGTTTCCACGATTTCCTTGAGAGCCAGGTAGATAGCGCGCATGGGTTCACCAAGGTTTTCTCTACGGTGGGTAGTTACCAGCAGGACTCGACTACTACCAAAATCTATCTTATTCAAAAGTGGGTCAGAAAATACATAGTTTTCCTTTACCGTTGCCTTGAGAGCATCGATGACGGTATTTCCTGTGACAAAAATATTGTCTATGTTGATATTTTCTTGTAGTAAATTTTGCAAAGACTTTTGTGTTGGAGCAAAATGATACTCCGCCAAGGCCCCGGTAAGGTGCCTGTTCATCTCCTCCGGGAAGGGGGAATATTTGTTGTGAGTACGCAGGCCTGCCTCCACATGGCCCACAGGAATCTGGCGGTAATAGGCCGCTAGGGCGGCCACAAAGGTGGTCGTGGTATCTCCATGAACTAGCACTAAATCTGGGTTGCAGTCTTTGAGGACATCCTTTAAGCCGCTTAGGGCACGGGTGGTTACATCGTAAAGGGTTTGGCCTTCCTGCATAATGTTCAGGTCGTAGTTCGGCACTATATTGAACAAATCGAGAACCTGGTCGAGCATTTCTCTGTGCTGGGCAGTTACAGCCACCAGCGACGTTATTTTGTCACTGCGTCGGTTTAGTTCTTGAACTAAGGGCGCCATTTTGATGGCTTCCGGTCTAGTCCCGAATACAGTTAATACTTTGATCATGTTATCCTCCGTTTTTTTGTCTGGGCTAATGGGTATTTCTTTTTGGATCCTGGTATTTGGTTTTAGTCTTTTATGGTTTGTATGAGTTTATTTACTCCTCACTTAGGTAGCCCTTCCGTATTAGTTTTTCTATATGTTGTTCCTGAGCCTTTTCTATGTTTACGCCGTAGTGTTCCTCAAGTACAAACATCATGCTGACAGCGGTTTGAGCGACATCTAGCAGTTCTTTGGTGATGAGCTCCATCACTTCTTTTTCTTCACACCGCGCCTGTTCACCACTCATGCCGCGGAGTTTGCCAATAGCCTGGGCCAATTCACCAGCCTCTTCCATTAGCTTAAGGGCGGTGGATTCCATGGTGGGAGAGAGTTGGTTCAACCTGGGTAAGGCAATATTTTTAGTTCGCACTGGTGCCTCCTAAGATTAAAAAGAATTACTTAGTAAGCATTCATCCAGCGACTAAAAAAATCCTTCATATTTATATATTTTTCATTAAATCAGATAAGAAAATTCATGGAGAGTTTTCTGGGGCAGCTATTGAGTATTTATTGGGTCCTGTCCACGGCTTGAGGAAGTGCTTTGGGGCCCTGCCTAAGCTAATACTGTATTTCTTTGGATTCTGGTAAGATACCAGGCCCTTAAGGAATACCTTTAGCTTAGACAAGACCCCAAAGAAATGCTTACTTGGCCTAGAAGGCTTTTTAGGGGAACTTGATTAGTTCTACGTCTGCTTCTTTAAAGATATCGAGGGACAGTTCATCCGGGTAGTCACCACTGTAGATAACCTTTTGAATGCCTGCATTGACGATCATTTTGCTACACATGACACAGGGTTGGTTAGTTACGTAGATGATACTTCCTTTGATGGCTGTTCCATGCACCGCTGCTTGGATGATGGCATTTTGCTCGGCGTGTAGAGCACGACATAGTTCATGCCGCTGGCCTGAAGGGATGCCCAGCTTTTCTCGTAGACAACCGATTTCCAAGCAGTGGGTTAATCCCGCCGGAGCACCATTATAGCCGGTGGCTAGGATGCGGTTATCTTTCACAATCAACGCACCTACCTTGCGGCGTAAACAGGTGGACCGGGTGGCTGCTACCCGAGTGATTTCCATAAAGTATTCATTCCAGGAAGGGCGGGGCATGGTGCACCTCCTCCCTTAAGCGTACAGCGGATACTTATCGCACAATTCTTTTACCATAGCTCGGGCTTTGTCTTGAACTGCCTGATCATCCTTGGCCTTGAGGGCTATGCTGATGATTTCTGCTACTTGATCCAGTTCTGCTTCTTTAAAGCCCCGGGTGGTAATAGCGGGGGTTCCTAGGCGGATGCCGCTGGTAACAAAAGGTTTTTCTGGGTCAAAGGGGATCGCGTTTTTGTTGCAGGTAATGTGTACTTCATCCAATAGTTTTTCCGCTTCTTTACCAGTGGTGCCGGTTCCTCTAAGGTCTACCAGCATAAGATGATTGTCTGTACCGCCGGAAACCAGGTTGAAGCCGCGACTCATTAATCCCTTGGCCAGAGCCTGAGCATTGTTGATGGTTTGCTGCTGATAGGCTTTGAATTCCGGTTTTAAAGCTTCGCCAAAGGCCGCGGCTTTGGCAGCAATTACATGCATTAGAGGGCCGCCCTGGCTACCGGGAAAGATGGCTTTATCAATGAGTTGAGCATATTTTTCTTTGCACAGGATCAAGCCACCTCTAGGACCACGCAGGGTCTTATGGGTGGTGGTGGTAACCACGTCAGCATAGGGTACGGGATTTTGATGCAAGCCCGCAGCCACCAGTCCGGCAATGTGGGCCATATCTACAAAAAAGTAAGCTTCAATTTCTTTAGCAATTTCTCCAATTTTTTGAAAATCAATAGCCCGGGGATAGGCGCTGGCCCCGGCCACAATCATTTTCGGCTTTTCACGCAAAGCAATTTCCCGTAGTTCATCATAGTTAATACGGCTGGTAGCCTCATCAACTCCGTAGGCTACAACATTGAAGTATTTACCGGAGACATTAACCGGACTGCCATGGGTTAGGTGACCACCATGGGCTAAATTCATGCCAAGGATTTTATCTCCTGGCTGCAGCAGGGCAAAGTAAACGGCAAAGTTTGCCTGTGCCCCAGAGTGGGGTTGCACATTTGCATGGTCCGCTCCGAATATTTCTTTGGCTCTGCTGATAGCCAAACTTTCGGCGATATCTACAAACTCACAGCCGCCATAGTAACGCTTGCCGGGATATCCCTCGGCATATTTGTTAGTAAGCACGGAGCCTTGGGCTTCTAGTACCGCAGGGCTGACAAAGTTTTCGGAAGCAATGAGCTCGATGTTACGTTGTTGGCGGGAGAATTCCAGTTGGATAGCCTCGTGTAGCTGAGGGTCGGTTTGGGCCAATGTGGTTTTTTGCATGGGGGTTCCTCTCCTTTTTTAGGCCTGGGGCCTTTGCCTTTGGCTTTTTATTTGGTATTTCTTTGGGATCTTGTAGATATTACATCCTGTTGTAATAGGGATATAAGTCAGACTTAATAAACAATAATTCTCATCAGTTATATAACCTGGATCTTTTATCATTTCTAAGAACTATTACTTCATAGTTCGACCCAAGAGCATGTAACAAAGTTGATTCCTTATTTCATTCAATTTATGTCTAGGAAATATCAGCAACCATACTTCTTCTCTATCGCAGTAATCTTGTCCACCCGCTCCGCATGACGCCCTCCTGCAAAATCGGTGGTTAGGAATTTTTCTACTATTTCCTGGGCTTTTTCTAAGGTAAGGAAGCGGGAGCCTAAAGTTAGGACATTGGCGTTGTTGTGTTCGCGGGCCAGACCGGCGATTTCGGGGTCAAAAACGTTAGCGGCACGGATGCCGGGAACTTTATTAACGGCAATGGCCATGCCAACACCAGAGCCACAAATAAGAATACCTAATTGGCAGGTACCGGAACGAATTTTTTCTCCTACAGCCAAAGCGAAGTCGGGGTAATCGCAGGAATCTGTAGAGTTACAACCCGTATCTTCTACGGTAATACCCTGGCTTTGTAGGTACTGGCAAACTTGTTCTTTCATGGCAAACCCTGCATGGTCACTGCCAACTATTATTGTCATGTCCTTCACTGTCAAACCTCCATATTGATGAATTTACGTAAAGCTGTTCTAATATGAATTGCTAGTTCTTCGGCGCAAGTACGATACACCTCCACCGGGCTACCATAGGGGTCAGAGATGTCTCTGGCAATTCCCACATAGCTTCCCAAGGTAAATACTTTTTCCTTGGCCTGGGGTAGTATGCTTAGAATCTGCTGCCGGTGAGCTTCTGTCATGGTAAGTACCAAGTCAGCTTCTAAAACCATTTCCGGCGTCAGCCTTGAGGCCTGGTGATGAGATAACTCGACACCCTGTTCGGACAAAGCTTGAACAGCTTGTTCCGCGGCTTTTTCTCCAGGCCATGCCATAATCCCGGCAGAGGCAAAAATTACACCCGTTAGGTCCATTTCTTCTGCTATTACTCTGGCCAAAGCTTCAGCCATGCAGCTGCGGCAGGTATTTCCTGTACATACAAAAAGGATTTTCTTTTCCATCGCTTATTATCTTCCTCCAATTGTATTATTCCCAGGGCAGCTTATCCGCATAAGAAAAAGCGACCCATTTTGGAAACATACATGGACGCTTTATTTCTACAATTATGTTGTTTTTCCTCTAAAAAAATAATTTTATACCGATACCTGTTAAAATAATCCCACCCACCAGTTGGGCTTTGTCACCAATCTTACCCCCTACGTATTTTCCCAGGGTTAGCCCGCAGAAGGTCATCAGCCCTGCCACCACCCCGATGACACCAGCTGCTAAGGCCAAGTTAACATGTTGGGTACCCAAAGTAAACCCCACACTAAGGGCATCCATACTGACACTGGCAGATAATAATAGCAGACCACCAATAGTGGTAATGCTAAAGCCCGGTTCTTCATCGCCGGGTTTAATGGCATCCCAAATCATTTTCACACCTAGGAAAACCAGCAGCAATGCGCCGGCAATAGAGGCCGCTTGCCCTACTTTAGCACCGAGAAAACCTCCCACATACCAACCCAGCAGGGGCATAAAGATATGGAAGACTAGTACCATTAGGCTAATCGTTGCAATCTGCCTGCGGTTAACACCAGCAATGCCAATGCCTACACACAAAGAAAAAGCATCTGACCCCAAAGCCACAGCCAGGGCCAGGAGAGTAAGGATTGACAAGATAACACCGTCCTTGTATCGACCGACAAGCCATAAGCTACTGGCTAGCGGCTTGTTTGTTGGGCCTTTGGTCATTGTCCATTGGCTTTTATAAGTATTATCAAAGTATCTTTTGCTACTATATGTATACCCCAGCAAAAAATTACTTTATAACTTTAAAATTATGACCTGTATCTATTGATAAAGTGCACACAAGTATTCTAGCACTCGACGATCTCTGTGGCAGCACGTTGGAGGCGATTCATGACAGCTAGGCCAATACCTTTGGTGTCTAGTCCCTCCGCGAGAATGGTATCTACTTGGAGTTTATCGAATTGCCTTAGTAGCTCGAAAAGTGACGCCGCTGCTGTAGCAGGATTTTCTCTGGTTCCCAAGGGCAGAACAATGGCCTCACCAGGATAGTAATGGATGTTTTCTTTGCTCGCCAAAATTCCTACGCGTTTGCCCTGGGTCGCAAGTTCCTTTAGGTGAGCTGCCAGTTTCTCTCTTACCCTCTGCGGTACTCCGGTAAAGAGAATCATCGGGGCGGTTGGGGCATAGTGTTTATATTTCATCCCCGGGGAACGAGGTGCCTGATTTTTCGGCAATTTCTCCCCCAAGACTGACGGATCAATGATGACCTTTGGCAGAACCTGTTTAAGCTGTTCGTAGGTTACCCCGCCGGGACGCAGGATCACCGGCACAGCACCGGTGAGATCGAGAACGGTTGACTCCAAGCCCACACCTGCGGGACCGGCATCTAACAGGGCGTCGATGCATCCTGCTAAATCCGTTCTTACATGGTCTGCGGTAGTAGGACTGGGCTTGCCCGATTTATTGGCACTGGGAGCTGCAATGGGTATCCCTGCAGCAGAAATCAGGGCCAAAGCCACCGGGTGATCTGGCATACGGATAGCCACAGTGTCTAGTCCACCGGTAACCTCCCGAGGAATTTCTGCAACCCCAGGAACCACCAGGGTTAGGGGGCCCGGCCAAAATGTTTCCATGAGTAGTTTAGCCGCCGTAGGTAGTTGCCGACTGAGGCCTACTGCCATTTGTAAGTTAGCCACATGTAATATTAAAGGATTATCTGAAGGGCGACCCTTGGCACAATATATTTTGGCCACTGCCTCACTGCTTAAGCCGTGGGCACCCAGACCATACACGGTCTCCGTGGGAAAGGCCACTAACCCCCCAGCCTTAATAATAGCTGCCGCTTTTTCAATAATCTGTTGATCCGGGTGATTAGGATGTAGCTGCCACACCTGGGTAGTGATGTTCTCCATTTTTTTGTATCTCCGTTTTATGCATCTGCACTATTGTATCTTCATCCTTACGGTGGAAATTATAACATGATTTATAGTGGATAGCCATTGGCCTTTGGCTATTTTAGTTATCTACCAATGTTTATTAGATAGCTGGATTTTATGGATATAGGTGCCGGAATTGGCATAAATTGTCCCGTGCTAAGAATAGGAATAAAAGAAATACACTCGGGTTTTTACAACACCCGAAAAGCCCATGACCAGTTCTTTTGTGCAGTAGTATGCTCTATTGCTAATTCAGGAGGTTAGTACCATGGATTTCTGGCTGTACTTTTTCTCGGCCCTGGGAATTGGGGCTTTGCATGCTTTGGAACCAGGGCATGGTAAGAGCATTATGGGAGCCTATTTAATTATGTCCCGAGGTAGGTCGCGGGATGCGGTCGTGTTAGGGCTTACCTCTGCCATCACTCATACTATGGTCATTGTAGTGCTGGCCATACTGACTCATTCTGCCACTGCTTTGGCTATATCCACTGTATCCATACCACAAGATAGAGTGGAAACCTGGCTAAAATTAGGTTCTGGCTTGATCATTGTATTGGTGGGACTGCGCATGGTTTTTCGTCGAAGTCCCACTTGCAGTTGTGGCTGTGGTCATTCCCATCATGCACCGTCTAAGCTCCTGCGACGCCAACCACAAGCCAAAGGAAATCTGCTGGATATCCTATTGCTGGGCTTTACAAACGGTCTTCTGCCCTGTCCCAGTGCTTTGGCTGTCCTACTGCTAGCGGTTAGCAGCGGTGCTTTAATCAGCGGCTTAGCCCTGGTTTTCGCCTTTGGCATTGGTGGTGCCATAGCTCTGGTGACGATCGGTCTAGTATTTGTTAAACTATCCTTCCTGGCGGGGGGAGCATTTGATCGGGGGGCCTGGCGGCTGCTGCCCAAATTAAGTGGCCTGCTGATTTTTGCCATTGGCGGAGTCACCACTTACGGAGCGCTGCTCAAACTCTAACTTACTTGGGTGAAAATCTCCCGCTGGAAGCTTGGCTATCTCTAAAAAATTACTTGAAACGGAGATTTGATTGTTCATGCAAAGGTTGACCGTGGTCTTACTTACTTGTCTTTTCTGTTTGCTTTATGCCCCAGGAGTCCAGGCTACCCCGTTGAATAATGCGGTATTTCAGCCTGGCAGTGACAAGTATATCGTCAATAATCAAGAACAGCAAATGGATACCATTTCTTTTATCGAGGACGGCCGGGTTTTTGTACCCATTCGTTATTTAGCCTATGCTTGTGGCGTAACCGATGAGAATATTCTTTGGGACCCAGCTTCTCAAACTGTGCAGCTACTATTGGCAGATAAACAGCTTACCTTGCAAGTGGGGAGTAATCAGCTGATTCGTCAAGAAGGCATGATAGAAGCAGATGCCACACCCCAAATCATTGGCGCCAGAACCTACCTGCCTGCCCGTTGGGTCGCAGCGTACTTTGGCTATACCGTGGATTGGGATACAGCAAACAAAGCTGTGCTAATTTATCCCTCCGAACAATTGAAACCTCGGCCTCCGCTGCCAGTGAAGATTATTCTGGTAAATAAACAATTCCGGCTACCCACAGATTATCGAGTGGGAGGGGACTCACTCATTCATTTTAAGGGGTATCCCTTTTCTTCCTTATTACAAGAGCCACTGCAAAATTTATTTACTGCCGCTGCAGGGCAAGGGGTTTCTTTAACCATTACCTCCGGTTATCGTACGGCGGCTGAACAGCAAGCCATTTTTAACAACCGGGCCAGCCAGTTAGGCCTAAAAATGACAACGTCCACCGTAGCTCCGGTGGGACATAGCGAGCACCAAACAGGTTTGGCTGTTGATATAGCCGGGAATGGTAAAGCCTATGCCTGGTTAGCAGCAAACAGTTGGCAGCACGGTTTTATCCTACGTTATCCCGAGGGTAAAGAGACCATCACAGGGTATTCCTTTGAACCCTGGCATTTTCGCTATATTGGGCTGCCTATTGCAGCCTTTATGCACCACAAAGGAATTGCCACGCTGGAGGAATTTATCTATTATTATGCTGGCAGCTAACTAATTTTCAGTTTGCCCGTATGCCTGTGGGCAAATTTTATACTTTCCGATAGGTCAAAAAGCCAGGCGGAATTTTGTTCCTTCCTGGCTATTTCCTTTGGGCTACTACCAGACGTTCGCGGCAGGCCAGATCCAGTTTTATCTCAGCTTGCCACCGCTCTTCCGGTAACATCTTTTTCGCAGCTTCTCCTTGTCCGGGACCGATTTCCATCAGTAAAAGGCCGCCGGGCTTTAGTAAGTTATAGGCCTGCGGCAGGAACAAACGATACAAATCCAAGCCGTCACACCCTCCATCCAAGGCTAAGTGAGGTTCATAATCTTTAACATCGGACATCAAGCCCGCTATCTCACCACTAGGTATGTAGGGAAGGTTAGCAGTAATAACATTCAACCTACCCGAAAGCTCTAGCGAAATTGGCTGCAGAAGATTGCCCTGCAGCAAGGTAACCCGCCGGTCTACCTGATGGAGTATGGCATTCTGCCCGGCAATTGCTAAGGCATCGGGCGAAAGGTCTATGGCATAGACCTGCAATCCCGGTAGATAGTTGGCCAGACTAACTGCAATGGCTCCACTGCCGGTGCCTACATCCGCAGCCAGACAAGCCCCCTCCCCCTGGGATTGGAGAAAAGCCAATGCTGTTTCCACCATCAGTTCGGTATCCGGGCGAGGAATTAAAACGGCTGGAGATACGACAAAATCCAATCCCATGAATTCTTTTGAGCCGGTAAGATATGCCACCGGTTCCCCCCAAGCCCGCCGATCCAGCAGATTTTTATACTGCTGCTGTTGTTCATCGGTAAGCACTACCTCTTCCTTTAGCAACAGACCAGTACGATCCAGTCCAGTGACCTTGGAAAGCAAGACTTGGGCATCAATGAAGTAGGATGGGCTGTTATGGAGCTTTAGTAGTTCGCGGCCCAGAGTAAGGGCCTGGCGCAGGTTCATAGGATGGGGTCACCTCTTGTATTGGTCATTTCATAAATTAGCGGAAGCATTCATTTTTCCATCTCGATAATAACTGAAAGCTAAAAGCCAACGACCAATAAAAGCAGCCTTCAGCGAAGGTAAACCCCTAAGCCGAAGGCTAATGGCCGATAACTGATCTACTCCTCCACCGCTTTCAATCTTTCCGCTTGGTCGGTGGTGATGAGAGATTCGACGATTTCGTCCAGATCCCCTTGTAGCACCTGCTCCAGACGGTGTACCGTCAGACCAATGCGGTGGTCAGTGATGCGGTTTTGGGGAAAGTTGTAGGTACGGATACGTTCACTGCGGTCCCCGCTGCCTACCTGAGATTTTCGGGCACCGGCGATGGCCTTTTGCTGCTCTTCCTGGGCTTTATCCAGCAGACGAGCTCGTAAGACCCGCATAGCTTTATCTTTGTTCTTATGTTGGGATTTTTCATCCTGGCAGGATACCACGGTACCAGTGGGAATATGGGTAATGCGCACCGCCGATTGGGTAGTGTTTACACACTGACCGCCGGGACCACTGGCACAGAACAGGTCAATGCGGATATCATTGGGACTGATATCAATATCCACTTCCTCGGCTTCGGGCAATACAGCCACGGTAGCGGCAGAGGTATGGATCCGTCCACCACTTTCGGTGGCAGGAACCCGCTGTACCCGATGCACACCACTCTCAAATTTGAGGATGCTGTAGGCTCCTTTTCCTTCAATGACGAAGGTCACCTCTTTAAAACCGCCGAGGTCAGTTTCGTTAGCCTCCATAATCTCGGTACGCCAGCCTTTCTTTTCGGCGTAACGGGAGTACATTCTAAATAGGTCGCCAGCAAAGAGAGCTGCCTCGTCACCGCCAGTCCCCCCACGGACTTCCACAATAACGTTTTTATCATCGTTGGGGTCCTTGGGCAGCAACAGAACCTTTAGCTGTTTCTCCAAATCTTCTATCTGACTTTGTAGTTCCGCTACCTCTAGTTCAACCATTTCCTTGAAATCTGGCTCTATTTTATCTTCCAGCATCAATTTGTTTTCTTCCAGATCTTTTTGAGCCTTTTTATATTGGCGAAATGCCTCCACCACATCCCCCAAATCCGAGTGACTTTTCACCAATTGCTGCCACTTAGACCGGTCGGACATTACCTCCGGATCGCTGATTTGGCTTTCCAGTTGAACATATTTATCCTCCAGTGCCTGGAGTTTACCGAACATGGATGTCACCTTCCTTATGAACTGCACAAAATGCCTTGATGGCAACTTCTACTTGGCTATCATCGGGTTCATTGGTGGTTAATTTTTGCATCCACAAGCCGGGTGCTATAAAGATTCGACATAATCCCCGGTCTTGGTACTTACCCGAGAGCTTTAAAAGCTCGTAGGCTACGCCGGCCACCACCGGCAACAGTAGGATACGGAAGAAAATCTGGCCGAACAGACCTGAAGCAGTAACGCCTGAGAAAATGACCACTTTGATTAAGATTACGATCAACAGGAAGCTGGTACCGCAACGAGGGTGCAGGGTGGAAAACCTTTGCACTGTCTCTACAGTTAGCTCTTTGCCCGCTTCAAAGGCATTGATGACCTTATGCTCCGCTCCATGATACATAAACACCCGCTGGATATCTTTCATGCGAGAAACCGCCAACACGTAACCTAAAAAGACTCCCAGACGGATAACACCTTCTATAATATTTCGAGCGAAGTTATCTTGAATGGCGGAAGCTGTAAAGTAGGTTAAAGAGGTTGGAATGACGATAAACAACACAATCGCTAAACCCAGTGAGAAAGCAATGGTTAAGAAGATTTCCCATTTGCTTAATTGCTCTTCTTCCTCTTCCCCCATGGCCTGTTCCGCCGAGTAGGCCAGCGCCTGAATTCCCATAATTAAGGATTCAAACAGCATTACCACGCCGCGAATAAACGGTAGTTTAAGAGCCGGAAACCTCTGGGTAATGGAACCTACGCTTTTTTCATCAACGACAATGCTTTCATCGGGACGACGTACAGCAACGGCTCGATGTGCCGGCCCCCGCATCATCACACCTTCAATAACTGCCTGGCCCCCGTATTGAAATGACATAAATTCATACCTCCATCTTTGGTTGAGTGTTGATTACCTTCTTGGAGTGGAAGCCATTATATTCCTAAAGGTTCCTAGATAAGGAAAAAGCAGAGCCACCGCTCTGCTAACTAAGCTATTACAAGCCGTATTTCTTACGGAACTTCTCAGCCCGACCACCAACTTCGATTTGACGCTGAGCGCCTGTGTAGAAGGGATGGCAATTGGAGCAAATTTCAACTTTAATCTCCTTCTTGGTGGAACCGGTCTTAAAGGTATTGCCACAAACACACTTTACTTCGACTTCATTGTATTTGGGATGAATCTTCTCTCTCACAAACTCACCTTCTTTCTCAACCTGTTACAAATGCAATGCTCTAGGAGCATCGGTTTTCTTGAAAACACACGTGAGTATTATAGCACGGTATTCGGGAATTTTGCAAGGAGTTGGACGAGGTTTGTTGGGTAATAACAGAGGCTTTTGACCATTGGCCTTAAAGGTCACTAGTTTAAGAGCTAGAGGGCAAAAAATCTTTTTTAAAAATATTATTACCATAAAAAGGAAATTTTAACACGGTGTCGTATATGTATATAAATACCAAAATTGGTATTTGTGTCCTGCTTGATTAGGTTCTGCGGTATGCGGGGAAGAGATATGCCTCCGCCGGGAGTGATGCTCCACTGACAGGCCTAACATTATTTCTGCAGGACCAAGGACAACTAAATATTGTTGGTCCTTTGACAGTACCTGCATGTTGAGGGAGGCGATTTGGATGTGTACCATCAAACATTCACCTGAGATCCTCGGGACTATGATAAACTGGCCATTAGGCCCGCCTAGCAGACTGTTCAAAGAAGAGGAGGTGCAACCACCACCGCAAAATGTCGGCAGACCAAAGCTAAGGAAGGTCTCCGAACAGGTTGGTGGGGCGGCGACATCGCAACTTGGCCCAGGTGACTCATTTAGTCCACCGGGAGGGCCTGTGCAAGACTCCGCTCCCTCCCTGTCAGGGGACCCAGGAATTCCCAGGCCACCAACCAGGGAAGAACTAATAAAACTATTGAAAGGATGTGATGTCTTAGGTGGTCGAGCAAGCCACCGCTCTTGAAAGACCCGCTTTAATTGAACAAAGTAACAGACAGTTTGACCATATAGCTTTTTTAGCCTTTCTCGGCCCTGCATAACCCAAGAAGCCAAGTCACGGGAATCATGCAGACGAAAATTTTACAAGACGCCCTGTCCTCGTGTAACATAAGGCTTAGATGCCTTTCTCCTATCTCAACCTGTCGCAAACTAAAGGTCACTTTCCGGAGAGTGACCCCGTGGCGAGTATAATAAAGCGTTGATTGTATTTATGTGGGAGATGCGGGACGGCGTTACGGATAACTGAATAAAGAACCATAAAATACCCCATCTGTTGGCAGATGGGGATTTTTTTAGTAGTCATGAAACTCTACTGGTTAAGCAAATAGCCTTTCTTTTAAAAAGAGTAACGGATCCAGGGGGACACCTTGCCGCAGCACTTCCATATGCAAATGCGGTCCAGAGGAACGACCCGTAGTCCCCACTAGGGCCAAAGCTTGATTTTTAGCCACTTGTTGACCTTCCTGAACCAACAGTTTGGAACAGTGGGCATACAGGGAGCGAATGCCGTTGCCATGGTCTATAATCACAGTTAGACCATAGGTACCTCTGGGTGCTGCCCAAACCACTCGGCCCTTTTCCGGCGCTTTAATAGCAGCACCAGATGCGGCACCGATATCAATACCTTCATGGGGACGGTCGCCCCGGATACCAAATTGTGAGGTTATTTCCCCGGCTACCGGCCAACCCCAACCACCAATTTGAATTTTACCGGCTTGTCCGGTGGTGGTAGCTGCAGAGACTATTGGCTGAGGACTCTCTCCGGGTATCTGTAAATTTTGACCCACTTTAATTAAGTCTGGGTTAGTTATGCGATTAGCTGCTAATAACTCAGACAGTGTAATGCCGTATTGACCAGCAATATGGGAGAGAGTTTCTCCCTCAGCAACCCGATGTTGCTCGATATCTGTTCCAGGTAGAGTTAAAGTAGTTCCCACCACAAGAAAATTATCTTGATTTAGGTTATTAGCCTTAGCCAGCATGTCTACTGTAATGCCCGTACGCTCAGCAATACTCCAAAGACTATCTCCTGCCCGAACCTGGTATTCCATATCTACCTTTTTCGCTTGGGTAGCCTTAGGAGCCTCCGTGGCGGATCTTTCTTGGAATACTTCTACTTCTACCTGACGAGCCATCGGAGGGGTATAAGCCCCTTCATACATAGCCTCGTCCAAGCCTGCATTGGCTGGAATCACACCCCATGCACTACCAACTATCAATCCAGCGGTAATCACCACCAGCCAGTATTTTTTGTTTATCGGAAACATAGAAAAATCACCTCGAATAGTAATAAGTGGGTCTGAAGGGAGACACACCATTAATAGTATATCCGAGGTGATGGGAAAATATGCATATTTTTTGGGCGCTAATGGCCAAAGGACATGGCTAGCTCCCCTCCCCCGTCCTGCGTCGATACTGACGTTTTTGGGGGTGAACAGCGGGTTGTATCGGAGATTGCGGAAGTTCCCTCAATTCGCTGGTGTTCGCTTGCATTTGAGCCTTTGGCTTAAAATCTCCTAGCAACTCTACATTACTGTTGGTATTTCTCATGCGCTCCAGAAGGTTGTCCAGGGCTTCAATGGGGCTCATGCCAGCAATGGCTTTGCGCAGGTTCCAAACATAGTCCAACTCGTCCTTTACTAACAGCAGATCCTCCCGCCTAGTGCCGGAGCGTTGAATATCGATAGCGGGGAATAGTCTGCGATCGGCCAGTTTGCGGTCTAGAATGAGTTCCATGTTACCGGTGCCTTTAAATTCCTCGAAGATCACATCGTCCATACGGCTGCCTGTCTCAATTAATGCGGTCGCTAAGATGGTTAGGCTGCCGCCCTCTTCCATATTACGGGCAGCACCAAAGAAACGCTTGGGCTTATGGAGCGCAGCCGGGTCCACACCACCGGACAGAGTGCGGCCACTGGGGGGAATAACCAAGTTATGTGCCCTGGCTAGCCTAGTAATACTATCCAACAAAATCACCACATCATGGCCACTTTCCACCAGCCGTTTAGCCCGCTCTAGTACCATCTCCGAAGCTTTAACATGATTCTCCGGTGGTTCATCAAAGGTAGAACTAACCACTTCTGCCTTAACTGATCGCTCAATATCCGTAACTTCTTCCGGACGCTCATCAATCAGCAGTATAAACAACTCTATTTCTGGGTGATTGGCAGTAATGCTGTTGGCGATTTCTTTGATAAGAATGGTTTTACCTGCTTTGGGAGGGGCAACGATTAATCCTCTTTGGCCTTTTCCAAGGGGGGAAATGAGGTCCATGATCCGAGTTGAGACTCGATTTGAAGCGGTTTGCAGCCTGATTCGTTCATTGGGATAAAGGGGGGTTAGACCAGCGAAGTGCATCCGTTCTGCGGCAAGTTCGGGGCGGCCGCCATTTACCTGTTCTACCCGTAAGAGGCCGTAGTATCTTTCATTATCCTTAGGTTTTCGAACCTGACCGTAGACCATGTCACCGGTTCTTAGATCAAATCTACGGATTTGCGAGTTTGATACGTAGATATCATCGTTGCTGGGAACATAGGTGGAGGGTCTTAGGAATCCGTAGCCGTCGGGTAAGATCTCCAGTACTCCTCCGGCATAGGATACACCACTTTGTTTGGATTGCAATTTGGATATCTCAAAGATTAGTTCCTTTTTTCGTAGTTTATAATAACCTTGTATCTCTAGATCCCGAGCTAGGGTATACAATTCTCGCATCGTCTTGGCTTCTAATTCAACCTGCGTGTTGGCAGGCTTATCTATTTCTGGCAAGTATATTCCACCTTCTTTAGAAAACTTAGCTTGCCTGCTTTGAATGAGCATAACCAAGTCACTTAGGTTTTATTCATTGCAAGCTGTTTAGGGTTTTTTTTAATAGCTTTTTGTCGAGCTTCCAGAAGCTTAATAGCCACAAAGTAGACCAGGATACCGGCAATAGCGGCATTTACCGCACTACCTACCAAAAAGGGTAACCCTAGAGTTTTAATTTTTAAAATAGCCTTGGTTACCATCGGGATACCCCCCATAATATCCGGGGTAATTGGTGGGGAAGCAGCAGCTCCCACCAATATTTTTCCGACAAAAATATTGAGAGTAAAAAATAATGGCACTGCAGGCTTAAAAAGTATCACTGTTAGGGTTGCAGCTACGGCGTGCACCCGAATAAGCTTGGCCACAATAAAGGATATCGGGATACTAATAAAAGGAACCGGTAAAAAATCAAAAGCGACCCCCAACGCAATTCCCTGGGCAACTTTTTGAGGTGCTTCCGGGAGATTTAGAAGCCGGTGGTAAGATTCTTTGCATTTACATAATAATGAATTTATAATGTTAGCCACCTTGAAACCTCCAAAAAGTAAAACCCCTCTACGGGATATAGTAAACTGACGAGCGGCAATATTCGCCAGATTTTAGTATACCCCAGGGAAGGGCCGGTTGTCTAGGGAAGATTGAGGATTGGGAATTGGCTATCGGCCGTCAGCCATCAGTCCTCGGCTTATTTGGGTAATCCCTATAAAAGAAGACTATGCATTAATGCGTAGTCTTCTTTTATAGTTAAATCACAGATTAACACAATAAATAATACGCCACAACCTAAACTCCTGTAAGCTTCGCCCAATCCGCTAGAAATGACTCTATTCCCTTATCCGTCAGAGGATGTTTAGTCATTTGTAGAAGGACTTTATACGGTATGGTGGCAATGTGGGCACCGGCTTTGGCTGATTGTAGCACGTGAAGGGGATGCCGGATGCTGGCGGAAATGATTTGAGTTTCCAGTGCGTAGTTATCAAAAATCTCTGCAATCTCAAAGATTAAACCAATGCCGTCGTGGCCAATATCATCCAAACGTCCCACAAAGGGGCTGACGTAAGTGGCTCCCGCCCGGGCTGCCAATAGAGCCTGATTAGCTGAGAACACTAATGTAACATTAGTCTTAATGCCTTTTTCGGCACAGGCCTTAGTGGCCTTTAAGCCCTCAGCAGTCATGGGGATTTTTATGACGATATTGGGATGGATGGCCGCCAATTCCACTGCTTCCTTCAGCATTTCTGCGGCTTCCAAGCTTATTACTTCAGCGCTAATGGGGCCATCAACAATGGAAGTTATTTCCCTTACCACCTCTGCAAAATCCCGGCCTTCTTTAGCAATTAAGGATGGGTTGGTGGTAACCCCTGAAATCACACCAAGGGAATTGGCAGCACGAATTTCATCCACGTTGGCCGTGTCAAGGAAAAGAATCATATAATACCCTCCTTATTGGAATTGGCAGTTATATCCGGACTATGCTTTCCCTGAGCTGCCAAACACCCGAATCTTCTGCCTGATCACCTGCGTAGCTGCTTCCCGTGCAGGAGCGAGGACTTTACGGGGATCGATTTCTTTAGGGTTATCCATTACTACCTGCCGGCAGGCATTGGTAAAGGCTTCACGAATGTTGGTATCGATGTTTACTTTACGGACACCCAGACGAATGGCCTCTTGGATAGCCTCATCTGGCACGCCGGAGGAACCATGCAGTACAATGGGGATGTTCACCAGGCTCACAATTTTCTCCAAGCGAGGGAAATCCAGTTTGGGAATTCCTTTATATTGACCGTGAGCGGTACCGATGGAAATGGCCAGTGCATCAACGCCAGTTTTCTCTGCAAAATACCGGGCTTCTTCGGGGTCGGTGAAGAAGGCATCTCTTTCATCCACGTGAATATCATCTTCCGTGCCACCAATTTTACCCAGCTCTGCTTCCACAGAGACACCCGTGGCCCGGGCAACTTCCAGCACTTTGTTGGTGAGGGCAATATTCTCTTCCAAAGGATATTTAGAGCCATCGATCATCACCGAGGTAAAACCTACCCGAATGCATTTCATGCATTGTTCAAAGCTGGTACCATGATCCAGATGCAAAGCTACAGGTACAGTGGCTTGGTTGGCTGCCAAATTGGCCAGGGCATAAATATACTCGATACCGGCGTACTTAATGGCACCTTGGCTGGCCTGCATAATGACCGGTGCTTTTTCAGCCTCAGCGGCTGCCAAAATGGCTTGCACAATTTCCATGTTGTTAACATTGAAGGCCCCTACAGCATAATTACCTTCTTGGGCTTTTTGCAATAACTCTTTGACAGGAACTAACGGCATTTTAGAAAAAACCTCCTTTTAATAATTAATGCCATATCCGAAAAATAACGGAAAGGTTAGTTTGGGTATGGTGTTATCTGTTTCTGTTGAAGCATATTGCTTCAAAATAATAAAAGCCCGGACCGCGTCCGAGCCGACGAACTGGTGCCAAGGCCATATCTTCGGGAACCATATTCCGGCGGAAATCTCAAGGCGGTCGTCCCCCTGATGAGGGGATAGGAACAGTATCACCATAGTTACCCAGAATTATGTCAATACTGCCTGGCTTGTTACGACTGTTTATTACGCTTACGCCGGGTCTTTTTGGTTAACTTCGGTGAGTTGGAGAAGCTATCAAGACATTTAAAACCGTGCTGAGCCAGCTCTATAGAATCCACCTGCTGAATTACGGTTAGGTCTTCTTCCGTTTCTGCATAAACAATGTTAATACTATCACATTCTTTACAGTGCAGTTCCAGCCGATCTAGAAAAACGTCTACTTCAATTCTGGTGTTGCCACACTGACAATACAGGCCACCGTTGTCAGCAATGTCCTGAAGACACTGCATAACTTGATGCATGACCTCGGGGTTATTGAAATATTCATCATAACCCAATTCGTCCATGAGGGTCTCTAAGCCTGTATCCAATGTTTCTGCCAAGCCCTTAACTTCTTCATAACTTCCGATAAATCCTAACTCCAGACCGGATTCTGGGCAGGCAAGAGTATTGGTTTTCTTTCCCCACAGGCGAGATCCAGAGATCTCACGAACATGTTTAGTCTCGCAAAAAACGCAAGGCAATTGAAGCCAATAACTTCTGGAAGGTTTGCTAACAATCCCCAGTAAAAAGGCCCCGCAAGAACAACTTATCTGCAGTTTTCCCCGACCTGAAAGGGCAAAACGTGAGAGGTTATGAAATTCTAGAGCGCCGCACTCCGGGCATCGAATAGCCAACGTGGTGACTGTGGTTATTAGCACCTCGATAACCTCCTCTTTGAGATAAAGAGTTCGCCACCGGAGATAAAATTCCTTTTTTTCTAGTTCAAATACCAGGACTTCCGAATTATCTAGCTGATATCCTGTTGAAACAACTGGAGACTTGAAACTTCGGCCAATAGACCCTTAACAAGAACCCTAACCTCATCCAAATCAAAGGGTTTATTCAAATAATGCCTAACCCCTAAATCTTTGGTCTGGGCCATTATTTCCACATCGCCATAGGCTGTCATCATGATCACGTTCAAAGGACCATAGTGCTTACGAATCTCCTGCAGTGTTTCGTAACCAGTCATTCCCGGCATTTTCATGTCTAGCAAAACTAAGGCGGGCAAGGTACAAGACAAAATTTTCAAAGCCTCTGCCCCGCTACCAGCCATTTTAACCAGATATCCTTCGTCTGCCAGCGCCTCAAACAATAATCTACGTATTCCCACCTGATCATCTACTATAAGAATATCAATAGTTTCTTGAGACATTGTATTCAGTTCCCCCTAAAATCATAACAGCTTTACGTAGCCATAGTTTTCGACGTTAGAGGATGAATACCTGCCTCTTCTTACGTATATTTTGAATTTGAGCAGTTTGTCCTATTACCATCTAGGTATAAAAGCCGACATAGCAGACATCAGCCCTACCATACTAAGAATAATAAGAATAAATACTGCCGCCACAGGTGTTAAAATAACTGCCACAGCCCTGCCGGTGCTAAGTAAATGTGCTTCTCGCATGCCAATGGTGAGCAAAATGAAGCCCCAAACCAAAACCATTAGGCCACCCAGGGTACTGACTACAGTGGCTAAATTAGGTAGTACCAAGGTAGTAAGAACATCCAAAGGAATTAAAAACACCGCGGGTAAACCCGCCAAGCCGTATATCACAAAGACCGTCCGGGCCTTCCCCTGGCCGCCGTAAAAATCAGCTAACAGGTGCAGTAGAGCACTGTAAAAAAACCATTTAACAAAGAAAAATAATGACCCTAGGATCGCCAACATCGGGGCGGCCGCCCGCAGGGCATCAGAAAATACCTTAGCCTTTGCAATCGGTAGTCCTATTTCTTGCCCAAAATTAGCTGATCCGCCATGGGCTGAAGTGTATAAACTGGTTAATAAGCTTAACAAGGATAGTGATATAACAATGACCAGGGTGGCTCCCAAAGGAGGGTTTTGGACTACCCGTTTCATGGTTTGCACCGGTTCAAACAACACCCCGTAAATGATTTCATAATAATTTAAAGGGCCTGGTGCCTCTGGATTAACAGGTACTGAGTTGTGGTCGGGGTCCTGAGGAATATCGTATTGGTTAGATTGATTATCATTTATTTCACTCAAAAGTATTCCCTCCCCTTATTGTAGCTCTGCATTCATTGGCAAAAGCGCCGGGTCTGGCATAAACAAAAGCCCTTCCAGTGGAAAAGGCAGCACATTCCCTTTACCCTGCAGCCCCCCGAAAATATCCTGCCAAATATTTCGGCTCCCCGTTATATCCACCAGTTCCGGTTCCCCTTTAATCTTCGCCAAATCCGCGGTTACCTTAACAGCGGTTGTGAAATCTCCCAATTCGTCCACCAGGCCCAGTTCCTTAGCCTGCTTGCCGGTATATATTCTACCATCGGCCAATTGGCGTACTCGGTCCACATCCATTTTTCTGCCATCTGCCACTACTTTAACAAAATCTTCATAAGTATCATTGACTAGGCCCTGAAAAATTTCTTGTTCCTCTGGTGTTACGTCACGATTGGTAGCACCCATATCCTTATGCGGGCCGGTTTTAAAATTATACATTTCAACACCCAGTTTATCATACAGCCCTTTCATTTTAGTGAGCTGCATAATCACACCAATGCTGCCGGTAAAAGTGCCGGGATTGGCCACAATTTTATCTGCCTTGCAGGAGATCCAGTAACCACCGGAAGCCGCCATTTCTCCCATGGAGGCCACCACTTTTTTACCTGCTTTCTTTACTCTGTCCACTTCCCGGCCAATCTCATCAGAACCCACAACAGTACCGCCACCGGTATTCAGTTTTAGAATAACCGCTTTAATGTTTGGGTTCTCCCTAGCTTCTTTTAGGTCTGCCACAATTCTATCCGCTGCGGCTACTCCCGTAGCACCAAAACCACCGGGCTCGGTCGACATTATTGGGCCTTCAATATGTATGACAGCGATTTGTTCCCCAGTGCCTACAGCCTTAGCACCAACCTGGTTGTTACCTTTAACAGCAACGGCGGCAGCAAGAGAAAAAAGGACTAAGCCTACGATAATGCCAGTGATTAGTTTTTTGCGCAAGTAAAACCACTCCTTCGCTTTGGGGTATTTTTCTTGGTCATCGGCTTTTTCATTTTTACATAATGCTGGGACTAAGAGATAAATCCACAATAGTTATCTTTACGCGTGTGAGATAAAAACATACCTTTTGGATAAGAAAAAAGCTTTGGTATAGACCAAAGCTGATGAAAACTTAGAAGTGTCGGATAACAATGCTATTTGAGATAAACTTTGATTTATTGCTAAAAAGACCAAAGGCTGAGGGCCCAAATAGGCCTATTTGCTATTTTTTATCGCTGCTCCTACAAAATCCCGGAATACCGGATGTGGTCTGTTGGGCCTGGACTTAAATTCCGGGTGGAATTGTGTAGCCAGATACCAGGGATGGTCAGGCAATTCTATAATTTCCACAAGTTTGCCGTTAGGCAGAGTGCCGCTGAAAATCATGCCAGCCTGGGCTAATTCTGCTCTGTATTCATTATTTAGCTCATAGCGATGGCGATGACGTTCGTAAATGATTTCCTGTTCATAGGCCCGGAAGGCATGGGTACCAGGTGCTAATTTGCAGGGATAGGCTCCCAGGCGCATGGTGCCACCCATTTTATCCAGGTCCTTTTGCTCCGGCAACAGGTCTATCACCGGATATTGGCAACTCTGGTTGAACTCAGCACTATTGGCTTCCTGCCAACCCAGTACGTTACGGGCGTATTCCACCACAGCCAGTTGCATACCCAGACAAATGCCCAAGAAAGGAATCTTATTTTCGCGGGCGTATTTGATAGCGTTAATTTTACCCTCAATACCCCGGTCCCCAAAACCACCGGGTATTAAGATACCGTCTACTCCCTGAAGAAACTTCTCGGCCGGAACCTTCTCCAAATCCTCGGAATTTATCCAGCGGATCTCTACCGCAGAGCTATGGTGAAGTCCAGCATGACGCAGGGCCTCAGCAACACTGAGATAAGCATCGGGCAGGGAAACATATTTACCAACTAAGGCAATGGTAGTCGTTTTCTCCAGGTTTTTCATCCGGTTGACCATATCCCGCCATTCAGCCATATCGGCTTCACCGCACTCCAAACCCAAACGCTCGACGGCGATATCATCTAACCCTTCTTGTTCCATCTGCAGCGGAATTTCATAAATAGAGAAAGCATCTACAGCCTGGATAACGGCATCCTTATCAATATCGCAGAATAACGCCAGCTTCTCTTCCATATCTTTAGGGAAGGTTTTTTCTGTCCGGCAGACAATTACATCGGGCTGAATCCCAATGCTTCTTAATTCTTTTACGGAATGCTGAGTTGGCTTGGTTTTAAATTCATTCGCCATTCTCAGATAAGGTACCAGGGTCACGTGAATGTACATAACATTATTGCGACCTAAATCACTGCGTAGTTGGCGAATGGCTTCCAGAAAGGGAAGTGATTCAATATCCCCCACGGTGCCGCCAATTTCGGAAATAACTACATCAGCTTCCAATTCCCGAGCCATGCGCAAAACACGGTCTTTAATTTCATTGGTGATATGAGGAATCACCTGTACTGTACCGCCCAGATAATCCCCGCGGCGTTCTTTGTTGATCACCGTGGAGTAAATGCGGCCGGTGGTCACGTTACTGGTTTTGTTCAAATTGGTATCAATAAACCGTTCGTAGTGGCCTAAATCCAGGTCTGTCTCTGCACCGTCTTCGGTTACATAGACTTCACCATGCTGGTACGGGCTCATTGTTCCTGGGTCTACGTTAATGTAGGGGTCTAATTTTTGAATTGCTACTTTTAGACCACGGCTTTTTAACAGCCGGCCCAATGAAGACGCTGTAATTCCCTTACCCAGGGATGACACCACTCCGCCGGTCACGAAGATAAACTTGGCCATGAGTTGCCTCCTGTCAAAATCAGTCTAATTTTGGCTGCCCATCCCATTATTTTAACTATCCAGAATGAGCCTGTCAATAGTTTACCGTATCCAAAGACGCCCGGCTAAGTAATAGCCCAAGAATAATCCTACAACTCCCAAAACTCCTGCCAAAGTAGCAGGGGCGGGTACCGGTAATTTTAGCTTTGCAAAAAGGACGCCCACTGCAAAACCCGTTACAGTGGACAGTATTAATTCATTCATAAAAATCTACTCCTACATTTTCTCTGGTGCTGTGAGCCCCAACAGCCCCAACGCATTTCTTAGGACTATCCGTACACAGTCTACTAACACCAGGCGTGCCTGGGAGAGATCTTCATTGTCGGTAATTACACGGTGACTGTTGTAGAAACTGTGAAACAAACCTGCCAAATCATGCAGATACCGGGCAATCCGGTGGGGTGATTTAAGCTCTGCAGCGGACGTAATTTCGCTCGGAAATTCGGCTAATTTTCGTAGCAGCTCCAATTCAGCCTGCTCGGTGAGCAAGGAAGCATTGATCTGTTCTACTTTGGGTACTTGACGTCCCTGTTCCTGTAGTTGTCGTAGAATACTGCAAATGCGTGCATGAGCATACTGGATATAGAAAACAGGGTTGTCGTTGGACTCTGATTTAGCCAAATCCAAATCAAAATCCAAGTGGCTATCTGGACTCCGCATGACAAAGAAATATCGGGCGGCGTCACGACCCACTTCTTCCACCAATTCTTCTAAGGTGACAAACTGACCGGTACGTTTAGACATACGGACAATCTCACCACCTCGGAAGAGGCGAACCAACTGCATTAGAATAATCTCTAGTTGATCACGGTTATAGCCAAAGGCCTCCATGGAACCTTTCATGCGGTTGACATGCCCATGATGGTCAGCACCCCAAATATCAATTACCTGGTCAAAGCCACGTTCAAATTTGTTTTTATGATAAGCAATGTCGGCAGCAAAATAGGTGGGAATACCGTTGGAGCGAACTACCACTTCATCTTTCTCATCACCAAATTCGGTAGCCTTAAACCAAAGAGCACTTTCTTGTTCGTAGATATAACCTTTTTTTTGTAATTCTTTTAGAGTGTCCTCAATGGCACCGCTGTTATGCAGGGATTGCTCGGAAAACCATTCATCATACACTACACCGAAATCCAACAGGGTGTTACGAATATTGGTTAATTTTTCTTCCAAGGCATAGGCAGCCAAGGTTTTACGCCGGGTACTTTCATCAGCTTCAGCCAAACTGCTACCGTGTTTTTGAATATATCCCTTAACAGTATCAATGATATCCTCTCCATGATAACCTTCTTCAATCATGGCAATATCTTGGCCTAATTGTTGCTGGAAGCGTACATCCAGCGACTTGCCGAAATTCTCTATCTGGTTCCCGGCATCATTAATATAATATTCCCTGCTAACTTGATAACCGGCAAAATCTAAAATGGCTGCTAGACTATCCCCCAGTGCAGCACCTCTGGCATTACCCATGTGCAGTAGTCCAGTCGGATTGGCACTAACAAACTCTACTTGAATTCTTTTCCCATCACCCAGTTCTACCCGGCCATAGTTACGGTCTTGCTGCGGAATCAAAGGAAGAACCCCATAGACCCAGCTAGTCCGCAGGTAGAAATTAATAAAGCCCGGGCCGGCAATTTCTACTCGTTCTACTTGAGTTTCCGCCAGTTCCAGGTTTTCTACTATTGCTTCGGCAATTTTTCGGGGAGCCATTTTCGCTGAACGTGCTAACTGCATAGCTAAATTGGTGGCAAAATCACCGTACCCCTTCTCCCGGGGTACTTCAATAATAATATCCGGTATTTCCGTCTGGTTTACCTGACCCTTGTCCACTGCCTGCTTAATCGCATTTTGCAAAGCGGCAACAAGGGAAGATTTAATTTGTTCTACCAATCCTTGCAAGGGGGGACCTCCTTCTGTTCTTTCTTCGGGGGATAGGTTCTTTGCTTAGGGCTAGTGAATAGTCGGAGATTTAGCTTTCATACCTTGCTATCAGCCATCAGCCATCGGCCTTTTATTGCCTCACCCCGTGATTTACCTATAAAAGAAGACTAGGGATAAACGTATGGTCTTCTTTTATAGGTATACCTTAGGCTACTACAAAACAGGCCGATGGCTAAGAGCCGATGGCCGACGGTTCGGACTAAACTTCTTTAACAGCAATTTCAAGACTGTTAACACCCACCGCCGCTCCGTCCAATTCTAATTCATATTCTAGCTTAATACTTCCCCCAAAGTCTGTCAAGTCAACCTCTACGTTCCAAGGTCTAACTACCATTTCCATGCAACCTAAGGTATTTTGGTAGAGGGATCGGTGGGTTTGCCCTTGCTCAAAGACTTGTCTCATATTGATGCTACCGTTACGGATAAGGGTGACGGTGTTACCTTCTACCTTAAGGGTAGTAGAAGCATCGGCCAACCCCGACAATTCTGTTTCTTTATATAAAATATAATAACAATCTTTTTTACGATAAAAGATACCCTGGGAAATTAACTCAATAATCTCGTTTTCATCCCCGAGATCCCTTCTAGTAGCTTTTATTGTAACCAACACTTCTTTCCCCATCAACGCACCTCCTTCTCCTTAGTGTAACCTTTTATGCAAATGTAAAAGCTCAAGGCTCAAAAGGCTCAAGGGGACGGTTCTCCTGAGTCACCCTTTTGTGTTTTTGGTGTGACTCAAGGGAACCGTCCCCTTGAGTCACACCAAAAAGAGCGGACAGTGTCCGCTCTTTTTGGGTGTTTCGGTTAAGTATAATATTATTCTTCGTGAGCTACGCCAGGGGTGTGGTCTCTACCGGCTAGGGTAACGAAGGAGGTGCCGATGTACAGGTACTCGATCTTACCTTCTTTAGCCAAGTCGGAGCAAGCCTTGTCTACATCCTTTTTCTTAGCGCCGAGTTTTTCAGCCATTACACGTGGCTTCTCTTTGCTTACACCTTCCAGGAAGGCCAGAATTTGGGCTTTTAACTCTTCCATTAATTACACCACCGTTTCCTACCATCCTTACGGGTGGTAAAATGATGAGATGCCGCCGCCTTACGGCGGCGGCTCCTACAATATTATACTCAGAGTCAAGCAGCTATATACTTACCACTTGAACTGAGTGGTGCTCCTGAAGGTAGTTTGAGCCAAGGTGAAGTCGTCGATGTGCTTGTCGGTAAATTCCAAACCAGACAGTTCGAAGAACTTCTCCCAACTGATGCGCTCAATCCACTCAGACATACGCTCGCCAGGTTGTGCATTGGCAGCCCACAGTTCAACCAGTTTCTTAACAGACTCAACAACTTCCGGCCAGCGGGGAGGGTTGTTGGGAATGAAAGGAATGGCCAAACGGGAGAATCTGGGACCGATACGGCTGTTGGAAATCTTTCCACCAACCCAGATAGAAACTGCGTCGTTCTTAGCGTCGATGATTTGTACGGACGGGCACATGGTGTAGCAGTTACCGCAGTACATGCAACGCTCAGCTTTAATATCCACAGACTTCAACTTGGGGTTGGGACGGATAGCTGCAGTGGGGCAGCTAGCAGTCAAAGTAGGAATTTCGCACAGTTTGTGCAGGTTTTCATGGTCAATCTTGGGTACGGTTCTGTGAATACCCAGGATAGCGATGTCGGAGCAGTGTACAGCACCGCACATGTTCAGGCAGCAAGCCAAAGCAATTCTCATCTTGGCAGGCAGCTTCATGCTGGTGAAGTACTCGAACAACTCATCCATAACGGCTTTAACGATACCGGAAGCATCGGTAGCCGGGGTATGGCAGTGTACCCAGCCTTGGGTGTGAACGATGTTGGTAATGGAGTTACCAGTACCACCAACGGGAACGCCCATAGCTTTCAGGTCTTCAATTAAAGGATCAACCTTGCTTTCGTCGGAAAGCAAGAATTCCACGTTGTGACGGCTGGTAAATCTCAGGTAGCCATCGCAATATTTGTCAGCTAGATCGCAGATGTCGCGAATGAAAAAGATACTGATTAGACGCGGAGAACCAGCACGTACAGTGTACAGCTTGGCTCCGGATTCGGACACGTGTACCAGAACGCCGGGCTTAACAATTTCGTGATAACGCCATTTTCCATAGTTTTCTAGGATAACGGGCGGCAACATTTCTTTATAGAGCGGCGGTCCGATATCGGTTCTTGCTTGTGCCAAAATGGTTCACCTCTCCCCGTTTGATTATTTTATGCAGTATAATCCCGCACATTTTTCTAATTAATCTTGGATAACTTCTTCAGGCCACCAGAAGAAGAAGGGGTTTGCACGTGGTGCAACTACCATTTGAGGAATGGGTTCACGGCCAATACCGCGTAAGAAGTTACGCATACCCAGACGCAGGATTAGTTCACCAATACGCTCACGGGTTTTGCCGTTTTCATCCCACCACTCCCAGCAAGCTTCTAAGAACTCTTTGAGTTCTTCGTAGCCGGAGCCGGATTCTAGTTTCATGAAGGGTACGATTACCCAACCCATCATAGCACCTTGCAGAATGGGAGCTTTACCACCAACTAAGATGGTAGCACCACGATCATCGCCAGGACGCAGGGCTTTGCACATTTTGTTGATGCAGTGCATGCAACGGGTGCAGTTAGCGTTGTCGATGGTCAGTTCGTTGCCATCAAAGCTCATGCACTTGGTGGGGCACTTGGAAACAACCAAACCTTCGATATCTAAGCCGTCTGCAACGTAAGCTTTAACAGCTTCTTGGTCGATCTTGATATCGTCTCTCCAGGTACCCTGGATGGAGAAGTCAGAACGAGCAATAGAAGCTACGCAGTCGTTGGGGCAACCAGAAATCTTGATTTTGGATTTATAGGGCCACATAGGACGGTGCAGGTAATCTTGGAACTCGTTGGTTAAATCATGGCAGAGATCCAAGGTATCAATCATAGCGAATTCGCAACGAGCGGGGCCAGCGCAGCAGCTGGGGGTACGCAAGTTGGAACCGGAACCGCCTAAATCCATGGGATGCTCTTCGAAGTTAGAAACTTCATTAAAGATGGTTTGAATGTGTTCGGTTTTGGTACCCAGCAGAACCAAGTCACCGGTAGAACCGTGCAGGTTGGTCAGACCAGAACCATACTTTTCCCAAACATCACAAACCTGACGCAGAGCCTTGGTGTTGTAATACCAACCGGAAGGCTGGTTAATACGTACAGTGTGGAAATGTTCTACGTTGGGGAATTGCTCGGGTACGTCTGAATAGCGACCGATTACACCACCACCGTAACCCATAACACCTACCAGACCACCGTGCTTCCAGTGGGCTTTCTTGTCTTCATAAGAAAGCTCAAGCTGACCAAGCAAGTCTTGGGCGGAAAGGTTTGCGGCAGCGGCTCTCTTCATTTCTGTTACGAAACTGGGCCAGGGGCCTTTTTCGAGTTCGTCCAAGAGAGGAGTCTTCTTGGCTTCGGTCATTAAGTTCACCTCCGTTTTTTTGTGAGAAAAAAGGATAGTTTTTTTCTATCCCGCCATAAATGGCACAGCCTCTTTTCCATTAACCAAATCGTTCGTTAGATAGTTACTTAGTATCTAACGCTTGATTCAAGTTAGACAAAAAAAGACAAACTTGTCCTTACCCTGGAAAAGCAGGCAATAAGTTGTCTAAAAATGCACAATCCAGAGCAACCGTATACAAGTATACTCCACAGAAATATTAACACCTGTCCTATTGGTCTGTCAACAGATATTCCGTATACATATCGCTGAGTTTTGCACAAAATCTGAATAGTGTAAATTTTATTTCCTGTTTGTCAATGGATTAGTCACAATTCCTCGTTGCGATTTACATTATAGCACATGCTGCTAAGCTTGTCTCGTAGGTTTTTCTGGAAGGTAACTTTGTGTCGAACTATCGACTATTAGCCATCAGCTTTTGAGCCGATGGCTAATAGTGACTACCGGTATGATTTTTAAAGACTATTTCTATAAATTAAATCCTTGTTCAAAGGCTTTTAGATTGACGTCGATAAATCTTTCCGGGACACGAGCTTTTAACGCTTTAAGCCAGGTTTCTTTGGTGATGGGTAGGCGCTTCGCTAACATGCCCATCAGGACAACGTTAGCAGCCTTGGGATTGCCGCAATCCACAGCAATGTTCAAAGCATCCACTACCATGGTATGGCAGGCCAATTGTTTTACACGCTCAAGGCAATCTTCGGGGTATACAGCGGCACCCGTTAAGACAGGTACCGGTGCAATGGCTTGGTCGTTAATAATGATGTGACCATCCTGTTTTAGGTAAGGCAACCAACGCAGTGCTTCCATTTTTTCAAAGGCTAAAATAACATCGGCAGATCCTTCGGCAATGAGCGGGGAGTACACTTTTTCGCCCAAACGCACTTGCGTTACGACACTGCCGCCACGCTGGGCCATGCCTTTGATTTCAGATACTTTGATGTCGTAGCCTGCCTCCTGAGCAGCTTTGGCTAAGACGCGGGTAGCTAAGATCGTACCTTGCCCCCCCACGCCAACTAATAAGATATTTAAGGATTTACGCATTTTCTTCACCCCGCTTTACAAGGGCACCCTTTGGACAAACCTGCAGGCACAGACCACAACCATTGCATTGAATGGCCGTAACATGGGGAGGGGCTTTATCCTCTTGACGTGAAATTGCCGGGCAACCCAGTTTCAGGCAGATACCACAATTGATGCAGATTTCTTTATTAACTTCTGCAGGCTCTGAGGTAATTGCTTTCTTTAACAGGGCGCAGGGTCGTCTCACAACAATTACGGACGGTTCCATTGCGGCTGTTTCTTCTTTAACAGCCTGATCCAATTCTTTTAAATTTAAGGGGTCTACTGTCCGCACCCGTTTGACGCCAATAGCCCGGACCAGAGCCTCTAGATCTACCTCCGGTGCAGGTTTACCCATCAGGGTGCTGCCGGTAGCAGGGTTTTCCTGATGGCCGGTCATGGCGGTAGTTCTGTTATCCAGGATGAGGACGGTAGATGTCCCCCCATTATAGACAACATCGATGAGACCAGTAACACCGGAGTGCAAAAAGGTACTATCGCCAATTACCGCTACGGTGCGGCGGGCCATATCCGGATTGGCTTTTTCCATGCCCAAGGCGGCACCAATGCTGGCCCCCATGCAAATACAAGTATCCATGGCGTTTAAGGGACTCATGCTGCCCAAGGTGTAACAGCCAATATCACCGCTGACAACCAGTTTATTTTTCTGCAGGGTATAGAAAACGCCACGGTGTGGACAGCCAGCGCACATAACCGGTGGCCGACCGGGTAACGGTGTTTCGGATGCTGCAATCACCTCTGGCTGGGCCAAATACTCCTCTGCCACCGCAATACCACCCAGTGGGGCAAGGCTGCGAGCAATGATAGAAGCACTTAATTCCCCGTAGGAGGGCAGCAAATCTTTCCCATGGACTGTTAAGCCCAGAGCTTTAATTTGTAGCTCTAGAAAGGGTTCCAATTCTTCTACAACAACTAGCCGCTCAACTCCGGCGGCAAATTCTTTAATCAAATTCTCTGGTAGAGGATGGGTAAAGCCCAATTTTAAGACGGAAGCATTGGGTAGTGCTTCTTTGATGTAGTGGTAGCTAATACCGCTGGTGATTACACCAACGTTGCGGTCACCCCACTCAATAAAGTTTAGCGGACAATTTTCACTGTATGCTTTTAATTGGGCTGTTCGCTCCTCTAAAAAGATCCGGCGCAAACGGCCATAAGCAGGAACCATTACATATTTAAGCGGATCTTTGGTATAGGGGCGGATATTTTTGGGGCCTGGCTCTTCTATCTCTACAAAGCTCTGGGAGTGAGACACTCTGGTGGTGAGCCGCAGCATCACCGGGGTATCAAACTGTTCGCTGATTTCTAACCCCTGGGCGACCATATCCTTAGCTTCCTGGCTATCCGAGGGCTCCAGGCAGGGGATTTTGTTCATTAGGGCATAGAAACGGTTGTCCTGCTCATTTTGCGAGCTATGCATGCCTGGGTCATCGGCGGATATTAAAATAAGGCCACCATTTACCCCGGTATAGGACAGTGTAAACAACGGATCCGCTGCCACATTGACACCTACGTGTTTCATGGTAACCAACACCCTGGCGCCAGCTATGGAAGCACCGGCACCTACTTCCAGAGCCACCTTTTCATTAGGTGACCACTGAGCATAGATATCGGGGTACTTCGCAAAGTTTTCTAGAATTTCAGTACTGGGAGTTCCCGGGTAACCAGCAGCTACGGTAATTCCTGCCTCAAAGGCACCTCGGGCAATGGCGGCATTGCCGGAGAGAAGTTCTTTCATGATGCTCATCCTCCAGTTTAGTTAGTTAGTGATGAGTTTGCTATCCTGATAATAACTGTGATAACACCATACCCTACGGCATTATATTATACTTTCTGTCCTGAAAGTCTAAAAAAGCTGAGGACTGATAGCCAAGGGCCTATTTATTCCTCAAATCCACAACTCGCTTGGCCTTCCCTGCCGTCCGTTCTAAAGAACGTGGTTCCAGCAGTTTCACTTTGGGATTGATGGAAAGTACGGCCAGTAGACGGGCTCGGACAGTTCTCTCTAGATTTTCTAAATCCTTCCAGTTGCCAGTGAAGGCTTCGTCGGTCATCTCTACTTGTATTTCCAAAGCATCCAGGTAACCTTTTTTGGTAACAATGATCTGGTAATGGGGTGCCACCCCATTGATTTTCAACAGAACATCTTCTATCTGGGAAGGGAACACATTGACTCCGCTGACAATGAGCATATCATCGGTTCGGCCGCTGACCTTGCAGATGCGGGCGGTTGTTCGGCCACAGGCGCAAGCCTCGGTAGTTTTGATGGTAATATCCCTCGTCCGATAACGAATGATGGGTAAAGCTTCTTTGGTCAGGCTGGTAATAACCAGTTCCCCCTCTTCCCCGTCGGGCACCGATTGGCCTGTTTCAGGATTGATTACCTCCACCAGGAAATGATCCTCTGAGATATGCATACCATTTCTTTCTCGACACTCCCCGGCCACTCCAGGTCCAATAATTTCGCTCAGGCCGTAATTGTCTGTGGCAAAGAGACCCCAAACCCGCTCAAGCTCGTCCCGCATGCTTTCGGTCCAAACCTCGGAACCAAAGAGGCCAATCTTAAGACCCAAAGATTTGGGGTCTATCCCCATACCACTGGCCACTTCAGCAATGTGCAAGGCATAGGTGGGGGTCGCGATTAACGTGGTAGTGCCAAAATCCTGCATTAACATAATTTGCTTTTCTGTATTACCTGTGGAAGAAGGTACCACGGTGGCACCTACTTTTTCCAGACCGTAGTGTAAACCTAATGCTCCGGTAAACAAGCCATAACCAAAGCATATCTGTGCTATATCCTCATCGGTAACACCGACAGCGGTAATCATCCGCGCCACTAACTCAGACCAGGTTTCAATATCCTGGCGGGTATAACCCACCACCGTGGGTTTCCCAGTGGTACCAGAGGAGGCATGTAAGCGTACCACCTTTTTCATGGGCACCGCAAACATATTAAAGGGGTAGTTATCTCGCAGCCCAATCTTGGTAGTAAAGGGGAGTTTTGTAATATCCTCTACCCCCTGGATATCTTGTGACCTGATTCCATGTTCCTCAAAAAGATCCCGATAAAAGGGAACATTTTGATAAACATTTTCTACGGTCTGCCGCAACCGAGAGGACTGTAACTGATGCAGTTTCTCCCGGTTCATGGTTTCGTACTGTTCATTCCAAATCATAGCCGTTCCACCTTTTTGTTTTTCACTAGCTTTTTAGCGTTAACCTATCCATTTAGCCGTTGGCCATTGGTCCTTTAAATTTAGGCCGCTGACCAACAATCAAAGGCCACTGGTAAATGATTATCCTTATCCAGATATCTGGGTTAGGTTTGCCCGTGATCTCACCTATAGGTATTTATTTAGAAAAACTTGGCTTGTTTACTTGTGACCTTTAGGTTATGCCCTAATAGGGTAGGCCAAGTCTTTAGGCACCGGAGGAAGCTTAGTTTGCCCCTTATGCATGTCGGAAAGTTTTATACTTTTCGATATGCCAAAAAAGACAGGTTAGCTGCCAGTAACGTAGCACCACAGGTAATACATCCCACTTTGCCGGCATAACCAATGAAGACAACCGCGGAGAAATAGGTGGTGCCGTAGGCAAAGGCGGCAAGTTTGGGGCCTACATTCCATCCACCGAGGAAAAGTCATTTAGGGTTTTCGCCCTGCGCATACAGTAAAGTCCACTAAATAAAAGAAACCCTATAAAAAGGGTTAGAAATATCCCTTTCATTCTACCATCCTCCTGTTCTACCTTTGGGACACTATTGGTTTTTGAGTATTGATTACTCTTTTTAACTAGCTACTTATTATGCCTACAACATCTACTGTGCTACGAACTGCCATTCTACTGTCCTACGAATTCACCTCCAAGCAATATAGCTCTAATTCTAGATTACTATGTCATTTCCTGCTAGAACACTTAATTTTTATACTACCCTACCCTAACCTTCAGCTCTCAGCCTTCCGCCATCTGCTTTTAGGCTGATGGCGGAAGACTGAGGCCAATTTTAAATATATACTACCTTCGAATTTTGTAAGCCTCTACGCTTAAGGAATCTCCCCATTCGTTGCAGTGCTTCGGTGAGGTCTTCTACAGATGAGGCGTAGGAACAACGAACACAGTCTTCGCCCCCAGGACCAAAGACATCACCGGGGATTACGGCTACCTTCTCTTCCAGCAGCAGATTCTCGGCAAACTCTGTTGCAGTTAGACCCGTATTACCAATATAGGGAAAGGCATAAAAAGCTCCACCGGGTTCAAAGCAGGGCAAACCAATCTCCTTAAAGCCCTGCACCACCAGACGTCGTCGACGATTGTAGTGGGCTACCATGTCTTCCATAGCAGCTTTGCCGTGCCGCAGGGCCTCCAGGGCGGAAACCTGGGCGGTAATTGGTGCGCACAACATGGTATACTGATGGATCTTCGTCATGGCTGCGATAAACTCTTCGTTGGCTGCAGCATAACCCAGTCGCCAGCCTGTCATGGCATAGGCTTTGGAAAAACCATTAAGCACAATGGTACGTTCCTGCATGCCGGGCAGCGCAGCAAAGCAGGTATGTTGTCCGGTGTAGGTGAGACGATCATAAACCTCATCAGAAATTACCAATAAATCATGCTTTCTTACCACTTCGGCGATCTTTAAAAGGTTTTCCCGATCCATGACTGCACCAGTGGGGTTGTTAGGAAAACATAACAACAGCACCTTCGATTTGGGCGTAATGGCTGCTTCCAATTTATCAGCGGTCAGGCGAAACTGATCCTCCATGCTGGTGGCCACCGTCACCGGCACACCCCCGGCCAATTCGGTACAGGGAAGGTACGAGACATAACAGGGAGTGGGAATAATCACTTCGTCACCCGGGCAAATCAGCGTACGAAAGGCTAAATCCAAGGCTTCACTAACCCCTACAGTCACCAAAATTTCTTTTCTAGGATTATACCGGGCTCCTTGGCTACTCAGATAGTCAGCAATCCCTTCCCGTAATTCCAACAAGCCGTGATTGCTGGTATAGGTGGTTCTTCCCCGATGTAACGAATAAATGCAAGCTTCCCGAATATGCCAGGGGGTAACAAAGTCTGGTTCGCCCACTCCCAAAGAGATAACCCCCTCCATTTCCGTAGCCAGATCAAAGAAGCGACGGATGCCGGAGGGCGGAATTTGTTGAACGGCAGGATTAATATATTCACTCCACTTGGTTCTCACGGGGTTACCACCAGCCTTTTATTAGATTCTTTGTCTTCCAAAATAAAACCATTCTGTTTATAGGTTTTTAGCACAAAATGGGTGGCCGTGCTTAGAACGTTTTCTATGGTGGCTAATTTGGTGGCCACAAACATGGCCACTTCTTTCATGGTGACTTCCTCTACCAGTACAGCCAGATCGTAGGCACCAGACATCAGGTGGACTGTTTTTACTTCCGGGAAACGGTAGATGCGCTCAGCCACCGCATCGAAGCCCACATCCCGTTGGGGCGCCATTTTTACTTCGATTAAAGCAGATACCTTCTCTACCCCAGCTTTTTCCCAATTGATCAGAGTAAAGTATTTGATAATGGTTTTATCTGCTTCCAGTTTTTCGATCATGGTTTTTACTTCTTGTTCCTTCCGTCCCGTGAGAACGGCAATTTGCGCCGCTGTGAGTCGGCTGTTGTTTTGTAATAGATCGAGGATTTCGTGCATAAAAAACACCTCCGATGCATTATAGAAAAACAAAAAACCCCGTCCCGCGAAAGGGACGAGGTTGTATACCCGTGGTACCACCCTAATTGGTTGCCTGTGCACCGGCAACCCACTTAGACTTCGGTAACGGCGAAGCACCGGCAGAGCTTACTGAGATTCGGCCTGCACTCCGGGTCGGCCTGGCGGCTTCATTGTACCGGGCTCACACCATACCCCGGTTCGCTGCACAAATTCACTGCCTTCTTACCCATCATTGCATTACTCTGTTTTACTGATTTATAGTGTACCATCTGCTCTACTGACTGTCAAACTAGGATCTAACAATGCCCCAACTTTATTAAACATTACATAGTGAGGGTTGCGTTGGGGGCCAGGATAAGTTTTAATACCTGATCCGTTTTGCCTGTGACAGCATTGACATAAACAAGATAAGTTTCCCCATTCAGTTGTCCGGTGATTTCGTAAGAAAACCTTTCTTGCCCTGCATCTGTGGGGATAATGGCCAACCTACTGCCAATAACTTCCATCCGCTTGTTTATCTTTTTCCGGGCCTCGGCTGCAGTGATTTTTGGATTGGGAATGTCCCTTTGTTTATGAGCCATTAAATAACCTCTGGCATCAAAACCGATCACTTGGCCATTGTCCATGGCGACGGTAACTTTTACTTGGTCGGGATAAAGGATCACCCCTTCTTGCCGCGGTGCAAAGTTAAATACAGTCATGCCATTTTGCGTTTGATGATAAATAGCAACCAGGTCTTTATACCCCCGGGATTCCAAAAACTGCTGCGCTTTTGTTTGGGCTTGTTCCAGGGTAATTTTAGGTGTCCCAACGGCACGGCTACCTAAATACCATACTACCTTATCCCCCCGCTCACTGACATTACCCATGATACGGCCCGCGGTTCCTTGGGGTGGCAGTAGCTCTATTTGATAACTAGGTATTTTTTCACGTACTCGCCCGGTAACTTGGACTCGATAGTCTTTATCTTGCTCGGTGTCAATAAATTGCCGCATGATATTTCTGGCTTCATCTGCAGATGTGGGTTTATTGGCTAGTCCCACTGGCTGGGCACGATCCAGGTGATCCGAGAAGGGGCCGTCGTAGATTAAAGTTGGAAAACTTTGCATATCTCGGTTAATACTTTGAAAATCAGCCGAGGCATTGGTAGTATTGCCTTTTTTCAACTCTTGCTTAGCAGCCTGGGTTAATTCACTGATACTAAGTTTGCCATCTGCAACCTTCGTTTCCATGTTATGCAATTCGCGATTGAGTTGTTCTGCTTGTTTGTATAAGCTACTGAGTGTCTGGTATTCTTTATCCGAAAGCTCCCCCCCAGTATTGATATCTCTGGACATCACCCGGGCATAATCCCCGGCTTGAGTTAAGAACTTGGCCGTTCTGCCCACTACATTTGAGGTAAGGGGTAGTTGAGTAAGATTTTCTCGGGCTCCCTCGGATTGGAGCCAAATTTCCGAAAATATCATGGTATCCTCCGGTTCCCCGGCCACGGCTAAGCTTTTGGCCAGCAGAACCTCCATGTTTTGCACTCGGCTAATGAGATTATAAAAGGACATTTGGTAGCGGTTATTCACATAGGTTTCCAGCATAATTTTATCTCGATACTCTTTATAACCCCAAAACCCCACCGCAGATAAAATTAATACACTAATAAGAGCCGTTACTCCCCATCTCTTCATTTTGGTATCCCCTTCCGATTAGTGTGCAAATACATGGTTGCCAATCTGGGTAACAACTGCGCGAGACCAAATCCAAGCACTGACAGGTTTGCTAGGGTTCCAAAAGAATAAGCAACCTCCGGTGGGGTCATAACCTGATAAAGCATCCTGGGCCGCTCTAATAGCTTCTGGGTCGAGAGTTCTATTGTATTGGCCGTTGGTAACCGATTCAAAGGCATGGGGCTGATACACCACTCCTGCCAGCGTATTGGGGAACTGTGAGTTTCTCGAACGGTTTAACATAACGGCTCCCACCGCTACTTTGCCGGCATAAGGCTCATCGGCCGCTTCCCCCATGATCACTCGGGCTAAAAGATTTACGGAATCTTGGTTGGAAACAAAACCATTACTTGAAGTGGTATAGGTCACTTTCTTGGGAATCGTTTCCAGACCCAAGGCAATACGGGTGCTGGTACCAACCACACCGTCCACCGCTATGCCATGACGGGCCTGAAATTTCCGTACAGCGGCAGCTGTATTGCCGCTATAATAGCCGTCTACGTCTCCTTTATAATACCCCCAGTCCTTTAGCTTTTGCTGTACAGCACGCACTTTACTGCCGCTACTGCCCCAGTATAGCGTAGTGTCCTCAGCGTAGGCAGGGTTACATAGTAAAAAGCAGGCGAAAAAGAATACCACTAGGCTAGCTATTGAAATACCGATTTTCCATTTCCTGTTGGTATGATCGCTCCAGGTCATAAAAAATTCACCCCGTCAGTTTTTTTGCTATTTTTACCTGAACGGGGTGAAATTATGTAAGTTTCCTGCTTTAGTATAACCTATTGGTTTGCCAGGCACGGGCTAGGTTTACAAAATGACTCGCCCAATTTGGTTCGGCCACCGCGTGAATATGATTGTACAGGGCCAGCACGTTTTTATACCGCACCCCATCGAACTCGCCATTGATGCCGTGTCCCCGTTGTACCCGGAAGGCAAACTGACAGCCTACCTTTGTTAGATCCTTTGGTAGATCGACAACCCTGGAATTATGAAACTCATGACCTCGTACCAGCTTACCTGCCGGAAAATAGGGTGTGCCGGGCAATACTTCTAGATGCATATAACCATGACCCTGAGGCTTCTTTAGCATCTCTACATCCAGTGGCAAAGCTCCCACCATTTCGTAGGACTTATCCTCCCAATGAATACGCCGTCCCAGATACATCAGACCACCACACTCAGCATATACCGGCAGCCCTTGCTCTATCATCTGCCGCAAATGTTGACGAAAGGAGTGATTTCTCTCCAGTTCCTCCGCCAGTACTTCTGGAAAACCTCCCCCAATGTACAATCCGTCTAGGGCAGGCAGCGCCGCATCTTCTATGGCACTAATCTGTACCAATTGAGCACCGGCCTCAGCCAATGCCTCTAAGTTTTCGGGGTAATAAAAGGAGAAGGAGCGATCTTTGATCACGCCAATGCGGGGGCCTTGTTGTTCGGCAGGCCGATCTCCAGCCCTGTGCCAATGTATCTCCACGGCAGCTGAGATTTCCCGGTCTTCCTGCAAAGTGGGCCAATCCCTGGCCACTTGCAAAATTGCGTCGATATCCAGATGGTTTTCGGCAGCTTGTCCTATTTGTTTAACCGCATCCATCAGAGCTTCGTTTTCCCCGGCTGGGATTAATCCCAGGTGCCTATCTGGAATGGTAAATTGAGTTCCCTTGGGCATAACCCCTAACACGGGAACATCGCAGTATTCAGCCACCGCAGCTCGCAGCACTTTTTCGTGGCGACTGCGGGCCACTTGGTTAAGAATGACGCCACCCACTTTAACCTGGGGGTCGAAATTAGCAAAGCCATTAACCATAGCTGCCACACTGCGAGTCATCCTGGTACAGTTTACCACCAGGAGCACCGGTGCCTGAACAATTTTAGCAATCTCTGCCGCACTACCACTGCCCTGTACATCCACCCCATCGAATAGACCCATAGCACCTTCAATAATGGCGATATCCGACTGGCTGGCATGTCTAATAAAGGTACTCCGGATGGCTTCCCTTGGCATGAGGTAGCTGTCCAAATTACGGCAGGTACGACCGGCAACCTTGGTTAACCAACTGGGATCGATAAAATCCGGTCCTTTTTTAAAGGGCTGCACCTTTAAACCCCTGGCCGTTAGCGCGGCAATTAAGCCCACCGTGATGGTGGTTTTGCCCGAGCGTCCTTGGGGAGCCCCGACAAGCAAGCGGGGAATTTTGTATGTATAAGTCAAGGTATCACCTCATTTCAAAGCAGTCAGCTTCTTGATAGCCTTTGGCCATTAGCCTGTTGTGTTATTTACTAAGTTTAAAGCACTAAACCTAGTCTTTCATTCTAAGTTTAGCTTGTCAATATTTATTTTAATTATTCCAGGAGTCTGCCAAACATCTACCTTTTATATTTTGGAAAACTATTTAAGAGAGGAAACAACCAGTTAATGTCTAATACGCCAATACAAAGATCACCCCCACCTGGAGTTCCAGATGGGGGTGATCGATTAGACGATTATTATACGCAGCCGGTAGGTTTGGGAAGACCAGCCAGTTTGCAAGCACCCTTAGCAGGGCCGGTGGGGAATAATTCGTAAATGCCTTTCAGGCTGAAGCCGGTGTCTTTGCACAGTTTACGAACCATCGGAGCAATACCGAACTGGAAGAAGTAGTCACGCAGGTACTTGATAACTTTCCAGTGGTCATCGTTTAATTCGTCAATACCCTCTTCTTTGCAGAAGTATTTAGCTACGTCTTCTGTCCAAGTATCAGGGTTCAATAAGAAACCGTCCTCATCAACTTCGATTTGCTGGCCACTCACTTCAATAAATGCCATTTTTAAAGAGCACCTCCAGGATATTTTTTATTTTTAATAGTACCGCAAGGGCGGAACATTGATACCATTTTATATTATATACGTTTTATGATAATTTTTGTAGTAGTCCAAGCACAATATTTTTTAGAAAAAACATACTATATAGATTTATGATACTCTTTTTCTAATTTAATCATGCTTAACCGGATATAAAGACAGCCCCACTAAATCGATCAGACCCTTAACTTCTACGCCCAGTTTATGTTCCTCTACCATTGGATAAAGCTGTGCTTTACAAATGGAGCAAGGGGCACAGAGAATACCTTCGCCGTCCTTGTCTACGCCGGTGGCACGAACCTGCTCTGCCTTCTTGGCGGAGAATTTAATACGCAGATCGTACATTTCCGGATCGTCAAAGAGGATAGCAGAACCGCCGCCGCAGCAGAAGTTGCGCTCACGGTTAGGTGTCATTTCCACAAAGTTAGACACGCTGGCGTTCATTACTTTACGCAAGGTATCACACATATTGCAGGCCCGGCCAAAGTTACAGGGATCGTGCAAGGTAACCGGCCTGGTAATGGAATCAGGATTTAGCTTCAGTGCACCCTTTTCAATGTAGTAGGCTACCTCATCGTGAATGTGCACAATGGGAATACGCCCAGGACGATCTAACATACCAGGTAGGTACATTTTACCAGCCCGCCAGCCGTGACCGCATTCGCCCCAAACAACCTTCTTTATGCCTAGTTTGAGAGCTTCATCGATAACCCGCATACAGTTGGCCCGCAGGGTAGCCCGCTGGTCAAACAGCAAGCCGAAGTTACCGGCTTCGACAATCTCACTACTGATGGTCCAGTTAACTCCCAAGTAGTGAAAGAACTTGGCGGCTCCGGTCATGGTATTGGGGTTTAGCATAAAGTCAGCCGAAGAAGGAATATACAGGATATCAGCCGGCTTATCAACGGGAATTTTTATATCTACGCCAATTTCATCCATAATATCTTCTTCCAAAAATTCACAGGTATCTACAGTAGCGGCCTTGGGTAAACCAGTGTGGTTACCGGTTTTCGCCATAGCAGCACCTACGGATGCATGCAGCTTGGGCACCATACCCAACCAGTGCAGCAATTGACGACCAGCCATGGTTGCTTCACAGGTATCCAACCCAAAGGGACAAACCAAAGAACAACGGCGGCACTCATTGCACTGGTAAAAATAGGAGTACATTTTCTCCAAATCTTCCAGTTCCAGGTCTTTAGCACCGATCAAGCCGGGGAAAAATTTGCCTTCCGGTGTGAAATAGCGTTTATAAACCTTACGCAGTAAGTCAGCACGGTTGGCGGGAATGTTGTAAGGATCCCTCGTTCCCAGATAGGTATGGCAGTTCTCGGCACAGGCGCCACACTTTACGCAGGACTCAAAAGTAAGCATCAGGGAACGGAACTTTTCTCCCAGTTCGTTCAAATGCTTCAATGCAACTTCAACCTTTTGATCATCAGGAATTACAGGCATGTTAATTTTTAGTAGATCTTTTTCATTTGCTTTAACAGGTTGCTTTAACCCGGTTTCTGTTAACGGCATTTATTGCACCTCCCCTGAAGCGGAATGTCCTCCGGAAACGTTATGACCACTGCCACCTACGGTTACGCCAGGCATACCCGGAGCGGGTTCAACATAGGGACGGTTGATAATCCAACGGTGAGCAAACATACCCGGGATATGAAGCAGTTTGCTGAAGGGCAGATACATCATCAAAACTTGCACCAATAACAAGTGGATAACAAATACCGGCTTGTGCATAACTTCCATCTCCGGTGTTACGGCAGAGAAAGTTAACAGATGAGCAACATAATCACGTACGGGTTCGTAGTGAATACCCCATTCAGGAACAAAACGCATTAAATTACCTGCAGTTATAATGGCAATTAGCATAAGCAAATGTAAATAATCACTGGGTGCAGAGATCATTTTAACTTCGTTGATCGCCATCCTGCGATAGAGCAGATACAACAGTCCCAACAGAACAACAATCCCCATAGAAGTACCCAGCAGGTTAGACAGATATTCGCTGGTTTCAGCGGAAGTAAGACCGATGTAATAGAACTGTAAGCCTAGTAAGCCAATACCCATGACGTGTCCACCTAAAATAGCAAACAGTGACATGTGCATAATCCAGGAACCAGTCCAAAGTGTCTTGTCAGCCTTGAACAGACTCTTGAATAAAATAGCCTCTGCAGCAATGTCCACCACAGCACCAGTCTGGGTGGTCGGAGCAGGAGTTAACGTAATGTTGTGAACAATGCGCCCGCTGGCCCATCTTCCCAGTCTGTAGAGAAGGCCAATGGTTAAAACAGCAACAGAAATATAAGGAAGAATTTGTAAAATGAAGTAGGTCACTGCTACACCTCCTTTGGTTTGTAAAAGCTTTCTCTCTATAATTTTATAAGCCTGTACCAACAATGGTTATAACTATATCCATTACAACGCTACCCAACCCATAGCAAAACCGGGTGACATTTAAAGTTCCTGCAGAGAACAAGCCTCATTAGGGCAGGTCACCACACAGGTTTCACAGCCCATACAGTCTGTTTCCGCACCGGTTACTTGCGCTTTGCCTTCAATCATGCTTAAAATACCTGCTGGGCAAGCATCAATACATTCGCCACAACCCTCACATTTATCAGCACTGATTGAAACAACGTACATTCCACATCCCTCCTTTGGTGAATATTTTGAAATTCATTGGGGGTGGGCTTGGGTTGGTTGATACCAAAATCTTTCACAAGGGCATAGATACCCCTTGTAAGATGCTATAATGCTATTTCGTTGCAACTTAAATTATTCCTTCTTAAATCGTTACTTTTTTTGACAAAGAGACTTTCCCACATCTTTTATTAGACAACTAATAAAAATATATCATTATTTCTATTGGTACGTAAAGATGTTCAAATTGTCTTACCAGGACAGTTTTTCCACCTGGCTATACTTTACTCTCGCTGGTGCTTGTATTCAAAGATAAGATTATCTTTTGCATTATATGCCAATTATTTTTTTGCTTTTTTCGTATTGAAATTTTTTAGTAGGATTTTTCGCATGGTTGGAGAAAATAGTTAAGTGGAGGTGATTACGTGTCTGTTTATGACATGGCGATTGAGTTAGGCAAGCAGTTGTCTAACACTGAGGAATATCAAAGGGTCGTGGAAACACAAAAGGCTGTGGCTATGGATAAGGAAGCCCGTGCCGGAGTGAAGGAATTCCAACAGCTTCAGCAATCCTATCAGCGTATGCAAATGATGGGACACCAGCTAACCCAGGAAAACATCCAAACCCTGGAAGAAGCCGAAAAAAAGGCTTCTGCCAACCAGCTGGTACAGGCTTATTTAAGTGCTCAGTCTAATTTTTATGAAGTGGTAAACACCGTCAACGCTAAAATTCAAGAGGGCCTTAAAGGAGCTCCCCCAGAAGACGCCCATGCCCAGGGTGGCGGCTGCAGCTGCTCATCCAACGACAGCGGTGCCTGTGGCGGTTCCTGCTCCGGTTGCTAAGCCAAAGGGAGTGACGCAAAGCGTCACTCCCTTTACATTTTAAAAAAATTCTCCCAGGCAGCCTGACAATTCCAACACTTTGCTATGAAATAGCTAGTCTACCTGCTTATTTTTAACTTTTCAAAGAGATCCCTTATTTTGCTTAAGGATCACTTCCAAAAATCGCTTGCCAAACCGTTCAAACTTCGTTTGTCCTACCCCTTTGATGGCGAGAAAAGAATCTTTATCTGTGGGGCGATATTTACACAACTCGTGCAAGGTACTGTCCGGGAAAATAATATAGGGTGGCACTCTCTCTTGCTGGGACAGTTCTTTACGAAGTTCTCTTAATTGTTCAAATAGCGTATTGTCTTCCTGCGGTTCCTGTGGTGCCTGCCTTATTTTCTGGAAGACCTTCTCTTGTCCTTTCAGCACGGGCGCTGCCTTGGGGCGTAGCTTAACCACCGGATATTGGCCTTCGGTTAGAGCTAGATAGCCTTCGGCAATTAAGACATGAATCATATCAGCAATTTGCTTGGCTGTATTCTCTTTCATTAAACCATAGGTAGACAGCTGCTGAAAACCGTACTGTTGGATTTTCTTACTGCGGGAACCTTTGAGGACATCTGCCACTAAGGTAACACCATATTGCTCATTCATGCGGTAGACACAGGAAAAAATTTTTTGTGCCTCCAAGGTGATATCGGCTAGTTCCCGTTCATCATTGCAACTGCTGCAATTGCCACATTCCTCAGGAACATTACTGTCGCCAAAGTATTGTAAAATATATCGTCTCAGGCAGCCGGGGGTATGGCAATAATCCACCATCGCCTGAAGTTTTTGGTATTCGTTGGTCTTTCTCTCCGGGGCCAGTTCGCTGATCTCAATCAGGTATTTTTGGATTTGGATATCCTGGGAGTTAAATAACAAGATACATTCTCCAGCTTCCCCATCCCGCCCGGCACGTCCGGCTTCTTGGTAATAGGATTCCATGTTCTTCGGCATGTTGTAATGAATCACATAGCGGACGTTTGATTTATCAATGCCCATACCAAAGGCATTGGTGGCAACCATCACGGTGAGATCATCATAAAGGAACATCTCCTGACTCCGGTTCCTCTCTTGGTCAGTCATCCCCGCATGATATTTTCCCGTTAAGAAACCTTTTTTGCTCAGTATTTCATAGAGGGCATCCACTTCTTTGCGAGTGGCAGCATAGATAATGCCCGATTGACGTTTATTTCTCCGTAAGTAGTCTGCTAAAAAGTCCTTTTTATTCTCCCCCCTAATCACAGCAAAAGACAGATTCTCTCGGTCAAAACCACTGGTATAAATTAGGGGGTTTTTTAGCATGAGCCGCTGCACAATATCTTTTTTAACCTCCGGCGTGGCTGTAGCGGTAAAGGCCGTTACTACCGGTCGGCTCGACATTTCTTTGATAAAGGTGGGCAGCGCTAGATAACTGGGGCGAAAATCGTGACCCCATTGGGAGATACAGTGAGCTTCGTCAACAGCTAGTTGAGAAATGGCCAGACCGGTTAGGGTTGCCCTGAAGCGCTCCGATTCCAATCTTTCCGGAGCAATATAGATGAGCTTATACTGTCCCTGGCGAGCGCCCCACAGCCTGTCCTCTATTTCTCGATAATCTAAAGAGCTGTTAATATAGGTCGCCTTAACTCCTAAGTTGTTGAGAGCATCCACCTGATCTTTCATCAAGGATATTAGCGGCGAAACCACCAGGGTAATACCGGGAAACAGCAACGCCGGGATTTGAAAACAGATCGACTTCCCGCCACCCGTGGGCATAATGCCTAGGGTATCTCTTCCCCTTACAATGTTTTGTACGATTTTTTCCTGTCCACTGCGAAAGGAGGTATAACCATAGAACTCTTTTAAAACCTTCTTCGCATCGTCTAACATAATTTTCCTCCCAGCAGCAAGCTATCTTTGATTTTTTGGAAAGCACTGGGTATAGCGATGGTGTTTAGCTGGTCAATGGGAATCCAGTGGAGATCGGCTGCTGTTGTGACCTCCCCGGAAACTAATTCAGAGTGATATACTTTCATTTCCCAGATACGGTGACTAAAGACATGGCTGGTATCCAGTTTGTGCACCTTAGGAATGATAGTTAGTCCAAATTGCCTTTTAAAATTCTGCACAAAATCCTGTTTGTTTTTGCTTTCCACACCGGGAAATTCCCACAAGCCGCCTAATAACCCTGCCATGGGTCGTTTATTCATGAGGATTTTATCGCCCTGTTGAATGATGGCCAGATAGCGCTTCTCTCTTTTGGGTAAAGTCTTCTTAGACTTAATGGGCAATTCCTGTTGCATGTTTCTTTGCTTAGCCTGACAATGAACTTGTATGGGGCAGAGGGTACATTTAGGGGTCATTGGTAAACACACCAAAGCACCGAGTTCCATCAGTGCCTGCGTAAAGTCCGAGGCTTGCTCCAAAGGAAACACCCCTTTAAGGAAGGCTGCCACTTCGGTTTTTGTTTGGGGGAGGCTAATATCCTTTTGAACCAGCTGTAGCCTGGCAATCACTCGCAGCACATTTCCATCAATGGCCGGGAAAGGCTGGCCATAGGCTATACTCATAATGGCACCGGCGGTATAGTCCCCAATTCCGGGCAGAGCCAACACCTCGGAGTGAGATCGGGGGAACACACTCTGGTATTCTTGTTGAATTACCTGAGCAGCCCGGTGCAAATTTTTAGCCCGGGTATAGTAGCCCAGGCCTTCCCATAATTTAAGTACCTCATCTATCTGTGCCTTGGCCAGGTGTTCAACGGTCGGAAACCGCTCCAAAAAACGCCGATAATAGGGCACTACCGTCTCGACCCGGGTTTGTTGAAGCATGATTTCGGAAACCCAAATGGCATAAGGGTCCTTGGTTTGCCGCCAGGGTAGCTCCCTTTGATGTAGCTGGAACCAATTTAATAAAGCGGTAACCCAAGTTATCTGCAAAATGTCTGTACCTCACTATGCTGTAGTCTTTTCCATATGATACCTCTGTTGATTAATTCAAGTCAAGAACCGCCCCAACCACCGCACGATGAATGAATAATTTAAAAAATACACATACCAACCGCCGTTAGTCGCTGCTTTGGATGGCTAAGAGGAGACCGGAGGTTATCCTGATAGTCCCGTTAGCTCCCAGGAGAATATTGCTGATACCCAAGGATTGGCCAAGGGCGAGGGTTACGTTATCTAAGGGGTATTGAAAACCGCTCAGAGTAACACCCTGGACTTCCGGGGTAAGGGGCAACAGAGATATTTGGGGAAATCTGCTTTTTTGCATATGTAGCGTATCGTTAAGAAGTTGTACTTGGTTTTTCTCATCTACAATGCGACAGGGGATGCCCGCTGCTATACCTTTGACCAGCAGGTGGACATTGGCTAGGGAATGATCCAACCGGCTACCCAGGACACCCAACAAAAGAATCTCCTGGGGGTTCTGATCTAAGGCCCAAGTGAAGGCCAGTTCGGTATCTGTTTCATTTTTGTCAACCGGATCGCAAGACCAGAATTGTTTACTCCCCTGTTTAATCAGGATTTGTTCCTGAGGGGTGACCGAATCAAAATCCCCCATAGCAAAGTCCGGTTGAAACCCGTGATAGATGAGATATAAGGCTCCCCTCTCTACTCCCAACAAAAAGTCCCCCGGTTCAATTTCATTCAAAGCCCAGGGCCCCAGGTGGCCGCCGGAGAAGATTAGAATTCTTTGTTTTGCCATGATGTTTCCTCCTCTTGGGCAAAAATCCCGGTTTCCAGCCAGCGCATTAACTCTCTCTTTATTTCTATGAAAGTTTTTTCGGTAACCATCCGGGGATGGCGTGGTCGGGACAAGGGTATTTTTATTTCCACCAAAATCTTTCCCGGGCTGGGTGACATTAGAAAAATACGGTCGGACAACAGAATGGCTTCATCCACATCATGGGTTACAAACAATACTGAGTGTTTGAAGCGCTGCCAGATGTCTAAAAGCCAGCCCTGCATCTGCATTCTGGTTAAGGCATCTAACTTACCAAAGGGTTCATCTAACAGCATCAAATCCTTTTTACACAGGTAGGTCCGTAAAAAAGCTGCCCGTTGTTTCATACCGCCGGATAGCATATAGGGGTAACTAGCGGCAAATTTCTCCAGGCCAAAGGCAGGCAATAAAGCCAAGGCTTCGGCTCTGGCCTCAGCCAGGGGTACTCCTTGTAACTTAAGGGGAATAATCACATTATCTACCACGTTGCACCAGGGAAAGAGTACGTCGCTCTGAGGCATATAACTTACTTTTCCCCGCTGCCCCACAATGGATTGGCCAGCCAACAGAATTTCTCCGCTATCTGGTGTGGTGAGTCCTGCCACCAGATCCAGCAGGGTGCTTTTGCCACAGCCGCTGGGTCCAATGAGGCTGACAAATTCACCCTCTTGAACCGAGAGGGAAGTATGGTCCAGAGCCAGTACAACCTGGCCCCTGTCCTGAGAGTATATTTTGCTAACCCCACGGACCGTGAGCTTGTCACTGGGCATTTTGTCCACCTTCTTTAGTTATTATGGCAAAAATTCATTGGTAAAGGCCTTTTGCACATCTATATTTTGGCGAATTAGTTGTCGTTCAAACATCCAATTGGCATAGCGGGACCATACTTCTTCCTTTTGTTCACCCCAGCGAGCTGCATCGTCCTGATACTTTTGGCTAACCCAGGCCTGGCTGGCCTGGACCAGTTCTGCATTGATTTCCGGTGCATTCTTTAAAAGGATTGCGGCAGCTTCAGCCGGATTATCAATGCTAAATTGGTAGCCCTTGCTTACTGCGGCTAGGAATTTTTTGACCAGTTCCGGTTGTTCTTGTACATGCTGTTCATTGGTTACCAATACGGGGGTGTAGTAGTCTAAAGCGGGATCCAGATCCTTTAGCATAATCAAATTCAATTCTATGCCGCGTCTCTGGGCTTCTACACCATCCAAACCGTAGTAAATCCATTCAAAATCCGCATCCCGTCCGATGGAGGTAAAAAAATCCGTAACCCCGAGGGTGATGTTTTGTACCTTAGCCGGGTCTGCCCCTTCCTTTTCCATCACAGCTTTAATAACGGCTTCCTCCACCGGAGCTCCCCAGCCGCCGTAGCGTTTACCTGCAAAATCCTTGGGAGAAGTGATGCCTGCTCCCTTTAAGGAAGCAAAGGCCGAAGTATTATGCTGGATGACGGCTGCCACAGATACCAGGGGAATGTCTACGGCACGAGCCTGGGTAACGTTTTCTTGGTAACTAATGCCAAAATCTGCTTTCCCCGCTGCCACCAGTTGATCGGCGGTGGTTCCTTCACCGGGCTGCACGATCTCCACCTCTAAACCTTGTTCCTTGAAAAACCCTTTGTCCTTGGCTACGTACAACCCGGTATGGTTGGTATTGGGGAACCAGTCCAACATAACGGTAACCTTTTTTGAGGGTGCTGTTTTGGCTTGCTGTTCTGGTGCCATCTGTTGTTCCTTGGCGCAGCCAGCGGTTACTAGTAGTAAGCCTGTTATAAGTAGGACAACGTATCTTTTCATAAATTATAGCTCCTTCAAACACAAGGGGACGGTTCTCTCGTGTTTTATTAATTAGTATTTTGAGGGTTTATACATAGCACCAAACACAAGAGAACCGTCCCCTTGTGTTTACTTCCTCTGATAATGCCAGGGCATGGTCAATCTGGCCAATCCTTCTACTAGCAGGAAGATCGCCAAGCTGAGGATGGTAATCACAATAATGGCAGCAAAAACCCGGTCGGTAAGAAAGGATTGGGAGGAACGGGTCATAAAAATGCCCAGGCCCCGGCTGGCACCCAACCACTCACCGATGACTGCCCCCATTACGCTATAGGTACCGGCGATACGTAGACCAGAGAAGAAGAAGGGCATTGCTGCTGGAAGTTTAACCATACGAAAAATTTGCCTCCGATTGGCACCCATGGCCGACATCAGACGCAGCATATCCGATTCTACCAGGCGGTAACCATCGGTTAGGTTAACCGTAATGGGAAAAAAGCAGACCAACGCCACCACCAATACCTTGGGCAACAGCCCGTAACCAAACCAGATAATCAGCAGTGGCGCCACGGCAATGATGGGGATGGTTTGGGAAGCAATAATTAGCGGGTATACGGCCTTTTTCAACTCTTCGGACCAATCAATAGCCGTAGCAATAACCACACCCACCACCACCGCCAGGGCTAGACCCAAGAAGGTTTCTTGCATGGTTTGCAGGCTGTGCTGCCAAATTAATTCTTTTACCGACCAGAGGGCTTTCAGGATAGCACTGGGAGCTGGCAGCAACCACTTTTCTATTGCAGTAACCTTTACCAATACCTCCCAGGTAATCAAGAAACCCAGCAAGGTGCCGGTTGGCAATAAAAAGGTGTTCCAATCACCCCTAGCGATATTTCGCCAGTTTTTCATCCATGGACACCCCTTCGGGCCGGTATTGAATCTTTATGTAGGTTAGTACTTCCAAAGCGCCCGCTGTTATGCAAGCCTCCTGGGCCTTTTTAGCAATTTCGATCAGGTGATCCAGTTCTCCCTCCATGACGGTTTCCATGGCCCCCACCTCGTATTTGACTCCGGCTTGTTGAATCACCTCAATGGCCTTATCCACCACAGCATAGGAGTTCCCGCCATTTACTTTGGGCACAACTTGTAAAGCTAAGTTTACTATCGGCATAGGTAGTCCTCCTTAAAATAATTCATAGCGATATTTTCTCTTTATTATTCCTACGTCACTTTTAAAAAATGAAAAAACTACCCTGTGGGGTAGCTTCAGCTTGGTCAATAGCCATCTTTCTCACTCTCCCTCCGCTGGCATTACCCAGATCAGGTTCACGGGTCGGTACCCCTTTGGTACCCTCTCAGCCAGGACATCTCCCCGGCTCCCCAAATTTATTTTGTTATAGCAATACTATAACAAGCCCAATGCTTTTTGTAAACGTCTACCAAATTATTCACACTGAAAAAGCCCGAGAACATGCCTCGGGCTGGCTCAGTCTATTTATTTAAATCCTCGATAGAGCTAATTTCCATGTAAGAGGGAACTACCAAGCCGATTTTAGTACCTTCCAAGTTGGCACCCAGATCTTCAAATTTGCCTTGGAATTCTTGGTAGTAATCCGCATGCGTGGTGGGCAACCAACCGGCCACCATAGCGTCTGCATCCCCAGAAGCAATCCCTGCCCACATGGGACCTGCTTCCACCTGGCTAAGTTCCACTTGATAGCCAAGTTTCTCTAAAGCTACCGCCACCACATTGGTGCTAGCGATTTCTGAATCCCAGGCCACATAGGCCAGAGTGATTTTTTCCCCAGAAACGGGTTGCAGGTCTGTCAACCACTTGTCCACTTTATCTTCGTTATTCTTTACCCATTCCTGGGCAGCTACTTTAGGATCCTTACCCTCTTGAATGGCTACCATCACAGACTCCATATCGGCGGGTTCCCAGTGGAAGCTATCCAGCAGGGCATAGGCCACGGGATGGTCTTTTTTTAGATCAGTACGTACAATGGTGTTGATATCTTCTGCCTCACCAAAGACTTTCTTAGGGTCTTCCAGATATTTGAGATCATACTTGGAAAACTTCCAATGGGGCGTCCAACCGGTGATAATGATCGGTTCTTTATTCTCATAGGCTTTGGTCAGAGCAGCAGTCATGGCCGCTCCAGAACCTTCCACCAGTTCCCAGTCCTTTAATTGATACTCCGTGATGGCCTTTCCAGTAGCCTTCATCAAGCCGGCTCCAGGATCAATACCAATGATCTGTTTTTTTACTGTGTTACTCTGCTCACTACCACACCCTACCAATAGCAATGAAAACATCAGTGCCCCTAATAACAAATACACTCCTCTTCTCTTCAAACCCTCTCCCCCTTATTTTTTTTATGGTTGCCTATATGTTGAGTCACCCTGTCCAGCATAATAGCCAGAATGACAATGGCCAACCCAGCCTCAAAGCCTTTGCCAATCTTAATTTGCGTAACCGCTCGATAAACATCCGCCCCTAACCCCTTGGCACCAATCATAGAGGCAATTACCACCATAGAAAGGGACAGCATAATGCATTGGTTTACACCGGCCATAATTGTGGGCTTAGCCAGAGGTAGCTGAACTTTCAGCAATTTCTGGGCCGCCGTGGAACCAAAGGAATCCGCTGCCTCCACCAGTTCAACCGGGACCTGCCTAATCCCCAGGTTAGTTAAGCGGATAGTGGGCGGCATAGCAAAGATAACCGAAGCAATTACTCCTGGCACTTCTCCAATGCCAAAGAAAAAGATTGCGGGTATCAAATAAACAAAGGCCGGCATGGTTTGCATAAAATCCAGTACAGGCATCACCACATCCCGCACAGCTTTTTTTCTAGCACACATAATACCTGTGGGAATTCCTAGGATAATGGAGATAAGGGCTGCTGTTAACACCAGAGCCAAGGTTTGCATGGTATTGGCCCAATAACCCAGGTTACTAACTAAGGATAGTCCAATAAAAGTAAAGATTGCCACTGAGCGTTTGCTCAATAACCAGGCCAGTAGACTAAATACCAAAATCATAGCCCAATCTGGTAGCCCCATAAAAAGAAAGGCTAAAAAATCTACCCACCCAGAGATAAACATCTTTATTAGATCAAATCCCCCACCAGCCTGTTTCCATAAGTACCGAACCAAAGTTTCTACCCACTGATCTAGAGGCAGCTTGGGAAATAGTTTATCCAACCAGATTCACCCTTTCTAAGGATTGTTCTGACGGTGGTTCTTGTTTCACCTTCACCCTACCTGCTAGTCCACCAAGAACAGCTCCCCGTACCACCACTCCCAGCAGACGGTTCCCCTCATTCACCACTGCTAAGGGTAACGCCGAAAAGGCAATCAGGTCGAATAAATCATGGAGCCTGGTATCCGGTCTCACCGTAGGAACGTTGGTTTCCGTGACTTCTTGCAGGGTCAATCCCTCAGCTTTGGCCTGGGAAACTGCCTCTGCAGTCACGATCCCCAGCAAAGTTTTTCTTTTGTCCACCACATAAAGGCTGGAGACACCGCTGTCCCGCATAAGTTGTAAAGCCACCCGTGGCCCTTTGTCCAAGGTAATGGTTTCTGGCCGTTTCATGACATGCTCGGCATTTAAAACCTTGGACATATCTACATCTTCTACAAATTTTTCTACATATTCATTGGCCGGGTTGGTCAGGATTTCTTCCGGTGTACCAATCTGAACAATTTTACCGTCTTTCATGAGAGCAATCCGATCACCGATCTTTAAGGCTTCATCCAGGTCGTGGGTAATAAAGATAATGGTCTTTTGCATGGAAGACTGTAATTCCAACAATTCATCCTGCATGTCTTTACGAATTAGGGGGTCCAGTGCACTAAAGGCTTCGTCCATTAACAAAACATCCGGATTATTGGCCAAAGCCCGGGCCAAACCTACCCGTTGCTGCATACCACCACTAAGTTGATCCGGCATACTGCTTTCCCAGCCAGACAGACCCACCAACGCCAAGGCTTGTTTTGCCTTTTCCTGTCGTTCATCTTTAAGCAGACCCTGGATTTCTAAGCCATACTCCACATTTTCCAAGACGGTCCGATGCGGAAACAAGGCAAAACGCTGGAATACCATACTGAGCTTTTTCCTTCTTACCTCCCGTAACTGCTCCTTAGACATGGTAGCCACATCTTCTCCGTCAATTTCAATAGAACCACGGGTTGGCTCGATAAGACGATTGAGTAAGCGAACCAGGGTAGATTTGCCACTACCCGAAAGTCCCATAATAACAAAAACCTCTCCGGTATTCACTGCAAAGCTGGCTTGATTTACCCCCACAGTAAGTCCGGTTTCTTGTAAAATCTGCTTCTTAGACCCGCCTTCCTGCAGCAGTTGGATAGCTTTGTCTGGTTTGGAACCAAATATTTTTGTTAGATTTTTTACTTGAATCTTGATCATTGATTCACCTCTTTATCTGTCTAAACTTTCTAACTACTATTGTATAACCCAAAGGCTTTTTTTCACAAAACTGGTATAAGTTACTCTCTTGCCATATTGTTAATAAAGTTTAAACTTTACGAACGTTAAGTTTGGTATTCTTAGAATTTCAATTATATACTGTATGATGTGCTCCTTTACTTTTTACTATATTCTCAGTAAAATGTTATTCAGTAATTATGCAGGAGGGTCATTCCCCCAATGGATAAGAATTATGAACAACTCATAAAAAAAGCCCGAGAACGGGCCATTGATTCCATAGCACGTAATATTGATTTGTATGGCATCACTCTGTCCATCGGTCATTTGTACGGTACGCTGCTATTTCAGGATAAACCCATGAGTCTCGACGAAATGGGCGAAGCCCTTGGCATGAGTAAAACCAGTATGAGTACTGGTGTGCGTACTCTGTTGGATTTAAATATGGTCAACAAGGTTTGGATGAAAGGAACACGCAAAGATTATTACGCAGTAGAGCCGGACTGGTATCAAAATTTCATCGACTATTTCTCGATTAAGTGGCGTAAGGGCATTGATGATAATGTCCAATCCCTTCAAAAATCAGTCCGTGAGCTAGAGGAACTGTCTGTTAAAGAAGATTTACCTGAGGACATGCGAGAGTCTGTGGGACAAGATATTGAGAAGATAAAGAATGCCCTTGCCTATTACAATTGGTTAAGCCGCTTGATTGACACCTTTGAATCCCATCAAATTTTTGAATATGTACCAAAAGAACCAGGAGCCCACTAGGGTGCCTGGTTCTTTTTATGCTACGATTACCGATGAAATAGCCACACTAAGTTGCTTCAACTATAACCAATTTTGATGCAGCCACGTCAGGGTGGGGCGCAGGTTGTAGCTTTGCGCCAAGGAAATTAGGTAGGGTATTTTTTTGTATTCATCTAGCGTAATCGGTTTATTCAGCCGGGGATTAAGACGGAAATATTGATCCTTGAGAATTTGTTTACTGTAGTAAACATCCGCCTCTGATCCTCCGTCAAACAGTACATTTAGTAACGGAAAGGGTGGCGATGTGCTAAGAGCCCAATCAAAGGCCCCCCACGCTGTCGTGTCGGCGGTAATTTGCAAAGAACTAAAACCTGTGCCCAAGGATAGTAAGCAAATGTTTCCCATCATTTGGTTAGCAAATTTTGTGTCAATCGTGTGAGCTATCGCGGCGGTACTAGGATTATTGGCAATAACTCCGCCGTCGATATGATTTTGATAAGAAGGAAAATACACCGGAGCTGCACTGCTGCATAGGGCAACATCGATAACCTTTTCCTTTAAAAAAGGTGAATCCGGGAAGTTATGATAGAAAATAGGCTGCCATTTATGCTCTCCCTTGCCGGTGACCCGGAAAGACGGTACTAATACATGTCGCTGCAAATCTTCCAACCGTAGGTCGTCGGGAAACACAGTACTTAAAGTTCCCCTTAAGCGATCGTTCTCGTATTTGGGCCTGAACACTTCTACACGCTTATTTTTGAAAATAAACTTGGCCCTTTCTTCGGAATATAAATGTACCAAATCCTCCGGCTTTAAGCCATAAGCCAATCCTAAGGCCATAAAGGAGCCGGTAGATGTACCGGCAAAAAAGGCCGTGCTTTGGACCAATCCCGGAAATGCATTATTTAACCGTTTTATAAGATTGGCACTTAAGGCACCACGAATCCCCCCGCCATCGAAGGTTATAATTCGGTATCTGCTCATACACGTTCACTCCTGCCAACAGGTTAATACCTCTTGTATCTAATCTATGCAGGTATGAGAGTGTCTGTGTCTGGCTAAAGAAAGAGCCCATTAACCGAGCAATTCGGCTAACGGGCTCTTATACTAATTATTCATTAGGGATGTTTTTGCTTGCCGATTTCTTATCCATTGTAAGGTAACACCAACAACCAACAGGCCGATACCAACTAAGTCGGTAATTAGGTTCGGGTCAATCAACATCAAACCACCAATAAAGAAGAGAATCCTATCGAACCATTTGGTAGGCGTTATCAGATAACCCGCTATAGCAGCTGCTACCGCTGTCATACCTATGAGAGAAGTGGTCATCATCATAAGCACTTTGGGAAGGGTGGTATCAATGAGCAGCAATGAAGGAGATAAAACAAAGATATAGGGTATCAAGAAGGCCGCAATGGCCAATTTGGAGGCCTGCACCCCGGTTTTCATGGGGTCACTTCCCGCAATCCCGGCACCTGCAAAGGCCGCCAAGGCCACCGGTGGTGTAACATCCGCAATAATACCAAAATAAAAGACAAACATATGGGCAGCCAACACGGGAACTCCCATTTGCACCAAAATCGGTGCAGCAATGGTGGAAGTGATTACATAGTTGGCCGTGGTAGGTACACCCATCCCCAGGATAATTGAGGTTATCATGGTAAAGAACAGGGTGGGCAGCAGTTGACCACCCGCCAAGTCAATCAGAGTGGAACCTAGGCTTAAGCCAAGGCCAGTTTTCGTTACTACGCCAATGATGATACCTGCGGTGGCACAAGCAATAACAACACCCAGAGCCGACCGTGCCCCCTCTTCCAAACCCTTTAGAACATCAAGCAAGGAGATTCTGGTAGATTTGCGCAGCATAGAAGCTACAATCGATAGAGCAATCGCCCACAGTGCAGCCTGCATCGGAGAGCGACCGGACACCAACAGGTAAACAATACCAATTAGAGGAAGGGCCAGATGACCTCTTTCCGCCAAAATGTACTTAACTTTGGGCAATTCCTCCCGAGGTATTCCCTTAAGACCGGCTCTTTTTGCTTCCAAATGAACACCGATCCAGATCCCCGTGAAGTAGAGTAACGCTGGCAGGGCGGCAGCCTTCACGATGTTCACATAGGGGGTGCCCACAAACTCTGCCATTAGGAAAGCAGCGGCACCCATAATGGGCGGCATTAGCTGCCCCCCTGTTGAAGCGGCGGCTTCTACGGCACCGGCAAACTCCGGGCGATAGCCTAATTTTTTCATCATGGGAATGGTTAAGCTGCCAGTACCGGCTACATTGCCCACGGAGCTGCCAGATACCGTTCCCATTAAACCACTGGACAATACCGCCACCTTAGCCGGGCCACCACTGGCCCAGCCGGCAATGGCGTTGGCCAGATCAATGAAAAACTTACCCAAACCAGTTTTCTCTAGGTAGGCCCCAAATAAGATAAACAGAAAAATAAAAGTAGAGGATACCCCTAAAGGAATACCAAAAATTCCCTCGGTGGTATAAAAAAGGTGCCCCACCAAACCATTAATGGTAACTCCCTGATGGGCAAAAGCACCGGGAAGGTAAGGACCGGCAAAGGCATAGCCAAGAAATAAAATGGCTACGGTAACAATGGGCCAACCCACCACCCGGCGAGCTGCTTCCATAACAAATAATACCCCTAATCCCCCCACCAACATATCGGTGGTGGTGGTAATACCCGCCCGCATTACCAGGTCTTTGTAACAAATCACGATGTAGAGCGGGGCGGCAACCGAGAGAATAGCCAATAAAAGATCGAACCAATGTACTCGACTACGGGACCAGGACTTTCTGGTCGGGTAGAGTATATAGACCAACGCTAGCCCAAAAGACAAGTGAATAGCACGCTGGATTTGGGCATCTAGGACACCAAAAAAGGCTGTGTATAGCTGGAATAAAGAAAACACGGTAGCCAATACAGCCACCGCCATACCGCTAGAACCGCTTAGACGACGGTAGTCGGATTCCCGATCGTATTTGGCCATAAATTCATCCACGTTTATTTGGTTATCTGCTAATTTCGTATTACGATCAGTCAAATTCTATCTCCTTTCTAGGGTTAGCCAAATAAATTTGGCAAAGGTTATATTCTTAACCTGTAATTCAATCAACGAGCCTGATGTAAAAAAGTCTGCCAATTCGTATCTGGTTCCCCGGTATAGTATTACTTGCTCTGTAAAATCTACCAGGCCCAGGTTTAATTGGTGGAATATGCGGTTCTGACCCTTAAGAACATACAGCCCATTGTGATTTTCCAATTCACCTTCCCCTGGTAAAAAGGGGGTTCCCACTCCTAATGATTGATAACATGTAGATTCTAGCAGTAAATCATTGCCCGGTGCAAGAACAAAATTTTCCTGCACCGGGGTTTTGAGAACCGAATGTAGATATTCATAGGTAAAAGATTTGTCTAGCACTAGGGGGATTGCCAGCACCGTGGCACCCTGCTGCTCCCCCACCAACAGGGTGGGCAGCGGCAATAAAAAGATCAGTAAAAAACTTGCCAGCAACAGCCCTAGGAGAAGTCTTTTGGCCCGTTGCTTATTCATGGTTATCACCCATTAAATCTTATTTTTCGTTAAAGAACTTTTCGGCACCGGGGTGCAGGGGAATGGAAACACCATCCTTGGCATTTTCTTTGCTAATATACTGGCCTACAGCATGGGCTGCTTTTAATTGATCAACATGGGTAAAGACCGCTTTGGTAATATCGTAGGCAGTTTGCTCATCCATCTTGTCGGTTACCACCAGCATAGCCTTTGTGCCAACGGTTTCAACATCTTTGGCCTGTTTATAAGCATCGGCGGGAATCACTACTTTGGTGTAGAAGGGATATTTAGCAATCATTTTGTCTGCCATTTCAGCGGTAACGGGAATCACTACCACTTTATGCTGAGCAATAATATCTTGGATAGCAGCAGTAGGCACGCCAGCAGTTACGAAGGCAGCATCAATATTGCCGTCTTTTAGGCCACTGGCAGCTTCAGCAAAGGACAGGTACTGTTCATTAATATCTTCAAAGGTCATATCATTGGCTTCTAATACGTGCCTGGCGTTAGCAGTAACACTGCTGCCGGCAGCACCTACAGCCACTTTTTTACCCTTTAGGTCAGCCACATTTTTGATACCGCTCTTCTCCAGGGTTACCAGTTGCACCGTTTCTGGATAGATGGTGGCCAAAGCCTTTAAGCTGTCAACTTTTTTATCTTTAAACATTTCGGTACCATTAGCGGCATAATAGGCAATATCATTTTGCACAAAGGCAACTTGTACGCTATCCTGGATTAGCATGTTAACATTGGCTACCGAAGCCCCGGTGGATTGTACTTTGGCATTCGCTCCAGCAATATTTTTATTGAGAATTTCCGCAATGGCTCCTCCCAGAGGATAGTACACACCTGCGGTGCCGCCGGTGGCAATGTTAAAAAATTTCTTTTCGGCCGCAGCAGGCTTATCGCCGCCAGATTTATTACCACCGCAACCAGTAACCATAAGTGCCAGCATCGTTACAATAGCCAGTAAAGCAAAACCTCTTTTTTTCATTTTAAACAAAACTCTTCCTCTCCCTTTTTCATCTTTTATTTGCTTACAAGAGTAGTTTCTAATTCCCCCCTTTATTAACATTTTCAGTAAAGTTAAAAAATTGAGTCCCACTGATGTCTAATTAGTTATACATACTATATTTTCTGTGGAAGATAAAAAATCCTGCTATGGGAATTAGGTATACAAATATGAATTTGCTGGCAATTAGCTCAATCCCAGAAATAAAAGGCCCGCATGGTATGTCAATTTAGTATGCAGGCCGGAGTTCTTTTGCTATTTTAGGTTTTCTGGATTTAACCCAGATAATTCCGGCAAAACAAACCTACCATCCTTCCTAATAAGTACATCATCAAAGTAAATCTCACCGCCACCAAATTCCGGGGTCTGAATATACACTAAATCCCAATGAATGGCGGATTTGTTGCCGTTGTTGCACTTTTCGTAGGCACTGCCCGGCGTAAAATGGAGGGAGCCGGCAATCTTCTCATCAAACAGGGTATCCTTCATTGGCTTAGTAATAAACGGGTTAACTCCCAGAGCAAATTCCCCGATATAGCGGGCACCTTCATCGGTAGCAAAGACCTTGTTAATTCTTTCCGGGTCGTTAGCAATCGCTTTGATAATTTTACCTTGGGCAAATTCCAGCCGGATATTTTCATAGGTAAAGCCCTGATATACAGCGGGGGTATTGTAGGTGATATAACCGTTAACAGAATCCCTCACCGGGGCGGTATATACTTCTCCGTCGGGAATATTTCTTTTCCCGGCACATTTAATGCCAGGTAACGCTTTTATGGAGAAGGTTAAATCCGTTCCCTGTCCGATAATTTTTACTTGATCCGTTTTTTGCATAAGTTCTACCAGGGGGTCCATAGCCTTGGACATTTTAGCGTAATCTAAATTACACACTTTAAAATAGTAGTCTTCAAAGGCATCGGTACTGCTATTGGCCAACTGAGCCATGGAAGGTGAGGGATAGCGCAGCACCACCCATTTGGTTTGATTAACTCTAATTTCCCCATGCACCTTATTCCAGTAGTGTTTAAAGTACAGCTCCATTTTTTCTGCTGGCACATCGGAAAGTTCCGAAGCATTGTCGCCGGAGCGAATACCGATGTAGGCATCCATTTGCCGCATTTCAGCTGCTTCATATTCAGCACGAATTTTCATTTGATCTGCGGTGGCCCCCAGCAGCAAGGCTCTTTCCACCGAGTTATTTTTTATGGATGTAAAGGGTAGGCCCCCGGCTTGGTATACTTCTTTAACCAATTCTTTTATCAGAGGCAATTCCAGACCAATATTTTCAATGAGAACCTTTTCTCCCGGTTTTACTTCACAGGAGTATCTTACTAAGTTTTTAGCCAGCGTCACAATTCTCGGGTCCACCATAGTGCTCCCCCCATCAGTAATTTTTACTCGCAAATATTATTTTGATTCTATATTCTTTTCATTCTTAATTTTAATAGAAAATCTTAGTGTATGCCAATTTTTTCATAAAAACGGCAAAGGAGTATCGCAAAACTACTTTTTGCGATACTCCTTCGTTTGAATTAATTCACTTGTGCAACGGCAATTACGGTACTAGTTTCCTAAGTTAGTCGTTACCGCACTCCGCTTCCATGTAATAGGGACAGGACTTTACGTAATTTGACTTACAACAGGTATGATCGTAAAACCCACCGGAACGGCCCTTTATCTTGGTCTTCCTTACTTTGCACCAGTCATCCTCTTTATAGGGGCAACAGCCATAAATTGTTTTCGGAGTTTTGCATTTGATCTTAGAAATCCTCCCAATATAGTAAGGGCATTTTCTGGCGTAATCCGTAGTGCTACAGGCATGGCGATAAAAGGTTCGGTTCTTTTCGAATACGCTAACTCCCCTTAGTTCACAGAAACCATCAAGTGAATATGGGCAGCTGTAGGAGGTTTTGAAATACCTGTTGGGTTTGATCACCCGAACTTCATTTACAAAGTTGCTACATCTATCATAATAACGGGATGTACAACAGTTCTTTTTATAATGATGATTATCCGAATCACAGACATTGTGTTTTCGCAAATCGCAATGCCGGTCCGATAGATAGGGACAACATTCTGCCGGTTCAATAAAACGATAGCTTTTTTGAGCATAAACCTTCCTATAAAAGACCATAGATTTTCCCTCCCGCATAATCATCCTATTGCAGTGTATGCTCAGAGAGGGAAAAGAGTGTCTGTCATTTATTGGAAATAAGCCAAGTACTGTCCATACCCTTCCTTTTCTAATTCTTCCTTGGGAATAAACCGCAGAGCAGCAGAGTTTATACAGTACCGTAATCCATTGGGTGCGGGGCCGTCATTAAAGACATGTCCCAAATGGGAATCCCCTTGTTTGCTCCTTACTTCAGTCCGAATCATGCCATGGCTGCGGTCGGTTAGTTCTTTCATTCCTTCATTATGCAGTGGCTTTGTGAAGCTTGGCCAACCACAACCCGAATCAAATTTATCCAGTGAGCTGAAAAGAGGTTCCCCAGATACGATATCCACATAAATTCCTTGCCGTTTATTATCCCAGTATTCGTTGCGAAAGGGTGGTTCAGTAGCATTGTTTTGTGTCACTTCAAATTGAATGTCAGTAAGCCTACTTTTGATATCTTCCTTACTTGGTTGAACTTTCTTTAAGCTTTCTTTGCTTTGGTTATCATTGTCGAGCATTTACGTATTCTCCTTTCAGAGGAAGTAAAGGTATTTTTACTTACTATTCACAAGAGAGGACTGTCTTATTACAAAAACACCCTGCGGCCAACCGACCACAGGGTATTTTACTGTATCCAGAACCTTTTTATTAAAATTTTAGTAGATTTAAGCCAATCTCTTGGCTAAACTCCCTATCCACAGTTCCTTCAATGGCATCCACAATAACTTCTCCGGTAGCACTAATGACAGCTACATTTAAGTGCCCACCAAAGGCATTATAAGTGCTATCGGACAAAGTTGCATGCAAATGGAGGTAAACTTCCCCGTTCATCTCCGATACATTACCGACTAATCCGGTAATCTCCATATCTTTGTTTAATTCCACCGAGTGATATTCCTTGGTACTGGTTTCAAACAAGCCAATTTTGACCCGATTGACTGCACCAATACCGGAAACCGTCCCTAAACGAATAGCATTTTCTTGGCATAGGCTTTTCAAGGATTCGATGATCTCGTCCCCTTTATCCAGCCTCACCACATATTTACTGCCAAACTTTTTAAATTCCAATTGCGCCAGCCTCCCTGCAAGATCGTTATATCGTTTCTTAAAACTAGTATTACACCGAATTTCTTTTCCTCCTGCTAACTTATCAGGATTATTTCTACTTTAGCTTTAGTTTGGCCAAAGCCTCTGCCATGGCCGGATTTATTAATTGCTCGTTAGAATTATTTTGTTTAAGATACTTTGCCGCTTCCTTCTTAGAAATACTGTTTTTATCCTTTTGCCGTCTGTCTTGGAAAGCGGTAAGTTTTTCCCGGTAACCACACTTACAGACAAAAATTTGCCCTTCTCCCTCGCCATGCAGCTCTAATTTTTTATGGCAATTGGGGCAGCGGGCGTTGCTGGTTCTGCTAACACCCTTGCGATAGCCACAATCTCTGTCCTGACAGACCAACATCTTGCCTTTTTTACCATTTACCTCAAGCATGCGCTTGCCACATTCCGGGCACTTTTCCCCGGTAAGGTTATCATGCCGGAACTTCTGCTCGGTATTCTTAATTTCATTGACAACTGACCGAGCATAGCCCCTCATCTCTTCGATAAATAACTCTTTACGGAGGGCCCCTTTGGCAATAGCCTCCAGCCTCTGTTCCCAGGTCGCGGTTAAAGCTGGGGATTTTAAATCGCTCGGTACCAGCTCTAGAAGCTGTTTACCCTTAGAGGTAATAAATATATGTTTCTCTTTCTTCTCGATCAGGAAGTTATTAAAAAGTTTTTCAATAATATCCGCCCGAGTGGCCACCGTCCCCAAGCCCCCGGTTTTTCCAAGGGTCTTGATTAATTCACTGTTTTCATTGGTCATATATTTAACAGGGTTTTCCATGGCAGAAAGTAAACTTCCTTCATTAAAGGGTTCCGGTGCTTTGGTCTCCCCGCTGGTTTTAGTTAAGGAGATAATCCGTAAGCTGTCCCCTTTTTGCAGGGCGGGCAATAGCTGCTCTTTTACTCCCTCTGCCGGGTCCTCTTCCCGATGATCCGCTTCATAAATCTCTTGCCAACCCTGGGCTAAGATTCTTTTCCCTTTGGCTATAAATAGTTCTTCCCCAATTTTTGCTTTGATCGTTGTTTGTTCGTACTCACCGGGAAGAGATAGCACAGCTAAAAACCGCTTAACCACCAAATCGTATATTTTTCTCTCTTTATCCTGTAAAGCACTCAAAATAACCGTCTGTTCCGTGGGAATGATGGCATGGTGATCGGTAACTTTACTATCATCAACAAAATTTTTATTACCCTTAATAGAGCCTTTTAAGATCTTAAAAGCAATTTTGCTGTAAGGGTTTACACCACAGGACTCCACCCGGTCCTTCAAAGTCTCCACCATATCCGAAGAAATAAATCGTGAATCAGTACGCGGGTAGGTGAGCAACTTATGTTGTTCGTACAACCTTTGCATAATTGAGAGGGTTTCCTTGGCAGAGTAGCCGAAAATCCGGTTGGCATCTCGTTGCAGTTCTGTTAAGTCGTACAGAGGTGGAGCATAGGTTTTCTTATAAACCCTTTCTACCTCTACCACCTGAGCCTTCTGATTGGAAATGGTTTTTAGAATAGCGTCGCAACTTTTTTCATCAAAGGTTCTACTATCCTTGGTTTGACGGTTTTGCCAGGTAAGTTTCAATTTTTCTGCTTGAGCCGTTATCCCATAGAAGGTTTTAGGCTTAAAGTTTTTTATCTCCTCTTCCCTTTGGGCAATCATGGCTAGGGTAGGGGTTTGCACCCGGCCACAGGAAAGTTGGGCATTATGCTTACAGGTTAGGGCACGGGTAGCATTTATCCCCACCAACCAATCTGCTTCGGCCCGAGCCACCGCGGAGGCATAAAGATTAACATATTCACTACCGCTTTTTAAATTTTTAAAGCCCTGTTGAATAGCTTTATCGGTAACGGAGGAAATCCACAAACGTTTGAGGGGTTTTTTTACCTTGGCTTTTTCGAGAATCCACCGGGCAACCAGTTCCCCTTCACGGCCGGCATCGGTGGCAATAACAATCTCCCCTACATCTTTTCGATTCATTTGAGAGGTGACAGCGCTAAATTGTTTGCCACTTTGCTTGATGACAACCAACTTAAGCGGCGAAGGAAGCATGGGCAGGTCCTCCATACGCCAAGCGCTGTATTTAGCATCGTAGACATCGGGGTCTGCCAGGGTTACTAAATGCCCCAGTGCCCAGGTGACAATGTATTTATATCCTTCTAAATACCCGAACCCTTTTTGATGGCAGTGTAATACCCTGGCTAAATCTCTGCCCACCGAAGGTTTTTCGGCTAATACCAATGTTTTGCTCATCATAAAAATCCTTTCAATAATCTCTTCTATCTGATTGGCCATTGGCCTTCCCTTTTGCTTTTTATTCCATAATAGTAATAGGTCATTTCCAAATTGTCAATTTTACACGCCTGCCAAAAATATTTTTCATCTATTTATTAAATAAACACAACAAGTAATTTATTTGATTTTATATAAACATTATTTTATAATGTCTACATAATCAACGGATACTATCGAGGTGTTTGTAAAATGACTGATTTACCCGATCTTTTTTGGCAGGCCTCCCTACAAGATATCAAACAGGGCTATGTTTATAAACCAGACAGCGATGAATTTATTTGCCTCATTTGTGGGAAAAGCTTCTCTAACGGCATCATCTACCCTTGCAACGATCAATTATTGGAGGCAAAGAAATTCATTCAATACCACATTATCCAGGAACACCGCTCCTCCTTTCACTTTCTGTTGAACTTGGATAAAAAGGTAACGGGATTAACCGAGCATCAGAAGACCCTTTTAGCACTTTTTTATGAAGGCTATAGCGACCAGGAGGTAGCCAACGCCCTCAATACCGGCAGCAACTCAACCATTCGTAACCACCGCTTCACTTTACGGGAAAAACAAAAACAGGCTAAGATCTTCTTAGCCCTAATGGAACTCCTAGGGGAACAAGTACCCAAAAAGAATCCCTTTAGGGAAACTCCCCACAGTTCTCAGAAAGCTGACAACCGTTTTGCCATTACCGAACAAGAGCACGAAAAAATAGTCAAGGCTTATTTTAAACAAGGACCGGGCGGTCCCCTGGCTTCTTTTCCGCTTAAAGAGAAAAAGCGCGTTGCTATTTTACGGGTTTTGGCAGCAAAATTTACGGCCAATAAAAAATACACTGAAGAAGAAGTAAACACCCGGCTTAAACACTTTTATAGCGATTATGCCCTATTACGCCGTTTGTTGGTTGAATACGGCTTTATGGATCGCACCCCGGACGGCAGTTCCTATTGGTTAAAACTCTAAATGTAACCAGGTGTAAATACATATAAAACCGGCCAGTAGCTCCTGCTCTGGCCGGTTTTGCATCTGATTATTGGCAATTTTTAATCCTTACTTATCCATTATTTGAGGATGCTTGGCTTTTATTTAACGCGCTATTCTTACGGCTATAAACAAAATAGAATACGATGCCAATGGTCATCCAAATGGAGAAGTTAATCCAAGTTTGACCAGGTAAATTGGAAATAACGAAAGCACAGAAGATTAGGGCCAGAGGACCAATAATAAATAATCCGGGACACTTAAAGGGACGTTCCATATTCGGTTTGGTTTTCCGCAAGACCATAACACCTATGATAGACATAAAGAAGGCAAACAAAGTACCGATACTGCACATCTCAGCCACCACATGGATGGGGGTAAAACCGCTCATAATGGACACAGCACATCCCACGATAATGGAGAGTCTATAGGGAGTGCCAAATTTAGGGTGAATTTTACCTAATTTAGAAGGAATAAGTCCGTCACGGGACATGGCAAAGAAAGCACGGGATTGGGCGTACATCATAACCATCAACACGGTGGTAAGCCCGGCAATGGCACCGGTGCCTACAATGGCGGAGCCAAAGTTATAGCCAAGATTACGTAGAACAAAGGTTACCGGCTCAGCGGTATCCAATTGGGTATAGGGGGTAGTACCCGTCATAACAGCGGTTACTCCAATATACAAAATGGTACAAACCACTAAAGAACCAAGGATACCAATGGGCATATCACGCGTAGGATTCTTCGCTTCTTCAGCAGCGGTGGCAATGGAGTCGATACCTAAATAAGCAAAGAAAATTACGGCTGCCCCTGCGGAAACGCCTGCCCAACCATAGGGAAGAAAGGGAGTCCAGTTGGTGGGGTCCACTTTGGGACCTGCCAACAAGAGGAAGAGAAAGATCGCGCCGAGTTTTACAGCAACTAGGATTTTATTAAGCTTTGCACTTTCCTTAACCCCACGAACAAGCAGGAAGGTCAGGAATAGGGTAATAGCAACAGCCGGTAAGTTTATAATTCCTCCATCCGCCGGAACAGCCGTTAAAGCCTTTGGCAGATGAATCCCCGCGGATTTCAAAATACCCGTCAGATAAGCAGACCAACCACCAGCAACCGCGCTGGCTCCCACCGTATATTCCAAGACTAAGCCACACCCCACCAGCCAGGCAACAAATTCTCCTACGGATGTGTAGGTGTAGGTATAAGCGCTACCGGCAATTGGCACCATCGAGGCCAATTCCGAATAGGCTAAGGACACAAAAGCAACGGTTAAACCAGCTAAAACAAAGGATAACATAAGTCCAGGACCGGCATACTTGGCGGCAGCCACACCGGTTAAGACAAAAATACCTGTACCAATGATAACCCCAATACCAATTAATAGGATGTCTAAAGCACCGAGAGACTTTACTAGCGAGTGTTTTTTGGTCTCTTGCAGCATCAAATCAATGCTTTTAGTGCGAAAAATGTTCATAGACCTACTCCTTTTGTCAGTTTTTGGTCATGCCAGTGCTTCCATATTCAGTTGGTTTTTATTTTGGTGGGAAAAAGAGGGCCGAAAGATATTCCTCCGGCCCTCTTAACTTACCTTATTACTCTTGCTTTCAATGGGGTCTAACTTATTTGACGGGTTCAAAACGTGCGGTGAAGAAACGCAGTACCGGTGGCTCGTAAACCATCTTCAAACCAGGAATGGTATCACGTTTTTTGTAAAGCTCAATAACGGCCTCGGCTACTACATCCATATGGGCGTAGGTGTAGACGCGACGTGGAATGGTTAAGCGTACCAGCTCAAGCTTGGGGAAATAATGCTCGCCAGTTTGAGAGTTTCTTCCTGCGGAAACGATACCGCGCTCCATGCTGCGCACACCGGACAGCTTATACAGCTGAGCTGCCAGCATTTGAGCCGGGAACTGATCTTGAGGGATGTGAGGCAGGAATTGACGGGCATCCAGGAAGATCGCATGGCCACCAATGGGTTTTACAATGGGTACACCGGCCTCTTCCAGTTTTTCACCCAGGTAACGAATCTGCTCAATACGGTGCTTAATATAGTAGTAATCAACGGATTCGCGAATACCGCGAGCCATTGCCTCCATATCACGACCGGCCAGACCACCGTAGCTGGGCATACCTTCGTACAGTACCACCAGTTGGGTAGCCTTTTGATAGAGATCATCATCGTTAAGGGCTAGGAAACCGCCAATGTTAACCAAGCAGTCTTTTTTACCGCTCATGGTAGCGCCGTCGGCATAGCTGAACATTTCTTTGAGAATTTCAGCAATGGATTTATCCTGATAACCTTCTTCACGCTCATGGATGAAGAAAGCATTTTCCACACAACGGGTGGCATCAAACATTACTTTAATACCATGCTTGTCAGCTAGTTGTTTAACTTCCCGCATGTTCTGAATGCTGACGGGTTGGCCGCCGGCCAGGTTAACGGTAACAGCTAGGCAAATGTAAGGAATTCTTTCAGCACCTACCCGGTCGATTAGCGCCTGAAACTTGTTCAGATCGATGTTGCCTTTGAAGGGGTGATCCAGCTGGGAATCGTGAGCTTCATCAATGATAACATCTTCGAAAGTAGCACCGGCCAATTCCTGGTGGGCACGGGTGGTAGTGAAGTACATGTTACCGGGTACATAGTCGCCGGGTTTGATGCAAATTTTAGAAAGAATGTTTTCTGCACCACGACCCTGGTGAGTGGGTACGACATATTTAAAACCATAAATTTCCTGAACGGTTTTTTCCAAGTTATAGAAGTTTCCACTACCGGCATAGGCTTCGTCGCCAATCATCATGCCAGCCCACTGGTTGTCACTCATGGCGGTGGTGCCGCTATCGGTCAGTAGGTCGATATAGACATCTTTGGATTTCAGTAAGAAGGTGTTGTAGCCTGCTTCCTCAATGGCTGCTGCAAGTTGTTCTTGAGTTTTCATTGCAATAGGCTCAACGACCTTAATTTTAAAAGGTTCAGCCATAAACTTTGCCATGTTCTTGTTCCTCCTAAAATAATAATTTTGAATGGCCCTTCTGTCTTATACTATACGCAATAAGTATGCCAAACCTAAAAATGGTGTATTTTGTCGTTTTAGACATTTTTCCGGAACGTTATGTTTCCGATTTGGTTTCCAATGTTACGCTTTGTTTACAATGTTCTGATAAAGGCAAAAGGGTAGACTGGGAGAGTCTACCCTTTTGCCTGCTATGGATCATTCTATGGATCATTTTACTTCGTTAACCAGTCCATACTTACGCAGTTTCCGTAAAGCGGCGGTGTGGGATATACCCAAGGCCGCTCCAATTTTGCGAGTGGAGTGAAACCGTTTGTACGTTTCTTCAACAATTTTTCTTTCCATTTCGGCCAATCGTTCTTCCAAAGTCTGATAGGTGGCAAAATCCACCGTAGGGAGATCCGAAGGAGCAGCCTGTTGTGTGCTCAAATGAAAATGAGAAGTCTCAATCAGAGGCCCATCCACTAAATTTACCGCTCGTTCAATGACATTTTCCAGCTCGCGGACATTTCCCGGCCAGTTATATTCTTCTAACTGCCTGAGGGCCTCCGGGGAAAACGACCGCGCCGGACAACGCAATTTTTCAGAGAAGCGACGCAAGAACAGTTCCGCCAACAAAGCAATATCTTCCCGGCGCTCCCGTAGGGGAGGCAAAAGGAGAGGAATAACATTGAGGCGATAGTAAAGATCCTCCCGGAAAAGTTTTTGGGCCACCATATCTTCCAAGTCTCGATTGGTAGCGGTAATAATCCGAACATCGATGGGAATTTCATGGGAACTGCCTAAACGCCTCACTCGGCGGTCTTGGAGAACACGCAGCAATTTTGCCTGAAGATGCACCGATACTTCCCCTACTTCATCCAGGAAAAGGGTGCCATTATTGGCTAACTCAAAAAAACCGGGCTTTCCCCCTTTTACCGCCCCGGTAAAAGCGCCTTCTTCATAACCAAAAAGTTCACTTTCCAAAAGGGTTTCTGGGATAGCCGCACAGTTAACGGCCACAAAAGCGTTATCTGCCCTAGGCGAAGCACTGTGTAAAGCCCGGGCAAACAGTTCTTTACCCGTACCGGTTTCCCCACGAATTAACACCGTGGAATCACTGGTCGCATATCGGCGGGCTTGCCCAACGACCAAGCTCATAGATTCACTCTTAAAGGGGATTTCTACAAAGGTAACCGGACGGGATGCTGTCATTTTTTGCACTAATTCCCGCATGTTTCTGTTATCCATTAGCTTTATCACCACCCCCTCGATGGTGCGGTCATTTAACCTCAGGGGGATGGTACTGGCAATGCAATAGGTGCCAATGGACTCTAAATACACTTCACAGTTACGTTGGGAGCGGCCAGAAGCAAAAGTCTGATTCACCAGCAAATCGTCGGCTAGTTGTCTAGGCAGCGGCTGACCCAACATATCATCAACACGCACCCGCAGAATACGCCCGGCTGCGGGGTTACACTGGGTCACAATCCCCTGTCTGTTGATCGCCAAAATGCCATCCTGTACCGTAGTCAAGACGGCATTGAGTTGTTCTGCCCTCTCCTTAAAAGGCATGAAAGAGATTGGTTGTACGTCATAGATTCCCGGCACCCCTTTTAGAGCTGCCATAAGTTCAGTTTTTTGTTCGGCAGGCACCCTATGGCATTCTAAAAAGATGAATCCCTGGTCGATTTCTATGGAGATCATGTTAATTTTCTTATCTCTTAAAACAACGGATATATCGTGAATCAGGCCAAGTCTATCACCGCAGGGCATCCGTAAGCGCACTACAATACCACCTTTCGTGCAATGACCATTGGACGTTAGCCCAGCCATTGGTCAAAATATGCCCAAGGCCCATGGCCAGTCAATGGCAGTATTCCGTATACATTACTTGGTATTATAACAAATTATTATGCGAAATTGGTTATTTCTTAGTTTTTGGTAAAAAAAGGACCCCTTTAAGGAGTCCTTTAGCCTATCAAGTCCACGCTGGCAGTCTGGCAATTCCAACGCTATGCTCTCGCGACTTTCCTGGTTCCTTGTTTTATCTTTTTAGTCAACGTATTAGAATATTTTACGTACTATCCCGCTGAACCCAAATAGGTTACCAAATAATGAAACCACAGATGATAAAATGGGGCTTTAAAATGAGTGCCATCTGCCTCGTATAAACCTTGGTTGCTAGCATTTAACAAATTCACTAAATTTATGTATTTTATTTGCTCCTCCTCCGCCAGCTTGATCAGTTCATCATTACATTGGCTAATATATCTGTTATTGGTATGGGGTTTTTTCTGCTCCACGCGGGTGTCCACCGGCAGTACCGATTGCAGATAAATCTGGGAACGGGGGTATTTTTGCTTTAGCTCCCGTACTAACTCCCGGTATTGCTCAACAAACCATTGACTGGGCATTCGATCATCCATATCATTAACGCCATATAACAGGTAAATATTGCGTGGGCTCTTGATTTGGATTTGTTGAACCTGCGCTTTCGCCTCATTAATATTGATCCCGATAGTGGCACAAACATTTCTCTCATCCAAAAGGCCTAGATAAGAGATGGCTTCCGTGATGGAATCTCCCAGGAAAACATCCTGTTGAAAAAAATCCTTATAATTAATGGGTTGATCACCAGTAATCTCATTATCTAATTCCATATAATCTAAAATACTTTCAATCGTTGAATCCTCAAAAAAAGTCGTCACATTATAGAGAAATAACACATCGTTGATGCCATTGTCTTTAATGAGATCGCTTAGGATATCTCCATAATAGCGAAGATCCACCACCAAGATTTGACTATAGTGTTCCGTTAAAAAGGGGATAAAGCAGTTGGCATAGGAATCTTTAATGATCAATAACTTCTTTCCCCCAGAACAATTGGCGCTTATTTTGATTAAGGAGTGATTGCCGCCCAGAAATACAGCGTACTTGTCCTTTTTGGTAAGCCACTCCATCTGATAAAGGGAGTCTGAAACCTGGCCTGGCCCCCCTTCGTCAAAATATTCTACCCGGCAGGTAACCTTGTTTTTAGGTACAAATAATTGAATGGTATCTGGCGCCAGATTCCGTAAACCGCTCTTGGAATAAAGTGACCCATAAAAGAGATTGCTCGCTTGTTGAATAGCAAAATCTTCTACCACCCTGGGAACTCCCCCTGTAGCCTCAATAAATCTTTGGTAAGCAAAGAAAGCTGCCTGTGTTGTCCAATGATGATCCGTTTTATAGAAGAGTTCCTTATTTTTTTGGGCAGACAGGGTATCATACACATTTATAAACTGTATGTCCTGCTGCAGAGAGCTTTTTATCTTAGCCAGCCATTTTTCTTCTCTTTCAGTCTGCAGATAGGGCGGAAGCTTATCCCGGTAGATTTCTACGGCATTAGGCACTACCATGAAATATTTGTTAAGATGCGGTGTAGCCGCTCCGAAGGTGTTGATAGCTTCCATTTTTATTTGTAGACTCGATGCCTCTGGTTTCGGAAAGGCTTGCAGCAAATAATCCTCTGTGCCGATATAAACGCCGTTAAATTCTTTTTTACCCATCATTTTTTCCCATCCGGACTTGATCCCAATCCAAGTATCCTTAAAGGTAAACTGATCCGCCAGATACTTCTCAAAGTCCTTGGTAAAACTTCCGGCCCAAAGGCTGCTGAAAGAAAATCGAGGCGCTTGTTCCAGTCTTCGGTTCTCTAAATCTGAAAAGGGTTTCGTTGGCGTTAGGATATTGATCATTGTTAAAACCCCCAGATATAGCACTACTATTGCACCGGTAATTTGCTTCGTTAGCAGTTTGTGTTTTTCCAAGTTCATCCACCCCATTCACCACGGGCTAAAACCTAAAATATAAAAAAGGATTGTAGCCTACATTGGCTAAATAAGCAGTACATAAAACTAAAAGCACCGGAACAATCACTGGTATAGCAAAAACGCCGACAAGTTTTGTTTGTTCTTGCCACCTTTTTAGGATATTTCTCGGCCAAGGTGTGGAACAAACTGCCAATATCACCAAAAGGGCACCATGGGTGTATAGGTAATACATGGCGTCATGATCCAGGAAGCGATTTGCACCCAACCCAAACATTGTCCCAATAAACCGTAAACCTTGCAGCATATTGGTAAACTCAAAAAAGACCCAGCCAACGACCACAACCACCAAAGTATAAAGATGTCCCACAAAGACGGGTTTCCTTGCCAACCATTTCAATAGCAATATCTTTTCCAGGGTAACAAACAGCCCAAAGTACAACCCCCAAACAATAAAATTCCAACTGGCACCGTGCCAAAAGCCGGTTAAAAACCAAACTATCAAGAGATTTCGATATTGCTTGACCGCTCCTAAGCGATTGCCACCCAGGGGAATATAGAGATATTCTCTAAACCACGAGCCCAAGGAGATGTGCCAGCGTCGCCAAAACTCAGTCACACTTTTTGCAATATAGGGGTAGTTAAAATTCCTTATAATATCAAAACCAAACATTTTCCCGAGACCCCTAGCCATATCGGAATAACCGCTAAAATCAAAATAAATTTGAAACGTAAAGGCAAGGATACCAAGCCAAGCTGACAGGACGGATACCTCTTCCAAAGGAGTGGCTTTGATACTCTGCCAGAGAATACCAATATTGTTGGCTAGCAAAACCTTTTTAGAAAGCCCTATGACAAAGAGCCAGGCCCCTTCCCCAAACAGCGCCAGGCTTTCTTTACGATTTTCTATCTGTCGGGAAATATCTATGTAGCGAATTATCGGGCCGGCAATTAATTGGGGAAACATCGTAATGAAGGTAGCGTAAGAAATAAACTGTTTTTGCGCCTTAACTTTGCCCTGGTAAACATCCACAATGTAGGAGATGGATTGAAAGGTATAAAAGGAAATTCCGATGGGGAGGGGTAATTCTCTAACCACTAAACTAATGTCAAACAATGCATTGATATTGTTAATCAAAAAACCATAGTATTTGAAAAAACTCAGAACACTTATATTGATGACTAATGAGCCGGTTAAAACCAAGCGGCGAATGGCCTTACGCTCTGAATATTTATCTAAAAGTAATCCGTTGACATAATCAAAAACAGCAATAAAGATCATAAGAACCACATAGACCGGCTCACCCCAGGCATAAAACAGCAGACTCCCCAGAACTAAAACAAAATTTCTTAACCTTTTAGGTGCTAGGTAATACACCCCCAGAATGATGGGTAAAAAAAAGAAAACAAATAACAGACTGCTAAAAACCATCTTTCCTCATCTCCAGCGGATTTTTTGGCTTTAATTAGCGAAGTCGGTTTGCCCTGGCCAAACCGACTTTTCATTAATAAACGTTAGTAAAAACATTGATCAAATGCCTCTGAAATTTTCTCTGCCTCTGGGGAAATTACCAAGAGTAGATAATTGTTTTGCACTTTAAGCACGTTCTTTTCGATTAAATAATACTCCTCGGGGAGATAGTCCTTGAAGTTTGCAGCTTGTTTCTCAACCCTTTTTAAAAGCTTCTCCTTCACCTTCTCGGTATCTTCGGTTTGTTTAACCTTAATTAGGACAATCTCATCGGCTTTAATATTGGAAGGTGCCTGATAAAAAGCAAACTCTTCTATTTCTCCCCGTGAAATTCCATAAAGCCTTTTTAATTTGGCAAAATTTCCTTCCTTCAGTGTCGATAGATCCACTGTTTTACCGATCTTGCCCATTATCTCGTTAAAGGAAGGATTCTTTGTTGGGACTTTGGCAGCCGTGCAGCCATACAAAATACTTAGTGGCCAAAGAAAAAGCAGCAGGCTGACGATGCCCTTTTTAATAAAAGAACTGTTCATCTTACTAAGCCCTCTCTGTCAGATATGCCAGTACAATTTTCCTTTTTATAGTTTTAGGTATATGTTTAATCATGGTAATTAGACCAGTTAGAAAAAAGAAGAAGCCTAACCCCTTTAATGCGGGGACAGACCTCTTTTGGGGATCAAGCCTTGCCTGTTCAAAAGCTCCTGTACCTAAGCTTACATCGAAGATAATGCTAGGAACAAATTGGAACCAAGGAGGGCAAAAAAATGATGCTGTTAGGGGTTCGCTTGACTTATAGCAGGATTCATCAGATAATATCCACTACTTAAGGATAAAAGGAAGGCTACCATGAAATCATTTATTACTTACCAGGTCTCTCAGGAACACGCCGGGTTAACACTGGAAAGCTATTTAAAAACCATCTTACAATACTCCGGTAGGAAGCTGCAAAAACTGACCCGGCGCAAAGGCATTTTAGTAAACGGCAAGACCGTTTTCCTACAAAAAAAGGTAAATTCCCAGGACATCATAAAGGTCCTCGTTCTCGAAGATGACGCCTCCGGTATTCAACCAGAAAAAGGTGACATTGAAATACTCTACGAGGACGAATATCTATTTGTTTTAAACAAACCCGCCTATCAATTGGTGCACCCTACAGGTCGGACCACTTCGGGCACTCTGGCAAATTATCTGGCTTACCACCTACAACAACGCGGTAAAATGAGTACCATTCGTGCTGTACACAGGTTAGACCGGGATACTTCCGGTTGTGTCATCTTTGCCAAGGATGCCCGCAGCCAGTTTATTTTGGAACAACAATTAAAAGAAAGAATTCTTAAGCGATTCTACTGGGCTTTGGTAAAGGGGATCGTTAGTCCACCGTCCGGGAGCATTAATGCACCCATTGGACCTCACCCATCGCAGCCTAATCGCCGGGCCATCAATGCGCAGGGTGAAGAAGCCATTACTCATTACCAGAAGATCCGTAGCTTCAAGGACACTTCCCTACTGGAGCTAAGCCTGGATACCGGCAGAACACACCAAATTCGCGTACACCTAGCTCACCTCGGATATCCCGTTCTGGGGGATCGGATGTATGGCCTGCACACCCCTTGGATCTCGAGGCAGTCTTTACATGCCCAATCCATCAGCTTCCGTCATGTAAAGGATCATGGTGAAATTACTATTCAGGCTCCTCTACCCAAAGATTTTGCAAAAGCCTTGGAAATTTGTGAAACTCACACTTAGAAAAGTGGGTATCCCGGAAAATCTCCGGGATACCCACTTTTTGCAATGTAATTTAGAGCAATTCCCGGCGTAATTCTGCCGGTGATTTTGCTGATAAATAACCAAAGGGAATATCGAACACCGTTTTTGCACCAAATTGTCCTTCTTTATTGAGACGAGACACCGCTCTGGCATAGGCTACCAAGACACTGGCAGTAAACTCGGGGTTGCTATCGAGCTTCAAGGAGAATTCCATAATGTGAGTATTTCCTTGATTAGCCCCTGTTTTCCCGCTCCGTATAACAAACCCTCCATGGGGCAACTGAGAATGTTTTTCTTTCAATTCTTGTTCAGTAATAAACGTTACCTTGGTGTCATAGTCGGCAAAATAATTCGGCATCGTTTTAATACTCTCAGCAATTTGCTCCTTGTCCACACCATCTTCAACCACTACATAGCAGTCCCGCAGGTGTTTCTCCCTGGTGCTAAGCTCCGGGTTCTCACCTTCCCGGATGCTTTGAATAACTTCTGACACAGGTATGGTGTACTGCACGGCACCCTTAACTCCCGGGATTCTGCGGATGGCATCTGAATGCCCCTGGCTGACCCCGGGTCCCCAGAAGGTATACTCCCTTCCTGCGGGCAGGATAGCCTGGGCTAACATTCTGTTCAGGGAGAAAAGCCCCGGATCCCAGCCAATAGAAATAGCACTGGTTTTTCCATGCTCCTCTGCCACTTGATTGACAGCGGTAAAATACTCGGGAATCCGAGCATGCGTATCAAAACTATCCACCGTGTTAAACATAGCAGCAAAAAACGGGCCTTGTTCAGGCAGGTCCGTAGCAGACCCGCCGCATAGGATCATAACATCAATGGCATCGACATGCTCCTTGGCCTGATTTACGTGTAACACCTTAACCTGTTCATCATCAATCTTAATACTGGCCACATCTCGCCGGGTGAATACCGCTACCAGTTCCAGATCGGGGTTTTGTTTAATCGCTTGTCTTACTCCCTTGCCTAAATTACCATAACCCACAATTCCTATTTTTATTGTCTCTCTCAAACCTAACCCTCCACTGTTTTTAATTAATCATGTTTTAGTTCTAGGAATCTTTTGCTAACTCCTATATTATGACAGAATTTCTTGAACTCTACCAATAATTCCATTATCTAACCGCACCTTAATACCCCGCTGATGCACGGGGCTTTTGGTCAAAATATCTTTCACCACCCCTTCGGTTAATTGTCCTGTCCTCTGGTGTGGTTTTTGGATTATTTTCACCTTAATTCCTGGTTTAATATTTTTTCGTTCAGTTCCATTCATGTATCTATTCCCCCATTATTTATATGTCCACTAGTCTTCCCACGTCTTCCAGGTATCGGGTTCGTAGCCTACCGTAGCTAGTTTTCCGTTCCGCACAATAGGCGTTTGATAAAGACTGGGGTTGTTTAATAATATCTCTTCTCTAGCGTTGTTGCCTATGATGCGATCCATGTTCAATTTTTTATATTCCTTAGCTTGACTATTAATCAAATTCTCTAATCCTAGTGCATTTTTAACACTTTGCAATTCTCCCTTACTCAATCCTTTTATCGCTAAATCAATAAATTGATATTTAATTCTTCTTTCCTTAAAATACCTTTCTGCCTTTTTGGTAGCAAAACATCTCTTGATACCAAAGATTTGAATATTCATTTAAACTTCTCCCCTTACTAATAACTGCTATCGCTAGTATTCTTCATAAATATAGCTAACCCTACTTTGGTCTATCTATATTTATTTCTCTAGAACCGAAAAGGCTAACCACTCTTAAAAAGAGATAAAAAATCATTGACCCCCAATAATACTTTATGATAAAATATTGTTTTTTGATATTTTGCCAATTCTATGGTATACTTATTAAGTACGTTTAAGGGGGAGGTGGTTTCAGTGTTTCACATTGGTGATAAGGTGCTTTATCCCATGCATGGGGCTGGCATTATTGAAGCAATTGAGGAACGAGAAATACTGGGCAATAAACAGCTTTACTATGTAATGAGCATCCGAAGCATGCAAGTTATGTTTCCTATGGACACTATCCTAAAAATTAGGCCAATTGTGGACTCAGATGTAGTAGATGACGTTATTACCAATTTTCATGACGGAGAATCAGATACCAGTCTAAACCCAAACCAAAGGTATCGCTGTAATATGAATAAAATAAGAACCGGCGATATTTACCAAGGAGCCGAAGTTATTCGGGACTTAATCCGCATGAGTAAAAAGAGAGCTCTGTCCACAGGAGATAAAGCTATGTTGGATAACGCTCAACAAATATTAATTAGCGAAGTGATACTAGCAAAAGGAATTCCCCAGGAGCAAGCCCTTGATTTATTTAATCAAGTTGTTAATAATTAATAATCCCTCTATAAAGCCAATAACAATAAAACTGCCCTTAACAAATGCTAAGGGCAGTTTTATTGTTATTGGCTTTATAGTTTTACAATGTTCTCAGCTTGTGGACCACGGTTGCCTTCTACCACGTCGAATTCAACACGTTGACCTTCGTCCAGGGATTTGTAGCCGTCCCCTACGATGGCACTGAAATGAGCAAAAACATCTTTGCCACCTTCAACTTCGATAAAACCAAAACCTTTTTCTGCATTAAACCATTTTACTGTACCTTGCATTGTATTACCTCCAAAATTGAATTAATATGTCCTTTTTTATTTTTTTTAAAAATAAAAATTCACACATTGTAACAGGTTCCTTTGCACAAACAACCCTTTACAACATGTGATCAGGATTTAATTTATGTTAGCTAAGTGTATCATACTCGCTATCTCAATGCAAGTTTTTTCCAGGGCCAGGCAAATCTACTTTTAGTTCTACGATACTACGTTCTACAGTTGCTTAAGTACTGCCCCTCTTTGGGATTTTCAATATATAAAAGTAAGTATGGCTTGCACCATACTTACTAAATAGTAAATTCTCTAATTTTATTTCCCTATAATCTACCCTTAATAAATTCCGGCACATTGTCCTTCTGAAAGCTGCCATAGCCTATATTAACATGCCCTTCCCTATAAAATCCGATGATATATTCAGCCTTCCTGCCGTCCCATACGTCACTATGGTTTCTTAAGCAAGTTTCAATTTGGTCTTTATCCTTGATTTCCAAGCGGTTGGTGCCATTTTTATCGATCCATTCGCCACTTCTGCGTTTGGCTTCCCATTGTCCCAGGCTGGCCACCTTTTCTACCACAACATAATCAATCTCCTCGGGGAAGACTCTGGCGTTTTTCAGATAACCCTTTTGCTGCAGCCAGGTCTCAAAATTTCCATAGGATTTCTCCCAAGAAGCATAGAACTCTCTTCTCTCCTGGTTAATTTCCGTATGCAGCTTTTGATATTTTTTCATTTTGTCATCGGCCATTAATAGACGGATATTGGCCCAGGGTGTTATGTTATCATTCATCTGTTCATAGGTTTCAGCTTCAATATCCTGTCGGATGATAGTAATGGCTTCTTTAATATCCTCCGGCTTTAGGATAACAGCCTCTTTATTCCCCCCTGCATCGATGCTTGGACGAATGGTCATTTTTTCAATATCCGCTGCATCCACGGTTAAAGCATCGTAACGGTGCTTTTTGTATTCCTGCGATTCATAAATGGGTTTCAACTGCTTACTGTAGTTATCATAATCAACAAAATAGCCCCTAGTTAACTGACTACCATCTGCTAAGTGGTAAACTAACGTCATCTCTCTGGTTGATCTCTTATCACCATATTTATTTTGTGATTGATCCGCGATCAGTTGTTGATGCAGTTCTTGAATATGGGCTAGATTATCCTTATCCACATACAAATTTTTCCCGTCTCTTAAATCATAGAAGTTGTAGCCAAAACCAATACTTTTAACTTGATTAATGGGGGGCACTTTCTTTGTAAAGCCTATTAGATCAAAATGCAGCCCTGTCAGTAGCACGCTAACTACGGCAGCATACATTAAATAACCCTTGAAATTTTTAAACACAAAAAAGGATTTTTTCAGTACCATCTCTGCTACATAGTAGCCAAGTAGCGAGCCAATCAGGTAGCCAAATAAAGTCCAGCTAATGCTTTGCTGGGTTTGGTTAAAATAAACACCTGCCACTAACATGGTACAAAGGGTGACGCCGTATTTAAACAGCCAACGAAAAGGACGATAGGCGATGGTCTGAGAAGCCGTTTCTAATTTTCTTTTTTCATATAAAAATTGGGCCAGAAAATATAAACCCAGACAAACAACAATATAGGTGACTATTTCTCCTGTCCCCATTTTATTGGTCTCCCGAAATCCTTCCATTAGCCTGACGAGCGGCGAAAGCTTAGACTCATTTGCCCCAAAATTGTAGGTAAAACCATGGAGAAAGGTCTGCAAAGATTCTACTAACAAGAGTGCCAAGCCCAAGGGTAAGAAGAGGAAGATAACGGTAATAACGCCCTGCACCACTGACATACCCACGATCATACCTACAAAAACACAAACAAAAAAGACGGTAAGTTCCAGCAAAATTACTACGCCAGCCCACTCTGCAATATCTTTGAGGCTAAAATAAGCGCCCAAGCCTAACATACTATTCAGAATTAATGAGATAAAAGCTGTGATTAAAACCGGTACAATCAACAGCACTAGGCTGGTCAAAACATGGGTTCTATAGAAGACCGCTCTTTTAATGGGCAGACTGTGCAACGTATCCGAAGCTGCTTTTACCTGGATATAGCGAAAAATAAAAATGCCCATGAGAATCGAAACAGCCAACACCAAGACCCCTTGCATATTCTCCCCAGTCCCCAGATAAAAGAACTCCTTCATGATGCTATGATCCCTATCCTCCTGGCCAGAGATCATGAAAATTTGTAACGGCACTAAGAATAATAAGGCGAGGGTATACAGGATGCCCAGCCAACTAAATCTTTTTAAATCGTCTAGCAAAACGCCTTGATTAAATAATGATGTTTTCAATGGCATAACCGATCCCCCCCATCTCATAAATAAAAACTTCTTCCAAGGTTAACGGTAGGATATCCAGGACCAACGGCTGCTGTTTGGCAAATATTCTGGTCAGATCATCTTTGTTACCACGCATAATAAAGAGCCTGACGCTGCCTCTTATCTCTTCATAGAGCACTTGGGCTTGGGCGTTGGCCAAAAATTCCCCGGACACCTCTTCTTTAAATGCCACCTGAATTTTGTGAACATCCGATTTTAAATCATCCAGCTCTTTCTCTAAAATTAAAGTTCCTTTATGTAAAATACCGATGGTGTCACAGAGATCCTCCAGTTCTCTCAAATTATGGGAGGAAATTAGCACGGTCATTTGTCTCTCTGCCACATCTTGAATGAGTAAGTTTTTTACTTTCTGCCGCATGACCGGATCCAGACCATCTAACGGTTCATCTAAAATTAAATAATCAGGCATGGACGACAAGGCTAGCCAAAAAGCTACTTGTCTTTGCATTCCCTTGGAAAGACGATTAATGTTTTTGTTAACATCAATGTCAAAAGCCTCTTTTAATTTTTCAAAACGTACTTCATTCCAAGCAGGATAAATGTTTTTGTAGTATTTCGCCATATCCCGTACGGAGTAGTTGGGGAAAAAATACAAAGTATCCGGAATGAATATTACTTTGGCTTTGATTGCCACATTTTCAAATACCTCTTGACCATCAATATAACAAGTTCCCTGATCTCCCTGATAAACTCCCACCATGGTTTTTAACAGGGTGGTTTTCCCCGCTCCATTGGACCCCACTAAACCATAGACAGAGCCCTTTTGGATCTTAATGTTTACGTTTTTTAACGCTGCCAAGTCCTCAAAAGATTTGTTTAAATCCTTTATTTCAATCACTTCATTATCCCCCTCCTAACCGAGTTGTCCACTTGAGAAATAATGGCCATGATTTCCTCATAGGTCATGCCCAGATACATAGCTTCCGATAAAACTTTAATCAGCTCTTCCTTTAACTTAGCTAGTTTTTCATCATTTTTATGGTTGTTTATCCCAGCCACAAAGCTTCCTTTACCCGGTAGGGAGTAGATATATCCCTGTCTTTCTAACTCTCGATAGGCCTTTTGAATGGTATTAGGATTGATGGTCAATTGCTGGGCCAGAATACGTACCGAAGGCAGTTGTTCATCGGTCTTTAAAACTTCATTTATAATGGCTTCTTTAAATGTTTCCACCAACTGTTCATAAATGGGTACGCGGCTTCTTAAATCTAAATCAAACATAGGCTCCCCCCTCCCGTAACATCTGTACTATTACTATTAATACAGTTATAGTATAGGATATTGCCTAGGGTTTGTAAAGGCTAATTAAAACAGAAAAACCAAGGGCTGATTATCTGCCCTCGGTTTTCTTGGATAATTCATTTTTCCACTATACCTATTCAACAGTAAAATTCTTGGTGAAATTAAATGTATTATTGTTTTTTGTAGAGATGACTAGTATGAACAAATAATAGTATGTCTGTAAGATGAATGTTACTATTTGACCGATAACCGGAATTATTGAAAAAATCGCTACGGCTAAGGAATAAATAAAGATAGGACCAATATTCTGGGTAATAAAACCTCTCTTTTTAAAGCCTACTATAGATAAAGTTAATAGTGGGGTAATGACCAGCCCTGTAAATAATGATATTAAAAATGTTTGATTATTTATTTCAATTGGCGTAATTACTAAAAATATTATGCGAATTAAAGCAAAAATCATTAGCCCAAGAATAAAAAAATACAGGCAGAAGTAACCAATTGTTCTTAGGGCATAATTCAAACTATTATTGAAATAGCTCGCTATACTTATCGGTCTGCCTTCAACAACATCCCTAAACGATCCTATTAGCCCCCCGAGTAGGATACCACAACTAATAATTCCAAAAACAAATAAAGCACCTAATAAAGTAATTACTAATCCGAAGGATTCTTTACTCAACATTTGTGATATGAGATGCTCCGTTATTGAGTCTAAACTTCCTGGAGCTACTATTGAAAGTAGGGACCCTCCAGAGAATAATGTCATTATAACTAAAAACATTACTAGTAATAGACCTGAAGAAACTATATAAATGAGTCCTGCTTTAGCACCGCCATTATTTAAAGCTAATTGAAAAGAACGAAACACAATATCACCCCTATTTGCTAAACATCTCCTAAATATACTCGGTTCTTTTTAAAAAAACTTAATGAATATTTGCATTTTTTAAAATAAAATTTGAAGCAAACACCCTGTTCATGTTGCGGTTTAAGTTACAAAATTAATTTGAACAATGTAAAAAAGACCCTAACAGATCATTGCACTGCTACGGTCTTCATAGAAAAAATACTATTATTTCTTAGCCTTAGGAACTCACTCTCATTTTAGGGGAAAGACAATCTTTGTTAAAAGTTCACTTTCCGGCACTTCCATCGGAGAATTAAAGTAAAACTCGTAGGCCACGCCTGTGGGAGTATAGCCATTTTCCTTTATCCACTGCATCATGGCATTATAAACTGGCTCCGTTTGATCGTAGGGGCCTTTATAAACACAGGATACTCTCTTGCCTGAAGGGATTTCCCCTGGCTGGATATCACCCTGCCCAATAAGGGGGTTGGCAACCGGGACTCCCATCTCTACATCGAGATCCTGCATATCCATGTTGTAATACGCCGCAAAGGGAGCCTCTAATGGCTTTTCTCCCATTTCAGCTAAATATTGAAAGATTGCCTGGTATCCCTTGCCTAATTCCTGTGGCAAATTGCCAACTGCAGTTCTGATACGAATAGAAAGTACTGGTTGTGCCAGTTCCTCTGTTACTACAAAGTTATAACTCATAGTATTGCCCCCTTTAGCTTTTTGTAGATTATACCATTGGGAACCTGACACCTGTATGTCATGTTTTCTATGTATATTTTTTATAAATCTCTTTGGCCATCTCTGCTAGGATTGTTCGAATATGCGGCGGGTTGACAACCTCTAATGCCGGCCCAAAACTTAAAAGAAAGCCATAAAGCCAGTTGTTTTCAGGAAGTAATGTCTTGACCATAATATTTCCAACCGGCTGCTCCACTGTATCTTGGCCAAACCATTCCTCTACGATACTCGCCAGTTCCTTATCAAATAGTAATTCCAGTGACACCAAGTTTTTAAGATTATTCCATTCGCTTTCCCAAGGCAACTGCTCTAGCGATACCTCCCTCGGTTTATAGAAGGTTTTACATACTATCAGTTCTCTCATCCTCGAAAGCTTGAAAAATCGGAAGTCCTGTCGCAGAAGGCACCACGCATAGAGGTACCATTTTTGCCCCTTGAAAACCAGTGAATAGGGTTCCACTCTCCGGCTGGTCCTCTGACCTGCTGAATCTATATACGTGAACTCAATCTCCTTTAAACTTTCTGTGGCTTTGCGTATAGCCAGTACTTTTTCTTTAAGAAGTTCGTTTCCTCCCCAGGGAGACAAGTCAATAACAAGCTGGTTTACCTTTGTATTCAGTAACTCCAGCTGAGCTGAGGATAAAATGTTGGTAAACTTATCCAGTAAAACTTGATGCTTGTTATCCGGTATGGTTTTGGCAAAGCTTCTTAACGTTGTGATAATTGCCGCCATCTCTGATTCAGTTAGTACACTTTTATCCAAACGGTAACCTTCCGCAATGCCAATGCCGCCGTTCACTCCCTGATATGTCACAACAGGTATCCCTGCCAGATTTAATGCCTCCACATCCCTCAGGATTGTCCTGACTGAAACATCAAACATGTTAGCCAGGTCTTTTGCCTGAACACGTTCCCTTCTTAACAGCATCACCAAAATAGAGATTAGTCTATCTAGTTTCAATGAAGCACATCCTTTAACCCGCTACAGCAAATCATTTTACTATAAGTGTATTCTTTGTCATTTCTCTATGGGTTCCTGCTTACAACGATAAAAGACTTGTTGGAAATAAAAAAACGCCAGCGGTATCTACCCTGGCTTCAAATTCATTGATATTATCTTAAAACGGTTCTATAAAGTCTCTATTATAATAGCTGACCAGTTTTTCCCTTTATAAGCGTTATAGCCCCGTGTGTGCGCATAGCCATATATTTTAATGCTACCTAGGCTATCTTTTTCAAATACATAGCCATAGGTTCCACCACCCATTGCACGTTGTACCGCCTCAAGGTGCCCTAGCTTTTCATGCAGAATCCCCTTACGGCTTCGGCAAGCAATAATATAACCTTGCTTGTTGATAATCAATATGTCCCCATTTTGACCGATACGGGCCGAATCTATGATGTCATAAATATAGTTCCAATTAAAACGAGTGGAAAAATACCCAAGGATTTGCCCTTCATCTCCTCGTACCGGACAAGTATATGCCACTGTATGAAGATTTTCCACAGATGAATAATAAAGATCGCTTACAGATATAGAATTTACCGCAGCAGCTTCCTTAAACCAATCCTTATCTCCCATATCTTTTCCTATGAGTTCATGGCGGACACCCGCCGCAACAATTTTACCATCAGTATCCAGTACATAGAGGTCATGATAAACTTCATAAATGTCTACCAGCTTTTTCAAAAGCTCGTTTGCTACGGAAAAACGTGTAGGGTCTGTCGATAAAAAGCAGCTCTTTACCTTGTCGAAACTGGCCCAGGCCTGTGCATCACAATTACGTTCAAAAAGGTTTCGGTCAATTTTATCAATGGTATCATAGGCTACATCGGCTGTTCTGACGGCCATAACCTCATTCGCTTTGCTTTGAATATTTTCAATAATTTTGGTACTCTCCTTGGTAGAGGCTAAACTACTTGTTGCCAGTTTCTTTATTTCATCCGCCACTACACTAAATCCCCGGCCAGCATCCCCTGCCCTGGCAGCTTCGATTGCTGAATTTAACGACAATAAATTTGTACGCACAGCAATTTCCCGAATGGAACCATTGATACGTCCCATTTCATTACTAGCATTTTTAAGTTCACTAATTAGGATAGATGCATCAATAACTAGCTCCTGGTTTACCATAGTACACTCACCCCCAAAAATAAAAAATGCCTACCTGAAAAATCAGGTAGGCCTCGTTGCCAATTATGTTGACTATTATATAATAATTTCAACTTTTTTCAAGCTTTTTCTTAAAAGCTTGGTATACTCTGTAAAATGGGCCTGTCCTTAAGATATTCCATGATCTCCTCGGGAAATAGGTAATAGCGAAGTTATTCGTGCTGTAGGGGTTTTAACAAATTATTATCCATGACTTTCCTTCCAACTGATTCTACTATCTATAAATACATTGTTTTTGTCAAAAGGCTGGTTCTCCAAACTCGGGAACCAGCCTTTTGTTATCTGTTTAAATATCCGAAGCTTAAAAGTTAAAAATCCTACGGGAGATGACCTCTTTTTTAGTATTTTCAAAAAGATTTTCAAGCCGGCGTGGGTTTCAGATCTGTTCAGTAATTGTTCAGTGGCCTTTGCTATACTGAAAAAGTTAGCAATCATTTCTAGAAAATACGGAGAAGGACCCAGTGGGCACTCATGTATTGGGAAGTTGATGGAACCTGAAAAAAGTTAGAAAAAGGGGTGAAGATATACGCTGTGATTATCGAAAAGCGAGCGCGATTCGGTTCAAAGAAAACAGAAAATCCCTTTTAGCATAGCTACTTAAGAGAACTTCTGTGAAGCATTTCATTTACGAACAATTTGGTCTAAGAAGGGGTCTTTTTAATGAAATTGAATTGTCAAAAAATCTTTTCCTTACTGCTCAGTTTAATGATGCTGATAGCAGCCCTCCCTATGGCCGGCGCGCCTGCATATGCAAAATCCGATGATGCAATACCGATTAGCACTCCGGAAGAATTGGATACTTTGGTAAGGGCGAACTTGGCGGGTAATTTTATCTTGACCCAAGACATTGATCTGACCGATTATCTGAGCGCGGACGGGCCAGGTTATAATGGCGGTGCCGGATGGCAGCCCATTAACGACTTCAGAGGCATTTTTGACGGCAACGGTTATACAATCAGCGGACTTTATAGTAACCGCCCCAATCAAAGCGGTATGGGATTGTTCGGCATTCTTAATGGAGCAAGAATCCATAACTTGGGAATGGTGGATGTAGCTGTAAGAGGAAACCAAATGGTCGGCAGCCTGGCGGGGGCCAGCTCTTCTCCCAATGATGCTATTATCAATTCTTACGCCAAAGGCGAAGTGGCAGGCGTCGCAGCTGTCGGCGGCCTGGTGGGACAGAATTATGGCCTCATAAGAAAGTCTTATTCCTCATGCAATGTGTCAGCAAGTGGTAACCCAAATGTCGGCGGCTTGGTAGGCTCACACTATGGTCGAATCTGGGAGTCCTACGCCACGGGCAATGTGACGAGCACATACGTTTACACTTATGCGGGAGGTCTGGTGGGTAGAGGCTACATCGGTTCGAGTATTCTCGACTCTTATGCTACAGGAGATGTATCGGGTAACGCCATGCTCGGTGGTTTGGCAGGCTACAACCAGGGCAGTATTATCAGTTCTTATTCTAAAGGCCGAGTGGAGAAACTTAGCCCGATGGGCTATAGTCTCGGTGGCTTGGTGGGGGCCTTTTCTGACGGATACGGAACTACAGAGAGATCCTACTGGGACATCCAAACTTCAACGCGGGAGGATAGCGCCGGGGGCACCGGGAAAGGCACCGCAGAGATGAAGACACAGAGTACCTTTGAGGACTGGGATTTTACCGATGTTTGGGCCATGGACGAAAGCCACGATGGCTACCCTTATCTTATATGGACAGTGACACCAACCATTTATTCACAGCCCGAGGACCAGACGATAAATGCAGGCGAACCGGCAAGTTTTAGTGTTAGAGCATCTACAGCGGCAGAGGATCCTTTGAGCTATCAATGGAAAAAAGACGACGTTGACATCACGGGGGCTATTTCTGCGACGCTAACCATTGAAGCGGCCGCAGCGTCAGACGCGGCAACCTATACGGTAGAAGTTAGCAACGGAACACGAACAGTCACTAGTGATCCGGCAACCTTGACGATTAATCCGGGGACAACAGATCCGGTAGCGCCGAGCATTACGGACCAGCCTCAGAACCAGATGGTGACGGTAGGAGAGACAGCAACCTTTACAGT
>NZ_FRAR01000031.1 GCF_900142375.1 Desulforamulus aeronauticus DSM 10349 | reverse complement strand
AATGTAAATACTGGTGCAAAAACCCTCGTAAATGGTTTTAATACCTCTGCCTTTATTTGTCAGACCACTTCAGGTGGTATAAGAAGCACGATGGCTCAATTAAATTGCAATCCTAAGATTACCATATCTTTACCTGCAACAAATCAATCATTTTCCACAGCTCCCGGAAGAAAAACTATTACTATCTCCGGCACTGTAAGTGATGTTGATAACAATAATGTTACAATTAGCGCTGCCATTAACGGGAAGACAAAGATTACGGTTATCAGCAACACCTCCACAGCAAAAACATGGTCTTTAACCTGGGATGTGTCTGCAGATAACATTGCTGAAGGAAGTTATAGCAATATACTTGTTACTGCTGACGATGGGATGGGTGGTATAGCCACAGCGACGATGGGCTATACCTTGACGGTGGACCGAACGACACCGGTGATTAGTATTTCAGGGGTGGCTAATGGACAAACCTATCAGAATTCGGTAACGCCAATCTTCTCGGCTACGGATGCAGGAGGTGCGGGGCTTGCTTCGGTAACGGCTACGCTTAATGGTATGGCTTACACTTCCGGCACAGCCATTACCTCTGCCGGGGGCCAGGTACTCGTGGTTACCGCTATAGATCATGCGGGAAATCAATCACAGCAATCAGTCAATTTCACGGTAAATAAAGCTCCAACGTGCTTACTATTCTCACCGGCCACAAATCAAACCTTAGCCGAAGGTCAAGTAATAGTCGTTACTGAAAATCGGTTTACTGTTAGAATTACCCCAGATGATGCCAATACGGGGGATGCACTCCAGTATAAGATTATCCAGAGTGGTATAACAAAAGTCGATTGGAAAAATTGCTCCAGGAGTATCGCCTTTGACTGCACATTTACGGATGTATTACTAGGGAATAACGTTTGCCAGGTGATGGTAAGGGACGACAGGGGAGGCCAAGTAACCAGAACATTTACCGTACGAAATAAAGCCTCTGGATCGGCTGTTGCGGCCTTATCCCAAAAGGGGGTCAGGGAAGTACTAATAGCCCTGGGCTATCCAGGTACAGCCTTTCGTTGTCTGAATGATCTTAAACCCAGTGGCTACACTGGGCCATTGTCTTTTAGTGGTATTATTAATTCTCTGAGTTAGGAGGGGGATGATGCGTTATTTTAAAACAGCAAAACATGTCCAGGAAGATGGGACGGTACAATACGGAAATCTACCGGTTAATTTTGTGATAGGGTATGAAAGTGATGCAGAGGTGGTGTTCCCTTTAGATGAGCAAGTAGAATTACCGGATCATACTGCTATCCAGGAAATCGGCTTAGCAGAATATAGGCAATTCATTGATGTTCTATGTGAGCAGGCTAAGCAAAAGAGGGATTTAGAATATGCAGAGTTGCTAAAAACTACCCAACCACAGAACAGCATTAGAAAGCTATTACGCTTTTTAAACAGGTAATCAGTTTATGACAGTAGGGGGTGGATTTGTGCCACCGGAGGATGTTAACGTATTAAAAAATGAACTGAGCAATGTACTGAAATGGTTGGAGCGAATTGAATTGGCTCTAACCAAACAGCGGGAAGAGACTCGCGAGGAAATTAAACAGATCTATGAGCGGCTTGACAATCAGAGGGACGCGGTGAACCGCCAGGAGTGCGAGAGATACCGGGAAAGATGCTGTAGCAAACAAGACTTCAGAAATGAGCAGCAGGATGACAAAATAATGACCATGATGCTGTGTTTAGCAAAATGGAGTGGTATCGGGGTTGGCATTGGCCTGGTGCTAAAATATTGGCTAAGGTAAAGGGGAGGTTGCGTTGAGGAAGAAAAAAATGATTGTTCTTGACCCTGGTCACGGCGGACAGGATCCTGGGGCCGTTGCCAATGGGTTGGTGGAAAAGTATGTTGCCTGGGAAATTGCCCAGCGAGTTCGGGAAAAACTTATTAGGGTGAATGCAGATGTCATAATCGTCCAGCCATCTGCGGGCAATCCTAAAAGCACCACGCAGGATGAATTATACAAACCGCCGCAGGAAGCCAACCTCCTGCAGGCGGATTTTTATTTATCAATTCATGTAAATGCCGGTGGCGGTGAGGGCTTTGAAAGTTTTGTTCACCCTGCCGCCAAGGATAAACGGGCCGATATGATTAGAAATCGGTTACACAGTCAGGTCATGAGATACCTAGCCCAATATAAGATTAAAGATCGTGGGTGCAAGTATGCTAATTTTGCGGTTCTTCGCCTAACAGAAATGCCCGCCGTTCTCTTAGAATGCTTATTTATTGATAACGCTTGGGATGCTGGCTTGCTTAAGAATACTACTTTTTTACATGGACTGGCTAATGAAATTGCTTACGGGCTAATTTTATCTCTGGAATTAGAGGAGGGATAAAGTGGAAATTAGCACAATTTTTGAAGAATTTGGTGGTCTACTGCAGGTATTTGTACCAACCGCTGCAGTTCCTTTTGTTCCTGTAATACTACTATTAGTTTGGGTTACCTATCAACTGGTACCGAACCTAAAAAAATTGGCACCCATGATAGCACTGGTAGCGGGTCTGCTGGTGTCTTTGGTAATTTTGCAAATGGATTGGCGAGAAGCAATTCCTACCGGATTGACTCTGGGCGGGTATGCCATTGCTCTGTGGGAACTTAGCAAAATAAAGCGTGGGCAAGGGAGCACAAGAAATTAAATAAAATTAACTATCAATAAAAAATTTTGACCTTGCACAGAACACGTGTTTGGTTTAAAATAATAATTGTTCTCACAAAGATTTCCAGGCCAGTTTTAGACAAAGAAATAGACTGCGATTTATTGGTATTGACAACAAAGTAATAATAACTCCATGGAAATAAATATTTCTTAGATAAAATGGTTTTTATTGTAATAATAGTAAAAAATTAGAGGGAAAATAGCTTTATTAATAGAATAAACAAAACATAATCTGAAAATTACAAATTTAATTAAAGGGAGGGTGAAGAAAATAATAAAAGGACAAATGAAAAAATGACGTTTAGCTGGAACAACAGCTAAACGTCAGCAGTTTGAAAATACCCTATTAGAAGTATTTACCAAAATTCTATTTCAACAATAATTTTAGAGTTCCTCCTACCAAATTTTAATGATGAAACATAACTATTGGAGGGGTTAAAAATTGAAGAATGAGTACGCTTGGGAATCCCTCCACCAGGAAATGACAGATTTAGGTATTATCAACGGAGAGGATCTTGAAAATCAAATTAAACAGTTGGAAATAGAGGTTGATATTGAACTTAAAAAAGATAGATGATTTTATAAAACTGCATGAAGTGGTATAGTGGATATAGTGAGAGAAAAGGGTCTTCGATACAGTCATCGGAGACCCTTTTTTTATGTGCATGAAAAGACCCTGGTGACGGCGAGAAGAATGTCTGTAGGTGACTTTTATTTCACAAAATAATGTGGTAACCTGGGTAGACTATTAATGAAAAACCACAGGGATTATAGGAGTGAGTAAAATGGGCTTTTTACGAGAGATTCTAGACTATAACAAACAATTTGTTGAGCAGGAAGAATTCCGTGAGTTCCAAACCACTAAATATCCGGACAAAAAGGTAGTCATCCTAACCTGTATGGATGCCAGGTTGACCGAATTGTTACCCAAGGCCATGAATCTTAAAAATGGTGATGCCAAAATTATCAAAAATGCCGGTGGACTGGTATCCCACCCTCTGGGAAGTATTATGAGAAGTATTCTGGTTGCTATTTATGAACTGGGGGCAGAGGAAGTCATGGTAATAGGGCATCACGACTGTGGTATGGCCAATATAAATCCCGATGAAACTTTACACAAGATGATTAGCCGGGGAGTTACTGAACAAACCATTTTCACCCTGGAGTATTCGGGAATAAACATCCGTAAATGGCTCCGTGGGTTTGAAAATGTATCCGACAGTGTAAAAAAGAGCGTGGAAACGATCAGAAAGCACCCACTAATGCCTCCAAATGTGTTTGTGCACGGCTTAGTCATAGATCCTCATACCGGGAAATTAGATGTTATTGTTGAGGGAAAGCAAACAGAAGGTGCCAGGGGATAAGATAAATCGCTTTATACTATACATTTTCAGACTAAATACTTTCTATGATAACTGAAAAAAACGTCTATACAGTAAACCTGAACTGCATAGACGTTTTTTGGTATATTGGTTTCCACTTACGCCTAAAGACTCGGCGTAAGCCTAGCTTTTCTAGCTAACGAGTAAATGGGTGTTTTTTTGTTGGAGCTTTTTTCTTTTTATCACTCTCTACTTTAGGGCTAGAATTGGAGCCAGGTTTACCATAACCAGGTTTGCCGCAAACAGGGCAATTACCATAATTAGATTTGCCGTAATTAGGACCTAATCCCGGGCCATAGCCAGAACCGTAACCAGGTCGACCAGATTCCGGGCGAAAGCCAAAACCCATAACGCAACCCCTCCTTTTTCTACATAATATTCCAAATAAACACGTTTGTTACAAGGTAGAAAAAGTTTAATAAATGATGATATTAATTAGATACATGAAAAAACAAAACTCCTGGAACCAGGAGCTTTGTTTAGAAGAGTAGGTTATTTTTCAACACTGAAAAAACCGCCGCAACCTGTGTTGCTGCCGCAAAGCAGTAGGATCAGAATTAAAAAGATGACAAAAGAGTTGTTCTGATTACAACCACCACCACAACCGAAACCCATTAGATGACCTCCCTTCCACAAGAGCTTTTATTACTATAAGAAGAAAAGGTTACTTTTCATTCTCAACGTTGAAGCCGCAGCAGCCAGAGCCGCCGCCGAGCAGTAGGATTAGAATTAAAAAAATGATAAAAGAATTTTGATTACAACCACCACCACAACCAAACCCGAAGCCCATTAGATGACCTCCCTTCTCTAAGAGATGTTGTTACTATAAGAAGAAAAGGTTACTTTTCATTCTCAACGTTGAAGCCGCAGCAGCCAGAACCGCCGCCGAGCAGTAGGAGTAGAATTAAAAAGATAATAAAAGAGTTGTTCTGATTACAACCACCACCACAACCGGAGCCGAAACCGAAACCCATCAGATACCCCCCCTTCCCCAAAAGATTCATCCAATAGGAAATAAAGACCAGAGCCTTTGCCAGAGATCAAAATTTGATATTTGTTGAAGCTCTATTGCATAATATGATTTTTTAATAAGAGTGGTACTTTTAAATGGGAAATAAGATTATTCTGCTCGGCAACCGCCGAAACCGCCGCAATTGCCACTGAATAACAGGATAAGAATTAAGAAAATAATAAGATTTGAACCGCCGCCACCACAGCCGCTACCACAACCAAAACCCATAAGTTTAACCTCCTTTTAATGAATGTAATCATGCTGCCTTTTATTTGTTACAACAACCTGGACCAAAGCTACCACTAAGGAGCAAGATGAGCACTAGGAATACAATGGAGGAATTATTACTAATGCCTCCGAAGCCAAAGCCCATAAAATACCCCCTTTCAGGTAATGTTAGAGAGTAGGCAGAAAACATTACTTTTAGTTCATCATATGGGCGTCATAGGGGATGTGTCACAGCTTATTGAAAGATTTACTGAAATGCTTTATTGATATCGGGACAAATTTCTTTCATGTAACGATGTAAGCAAAAATTAGAAGTGAAATTTCTATAATTTTGCTGACTCCTTTTTGTTTGTTGGAGGAATATTGCTCTGTTATGCTGAAATAATCTAAAAGACTAGGAAATACCTAAGGGAGAGTTGTTTACATTGAGTGAAATGTTATTTGAAAATCACTTTAGCCATTATGCTCCAGCAGCAAGATTGCCTATGAACAGGGTGCTGGAACAATACCAGGCGGTCTCTAAAATCCAAGAGATTCATAGTGTTTTGGATGCGTTACCCAATGTAATTATGATTCTCAACCAACAACGTCAACTGGTATATTGCAACCAAGCCCTCTTTGATTTATTAAATATCGATAGCCCGAGGCTTATCCTGGGAGGGCGGCCGGGTGAAATCTTAACTTGTGTTCATGCTTGTGAAAATGAAGCTGGCTGCGGCACCTCAGAAGCTTGTAGCACCTGCGGGGCGGTCCTTGCTTTGCTTACCGGCCTCGGCGGCCAAAAAAACTCCCAAGAGTGTAGAATTACGGTGAGGCAGGGGGACGAACTAGTCGCTCTGGATCTTCTTATTTCGGCCACACCCTTTGAGCTGGAAGAGCAGAATTTCGTCATTGTGCAAGTAAACAACATTAGTGATGAGAAAAGAAGACAAGTATTGGAGAAAATCTTTTTCCACGATATCATCAATACCGCCGGTAGTTTGCGGGGGATTGTGGAACTGTTGGGATATATCAAAGACCCGCATAAAAAGCAAGAATTAATGCAAGACTTGGAAGAGGTTTCAGATTCGTTAATTGAAGAGATTTTAGGACAGAGGGACTTGGTAAGTGCCGAAAATAATGAGTTAGTTGTGCAGCGGGCTACGGTAGAGACCAAGGAACTGTTGAGCAAAGTAGTTGATCAATTTGCCAAACACCCTGTCGCCCAGGGTATTGCCTTACGCCTTAGCGAAGATGCTGAAGTATGTTACTTTCAGTGCGATCCGGTGCTTTTAAAAAGGATTGTAGGTAACATGATTAAAAATGCCTTAGAAGCCTCGCGACCTGGCGATATTGTAAAGGTGGGGGCTGCTCGAAAAGATCAACAGGTGGAAATCTGGGTAAGCAATTCCCAGGTTATGTCCAAGCAGGTTCAACTGCAGGTGTTTAAAAGGTCTTTCTCGACTAAAGGTAAGGGTAGGGGATTGGGCACTTACAGCATGAAGCTGCTCACAGAGCGGTACTTAAAAGGATCAATCTCTTTCCAGGTCAGTGAAACGGCAGGAACCACTTTCCGGGCTAGTTTTCCGCTGGAGATGAAGGAATAATCAATATTGATTGAAGCTGCTGCTTACCAAGCGGCAGCTTTTTAGGTTATGCCCTTCAAGCCAAGTTTTTCTAACTAGAATGCCTTTAAACAAAGATTGACCCTGGTATAGGATTAGAGCATAATTATGGTATATACTGTACCGATTGGGTATACTTTGTACTATAGAAAGTGGGGATGTCTATGAAATTAAATCAGGCAACTGATTATGCCTTTCGGGCGGTATATTACCTCTCTGGTTTACCCAAAGGGCAGTTGGTGGAAGCCAAACTGATTGCCGAAACAGAGAAAATTCCCCTCCGCTTCTTGCTAAAGATTTTACGTTCCTTGGCTGCTGCGGGAATTGTGGAATCTTACCGTGGTGTTAGTGGTGGCTATACCCTGGCTAAAGAACCAAGGGAGATTACTATGAAGGATGTGGTGGAAGCGGTGGAAGGACCCATTGAATTAAACCGCTGTTTGGTAGACCCCGGGGAGTGCAACAAAAATCATACAGCCCACTGTCCTTTGCACCAGGCACTCTTCTCCATTCGGCAGACCCTCAATAAGGAATTGGCCAGCTACAATTTTGCAGACCTGGGCAAAAACTAGGTATAAAAAGAAATTTCTTTTCGACAGGATGTCTAAAGGAAAAAGCCCCCCTTTTAACGAAAAATTTCAAGTAAGGAGTATACATTACATTCCCAAGGGGGGCTATTCTTGAACAAAAAATCCTGGCATAAAAACTACCCAGAAGATGTACCGCAACAGTTGGAGTTAACCGACACGTCCCTATATCGTTTCCTAGAGCATTCAGCAAATTGCTATCCAGATAATGAGGCCATCCTTTTTCTTAATCATCGCTTGTCATATAGTCAACTAAAAGACAGGGTAGATCGGTTTGCCACAGCACTGCACCAACTTGGCCTGCAAAAGGGAGTCCGGGTGGCAATTATGTTACCGAACTGTCCGCAGATCGTGATTGCCTATTATGCCGTGATGCGAATTGGGGCCACTGCTGTTATGATAAATCCTCTTTATACAGAAAGAGAGTTAACCTATCAGCTAAAGGACTGTCAAGCAGAAGCCATCCTTGTCTTGGATCAACTGCAACCCAAGGTAACGAACCTGCTGCCAGAGGTAGGCATCAAGCTACTCATTACCACCAGTATGCAGGATTACTTAGCGATGGATGTTTCTCAACCAGAAGCATTGATAAAATCGGAAGCTGGTTATCGCTTTGAAGGATTGTTAACCAATGCTCAGCCTGCACCACCGGAGGTGGCCATAGATCTGGCCAATGATCTGGCTCTTTTGCAGTATACCGGCGGTACTACAGGGATTGTTAAGGGAGCCATGCTAACTCATAAAAACCTAGCCGACAACGTGATTCAAACCAGGGTTTGGTTAAGCCCTTGTGAAGAAGCTAAAGAGAGATTTTTTTGTGTGCTTCCCTTCTTCCATGTTTTTGCCATGACCACCTGTATGAATCTATCGGTTTATCTGGCGGCTTCCATGATTCTTATTCCCCGTTTGGAGGCCTTGAATTTATTAAAACAAATTGAACAATATCAGCCCACCATTTTTCAGGGGGTGCCATCTCTTTACGTTGCGGTAATCTCTCACCCGGATGTTAAAAAATATGATTTATCCTCTATTAAATTTTGCCTCTCTGGCGGAGCCCCTTTGCCGATGGAAGTGCAGCAAAATTTTGAGGCCATTACCGGTGCCACTCTGGTAGAGGGTTATGGCTTAACCGAGTCATCACCGGTTACCCACTGTAATCCCATTTCTAACATGAGAATAAATGGTTCCATTGGGCTACCCCTGCCCAATACGGATATTAAAATTGTGGATATAGAAACCGGCACCAAAGAACTTCCTGCAGGTGAGATAGGAGAGTTATGTATTAAAGGGCCCCAGGTGATGAAAGGTTACTGGCAGATGCCGGAAGAAACTGCCAAATCCCTCCGGGGTGGCTGGTTACATACCGGCGATATGGCTTACATTGATGATAAAGGCTTTACCTATATTGTTGACCGCAAGAAGGATATTGTCATTAGCCTGGGCTATAACGTATATCCGAGGGAAGTGGAAGAAGTCCTCTACGAACACCCCAAGGTAAAGGAAGCTGCAGTGATCGGCATTGCCGATCGGTCCCGGGGAGAAGTGATAAAAGCCTTTGTTGTTTTAAAAGAGGGAGTCGAGGCTCGCAAAGAAGAAATTATCAAGTATTGCCGCCAACATCTGGCCCAGTATAAAGTACCGAAACACCTAGAATTTCGCGATGAACTACCCAAGTCTACGGTGGGTAAAGTATTACGGCGAGTGTTAGTGGAAGAAGAAAAACAACGAAATAATTAGGATTAAAGCACAAAGCCTTACCTTTTGGTAGGGCTTTTATTATGTGTAGAAAACCTCAGGTTTTGACGAATTTTGTCGATAATCTTTAGGTAGAACCAGCATTTTAAATACTCATAAAAAAGAAGGGGACGTGTTTGTGAAAAGTTTAAAGGTAAAACTGGCTTTGTTTATCGCAGCTATCCTAATTACCAGTAATGTCATTTTGGCCTCCTTGTCGGTGATCTCCATGTCTAAGGAAATAAGTAAAACGGTTAATGAAAATACCAAAACACTAAACTTAGCCGTGCGAGATACTATTAATATTTTTTTGGAAACTGCCTCAAATACGGTCATCTCCTTAGCTAATTCTCCGGAAGTGAGGAGTTATAACCAAGGGCAAATGCTAGCAATTTTTCGTTCTTTGAAGGAGGGGAATAAAAATTATCTTAACGTTTTTTACGGTGATTTAGAGGGGAAATTAACCATGTACCCGGTAGTAGAATTAGCTGCAGATTTTGATGCCAGGACCAGAAACTGGTACAGAGAAGCAAAGGAGCAGAATAAATTAGTCTTTACAGAGGGCTATACCGACACGGCAACCCAAAAACAAGTAATTTCCGTGGCTGCTCCCGTCAAGAATGGCCAGGGGGATTTTATAGGGGTTGTGGGTCTGGATGTGTCCCTGGAAGAACTTAATGCCATGATCAATAAACAGAAAATTGGTCAATCGGGGTATGCCTATATTTCCGATACCAAGGGCAAGATGCTCATACATCCCGATGCCAGTAGAGTTGGCCTGAACATGGCGGATAGAAATTATGTGAAGAATGCCCTGGCAGGAAAAGCGGGATTCGACCACTACATCGACAGCCAAGGCTCCCAAAAGGTTGTGTATTATTCCAGCATACCGCTAACCAACTGGGGCTTATTTGTCCAACAAACCGAAAGTGAGGCCTATACCGTTGCCGAGGAGATGACGGAGTACATTGCTCTGGCTACCCTGCTGATCCTGGTGGTAGCTATTCTAATTACAACCTTATTTGCGCGCAGTTTGGTGGGAACCATCTCAAACATTGAAAAGGGTGCAGGCTTAGTGGCCCAGGGGGATTTAACCCAAAACATTGCCAGCCAAAGAAATGATGAACTGGGAACCCTAAGTCAAGTGATTAACTCCATGATCGGCAGCCTTAAGGAATTAATCGGCCAGGTCAAAACATCTGCCGAGGGAGTTTCCGGAACCAGTGCCAGCTTAACTGAGATAACCAACCAAACCACCGAAGCCAACAGTAAAACCACCCAGGAAATTACCCAGGTGGCGGCCACCATAGAACAAATCTCTGCGGCTTCACAAGAAGTAAGTGCTTCTGCCAGTGAAGCTATCAGGCGTGTCCATAAGGGGAAAGAAAAGGTAAATGAAGTAACTGCAGCAATGGGCGATATTGCGAATTCCACCGATGAGGTAGCCCGCTCGGTGCAGGAGGTTAACGAAAAATCCGAAGAAGTAGGAAAAATCGTTGAGCTGATTACGCAAATCGCCGAACAAACCAATTTGCTTGCCTTAAATGCAGCCATAGAGGCAGCTAGGGCGGGGGAACAGGGTAGGGGGTTTGCCGTGGTGGCGGATGAGGTGCGTAAACTGGCTGAGCAAACATCAAACGCCACTCAGAATATTACCTCCATCATTTCCGAAATGCAAAGGGGTACGCAAGATTCTGTGGTTAAAATGCAGCAGGGAGCTGCCTTTGTCCAAAAGGGTGGCTTGGCTGTGGGAGAAGTAGATGTAGTCTTTACGGAGATACATCAGATGATTTCTGGTTTAACGGAACAAATTGAGCAGACCTCCGTCGCTACGCAGGATATCAATACCAATATACAAAATGTAGCTGCCCTCTCCGAGGAACAAACGGCCTCGATGGAGGAGGTTAATTCCTCTATTGAAAGGCTCAATGAAATGGGTCTTGAGTTAAGTCAATTGGTGAATAGATTTAAATTATAAGAGTCGTTAGGTGCCATTTCAACCTGTCTGCAGTTCCGTAGACAGGTTGAATTTTTGGCATAAGGGTTTAAGACTAGTTCATTAGGCAAATACTATGGGTATACTTTGGGAATTTTTGGAGGTGCCTATGAGTAAGAAAACCGTGGACAACTTGAAAGCTGCCTTTGCTGGGGAAAGTATGGCTAGAAATTACTATACCTTTTTCGCCTCGGTGGCGCGCAAAGAGGGCTGGCTGGAAATAGCTGAAGTCTTTGAGGAAACTGCCAGAAACGAAAAGGAACATGCCGAAACCATTCTGAAATTACTGGGTGACATCAAGGGCAGTAAGGAAAATCTGCTAACTTCCATTGATAAGGAATCCTACGAATGGAAGGATATGTACCCGGAATTTGAGAAGATTGCCAAAGAGGAAGGCGAGCACGAAGCTGCCCAATTCTTTGCCACCGTGCAACAGGTGGAACATCATCATGCAGATCGCTTTAAAAAATTACTGGAACTGCTGGAGAACCAAAAACTGTTGCGCAAAGATGAAAAAATTCACTGGAAATGCCGGGAGTGCGGCTACTTGCACGAAGGCAATCAGCCACCGGAAAAGTGTCCCCTTTGCGGCCACAGCAAGGAGTATTACGAACCGTTGGTTAAGGCATATAAATAAGGCTTTTGAAGGGGAGTGTCGCAAAGCTACTTTTTGCGCCACTCCCCTTTTTGCTATTGCAAGGGCTTGCAACATCGGTTCGTTGTGCAGCAGCTCCTTTTTCAGTGGGAGGACTATTTTGCTATCTGTGGAATTGTTTTTAAGAAGTAAATTTTTTTAGGAGATTATCAGATGTATCTAGTAAGATTGCTAGGCCGTTATACCTTAAGACTACTCCCCCTCGTCTATATGATGTTTATTTGGTTTTTGTCCAGCCAGTCCAGTGGAGCGGTGGTTAACTTTAGTTTTTATGATTCATTGATTAAGGAAAGTCTTCATTTGGTGGAGTTTGCTATCCTGTACGGTCTGCTGGTGCTGGCGTTGCTTACCCGGGGGGAGTTAAGTCGCCGGGGAAATAAAATCGCCATAGGCATCTCGATCCTTTATGCTTTGTTGGACGAATTCCATCAGTCCTTTATTCCTTCTCGCTCCGCAACGGTGACAGATTTGGTAAAGGATTTCTTAGGAGTAGCTGTAGTTTGGTATATTTTACGAAGAACCTACTTTCAACAGGAGCATACTTGGCTAGGTTTTTGGATGAGGAAAATCACCCATCATCTTGCCCCTGGTAAGTGTGTCATAGAGGATAACAGAAAAGGCGGGAGATAGCAGTGTCCTTTACTTTCGAGAGAATCTACTGGCAAACCTATCTAAACGAGGTATACAGCTATTTACACCACCACCCGGAGACCAGTTGGCAGGAACAGGCAACTACCTCCTTTCTGCAAAGACAGTTATCGCAACTGGGTTATCAAACCACCACCTTTCCAGATTGCACGGGGGTGGTTGGCGAATACGGCAACGGTGTGGTGACGGTTGCTCTACGGGCAGATATGGATGCCCTTGGTTACCGTGAGGGAGAAGCTACTAAAGCAATCCACGCCTGCGGCCACGATGCTCATATGGCCATGGTGCTCACGGCTGCGGCTGCCCTTAAACAAAATCCAGCCAACTGCCGGATCAAAATTATCTTTCAACCGGCGGAAGAAGTAGGTGCCGGGGCCTTAAAGCTGATCGAAAAGGGCGTGGTGGACGAAGTAGATTATCTCTTTGGTGTACACCTGCGCCCCGTTCAGGAGCTGGCCGGGGGATTGGCTGCTCCGGCTATTCAAAACGGTGCGGCATGTATCCTGCAGGGCGAGATTCGAGGGCGTAGTGCCCACGGTGCTCGGCCTCAGCTGGGCATTAATGTTATTGAGGTGGCCGCTCAACTGGTTCAAATGCTGCAAGGGTTGCATTGGAATCCCCTGCAACCCGCTTCCATTAAGATGACTCGCCTTTGGGCAGGCAATGCATCGGCCAATATTATCCCCGACCGGGCGGATTTCTCGTTGGATGTGAGGGCCCAGACCAACCAACAGATGCAGGAATTAAAGGTGAAAATTAATCATTTGGCAGTCAGCCTGGCCACTGCCTATGGGGCGACCATTACCCTGCAGCCAGGGGCAGATACCCCAGCGGCGGAAATCAGTGATGCAGCCCAGGAGATATTGGCCCAGGCCATCAGGGATACTCTCGGTGAGAAAGGGCTAGCCCCACCGGTACTGACGCCTGGAGCAGAGGATTTTCATTATTACACTTGCCGGCGACCACAGGTGAAGGCCACAATGCTAGGCTTGGGGTGTAATTTACAGCCAGGGTTGCATCATCCGGAGATGACCTTTGAGGAGAAATATCTGATAGATGGTGCGGAAATACTAGCCCGTGCCCTTTACTACGCGGCCACCAACTCTTACATTGGGAGGTACTCGCTTTGCCAGAAGAATTGCTAATTCGGCCTTTAAACACGGTGGATGACATGAAGGCCTTGCAGGAAATAGAACAAATCGTGTGGGATTCAGATATTCCCATACCCGTCCACCAAACCATCACTGTGGCAAAAAATGGCGGGGTTTTACTGGGGGCCTTCCAAGAGGGCCAAATGATTGGTATGTTGTATAGTTTTCCGGGTTATCTACAGCAAGAAGCCTATCTTTGTTCCCATGCCATGGCGGTGCTTAAGGAATACCGTCACGGTGGTATTGGTGAGAAACTGAAATATGCCCAAGCTGAGGCTGCCCGCGACAGGGGCTATCGGCTCATTAGCTGGACGTATGACCCACTGTTAACCCCCAATGGCTATTTAAATGTGGGCAAGCTAGGCGTTATCTGCTCCACGTATCTGGAGAATTGTTACGGCGACCTGAATGACCAGATGAATAAAGGGTTGCCTACCGATCGTTTACAAGTGGAATGGTGGATTAACGAACCCAAGCGACCGCTGCCCCAGGGCAAGGAGAACAGCCTGATTCATTGGCAGTTGAATGAGCGGGGGTTGCCGGTACCGTTGCAGATGAAGAGTGTCGATGGGGATGAACAATGCTTGACGTTGGCTGTACCAGCCCAGTTTTCTGAGATGAAGGCGCAGGATATGGGTTTGGCCATTGAGTGGCGGCGTTATACCAGCCAGCTCTTTAAGACATATTTTGCTGACGGCTGGGCGGTAGCAGGCTTTCGCCTTCAGCGGGGGCAGGCGGCCCACGAATATCTTTTGGTACCGCGAGCAGCCTTGGCTTTACCCAGGGCCCCCTGGCAGAAAGGAGCATAAAGATGCAATTACATTCCATTACCCTGAGGGCCATGCAAATGAGACTGAAAGCACCCTTCACCACCAGTTTTGGCACCGAGTGGGACAGACATTTTATTTTAGTGGAAATCCGGGATACGGAAGGACGCAGTGGCTGGGGTGAATCCGTGGCCATGAAAGAGCCCATATATAATGAAGAAACCGTAGCCACCAACTGGCATATGATGCAGGATTTTCTGATTCCGCTGTTATATCAAAATCCGGTGCAGCACCCGGAGAATGTTTATAAGTTATTCTCCCATATCCGACGCAACAACATGGCCAAGTCCGCTTTGGAAGGTGCCATGTGGGATTTATATGCCAAACAACAGGGCATTTCCCTAAGCCAGGCTTTGGGGGGACAGCGTACCGAAATTGAGGTAGGGATTAGTCTGGGTATTCAGGACTCAGTGGATACGTTGCTGGAGTTGGTGGGTCAATATGTAAGCGAGGGATATCGCCGCATCAAAATCAAGATTAAGCCGGGCTGGGATGTGGCAGTGGTGGAGGCTGTGCGCCGGAACTTCCCAGACATTCAACTAATGGCCGATGCGAACTCAGCCTACACCTTGGCAGACTGTGACCACTTGGTCCGCTTAGATCAATTCAAGCTCATGATGATTGAACAACCCCTGGCTCATGATGATATCATCGACCACGGGGCACTGCAAAGGAGACTGCAAACCCCCATCTGCCTGGACGAGAGTATTCACTCCCTGGAGGATGCCCGTAAGGCTGTGGAGCTGGGAAGCTGCGGCATAATTAATATTAAAATTGGCCGGGTAGGAGGGCTAACCGAGTCAAAGCGTATTCAAGATTATTGCCTCCGCCAAGGCATTCCGGTTTGGTGTGGTGGTATGCTGGAAGCCGGCGTGGGACGTGCCCATAACGTAGCCATTACCACGCTGCCCGGCTTTACCCTGCCTGGGGATACCGCAGCCTCCAGCCGCTATTGGGAGCAGGACATCATCGAACCGGAGGTAACCGTCCAACAGGGACTTATCCAAGTGCCCACCGCCCCGGGTATCGGCTACCAGCCAGTACGGAAAATAATCGACGAATACACTCTTCATACAGCAACCTTCCGCCCTTAATTCAAGTTAGGGGTGGTTTTTCACTTATATTATGATAAGACATACATGCCAACTAGTTTTGGCTCCATCAGAAAATGATCATGTCACAGGGTATGGTGTTATCCATAGCGAACGACTTGCAGAGCGTCAGATAACACCTATCCATACTAACCTACAGTTAGATGGACTTAATAAATCAGCAAAGCTTAAGTTTCGGGGGTAGGAATATGCCGGTTTTTCCAACCAAGTATTTAAAAGATGAAGATATTTGGAGTATCATTCAAACGATCATAACTGAACGGGATGACACACAAAATCTGCTGGCCCAACCAGAAATCTGCACTGACCCAAGCCGGCTGCCAGAGCTGGCGAAAAAATTACATGAACTCAATGAAAAGTGCCTATTATTTCAGGAATTACAAAGCCTGGCGCAGGATCTTGGTGAATTGGAGGATCTGCTAAGCAAGGATAATCCCGAGGAAGAACAGGAACAACTGACCATGCTTTTTAATGAAACCCTCCAACTCGCCCAGGAGAAAGCCGAACCCATTTACACCATGCTCATGGCATTAGGTTTGTTGGATATCGAAATAGAAGATGAAATGGATCTTAAAATATTAAACTTTATTGAATATGCCGGACCGGAGTATGCCTGGCGGTTGGGTATTAATGTGGGCCTGGATGTGGAGGAATCCCGTCGCCGGTTGGAAAAACTGCTGGAGAAGGGACTGCTGGAAAAGGTGCAGGGTACCATGCTGGCGGGCTACCACCGGCAAAAGGATTGGGTAAAGCATATGAACCATACTTACTACCGGGTTACCCGGGAGGGTAGGCATTACCTAAGAAAGCTCCGCCGGGGTTTGGACGACCTCACCGAACAATAACCTTAGGATAGGAACATCCCCATATATTTACAATTCTTTAGGAGGGGCTCTCTGTGAATGGATTGCCAGACTATCTCGACAGGAACTTAAAAATTATTTTTGTGGGCTATAATCCTGGAGAGCGGTCTGCCTTGCTGGGACATCATTTTGCGGGGCGAGGAAATCAGTTTTGGAGATTACTACACGATGCCGGTCTAACGAAGAGGCTTTATCAGCCGGAGGAGGACGATCAATTGTTGGCGGACGGGTATGGTCTTACCAATCTTGTGGTGCGCCCCAGTAAAAGCAGCTCGGACCTTTCGGCTGAGGAAATGCGGGCAGGGGCTGCGGAGCTGCGCCAACGTGTGGAGCAATACCAACCTATGGTTGTTTGTTTTTTAGGCAAAGAAGTTTATCGTAAATATGCCGGGCTTACACCAAGGGTGGTTGTTGAGTATGGCCTGGTAAAGACAGCGACTGTTTTTCCGGCCATGAAAGAATTTGTAGCACCAAACCCCAGTGGTCGCAGTACCATCCCCTATAGAGAGAAACTAGCGGTATTTTGTCAGCTGAGAAAGCTACTAGAAATGCCCACTTTGTGATGCACATCACTTCATCCCCCACGTAGATCTGGTAAGCTATCGTCAATACCACACATCAAGACCATTCATAACAACCTCACTTGTTACAACTTTCTTAAATATCTCTAAAGACTGCCTTAAAATCCAGAATAGACTTAATTTATATGATACTCTGAAAATAAACAAGCAAAAGGGATCCCTATTATCACCTCGATGGTAAGCTCCTGATCAAGGGGGGTGAAAAATGATTAAAAATATTTTCCTACTGCCCTCAAAGAATCTAACTTTAACCATTCCACTGGTCTTACTAACCGGCTTTATGGTAGGGTTGCAGGTGGATACTTCGGCCTTTAAACAATATGTTTTGCCTGTAAGCATTCTAATGATTTATCCGACCATGATTGGTTTTACCTTGGGAGAAGTGCTACGTCTTACGAATAAGAGACTTCTTTATATTTCATTGGCTATTAATTTTCTCTTTATTCCCAGCCTGGCTTATCTCCTGGGGAATCTCTTCTTGCAACAGCAACCGGGGCTTTTTGCTGGTTTAGCAGTGGCTGCTCTGCTGCCGACTTCCAACATGACCATTGCCTTCACCATGTTTGCCGGGGGAAATGTGGCTGCTGCTATTCAAATGACGGTGCTGAGTTTAATTACGGGCTCGCTGCTGGCGCCATGGTATCTGTTGCTAATGGTGGGTAAGTATATACCGGTGAATGTGTTGGAGGTTTTACAAACTCTTAGCCTGGTGGTGCTGCTGCCGCTGGTGCTGGGAATCCTCACCTATCGGCTGTTATTAAAAAAATATACGGTTCAGGAATTTCAAAAAAAGTTTAAACCCTATCTACCAGCCGCTTGTGCTTGGGGGGCTATCTACATCATTTTTACCAGTATTAGTACCAACTCCCATAAAATTGTTTCCAATGGTCACGTTATCGTTGTAGCGTTACTAGTACAATTGCTGTTTTATGCCGTTAATTACTTAGGGGTCATCAAAATTAGCCGTTCCTTTTTTAAAAGGGAGGATGGTATTACGCTGGTCTACAGCACAGCCCTGCGCAATCTTTCCATTTCCATTGGTTTGGCAGCCACAGCCTTTGGTGCGGATGCGGCTTTAATGGTATCCCTGGCTTTTCTAATCCAAGGCCAGGCAGCAGCCTGGTACCTAAAACTTATCGAAAGGCATCCGGTTGTCGGAGACTGCTGTCGGGCTGGTTGCCAGCTTAAATAAATTGCCACAAACATTATTTTTAGGGAGGCTGATGACATTGTTCAAAATCAAATATCTACTCCCATTGGTTATCCTGACCATGCTGCTTACTTCCTGTGCTGCCAATCAGGTTCAGCTCAGCATGACAAAGGAGACGCTGGTGGAAGCAGTGAAAAAAGGGGATACGGCTACTGTCAAATTGCTTTTAGATGCCGGTCTCAGTCCAACGGAAAAGGATCAAGGGAATCCCTTACTGGTGAAGGCGGCCCAGGAGGGGCATGTGGAAGTGGTGCAAGTGCTGTTGAAGAAGGGCGCAGGGATTAATGAGGCTGGAGACTCGGGTGTTACGAGCATCATTGCTGCGGCAGGCAATGGCCATACAGAGGTTGTTAAGCTATTATTGGAGCAAGGCGCGGAGGTTAACAGAATAAGTAAGGACGGTATGACAGCTTTAATTTCTGCCGCCTCCATGGGACATCAGGCAGTTATCACCAGCCTTCTGGAAAAGGGGGCAGACGTAAATAAAGGGAATGATTTTGGTACTACACCGCTATTGGCTGCTGCCAGCGGGGGGCATTTAGAAGTGGTGAAGATGTTGCTGGATGCCGGAGCCAAGGTTAATGTACAAAATATATCCGGTACCACCCCCTTAATTCAGGCGGCGGGCAGGGGGCATCCGGGAGTGGTAAAGGTTTTACTGGATAAGGGTGCTGATGTTAACCTTAAGGGAAGTAATGGCACAGCCCTACTGCCGGCAGTGTCTAAAGGCTACAACGAGATCGTTGAGCTACTTTTAGATGCCGGTGCGCAGGTGGATGCCAGAGATTCTTACGGCAAAACTTCTTTGATAATCGCCTCGGCCAGCGGCTACAAAGAGATGGCTAACCTGCTTTTAGAGAAGAATGCAGACGTCAATGCTGCTGATCAGGAAGGAATTACATCTCTTATTCTAGCGTCGGCCGCCGGTTATCCCGAGCTGGTTCAGTTGTTACTCAATCACGGAGCAGCCGTAGACCAGAAGGATAAAAACGGTATGGTGGCCCTGTTACCTGCAGCGGGCAATGGTTTTCAAGATATCGTAGCGATTCTCATCGACCATGGTGCAACAGTAGATGCCAGGAATAAGGACGGCATCACCCCTCTGATGTTTGCAGCCGGCAAGGGTTATGCAGAAGTGGTGGAATATCTGTTGGCTAAGGGTGCTAATAGCAACGAGCAAGATAACCAGGGCAGAACCGCTCTTATGCATGCAAAATCCATGGGCAAGAAGAACGTGCTGGTATTGTTGGGGAAGAAAATGCAGTAAGTTACTGCTTAGATGGTAGAAAGGGAATGGCGCAAAACTACTTTTTTGCGCCATTCCCCTTTTTGTAGTGGGCTTACAGTGCTGTAGCAAACAGCGGACGACCACAGGTTGCCCCTACGATGCAACATCTGTTCTTTGCGCACAGCCTCTTGGCCTAAAGTACCTCCCCAGGTACACCGCCGGCTACCTTCCTGGCAACACCGGTTCGCCTGGCTTCCTTGGCTACTGCTTTGGCCACCACCGGGGCCACCTTTTTATTAAAGACCGAGGGAATAATATTTTCTGCCGAAAGCTCCTGTTCCTTGATAATGCCGGCCAGAGCATAGGCGGCGGCTAAACACATTTCATCATTGATGGTTCTGGCATGGCAATTTAAGGCCCCGCGAAAGACACCTGGAAAGGCTAGGGCATTGTTGATCTGGTTGGCATAATCTGAACGTCCGGTGGCAATGACACCGGCAATATCGTAAATGTCCTCAGGCTGGATTTCTGGGTCTGGATTGGCCAAAGCAAAAACAATGGGTTGCTTGGACATCTTCATAATATCTTGACGATTAAGCAGTCCCGGTGCTGAAACACCCACAAAAACATCTGCACCAACAATGACTTCCTTTAAGCTGCCTTGCACACCCTCGGGATTAGTGTGCTGAGCCAACCAGGCTTTGGAGGGTTCCTTAGGGAGATCCCGCGGGGAGATAGCGCCCTTTCTATCACAGATAATCAGATTACGCACTCCTGCTTGCAGCAAAATTTTGGCAATGGCCACCCCAGCTGCTCCGGCACCACTCATCACCAGTTTAATGCTACCGAGATCTTTTCCCACGACTTTTAAAGCATTAATGAGTCCTGCTACAGTGACAATAGCAGTACCATGTTGATCATCGTGAAAAACAGGGATATCTAACAACCCTCTTAATTTCTCCTCAATTTCAAAACACTTAGGAGCGGCGATATCCTCCAGGTTAATGCCACCAAAGGCTGGTGCCAGCGCCATCACAGTATCAATAATGTGCTGCGAGTCGTGAACATCCAGACAAATGGGAATAGCATCTACATTGCCAAATTGCTTAAATAGCACAGCTTTTCCTTCCATCACTGGCAGAGCACCCGTGGGTCCTAAGTTCCCCAAACCCAGGACAGCAGAGCCATCCGTAACAATGGCTACGGTATTTCCCTTCATCGTTAATTTATAAGCCAGATCGGGTTCCTGGGACAATGCTTCACAGATTACTGCCACCCCTGGGGTATAGACTAACGATAGATCCTCCCAGTTTTCAATAGGTCTTTTGGGTGCCATTTCAATTTTTCCACCTAGGTGTCTGGTAAAGACCCGATCCACCACATGGATAACCTGAACTTCCGGAATGTTTTGCAAAGCCTGAATCAGTTGCTCAATGTGGCCTCTTTCCCGTAAGTGAATCATTAAATCTCGGGTAATATAATCCAGGCTTGCAGTTACTAAATCAATAGCCCCTAAACTACCGCCTTCTTGAGCAATAATGTTTACTACCTTGGCCAAGGTGCCGGGCCGATTGGATAGTTTAAGTCGTACGGTAAGATTCAAAGATGTTACCATTGCCAGTTACCCCTTTGTAAATTTTATTTTTGGCTAATATCGGGTCTGATGACTAGTTTCTACATATTTCATTATCTTATTTATTAATTATTATCGCAATGTTTTGACTATAATTTATTAGAAAAATTTAACTTGACTAGCTATAAATAACATTGTAAATTGGAAACCAAGGGAACTAATCTGGTTTCCAAAGGGAGGTCATCTTGTGAAGGACAAAATTATTCAATCAGCCATGCAGCAGATCTTAAAGTTTGGTTTTAGAAAGTTCACCATCGAGAATATTGCATCAGATCTTGGAATTTCCAAGAAGACTGTCTACAAGTATTTTGAGAGTAAAAATCAGATTATTAGTTGGGTTATTGAAACCCACGTGGAATTAGAAAAAACAAGAATTCTTAAGGCGATGCAAACAGAGGGGGGGTGGATTGAAAAATTCAAAGAGCTCATCTATAAAGAAACAAGAGAGAAAGCACCAGATTGGTTAGTGGAGGAATTACAGCAATATTTTCCAGAGGAGTGGGAGAAACCCTGCGCTTTAGAGGAATATAAAAGACAACAATTAAGCAAGTTGTTAAAAAAAGGAATTGAAACAGGGGATATACGTCCAAACATTAATCCAGCGATTATTGACTTAGCCTTGTGTAAAACAATAGAGGGAGTTTTTAATTTCTCTTTTCTTAAGGAGCATAACCTTTCCTTAAATGAGGCTATAGAAGAAATAGAAAAACTCTTTTTGTTCGGTATTATGAAAAGGATTTCATAGGTAGAGGGGAAGACGGTAGGATGAAAAGCAAGTGGAAACTCTGGTTAATTCCAGTAATAGCGGTACTTGCCTTTGGTGTCCTCAAAGGAGGCAACATCTGGGGAAAGGGTGAAACCACAAAAGTAGCACCCATGCAGACGGTTGCCATTACGCAGGTTGAGAAGGTTAAGGTGGAAAATACTTTAACCCTTACGGGCAGCATAGAAGCCGTAAAAGAGTCAATTATTAGTACCAAGGTATCTACTGGTGGACGGATAAGCTCTATCCTGGTAGAAAACGGTGATCAGGTGACAGCAGGCCAAGCTCTGGTGACCCTCGAACAACAGGATTTTCTACATATCCTTGCTATGAGACAGGCTGATTTAAAAAAGGCTGAGTCAGGATTAATTACTGCTAAGGCAGATCTTCAACGTTATCAAGAGTTATATCAGCAGGGAGCCATATCCCCCAAAGAGTATGAGGCTGTAGAAGCGGCCCTTCAAGTGGCAGAGGCTACCGTAAGTTCTGCAACAGCCGGTGTTGCAATGGCGCAGGAAGACCTAACGAATGCAACCATGATAGCACCGATTGGCGGCTTAGTAGCAAACCGGAATGTTAAGACCGGGCAGATGGTGTCGGCTCAAAGCGGCTCCTTAATGACAGTACAGGATATTTCCTCTGTATATGTGGTTGTTAATACTCCGCAAAAGGATCTGGCTATTATGAAAAAGGGTCTTAAGACAGAAGCAACTGTAGATGCCTTTGGCGACAAAAAATTTACTGGTACAGTTGAAGTAATAAACCCTGTGGCCAACCAGGGAGCCAGGGTATTTGAAACCAAAATTAAAGTCGATAATCCGGAGTTGCTCTTAAAGCCGGGTATGTTTGCCAAAGTAGGGGTTAAAACAGGGGAAGCTGTTGAAGTATTGGCAATTCCTCAGGGAGCTTTAACCAGCAAACAGGGTATGTACTTTGTATTTGTGCCGGAAGGAAATAAGGTTAAACGAGTTCAGATAGAGATTGGCCAAGTTATTAATCAAATGGTTGAAATAAAAAAAGGCCTTACGGAAGGACAGCAGATTGTTGTAACCAATGTTAATAAACTAAAGGACCAGGATTTGGTTACGGCTGTTAAGTAACGGGAGGGTGAACCGATGTTTTTAACCAACCTCAGCTTAAAAAGGCCTGTGTTTGCAACGGTAACCATCCTGGCGTTAGTGGCCGTGGGGATTATCAGCTATCTTGGCCTGAATATTAATGACTACCCGGAAGTGGAATTTCCTTATGTGTCTGTAACGGTGGTGCAGCCAGGGGCTTCCCCGGAACAAATAGAAAGCAAAATTATTTATAAATTAGAGGAAGCTATTGGACAGATTGCCGGTGTTAAGCACATTTACGCCAGTGCCAGGGAAGGTTATGCTCTGGTTTTTGCCGAGTTTTCCTTGGAGACTCCGGCAGAAGTGGCGGCCCAGGATGTACGGGATAAAATAGGGACCATCCGAGGTCAACTCCCCCAGGATATTGAAGAACCAGTCATCGGTCGCTTCGACCCATCGGCTATGCCCATTATCTCCCTGGCGGTAACGGGGGAGCTTTCCATGCGGGAAATGACGACCATTGTTGAAGATGCCGTTAAGAAACGCTTGGAGACCGTGAATGGGGTTGGCTCCATCGATATCTATGGAGATGTCAAACGGGAGATTCAAATTAATCTGGATAAAGATAAATTAGCCGCCTATGGTATCTCCAGTGCTGAGGTACTGAATAGCCTGCGCAACGAAAATATGGAGGTTCCCGGTGGTAAAGTAGGCAGCGGTGACCGGGAAATGACACTGCGGACTGTAGGGAAGATCAATCGGGTGGAGGAATTCCTCAATCTCCCGGTAGCCAGGCGGGAAGGGGTTCAACTGTATGTAAAAGATATTGCCACGGTGCTGGATGGCGTTAAGGAACAGGACAGTATATCCCGCTACCAAGGGAACCCAGCCATTGGCATTGATATTATCAAACAGTCCGGATCCAATACCGTAAAAGTAGCTAACAACATTAAAAAAGTAGTGGAGGAAGTAAAGCAGGAGTTGCCCCCAGGGGTTAAGCTGGAAATCGTAAGAGATAATTCTCTTTATATAAAGGACGCGGTTAATGACGTCAGGAACACCTTGATTGAAGGTAGTGTACTGGCAGTGCTCACGGTATTTGTTTTTCTGCGGGATTGGCGCAGCACTCTCATTAGTGCTTTGGCCATTCCCACCTCGATTATCGCTACCTTCTTTGCTATGAAGATGTTAGGTTTTACTCTCAACTTTATGTCCCTAATGGCCCTTTCATTGGCGGTAGGTTTGCTCATCGATGATGCCATTGTGGTCGTTGAGAATATTGTGCGACACCTACGCATGGGCAAATCTCCGCTGGACGCAGCCCGGGATGGCACCAGCGAGCTGGGCTTAGCTGTTACTGCTACCAGCCTGACCGTGGTAGCGGTGTTTCTGCCGGTGGGGATGATGAGCGGCATTGTGGGACAGTTTTTTAAACAATTTGGTATTACTGTGGTATTTAGTGTGCTGGTGTCCCTGTTTGTGGCTTTTACTTTGGTACCGATGCTGTCGTCCCGCTATCTCAAGGACGAAGAGCATGTCCCCAGGGGACCCTTTGGTAAATTTATCAACGGGTTCAACCGGGGCTTTGATCGGATTACCCAAAGATATGCTAATTTTCTTACCATTGTTTTAAGAAATCGTCGTAAAACCATTGGTGCAGCGGTATTGTTGTTTTTTGGTAGCTTACTGCTGATCCCTTTCCTGGGTTCCGCTTTTGTACCAGGTGGTGATATGGCTGAGGTCACCGTAGTGGCAGAACTGGATGCTGGTTTAAGCACCGGAGCCGCCAGCCAAATTACCAGGCAGTTGGAAGAGATACTGCAGACTTATCCCGAAGTAACCAAGGTGTATTCTACCACTAAAAATGAGAAGGCCAGTATTTTTGTCAAAGTGGTGGATAAACACGACCGTGATCGCACCCTTGATGAATTGGCGATGGATATGAGAGGGAGACTGGTTGCTGTGCCGGGTGTAAGAATCACCGTCAATCAACAGGCCGGCATGAACGACGGAGCAGCGGTACAATTTAGATTATTGGGTGACGATCTGGAGCAAATGCAAGGCTATGCTGAACTGGCCCAAAGAATCATGGAGACCATTCCCGGCGCGGTGGATGTTTCCACAAGCTACCAGCCAGGCAATCCCGAGGGTCAGATTCGAATAAAACAAGATGTAGCGGCAGATTTAGGTGTGAGTACAGCTATGGTGGCCGACACCCTGCGCACTTTATTTAACGGTGTGGTGGTGAACCAATTTGAGGACGGAGAGGACCGTTTTGACGTACGGGTTCGTCTGCAAGAGACGAACCGTCAAGATTTAGCTGCGTTGCAGACGATTTATCTGACGAGCCTGTACGATGACAATGGCAGGTACCCCATGATTCCTTTAAGTCAGGTAACCGAGACGGTTTTCTCCACTTCTCCCAGTCAAATAGACCGTTTTGATCGAACCAAAGAGATTCAGTTATTTTGTAACCTAAATGGCCTCTCGGTAGGTGAGTTTAATAAAATTTTTCTGGAGAGGGTAAACAAAGAGATTAAACTTCCTGTAGGTTACAGTTTCTATGCCGGCGGCGATTCAGAGATGATGGGCGAGACCTTTACGGCGATGATTCTGGCCCTTGTCACTGCGGTGTTATTTATTTTCTTTATTCTAGCGGCTCAGTTTGAAAGCTATATTGATCCCTTTTCCATTATGCTTTCGTTGCCTATGGCCATTGTTGGTGCCATTTTGGGACTATTACTTGTTGGTAGTGATCTCAGTATTATGAGTATGATCGGTATTATCATGCTGATGGGTTTGGTCACAAAAAATGCCATTTTGCTCATTGATTTTACCAAGCAGCAGCGAGCCAAAGGGGTGGAGCGCAACGAGGCTCTGCGGCGGGCGGCTCTTACCCGTTTACGTCCGATCATCATGACATCTACAGCGATGATCCTAGGGATGTTGCCCCTGGCTTTAGCACTGGGGCCAGGTGCCGAAAGTCGGGCACCGATGGCGCACGCTATTATTGGTGGCCTAATTACCTCCACGCTGCTCACCTTGGTGGTGGTGCCGGTGATCTATACCATCTTAGATGACTTGAAAAGCAAGAGTTCTCATGTAAAGCAGCGGGTGTTTAGTCGGTGGAGTAAGTCGGAAAAGGCTAGTAATAGCAGTATTCAATCATAGCGGACCACTAAGCAGGTAGACTGGCTATTCCATAAGCGAAGCATGCATAGCACTAGATCAACAATTATTTCAGCACGCCAAGGGTGTGCTGAATTTTTTTGACCGTAGGAAGGGTACCCTACAAAGGACAAAATTTTGTGGGGTGAAAGGTATGCAGAAAAGAACAGTGCTTTATCTGATGATGCTTTGTGTTTTGGTGCTATTTCTTACCACGGTACCAGCGGCAGCCCAGGAACCGGGCATCCAAGATGATGTAATTTTTTCCTATGAGGAGTCCTTACCCTGGGTTGAGACAGGCAGCTTTCAGCAAGGGAACGGCCCACATTTATCAGCCGCCGCCGCCCTGGTGATGGACGCAGACACCGGTCAGGTACTCTATGCGAAAAACCCTCATCAACCAAGGCCGATTGCCAGCACCACCAAGATTATCACTGCTTTAGTGGCTTTGGAATGCGGTAATTTAACGGACACCGCCATTATTAGTAAACGGGCTGCGGGGGTGGAGGGTAGCAGTATTTATTTGAAGGCTGGGGAAAAGTTGACCTTGGAGGAACTTATCTATGGTGCGTTAATGCATTCAGGCAATGATGCCTGTGTGGCCATTGCCGAACAGGTGGCTGGGGATGAAAAGGATTTTGTCAATTTGATGAACTACCGAGCCTATCGGTTGGGGGCTCACAACTCCAATTTTTGCAATACCAATGGCTTACCCGATGACCACCATTTATCAACGGCATATGATTTGGCATTAATCACCCGCCATGCCCTAAAAAATTCTGCCTTCCGCAGTATTGTGGCCAGCAAAACCCATACCATTAGGGGGCCCCAGGGGAAGCGTATTTTAAGTAACACCAATAAAATGCTTTGGGATTACCAGGGAGCAGATGGTGTTAAAACCGGTACCACCAATGCTGCAGGAAAATGTCTGGTTTCCTCGGCCACCCGAGATGGCCGGAGTCTAATAGCGGTGGTTCTCCATAGTGATGATCGCTATGCAGAATCCATTCAATTATTAAACTATGGGTTTACCCATTATAAGCATCAAAAGGTGGCTACTAGAGGGCAGTTATTTACGCAACTCCCTGTAAAAGATAGCGTGAAGGAAAAAGTGCCGGTCACCGTGGCTGCAGATTTAATGGTTTCGGTGCCTGTAAGTCCGGAATTCATTCTAGAAAAGGATATTATGTTGGAGCAAGGTCTTACCGCCCCGGTTCATAAGGGGCAAGTCCTTGGTAAACTACAAGTATTAGTAGAGGGTGAGCCGGTGGGAGAAATAGACTTATTGGCCCAGGAAGCCATCGAGAAATTACCCTACCATCGCTTGCTGTTGAGTAAGATTCTAAACCAATTAGAACCTTAGCTGACGCCATACCCTAAAAGGTACCAGAGTCTTTGGCACCGATCTTAGTTTCTTCTTATGTATATTGGAAGTCTATATTTTTCCTAGAAACTAAAAAATGCCTGTGACTCACAGGCATTAAAAATATTTCCCTAAAAATTGATGAGACGCGGTATGTCCACAGGGGCAGGAGAAGGTTACCTGGACAACGTCGTAAACATATTTAAAACCTGATTGATCCAATTTTACTTTAACGGTAACACTTTGATTGCCGCACTCGTTGCAGGTTAGTTTTATACCCTTAGGCAGGGTGGTAAATTGGCTGATATCTGCATTACCGCACATTTCGCTATCCAGTTCAAAATAATGATAGGATAAATTACGGCATTCCTTTGAAGAACAAAGAACCGAAAGACAGATGCTTTTTAATTCTTTATTATTGATAAGTTCCATTTCCGGTAGCAGAGTAGCCCCGATATTGCCACACAAATTACACAACTGTTCTAGTTGGCCCGGTTTGTCAAACTCATCTATTGGGGTTGGGGCGAATTTTAAGTTCTTAACATTTGTCAAGCGATAACCACCTTGTTCTAAATACTTATCTCTATATACTATTTTACATAAGTTTCATTATTCCTCTAGACAAAATGGCTCGATTTGTAGATTAGAAAAACTTGGCTTGTGCCAAGTCCTTGACGTAGGCGGAAGCCTTAGTTTTTCCTATACTTTCGTCAATAGAAATTTTATAATCTCTGAAAGTATAAAAAAAGCTGCCGATTGTTTTTCGGCAGCTTTGCACATCAACATGTAAGTCAACATTCATTTTTTAAGCTTGTTTACTCTTGAAGCGGGGCAGTCTAAACTTACCAAATTTACCCGCTAGCTTTTTACCCAAATCATCAAAGAGAGTATATACTACCGGCACCAGTACCAGGGTAATCAACGTGGAGAAGGTTAAACCAAAGGCAATTACAATAGCCATGGGAGCCTGAGCCTCCGCACCTTCGCCGCTACCAAAGGCCATGGGTAGTAGAGCCAGTACAGTTACTAGAGCGGTCATTAGAATGGGACGTAACCGGATCGGCCCAGCCATTAGAATAGCCTCATTGCGCTCATGACCCTGTCTGCGCAGTACGTTAATGTAGTCCACCAGCACGATAGCATTGTTTAAGACAACCCCCACTAACATGATTGCCCCGATCATGGCAGTTACACTGATGGGATTACCTGTGATACCCAACCCAAAGATAGCCCCAATGAAAGTGGGTGGTAGGGAGAACATGATAATAAAGGGCTGGAATAATGATTCAAACTGGGCGGACATGACCATAAAGACCAGTAATATCGACAGCAGCAGGGCCATTCCTAGGCTAGCAAAGGATTCAGCCATATCCTCGGCCTGACCGCCAAAAACAACGTCGTAGCCATCAGGTAATGCTAACTGATTAATTGCCGCCTGGATGTCTTTGTTAACACTACCCACGTCACGGCCGGTGACATCGGCCGTAATTTTTACCTCTCGGGCCTGGTCGGTACGGGAGATGGCTGTTGGCACTTGGTGTGATTCGATGCTCGCCACTGCCGATACCGGCACCCTGGCTCCGGTGGGGGAGACAATGGTTAGATTCTCTAAAGTATCAACACTTTTTCTGGTATCTTCCGGAGTTAGCATACGAATATCAACTTCATTATCACCGGTACGCATTTGACCCACCAATCTACCATCAAAAGAAGTGCTGACTGCCGAGAGGATTTGGCTGGCCGAAAGTCCATAGCGGGCAGCTTGCTCCCGGTCAACATTAATACGCATTTCAGAACTGGCTGCGGTCAGGGAGTTGTTCACGTTACGGGTGCCTTCTACATCCTTTACGGTCTCAACCAGTAAGTTGCCGATTTGTTCAAGGACGGTTAAATCATCACCTTGGATGGCAATTTCCACCGCCGTAGCGGAAGGGCCACCGGAATTATCCGAAACGGCTACGGTGATATCCGCACCGGGAATATTTTGCATAGCCTGACGCAGTTTCTCGGCAGCTTGCTCCGTTGTAATTTTCCGTTGTTCCAAGGGTACTAGCTTAATTTGCAAGGAAGCTTGATCGCTGGCACTCCCCCCCAGGAAAGAAAGCTGTCCCCCGCTACCCACTGAAGTATAAATACGTTCAATTTCCGTAAGCTGGTCGCGGGTTAATTTTTCCAGATCCATAGCAACTCGGGACGTTTCCTCTACCTTGGTACCTGTGGGCATTTCGATCTTAACCGAAATTTCACCTTGATCCATGGTAGTCATAAATTCTGTACCAATGAACGGAGTAGCCACGATACTGGCGATCAGTAGAACCACCGTGAAACCAACCACTTTTTTACGATTTCTCAGGGACCAACCCAAGAGGCGGCCATAACGATGATTCAATGAGTGTAAAAATTTCCCGAAAACAATCACGGGGTTTTTGGTTTTACCTTCGGGCAGTGTTTCATCCGCCGGAGATACATTTCTTAGCAACCGGGCAGACATCATGGGAACCAGAGTTAAAGCAGCAAAAAGGGCTGCAATGTGGGAAAAACTTACCGTTAAGGCCATCGGCTTAAAGAGAATCCCAGCAATCCCCTGGACGAAGACAATGGGCATAAAAACCACCACTTGGGCTAAAGCCGACGCGGTTACCGCATTGGATACCTCAGCGGTGCCTAATTTAGCCGCTTCGATAATGCCAAAGCCATTCTGACGGTAGCGGTAGATGCTTTCTAAAACGACCACAGAAAAGTCTACCAGAGAACCCATACCTAGGATTAATCCACCTAGGGACAGCATGTTAATGCTTTGGTTGCCAAAATACATTAGGGAAAAGGTAGCAATGATGGAAATGGGAATGGTCAAAGCTACCACCAGGGTACTACGGACACTGCGGAGGAACAGATAGAGAACAATGACCGCAAAGATGCCGCCCAATAGTCCATGTTCCACAACATTATTAATGGAGTCCTTAATAAATTTGGAGGTGTCCATCACCGTGGTAATCTTAATGCCATCCGGCAATGTTTTGTTCAGTTTTTCCACCTCAGCCATAACCTCGTTGGCCACGGTGACAGTATTGCCCCCGGTTGCCTTCATGACGCTCATACCCAGGGAGGCTTTACCATCGGTAAAGGTGAATTGTTCTTCCTTTTTAAAACCATCTTCTATAGTGGACAGATCCTTTAAGGCCAGGGAATTACCATTGGCCAGACTGATCTGTACTTGCTCCAGTTGGGCGAGGCTTTTGTATTCACCAACCACCCGAATCGTTGTTTTACTAGAGCCTTTGTCCACTTGCCCCGCAGTACCGTTGATATTGTCAGAGGCAATGGCTTGCATGACTTGCCCGGCAGTTAAACCATAGGCCTCCATTTTGGCAGGATCTAAAACAACTTTGATTTCCCTCGTTTTACCGCCGCTAAGATAGACCGTACCAACACCCTTAATCCGTTCCAAGCGGGGCTGGATATCATCTTCGGCAACTCTCTTTAATTTGACTAAGTCTCCCTCTGCACCGGTGAGGGCAAAAGAAATAATGGGTGCCTGGTTAGGATCTAGTTTCATTACCCGTGGGGAAGAGGCATCATCGGGCAGCATACCTTTGACAAAGTCGATTTTTTCCCGTAAATCAATGGTGGCATTGTCCATATTGGTGCCCCAGTTAAAGATAACAATGACCAGGGAGAAACCATTTTGGGATTGGGATTGAATTTCTTTGATGTTTTCGGTGGTGGCAATGGCCGACTCAAGACGTTTGGTGACCAATTCTTCCACTTCCGCCGGTGCCGCCCCCTCATAGGAGGTAGAAATAACGGCATAGGGAAGTTCCATATCCGGATAGAGATCCACCGCTAAGCGTGGCAAGGAAAAGAGCCCCAGCACAACCAGGGCAATGATCAGCATGGAAATGGCAACTGGGCGATCTACAGATATATCTGCTATTTTCACTTAGCAGCACCCCCCAGTTCTTTAACCACTTTCACCTTCTGTCCTTCACCTACCAGTCGGTTGCCGGTGACAATAACAGTTTGGCCCTCTTTTAAACCGGCTCTGATCTCCATTAATTCGCCAGAGGTAGCACCAACCTTTACAGAGACTTCCTTAGCCTTACCGTCTTCGACAATGAAGACAGAATGCTGACCATCCCGTTCCAGCACGGCATCAATCGGTAACGCTAGAACAGCAGAGGAGGTACCGGTGGTTAAGTTTAACCGTGCGACCATACCTGGTTTTATTTCGCCAGTTGGGTTGGCTATACTAATTTCCACGGCAAAGGCTCGGGTGGCAGAATCTGCTTTGGGAGCTATAGAAATTACTTTACCAACAAAATCCTTTTTTAAAGCATTAATGGTCACAGGAGTATCGGAACCAGTCTTAATGGAATCAATTATATTCTCAGATACATTGACCTTTACTTTTACAGTGTCGATTTGCACAATGGTTATGGGGGCTGCCTGGGAGCTGACCATTTCTCCGGGTTCTATCGTAACAGCAGCTACAATACCACTGACCGGAGAAGTCAGGGTATTATTGTCCCGGGTTGAAGTTACCGTTGAACGGGATTGTTTTACTTGAGCCTCCGCCAGGCGCACATTGGCTTGAGCGTTGATTAACGCCGATTCCACTTGCTCAAATTGAGCTTTGGGGATGGCTTGGGCATCATATAGCGTTTTATTACGTTCATAGGCTATCTCGGCATCAATCAGACTTCTTTGGGATATGACAAGTCGTGCCTCGGCCTGTTCTAAGGCGGCTTCAGCCTGTTCCAGGACATCTGCAGCATCTAAAGAGAGCAAAACTTGTCCGGGATTAACGCGATCCCCCATCTTAACAGCCACAGAAGCTACTTTGCCGGCGGCCTTGGGTACCACGGCAACATCCACCCCAGCGATCACTTCGCCAGTGGAGTTCATGATCTGGGTTAGGTCGGTGGCTTTAATTTTAATTGTTTCTACCGGTACTAATTTTTCCTCGACGGCCTTTTGTTCCTTCTCCCCACAACCAGTTAACGAGGCTGTAAGAAGTACCATGAGACTTACCAGAAATACTAACCTTTTCAAACTATGTACCCCTTTCTTATATGTATACTAACTGATTAGTTTTTGCGTACTCCCTGTAGAAAAACATCCAGTGCTGTATATAAGGTCTCCCTGAGCAACTTTTTATCTTGATTATGTATTTGGGCTTGCATACCAAGGCCATGAAATATTGCCAGGAAGGTCTGCGTGAGGATATATGGGTCAAAAGGCCGGAATTCTCCTTTTTTTATTGCCTCATCCATAATTTGTATCAAAAAACCATGTGAACTTTCTGCACCACGCTGCAATTTATCAATGATTTCCTGCTCCTTTGATTGCAAAAGAAATTCCAGTAATAAAGCGGATATGGGAGTATCGATTTTTTCAAAATTAATTTCCAGATACTTTGTAAGTTTGTCAGCGGTGGTATCTGTTTCTTTAATTTGAAATAAATATTCATTGGTCCATTCCCTTAGCCAACGTTCAATAAGATAAAGGAATATATCTTCCTTACTTTTAAAATACCAGTAAATACCTCCTTTGCTGACTCCTGAAGCCTTAACAATCTCGTCCACCGAGGTGCCACCATAGCTTGAGGCTATAAAACAGGAGAGGGCAGTGTCAGCAATCAAATCCTTTTTCGATTTTTTAGTCATAACTCTACCCTCCTTCTACAGACAGACTGGTCAGTCTGTTTTAATTTTATAAATACAATAGGACCCTGTCAATAACTACATGGAACGATAGAAGAAATAAATAATGGAAAGAAACTAAAGAAAATACTAATCATGAAAACATCATGTCAAATTAGAGTGAGAGTGACAAAAAAGGTTTCTATAATATAAGGAGTATTATTTAGTGTTTTTGGTAAGATAACTTTGCTCCCAGATTAAGAGTATTTAGTTCTCAATACACGGATAAAAAAATTTAAAAAACACTTGCATTAAGTCTTAACAAGTGTTAACATAATAAATGTCGCTGCGAGGCGATGAAAAAAATTACCACTTGATAAAAACTTGTAAAAGTGGTAAGATGATAAACGGTCGCGAAAGCGAGTGTTTACCAAAATGGTCTTTGAAAACTAAACAGAAGATGATGGATGCATAAGGTCAAGTCAAAAGTCAGCGGAAGCTGAAACTAAGACGACCACAATGAATCCTCGTCAAGCGTTATATAAA
>NZ_FRAR01000008.1 GCF_900142375.1 Desulforamulus aeronauticus DSM 10349 | reverse complement strand
TTACCCCTATCGCTATTGAAGAAGGCCTGCGCTTTGCTATCCGTGAAGGTGGCCGTACCGTTGGCGCTGGTGTGGTAACCGGCATTCGCGAATAATTATAGAGTTGCGAGTTTCGAAGTTCGAAGTTCGAGGAAAGTATCCGGTAGAAATACATGGATCATATGCGAACCACGAACTTCGAACTTCGAGAAAGTGACTAGCGATGAAATGGAAGGTTGCTCGAAGTAAGAGGTAATTTTCATGGAGCAGTCCGCACAATCGGACGAAGGGAGAGTAAAGACCACATGAAAAGTCAAAAGATTAGAATTAGGCTTAAAGCCTTTGATCATCAAATGCTTGATCAGTCTGCCACCAAGATTGTAGACACTGCTAAGCGGACTGGTGCTCAAGTAGCAGGCCCTGTGCCCCTGCCGACTGAAAAAAGCATTTACACCATTTTGCGTTCCCCCCACGTCAATAAAGACTCTCGGGAACAATTTGAAATGCGTGTGCACAAACGTTTAATTGATATCCTTGAACCCACCCCGAAGACTGTAGATGCGCTCATGCGCTTAGACCTGCCTGCCGGCGTGGACATTGAAATCAAGCTGTAACTGACCCCGACAGTGTATGTTGGGAGCTCCGGAGGAAAGCTGTGGGCTTCTAACCTCTGACTATAACAGGAGGTGTATACCATGCCAAAAGGTATTCTTGGCAAAAAAGTAGGCATGACCCAGATTTTTACTGAAGCAGGCATTGCTATTCCTGTAACAGTTGTTGAAGCTGGTCCTTGCTTGGTAGTACAAAAAAGAACCCCCGAGAATGATGGCTACAGTGCTGTTCAATTGGGATTTGGCGAAAAGCGTGAGAACTTATTGAACAAACCCACCAAGGGTCACTTAGCCAAAGCCGGTGTACGTCCGGTTCGTTTCTTGCGGGAACTCAAGGTAGAAAATCTTGATGAATATCAAGTAGGTCAAGAAATTAAGGCGGATATCTTTGCTCAAGGTGAAAAGGTGGATGTAGTAGGGACTTCCAAAGGACGTGGTTTTGCCGGTGGCATCAAACGTCACAACTTCCACCGTGGACCCATGGCTCATGGTTCCAAGTATCACCGCAGACCGGGTTCCTCCGCTCCCAAAGGGCCTGCTCGGACGTTTAAAGGCAGAAAGCTTCCCGGACATATGGGTGTTGACCGGGTAACCGTGCAAAACCTTGAAGTGGTTAAGGTTGATGCCGAACGTAATCTGCTTGCCATTAAAGGTGCAGTACCCGGACCAAGGGGCGGCCTCGTGATGGTTAAAAACAGCGTCAAAGCCAAGTAGCATGGCGCAGCGAAAGGAGGACTGTGAAGAATGCCTAAAGTAGCTTTATATAACACAAATGGCCAACAAGTGGGTGAAGTGGAGCTTAAGGACGAAGTGTTCGGCATTGAGCCTCATGAAGCCGTGATGTTTGATATGGTAAACATGCAATTGGCCAACCGGCGTCAAGGAACTCACGATACCAAAACCAGAGCAGAAGTAAGGGGCGGTGGTCGTAAACCCTGGCGTCAAAAAGGCACCGGACGTGCCAGAGCTGGTAGCACCAGATCTCCCATCTGGCGTACAGGTGGTATTGTATTCGGTCCCCATCCACGGGATTATGCTTACTCCTTACCGAAGAAAGTGCGTAGACTGGCTCTTAAGTCCGCCCTTTCCAGCAAGGTATTGGAACAAAACATCATCGTGCTGGATCAAATGACCTTGGATGCTCCTAAAACCAAAGACATGGTTCGCATCCTGAACAACCTCAATGCCAACAAGGCTCTGGTTGTAACTGCCGATCGTGATCTAAACGTAGAAAAATCTGCTCGTAATATCGAAGGGATAAAACCTCTCAAAGCAGAAGGCGTTAATGTCTACGATCTGTTAAAATATACAAAGCTAGTTATTACTAAGGACGCCGTTGCTAAGATTGAGGAGGTGCTGGCGTAATGAAAAATTCACGCGACATCCTCATTAAGCCGGTAGTAACCGAAAAAAGTACCAGTTTGTTAGCAGAAAATAAGTACACCTTCATTGTAGATTTAAATGCTAACAAAACAGAAATCAAGAAGGCTGTTGAGGATATCTTTAAAGTTAAGGTAGAAACAGTAAACACAATGCGGGTGAAGGGAAAGATGAAGCGTGTCCGCCAATTCACCGGCAGAACCCCTGAACGTAAAAAAGCTATTGTTACCTTAAAAGATGGCGACAAGATCGAGATCTTTGAAGGACTGTAAGGAGGGAAGCCCAGGTGGCAGTAAAAAACTTTAAACCTACCTCACCTGGCCGCCGGTTTGTTACCGTCCCCGACTTTAGCGAGATCACTAAGTCTGAACCTGAAAAATCTCTGCTGGAGCCTCTGAAAAAGAACGGAGGACGCAATGCCCAGGGCCGGATGACTGTTCGGCACCAGGGTGGTGGCCACAAGCGGATGTTCCGCATTATCGATTTCAAGCGCAACAAAGATGGCATTCCTGCCAAAGTTGCAGCCATTGAATATGATCCTAATCGGTCCGCACGCATTGCTCTACTGAATTATGCTGACGGTGAAAAGCGTTATATCCTGGCCCCTGTAGGCCTGGTAGCGGGTATGATCATTGAATCTGGTCCTGCATCTGACATCAAAGTTGGCAACTGTTTGCCGCTAAGGAACATCCCTGTTGGTACTGTAGTACACAACATTGAATTGTATCCTGGAGGCGGAGCCCAAATAGTCCGCTCTGCCGGTGCTTCTGCACAGCTGATGGCAAAAGAAGGCAAGCACGCTACCCTGCGTCTGCCCTCTGGTGAAATGCGCATGGTGCTGCAAGAATGCCGGGCGACCATTGGTCAAGTGGGTAACTTGGAGCACGAAAACATCACCATTGGTAAGGCCGGTCGTTCACGTCATTTGGGAATCAGACCTACCGTTCGTGGTAAGGTTATGAACCCCGTTGATCACCCGCACGGCGGTGGTGAAGGCCGTAACCCCATCGGTCGCAATCCTGCTACTCCCTGGGGTAAACTGGCAATGGGCGTTAAGACCCGTAGCCGCAAGAAAAAAAGCGATCGCCTGATTGTAAAGCGTCGTAATAAGAAATAAAGTAGGGGCTACAACACACCCGGCCCCGTGAGTATGGAACAAGAGGCATGATCCGGAAGGAGGTTCATAATGACTCGTTCTCTTAAAAAAGGACCGTTTATTGACGATCACCTTTTGAAAAAAGTAGAACAGATGAATGAGAAGGGCGAAAAGAAAGTCATGAAGACTTGGTCCCGCCGTTCCACCATCTTCCCGCAAATGATCGGTCATACAATTGCAGTTTATGATGGCCGGAAACATATCCCGGTGTATGTAACTGAAGATATGGTCGGGCATAAGTTGGGTGAATTCGCACCCACTCGGACCTACAGGGGCCACGCAGGTTCCGAAAAGTCCACTTCGCTGAGATAACCACAAGAGGGGGCTAAACGATGGAAGCGAGAGCAATCGCCAAATTTATCCGCGTATCCCCGCGTAAAGCCCGCATGGTAGTAGATTTAGTACGGGGCAAAAAATTGGAAGAGGCATTAGCGATTCTGCGCTATACTCCCAATAAAGCTGCTGACGTTGTGACCAAAGTGGTCAAATCTGCTGCTGCTAACGCGGAACACAACTATGAAATGGATAAGGACGATTTAGTAATATCCCAAATTTTCGTAGATCAGGGTCCCAGCCTGAAACGTGTTATGCCTAGAGCGATGGGACGTGCGGATATTATCAAAAGAAAAACCAGCCACATTACAGTGGTAGTGTCGGATCAAAAGGAGGGATAATTGCGTGGGCCAGAAGGTTAACCCCAAGGGTTTGCGAATTGGCATTATCAAAGATTGGGAAGGTAAATGGTTCGCTGATAAGCGCAATTACTCCAATTTATTGATCGAAGATGTAAAAATTCGCGAGTTTATCAAGCGTAAACTTTACCAAGCCGGTATTGCCAAGACGCAAATCGAACGTGCTGCCAATCGGGTGAAGATTTCTATTCATACCGCTAAACCAGGTATTGTTATTGGTCGTGGTGGTGCAGAAGTTGAAGCCTTACGAAAAGAACTAGAAAAAATGACTGGTAAGCAAATTCATGTCAATATCGTAGAAATTAAAACCCCCGATACAGACGCTCAACTAGTAGCAGAAAATATTGCTTCTCAGTTGGAAAAGCGTATTGCTTTCCGTCGGGCCATGAAACAAACTGTACAACGCTCTCTGAGAATGGGTGCTAAAGGGATTAAAATCGCCTGCAGTGGACGTCTGGCCGGTGCTGAAATTGCCCGTACCGAATGGTATAGTGAAGGTAAAGTTCCCCTTCATACACTACGTGCTGACATTGACTATGGTTTTGCTGAAGCCAATACTACCTACGGTAAAATTGGCGTAAAAGTTTGGATCTATAAAGGAGAAGTTTTGCCGGAAGCGAAAAAACCCGCAGCCGGTCAAGGAGGCGAGTAACCGATGCTTATTCCGAAAAGGGTTAAATACCGCAAGCAGCACCGTCCCCGTGGCAACGGCGGCGTGGCTAAAGGTGGTAGAGAGGTAAGTTTCGGTGAATACGGAATCCAGGCCCTAGAGGCTGGTTGGATTACTAACCGTCAAATCGAAGCTGCCCGTATTGCAATGACCCGCTATATTAAACGTGGTGGTAAGGTGTGGATCCGCATCTTCCCGGATAAGCCCATCACCCAAAAACCCGCTGAAACTCGTATGGGTTCCGGTAAAGGTGCCCCGGAACACTGGGTAGCCGTTGTTAAGCCCGGCCGCGTTATGTTTGAAGTGGCTGGTGTTCCTGAAGAAACTGCCCGCGAAGCTATGCGTCTGGCTATGCACAAACTACCCGTTAAATGTAAGTTTGTAAAACGTGGGGAAGTAGGTGAAGCCAATGAGAGTTAAAGAAGTAAGAGACCTCACAGATGCTGAATTAATTAAAAAGCTCGATGACTCCAAAGATGAGCTCTTTAAACTGAGATTTCAGTTGGCCACCGGACAATTGGATAACCCCATGAAGATTAAAGAAGTTAAAAAGAATTATGCCCGCTTAAAGACGATTGAAACAGAAAGAAAACTGGGCATTCGATAACAAGATTTCGTAAATTGTCATCGACCAGGAAGGAGGTACGATGGTGGAAGAACAGCGTAATATGCGCAAGGTTCGTCAGGGTAGAGTTGTCAGTGACAAAATGGAAAAAACCATTGTAGTTGCTGTTGAAGATCGTGTTCGTCACCCGCTTTATAACCGCACCATACGTAAAACTACGAAATTTAAGGCCCATGATGAAGAAAACAGCTGTCGCATTGGTGATACCGTTCGCATCATGGAAACTCGCCCGCTTTCAAAAGATAAGCGCTGGCGTGTGATTGAAATCCTGGAAAGGGCCGAGCAGCTATAAGTTCAGCTGCACCCGGTACGAAGGGAGGTTAATTCAGTGATTCAAGTTCAAACGATCTTGAAGGCTGCTGATAACACAGGGGCTCGTAAGTTAATGTGCATCCGGGTTTTGGGCGGATCCCTGCGTCGTTATGCCAGCGTTGGAGATATTATTGTTGCTTCCGTTAAAGAAGCTACACCCGGCGGCGTTGTTAAAAAAGGCGATGTTGTGAAGTGTGTCGTTGTTCGCACCAGCAAAGAAGTGCGTCGTGAAGATGGCTCCTACATCAAATTTGACGAAAATGCAGCCGTTGTCATTAAGGATGATAAAACCCCCAAAGGTACACGTATCTTTGGACCCGTGGCCCGGGAGTTACGCGAAAAAGACTTCATGAAAATTGTTTCCCTTGCACCTGAAGTTATTTAGGGTAGGGGGCTTAACCAAGAGGTAAGAGAGGTAGGAGTGACTCTTACACAGGAGGTGTATGTACTACATGCCGAAAGTTCATGTTCGCAAGGGTGATACTGTGCTGGTGGTTACCGGTAAAGATTCCGGTAAAAAAGGTAAAGTATTGTCTGTAGAACCGGCCAAGGGCCGTGTAATTGTTGAAAGTGTAAATATTGTTAAGCGTCATCGTAAGGCCACTCCCCAGATGCCTCAGGGAGGTATCGTGGAACAAGAGGCCCCCATCCATAGCTCTAACGTTATGCTGTTCTGCAATAAGTGCAACAAGCCTACCCGAATCAAGAAGAATGTTCTGGATAATGGGAGTAAAGAGCGAGTTTGCAAACATTGCGGAGAAACACTAAGCTAACGAGAGTGTCGGAAAGGAGGAGAGCACGTGGCAAGACTAAAGGATAAATACCGGAATGAAGTTCTGCCGGCTATGATGCAAAAGTTCGGTTATGACAATGTTATGCAGGTACCCAAGGTGGAAAAGGTTATTATCAATATTGGTTTAGGTGAAGCCATTCAAAACTCGAAAGCTGTTGATGCTGCAGTTGGTGATTTGATGACTATTACCGGCCAAAAACCTATTACCACCAAAGCTAAGAAGTCTATTGCTGCCTTTAAATTACGGGCCGGCATGACCATTGGTGCAAAGGTAACCATGCGCGGCGAGCGGATGTATGAGTTTGTAGACAGACTCTTCAATATTGCGCTTCCCCGGGTAAGAGATTTCCGTGGCATTTCCGACAAATCCTTTGATGGCCGTGGTAACTACACGATGGGGTTAAAGGAACAACTGATTTTTCCGGAAATTGAATATGACAAGATTGATAAGGTACGTGGTATGGATATTACCTTTGTTACCACAGCTAAAACTGACGAAGAAGCCAGAGAGCTGCTAAGACTAATGGGCATGCCCTTTGTTAAAGCAAGCTAACTTCCGGTAAAGGAGGGTAATCGATGGCCAAAAAATCAATGATCAACAAGGCAAATGGACCACAGAAGTTCACAGTTCGTGCGCATAATCGTTGCAAACTGTGTGGTCGGCCCCACGGATATATGAGAAAGTTTGGCATTTGCCGTATCTGCTTCCGTGAACTTTCCTATCGCGGAGAGATTCCGGGAGTTAAGAAGGCCAGCTGGTAATCAGGAAGGAGGTTGCATCACATGGTCATGACTGATCCCATTGCGGATTTTCTAACCAGGATCCGTAATGCTAATACGGTTTACCATGATAAAGTAGAAGCCCCGGCCTCCAACGTTAAAAAGGCTATTGCTGAGATTCTAAAGCAAGAGGGCTATATTAAAGATTACGATTACGTAGAAGATGGTAAACAAGGTGTACTAAGACTTTATCTAAAGTACGGTAGCAATAAGCAACGCGTTATTACAGGTGTCAAGAGAATTTCTAAGCCTGGATTGCGTGTGTATGCTAAAAAAGACCAGATTCCCAAGGTATTGGGAGGTCTCGGGATTGCTATTGTATCAACTTCTCAAGGCATTATGACAGACAAACTGGCCCGTCAGAATGGTTTAGGCGGCGAGGTTGTTTGCTACGTCTGGTAGCTTCGTAACAGGAGGTGTGATAGATGTCCAGGATTGGTAGAAAGCCCATTCCCGTACCTCAGGGCGTTGACATTCAGATTGAAGGAAACTTGGTCCGTGTTAAAGGCCCCAATGGTCAAATGGAACGGGAAATCCACCAGGATATGATTATTAGTTTGGAAGAAGGCAACCTGGTGGTTAATCGCCCCAGTGATGCAAAGAACCATCGTTCTTTACATGGTCTCACCCGCACCCTGTTAAGCAACATGGTGGAAGGTGTCACCAAGGGCTTCCAGCGTAATCTTGAGCTAGTCGGTGTTGGTTACCGTGCTGCCAAGCAAGGGAACAAACTGGTCTTAACCGTCGGTTATTCCCACCCGGTAGAAATGGAAGCCCCGGCTGGTATTGAAATTGAAGTACCTGCTCCCACTAAAATTGCCCTAAAAGGTGCTGATAAACAAGTAGTGGGTCAGTTTGCAGCCAACGTTCGTTCCGTACGTGCGCCTGAACCCTATAAAGGAAAAGGCATCAAATACGAAGGCGAAATTATCCGCCGTAAAGCCGGTAAAACCGGTGGCAAAGGCAAGAAATAGGGAAGGAGTTGAATCCGGTTGCTTACCAAACCTGACCGTAAAGCGATACGTGCAAAACGTCGTCGCAGAGTACGGAATAAGATTTTGGGCACAGCGGGAAGACCACGTCTTAACGTATTCCGCAGCCTAAACAACATTTATGCCCAACTTATCAATGACGAAGCTGGCGTGACCGTGGTTGCTGCTTCAACCCTATCGCCGGAATTGAAGGGTCAACTGAAAAGCGGTTGCAATATAGAAGCAGCTCACGCCGTTGGTAACTTGATTGGTAAATTGGCCCAAGAGAAGGGTGTAAAAGAAGTTGTATTTGACCGTGCTGGCTATCTGTACCATGGTCGCGTGAAGGCCCTGGCAGAAGGTGCCAGAGAAGCAGGGTTGGACTTCTAGTCTGATAGACAAAGGAGGGAAGCAAAACCACATGGCAAGAATTGACGCCAGTAAGTTAGAACTGTCCGAAAAGGTAGTGTTTATAAACCGTGTCGCCAAAGTTGTTAAGGGTGGTCGGCGTTTTAGCTTCTCCGCTCTGGTCGTCGTTGGCGACGGCAATGGTCACGTGGGTTCCGGTCTGGGTAAGGCTAGTGAAGTTCCCGAAGCAATTCGCAAGGGAATTGAAGATGCCAAGAAAAACATGATCAAGGTACCCTTAAATGGAACCACGATTACTCACCAAGTACATGGTCGTTTTGGCGCAGGTAAAGTATTAATGAAGCCTGCTGCTAAAGGTACCGGTGTTATCGCCGGTGGTCCTGTACGTGCCATCTTAGAATTGGCAGGTGTAAGGGATATTTTAACCAAGTCTCTGGGTTCCAACAATGCCAATAACATGGTGAATGCTACAATGGAAGGTCTTAAGCAATTAAAGACTCCCGATGAAGTGGCTCGCCTGCGTGGCAAAAGCGTTGAAGAACTGTTAGGTTAGGGGGACGGACAATGGCCAACCTGAAAATTACCCTGGTTCGGAGTCTTATCGGACGGCCGGAGACTCAAAGAAAAGTTGTCCGTGCTCTGGGCTTGGGGAAAACCAATAGTATTGTAGAAAAAACTGATAATCCCCAAATTCGGGGAATGATCAACAAAGTAGCTCACCTGGTTAAGGTTGAGGAAGCCTAAAGGAGGTGTACCGGTTGAATCTTTCTGAATTAAGACCGGCTCCGGGATCAAGAAGAAAGCCCACCCGTAAAGGGCAAGGTATTGGTTCTGGTTTAGGTAAAACTTCCGGCAAAGGTCACAAGGGTCAAAACGCTAGATCTGGTGGCGGTGTGCGCCGTGGTTTTGAAGGCGGACAAATGCCCATAGCTCGCCGGTTTCCCAAGAAGGGCTTCACAAACATTTTTAAAAAGAAGATCACTGCCATTAACCTGGATGATCTCAATGTTTTTGAACCCGGCACGGAAGTAACTCCTGAATTACTATTAGAAGTGGGTGTAATCAAAAAGATCGGCGATGGCGTGAAGATCCTGGGTGATGGTGCCCTGGAAAAAGCGTTAACTGTAAAAGTTCATGCCTTTAGTAAGTCAGCAGCCGAGAAGATTGCCGCTGCCGGCGGTAAAGCCGAGGTGATCTAAGGGTGTTAAACAGCCTGAAGACTGCGTTCAAACTGGATGAACTGCGTAGCAAGCTGCTTTTTACCCTGGCAATGTTGTTTCTCTTCCGGGTGGGTGCACATATTCCGGTACCTGGAATTAACTCGGATGCCTTTGCCGACCTGCTGACAAAAGGGCAGCTGCTTGGCTTCTTTGATGTAATCTCCGGTGGTGCTTTTAAGAGAGCAAGTATTTTTGCCATGAGTATCACCCCTTACATCAACGCATCTATCATTATGCAACTTCTCACCGTGGTCATTCCTCATCTAGAGAAATTGGCCAAGGAAGGAGAAGAAGGGCGTAAAAAGATTACCCAGTATACACGTTACTTTACCGCAGTACTTGCGTTCATTCAGGCCATTGGTATGTCGGTGGCTCTGAAAGGAGCATTGGTTAACCCCAGTGTATTGAACTATTTAGTGGTAGCCATTACCTTTACTGCAGGTACTGTACTGTTGATGTGGATTGGTGAGCAAATTACTGACAAAGGGATTGGTAACGGTATATCATTACTGATTTTTGCAGGGATTGTTTCCCGACTCCCGTCAGCCCTCGTAAGTATGACTGAATATTTGAGGGCAGGCACCATTAACTTCCTAAGCGTGCTTGTTCTGGTAATCATCGGTGCTCTGGTTATTGCTGCAGTGGTTGCGGTACAGGAAGGACAACGTCGCATTCCGGTACAGTATGCTAAGCGGGTTGTGGGACGCCGTGTATACGGTGGTCAGACTTCCCATTTACCTCTAAAAGTGAACCAGGCCGGTGTTATTCCGATTATCTTTGCTTCATCACTGCTAATGTTTCCGGGTCAAATTGCTTCCTGGTTCCATGAGAATGCCGTAGCAGCTTGGTACCTTAAGTGGTTTACCTGGGGCGGGGTTTTGAATAGTCTTTTATACGCCTTGTTAATTGTCGGGTTTACTTACTTCTATACAGCAGTTATTATGAACCCTGTGGACATGGCTGAAAATATCAAGAAGCATGGGGGCTTTATTCCTGGGTTGCGCCCGGGACGCTCCACTGCTGAATATATCGGTAAAATTATGAGTAGAATTACGTTGGCCGGCGCCATTTTCTTGGCACTGATTGCAATTATGCCGAACATTATTCTTCCTTTAACAAAGATACCGAATATTTATTTTGGTGGTACTGCCCTATTGATTGTAGTTGGTGTTGCGTTAGACACGATGAAGCAGATTGAATCTCACCTGCTCATGCGGAGCTACCAAGGTTTCCTTAAATAAGCAGGTGAATAAGATGATTACAATTAAAAGCGAAAAAGAATTAACCTATATGCGGGATGCGGGAAGGGTTGTTGCCGAAACCTTTGAAATACTAAAGGGCATGGTAAAGCCTGGTGTAACCACCAAGGAACTGGATGCGAAGGCGGAGGATTTTATCCGAAGTCAAGGAGCACGTCCTGCTTTCAAAGGATATGGTGGCTTCCCCGCTACCCTGTGCACCTCCGTTAATGAAGAGGTAGTACACGGTATTCCCAGTTTAAAAAAATTGGAAAATGGGGATATTATTAGCATTGACTGTGGTGCGGTAATAAATGGTTTTGTTGGTGACAGTGCCCTAACCCTTCCAGTAGGTGCTGTGAGTTCAGAGGCACAGGAACTGTTGAGGGTAACCGAGGAATCCCTGTATGCCGGCATTGCCAAGGCAGTGGAAGGAAATCGCTTGAGTGATATTTCTCACTCTGTGCAACAATGCGTGGAAAGTCAGGGTATGTCGGTTGTTCGGGACTATGTTGGTCATGGTATTGGGTCTAAAATGCATGAGGACCCGCAAATACCGAATTATGGTCCTCCTGGCCGCGGGCCCAGGCTAAAAAAAGGGATGACATTAGCAATAGAACCCATGGTTAACCTGGGCACCTTTGAGGTTCGCACGCTGTCGGACAATTGGACTGTGGTCACTCTAGATGGCAGGCTGTCGGCCCACTTTGAACATACAATTGCCATAACCGATGATACACCAGAAATTCTGACTAAACTTTAAGTGGCCAAGGACACGAAAAGGGTGTTGGAGGTGCAAGGTTTGGTTGATGAAGTGAGGACCGGACAACTGGTGAGTTCGACCCAGGGGCGTGATAAAGGAAGGTATTACTTGGTTGTTAGCAAATCCGAAGATGATTTCATCTTGGTTACAGACGGTGAATATCGAGGGATAGAAAAACCCAAGAAAAAAAACCTAAAGCATCTAAAAATTTGGCCACATCATTCGGAAGGAATTTCCAGGAGATTGGCCGAAAAGAGCAAAGTAACCAACGCAGAAATCATGTTAGAAATCGGAGAACTTATTAAGCTGGCCCAAGAATAACCTTACTCAAGGGCAAGGAGGTTGGGTAAAGAGCAATGTCTAAAAATGATGTTATAGAAGTTGAAGGCAAGGTTTTAGAGCCGTTACCGAATGCTATGTTTCGGGTGGAACTTCAGAACGGGCATAGAGTATTAGCCCATGTTTCGGGCAAAATCCGTATGAACTTTATCCGTATACTACCTGGCGACAGGGTTACGGTGGAATTGTCTCCATATGACTTAACCCGGGGTCGCATCGTTTACCGCTTTAAGTAAACTAGAGTCCCCCAAAGGAGGGTCACTGATGAAAGTGAGACCATCGGTCAAGCCGATTTGCGAAAAATGTAAGATTATCCGCCGTGAAGGTAAGGTCATGGTTATCTGCGAAAATCCCAAGCACAAGCAAAAGCAAGGGTAACACGGGAGGTGTAACAAACTATGGCACGTATTGCCGGGGTGGACCTGCCGAAAGATAAAAGGTCAGTAATCGCACTTACCTACATTTACGGTATTGGTAAGCCCACCGCTGAAAAAATTCTGAGTCAAACCGGCGTTAACCCGGACACCAGAATTAAAGATTTAACAGAAGAAGAAGTTAACAAACTGCGGGATTATATCGACAAGAACGTTAAAATTGAGGGTGACCTCCGCAGAGAAGTTGCTCTTAACATTAAACGTCTGATTGAAATTGGTTGCTATCGTGGCCTCAGACACCGTCGCGGACTTCCTGTTCGTGGACAGCGTACAAAGACCAACGCACGTACCCGTAAGGGTCCCAAGAGGACTGTTGGTGCAAAACGCAAGAAGTAGGGGTGAAAGGGGGTAAATAACAAACATGGCGCGTCGCCAAGTAAGAGCAAAACGTAAGGAAAAGAAAAATATTGAGCAAGGTGTGGCCCATATCAAGTCCACCTTTAACAATACCATCGTTACCATTACCGATCTGAAGGGTAACACCCTGGGCTGGTCCAGCGCCGGTCAGGTGGGTTTCAAGGGTTCCCGTAAAAGCACTCCCTTTGCCGCACAGATGGCTGCTGAAGCCGCTGCTAAAGATGCAATGGAACATGGCTTAAAAGAAGTTGAAGTTACCGTTAAGGGACCCGGCTCCGGTCGTGAGGCAGCAATTCGTTCACTGCAAGCCGCCGGTTTAGAAGTAAATATGATTAAAGATGTTACCCCAATTCCACACAATGGCTGCCGGCCGCCTAAGCGCCGCAGAGTTTAAAGGGAGGTGCGTGAGTTTCCATGGCAAGATACACTGGTCCACACTGCCGTTTATGTCGGCGTGAAGGCCTAAAGTTGTATTTGAAGGGAGACCGCTGCTACACCGGTAAATGTGCAATTGACCGTCGTAGTTATGCTCCCGGACAACATGGCCAAGGTCGTAAGAAAGTTTCTGAATACGGTATTCAGCTTCGTGCTAAGCAAAAAGCACGCCGTATCTATGGCGTTTTAGAAAAACCCTTCCGCACATATTTCGAACGTGCAGAGCGTCAGGGTGGCGTAGCTGGTGAAAACCTGTTGCGTTTACTGGAACGTCGTTTAGATAACGTGGTTTATCGCTTAGGTTTGGGGGCCTCCAGAGTGGAAGCTCGCCAACTGGTGCTCCACGGACACTTTACCGTGAACGGAAAAAAAGTTAATATCCCATCCTTCCAGGTGCGTGTGGGTGAAGAAATTGCTGTTTCTGACAAGAGCAAGAATTCTCCTCGCATTAAGGAATTAATCGAGAGATCTGCTGACCGTACTCCTCCAGCTTGGTTAGAGTATGACGCACAGGAAGCTAAAGGTAGAGTTGTAGCATTACCAAGCCGGGATCAAATTGACGTGCCGGTTGAAGAACATTTAATCGTCGAACTGTATTCCAGGTAATTGGTCGGCTATATGTTTGTTCCGGTCCGGCCAAAGGAGGGTTACCGAATTGTTGGAGATTGAAAAGCCGAAGATTGAGATTGTAGAACAGAGTGAGGATAATACCTACGGTAAGTTTGTGGTAGAGCCGCTGGAGCGAGGTTACGGGATTACCCTGGGCAACTCTCTACGTCGGATTTTACTTTCCTCTCTGCCTGGAGCTGCTGTAACCTCAGTGAAAATTGAAGGTGTGCTGCATGAGTTTAGTACTGTTCCGGGTGTTCAGGAAGATGTTACCGATATTATCCTAAACTTAAAAAATCTTTGTCTTAAGATACACAGCGACGAGGAAAAAATACTTCGGGTGGAAACCCAAACCGAAGGCCCCGTCACTGCCGGTGACATTATACCTGATGCAGATGTGGAGATCTTAAACCCTGAGTTACACCTGGCAACCCTGGATACAGGGGCCCGACTGTTTATGGAAATTACCGTAAGTAAAGGTCGGGGTTATTCTTCCGCTGAGAAGAATAAAAAGGGTGAACACATTATTGGAGTTATCCCCATCGATTCTATTTATACACCGGTGCGTAAGGTGAACTACACTGTGGAGAACACCCGTGTAGGTCAGATTACAGACTACGACAAGCTCACTCTTGAGGTCTGGACCAACGGCAGTATCCGACCGGACGAGGCCACCAGCCTTTCCGCCAAAATTTTAAGCGAGCATCTGAGATTGTTTATGGGATTAACCGAAACGGTTAACGATGTTGAAATTATGGTGGAAAAAGAAGAGGAGCAAAAGGACAAGATTCTGGAAATGACGATTGAAGAGCTTGACCTGTCGGTACGCTCCTATAACTGCCTAAAGCGGGCTGGTATCAACACTGTTGAAGAACTAATTCAGCGAAATGAAGAGGATATGATGAAGGTTCGTAACCTTGGTAAGAAATCGCTGGAAGAAGTAGTCAATAAATTACATGAATTAGGCCTGTCACTAAGGGATGACGACGAGTAAGGGAGGGACGAAATGTGGGCTATCGCAGATTTGGTCTAACCACTGGCCACCGCAAAGCTATGTTGAGAAACCTCGTTACCTCTTTGTTCAGGGATGAGAGAATCCAGACCACTGAACCCAGGGCTAAAGATGTTCGCAGCATCGCCGAGAAGCTGATTACTGTTGCCAAAAAAGGCGACCTAGCTGCTCGACGCCAGTGCTTAGAATATATCTACGAAGAAGAAGTTGTAAGAAAGCTATTTGATTCCATTGCTCCTAAATATGCTGAGCGCCAGGGTGGTTATACCCGTATTGTTAAGGTAGGTTATCGCCGGGGTGACGCAGCAGAAATGGCGCTGCTTGAGTTAGTATAAATTCCAGGCGTATGTAATAGCGGAAACCCCGGGACGTGTGGTTTCCGTTTCGCCTTGCTAAAGAAAGAGACCCCGGGGCGCACTATGTTATGCATAAGCCCCGGGGTTTTTGTCTAGGCTGGTAGGAACTGCTATGTTTAATTTAAACTGGCCTTTAGCCTTTAACCTTTAACCATTGACTTTAAGACCAAAGAGGCTAAAGTTTAATGGCTAAGGACCAAGCAAAAAGATACTGGTAAGGTGCAGCATGGTACATAATAGGGTTGTTTTGAATATTCAAGGGGTATCTTTTAGCTACCCAGATACACAGGAAAAAAAAGCCTTGGATAGCATCAGCTTAGAAATAGTTGCTGGTGAAATGGTGGCACTTTTGGGACCCAATGGTTCAGGAAAGTCCACATTGGCCAGGCTCTTTAATGGTTTATTGATTCCCACCAGTGGACATGTGCTGGTGGAGGGACAGAGTACCCGGGATGAAGAAGTTCTTTGGCAGATCAGACAGAGGATTGGTATGGTCTTTCAGAATCCAGACAACCAACTGGTGGCGGCTCTGGTGGAAGAAGAACTGGCCTTTGGCATGGAAAATTTAGGTATACCTCCTTGGGAGATGAAGGAAAAAATTGAGCAAATTAGCACTCAATTTGGCATTCATGAACTTTTGCAATCACCGCCGCACAGGCTATCCGGAGGACAAAAACAGAGAGTGGCTATTGCTTCTGTACTGGCTGTCGACCCGGAGGTATTGGTGCTGGACGAACCTACCTCTATGCTAGATCCTGGTGGCCGCCAGGAAGTAATGAGAGAGCTTACTCATTTAAGACAATTAGGGAAAACCATTATCCTGGTAACCCATGATATGTCCGAAGCCCTCATGGCAGACAGAGTAGTAATTCTAGAGCAAGGAAAAATTGTTCTTCAAGGAGAGCCGAGGCAATGTTTTTCCCAGGAAGACCGGTTAGTGAAAATGGGTTTAGAGATACCACCGGCAAGACGCCTAGCTCAGAGACTCAAACAAAAGGGCTTTGACATACCAAGTGATTTGTTAAGCGTAAAAGAATGGGTTGAGTTCCTATGTCTAAAGTAATTGAGATTGAAAATCTTCAGCTTACCTATGCACCAAAGACCTCTTTGCAACGTCAGGCTTTGCAGAATATAAACCTGACTGTAGAAAGTGGGGAGTTTAGGGCTATTATTGGACCCCAAGGCTCGGGAAAATCTACCCTTTTGCAAGTGATGGCGGGCTTGGAGTTAGGTCTTGGAAAAGTTGTTGTTGATGGTCTGGACCTAAGCCAAAAAAAGAATCGCCGCATTCTCTGGCAGCGGGTGGGGGTAATCTTTCAACAGCCCGAGCGTCAATTATTTGAAGATAGTTTATACAATGACGTGGCCTATGGGCCAAAGAATATGGCTTTGACTTCTGAAGAGATAGAACGACGAGTGAAAGCGGCCCTCAAAAAAGTGAAGCTGGGGGAAGAATACTATCCTTTATCTCCCTTTAAGCTTAGTGGTGGACAGCAGCGCAGAGCGGCCATAGCGGGTATCTTGGCCATGGAGCCAAAGATCCTGCTGCTCGATGAACCTACTGCTGGATTGGACCCTAGGGGACGACAGGAAATCATGAATCTCTTTACTGAATTATGCCGAAAGCAAGGAATTACCACGATCCTGGTGAGCCATGATATGGAAGAAGTTGCTCACCGGGCTGACAAAGTTACGGTTTTACATAAAGGCAAAGTATTTATGGAAGGCTGCCCGCAGGAGATTTTTGCACGGGGTAACCAGTTGGCAGAGATCGGTCTAGCTGTTCCCTTTGCTTCAGAATTAGCCAATGCTTTGCGTGAACGAGGCAAGAGTATTGCTAACCTAACGACACTGGTGGATGCAGAGCGGGAAGTGGGGCGGTTACTAGGGGGTCGGAGTGGCCGTCAACAGTAGCGGCCATTAGCCTTTAGCCGTTAACTTTTAGTTATTGAGATAACTTTAGTAAGATAAGAATCTAAAGCCATGATAAACGCCTGAATGAATACCTATGACCGTTAGATTATTTGTGAAAAAAAAGGGTGTTTTTTGTTGTAGGAGCGTGCTTTGCACGTCCGAAAATCATGATGTTGGTATAGGCTTATGGCTAAATTAATGAAACGCAGGTGTTTCATCGTGTCTTTTTTCTCCAATATTACGGTAGGTCAATATTATCCAGGCAATTCACTAGTACATAGATTGGACCCCAGAGCAAAACTTCTCGCTATGCCGTTAATCATGGCAGGGGTGTTGTTAGCCCAGGGACCGGTAGGCTACCTAGCTGCTGGTTTGCCAATTCTTTTTGGCTATGCTATGGCAAAGGTTCCCCTAGCCGCCCTTTGGCGGGGGATGCGTTTTCTGTGGATATTTCTCATCATCAGCCTGATACTGCAAGCGGTTACCTATCCTGGTGAGACCCTCTGGGAATGGGGCATTATTAGTGTCAGTCGAGAAGGGCTACTCCTGGGACTGAGGCTTATCTATCGATTGGTGTTACTTGTGCTAGCAGCCATGTTGCTAACCATGACAACCACTCCGGTTAATCTCACGGGAGCTATGGAGAAACTCCTACAGCCCCTGAAAAGGCTGGGAGTACCAGTGCACGAGTTGGCTATGATGATGACCATAGCTTTGCGGTTTGTACCTACTCTCTTAGAGGAAGCAGAAGTTGTGATGAAGGCTCAGCAGGCGCGGGGTGGTTCTCTAACCACAGGGAGTTTGGAGAAGAGACTAGGAGCTGCCGTAGCCTTATTGGTTCCTCTATTGGCAGGTTCACTAAGAAGGGCAGATGAATTGGCAATTGCCATGGAAGCTCGTTGTTATAGAGGAGATAATGGTCGTACGAGGTTAAAACAATTTCAATACCGTTATCTGGATTTTCTAATTTTACTTATTTTATTTGCATCGACTATACTAGTTGGTTTGGAACGTTGGGTCTAACCTTATATTAAATGCCCCCTCCGTTGGGGATTGAACCCACTATTGAGGGGGCATTTGATAAAACCACTCGCGGCCGATGCAGACAATTCGCGCAAGTGCTCATTGAAAATGATCTTTGGACATGAATGATGGTGGGGAATGGAACAATGAAAAATATAAAATTAACAGTGGCTTATGATGGGACGAATTATCATGGTTTTCAAGAGCAACGGGGTACAGGACTTCCCACCATACAAGAGGTATTAGAAACCACTTTAAGCAAAGTAGCCCAAAGTCCCATCCAAATTATTGGAGCGGGACGAACCGATGCTGGTGTTCACGCCCAGGGTCAAGTGGTCAACTTTCGTAGTGATAAATGGCCTGTGCCCACAGAAAAAATTCATTTGGCACTCAATACGCTGCTTCCAGAAGATATTAAAATTGTGAGGTCAGAAGAAGTATCCCTAGACTTTCATGCCCGGTTTTCAGCCAAGGCAAAGACCTATCGCTATTCAATTTACCACCATCGAGTCATGTCGCCACAGCATCGGCTTTACTGCTACCATGAGCCGAGACTTCTTACTGTACAGGCTATGCAGGAAGGCTGTCGGTATCTATTGGGCACCCATGACTTTAAGTGTTTTCAAGCCCAGGGCTCACCAGTGAAAGATACCGTAAGGACGATCCTGCGGGCGGAGCTTGTCGAAGAAAAACCTGTTATTCATCTCTACCTTAGGGGTAATGGTTTCCTATATAATATGGTGCGAATTATTACCGGCACTTTACTAAACATTGGTATGGGCAAAATCAAACCACAGGAGATGGAAGAGATTATTGCCAGCAGGAAGAGAACTCTAGCTGGGACCACCGTACCTCCACAAGGGTTGTGTATGATGGAAGTGGAGTACTAGCGAGGCTTACGGGTAAGACTTTGGGGTCGCGAGCCATTGGCTAATGGCTAAATCCACCAGTAATATTTACAATTCATTCAGGTAACCACACTTGACACATTATAGCCAATCTATTAAAATAATACCATGTGTGGCCGGTTACGACTCCCGCCCCGTTGTCGTGATCTGCACAGGCAGTAAGGAGGGTAAACGGATAATGAAGACTACATTCATGGCCAAGCCAGCTGATATAGAGCGCAAGTGGTTCGTTATCGATGCTGAAGGAAAGGCCCTTGGTCGCGTAGCTGTTGAAGCTGCTCGCATTTTGCGTGGGAAGCATACTCCTATGTTCACTCCCCACGTAGATACCGGTGACCATGTAATTGTTATTAATGCTGATAAGGTAATCCTTACCGGTAAAAAACTGGATCAAAAAATGTACACCCGGCACAGTGGTTATCCCGGCGGTTTGAAGCAGGTTCCCTACCGCAAAATGATGGAAAAACGCTCTGAGCTGATTGTAGAAAAGGCTATCAGAGGTATGTTACCCCATAACAGTTTGGGTGAACAGCAATCCAAAAAGCTCAAAGTTTATGAAGGTAGCGAGCATCCCCATCAGGCTCAAAAGCCGGAAGTATGGAATTTTTAATTTAGTCTTTACCGGAAGGAGGAAGTATTGTGGCTCAAGTACAATTTTACGGAACCGGTCGTCGTAAAAACGCAATAGCCAGAGTTTATCTGGTTCCCGGTGAAGGCCAGGTTTCTGTAAACAATAAACAAGTATTGGATTATTTTGGTCGTAAGACTTTGGAAATGGTTGTTCGTCAGCCCCTGGAACTTACTAATACTGTTGGCCGTTTTGATGTAATTGTTAAAGTTCTTGGCGGCGGTGTAAGTGGTCAAGCAGGTGCTGTAAGACATGGTATTGCCCGTGCTCTAATACAAGCAGATCCTAACCTGCGTCCTGTTTTAAAGCGTGCTGGTTTCCTAACCCGTGACCCACGGATGAAAGAACGTCGTAAATACGGTCTTAAGAAAGCCCGTCGCGCACCCCAGTTCTCCAAACGTTAATTCAATATGCTTATGCAAAAGGAAGGCAGCTGGCCTTCCTTTTTATTATGTCCAAGTTATTTTTATTGCTTCTATTTACCAATTTTAAAGCATACCATTCCTTTAGAAGACTTGTACTACTAAAGGAGTGGATAAATCATGACAGTAATTCGTGCAGTTAGGATAAAAAAATATTATGTAATTGGGCTTATTGCTCTAATTATCCTGGCTGCTCAAGTGTATAAATTATCTGTGCTGAAGCTGGAAGAGAAAAATATTACATCTATGTCCTATGTGCTAGCCAATAAACTCATCGTTGTAGATCCGGGGCATGGAGGCAGAGATCCAGGCAAGATTGGTGTTAGCGGAGTGCCTGAGAAAGCAATCAATTTAGAAGTATCCAAACGATTGGCTATGGTGCTGGGACAAATGGGAGCTGCGGTAATTCTGACCCGAGATACCGACATCGATTTAAGTGATGACGCAACTCCGGGCTGGCAGGGGAAAAAAAGACAAGACCTATCTCGGAGAGCAGATAGGGCCAACGAAAGGAATGCCGATCTGTACATCAGTATTCACTGCAATGCTTTTCCCAGTGCCAGAGAGCATGGGGCCCAGGTTTTTTCCCACCCTGAATCTGGCCAAAGTAAAATATTGGCGGAATGCATCCAAAAAGAAATGACTACGATTCTAGGTAACACCAAACGGCAGGCTAAACAAGTGGATTACTACGCCCTGAGAAAAACGAAAATGCCTGCGGCGATTGTGGAGATTGGTTTTGTTACCAACCCCGAGGAAGATAAATTGTTGCAAGACCCACTTTATCAAAGCAAAGTAGCTTGGAGCATTGCTGCCGGAATTATTAAATACTACTCTGGTGAACAGGTAGAGGGACAGGGTGAAACTGGGGATAAAAGCGGGGAAGAAGCACTAAAAACCTTTAAAGAACAGCCAGGAAACTATATACCTGCGCCCTAAGAAAGCAAAGAAGGCATCTTTGTAAAACTAAAAGCGAGCAAGGTAGACTAGCTATTCCATAAGCGTAGCGTTGGAATTGCCAGGCACCCTGCGTGTACTTTTTCAAAAATCTGGGCTTAAAGAAATGGTAACGTTACTATTTCTTTGAGCCCAGATTTTTTACACTTTCAGAAAGCCTTAGTTTTTCTAATTAGATAGTCACTGGCGCATACATTGGTGAATAAAATGGAACATTAGATAAGCATAATTTTTTAAGGGGGGGAAATTTTGGTTTATTTTGATTCTGCGGCAACTTCCTGGCCAAAGCCACCGGAAGTATGGCAGGCCATGGAACATTTTATTAAAAAAGTAGGAGCCAGCCCCGGCAGAGCAGGACATAGAAGGACCGTAGAGGCCAACCAGATGGTGGATGAAACCAGGGAACTACTGGCTGAGCTTTTTAATATTGGAGACCATCATCGTATTATTTTTACCTTAAATGCTACCGATTCGTTGAACCTCGCCATTAAAGGATTGCTGCGACCTGGAGATCATGTGGTTACTAGTTCCATGGAGCATAACTCGGTCACACGGCCCTTATATACTCTGGCTTCCTATGGGGTGGAAGTGACCAAAGTTGCCTGTGATGGTCAAGGTAATATTTCTGTTAGAGATATCGAGCAGGCTATCAAGCCCAATACCAAGGCCATCGTAATGACCCATGCTTCCAATGTAACAGGCACCATTATGCCGGCGGCAGAGGTAGGGCAAATTGCTGCCAAGCATAACATATATTTCGTTATGGATGCGGCACAGACTGCAGGGGTGTTAGATATTGATGTACAGAAACTAAATATTAGTGTGTTAACCTTTCCGGGTCATAAAAGTCTCCTAGGTCCCCCGGGAACCGGGGGTATTTATATCCGCGAAGGGGTGCCGCTTTTGACCCTACGGGAAGGTGGCACTGGTAGCGGATCTGAAACACCTACTCAGCCAGAGATGATGCCGGAGAAATATGAAAGTGGTACATTAAATGGAGTTGGTGTTGCAGGCTTAGGGGCGGGAGTAAAATTCCTGCGTAGAGTGGGCATGAAGAAGATTAGAGACCAAGAAATGAATTTGACGAAACGTTTTCTTGATGGAGCAGCACGGATTCAAGGACTACAGGTTTATGGCCCACAGAATGTCGATGACAGAGTAGCCGTGGTGTCTTTTCGGATGGACGGTTATAAGGCTAGTCAAGTGGGAGAACGGTTGGATAAAGAATTCGACATTGCCTGCCGCGCCGGGTTGCATTGTGCTCCTGACGCCCACCGCACTTTAGGTACCTTTGAGGAAAAACTGATCCGATTTAGTTTTTCTTACTACAATCAGCCTTCAGAAGTAGATTTTGCCTTGAATGCTTTGCGGCAAATTGCGGCTAGCAGACCTCCGGCGGTTACTACCTTGCCGGTAAAATAAAAGAGAACTTATTTTTAGAGTCTAAAAACAGGGCATGGTACCCTGTTTTAATTTTTTCACTTTCAGAAAGTATAAAATTTCTATTGATGAAAGTATAAGAAAAACTAAGGCTTCCGCCGACGTCTAAAGACTTGGCGCAAGCCTTAGTTTTCTAAATAGATATAACGTTACGGCTGGTTCACGATACAGGTGCTACTTAATCACCTTCTTATCCAAAGCAGCCACATGCACCAAAATCTTGGCCACAGCTTCATACAACTGAGGCGGGATTTCTACACCTAATCCCAGTTCAACTAAGGTATGGGCTAGGGTTGCGTCCCGATAGAGGGGAATGTTGTGATCCTGGGCCAATTTTTCTATGGTCTTAGCCATCTCACCTTTGCCCACGGCTACCACGGTCGGAGCATGATCCTTCTCATAGCGGTAACGTAGGGCAGCTGCTACTCGTTCTTTCTTTAACTTGGGTTTCCTCATTTCTTTCATGGCTTACACCTGCACATTCAATAAAGAAATAGTTTCACCTGCTAGAAAATCAGGATCCAAATCAGCTATGCTGCGAATACCAGTCTGTATCCGACAAGAGACAACGACATTTTCATACCCTGCCTCGGTCAATTCCCTTTGTAAAAGCTCGGAACTGCCCCGAAAGACTTCCGCTACCAAGCTGGCCTCTGTGAGGCACTGAACGGATAAGTATTTACTCTCCTGAGAGGTGAGTGTAAACCACAACGTACCCAGGGTGTTGGTATTTACGCTGAAAATAACTTTAGCCTCACCATTTTCCTGTACTTTGGCCGATAACTCTTTTAGTTTCCAATAAAATCTGGCATCTTCATAAAGCGGTGTGCGAAGAGGCAGAGGAACGTAAGGGGGCTGCTCCGGGCGTTCTGCTGTAGTTGGTTTATCGGTAGGCTTAGCTTCCGTAGGCCGTTTGATTTTGCTCATTTCCTTGGCAGTTTCGGCAGCCAGACTCTGTTCAAGTGTAAAGGGTTTTTGATTAATTTTGTCTACTTGTTTGCCGGGAGTTACCCGCATATTTTCGCTAGCTTTAAACAAGGCCGACATTACTCGATCAATCATCAAAGCCCCTCCCCCCGTAGCTTAGATAATACGTTCGACAGAAGTAAATTTCTTCCTCCTGCAGAAATCATGCGGCAGGATTTTAAATTGTATATCCGAAAAAACTAGTTGAGAGTGATTTTGGCTCCATCAGAAAATAATAACACCATACCCTTATTTAACCCTGCAGTTATTATTACGATAGAAAAATTAAGCCAAATTTTCAAAGGGAGGGATTATCATGAGTATTGTGTTTTGCGGGGTTATGCCGCATCCGCCTATTGCTGTACCGGAAGTGGGAGGGGCAGAGGCAGATAAAATTAGGGATACCCGTGAGGCTATGCTGGCAATGGGGCAAAAAATTAAGAACAGTGGTGCGGAAACACTGGTAATGATTTCTCCCCACGCCACGGTGTTTGGTGATGCCATTGCAATCAATGCTTTACCGGAAACCAAGGGGGACTTGGCAGGTTTTGGGGCACCTCAGGTGGCACTTACCTATCAATATAACCAGGGGCTGGGTCAGGAAATTGGTTGGCAGGCGGAAGAGCTGGGCCTGCCGGTGGCGGAGATCGATAAGAAAGTGGCTGGACGGTTACAGGTAAGTTTGGAGCTAGATCACGGTTTTGTGGTGCCCCTTTACTTTCTCCAACAGGCAGGGGTTACTTTACCACTGGTTCCCTGCTCCATGGGAGTATTCTCCCCAGAAAAATTATATGCCTTTGGACTAGCCATTAAGCAAGCAGCAGAGGCAACGAATACAAAGGTTGCTGTTATTGCCAGTGGGGATCTCTCCCACCGTCTCACAGCAGATGCCCCGGCTGGGTATGACCCTAAGGGAAAGGAATTTGATCAGGCCATCGTAGCGTCTCTTAAGTCCTTGGATGTTATGGGACTGGTTACCTTGGAGGAAGACCTGTGCGAGCAGGCAGGGGAATGCGGGCGGCGCCCCATCACCATGATGCTGGGGGCTTTAGAGGGCACTGCAGCAGATTGCGAGATATTATCTTATGAAGGACCCTTTGGAGTTGGCTACCTGGTGGCCGCTCTGCAGCCCAGGGGTGCTGACACCAATCGAACGTTCCTGAGGCGGTTGCAGCAAGACAAAAAGAAGGTGCTGGAACAACAAAGAAGCAGCGAGAGCTACTTGGTTCAGATAGCCCGGCAGAGTTTAGAGAGTCACCTGCAGGGTCAATGGAAGGACCCGGATCACTATGATGTGCCTTCTGAGTTCGCCGGGCAAGCGGGTGTCTTTGTATCCTTTAAAAAGAACGGGCACTTGCGGGGCTGCATTGGAACCACGGCACCTACTCGAAAAAATGTGGTGCAAGAAGTGGTTTATAACGCGGTTAGTGCCGGTACCCAGGACCCTCGTTTTTACCCCATCCGGCGCGATGAACTGACTGAATTAACGGTATCTGTGGACGTGCTCATGCCCCCGGAAGCTATTGAAAATATGGAACAACTGGATGTTAAAAAATATGGGGTGATTGTGCGTCGGGGAAGTCGCAGCGGTTTACTATTGCCAGATCTGGAGGGAGTGGACACCCCACTGCAGCAGGTGGAGATTGCCAAACAAAAGGCGGGTATTGGAACAGATGAAGCAGTGAAGTTAGAGCGCTTTGAAGTGATTCGGCATACCTAGAAGTGGGAAGAGTAGATGTTAGAAATGGGGGAGTGGCTCTTGGTGAAGGAAGCCATGTTTTGGCAGAGCAAAGAGGATGGTTTGGTGTTTTGCGAGTTGTGCCCTAAGGGATGCAGTATTCGGGAGGGCCACAAGGGTTTCTGTCGGGTGAGGGAAAACCGGGGAGGTATTCTTTATACCCTGAATTACGGGCAGGTTTCTTCCTATGCCTTAGACCCCATGGAAAAAAAGCCGCTCTACCATTTTTATCCCGATACATTAATTCTTTCCCTGGGAACGGTAGGTTGTAATCTGCGCTGTGGTTTTTGTCAGAACTGGCAAATCGCCCATGGAGAACCACAAACCTTGGACTTGTCTCCCCGACAGGCTGTGGATTTGGCTAAGCAACAGAGGGATAAGGGGCTGCCCTGCAGCGGGATTGCCTATACCTATTCCGAGCCCTTTATGTGGTACGAGTATATTTACGATACCGCTCGCTTGGCCCAACAAGCAGGGCTGAAAAATGTACTGGTGACCAATGGTTATGTACGGCAGGAACCCCTCCAGAAAATTCTTCCCTATATCGATGCTATGAATATTGATGTTAAAGGCTTTACCGATAAATATTACAAAGATAATTGTTTGGGCCATTTGGCTCCCGTCATAAAAACCGTAGAAACGGCTTACAAGGAATGCCATGTGGAAATTACCACACTTTTGGTACCCGGATTAAATGATTCCGAAGAAGAAGTGCAGGAACTGGTGGATTGGTTGGCGGGATTAGATCCGGATATGCCGGTGCATTTTTCTCGCTATTTTCCCAACTATCAGTTTGATTTACCCCCTACACCGGAAGCCACCCTGCAGCGGGCCTACCAATTGGCTAAAAGGAAACTTCATTATGTGTATCTCGGTAATTTGGGGGATGCGGGCAGTCAGAATACCAATTGCCCGAAGTGTGGTGAGCTAATGATTCGTAGAGAGGGTTATCGTACCGAAGTGACGGGACTCAAAGAGAAGGCCTGTAGGCACTGTGGTAACCCAATTAGAATGGTTCTCTAAATTAATGGTTGTATTTTATGCATGTGGGTGTATAATTATAAGATAAAATCATTAATTATGGTATAAAACACTACATTATATAAATCTTTATGCAAAAAGGGAGGGTGACAGATGGCAAAGATAGGAGTGGTTGGAGCAACGGGTTATGCAGGGGCAGAACTGGTACGGCTGTTATCCCGACATCCCCAGGCTACGTTAGCGGTGCTGACTTCCCAGACTTATGCTGGGAAGGCTATGGGGGAAGTATTTCCCCATTTATTAGGCGTGGTAGACCATACACTGGAAGAACTTAACGTAGCGGAATTAGTTGACCGTTGCGACGTGATATTTACCGCTCTGCCCCATGGTCACGCGATGCCTATGGGCCAGGAGGTTATGCGCCAAGGGAAAAGGCTCATCGATTTAGGGGCGGATTTTCGACTCAAAGATGTGGCTACCTACCAACATTGGTATCAGACCGAACATACAGCCTCCGCTCTGGTAACCAAGGCGGTTTATGGTTTGCCGGAGCTATATCGAAAGGACATTAAAAACAGTGTTATTGTTGCTAACCCTGGTTGTTATCCTACCAGTACCATCCTTGGTTTGGCACCGTTATTAACAAACAAATTAATTAACCTGGAAACAATTATTGTTGATGCAAAATCCGGGGTATCCGGAAGCGGTAGGGGGTTAAGTTTAAAGAGCCATTTTACGGAGATTACAAATAATTTCCAGGCTTATGGAGTAGCCACACACCGCCACACACCAGAGATTGAACAAGAACTGTCCGAACTGGCTGGCGTGTCGGTTACCGTTAATTTTACCCCTCATTTAACACCGATGATTCGGGGCATATTGTGTACCAGTTATGCCAAAATGACTTCTCATATGAGCAGTGAGCAGCTGACCGAGTTATACCGTGAATTTTATCAAGGGGAACCCTTTGTCCGGGTACTGCCTGTTGGCATATATCCTGCTACCAAGAATGTGGCAGGTTCAAACCTTTGTGATTTGTCGGTAACCGTAGATCCGAGAACCGGTCGGGTCATCGTGCTTTCCGCTATTGATAATTTAATCAAGGGTGCAGCGGGCCAGGCGGTGCAAAATCTTAATCTCCTCCTGGATATCCCGGAAAATACCGGACTGGATTTTGCAGGTATGTACCCATAGGGAGGAAGGAATAGAATGACAGAAAATATTCTTCAAGTAATACCTGGGGGAGTTACCGCCCCCAAAGGTTTTATGGCCAGTGGAGTAGCTGCTGGATTAAAGAAAAATAATAAGGTAGATCTTGCCTTACTACTTTCCGAGACACCTGCTGCAGCGGCAGGAGTTTATACCACCAATCTGGTGCAAGCAGCCCCCTTGGTTCTTACCCGTCAGCGGGTGGCAGAGGGGCTGGCCCGGGCCGTGATTATTAATGCCGGCAATGCTAATGCCTGTACCGGGAGCAGAGGACTACAGGATGCCATAGCAAGCAGCCGTGCGGTGGCAACCGCCTTGGCAATTCCGGAAGAGCAAGTCTTAGTGGCTTCCACCGGGGTTATCGGTGTACCACTGCCGGTGGAAAAAATTGTTGATGCTGTGCCCCGGGCGGTAGAGGCTTTAGCGAAAGAAAATCATATGGCAGCCAGTCAGGCTATTATGACTACAGATCTGGTGCCAAAGGAAGTTGCTGTTCAGGTACAACTAGGAGAAACCTTGGTTACCCTGGGGGGTATGGCCAAAGGGTCTGGAATGATTCACCCCAATATGGCCACCATGTTAGCCTTTATCACCACCGATGCTGTTATCAGCCACGGGGTGTTGCAACAAGCTCTCAAGCAAGCGGTGGATAGTTCTTTTAATATGATTACCGTGGATGGGGACACCAGCACCAACGATATGTTGCTTGCCTTGGCTAACGGCCAGGCCGGTAATCCGGAGATTTTACCAGAAACTGAAGCGTATCAGCTTTTTTATCAAGGATTGTTAGAAGTATGTTCTGCCCTGGCAAAAATGATTGCCCGGGACGGAGAAGGGGCCACCCGGCTCATTGAGGTGACGGTCAACGGTGCGCTTACTCTACAGGATGGCCAAAAAGCAGCCCGCTCGGTGGCTGGTTCCAACCTCTTTAAGGCGGCTGTCTTTGGTAAAGATGCCAACTGGGGGCGTATTCTTTGTGCGGTAGGTTATTCCGGGGCGACCTTTGACCCGTCTACCGTAGATATCTTTATCGGTGAAGTACAGGTGGCCCAGGACGGTGCAGCCCTGGAATTTGATGAAGAAAAGGCCGCAGTGATGCTCAGTCAGGACCCGGTTACTGTCCTAGTCGATCTGAAATCCGGGGCTAGTTCCGCTACCGCCTGGGGCTGTGATCTAACCTATGATTATGTACGGATTAATGGGAGCTATCGGACCTAATTAGCCCTTGGCCGTTAGCCATTCGTTAAAGGTAAATATGCCAAGGCCAAGAGTCAATGGCTGTGAAGGAGAAAGAAAAGATTATGCAATCTGCACTGGAAAAAGCGAACATTTTGGTGGAGGCATTGCCTTATATCAAGAAATTTTCCGGTAAAACGGTAGTGATCAAATACGGCGGTCACGCTATGTTGAACACGGAATTAAAGCAAGCTGTCATGACTGACCTGGTACTCATGAAGTTTGTGGGTATTAACCCGGTGGTGGTGCATGGGGGTGGCCCTGACATTACCGGGATGCTAAATCGATTGGGGATTGAATCTCAGTTTATCGGTGGCCTGCGGGTTACGGATTCCTCCACCATGGAAGTGGTGGAGATGGTACTGGGTAAACTGAATAAAGAAATTGTTTCTTTCATTAACCAGTTAGGCGGGCGGGGCATCGGGCTGTCTGGCAAAGATGCCAATTTAATTATGGCTGCCAAGAAACTGGGCAAAGACCAAGCGGACATTGGCTTTGTGGGTGAAGTGGAAAATATTAACCCGCAGCTGTTAAAGACAGTTATTGAAGAGGGCTATATCCCGGTTATCTCTCCGGTGGGAGTGGGCCAAGAGGGTGAAACCTATAATATCAACGCTGATACGGCAGCCGGAGCCCTGGCCACGGCATTGCAAGCGGATAAGCTAATGATTCTCACGGATGTGGAAGGAATACTGGCGGACCGCAATACTAAGGAGTCACTGCTGTCTGTTATTCAAACAGAAGAAATCCCTGCTCTTATTGAACAGGGTGTTATTCAGGGTGGCATGATTCCTAAGGTAGAATGTTGCGTTAAGGCGATTCAAGGGGGAGTGAATACCACCCATATTTTGGATGGGCGGGTGCCCCACTCCATTTTGTTAGAGGTTTTTACAGATAAAGGGATCGGAACAATGGTGAAATAGGGTCTGGGAGGTAAGGTGAAACTATGAATAATGTTGCTATCGTGTCAATGGGACAGCAGTATGTGATGAATACCTATGGGCGGTTGCCGATGGCCTTGGTTAAGGGAGAAGGGGCCTGGGTTTGGGATGCCGACGGGCGGCAATACCTGGATTTTGTTGGCGGGTTGGCGGTAAATTCATTAGGCCATGCCCATCCCAAAGTGGCAGAGGCTGTTTGCCACCAGGTCAAGAACTTACTGCATTGCTCCAATATCTACTGGATTGAACAGCAGGTCAAGCTGGCGAAGCTATTGGTAGAAAACTCCTGCTTTGATAAAGCCTTCTTTTGCAACAGTGGAGCCGAGGCTAACGAAGGGGCCATTAAATTAGCCCGCAAATATGCGAAAATCCATCTAGGCCCAGACAAGTATGAAATTATTACTGCCACCAACTCCTTTCATGGTCGAACGTTGGCCACCATCACGGCTACCGGACAGAGCAAATATCAAACGGGCTTCACACCGCTGCCCGAAGGTTTTCAATATGTGCCCTTTAATGACTTGGCAGCCTTAGAAAAAAGCATTGGACCTCACACTTGTGCTGTTATGCTGGAGCCGGTGCAAGGTGAAGGCGGTGTTATTCCAGCCTCCCAGGAGTATCTGGTAGGTGTCGGAGCACTTTGCCGGGAAAAAGGCTTACTGCTGATCTTTGATGAGGTGCAGTGTGGTTTGGGGCGTACCGGGGAGTTTCTGGCGTACCAGCATTATCAGGTGGAGCCGGATATCATCACCCTGGCGAAAGCTCTGGGGGGAGGGTTCCCCATTGGTGCCCTGTTGGCCAAAGACGCTGTGGCGGCGGCCTTCCAACCGGGCGACCATGCCAGTACCTTTGGCGGCAACCCCTTAGCCTGTGCTGCGGCTCTGGCAGCGATGGAAACACTGCTACACGACGGAGTGTTGGCAAACACCCGGCAGGTGGGGCGGTATTTTGCCGATAAATTGAATCAACTGGCAGCTAAGTATTCCTTTGTAAAAGAAATCAGAGGGTCAGGTTTAATGCTGGGAATGGAATTGACCATCGAAGGCAAGGATATCGTTGCCCACTGCCTGGAGCAAGGATTGCTAATAAACTGTACCAACGGTAATGTTTTGAGGTTCTTACCTCCCCTGATCATTACCCAGGATGAGGTAGATCAAGCCTTAGCCATTTTAGACAACGCACTGCAAACCGTGTAAAAAATTATAATTCGTCGTAGGAGCGACCGACGTTCTGCTACAGCAGTGAGCCCGCAGGTAATTCATTCGGACGATCACAGATCGCCCCTACGGCAAAAAAGGACGTACCTATTACTAGGCAAAAAATACGTTCCCTCTGCCGACCCTAAATTATTATTAGGATAGACCAATCAAGGAGGCAAAACGATGCCCAAACGGAAGGACATTCAAACGGTATTGGTGATTGGTTCCGGGCCTATTATTATCGGTCAGGCAGCGGAATTTGACTATGCCGGAACTCAGGCCTGCAAAGCCCTGCGGGAAGAGGGCATCAAAGTGGTCTTGGTCAACTCGAATCCGGCCACCATCATGACCGATGGCGACATTGCTGATGTGGTCTATATTGAACCCTTAACCAGTGAAAGTATCGAGAAAATCATTGCCAAAGAAAGGCCCGATGGGTTGCTGCCTACCCTGGGTGGTCAAACCGGCCTCAATATGGCGGTGGAATTAGCCGAACAGGGTATTTTGGCTAAATATCAAGTGGAATTGCTGGGTACGACCTTGGAAACCATTAAAAAGGCGGAAGATCGGGAACTTTTCCGGGCCACGATGTTGGAGATTGGCGAACCCATCCCGGAAAGCACCATTGCCAGCTCGGTAGAAGAATGTATTGCCTTTGCCAACCAGATTGGGTATCCTTTAATCGTACGTCCGGCGTATACTTTGGGCGGTACCGGCGGCGGCATTGTGAAGGATGAAAAAGAACTAACCGCCGTGTGCCACCGGGGTCTTAAAATGAGTATGATCAATCAGGTCCTACTGGAGCGCAGTGTGGCCGGTTGGAAAGAAATAGAGTACGAAGTGATGCGAGATCATGGAGATAACTGCATTACCATCTGCAATATGGAAAATATTGACCCGGTGGGGGTCCATACCGGGGACAGCATTGTGGTGGCTCCTTCCCAGACCCTATCTGACCGGGAGTATCAAATGCTGCGAAGCGCCTCCCTGAAAATTATCCGTGCCTTGAAGGTGGCCGGGGGCTGCAATGTGCAGTATGCCCTGGACCCCCAGAGCATGAAATATATCGTTATTGAAGTAAATCCACGGGTTAGTCGTTCTTCGGCCTTGGCTTCCAAGGCTACGGGTTATCCCATTGCCAAATTGGCAGCCAAAATTGCCATCGGGCTTCACTTAGACGAAATCACCAACCCGGTTACCGGCAAAACCACGGCCTGCTTTGAACCAACCTTAGACTACGTGGTGGTAAAAATCCCCCGCTGGCCCTTTGATAAATTCTCCAGCGGCGACCGTAACCTGGGCACTCAGATGAAAGCCACCGGCGAGGTGATGGCCATCGACCGCACCTTTGAAGGAGCCCTCATGAAGGCAGTCCGCTCCTTAGAAATTGGTGTAGACAGTCTGCAAATGAAGGGCAGTGCCAGTTGGACAGAGATGGAACTGGAAAGCAAATTAAATCACCCGGACGACGAGCGGTTGTTTGTGATAGCAGAAGCCTTCCGGCGTTACTGGACGCTTAAAGAAATACAGCAGCTTACCGCCATCGACTACTGGTTCCTGGAGAAAATTAAAGATCTGGTGGTACTGGAACAACAGATTCACAGTTCCGGTCTGCCCGGTGGGGAATTGCTGCGGAAGGCAAAAACCTATGGCTTATCCGATACTCTAATTGGCAGATTGTGTGGTAAACCCATGCAAGTGATTCGGCAGCTGCGGCAGGAGCAAGGCATTCTTCCCACCTACAAGATGGTGGATACTTGCGCTGCGGAGTTTGCCTCGGCCACTCCCTATTACTACTCCACCTATGATTATGAAGATGAGGTAGCAGTATCCAACCGGGAGAAGGTAATTGTTTTAGGTTCCGGGCCCATTCGTATTGGCCAGGGGGTGGAGTTTGACTATTGCTCGGTGCATTCCGTGTGGGGGTTGCAGCGGGAAAATATCGAAGCCATTATTATCAATAACAACCCAGAGACAGTCTCCACAGATTTTGATACAGCGGATAAACTTTATTTTGAGCCCCTGACAGTGGAAGATGTGATGAATATTATCGACAAAGAAAAGCCCCTGGGTGTGATTGTTCAATTTGGGGGCCAGACAGCCATCAACCTGGCCGGGGATTTGGCTGCTATGGGGGTTCGCATTCTGGGTACCCCGGTGGACGGCATTGATGCTGCCGAAGATCGGGAAAAGTTTGAAAAACTACTCAAGGGACTGGGGGTACCCCAGACCGAAGGAAAAACTGCCACCACCGTGGAACAGGCACGGCAAATTGCAGTCGAACTTGGCTTTCCGGTAGTGGTTCGTCCTTCCTATGTACTGGGTGGCCGGGCCATGGAAATTGTCTATAATGATGATCAAATGCTTAAATACATGACCAGTGCGGTACAGGTATCTCCTAAGCACCCAGTACTGGTAGATAAATATGTCCGGGGCAAAGAAGTGGAAGTAGATGCCATCGGTGATGGGCAGCAGATCTTTATTCCCGGCATTATGGAACATATTGAACGAGCCGGTGTCCACTCCGGCGATAGCATTGCCGTTTATCCACCCCAAAGTCTGAGCCAGCGGGAAATGGAGCAGGTGATGGACTATACCCTGCGCATCGGTAAAGCCTTGCAAATCTGTGGCTTAATGAATATCCAATATGTTGTTGGGGATGGGGAGGTCTTTGTTTTAGAGGTCAATCCCCGGGCTTCCCGTACCGTGCCGGTGCTGTCCAAAGTGACGGGAGTACCTATGGTGCAAACGGCCACCCGCTGTATGTTGGGCAAGACACTCAAAGATATGGGGTATCGTTCCGGATTAGGACCGGTGTCCGACTACATTACGGTGAAAGCCCCGGTATTCTCCTTTGAAAAGTTAGGCTTGGTGGAAACCTCCCTGGGGCCGGAAATGAAATCAACCGGTGAGGTAATGGGGGTAGATAAATCCTTTTCCCATGCCTTTTACAAAGCGATTACTGCCGCGGGATTAAAGGTGGCCAGAAGCGGTTCTGTGCTCATTTCTGTGGCCGATCGTGATAAGCTGGAAGCAGTGACGGTGGCACAGCAGTATGCCAACCTGGGGTTTAAGCTCTACGCGACCCTCAACACAGCCTCTGCCTTGGCAGACGCCGGGTTACTGGTGGTGGTCACCGAAGACCCCCTTTCCCTAGTGCGTTCCGGGAATGTGCAAATGGTTGTCAACACTCCCACCAAGGGGAAGGTGACCGGGCGTGCCGGTTTCTGTCTGCGTCGCCTGGCCGCAGAGTATAAGGTTCCTTGTCTTACCTCTCTGGATACAGCCAGGGCTATGGCTGGGGTGCTGCAAGATTTATTACAGGGTGCCCCGGTTACACCAGTGGCACTGTCCAAGTTTACGGAATTTCTGGTGAAAGAAACCGTTCAAAATGTTAGCTAAAACCACTTGAGGAGTGTGACATAGATGAAAGAGTTGCTGGAAACAGTAAGGAAGGACCTAAAGGGTAGAGATTTGTTAACGTTACACGACTTTACCGTACCGCAAATAAATTTTTTACTAGAGGAAGCAAGCCGCATTAAAGCCCTGCAGAAGGCCGGGATACCTCACCCTTATTTACAAGGGAAAACCCTGGCGATGATCTTTCAAAAAAGCTCCACCCGGACCCGGGTGAGCTTTGAAGTGGCCATGTTTCAATTGGGGGGACACGCACTATTCCTAAGTCCCAGAGATATTCAAATGGGGCGGGGTGAATCGGTGGCAGACACCGCCAAGGTGCTGTCCCGCATGGTGGACGGTATTATGATTCGTACCTACGCCCAAAGCGAAGTGGAGGAATTAGCGGAGCATGCCACGGTGCCTGTAATTAATGGTCTCACAGACCTAACGCACCCCTGCCAGATTCTGGCTGACCTTTTAACCATCAAGGAGCATAAGGGCACTCTCAAGGGCTTAAAGCTGGCCTATGTGGGAGATGGCAATAACATTGTCCATTCCCTGCTCTATGGTTGTGCCAAGGTGGGTATGCATATCTCCGTTGCTACCCCCGAGGGCTATGAACCTAAGGCAGAAGTGGTGAAACTGGCACAACAGGATGCTCAAGAGACGGGAGCACAAATTGCCATCCTGACCGATCCTGTACAGGCAGTAACCGATGCCGATGTGGTGGTTACCGATGTGTGGGCCAGCATGGGTCAGGAAGCAGAGCAACGGGAGCGGGAGAAGGCCTTCGCGGCATACCAAGTGAACAGAGAATTGTGCTCCCAGGCCAAATCAGACTTCATCTTCCTCCATTGTTTACCGGCTCACCGGGGTGAGGAAGTAACCGCGGAAATTATTGACGGACCTCATTCAGTAGTCTGGGATGAAGCAGAAAACCGCCTGCATGCCCAAAAGGCTGTATTGGCAACCTTGTTGTAGAAAAAGAGAATTTAATTGTCACGTATGTAAAATGTGGTAGAATAATCATGGAAAAGCTTAGCTGAAAATGAAGAAGCCTTGCCCTTTTTTCATTTTACATAGATGATAGAGCTTTATGCTATAATAACCATATCTGCATATTTATTCAAGAAAGGAGCATACACACTATGCCAAAGGTTGTACTGGCTTACTCCGGAGGTTTGGACACCTCTGTTATTATTGCCTGGCTCAAAGAGAACTACGGTTACGAGGTTATTGCCGTGACGGCGGATCTGGGTCAGGGTGAAGAACTGGCCCCGCTGGAAGAAAAGGCTATCCAAAGTGGTGCCAGCAAGATTTATATTGAAGACCTGCGCAAGGAATTTGTGGAAGATTACATTTGGCCCACTCTGAAGGCAGGTGCCATTTACGAAGGTAAATACCTGCTGGGCACTTCCTTTGCCCGCCCCCTGATTGCCAAAAAGTTGGTTGAAATTGCAGAAAAAGAAGGGGCTGTGGCGGTGGCCCACGGTGCCACCGGCAAAGGCAACGACCAGGTTCGTTTTGAATTAGGGGTAAAGGCTTTGGCCCCACACCTAAAAGTGATTGCCCCCTGGCGGGAATGGGATATTCGTTCCAGAGAAGATGCCATTGATTATGCTGAAGCCCGGGGTATCCCCGTGCCGGTAACCAAGAAAAGTATTTATAGCCGGGATCGCAATATTTGGCACATTAGCCACGAAGGCGGCGAACTGGAAAGTCCGGCCAACGCTTCTTCCTACGACATGCTAATGCTTACCGTTCCACCGGAACAGGCTCCGGACAAGCCAACCTTTGTGGAAATCGGCTTTGAGCAGGGTGTTCCTGTGGCCCTTAACGGCGAACGCCTGGACAGCATTAGCCTGTTAGAAAAACTCAATATCATCGGCGGTGCCAATGGCATTGGTCTGGTGGATATGGTAGAGAATCGTTTGGTGGGTATGAAATCTCGTGGTGTTTACGAAACCCCCGGTGGTGCCATTCTTATGTATGCCCACCATGAATTAGAACTGCTCACCCTGGATCGGGCTACCCTGCACTACAAGGAGCAGATTGCCTTGCGTTATGCTGAGCTGGTTTATGACGGAGTTTGGTTCGCCCCCCTGCGGGAAGCCCTAGATGCCTTTGTCAACAATACCCAGCGTACCGTAACGGGTACTGTTAAATTAAAACTATACAAAGGTAACATTATGCCCGCGGGAAGTACTTCACCCTACTCCCTGTATGATGAAGAGCTGTCCACCTTTGGCCGGGATGAAGTGTACAACCAAGCTGATGCTGAGGGCTTTATTAACCTATTCGGCTTACCGCTAAAGGTTCGTGCTCTGATGGAGAAAAAGTCTGGATTAAAATAGATTGCTGTGAACTTTCAGCCGTCAGCCAAAACCTAAAAAGCTGATGGCTGACGGCATAACCCCACAGAAATACCTATGAGCTGAAGAGGTGTATTCCATGAAACTTTGGGGCGGACGTTTTCAAAAAACAACCGACCGTTTAGTGGAGGATTTTCATTCCTCCATTTCTTTTGATCAAAGACTTTATAAGCAAGACATCAAAGGCAGTATCGCCCATGCCACCATGTTGGGCAAAGTGGGGATTATTTCTCCTGAAGAAGCCGCTCAAATAGCGGCGGGTTTACAAAAGCTGCTGGAAGAAATCGAAGGCGGCCAGGTGGAGTTCGATATTGCAGCCGAAGATATCCACATGAATGTGGAGCAGCTGCTCACCGCCAAAATTGGTGCGGTAGGCAAGAAACTGCACACCGCCCGCAGCCGGAACGATCAGGTGGCAGTGGATATTCGGATGTATCTGAAGGATGAAATTACCGAAATTCGTGCTCAACTGAAGGAACTGATAGAAACCCTGCTGGATTTGGCGGAACAGCACCTGCATACCGTTATGCCGGGCTATACCCATCTGCAGCGGGCCCAACCCATCACCCTGGGCCACCATTTAATGGCCTATACCCAGATGTTTTTACGGGACAGGGAGCGGCTGGCAGATTGCTATAAAAGAGCCGATGTTCTGCCGCTAGGCTCCGGTGCTCTGGCAGGTACCACCTTCCCCTTGGATCGGGAGTATACTGCCGAACTGTTGGGGTTTGCCGAAGTCAGTGATAACTCGTTGGATGCGGTCAGTGACCGGGACTTTGCTGTGGAATTTTGTGCTGCTGCGTCTCTCCTGATGATGCACCTAAGCCGCTTCTGCGAAGAAATTATCCTCTGGTCCACCGGAGAATTTGCCTTTATCGAACTGGACGATGCCTATAGCACCGGCTCCAGCATTATGCCCCAGAAGAAAAACCCCGATGTGGCAGAGCTTATTCGGGGCAAAACAGGCCGGGTGTATGGGGATCTCACCGGTCTTCTCACCATGCTTAAGGGACTTCCCCTAGCTTACAACAAAGACATGCAGGAAGATAAAGAGGCTCTGTTTGATGCCATTGATACCGTCAAGGGTTGTCTGCTGGTCTTCCGGCCAATGATTGCTACCATGACTGTACGCCAGGACAATATGGCCAAGGCGGCCCGGGGTGGTTTTACCAATGCCACCGATGTGGCGGATTACTTGGCTAAAAAAGGGATTCCCTTCCGGGAGGCTCACGAAATCGTGGGTAAGGCGGTATTCTACTGCCTGCAACAGAATAAAAACCTGGAAGAACTAACCATGCAGGAATACCAAGAGCTTTCCCCAGTTTTTACAGACGATATCTATGCGGCCATTGGGGTAGAATACTGTGCTGCTGCCCGCAAAGTGAGGGGTGGCCCGGCACCGGAAGCCGTTCAACAGGCCATTGCCCGAACCAGAGAAAAACTATAGTCCCTAAGGGCAGACTAAGCCTCTTAATTCTCTAAATGAATGAAGGAAAAAAGATAGCGAGACAGTGGGGACATCCCTGCCGTCTCGCTTTTTGTTGCTGTCTTCCACGACAAACGCATAAATGAACAGAAAGGTCACAAACTATTCATTTATGCGTTTGTGGGGCGGGGTCTCACTATAATCAATTGTAAAATGTACATAATAATGTTATAATAATGTACAGCGAAAGGAGTGAGTATTATGCCGCAGATCAGACCTATTACTGACCTTAGAAATACCAATGAAATTTCTGATTTATGCCACGCAAAAAACGAGCCGATTTTTATTACGAAAAACGGTTATGGAGATTTGGTTGTAATGAGCATTGAAACCTACGAAGCAATGCTTGATGAAAATGAACTGGATAAAGAGATTGCCCAAGCGGAGGCAGAATATCGTTTAGATGGTAAACTGCACGAGGCAAGGAACGCTCTTAGCTCTTTGCGGAGGAAACATTTTGTGTAAAGTTGCTTTCTGCTGCTTATCGTAACTTAGACAGTATTTTCGCCTTTATTGCTAATGAGATTAACGCTGAGCTGTCGGCTATAAACCTTATTGACAAGTTGGAGGAAGCAATTTTATCTTTGGAGGTTATGCCACAGCGTGGGGCAAGGCGGCGGGTAGGTGCTTACGCAAGCAGAGGTTATCGCCAACTTTTTGTTAAGAATTTTACAATCGTTTATCGCATCGACGAGCGGAAAAAAGAAGTTATTATTGTAGCGGTAAGATATTCGAGAAGCGAGTTTTAGGGAAGTGGCATATATGTGAGGATTAAATCAAAGCTGTACTATCGGGACAGTCAAAAGGGAAAATATATTTTATAATTTCTGTTAGAATAATACCAAAGGGGACGGCCAAGCGGTACGAAGTTTCGCATCGTTTGCCGTCCCTAAGTGTTAATGATAGCTTATCTTTCAATGGCGGCTGTCCGGCTTTCTTCCCACAGCATTTCCATAATTTCTTTTTTAATGGTCGAGAATTCAGGAGAGACGGTAGCACGGTGATCCCGAGGCCGAGGTAGTGACACCTGGATCTGGTTCCTAATTCGTCCAGGCCGGCGGGACATCACATAAACATTATCCGCCAGTAGTACCGCCTCATCAATATCGTGGGTGATAAATAAAATGGTAGTGCGCTCCTGCTCCCAGACGGTAAGCAAGAGTTCCTGCATAACCAAGCGGGTTTGGGCATCCAGCGCCCCGAAGGGTTCATCCATCAGCAACATTTCCGGTTTATTGGCCAACGCTCGGGCAATGGCCACCCGTTGTTTCATGCCTCCGGACAGTGCTTTGGGCAGCGTTGCTGCAAAACTGCCAAGTCCCACCAGATCGATATAATGACGAGCGATTTCCTGCCGTTCTTTGGCAGTAATTCCTCTGATTCTCAGTCCAAATTCCACATTCTGCTGCACAGTTAACCAGGGAAATAGGGTGTAAGACTGAAACACCATGCCCCGATCTGCGCCGGGCCCCTCAATGCTTCTGCCATTCATGGTGACAATACCGCTGTCGGCCTGTTCCAACCCTGCCACAATGTTGAGTAAGGTGGACTTGCCGCAACCGCTGGGCCCGACAATCACCGCCAGTTCATGCTCCGCAATGCGCAGGTTAATATCGGATAACGCTTCCACAACGATGTCCCCGCTGGCAAAGGTTTTTCCCACCTGTTCTACCATGAGTTTACTCATGCTTTTCCACCTTCCTTCTCACTCCAGGGTACCACAACCCGGGTTAACCACTTGAAGAAAAGGTCAGTGAACAAGCCCAACAGACCGATAATGAGTAAACCTGCAAACATGCGGTCGGTGGCTAAAAACCGCTGGGCCTTTAAGATCATATGACCTAGGCCGGAATTGGCTGCCACCAGTTCTGCCACCACCAGATAGGTCCAGGCCCAGCCAATGGTGATCCGCAAGCTGTCCATAATGCCCGGCAGGGAGGCTGGCAGCAGCACGAGGCGGTAAATCTGCCAGCGGCTGGCCCCTAGAGTAGCGGCAGCCCGCAGCAAGTCCCGCTGTACATTGGCTACCACATCACTCACCATAAGTACCAGTTGAAAAAAGGTACCCAGGAAAATAACCGCAAATTTTTGTAAATCGCCAATGCCAAAATACAACAGTGTTAGGGGTACCATGGCCACCACCGGCAGGTAGCGGGCAAATTCAACCACCGGGGTCAAGAGAGCTTCTGCTTTCTTAGAGCTGGCCACCAGCATTCCCAGGGGAACTGCTGCCACCACAGCCATGAGCCAGCCCACCACCACCCGGTAGGTGCTATCCAGGGTGTAGGCCAAGAGAATTCCTTCGCGGTACATTTCCTGAAGAGCCTGCCACACCGAAGACGGGGCAGGTAAAAAAAGTTCCTTGACCACGCCGCTGGCGCTAAGAGTAAACCACAAACAAAAGAGAAAGAGAAAAGATGCCAGCGTTAAAGTTCTATAACTTCTATTGGGCCAAACTTTGGCCGGGGCTTTTTTCTGCATTTACTTAGCAGCCTCATTTACATAAGTAGTATCAATTAACTGATCCAGGTTTACTTGTTCGCTAATAATGCCCTTTTCCTGCCAAAACTTCCCGGCTCGTTCGACCAGGGTGTAAATGGTGTTTTCTCCCTCTTTAGCAAAGAAAGCTTTGTTCTCTTCCTTGCCAAAGAAAGCTACCCCCTTGGCCATATCGGCAATCTCTTCTTTCTGTAAACCTAAGGCCTTAGCCATAATGGCATTGCCTTCATCAGGATTTTGACGGTAGAAATCGATAGCTTCAAACCAAGCTTTGGTTAATCCGGTAGCAGCTTCCGGATGTTCCTTTAGGAAATCCTGACGCAGCGTGATAACATCTACAATGGTATGGGGGTACTCTTTACTGTTTACTAGCACGTGGCCGCCTTCCCGCTGGGAAGAGTTGGTCAGCCAGGGTTCCCAAACAACTGCTGCATCCAGCTTGCCTGCCACAAAGGCTGCCCCTGCATCTCCGGCAGACATCTCTTGGATGGTCACATCTGCTTCTTTCAGACCGTTCTTTTCTAAGATCGATAGGAGAAAGAAATAGGCAGTGCTAGACTTATCTAACCCAATGGTGGTACCTTTTAGGTCTGCCACTTTAGTAATCTCTTTTTTAGCTATGATGCCATCGCCACCAGCGGACTCATCCATCGCCAAGATAAAGGTTTCGGCAGTACCTTTGGCAGAGTGGATGACTTCTCTATCCACAACATTACCCAAGGCCTGAATTTGCCCAGAGGCCATCGCTCCGGCATACTGGGACTCATCTTCAATTACAACCAATTCCGGGGCCAGACCGTACTTCTCAAACAACCCTTTTTCTTTGGCAATATACAGCGGTGCATAACCTACCCAGGTGGCGTGAGCCAGTTTAAACTGCACTGGTTTTTCCTTTCCTTCTTCCTCTCGGGCACTGCTACAGCCGATTAAAACAATCGTTAATAACATCAGCAAGACACCCAGTAACGCAAAAGACTTCTTCACAATACCACTCCTCCCCAAATTATGACATGATTTTACAATTACAAACTTACTATTCTACATTAACACTGCATCACCTGCTTAAATTAATACTTTAATTTGTTAAAATGTTAAATTTATTCTCTAGATATCAGGAGTAAACGCCAGGGACACCAGACTGTACGAAAATACTCCTAAAACATACTTAATCACCTACTAAAGGGAAGCTGCTAAAATACCGGTCTATTTTGAGTAGATTGTTAAATGTTATTTGGAAGTAGTGGAACATTGTGATGAAAATGATATAAACCATCAAAACAAAATGAGGAAAATATGTAGAAATTAGTTGGAATTAGTCATAGTTAATTAGTTGGCTTTGATTTGTATTATTATTACAATTATTATGTAGATTATAAGGGTTGTTTTTAGATTGGAATGGGGGTGATGTTACCACCCATGCGGAATGGTGGGAAAGGAAAAATAAAACTATGAAGGAGGGTCTTTGTGAAAAGAATTAAAATGCTTCCCGTTGTTCTTTTCATTGTTGCGCTGGTAATACAACCGCTTTATGCTTTCGCAAGTACCATCAGCAAGGCAGGTGAAGAGACAAACCACCTCGTACAAGCAGCATAGAGGCAAGTTTCACAGATAAATCGGTTCAAAATCCATACGTTCAACAGTACTTGAAAGAAAAAGATAAAAGTATCACAGCAGCAGAAACATTAGTTGACCCAGAATTAGAAGAGAAAATAATTATTACCACCTTAACTGAGTACTATAATGAAGATGTAAAGGTAGCTAATATTATTAAAAAGCATCAAAAAGACACAAATTTAATGGATAAAGCAACATCTTTAAATAAAGAAGATAAAATAAATGTAATGCATGCTATTAAGGAAATATATCCTTACGTTAAAGATCAAGGTGAACAAGATGTTTTGATAGCTTATTTTAAAAGATATGCAAGGAGTTCAAAGGATAATGCATCAATATTATATCTTAATGAATTTGCCCCTCAATTACAATCACTTAATAGTGTTAACGAAAAAGAAGACTTACTTAAACAAGGCAAAGAATTAGTAAACATATTAGATGATAGATCAATGACGGCTACTTCATCATATGATTGGGATGGGGTGTCTAATTGGGCTTATAATAATTACAATAAGTATAATATAATACTAATTATCCCGCATTTATTCTGATTGCACTAACTTTGTATCTCAAGCCATGTATGAGGGCGGAGGTATGCCAATGCAGGGGGATTGGATTGTTATAAGAAAAATTCAAGATATAATTTCTCAAATCTTTAGCCAAACAGGGAGTAGATGTTGCAATTGCTGCCAGAAGAATGAGAATAGTTTATAATTACTAAAATGGCAGGAATTAGGTGGTGAAATGGCCAATATATATACCAAACATTTACGTTGGGAGAACATATTGGTGGATGTATACGAAAAGCAAGCGGAAAACAGAGATCAATTTACCTCGGAAGAAGTAGAAACTCTCATCGAAGTGGGTGCTTTGCTCAGCTCTGACCTGCGTGTGGAAGAATTGGTGGAAATACTGATGGAACAAGCTGCTCTGTTGGTAGGGGCTGAGACTGGTTTACTATGGCTGGCTGGGGAACAACGTCAGATGACTCCGATGGCATCCTACGGGTTGGATGGTGATGCTGTGGGCCTGTTGTTAAAACAGTTTGCCTCCAATATCGACAGTGTTACCGTACGAGGAAAGCCTATTGTCGTGACCACTGGCAGCAGAGAGGGCAGTGGGCTGTTGGAAAATGTCGGCTATGCCCTTAATTACACAGTGTCCTCCATGGTTTTGCTCCCGTTGGTCAGTAAGGGGAGCAGATTGGGATGTCTGCAGTTAATTAATAAACCGGATGGCAGCCAATTTGGTAACAGGGACCTTCGGCTTTGTGCCACCTTTGCCAGTCAAGTAGCTGTTATTATCGATAATCGCATTTTGTTTGACAAGCAGGAAAAGCTCATGATCAGTTTAATTCGGGCCCTATCTTCCGCGTTGGATGCCAGAGACCCCTATACCAAGGGGCACTCGGAGCGGGTTAGTCAACTGGCACTGCTCATAGCAGAAAAGATAGAAATGGAACAGGAGCAGCAGGAACTTTTACAGCAGGCAGCTCTGCTACATGATGTCGGAAAAATTGGTATCCGGGACAGTGTATTGCTGGATACCGGACCTTTGGATGAAGAGAAGTGGCAAATCATGAAAAGCCACCCGGTTATTGGGGCACAAATTATCCAACAAATCCAACCCAAATCGGTTATGGAAAAAATATATGACGGGGTTATGTACCATCAAGAAAAATATGATGGCAGCGGTTATCCCTGCGGTTTGCGAGGGAAAGAAATTCCTCTGGTCGCAAGAATCATTGCTATTGCCGATGCCTTCGATGCCATCACCAGTGACCGGCCTTACCGTAAAGGCAAAAGCCCGCGGGAAGCCCTTGAAGAAATAAGAAAATGTGCTGGAAAACATTTTGACCCTCAATTGGCAGAGGTTTTTCTGGCGATCATGTCCCGCTAAGCAGAATAGCCGATCTATGATTCGGCTACCTCGATATTTTCTACATCCACAGCATCCGCTGCGGCGACTACCAAGCCAATTTGTCCCTTAAAATTTGGATCACTGACATAGGTTACTGTTAGACCTCTTGCGCGGGCGGGCTTTTCGTAGCGAGACCCTAGTTTTATCGGCACCACATGGTGGAGGAGCACGTGGCTGGCCCGAGGATCTTGAATGGCCTTAAGGATTTCTGGGTAAATTTTGCTGGATTTAACTTGGGCAAAGCTCAAGGATTTAATAACCCTTTCTCGTAGTTCGCCCAGATATAAATTACGTTCTGCCTGCCTCGTCACCCTATCCCGCAGACCTTCTGAAAGAATAACATCTAAATCCGAAGGGCCCTCTTGGTTTAGCATTTGATCGGGGTGCGAATCGTCTGGCATGGAATTCCCTCCTTGTTTCTCTGGGAAGTAGTGTTACATGAACTGAGTAAAAATATGTCCTAAGAAAATATTACCAGAGTCCCAGAACGAGATTATACAGTATTTTGACTAATAACTTCTTGACAGGCAATGACTCTAAAACTATACTAGGTAGTAATTAAAACATACTTAACAGCGTTGAAAGGGATTAGGAATCTGATACAGGGCTACAGAGAGCCGGGTAAGGTGGAAGCCGGCGCCAATGGCAGGTTACCTTTATCACCCTGGAGCTGCCTTTCTGAAAACCATTGGGTAAGTAAGGGAGGCCGGGTTTTGGAACCCGTTACCTAAACCGCACAATACAGGAAGTTGTATTTGGTGCAGAAAAGTGGCTCCTTTGGAGCAAACAGGGTGGTACCGCGGAAGCTAACCTCTCGCCCCTGGCAATTCTTTGCTAGGTGTGAGAGGTTTTTTGATTTGCAGCTCATTTTTCGTTCAATGTCAGGAAATTAATCCTTGACAACTTTTGTCGAAGTAATTATACTATGTAGTAATTTACTTTGCAGAAAGCTTTGAACGGGAAAATAGTCTGGAAACAGGGCTGCAGAGAGCCGGGGTTGGTGAAAGCCGGTGTCGCTGTCAGGCTAATCTCACCCGGGAGCTGCCCCCGTGAAAGTGTTTTTCACTGGTAATTGGGGCCGGGTTCATGAAACCCGTTACCAAAAATGCACCATACAGTGGTTGTATTTGTGTATGAGTGGCTCCTTTGGGAGCAAACAGGGTGGTACCGCGGAAGGATAACCTCTCGTCCCTGGCATATTATGCCAGGCGCGAGGGGTTTTTTATATTTTTTACAGTTTTTTATTTCTCACTAGGAGGTAGACGTATGCGCAGCGATATTATGAAAAAAGGCCTAGAAAGGGCTCCTCACCGCAGTTTGTTTAAAGCCTTGGGAATGGTGGATGAAGAACTAAACCGACCGATGATTGGTGTGGTTAATTCCTATAACGAAATTGTGCCTGGTCATCTGCATTTAAAGGATATTACCGAAGCGGCCAAGGCCGGTATTCGGCTGGCCGGGGGTACGCCGGTGGAATTTCCCGCTATCGCGGTTTGCGATGGCATTGCCATGGGACACGCGGGGATGCATTATTCTTTAGCCAGCCGGGAACTTATCGCCGATTCCATTGAGGTAATGGCCCAGGCTCATCCCTTCGACGGGCTGGTACTCATTCCCAACTGTGATAAGGTGGTACCTGGTATGCTAATGGCCGCCGCCCGCTTAAACATCCCGGCCATTGTGGTTAGCGGTGGTCCGATGATGGCAGGGAAGTTCCAGGATCGGGATGTTTCTTTAACCCAGATGTTTGAAGCAGTGGGGGCGGTACATACCGGTCGTATGAGCGAAGGGGAACTGGCGGAACTGGAAGAAAACGCCTGCCCCGGCTGCGGTTCCTGTTCCGGTATGTTTACCGCCAACAGTATGAATTGCTTAACCGAGGCTCTGGGTATGGCACTCCCTGGTAACGGCACCATTCCGGCTGTTTCCGCTGCCAGAAGAAGGTTGGCGAAAATGGCAGGTATCCGGGCAGTGGCTTTGGTCCAGGAAGACATCAAACCCAGTGATATTCTAACAGAGGAAGCTTTGCAAAACGGCCTGGCAGTGGATCTGGCCCTGGGCTGCTCCACCAACACAGTACTGCATTTGCCGGCCATCGCCCATGAAGCAGGTCTTACTTTAGACCTTAACCTGATTAATGAAATGACAGAGAAAACGCCCCATTTATGCAAACTAAGTCCTGCGGGACAACATCATATTCAAGACCTATATGCGGCTGGAGGAATCCAGGCAGTGATGAAAGAGCTTTCTAACAAGGGTCTGATAAATCAAAACAATAAGACTGTCAGTGGATTGACGGTTGGCGAATTGTTGACACAGGCCAGGGTAAAGGATAGAGATGTGATTCGTAGTGTGGAAGCTCCCTACAGCAACACCGGTGGATTGGCAATTCTGCGGGGGAACCTGGCACCGGACGGTGCGGTGGTGAAACGAGCCGCCGTAGCGCCGGAAATGTTGCAGCACACCGGGCCCGCCAGAGTATTCGACGGGGAGGAGGCTGCCATTGAGGCCATTATGGGAGGACGCATCAAATCCGGCGATGTGGTAGTGATCCGTTACGAAGGTCCCAAAGGCGGACCGGGTATGCGGGAAATGCTCGGCCCCACCTCGGTACTGGCAGGCATGGGGTTGGACAAAGAAGTGGCTCTGCTTACCGATGGCCGGTTCTCGGGAGCTTCCAGAGGGGCATCCATCGGACACATTTCACCGGAAGCCGCTGAAGGCGGACTCATTGCCCTCATTCAGGAAGGTGATCTGGTGGAAATAGATATTCCCAATTACCGATTAGAAGTCAAAGTGGAAGAAGCGGAGATCGAACGCCGCCGCGCAGCTTGGTCCCCTCCGGCACCCAAGATAACCAAAGGCTATCTGGCCCGCTACGCCAAGCAAGTTTCTTCAGCAGGAACGGGAGCGGTGCTTAAGGGATAGTCGTAAGAGATGGTTTGGGGGTCAGGCCATCAGCCATTGGCTGTAAAAAACCTTTGGGTACTGTATGAATGAGAGTAAAACGTAGCTCTTTAGATACATGTATGAAATTATGACGAAAAAGGCTTAAGGCCGCTGGCCTACAGCCAATAGCCAGAAAAGGAGGTTCTTATCCTATGAAAATGTCCGGTGCGGAGATCTTAATAGATAGTTTAAAAGAAATGGGTGCGGATACCATCTTCGGTTACCCGGGCGGGCAAGCACTTCCCATTTACGACGCTTTGTATGATTCAGATATAAATCACCTGTTGACTCGCCATGAGCAGGGAGCTGTCCATGCAGCGGATGGCTATGCCCGGGCTTCCGGTAAGGTTGGGGTTTGTCTGGCCACCTCCGGTCCCGGTGCCACCAACTTGGTAACAGGCATTGCCAATGCCTATATGGACTCCGTTCCTTTAGTGGCTATTACCGGGCAGGTGCCCACTTCCTTACTGGGACGGGATTCCTTCCAAGAGGTAGATATCACAGGCATCACGCTTCCCATTACCAAACATAACTACATCGTTAAGGATATTCGGGACTTAGGGCGGATTGTTAAAGAAGCCTTTTATGTGGCAAGTACCGGCAGACCGGGTCCTGTGTTAATTGATATTCCCAAGGATATTTCGGCCGGGGAAATGGATTATCACCGCAATGGCTTCCTGGACCTGCCAGGCTATAACCCACCCCGCAAGGGCAAAGAAGAACTTTTAAACCAAGCCTTCAAAGCCATTGCAATCAGCCAGCGGCCAGTGATCTATGCCGGTGGTGGTGTGGTTAGTGCCGCTGCCCATCAGGAATTAAAGCAATTAGCAGAGACTCTATTGGCACCGGTGGCCACCACTCTCATGGGTTTAGGGGGCTTTCCCGAGGATCATCCTCTGGCCCTGGGGATGTTGGGGATGCATGGCACCAAATATGCTAACTACGCCATCTGCGATTGTGATTTGTTAATTGCCGTGGGAGTACGCTTTGATGATCGGGTTACTGGCAAGGTAGAGTCCTTTGCTCCCCATGCCAAAATCATTCATATCGACATCGATCCGGCAGAGATGGGGAAAAATGTTCGGGTAGACATTCCCATCGCTGGGGACTTAAAAATAGTACTAAATCAACTGTTGGAACGTCTAGAGGCTCGGTTGGCAGGTGCCTGGCAAGATAAAGTGGCCACCTGGAAAAAGGAGTATCCCCTTGAATTTAATGAAAAGGGCAGTGGTTTAAAACCACAGCAAATTATCCAGGAAATCTATCGGCTAACCGAAGGTCAGGCCCGCGTTACCACCGAGGTGGGACAGCACCAAATGTGGGCAGCTCAATATTACACCTATACCAAACCCCGTTCCTTTATCTCATCGGGCGGGCTGGGCACTATGGGCTACGGTTTTCCGGCGGCCCTTGGGGTACAGGTTGCTTGCCCGGAAGAAACCGTATTTGACATTGCCGGGGATGGCAGTATCCAAATGAATATTCAGGAATTGGCTACGGCGGTGGATTATCAGTTACCAGTTAACGTGGCAATTATGAACAACGGCTACCTGGGGATGGTTCGCCAGTGGCAGGAAATACTATATAATCGACGCTATTCTTACTCTGAGATGAAAAGTCCGGACTACGTCAAGCTGGCGGAAGCCTACGGTGCCGAAGGGTATCAGATAACTCGTCAAGATGAAGTGGCCGAGGTACTGCAGGCAGCAATCCAGTCCCAGAAACCGGTGTTAATGGATTTTGTGATAGAGAGAGAAGAAAACGTTTTACCCTTTGTCCCACCGGGCAAAGCACTGAATGAAATGTTAGGGTAGGAGGGGTGATGTTATGTATCATACATTGGCAGTCTTAGTGGAAAACAGTCCAGGTGTTTTGGCGAGAGTAGCCGGTCTTTTTAGCCGGCGCGGCTACAACATCGACAGTTTGGCAGTGGGGCGTACAGACAACCCGACCATCTCCCGGATGACCATCGTGGTAGAAGGTGATGAACGGGTCTTAGAACAGGTGAGTAAGCAACTACACAAGCTGGTGGATGTGATAAAAATTGGCGACATTACTGCCGCCCCCCACGTAGACCGGGAACTGGTGCTGATTAAGGTAAATGCGAATGCCAACACCCGGGGAGAAGTAATGCAAATTGCCCAGGTTTTCCGGGCTGCTATTGTGGATTATGGTCATAAAAACCTTACCTTAGAGTGTACAGGTAATCAGGAGAAAATTAGTGCCTTTGAGGAAGCTCTACAACCCTTTGGCATTAAAGAATTGGTTCGCACCGGTAAAGTAGCCATGCTGCGGGGCGCCAAATATACCAATATCACCAAGACGAAAGAGGAGGACTAAACAATGGTTAAAGTTTATTACGATGCAGATGCTAATTTGGAATTTTTAAAGGGTAAAAAGATTGCCGTTCTCGGTTATGGCAGCCAAGGGCATGCCCAGGCTCAGAGCCTAAGGGATAGTGGTTTAGATGTAGTGGTGGGCTTGCGCAAAGATAGCGCTCGTTGGGCCAAGGCTGAGGCCGATGGTTTGCAAGTGGCCACCGTTCCGGATGCTTGTGCACAGGCACAGGTAATTCAAGTTCTGCTGCCGGACGAAATTCAGGGCCGTGTTTACGCTGAAGAGATTGAACCCTATTTAGCCGAAGGCAAGTCACTGATGTTCTCTCATGGTTTCAACATTCACTTTGGCCAAATTGTTCCCCCCAACTATGTGGATGTGTTCCTGGTGGCCCCCAAAAGCCCGGGTCACTTGGTAAGACGGATGTATGCCGAGGGTAATGGTGTACCTGGACTGGTGGCGGTACATCAGGATTATACCGGCAAAGCCAAGGATATCGCCCTGGCCTATGCCAAGGGTATCGGTTGCACCAAGGCGGGTGTTTTTGAAACCAGCTTCCAGGAAGAAACCGAAACCGATTTGTTTGGCGAACAGGCTGTACTCTGCGGTGGTGTTTCCGAACTAATCAAAGCCGGCTTCGATACCCTGGTAGAAGCAGGGTATGCTCCGGAAATGGCTTACTTCGAATGCTTACACGAATTGAAATTAATCGTTGATCTCATTTATGAAGGCGGCCTTTCCCGCATGCGCTACTCTGTGAGCAATACTGCCGAATATGGTGACTATATGATCGGACCTCGCATCATCACCGAGGAAACCCGTGAAGAAATGAGGCAGGTGCTGCTGGAAATCCAGGACGGAACCTTCGCTCGCAATTGGATGCTGGAAAACCAAGTGAAAGCTCCCCAGCTAAATGCCATCCGCAAGATGGAAGCCGAGCACCCCATCGAAGAAGTGGGTGCCGAACTCCGCAAAATGATGCCTTGGTTGAGGAAGAAGTAGGTTTGGGATATTTCTTTGGAGCCGACCCTCGGCCATCAGCGATCAGCCTTTCGGCTTGATTTGGGTGGTTGGTCGGGAACTGAGGTAAAAACTGATTCGATAACAAAGCCGATGGCCAAAGGCTGAAGGCCGACGGCCATCTTTGGGAGGGATATGCTTTGGAAATTACCTGCGCCGAAGCGTTGGTTCGCTGCCTGGAAATAGAGGGTGTGGAATTAATCTTTGGTTATCCGGGTGGTGCTATCCTCCCTGTCTACGATGCCTTAAACAACAGCAAGATCAAGCACATCTTAACTCGGCACGAACAGGGGGCTGCCTTTGGGGCCAGTGGATACGCCCGGACGACCGGGAAAGTAGGGGTCTGTATGGCAACTTCCGGCCCCGGTGCCACCAATTTGGTCACCGGTTTGGCAAATGCCTATATGGATTCCATTCCCCTGGTGGCGATTACTGGGCAGGTATCCACCGCCCAAGTAGGTACCGATGCCTTTCAGGAAGTAGATATTACGGGCATTACCATGCCCATTACCAAACACAATTACCTGGTGAAAGATGCCAGGATGTTGCCCGGGATCATTAAAAAGGCCTTCCATATCGCCCGTACGGGCAGACCGGGACCGGTATTAATTGACCTGCCCCGGGATGTAGCGGACACCAAGATTCCTTTTAAATATCCGGAGTCTGTGGAATTGATGGGCTATAAGCCCACCGTCAAAGGACACTCCGCCCAAATTAACCAGGCAGCCCGGCAAATGATGGAAGCCCAGCGTCCGCTGATTTACATAGGTGGGGGCGTGGTCAATGCCGAGGCTTCGGAAGAGTTGTTGTGGCTGGCCGAAACCATTGATGCTCCGGTGGTTGCCACCTTGATGGGGTTGGGTTCCTTCCCCGGTGATCACCCGCTGTTTCTTGGTATGCTGGGTCTGCATGGCAACAGAGCTGCCAATTTGGCTGTAACCGAGTGCGATTTACTGGTGACCTTGGGAGCCAGATTTGACGATCGGGTTACCGGTAGAATCAGTGGCTTTGCTCCGCAGGCCAGGGTGATTCATGTGGACATTGATCCGGCCGAGATCAGTAAAAATGTGATCTCTCACCTACCCATTGTGGGAGATACCAAAATGGTGCTGGAAGCCCTGCTGGTACGTTTGGAGAAAAAGCAAAATCTTGCTTGGCGGGAAACCATCGCCCGTTGGAAGGAAGAGTTTGCACCGAAATACCGGGAGCGAGATGGCTACCTGAAACCGCAATATATAATAGAAGAAATTTATCGACATACCGATGGTAATTGCATTCTGACCACTGATGTAGGTCAACATCAAATGTGGGCGGCACAGCATTTTACCTTTAAGAAACCGAGAAAATTTGTTACCTCCGGGGGATTGGGGGTAATGGGCTTCGGATTACCCGGGGCCATCGGGGCCCAATTTGGCCAGCCAGAGGAAACGGTAGTGTTGGTTACCGGTGATGGCAGCTTCCAGATGACCCTGAATGAGCTGTCCACCGCTGCCGAGCAAGGCCTACCGCTCAAGATCTTTGTCCTCAACAACCGACGGCTGGGCATGGTACGACAACTCCAGGAGTTTTACTGTGAAAAACGCTATATCGCTGTAGATTTTAGCTTTGTACCCAACTTTGCGGATTTAGCCAAAGTATACGGCTTTACCGGGCTAACCGTGACATCCCAGGAAGAATTGCAGGATGCCTTGAAGACGGCCTTCCAAAAGCCGGGTCCGGTACTGGTGGACTGTGCCATCGACCCCGAGGAGAATGTAATGCCCATGGTATTAGCGGGGAAAGACATTAACGACGCAGTGGATTGCGAATAAATATACGGGAGGGAATGGCTTGAGCAATCGGGTGTATATCTTCGATACCACCCTGCGGGACGGCGAACAGTCTCCGGGTGTGAGCTTAAATATAAATGAGAAACTACAGATTGCCAGGCAACTGGCCCGCCTGGGCGTAGACATTATTGAGGCTGGGTTCCCCATTACCTCCCCTGGCGATTTCGCCGCGGTGCAAGCGGTGTCTAGAGAGGTGCGGGGGGTTACCGTAGCCGGTTTGGCCCGGGCTAACTTCAAAGATATTGACGGCGCCTACGAGGCGCTCAAGGAAGCTGAGCAAGCTCGCATTCATATTTTTCTTGCTACTTCCGATATTCACTTAAAATACAAACTTCGTAAAGACCGGGAACAAGTGCTGGAGGCAGCGGTAGCAGCCGTAAAATACGCTAAAAAATATACCTCCGATGTGGAATTTTCTGCAGAGGATGCCTCCCGCTCGGATGTAGATTATCTGAGCCGAGTTTTCGGCGAAGTCATCAAGGCGGGTGCTACGGTCATTAACATTCCGGATACCGTGGGTTATGTCACACCGGAGGAATATGGACGCTTTATCCGCCAGGTGATGGATCGGACGCCGGGCATAGAAAAGGTTGTTGTCAGTGTTCATTGTCATGACGATCTGGGGATGGCTGTGGCCAACTCCCTGGCAGCAGTGGGGGCCGGTGCCCGTCAGGTGGAGGGCACCATCAACGGCATTGGTGAAAGGGCAGGAAATACCGCCCTGGAAGAAGTGGTGATGGGACTCTACACCCGGAAAGACCTTTACGGCTTGACTACCGGTTTTAATACCAAAGAAATTTATCGCACCAGCCGTTTAGTTAGTTCACTGACCGGTATGCCAGTACAGCCCAACAAGGCTGTGGTGGGTAAAAATGCCTTTGCCCATGAATCGGGCATTCACCAGGACGGCGTGCTTAAGGAACGCACCACCTATGAAATCATGAACCCAGAAATGTTGGGCATTTCCTCTAATAATCTGGTGCTGGGGAAACATTCCGGCCGGCACGCTTTCCGGGAGCACTTGTCCCAGTTGGGCTATGACCTGACTGACGAAGAATTAAACTTAGCCTTTGGCCGCTTTAAGGCACTGGCTGATAAGAAGAAAGAGATTACCGACCAAGACCTACAAGCCCTGGTGGAGGATGAAATCAGACAAATTCCAGACACCTATGTATTGGACTACTTCCACATCTCCAGTGGTACCACCGTAGTGCCCACGGCCACCGTGAGACTCCTGATGGCTGAAGAAGCAAAAGAGGAGGCAGCCTGCGGCGATGGCCCGGTAGATGCCATCTACAAAACCGTAGATAAAATCACCGGTCTCTCCTGCACATTGGTCAGCTATGCTATCAACGCCATCACCGGCGGTAAAGATGCCCTGGGGGACGTAACGGTGAAACTCCGCTGCGAAGGCCGGGAAAAGGTTTACACCGGCCGCGGCGTCAGCAGCGACGTCCTGGAAGCCTCGGCCAAGGCGTATGTCAATGCGGTGAATAAGTTGATGTACGATAAAGGGTAAGGTGATAGGTAACCTTGGGCTTCGAAGGTAAGTTGGCCTATAAAGTAAAAGTTTGCATTTATACAAAACAAGCCAATGGCCAAGGGTTAATGGCCAGAAACCAATTCAAGAGAGGTGAAGTACCGTGCCAATGACAATAACAGAAAAAATACTGGCTGCGGCAGCAGGTAAGGACAGCGTAAAACCTGGGGAGCTTATTAATGCCAGGGTAGACTTAGTACTGGGGAACGATATTACAGCCCCGGTAGCAATTAAGGAATTTCAAAAAATTGGTGTAGACAGGGTCTGGGATAAAGATCGGGTTGCCCTGGTGCCAGACCATTTTACTCCCAACAAGGACATCAAATCTGCCGAACAGGCGAAAATGGTACGGGAATTTGCCCATCAACAAGAACTAAGCAACTACTTCGAAGTGGGGCGCATGGGCATTGAACACTGCCTGTTACCCGAACAGGGTCTCGTGGGACCCGCCGATGTGATCATTGGGGCAGATTCCCACACCTGTACCTACGGTGCCCTGGGGGCCTTTGCCACCGGCGTGGGGAGTACCGACCTGGCAGCCGCGATGGCTCTGGGGGAAACCTGGTTTAAAGTACCGGAATCCATCAAGTTTGTCTTTCACGGGCAGCTGGGCAAATGGGTAGGGGGCAAAGATCTGATCCTCTACACCATTGGTCAGATCGGTGTGGATGGAGCACTGTACAAAGCGATGGAATTCTCCGGGGAAACCATTCGGCAGCTTTCCATGGACGGTCGCTTCACCATGTGCAACATGGCTATTGAAGCCGGTGGTAAAAACGGTATTATTGAGCCCGATGAAATTACCCGTCAGTACGTGGAAGGGCGCACCAAACGTCCCTATACCTTCTACACCAGTGACCCTGATGCTGAGTATACACAAGTCTATCATTTTGATACTTCTAAAATAGAGCCCCAGGTGGCCTTCCCCCATCTGCCGGAAAATGCTCGTCCTGTCAGCCAAGCCGGCCAGGTAGAGATTGACCAGGCGGTGATTGGTTCCTGCACCAATGGGCGGATTGAAGATTTGCGTTTGGCGGCAGAAATCCTCAAAGGAAATAAAGTTAATCAGCGGGTTCGCTTAATCGTGATTCCCGGTACCCAAGAAATTTATCGCCAGGCTATGCGGGAAGGTCTCTTTGAAATCTTCCTGGATGCAGGTGCTGTGGTGAGCACTCCTACCTGTGGCCCCTGTCTGGGTGGTCACATGGGAATTTTGGCCAAAGGTGAGCGCTGCATTGCCACGACCAATCGTAACTTTGTCGGCCGGATGGGACATCCCGAAAGCGAAGTATACCTGGCCAACCCGGCAGTTGCAGCGGCCAGCGCCGTTACCGGCCGTATTAGCCATCCCGAGGAGGTGCTGTAATGAAACTGCAAGGTAAAGCATGGAAATTTGGTAATGATGTTGATACAGATATAATCATCGCGGCACGCTACCTTAACAGCTCCGACCCGGCGGAATTAGCCCGTCACTGCATGGAAGACGGAGATCCGGAGTTTGCTTCTAAAGTTCAGCCCGGAGATATGATCCTGGCAGCCAAAAACTTTGGCTGTGGCAGTTCCCGGGAGCATGCTCCCATTGCCATTAAGGCGGCAGGAGTTTCCTGTGTGGTGGCTAAATCCTTTGCCAGGATCTTCTATCGTAACGCCTTTAATATCGGTTTACCCATTTTGGAATGCCCCGAAGCCATTGATGAAGTGCAGGAAGGGGATACCCTGGCGGTGGATGCCGCCACAGGTACGATCCAGAACCTGACCACCGGTAAAGAGTACCAGGCGGTGCCTATTCCAGATTTTATGCGACAAATTATTGATGCCGGTGGGCTCATCAGCTATGTGAAAGAGCGGGTGAACAAAAATGTATAAAATTGCCCTCTTACCCGGTGACGGCATTGGGCCGGAAATCATCCCCCAGGCGGTACGAGTACTGCATGCTGTGGGACAACGATTTGATAGAGAATTTCAATGTGAAACGGCTTTGATTGGGGGCGCGGCCTACGACGCCACCGGCCATCCCTTGCCGGAAGAAACCCTGGAAGTCTGCCGCAACAGCGATGCTGTTCTCCTGGGGGCGGTGGGTGGTCCCAAGTGGGATAACTTGGAGCCGCACCTGCGACCCGAGCGGGGGGCATTATTACCCCTACGTAAGCAACTGGGCCTTTTTGCCAACCTCCGTCCGGTGATGGTGAATTACGCTCTGGCAGATGCCTCTCCCTTAAAATACGATCTGGTGGCCGGCTTGGATGTTTTGATCATTCGGGAACTCACCGGTGGCCTGTATTTTGGGGAAAAGCGCCGGGAAGATTTACCGGACGGTGGTCAAAAAGTAGTGGAAACCCTGGAATATACCACCCAAGAAGTGGTCAGAGTGGTTCGCTTGGGTTTTGAAATGGCGCAAAAACGAGGCAAGAAATTAACCTCTGTAGATAAAGCCAATGTTTTAGAAAGCTCCCGCTTATGGCGGGAAGTGGTAGAAGAACTGGCTCAGGAATATCCCGATGTGGAGCTAAACCACATCTTGGTGGATAACTGCGCCATGCAATTGGTGCGTAACCCCAAGCAGTTCGATGTGATGGTGACCGAGAACATGTTTGGCGATATCCTAACGGATTTAGCCTCTCAACTTTCCGGTTCTATCGGGATGCTGCCTTCCGCCAGCCTGGGCGGGGGAGTCGCTTTATACGAGCCTATTCATGGTTCTGCACCGGACATTGCCGGCCAAAACCTGGCCAATCCCTTGGCTACCATCCTGTCTGTAGCGATGATGCTGCGCATCACCTTCAACCTGGAGGAGGAAGCCACCGCCATTGAACGGGCCGTAGACGGCGTGTTGCAACAGGATTATCGCACTGGCGACATTATGCAACCGGGCAAAATTCGGCTGGGCACAGTGGAAATGACAGATGCGGTGATACGGGCGTTGCGGCAAGAGTAAGCAGTTTAACCCCGCTCCAATTGGCCATTAGCTAGTAGCCATGGGCCTGTAGTCCAAAACCAGCAAAGCTAATGGCAAAGGCCCGGCCCTAAAGGAATACCCAAAAGCAAACGAGGTGAGGCAAAATTGGGGATTATCAGAACGTAATTAAAATCTACGACACCACCCTGCGGGATGGTACCCAAGGTGAGGGAGTCAGTTTATCGGCAGAAGATAAGGTGAAAATTGCTCTGCGTTTAGATAAAATGGGTTTCCATTATATCGAAGGGGGCTGGCCTGGTTCCAACCCCAAGGATATGGAGTTTTTTAACCGCATCAAGCAATATACTTTGAAGCAGGCTGTTATCACGGCCTTTGGCAGTACCTGCCGTCCCGGGGTGGTGCCCGAACAGGATGCCAACCTCAACGGCTTGTTAGAGGCGGGGGTGCAGGCTGCGGCCATCTTCGGCAAAACGTGGGATTTTCATGTGACCAAGGCGTTGAATACCACGCTGGAAGAAAACCTGCGCATGGTGCGAGAGTCAGTGGCCTACCTAAAAAGCCATGGCCTTACCGTCTTCTTTGATGCGGAGCACTTTTTTGACGGCTTTAAAGCGAATGCCGATTATGCCTTGGAGGTATTAAAGGCTGCGGCCCAAGGGGGAGCAGCCGCCCTCATTCTGTGCGATACCAATGGCGGCAGTCTACCCCACGAGGTACATGCGGCAGTGAGCCGGGTAGCCAGAGAACTGCCGGAGATAGAACTGGGAATTCATGCCCATAACGACGGTGAAATGGCTGTGGCCAACACCCTTATGGCTGTACAGGCGGGAGCTATCCAGGTACAGGGAACCGTCAATGGGTTGGGGGAGCGCTGTGGCAATGCCAATCTTTGCTCTATCATCCCCAACCTTACCTTAAAAATGGATTACCAAACGGTCCCGCGGGAAAACCTGGCGTATCTTACCGAGCTTTCCCGTTATGTGTATGAACAGGCGAATCTCAATCCCCCGGCTAACCAGGCCTATGTGGGGGAAAGTGCCTTCGCCCACAAGGGTGGTATGCACGTTAGCGCCCTCTTGAAGGAACCTGGCACCTATGAACACCTGGCCCCGGAACTGGTGGGTAACACCCGGCGGGTGCTGATGTCGGAGTTATCGGGTATTTCTAATCTACTCTACAAATATAAAGAGTTGCATCTGGACAAAAGCAGCCCCCAGGGTCGCCAAGTACTGGAACAGCTAAAAAGCATGGAACACCGGGGCTACCAGTTTGAAGCAGCGGAAGGTTCCTTGGAACTGATGCTGCATAAAGCCATGAACGGTTACCAGGAGCCCTTTCAGCTAGCCAGTATGCGTCTGATCTTAGAGATGCGTGAACAGCAGCCGATTCATTCCGAAGCAGTGATCAAACTAAAGGTTGGCGAGGAAATGGTACACACCGCGGCCGAAGGCAACGGACCGGTGAATGCCTTGGACAATGCTTTGCGCAAGGCCTTGGAAACCTTTTATCCGGAAGTGGCCGGTTTGCGGCTCTCGGATTATAAGGTGCGGGTGTTGGAGGAAAAGGCCGGTACCGAAGCCCAAGTTCGCGTACTCATTGAAACGGGCAATGGTAAAAAGACCTGGGGTACCGTGGGCGTATCCACGAACATTATCGAAGCTAGTTGGCAGGCCCTGGCGGACAGTATGTCCTATGGGTTACTGCCGGAAACCCTAAAATAGTCGACACAAGGCAGATTCGGAAAAAGAATTCCGAGTCTGCTTCTTTTTTGCCCCAATTTGTCTGGTAAAAAATGTAATATATGGAGCAGTATACACATATACATGAAGGGGAGTGATTTGACGTTGGGAGGACTCAGGATTGAACAAAGAAATCTGCAAGGTCACTGCAAAAGTGCTATTTTTTATCGTACTCTACGCCTTCGTGATGATTCCCCTTTCTGCAAAGACAGGGCAAATTACCGCAGCCTCCGCTGGCCCGCTCCAGAAGGAAATCAATCAATTTGCCTTTGGTCAATTACTGGAGAAACAGCAGCCCACAACGCAGCCTTCACCACTGGAACCGCCGGCATCTCAACAGCCCGTGTCGCCACAAGTTACCCTGGCTTTGGTGGGCGATATTCTCCTGGATTCCTGGGTGGGCACCGAGATGCTAAAACAGGGTGTGGATTATCCCTGGGCCAAAGTAAAACCAATCCTTAGTGCTGCCGATCTGGCCATTGGCAACCTGGAATCTGCCGTAGGGGTAGGGGGCAGCCCTCTAAAAGGCAAATCCTTCACCTTCCGGGCCAGACCGGAGACCCTACAAGGCGTAGTAAATGCCGGTATTGATGTGGTGAGTCTGGCCAATAACCATGTGCTGGATTACGGCACCACGGCCTTGGAGGAAACCCTGGTAAATTTAGACCAATACGGCATCGCTCGCACCGGAGCGGGTCGCAATATCTACGAAGCTTTGACACCGGCGAGCAAGGAGGTTAACGGTCTTAAAATAGGAGTGCTTTCCTTCAGTCGGGTGGTTCCCTACGGCTGGTGGGTTGCCGGGCATGAACAGCCCGGAGTGGCCAGCGGTTGGGATGAAAAAACCTTGTTGAACACCATTAAACAGTGGGATAGTCAAGTGGATCTATTGCTGGTTGCCATTCACTGGGGCGAGGAACTGGCGGACTACCCGGCCGGGGATCAGGTGAAGCTGGCTAGAACAATGATTGACAGCGGGGCAGATATCATCCTGGGCCATCATTCTCACTGTTTACAAGGGATAGAGGTTTATCATGACAAACCAATTCTCTACAGTATGGGTAATTTTGTTTTTACCTCCAGCAGTTTGAAGGCCCGTACCGGTGCCATCGCCCTGGTGACCATGGACAAAAATGGAATCAAGGGTTTACAGATGATACCGACTCGCTTAGAGCGGGGGCAACCTCAGGTGCTGGAAGGGCAAAGCAAATCGGCAGAACTGGTTCGTCTATTCAATCTCTCGAAACCCTTCGGTACACAAATTGATTCTGAGGGTAAATACTATCGCTAAAGCTCTGTTGTTAAGGTTCGATCCCATGGATCGGCCTTTTTTCAATGTCAGAGAAGGGTATCCTCAATCGGTAGCGAAAATAGTATGTATGTCCAAAAAGTTGGATTGATCTGTCCTTTTGAGAAATACTACAAAATATCTAAAAATAGGGGGAGTGCCGGTTGATGGAACAACTAAAGGCGCTGAACCTTGACATCTTAAATCTTGCCAGTATCCTGGATATTACCCTGGTAACCCTTATTTTTTACCTTTTTATGCGCATCATCCGGGGAACTCGGGCAGTACAGCTTATCAAGGGGTTGGTTGTTCTGTTGGTAGCCACTACCGTAAGTAGTTGGCTGCATTTATATACGGTCAATTGGCTGTTGCAGCAAGTGATGACTGCCTTAGTGGTGGCGTTGCCCATTGTCTTTCATCCAGAACTGAGACGCGCCCTGGAATCACTGGGCCGGGGCAAATTTTTGGCGCGCACCATTAATACACTAAAAGAAGCTGACATCAGTCGGATGACCAATGAAGTGGTACGGGCCGTTACCGTACTGACCAAGAATAAGATGGGAGCACTCATCCTCATCGAGCGGGTTACCGGCTTAGAAGAACATATTGCTACGGGTGTAAAACTGGACGGTATCGTGTCTGCCGAGTTTTTGGTTAATATCTTTATTCCCAAAACTCCTCTGCATGATGGAGCGGTGATTATCCGAGGGGATCGGGTAGCCGCCGCCGCTTGTTTCCTGCCCTTATCAGAGAATCCCTACCTTAGCAAAGAGCTGGGTACCCGCCACCGGGCTGGTATCGGCATTACAGAAGTTTCCGATGCCCTGGCTGTTATTGTCTCGGAAGAAACTGGGGCTATTTCTCTGGCGGTAGACGGAACCCTTGACCGCATGTTGGACGAAGCCACGCTTAAACAAAAATTAACCGATGCCCTGGAGGCAAAGCACCAGGCATCTTTAAGTGGTGTATTTAGGAGGAACGAATCATGATTCGGCTGAAGTGGAGCAACAACTCCATGATGCTGCTATCTGTCCTGCTGGCCGTGTTGCTGTGGGTCTACGTTACTAACGTACAAAACCCCATTAAAGAGCAGGATTTTCGAGTGGCCGTGGATACCCGGGGAGAACTGCCCCAGGGCATTACCATGAGCGGCCTGCCCCAAACCGTTTCTGTGCGGGTACAGGGCAAGAATGCTCAACTTTCCGGCGTGCGTCCTGCGGATTTTCAAGCGGTGGTTGATTTAAGCAACGTCGAAGAGGGCACCAATAGTCTGCCCATTCAAGTAACAACGCCTACTGGTTTACAGATTGTCCATATGAATCCGGCTAGGGCTGATATTGTGGCAGACCGTCTGCTACAAAAACAATTCCCGGTTAAAATCGTACTCAGGGGAGAGCCGGTTAAAGGGTACTCCGCAGCAGAGCCGGTAATACAGCCCAGTGCAGTGATGGTTCGGGGACCGGCCCGCTTACTGAAAGATATCAAAAACGTAGAAGCAACCGTAGATGTTTCCGAAGCCAGCCAAAACATAGAGCAAACTCTGACGGTTTCACTACCCCAGGGTGTTTCATCCGTACCGGATCGAGTAAAGGTATTGGTGCCTGTAACCCGCACCATGCCCTCCCGAACTTTGCAGGTAGTACCCCGCTATATCGGTAACCCGGCGGACCAGTATCAGATCGTACGAATCATCCCCCAGCCAGCCAACGTCCTGGTCTATGCGCCAGTGGAGGTATTGAAGGAGCTGGAAAATATCTCAACGGAACCCATCAGAATTGATGGTATCGCCGAAAATGCAGTAAAGGATGTTCGTTTGTTGTTGCCCGCAGGGGTGGCAGAGATTATCCCGGGGAAAGTGGAAGTGACGATTCAGGTGAAGGCCAAGCAGCCCACCCAGGGCCCGGAACCCACACCAACGCCACCTCCAGTGGATACGGTACCGCCTGAGAAGCCCCAGACTCAGTCAAACCAAAGTAGGTAAAATTACCAAAATTGGACAACTGACGCAGCCTAGGATTGGTTCATACTATGATTGAAATTGACAGCCCAAACGGGGGGAGCTATAATAGCTTTAATTTGGTTAAAATTCCTCGGAACAAGGGGGAAAAGGACATATAATGGCAAAACTATTCGGCACCGACGGTGTGCGCGGGGTAGCGAATACTGAACTTACCGCTGAACTCGCCTTTAAATTGGGGCGGGCTGGCGCCTATGTACTCACGCAGCAAGGACACCCGAAGAAAATCATTATTGGCAGAGACACCCGAATTTCTGGTGACATGTTAGAAGCCGCCTTGGTGGCGGGAATTTGTTCTGTGGGAGTGGATGTTTACAAAGTAGGTGTCTTACCCACACCGGCCATTGCTTATCTCACAAGAAAAACGAAATCCGGGGCGGGGGTCGTTATTTCTGCCTCCCATAACCCGGTGCAGGATAACGGTATCAAATTTTTTGGCCCCAGTGGTTACAAGTTGCCCGATGAACTAGAAGGCAAAATTGAAAAACTGGCTTTGCAGGAAGAGCCGGATATTCCCAAACCCACGGGCGGAGAATTGGGCAGAGTTTACTATGTGGAAGATGCCCTAGACCAGTATGTGGAGTTTGCTAAAAGCACCATCACGACCGATCTTAAGGGACTTAAAATTGTGGTGGACTGTGCCAATGGGGCAGCCTATCAAGTGTCACCCCGGGTACTGACTGAGCTGGGTGCGGAGGTAATTCCCCTTTTCCACCGGCCAGACGGTGTGAACATTAACGCCGGCTGTGGCTCAACTCATCCGGAAGTCCTGATGGAAGAAGTAGTAAAACAGGGTGCAGATTTAGGCTTGGCCCATGATGGAGATGCCGATCGGGTGTTGGCAGTGGATGAGCAGGGTAATTTGGTAGATGGCGATCAAATTATGGTCCTTTGTGCCAAACACCTCAAAAGCAAAGGTCTACTAAGAAAAAATACTACCGTTGTTACCGTTATGAGTAACTTAGGTCTCTATAAGGCACTGGAAAGCAGTGATATCAATGTAGTGGAAACCAAAGTAGGCGACCGCTATGTGTTGGAAAAATTACTGGAAACCGGCGCCCGTTTTGGCGGCGAACAATCTGGCCATATTATTTTTCTTGCCCACAATACCACCGGTGATGGTATAATTACAGCATTGCAAGTGCTGGCAGTGATCAAGGAAACCGGCAAATCCCTAGCCAAACTAGCCGGCCAAATGGAAAGATACCCGCAAATTCTTAAAAACGTGCAAGTAAAAGATAAAACTGCGGTGATGAACAGTCCTATTATGTCCGAAGCCATTCGTCGCTTCGAAAGGGACTTAGCCGGCAAAGGACGCATTTTAGTACGCCCCTCTGGCACCGAACCCTTGGTGCGCATCATGGTAGAGGGCAAAGATATGGCAGAATTACAAACCATTGTGGAAAAAATGTCAGACATCGTGGGCAACATTTAACCGTTGCCCACGTCATAGAATAATATAGTCTGAAAGCTGGCAAGGGAGGTGATGCCTACCAAAGAGCGGTTCGTACAACTAAATATACTAGAAGCGCCAGAACCCCGATGGGGTTGACGAGGAGAGGGAGTATCGAAGATTCGGCGGATGCCCTCCGGCCCAGTTACGGCCGATAACGCAGCATAAAACCCAAGAGGTAACCCTGGGTACAAAAACTGCAGGTAACTAACCAGGCGACATTTGGTTAATGTTAACGCTAAGGTATACTATTGCCTTTTTCGGGTAACTTAAACACTAAAAGAAGCCGTGGCCGGTAAAGGTCACGGCATGACTATTTTTATGAATAAGGAGGTCGACCTATATGTGCGGCGTCGTCGGCTACGTGGGCAGCAAGCCCGCAACACCCATTATTGTTGATGGTTTAAAGAAACTTGAATATAGAGGATACGATTCATCCGGTGTGGCAGTTTTGGATAGGGATGGCTTAAAGGTTGAGAAAAAGAGAGGTAGGCTGGCCGAGTTGGAAAAGGCCCTCACAGGCCGGGAATTGGATGCCACCATCGGCATCGGCCATACCCGCTGGGCTACCCATGGTCGCCCCAGTGATGTCAACGCTCACCCGCATACATCCAACGACGGCAAAATTGCCGTGGTTCATAACGGTATTATCGAGAACTACCTGCAGCTGAGAGAATGGCTGAGCTCCATGGGCCATATCTTTAAATCCGAAACCGATACCGAAGTAATTCCCCATTTGGTTGAGCACTTCTACAAAGGGGATCTTATTGAAGCAGTGCAAAAAACCGTTTCCCACCTGGAAGGCTCCTATGCCATTATGACCATTTCCGTAGATCAGCCCGGACGTATCGTAGCAGTTCGCCAGGATATGCCGATGGTGGTGGGTCTGGGCCAAGGCGAAAACCTGCTGGCTTCGGATATTCCGGCTCTTCTTAAGCATACCCGCCAGTGCTATCTCCTGAATGATGGGGATGTGGTGGAGCTAAAGGCAGACGAAGTGATTATCCGGGATGTTACCGGCAAAGTGGTACAAAAAGAAATCTTCGAAGTTACCTGGGATGCCGAAGAAGCCGAAAAGGGCGGCTATGACCATTTCATGCTCAAGGAAATCCACGAACAGCCCAGAGCCATTCGGGATACTCTAAAAGGTCGTATCTCCCATGCCGGAGATAAAGTCATTTTAGATGAAATTAAAATGACTACCAAAGAAATTCAAAACATTAAGCGTATCGTTATTACCGCTTGCGGCACGGCTTATCATGCCGGTTTGGTAGGTAAATACATTATCGAACAACTGGTTCGCATTCCGGTGGAAGTGGATATCGCCTCCGAGTTCCGCTACCGGGACCCTCTCATTGATGAAGAAACCCTGGTGGTGGTAGTTAGCCAGTCCGGTGAAACCGCCGATACCCTGGCCGCTCTTCGGGAGGCCCGCCGCCGCGGGGCCAGAGTGGTGGCCATTACCAACGTAATTGCCAGCTCAGTAGCCCGGGAAGCAGATGATATCATCTATACCTGGGCCGGCCCGGAAATTTCCGTGGCCTCTACCAAGGCTTACACCACCCAACTGGTGGCCATTTACCTGCTGGCCCTCTACCTGGCCCAGGAACGCAACACCCTGGCTGCCGGTAATATCAAAGAGATTTTAAATGAACTCAAAGCCATCTATAGCAAAGCTCAGGAAGTGCTGGACGGCGAACAGCCGATTAAGGACTTTGCTGAAAAATATTGCAAACACGAAGATGCCTTCTTCATCGGCCGCGGTCTAGACTACGCCGTAGCCCTGGAAGGTTCCTTAAAACTAAAAGAAATTTCCTACATCCACGCCGAAGCCTACGCTGCCGGTGAGTTGAAACACGGCACCTTGGCACTAATCGTGGAAAACATCCCAGTGATCGCGCTAGCCACCCAGCAAAGTCTGTTTGAAAAAATGGTTAGCAACATCAAAGAAGTAAAGGCCAGAGACGCCTCCGTCATCGCCCTGGCTATGGAGGGCCATACCGAAGTAGAAAAAGTAGCAGACCAAGTCATCTACATTCCCAAGACCCACCAAGTCCTGGCACCCATTATCACCGTAATCCCGCTGCAACTACTGGCGTACTATATCTCTGTATACCGTGGTTGTGATGTAGATAAGCCGAGGAATTTGGCGAAAAGTGTGACGGTGGAGTAGGGGAAGGGGTAAGTTTTGTCTGTTTTGTTGAGAAATAAAAATGATGTACAATATATAAAAAAGATATACAAAAAATATTAAAAATATATATTAATTAAAAATGATATTCACCTTATTAACAAAAACTCAAACACACCAACCTGAAAATTAAAGGTGGTGTGTTTTTATTTTGAAATTATTTAATAAGTTAAAGGAAGTTGATTAAGTAAGAAGAATAAGATTTATTTAATATAATGTAAGTGATATTCTGGATATATGTCCAATATTGTCTTTAATGTTAGTTATAATTGCTTTAGCGGAGGATAATTATTTTGGATTTAATGGGTTTTGTAAAAGAAGATAATATGAAGGGATTATTTCCATTACGTACGAACCTTTTTTATATTGAGCATGGAGAAAAGGAACTGAGAAATTTTATTTACAACAAGGTATTTAATCAAAATAACGCTGAAGCCTCATTTCTACCGTTCCCTTCAGTTTATGCTTTAAAAGACAGTTTGCATGTAAGAAAGTCATTACAACTTGATCCTTTAGGTACATTTTATTTCTACGATTTTGTACTTAGAAATTCATCTTTTTTTCAACTGTCTACTGATTCTAAGGCACTGCGTTTTAACTTTGGTTATGGCTTCAAGGGATCAACTACGATAAGTTCCTATAAACAATATCATTCATTTAGAGGAAGAAAATATGAGTTAAAAAAGCAATATAAATATTTTGCAAAAGTAGATATAGCAAATTGTTTTAATAGTTTTTATCACCATGATGTTGTAAGTTTTGTGTCTAATAGCGTTTCACAGCAAGAATCAATACAGTTTGGACAGTTTTTAAGAGAGGGTAATGGGGGTAGGAGTATAAACTGTTTTCCTCAAGGAGTATATCCGGCAAAAGTAGTTGGAAATTTCTTCTTAAAATTTATTGAGGAATCGCGAGAATTATGGAGTCCTGCAATTATTAGATTCCTTGATGATATATTTCTTTTTTCAAATAGCAAAAAAACGTTAGAACAAGACATTATAAGAATTCAAATCATAATAGGTAAGTATGCCCTGAGCCTAAATACAGATAAAACTAAATTTGGTTCCCGTGCCTCAGACTTCGAAGAAAGAAAACTAGATAATATAAAAAAATCTCTTCTTAAGAAAAGAGAAAAAATTAAGAACTATGATGAAGAAGCTCAAGAAGATCAAGTAACAATAGAGCTTAATCCTGATGAAGTTGAATATCTAGTATGGTTAATTCAAGAAAAAAATGTTACTGAGGAGGATGTAGAGCTTGCGCTCTCGTTGCTAAAAGAAGATGAATATCAGGCAAATCGTTTATCAGACTTAGTTTTAACAAAATACCCCGGATTGATAAAAAACTTATATCAACTTGTGAATGAAATTAGGGACGAAGGGCAAATTTGGGAATCAATTACCAATAAACTTAAAACAAAGTTTATCCAGGAATATGAGTTGTTTTGGATTACACGGATGATTATAGATTTATATAAGTTTGATGGACAAAGTGCGGAAATATTACTAAGAATCTTTAACCACCCCTCAGCTACAACTATTGTGAAATCAGCAATTCTTGAGATTACTGAAAACGAATATGGTTTGTTTGAACTAAAGGATACCTACCTAAAGAATTTCCCAAGTGGGATTCAAGCTACCTCTGCCATTGTCGGATTAAGTAAATTAGAAAAGGCAAAGCGAAATCAGATTTATAAGTATGCCGGTAAAGCAAGCCCAACTATGAACGTGTTATGTAATATCGCTTCAAAATATAGCATTTGAGATTGAGGTAAAGGAAACGTAATCTTAAAAATTAAGTTGAATATATAAATTGGATAAGCTATATAGTTAATCACCTAATGTATAATTTGGTAATATGTATGAGAAACAATACTAGGAAAAATTAGCATAGTTTTAAAGAAGTTGAGGTGATTCTAATTGAACTGGATTATCAAAATCTACGACAACAAAATTACCAAATTTATAATTTTAGTGCTTATTGTATTAAATTTATTATTTCTAGTTCATTATGTATCGATATTTACTAAAAGATTCTTAGATGATAAGGAAACATTTTATTGGTTATTTAGCTCCTCTGCTCAAACAATCGCAGCATTTGTGGCTTTTTTAGTAACTGGTTACTCCTTAGTTAACTCAATTATGGATAATCTCCAACAAAAGGACGAAAGTCTAGAAGAAATCCATTTAGACTTAAAAAATCAATATTACTTTAGGATTAAAACTCTATCTACTATAACCGGCTTAGCCATTATATTTAGTTTAGCAATGGTATTATTAAGTGGTATAAATTTTAATCTCAAACATGATTTGATAGTTATCACAAGTTTATTAAATCTTATCGCTATTGTAACTGGAATATGGTTTGTAATTTCAATAATTGACCCGAACAAATACAGCAAAACTGCTAAGAAATTAATTGAAGAGAAAGGTTTTGAAACTACAGGTGAAGTTGTTGCACCCGAAATCTTTTTTACAAAGTTTGTAGACCTAGAGAACTCTATTAGAAGTCTACTTGAATCAAGAAAAATTTTGGTTAAGTCCAAAGTAAGGTTTCCAGGATATAGAGATATGATTAATGAGTTACTTTATAACCAAGTGATTACTGCCGATCTACATAACATGTTACTTAAAATAGGTCAGATGAGGAATTTAGTTTTTCATGGTCATTTGAAAAGTGTTGATAAAGGTACTCTTCGTCAACTCGAAATTGTTTTGGGAAAAATCAACCAATTACTGGATAAGATAGTATTAACTTCAGATAATTTTTAGACTGGATAATTTGATGTAATAGACTGTAAAATCCAAGTAAAAATCTACAAATTCTAATACCTCAGTTTATATATAAAAACCGTACAATAAAAACAATAAATCGTTAAAAATGTCACGTTTTGGGTTATTATATTGTAAATAACCAAAAGGTGGCATTTTTTATGGCAAAATATACCTGGGATGAGCAACGATACAAAAGGTATCTAAGAGAGGGGCGTGGACAAGGTGAGGGTAAAAATTATAAGCCTTGGATAAAAGTACAAGACTTTCCTTCCAAAGGTTGGTCTACTAAGGCACCTGGATGGAAGAGTAATCGACTACATCACTTTATGTCACAGCTTGAATTGCAGTATTTCTATTTGTTAGAGTGGTCCGATGTTGTTATAGATATAAGGGAACAGTACCCATTGCTGGATTTTTCGGAGACAGAAAAAATTTCTGAAGAACTGGGAATTAAGTATCCAACAGATCGGGAAACAGGGTTTCCAATTGTGTCAACAACTGATTTTTTAATAACGGTATTGTCAAATGGTAATAAAGTAAATATCGCAAGGACAGTAAAACCATCAACTGAGTTAGATAAGAGAAGAGTAATCGAAAAATTTGAGATTGAACGGCGGTACTGGGCAGCAAGGAATATTAACTGGGGTATTGTTACTGAAAAAGAAATTCCTTTGACTATGGTCAAAAATGTGGAATGGCTACATGATGCTCACCAATTAGTATCGACTTGCAGGTCAGATATACAAGAGTTAACATATGTCACGGCAGTTCTTAAGGAACGTTTGAGTGAGCGAATAAAACCGACCCATGAGATTTTAAGAGAACTTGACCATCAAATGAAATTAGAAAAGGGAACTTCGCTTTATGTACTTAAACATCTTATTGCTCAAAAGCAAATTATTGTTGATATGAGTAAGGAGCTTAAGATAGGTCAAATTGTAGTGGAAGAGGTAATTGTTAATCCTCAATATGGGGTGATGACATCTTGAATTCCATTCTTGCAGTAAATGAGCTAATCAAATGGGGAGATGACGATGACGGTAGCAATATCGTGGAAAGAATACTCTGGATTGACGAAGGTAATGTAATTGCGTACTTAATTGATATTCAAAGTGAAACTGGGTTTCCTAGAATAAAAACAATATCGGAAATATTAGATTCTCTTGAGAATGGTATAGCAACAAAGCTTACTGCTGATCCTACGATAAAACTAGCCAGTGAGGATGACCTAAACGAAAAAGATAGGGAAATCCGTAATAAGGCATGGTCTGTTATAGGTTCGTTAGTAGAAAATGAACCCAAAATCTATCGAAGAGAACTCCGGGGGCCGTTAGTAAAGAAAGTAGCTAGGGAATTCAGTGTAACAGAAAAAACTATTTATAAATATCTAAGAAGGTATTGGCAGAGGGGAAAAAATAAGAATGCATTGCTGCCCGATTACGACAAGTCGGGAGGACGTGGTAAACCTAAAAAAGCTGGTGAAAAGAAGAGAGGTAGGCCTAGGAAAAACGCTCCATTTATTGGTGAGGGAGTAAATGTAGATGAGGAGACTAAAAAGATCTTCCGTATAGCCATAAATAGATATTACCACACAGGAAAAGAAAATACCCTAGTAGAGACATATAAACAGATGATCAGGGAATTTTATGTCGATGATGTAAGGTATGTGAACGGTGTTGAAAAACCACTGTTAAAGCCAGCTAGCCAGTTACCAACACTTACTCAATTCAAATATTGGCACGAAAAGGAACAAGATATCAAGAAAGAAACTATAGCTAGAAAGAGCTCAAAGAAATATGAACTTGAGCATAGACCGGTTCTAGGAAGTTCCATGGGAGGTTTAATCGGCCCAGGCTCAGTTTTCCAGATAGATGCAACAGTTTGCGATGTATATCTAGTTTCAAGGTATAATCGGGACTGGATTATTGGCCGACCGGTAGTTTACGTACTTATAGATGTCTCTAGTCGATTAATAACGGGGTTGTATGTTGGCTTGGAAGGAACCTTCGTGGTTAGGTGCCATGATGGCGTTGATAAATGCTTCTTCTGACAAAGTTAAATTTTGTAAAGAATATGAGATTGACATCAGAGAAAGTGACTGGCCCTGCTGTCATGTTCCACAAATGATAGTAGCAGATAGAGGTGAGATGATAGGAAAGAACGCGGAATCCTTTGCTAATACTCTAAATATACAGATTAAATATGCACCACCATATCGCGCTGATTGGAAAGGAATAGTAGAGCAACATTTTCGGGTCATTCAACAGAGAGTAAAGCCCTTCCTGCCAGGGTATGTGGATAAGGACTTCCGGGAAAGAGGGGTAAGAGACTATCGGCTGGATGCAAAGTTAGACATATATCAATTTACCCAAATAATAATTAAGTGCATTATTTACCATAATACTAAACATTTTTTAACAACATATTCGAGGGATGAAATGATGGTTGCTGACGAAGTTAAGCCAGTACCAGTGGAACTATGGAAATGGGGTATTGCCAATCGTTCAGGTTCCTTAAGATATTACCCGGAGGACATTGTTAAACTAAGCCTAATGCCAAAGGATACTGCCCGGGTTACTCATAAAGGAATTATTTATAAAAAATTACACTATAGTTGTGATAAAGCCATTAGAGAGATGTGGTTTGACAGAGCAAGAAGGAAGACATGGAAAGTAGATATTTCCTACGACCCAAGAAATTTAAATTCAATATACATCCGAGATACAGAGGATCAAACATTTTATGAAAAATGCTACCTACTTGATTCTCAAAGTCGCTACTTTGAAAAGACTCTTGATGAGATAAAATATCTTATGGAATACGAGAAACTTGAGGAACAGAAATCAGCCTACATTAACCTCCAATCCGAGTCCGATTTAAAATCTGACATAGAGAGTATTGTTAGACAGGCAGAAGATATGACAAAAATGGTAAGTAGCAATACTGTAAGTAATTCCAGCAAGGTGAAAGGTATTCAAAAGAATCGTCAGGTTGAAAAGGAAATTAATCGAGAAAAAGAGGCATTTGAATTAGGCAAGAACGAACCTTCAAAAAATAAGTCGATTTCAAATAAGGATAAAATGAAAACTGATAATGATGCTCGCTTTGAACTATTAAAGAGGAAGCAGAGGGAAAGGATGCATGGAAAAGGAGAGCAAACAACAACAGATTGAAGATGGAAATATTAGAAAAGCGATATATAGTGAACAAATTCTGGATGATTACAAAGGCAATCCTTTAATTGAGGCTCTACCCCCTATATTTTCAGAGGAGCAAGTTGTTGATTGCCTAACCCGCCTACCAAGTTATAATTCTGGAGAACGGGAACTGGATGCCCATTATCGGTATCATTGCGTTAATAGACTGTTTAGCTATTTTGAACCATTGGAACGTCATATAGATTTAGAACAAAGATTTTCCAGATTAATAAGGCAGGGGTACTTAGGACGAAATCCTTTGAATCCCCAATATGCTACCCGACTTCAGCATGGTTACCGAATAATTAAAAGTGGCGGATATGATATTTTTGATGACGTTGGACTGGGAACTACATCCTCAGGTTTTACAATCATTGGAATTTCCGGTATGGGCAAAACAACTGCCGTAAATAGGGTGTTACAACTTTATCCTCGGGTTATTGTTCATTCAAATTATAAGGGAATAAACCTAAGTCTCTATCAATTAACATGGTTAAAATTAGACTGCCCATTTGACGGATCTTTAAAAGGGCTATGTTTTAACTTTTTCGAGACTATTGATAAGATTATAGGAACAAATTACTTTAGAAAATTTGGCTCTCCCCGAAATTCTGTTGAATTTTTATTATCTAGGATGGCCCAAATTGCAAGTGCTCACTGTCTTGGTATGTTAATAATTGATGAAATTCAACACTTGAGTCTAGCCAAGAGTGGTGGCTCTGATAAAATGCTTAACTTCTTTGTTACATTGGTAAACACAATCGGTGTCCCAGTAGTGTTAATCGGAACCACTAAAGCACTGTCTGTGGTTCAAGGAGAGTTCCGGCAGGCCAGGAGGGGCAGTGGTCAAGGGGATAATGATTGGTCTAGATTTAAAAGGCATGGGGAATGGGACCTTTTAGTTGAGGGAATGTGGGGCTACCAATGGACAAAAGAGATATCTCCTCTAACAGATGAAATTATAGAGGTTTTTTACTACGAGAGTCAGGGTATTATTGATATTGCTATTAAACTATTTATTTTATCCCAATGGAGAGCGATTACCCACGGTGAAGAAGTGATCACAGCAGAGACAATACGAACCGTAGCTGAAGATAGTTTAAAGCTTGTTAAACCCATGATAGATGCTTTAAAATCGGGCGACCCTAAGAAGATTGCCAAATATGATGACATTCGACCAATAGATATGGAATCTTTCTATGAAGACTATTCAACAAAGCTTGAAAGTAGAAAACATACCCGGTCTAACAATCCTAAGGAGCAGTTTATTAGGGAAATTAGCTTAAGGCTTACTAGCGTTGGAATTGGTTCTCAAGTGGCAAGGGAATCAGCACGTAAAGTTGTAGAACGAGGTGAATGTGATGGTGACATCATATTAGCCACTAATGCAGCTCTTGCTTTGGCATTACCAACAGGAACCGTGAAATCTAAGCCAGATAGAAAGAAGAATGAACCAAATGACTTAGAAGATCTCAGATTGATTGTAAAAAATGGCAGGGAACTAAAAAAATCCGCATATGAGTCCTTGCGAGAGATGGGGTATATAAAATCACCATTAGGGGAATTTATCGAAGCAATCTAAAAAGTAGCCTAGGCTTTTTTCCTACCCCTTATCCGGATGAAATATTATATAGTGTTTTTGCACGTTATCACATCAGAAGTGGTAATACAAGTCCTAAGGCGACTCTTCGAGATCTTTTTGGCAATACAAATGCAACTGCAATACTTGACTTGCCTTGCAATATAGAAAATCTTATTAGCAATATGCCAGCATGTTGGAATTATGGTGCCGATGAATTAATTTACAAACATTCCTTGTACCCCTTTTACTCACCATTCTTGCCAGAAGAACGAGCTACTCGTTTACTATTGCTCATGATGGGTTCCTATGGTGGATCTGCCCATGCTATGACTGGCATCTTAGCTAGTACGGTTGTTACACCAAGGTATTTGCGCTTTTGTCCTAGTTGTTTGACAGAAGATAAATCAAGTTATGGTGAACTATATTGGCATCGCTTGCACCAAGTACCAGGGGTGATAGTATGTCCACATCATGGCCATTTTTTATTAGATAGTTCTGTTTCGGTTCACGGGCAAAACAAACATGAATTTATTTCTTCTAGCAAAGAGAACTGTCAAAATTACAATGTAAGAACCTGTTTCGATAAAAATGTGTTCCCAAAATTTATTGATTTGGCTTTAGATATTCGGCAGCTGTTAAATATGAAGGGCGTAAATATAGAAACAGCTAATCTTAAGGAACTTTATCTCTCAAAATTAAAGGACAGGGGTTTGGCTACTTCGACCGGCAGAGTCTACCAGGAGGATTTAGCAAAAGAATTTGTCTCTTTTTATGGGATAGAATTTTTAAGGACTGTATATTCACCTGTTAAATATCATGACCCAAATTGTTGGCTAGCTGCCATTGTTCGTAAGCATAGAAAATCTTTTCATCCTATAAGACATCTATTGATGATCAAATTTCTAGGCGGATCCATTAAATGGTTAAAAGGTTTTGAATTCAGGCTCAATCCCTTCGGTCTGGGGCCTTGGCCTTGTTTAAATGCTGCTGCTAGACATTATTTAGAACCTATGGTAAGCGAAATAGCTTTAAGCCATTGTGCTGATACAAAGAGGCCCGTAGGAACGTTTACTTGCTCTTGTGGTTTTGTATATTCACGTCGAGGACCGGACCAAAGGCCTGAAGATCGCCATAAGATTGGACGTATTAAAGCATTTGGTATTGTATGGGAACAACGTTTAAAAGAGTTGGTGGAGCAAGAGAAACTCAGTTTACGAGAAGTAGCCCGTAGGCTAAAGGTAGATCCAATGACAGTAAAGAAGTATGCAGGTATATTGGGGTTAACTTACCATTGGAAGACCAAAACAACGGAATCACTAAACCCTGTTCGGATTACAAAAAATGATCAAGAAGATAAAAGAGACAAGTATAGAAAAGATTGGTATGAGTTGCGGCGGCACCATAATCAAGCATCAAAGACTGAATTAAGAAAATTGGCGCCCCGTACTTATATATGGCTATACAGACACGATAAAGAATGGCTGAATCAAAATTCGCCGTACTTTAGAGCTAATAAGCAGGAGAACATGAGAGTAAATTGGCTAGAGAGAGATAAAGAAGTCCTGTTAAAAGTCAAAAAAGCAGTAAGTAGGATTAAAGTGTTAGATGATAAGCCTGTTAGAATTTCTATCAGCAGGATTGGTAAATTGAGTGGAACACTAAGTTTGTTAGAGAAACACCTTGATAAAATGCCACTTACAAAAGAGTTCTTAAAGAACAATTACGATACTACTGAAGAATATCAGATTCGTAGGATTAAATGGGCCGTTCGGAAAATCAACTTGGCAGGAGAACAACCCAAAGCATGGAAAGTATCGAGAATGTCTGGACTAAGGCCGGAATTTTCGCATAAGTTACGTTCGGATATTGAACAAAGTATAGATGTTTGTATTAAACGGGATTGGGTGGAATATGGGTGTTTAAACTTAGAGATTGGCCCTTTGGGCCTGGAGAGCTATCAACAGTAAGGTGGATAAAGTCGCCATATAGTAACGAAAAAAATGAATGGATTTTACCAGTAGTTTTTCAAGGAGAAAAAACAATATAGCCCAGGTTGATACTCAATGGGGGTCAATTCTTCTCTTGCGAAATGGACAGATATACCAGGATGGGAAGCCATTTGAAGTATCAAAAGATGGGTCAGTACTAATTCTTGATATAGAAGATGCTTCAATAGGATGCTTATGTAAGGCCTCCGAGCTAAGTAGCTTTTTGCCAGGAGGTATCCTTAATATAGAAAGTGAACACTGTTGGACGTTTGAAAGCAGAGGATTCAAGGTATTTATTCCTTGTATTGAGATAGTTAGATCCTTTTTTACGCCAAATAAAACTATGGCTAATGCTTTACTTACCCCATACGGCTTGGATGATATAGCAAGTTTCAGGATTTATACTGAACAGATATCTATTGATATAAAAAGTACAGTTCCAAAGCAGGTTGTTGATTCGTCATTTGCAAAGTATCTTGCATGGCTAAAGATTAATCAGTTAGCCTTTGAAGAGTGGAATAGTGTTTTTAGAGAGCTCCTTCCAAAAGGAGCTATAAATGAAATGATGATAACGCCTTTATTTGATGATTCAGGCGAACCATTAAATAAAGATAATAGGGTGAAAGCCGGATTTCCTGTATCTGGACCATCTAAATTACAAGTGCGTGCTATTGTAAATGAAGATAGAATTTTTGTTCTAGAGATTCTGCGTGTGGGTGATTTGAGCTTACCATTTAATAAAGTAATTTTTAATCATAGTTCATTTAAGGCGAAGAAAAATACAACGGGCGATTCTAAAAATCAAATAAAGAGAAACGTAAAAAGACGAAAAAGGATCAGAGATAAAAAAGATCTAATTAATATAAGCCCAACTTCACTATCTAAAACAGTGATTTTGGATTCTACTCCCACGGTTTTTGTTTTTAGTGGGGAACTAACGATAAGTACAACCTCAGATTATGTGCCTAGGTACGTAGAAAACTGCCGTATGAATACAGACCAATAAATGATAAAGAAAGAAAAGTTGATAGAGCATCTGTGTATGGAAATAAAACTCAAAATATCTTCTCTACTGGTGAAATTTTTTTTGACGGAGATTCAAAGGTTGTTCCCGTAGAAGTTCAAGGAGTAAGAGCTGTTCATGGAGTTTTTAGTGATAGTTTCAAAGATTTTTTTAACATGCTTAATGCATTAGAAAGAATAGAGAACCGTTTAATAGTGGGAGAGCCAAAAATAATGCAACTCCCAGGTTTAAGGGGTATTGCTAAAAAGAAAGAGGATGGTACACCTCGCCAATGTATATTGGTACCATTGAATTTTACATTGGTAGAGTTTAACCGATTATATATATTGGAAGTTGAACGTTCTCCTAAGACTAGTTTATCCACATTATTAATATGGCCACGGGAGCAAGAACTTTTTAATAAAGACACCTTAAACATACTAATTGAGAACTTACTACGAAAATTGATAAAGAACAATGGACATTGGCAGAAGTCAGACATAACAAAAAACCCAATAGTTAAAATTGTTACTGTTAAGCATATAGACGATTGGGAACCAATAGATTGGGCAGAAATAATAATGAGTAAAATATTATGTTAGAATCCCGGGTTATTGAAATGTGAATTTTTGAGCAAATTGGGATATAAAATACTTAGTCAAGGGGTATATGATATAATAATTGTTACATAACACTTAAAATTATTGCCGATTTTCCGTTGTAGGAAAATCGGCTTTTATAATTTATATCTTTACAAGAGTCTTCAAATAAAAACCACAAACAAGCAGGGACTAACGTAACAATCGACTCCACAAATGTTGCACATTTGTGGAATTAGGTAAGATGACTTCCGGGCTATCGGGATATCCTTAGAATCTTGAATATTTTGCAAACAAGTCCTTTTTTAAGTGCTAGTGGATACTAAATGCGCAAAAAGGGAGCTTTATAATTAAAAATTGGATATAAAAATGGAATATTGTGCATATACATATTGACATATGGAAAATCTTAAACGATAATCGTTACAAGGAAGGGGTCAGATATGAACTATTACTCCGAAATTCTTAAGATAATTGATGGTGGCATACGTGGAGATGTTCAAAAAGTCGTTGACTATTCATTGTTATTGGCGGATAAGTTAAATAAGTCTGGTGACGACAGAAAAGCACAAAGAATAAGAAGTACTGTAGAAAAACAAGGTTACATAACAGATAAGGATATTTTAAGTCTAGCCCAAAACAAATCGGTTAATTATCCCAGGCAAATCCCATTTGATCAAGAATCCAAGTTAGAACTTGCCAATATTTTTTTGCCAAATCAACTAAGAAATAAGAAACTAATACTAAGTTATGAAACCCTGGCACAAATAGAAGAATTTATAAAGGCATATCAAAATTATGATGATCTTGTAGCACATAACCTTGAGATACCAACAACTATGTTATTATTTGGCCCTCCTGGATGCGGAAAAACGGAAACCGCATTTAGTATTGCTAGAAGGTTAGATTTGCCTATAGTTGTGGCAAGGCTTGATACAATGATATCTTCGTATTTAGGTAGTACCGCTAAAAATATTAGATTTTTGTTTGATTATGCGAAGAAAAATCAATGTGTTCTCTTCTTAGATGAATTTGATGCTGTTGCAAAGTTAAGAGATGATATTCACGAAATGGGTGAACTTAAGAGAGTAGTAAATTCCTTGCTTCAAAATATTGACACATTAGATAACAGAAGTGTTTTGATTGCTGCTACTAATCATGAAAAATTGTTGGATCCGGCTATTTGGAGAAGGTTTAGTACAAGAATAAATATTTCCTTACCAAATTCACAATTGATTTTAGAAGTCATTAACGAATTATTATTAGAGACTGATTCTGCTTTGGACAATAAGTCAGTAGAATTTTTAATTTTATTATTTAAAGGACAAGCTATTGCAGATATTCAACAAATTATCAAAAGAGCAATTAGAAAAACAATATTAGACAAGCGAAAGTTAGAATTACCTGACGTTGTTGAAAGTTATTTTGATTATACTCAAATTATTATAGAAACTGAGCCGGAATCAATTAGAAATTCAAAATTAGAATATTTATTCAATGTAAAAAGTGACCTTAGCTATAGGCTGTTAGGGGAAATTTTAAGGTTACATCACAAAACCGCAAAAAAACTTGCAGATAAAATTAATGAGGTGAAAGGAGTGAAATAAGTGGCAGATGAAGGTTTTCCGGCAAAATATATATCTCTAAGATCTAGGGATTATCAAGGAGGAAAAGTACCGATCCCGCCGCCTAGCCCTTCCAAATGGTTATATGAGAATAATAGACAAATTAACAGCCATCTTAAAAGATTGTTAGAGCAAATTGATGATTTATTACAAAATCATGTTACTCCAAAGGTGAATTTATATGTAAATGGTAATAGACTACCTATTCCAATTGTTTTTAAAATGTCAGATAGAAAAATTGCTAAATCTCATAGACCAGATTTACTTTTACAGGAGATAGAAACAGATATTGTAGCAATTCACTCAATTGGCAGACTTATAATACCTGTAACTGAGGATATTCTGTATTCTCTAAAAGAGATAATTTATGAAATTGGTGATTCGATACCTGTGTCAAGGTCTGAGTGGATAATAACAAGGAAGGATAGAAACGGGGAATACAGAGAAATTGTCCACCCTCAATTTGTAAGGGAATACGAATTAATTCATGAGTTAACATCTATAGAAGATATTCTACCATACAAACTAAATGATGTGCTTCAATGTATGAATGCTCAGGAATATTCAAATGCCAAAGAAGATGGACAAATAAAAATAAGATTCTTTGATTATTTTAATCAGGACTTAAACGTTTTAGTTTTTGAAAGTTTTTTAAAGCAATTTAGACCATTAGGTATACGAAGAGGTCAAGTTAAGCTGCTAAACTTTTCAAATAAACTAAAAACATATTTGGTTCCGTACATTAACCCTGAAACTATTGAGGCTATGGCTAGTTTCCCGGGAGTAGAATTTGTTTCAAGTCTTGTAAGATTCACATCGAATGATCAGGAAAAATTTATTAACAGACAAGCAATGGAAAGATTGCTTCCTAATAAAGAGATTTCATATCCTAAAGTAGCTTTGGTTGATTCTGGGATTTCTGAACAAAATAAATATTTAACACCATGGATTAATCATAAGGAGTTATATGTTCCATTAAATAGGCAGAACAATTATCACGGTGAATTTATTGGTGGTCTACTTATCTATCCACACATAGTAAATCCTAACTTAAAGAACGTTGTAGATACTGGTATAAATATCTTAGATGTTACTGTTATGCCGGATGAAAAAAAGGGAACAATTAGGGAAGATGAGCTAATAGAATCACTTAGTGATGCCCTTGAATTATATTCCGATGAATATAAGGTGTGGAATTTATCTTTAGGGAGTATTTCTCTTTGTTCGGGTGCGGTTTCAGATTTTACAGCAGTTATTGATGAGTTACAAGATATTTATAATGTAAACTTTGTAATTGCTGCGGGAAATTATTCTGATATGAGAGATTCTTGGCCAGTAGATACTCCCTTTGAGAATGAAAATGACAGAATCAGTGTACCGGCAGATTCCATACGAGGAATAACCGTTGGTGCTATTGCAATAAATGGCGATGATACAACCTTAGTTCAAGAAGAAGATATAGTCCCATATTCCCGTAGAGGACCGGGTGTGGGATATTCAATTAAACCAGACGTAGTACATTATAGTGGGAATCCAATTAATCACCCGATATTTTCAATTAATACTAATGGACAAGTTATTGGCGATTTTGGGACAAGCTATTCAACACCCCTAGTCTCAGCTATATTGGCAGAATATTACCAATTGTATCCTCAAAATCTAAGTAAAACGTTATCAAAGGCATTATTAATTCATGGATCAAGACACCCAATTACTAATAAAAGAGTAAACATTGCGAAAGATCATTATTATTTCGGTTTTGGACTCCCCAAACGCTTGCCTGAGTTTTTGTATGGGAATGAACATGAGATAACGATGATTTTTGAAGATCAACTCAATTATGAATTGGGTAGGAATTGGGTGCAAATTGCTGAGTTTCCATTCCCTCCTTCGTTAGTTGAAAATGATAAAGTGCGTGGGGAAATTCTTATAACTTTAGCATACGAACCTCATCTTAACCCTAAACTTGGTAGTGAATATTGTAGAAGTAATATTGATTTAAGGCTTATAACTGAAACTGATGGAAATAAGCTAGTAACAATTACTAAAGGGAGTTCAGCAGGAGAAATAGGTGGAGAAGAGCGTTGGGAGAAAATGCAAATGACTAAAGAACTTAAATGGTCTCCCGTAAAACAAATAGAGTTTGCAGCTCCTAGAGGGACAAAGGGGAGTAGCAATGTAATATTAGAATTATTTCCTATTTGGAGGGATACTTCCGAACGGACAATTTTACCATATGTTGTTATAGTTACAATCCGGGATCCTAAAGGAATTGCGCCAGTATATTCCGATGTATCAAATATACTTAGACAGTCTTTTCAAAGTTCTGATCTGGCGTTGAAGTACACTCCTACTCGCATTATTGGACGTTAATAGAAATTAAACTAATTATAAGGAGGTGTTAAGTAGTCACCTCCTTATAATATTTTGGTCAAGCAAAACAAAGTTGGAAATGGACACTTCTAAAGTCAAATATTTTTTAGAGGAGTGTAGAAAATTTAGTGTAAATGGATTTCAGCCTGAATATTTTGGGCAAACTATAAATGGCTCTTACCCATCGGGAGGGTAGGTCAATGCTGGAGAGCAAACTGAGCGCCCGTTGGGGTTCTGCCGAGATAGCCGTGAGTGATTTCACGGTTTTTCTCTTTTTATGGCTATCTACGGGAGAACCAAAGCGTTAAACTCATTAGGAGTAACCCTTGAGTTATGCCAGCAGTGCAGGCTCTATTCGATCACCAAAGTATATCGCTAATTGAGATACACAACCTCTCCAATCTCTGACTGGCATGGTCCATTTCTTGGCTATACCTACGGTAGCAAGATATATAATCTTTCTTAGTGCATCATCTGTTGGGTAAGCAGTTTTTGTTTTGGTAACCTTACGTAACTGCCGATGGTAGCCCTCAATGATGTTGGTAGTATATATCATTTTTCTAAGCTCATACGGATATTCAAAGTATGTTGTTAATTCTAACCAATTATTCTCCCAGGACCTAATAATAATTGGATGCCGTTTACCCCATTTCTCTTTAAATTCCTCAAAGGCATATTCTGCTTTTTCCAGAGTTAAAGCCTGATAAACGGTTTTTAAATCAGCTAGGACTTGTTTTTGTTCCTTGTAAGAAACATATTTCATTGTGTTACGTATCTGATGAATTACACATAATTGAATCTTGGTCTTTGGAAAAACAGTGTTTATTGCCTCTGAGAAGCGGATAAACCGTCCTTACAGGCTATTAGAATGTCTTCAACCCCTCGGTTTCTCAGATCATTGCAGACACCAAGCCAGAAGCTGGCAGACTCATGTTCACCAATCCAGATACCTAATACTTCTTTTTGACCAGCTATATTTACTGCCAAAACACTATAGGCAGCCTTATTTACAATACGGTTTTCTTTACGAACCTTAAAGTGTATAGCATCAAGGAATACGATAGGATAAACCTTATCCAGGGGGCGGGCTTGCCATTCAGCCACCATTGGCATTATCTTATCCGTTACCTTGCTAACCATTGCTGCTGAAACTTCAATGCCGTAGATGTCTCGCATATGGTCTTCAATATCTCGGGTGGACATGCCCTTTGCATACATTGCAATAATCTGGTCCTCTAGCTCATTAGATGTGGTTTCATACTTTTTAATTATCTGGGGATCAAATTCTCCGTTACGATCCCGGGGAACTTGAATTTGGGCTTTACCCATCCTGGTTTTAACGGTCTTTTTGTTGTAACCATTACGACTGTTTCCTGAATTATTACCTGCAGGGTCATTCTTGTCATAACCTAAATGGGAATCCATTTCAGCCTCTAAAATTTCCTGAATGGTATCCTTGAAGAGATCTCTGAGCATGTTCTGGACATCATCCATGCTCTTACATTCTTTGGCCAATTCAGACACTAATTTTGATCTTGAGTTCTGCATAAATGGTCAACTCCTTTAATGTAAATTATTACCATTTACACGAACTTTCTTACGTTCTCTTTTTTAGTACTAGAGCCAGATAAAAGATCTGTGCAGACCAAATCAGGAAAGTACAAATATGAGGGACCAAGCTCTGCTTTCATGTGACTAGCCATCTTAAATCCCACTATTGTTCCATCAAAACAGTCAAGTATGGCTGCCACATAAAGTTTTCCTTCTGCAGTTGGAATTTCGGTAATATCCCCCTAACCACTTTTGATTGGGTAAGGATGCGGTAAAGTCCTGTTTTATTAGATTCTCGCTTGCTTGGGCGGCTGGGTCTGCTTTGGTTAGTCCCTTTGGACGGTGTTTTTTCTTAAGCATTAGACGATGTTTCTTGCAAAGCATAAGAATCAAATAATAGCTGCCCTTATAGTCATGATAGAGCTTTAGCTCTAAATAAATTCTGTAAGCGCCATAATCTGGGTTATCTGCACGAATCTGACGGATCTTAGCCAAAAGCTCATCGTATTTATAGGGCTTGGTCTGTTTTTTAAGCCACTTGTAATACCCGGCTTCACTGATGTTTAATACCTTGCACATGGTTTTTATACTGTGCTTTGTTTTTTCTTTGGATTTTTGCATCCAAACCCACTGAAAGATTTCTTGTGCAGCTACCTCTTTTGGCTCTCTGCGAAAAAACCTAGTGCTCTTTTGAGAATGTCATTGGCAGCTTCAAGTTCTTTAATCTTTTTTCCAAGGCTTTGACTTCCACCATTTTTGGGTCTAAAGTCAATGTCACAAAAAGTCGAACGATAAGTTAGTTTTCATAAAGGATATGTAAAAAATATAAAGAAAAATGTATAAAAACTGGTTTTGGGGTAATATCAAATGAGTATAAAAATCAATGTATTGCCAGCATATGATGGAGACTGTTTTATTATTAATTATGGGGATGGAAAGAACATAATTGTAGACGGTGGGAGAGGACCAAGGTGCATTCGGGAACTTAAAAAATCAATCAAAGAAATAAGTAAAAGAAATCAAAATGTAGATTTGTTAGTTGTCACGCATATAGACCATGACCACATTTCTGGTATTTTAGCTTTGTTTAAAGATCCAACTATAAATAAAAATATTTTTAGAAGAGTGTGGTTTAATTCTGGTGAGAATTTATCTAAATATTTTGGTACTAGTTCAATAGAGCTTAGGGAAATCCCGATGAATCCCCAAACTGATGTAGATATTAGTTTTAAAGAGGGGGATACTCTTGAGTGCTATTTAAAAACATTAACATGCTGGGATCAGAGTATTATAAAAACTAATGATTATTATGAGATAGGAGGGGCAATTTTAACTGTTCTATCACCAAATATTGAATCCATAAAATATCTAAATGAAAAATGGGAAATTGAAAATGGTTTAGTCGATACAAGAATTTCTTTTAGTGGAGAAAATGACTATGATAGGTCTATAGCCGAGCTATTAAATAATAAGTTTGTAGAGGATAATTCAATCCCCAATAGGAGTAGTATTGCGTTCTTGTTTGAATTTAATAATAAAAAAATATTAATGTTAGGGGATTCAGCTCCTTCAATTGTTTCACAATCCCTAGAGAAGATGGGGTTTAGTAAGGAAAATAAAATAGAACTAGATTTAATGAAAGTATCTCATCATGGGAGTAAAGCAAATACTAGTCCAGATTTTTTGGATCTAGTTAATTGCAATAAATATGTAATCAGTACAAATGGTGTTAATCATGGGTTACCCCATAAAGAATGTTTAGCTAGGATAATTTGTAAAACTGTCAATAAGGCAACATTTATCTTTAATTACCCTCTAGATAATATTTTTTTAGAGGACGATTATTTAGATTGGTTATTCGAATGTAAATATATCTCTGAGGATAATTTTACTCTGGAGGTTTAAGTTTTGGTGTATAGAGAGTTATTAGTAAAAATAAATATTCAAGGATCTAAAGATCAAGGCAGCGGATGTCTATATCAACCTAATTCGGAGAAATTTACCTATGTACTTACAGCAAAACACTGTTTAACAAAAGATGAAAATAAAATTGTCTTCACCCAAGAAGAAATTAAGTTAATTATTGTAACTAGGGATACTGGGGAAAGGTTAGAGGTAACCTCCTGCTATGTAAAAGATAATTTAGATCTGGCTGTTTTAAAAGTCAAGATATTAGATGACCTACCAGCGGTATTAGCCATAGAACCAATTAGAAATATGAATTTCTTATTAAAAGGTTATCCTAAATACCTAATGGGATATGATGAATCATGTGTAATTACCGGTAAAATAATAGATGTGTCGTTATATGATGAGTATTTTGAACTTGAGTGTAGTAAAAGTTTAGAATCATTTGATAATAATGCCAAAGATAACACAGTAGGATTTTCAGGGTCAGGCGTGTTTTTTGAACTCGAAGGAGACTTTAAGCTTATAGGAATTCTGACAAGATTGAAAGATCCAAATGGTACATATAGTAGACTTAAAGCTATTAAAGTAAGCTGTATAAATCAATTCTTATTAGAAATGAATTTAGAACCTTTAATTCCTTTTGAACTATATAGTTTCAAAAAGTATCTTCCCGAATCATTTTCAAACTGTGGGAAGGCAAAGGTGGTATTTGAGGAATGTTTTAGTAATGGGGTTAAGGGTATAACTCCATATAATATTTTCGAGAGTCTGGGCGAAAAAATGTTTTTACCATATGATAAAGAAAATCAGCTTTTGTTTAAGGATAATCTATGGATCGGATGGATAAAACTGTTAACCCATTTACATATCGAAGAAAATTCGACTATTAATATTAGTAATATAAATGATTATATCTACCTCAATGAAACAGATAGAAAAAAAGAGAATAAAAAGAGATTCTTCTATACATACAAGTTTAATCATTTGGGGGACTGCATACAGCATATTTTTGTATCCATTTATGATGATATTAAATATGGTGACTGTATAATTATCAATAGCGAAAAACGGTTTATGTCTTTTGATCTTGGAAGAGACTTGCTTGAAAAAATTGTAAGGGAAATAGATGAAGTCGAGTTATATAAAAATAAAATAGATATAGATAACCCTAACGCATATAAAAATATTAGTATTTACCACATTGACGTAATTGAGCAATTCCTTAGAGAGAAAAAAATTGACTTTCTTACTATAAAAGAATCAAAAGATATTATAAAGGAAGAGTTAAGAGGGGTATTTCAAAATGTTAACTAGTCAAAGAGAAATAGTTAAATTTATTAGTGAAAAAAGCAAGAGAGTTTTTCCTAATATGAATTGCTGGATTATGAGAAGTTTTGATAAAAGGTTCAGTTTCTATATCTTTACATATACATGTGAGAATAGCAATCAATTAGTAGAAAATTACAACCTAATAAATAATGATATTGCAGTTTTTTTTCAAACGGGGTTAGAGATAGATGTTGAAAAATGGAATATATATTTGTTTTGCTTTGTAAAAGAAGAAGTTAACAAAGACTTAAAATATAAAATAGAACAAAACAAATATAGCACCAGAAAAATTGTTATAGATAAACAAGCAAACATCAATGATGAGGTTATTAAGCGGGCCATAGAACAAAAACTCTTCGTTATCAATATCAAACATGAAAGATGTGACAAGAGTATTAAATCCTTACATGATATTTTAATGGAAAAGGACAGGGCCTTGTATGGTTTTTTCTTCGAATACTTTAATGCAGAAACAAAAAACAAACCAGAAATCTTAAAAAGCTATTTAAAGGGGTTAGAATAAATGGTAATCAAGTTTAAGTCCATAGAATTAAACTCATTTCGGGCCTATAAGGAAGCACAATTATTCGATTTTGAAACCTCAAAAGGTATAGCAAATCTAGTAGTTATATACGCACCAAATGGGTTTGGAAAAACATCATTCTTTGATGCCGTTGAATGGGGATTTACTGGTGAGATCAAGCGACTTACAGGGAATCCTAGTATTAAAAAAGTCTATCAGAATGAAAAAGGCTATGTATTAAAGAATATTCACAGTTCTAGAGATAATGCAGTTGTCAAATTTATAACCTCAGATAACCAGTCCATATCTTTGGAAACCAAAAAAATTGATGGAAAACGTAAGTCTGATTATGCTATGGGTAAAATTGCAGATGGAGAAGAACTTTACAACACCCTAGATAAAGAAAACTTTGTACAAAAAAATCTACTTACACATGACCAAATAGATATATTCCTAAGATTTAAAAGTTCAAAGGAGAAGTATGAGGCATTAAAAAGTTTTTGGGACTTCCATCAGGATTCTGAAACTTTCATTAACATTATAAAGGCCAAGAAAGATATTGAGAAGGCTTTAGAAGCGTTAAATAAAGATATTAAAAATATCAACAAAGACATTGATAGATATAAACCAAGTAGCAATACAATAAATCATATAAATGGTTTAATAAAAACCTTTAATGATGGAAAATCTGAACATAAATTAGAAATAATAAGTCAAGATGATTTGAGTGAAAAGATAGAAGTTTATTATGAGGTCTGTAATAAATTAAAGGCAAAAATAGAAAATGATAAAGAGAACATGGAAAAAACATTTAATTCTCTAGTTAGGTTGAAGACTTCATTCAATGATTACAACTCTATAGTAAAGATTATTTCCGAACAGGAAGTCAAAATTAAAGAATTTGAATGCAAAATAAAAACATGCCAAGAGCTGGAGTTGAAATTACGGGAAAAAGAGACCAAGGATGAAAAACTCAAGGAAGTAAAATCTGAGATAAAGGACTATGAAGTCATTCGTCAAAATTTAACAAGTTTTAGGGAAACGAACGAGAAAATTTTAAATTTTTATAAGGAAATTGAAATATTTAATAATCAGGTAATAAAAATAAACCAGGATATAATTAAATATCAAAATAAATCTCTTACAGAAGATAATCAAATTAAGCTATTTAGTTTAGAGATACAAAACATCTGCAAGGATTTAGAGAAGGTCCAAGAGGCAATAGCTAACTTGCATCACTTTTCAATCAAAAGATTTTATGAAAAGAGAATAAAATTAATTGAGAAAGTCAAATCTCTAAGAAAAGAACAGATACTGATTTTGAAAAACAAAGCCAAAAGATATTTGGAGTTAATTAATAAGAATGAATTTGACGGATTTAGTAAAATTGAAAGCACTATTGTACTTAGTGTGTGGAATAAAATAGATAGAATAACGAAAGAAAAGAATAACTTACAAATTGTATTGGAAGAAAAGAAGCAACAGCAATTAAAGTTAATAACATTAAGTAACAATATAAGTGACCTAGTAAAAAAAGGTTTAGATATTATTTATAGTGAACGATTATCTATTTGCCCGCTGTGTAATAATGAGTATAAAAGTCTGGATGACTTAATATCTAATATTAGCAAGCATATAGAGGATCACCAGAAAAGCGATGTTTTACAGTCAGAGATTATAGAGTTAGAGAAAACAATTGAAAGATTTACGAAGGATCTTATTTCTGAAAAAGACAATTTCAGAGAAGTTATAAATGCAGAAGTCAAACAAATCAATTTACATATTAAAAAATATGAATATAAGTTGGATTGCCTTGAAATTTGGCTTTCTAAAAAGAAAGATAAATCTTTTGAGTCACAAAGGATAATAAGTACAATTCAATTAAATATATCTGCTCTAGAATTAATTAATTCTGATAATGAATTTGATTTAATGAATTCATTAACTGCGCACCAACAAAAATTATTATCAAATAAACTGCCGATGGAGTTTCAATTAAAAGAAACTAATGCTCACTTTGAACAAATTAATATAATTCTAAGCAATCTAAAATCCGAATACAATACTACTAATAAAAAAATCAATCAGCTAAATGATCTTATAAACAATCTAAAAAACAATGAGATATACAAAATAACGGATGAACTTATTTATAAGCATAATCTAAAAATTGAAAGTCTTTCAGAACTTAACACTTTAATAAATAACTCCAGATATAAGCATGATCAATTAAACAATCAAAACTTAGAACTAAACAAAAATATTTTTGATCTTCAAAATGAAGTTAAAAATATGGACAAGTCGTATTACTCCCAAATGAGAGATAATAGCCTAAAGGAAATTCTTTCTCAAAATAATTTTATAAAAGATTACACAACAATGTATACTTCAATAATTAAAGATAATGAAATTAAGATAGACAAAGTATTAGAAAGAATAGAAGAATTCTCTGCTGAAATTCAGACACATAATAACCTTTTTGTATTAATCAATGAGATACTAAATAATCTTGACTCTGTTAAAAGAAACTCAATTTGGTTGCAAAAGTATAAGGATCTTAAGTCCAGGAATAATGAATTTGCAAAATTAAAATCACTTGTTGATAAAGGTGAACATTTAGCCCAAATTGGGAAAAAGCACATAGAAGATAGGATTAACCATGAATTTAATCTAGATACAATAAATTCATTATACCAACGCATTGAACCGCACCCTGAGATGAGGAGGATTTTATTCGAACTAGATGAATCACTAGAAGAAGAAGCATTAGGCTTGAACGTATATACTTATGATAACAAATTAACTCAAAAAGAGGCTCCGATACTTTACTTTAGTGCAGCGCAGGTTAATATTTTATCTTTAAGTATTTTCTTAGCTGGGGCTTTAGAATCTGAATGTAATATTAATACTATTTTTATGGATGACCCAATACAACATTTGGATAGTATAAATATGTTATCATTTATTGACTTGCTAAGGAATATAACTACGAGCCTTGATAGACAAGTAATTATTTCAACGCATGATGAAAGGTTTTTTAATTTAGTAAAGAAAAAGATTGACCCAAGTTATTTCAATTCCAAATTTATTAAATTAAATTCTTACGGGAGTGTTAATTAATAAAATACAGGGCTGATTCTAAGGTGTACAACTTTATTAATGGTATTTCTATGATGAATTTTAAGCTTAAACTTAACAGAAAACATATTTACTAACATTATTCTATATTGATTAATGAAATAATGCGGGGTGCAAGGCAAAATATTGTACATCTTTATTGTCTTTATACATGTTTGCCCCTGCAAAACAAGGTTGTACAAAAGCCACTGTGAAAACCTGCCATATAAAATAGTTGTACAAAAAATCTCTCCCTGCACCAAGTTTGCAGGGAGGTTTTTCTTTCTCCTGCACTGGAAAAGCCTAAAAAATAGCAGAGAAAAACAACGGAAATCCCAGTAGAGAATTAATGGTAGAGTAAAAAACAGAGTGAGAAATAGGCAAATACAAGAGCCCCAAATAGGGCCCCGCTACCTTTTTTAAAAAAGCCGCTTGTTTCAAACCCTTATCAAACCCCCTATCCAAAACCCCTTAGGCATTGATTTTACTGGATTGATTGAGAGAATTATTAGGAATATTATTGGGGAGAAGCTGATAATTCAGGGTCAAAGGGGGAGGACAGGATTAAGATCAAGGGTAAAAAGCCTGAGAAAACGTAGAAAGAAAATGCAGGGAAATAACCCTTTCACCCTTATTCCTATACCCTGATTTTTTCCCCTTAGCCCTAGAAAACTGGGATTTTTAGTCCAAGTTTTTTATCATCTATTGTCAGAAAATTTTTTTCACAACTTTAAATCGGGTGGGAATAGGACTATTTGCATGACTTTTTTATTGTTGGGGGAAATTAAGCGGGTTGAAAATACAGGGCTCAAGGGGAGTGGGGATGGGACTTTTTGTAAGAGTTTATTATGGGGGAACAAAAGGCTATAGTATTTGAGTTTATTGCAGCAGAATGGTTCCAAATGATAAAAAGAAAAACCCGTTACATTTGAAAGTTTAATTTATATATCTTACGAAGGTTACGTAACCTATTGCCAAACGGTAACTATGGTGGTAATATATTCAAGGGGTGACAAAATCGTGAATAACTTAAAAGAAATAAGAGATTTATTTGGTTATAGCCAAGAGGAAGTAGCTAGGGCTCTAGAAGTATCAAGAGTTGCGGTATCAAAATGGGAAAATAACGAGTCCAAAATTAGCCAATCAAACCTTGAAAGACTGTCTCTTTTGTTTAATATAAGTCCAGATTACATTATTGGAAAACCCCTTGATCTCCAAGCTATTGAAAGAATAACGAGAACTGGACAGAACATTCGAGAACAGGATAAAAAGGAAGATGACCCAAAACATTTTGAGATTATAAGGGAATTAACCAAGATAGACGTAAAGAATCTAATCAGGGATTATTTTTTGACTACCAAGTTGTTATTGGTTAAGGCCGAAGAAATAGAAAATCACCAATTGGATGATTTAGTGAAGGTAAATAAAAAACTTGGTAATAGGTTACAAAAAATCCAAGAGTTACGTAAGAAGGGTAATAGTGATGAGGATGATGCTCTCTTTCTTAATCATCTTATAAATAAATACGACATTACTAATTCTGAGAAAAAATAAAGTTTGTTGTCTAACAATCTGCTGTCGAATATATTTTAAGTAGTGGAGTTTTTTAGTTTATTTTTATCCCAGCAGACTCCTACCCGCTGGGGTTAAATAAATTTCTTGGGAGGTGATTTGGTGGTGAGTCGTATAAAATACCCGCAAAAAGAGTGAAAGAGCCCTTTAGTAGACTCTTTCATTAATCGCCTGGTGTTCGGTTTTATGAGGTAATTTCCGTTTCACCAATAGGACAGCAATATCTGCCAGGAATAGAGTACTATAATGGCTCCTACCCCATTATAGCAAGTCCCGGGAATATTTATGCCCTAAAATAATAAGTCACTATATAGAAAGGGGTAATTTCCTTGGAGAAAATTAACGGGGTACATCTTTACATTAACATTAAGAATATTGTTTTCATATTAAAAGATGAAGCAAAAAAAGATGACGACCTAAAAAGAACTATCCACCGGTTGCATACTTACTTCTATGGTTTTACTAAGTTAGTCAATAAATTGGGATGTAAAGTTGAAAAATATACCAGGCGGACGGGCTCATGTCCTAATTCCAGCAAATGAAGAAATAGACCTGGCAGAACAGATGAGAATGGCCCTCAGAATAATGGTTACTTGTTTTATTTATAACAATGACATCTTTAACTTAATCACTAAATACACCCAATACGGGTATCCTGACTTTAATGTACATGCAGGAATGGACTATGGCGAATATATTGAATACGAAATAGATGATACGGTAAATGAATCAGAATTTACCTCCATTGGTGCCGTAGCCAATAATGCTGCAAAGATCCAGTCATTTTCTCCATGTAACTATGTTTACATCTTGGACAGGTATTATAATGAACTACCCCCAGACCTAAGAGAAAGTTTTTCTGAATTAACGAATGATGAGGTGGAAGAACTTAAACCCAAATTAAAAAGCTCCAAAGTTTATAAGGCAAAATATAATCATATCTTAACTGAAAAGGAATTTGAAGAAATCTCCAAAGACTTGGAAGATATAAAAACAGCGGTTAACGAAGAAGCAAATAAACTTGATATTTCGGAAATGTCTTTTGAGGAAGTTAATACTAAACTGGATTTTAGCCGGCTTTCAAGGAAGGTTAATAAGAAGACAACAGCAGGTGTGCTTTGTGCTGACATTCGGGGATTCACGAAACTATTTAATAAAAGTGATAGTAACCTAGAAGACTTATCCTACATTATGCAGCAAATATATGACACTATGGGTGAAACCGTTAATGAACAGTTCGGGACTAAAGTGCAGTATCAAGGTGATAGAGTTGTTGCCGTTTTTAACGACTTCAAAGGTTCAGAAGACTATAGGCTTAGATTGCTAAAAACAGGTATGAAGCTAAATGAAGCAATTCAAGGACTAAACGATAATCCCGATATCAGCGAGAAACTTAGTAACCACAAGTTACGCATAGGCATAGGCTGTTCAATCGGCCAGATTATCGCTACTAGATTAGGAATGAGGAGTTATAAAGATAACATCATCTTAAGTGAAGCTGCTGATAGTGCTGATATTTGTGAAGAACGATATGCTGAAAATAATAAAATTGTGATAGGCAAACAGTTTTATGATGAAATAAAGTCAGAAGATGGCAATAAGAATCTGGAGTATCAAATTCTAAGAGATAACTTTACAGCTATCAGTACAACGGGATACTACGAGTGTTCGCTAACCTTCTCAGAATTCCTGAAAAAAGTTGAAGAAAAGCAGCTTGAGAAGGCCAGTAAGATAGCAAAAAATTCACTTTCCTTAGGCGTATTAACAAATTCAGCTGGTGAATCTGCTCGTGTGGGGGTAAGGCCGTGGAGACCGTAAAAGACTATAAATTATACAAAGAAAGGGTCTTACAAGATTTTGACCGAGTTAAAAGGTTCTTTCCTTTCTTAGAAATTACAATTTTACCCACGACTTTACCATCAGAAATCACCCTTAATGGATATATCCTACAACCTGAAATGAATAGTATCGCAAATACAGCTGTTCTTGAAAAGTATGGATTTAAAATAAACGGAGTTTATCCTTATGAATTTCCAGATATGTCAGTTAAAGTATATGATGCAGATGGCAAAATATGTTGGGATGAACTCCCCCCAGAGCGACAACACGGTATTCCTGGCCGAAGTATATGTACTCATCATCCGGCTGGCGAAATAAACGCTATCCCTGAGCAGGACCGCACTATTGCGGTACTGCTCAGCGCTTGGCAGCTATATTACCAAGCTAAGTCATATATTGAGGAAGGACAAAAATGGGTATTGAAAGATTTACCACATGGAGAAGAAGCCAATAGGATACTTAAAAAAGAAGGTTGGATAAAATGAGCTCTGATTCCCCAGGAAATGCTTTAAGTGAGCAAGTAACCGAAAAATTAGATAAGGTATTTACCAATATAAACTACTGGCTGGTTTTTGCCGAAGCAAAAAACGCATCATTGCTAGCCTTAAATGGAGCAGGGATATATGGGTTAGTTGGACTCCTCAAAAATTCAGATTATAACGGAGGACATTATCTAACACTTTACTTGTGGATGGTTGTTGTTTTCCTTAGTGTTGGCTTAGTAATACCTTTACTATCTTTTTCACCAGTAGTTAATATCTTTAACAGTAAAAAGAAATTACTTTCTCAGAACAAAGAAAATCTTAACCTGTTATTCTTCGGGGACTTAGTAAAATATGACTGCTCGAAAGAGTATGTTGTTGATTTTTATAAACATTACTTTGATGTCAAAATTCTTGAGAATGAAGTGAGTAAGATTCATCTGGATTATGCTGACGAAATACTCATTAACTCGAGAATAGCAGTTAAGAAATATGCTTTATTTAAATATGCTTTATTAATGGATTTATCAGCCTTTCTATCCCCAGTGATAGTGGGGTTAGGATGTCTTTGCTATAAGGTAATTAAAAAGATAAACCATTCCTGAATAAAGATAAAAACACTGTGAAGTTTCTATACAGGAAAGACAAGTTATATCAAATAAAACCAAGAACGTAACGAGTTTTGTGTAAATGGAAGTACCATTTATGCAAAACTCGTCTTTTATTAAGGAACTGGCAAAAGATTGCCGAACAGTTGAGGATGTTCAAGAAAAACTTAGGGTTTGTTTAAGGGCACACTGCAGAAGTATTTGAGGCTGAGATGGATGAACATCTAGGCTACGAAAAGCATGATGTTACAGGAAAGAACAGTGGGAATAACCGTAATGGCTACAGTAAAAAGAGGATAAAGACTAGGTTCAGTAAGACCGAACTAAGTATTCCTCGGGATCGTAACGGGGAATTTTCAACCGTTTATTATGGGTATTTTAGCATTGGTTTTTACAGTAGTGCCTCGCCTGGGTGAGGGGAATGAAAACTTTAGGTTCTTTGGCTTTGAGCTTGGCCACCTGAGAAACTTTTTTATTCAACTAATCTGTCATAAATTCGTTTAGCAGTGTGTTGCTGCTTTTTGATATTTTCTGTTTCGTCTGAGGCAAGACAGGATTTGATGAATTTCAGTACATCATCGGTCATAACATTCTGATGCGGCCACTGGTATTATCTCTTTCCCAGGGCACATGTGATTCGTCAAAATATCATTTAACTGTGTTTCTGGATACACCAAGAATGGTTGCTATTTTTCGATGAGAAAGGCCTTCGTGCTCGTGTAGATAACGGTAAATATCATCTCGATTGCCACTCCTTTTTTACCCCTGCATTAACAGATATAACTTTTTGATAATACAGGTTTTGGTTGAAAGAGTTTCTATAATTTTTTTGGAGGTGCTTTCATTACTAAGACATATTTATATTCTGAATTTAATCAAATAAATACTATGATTATAAAATATAGAAAGTATTATTTTAAATTTATATAAAATTAATAACCAATTATAGGTTAACTATGTATAATGTGTATATAGTTAAATAAATTTTTTCATTTATAAGAGCTTCTATTTAAGAGGAGAAAAAGCAATGAAAGATAAGATATCTCTAAGTAAATTATTGGTAATTTGTGGTTTTATCATTACTTGGATTCCAAACGTGATTTTAGGAAATTTTTATCCTTTGGATAAGTATGTTAATTTGCTTATAGTGGCAATAGGGATTTTAGTTATTTTGGTTTCTGAAATAATTGATAGAAAAATGTCTAAAAAATTGGCAGTCATTCGGTTTTTTTATTTTACAATTTTTTATTTTCTTTACTTAATTAATATTTCGCACCTTACCTATACTTCGACCTTGATTTTGTTATGTATTATGATTATTGGTAATTGGTTAATAGAAAAAGCGTTGAAAACAAAGGAAATAGATAAAAAGTTGTAGTGGTTTAAAAAGGAGCTTATTAGTTATTTTAAACTGCCTCTTTTCCATTTTTCAGGGGCAATTTTTTATCCTCGAATTGAATAGTTAATTCTCCGAAGACTTCTTAAGGAATATCCACCAGTAAGAAGGCAACATTTTCTGATAACATCCGTCCCAATAGAAAGGAGGAATGATGATGAAAATCATATTTTCTTTACTAACACTGTTTTTAATTATAAAGGGATTTTCAAGTGAGACAGCAGAGAATACAACTAAAACAAATTATAAAAGCACAGAGATTAATAATGAAATTAGTAAAATAAATGATAATGTCATAAACCTCCACAAGCAATTATTAAAATAAATAATCAAACTATACAAATTTCTAGTAGCACTTATCAGTGGGAAATACAAGATTTGTCATATAAATGGTGTGTCAATACCGATGGTCCTGGACCATTTGATATAGCTGAAAAAATGGAGGCTATCACTGTTCCTAAAGCATCCAAGGCCATAATTAATTATAGTGATAATTCACAGCCTGAGATACATGTTTTTTGTGGGAAGAAAAGGAACGTGAAGAACTTTTACTAAATAATAATCAACTGATATTACCAACAGGAACAGGAAGATATGTTATTGAGATTATTGCTAAATGGTCAAATGGAACGGCATTTTATACTTTTTTAATAGAGAAATAGTTCAAAATCAATTATGTGGCATCCCTTACCAGAAGACCCTTATTCACTTTAACTAACCTAGTAATTCCTCCGTCATAGCTTTTCTTAGCAATAAAGAATGCAGGAGCAGGTCTTATTGTAGATAAACCAAACTTTAAAAAGATTTTACTTCTAGCCACAGTAAGTAGTATTGCAATGTTATTGATAAACTATTTTGGGATTGGGGAAAACCTCTCCATTACAGATTTTTAAGGCTGCCGTAATCTTTTTTGTAGGAAACACAGGACTAATGTTTATTTTTCATCACATCTTCTGCAAAAAGAACGAGGTTAAGGATCTATATTCATAGTTTTGAGGGCTTTGAAGGGATATTGGGTCAATTAAAGTCGAAACAAAAAATTTGTTCTCCATTTTATTTTTCTCGGTTTACTAGTTTTTCTAAGTCGGAAGGGGAACTGTGCATGCTAGTTCTGTCAACCCGCAAAATAAAGGATTGTTCCAGATCTACATTTTTAGTTTTGATAAATCCGAATGTTGCCTTTGATAAATTCATATTATTATTTCTTAACTTTTCAATTATTTCATATGATTTTTGAGCGAAATCAGTATGATTTAAAAAGATATCGCTTTCAAAAGTAATACTAACACTTTTTCCGCAAGTCTTTAAATCTAGGACATTATCAGAGTTAAGAAATTCTTTATCTATTCCAACGGCTAAATGGTCGATACTTTTATCAAGTTCACTACCTATAAGTCTTCTAACTTCTTCTGTTACAGCTTTTTTGTTTTTAAATTCCTGATAATAGTCGTGGTAAATATTATTGTCTTCACCCATCAAAAATGTTACATCATCAGATTTTGAGACTGCCTTCGCATAATGCCCCCCATAAATGAAATCCCATTTAACAAACCCTACTGAAAAATCTATACCAGGATACTTTTCCGTTAAATAGTTTTCAAATTCGTTGTGAAGTTTAATCTCTCTATAAACTAGAAAGATGACAAGTAAAGACGCAATAAGTAAAAGTAGTTTCTTTAAAGGAGATATTTTCGTAGGTCATTCCCCCCAAAAAGTTTAGTTACCAAAATGTTCAAAAGGAACCCATTCCGTTATTAATAACTTTACGTTTTGCCCCTATTATGTACTAATTTAGAGATCTATTATCTGTATATTTGACAACAGGTTCAACTCTCTAAACCTCACGATTATCAAAAGTTATTTCTAGAACATAACCCTCATCGGTATCTTTTGGGGTCAGGTGAGAATCTTGCTGGTTTTAGCACACCAGTTAGCTCAATGTCTTGAGGGTTAATAGTAGGGGAGAGGGAGAACCAGTAGAAGGCAAACACTGACAAAAAATACCACAAAGAAAGATTAATTTCCTTTTCAAAAAATATCACCCCAAGCCTTATATGAAACCTATTTCTTTCCAGAAAGCTAAAACTCCTTGCCTATTTTTTAAAAATATAAGATAAAGAAGATTAATATGTATAAATATTGAATGGTATCTAAACTAGAGAAGGAATTAGAGTGATTATAGGGAATGGAAGGCGTTATAAATAAATGTTTAAGAGGTGATTTTGGGGAATATATTTGTTGGCTCATTGTTAATAATCTGGGGATTGAGTAACGTAAGAAAGTGGAGTACGGAAAAAATTTGCAGGGTTAATTCTCTATTAAGATTTATATACGGGTTAATTGTACCCTTACAAATCCTATTAGCAGTGTACAATTTTAAATTTATCTATGAAAATTTTTATGTTTTTGGTATCAATATTATTGTTTCTATACTTGTTGTTATGTTACTAGTCAATAAGAAAAGAGAGTTATTGAAAGAACTTAATAATCAAGAAGATTAGAGATGAAAAAAGAAGTTTATTTGAGGTAGGGCTGTTTTTGGTATTTCTGTTTTATCTATTGTGGAGGACAGTGCGTATGGACACTTTGCAGTATATTTTAAAGTTCTTATTTATTTTCATGATAATGATTTTGGTTATTAAGGTTTGTATGTTGGTAGCAAATTATATTGGTGAACTTATTGTCGGAACAATTGTAAAAATATTACAAAAAATAAGAAAATGTAAGTGGCTTTAAGTTTTTTGAAAAACTTTAGTCCAGTTTTTATAAGCTATTGTCAGAAAACTTTTTTGCACGACGTTAAATCGGGTGGGAATAGGACTATTTGTACGACTTTTTTATTGTTGGGGAAATTAGGAGGGTTGAAAATACAGGGCTAAGGGGGAGTAGGGGACTTTTTGAACAACTATTTTTTCGGTCAACATCTGTGTACACGGTAGATTCTTATAAATTGTGAAAGTTACTCTATAAAATCACTTGACAAAAAACTAATTTTGCATATAATTTTACTCAAGGGGAACGCCATAGTTTTAGTAAACTAAACATTTCTGTGTTAGGAAGGTTTCTAAGGTAGCTGGTTATTTGTTAAACCTGTAGTACCAAATTAAAGATTTGTATTAGTAAGACAAAGTCTAATAGTGATTCCCTGTAAGTCTGGAAAATTGCATACGTTTAAGTCTAGTGGAGTTTGGTAAAACTTAGTAAATTAAATTGGTAAGTAAAATGAGAAAGGTAATTTAACATTTGGAGTTTAATCAAGGTAGGCTGTTAGTTTACTTACAGGCGTTCCCCGATTAAATAGAAACCCAGGTAATCCTGGGTTTCTTTATGTCTTTTATCTAACCAATCCATCCGTTTTTAAAGAACGGGTGGATTTTCCATTTACATAAACCCCCAACAAAGTATCACCTAATAAACAGGGGAACTACTAGTAATATTGCAGTAGTTCCCCTAGGACGAAATTGTTTAACTTAATCCGGGGTGTGTCAACCCAATTATTGGCACATGAAGTCAAGACCGGCAGGGACTAATATAACTTGCTATACTAGAAAATCATCTACAACTATCTTCACAAATACCGAGTATTAAGACATTCATTACATAACATTTATTTCATCTCTTCATTCTAAATTCCAAATGAATTATATAATTTATCACAATAGCCACATTTATGACATTGATTTTTACATTTACTTCTAATCTCATCATATTCCGCAGGAATTGCATTGTTAGGAATTCTATCTAATTTAATTTTACCATTTAGATCTAAAATGCTATTAATAAATTCGGATTCTTTTCTTTCTCCATAGGATTTAATCATTTTAAGGATTTTATCATGTGAATGTTGTCTACCAGATATTTTATAAATATCAATATAATCGTCATATATATTTAAAGATTCAGGCCTAATAAATTGGATTTCTTTGAGTAGATTACGTTTTTTATTATAACCTTTACAAAAAAATCTTGGTAAGTCTGATTGACATAAAGCTAAATGATGTTGAAATGAAAAAGGACAATTATAAAAACAACCATGATTAACGATTACCTTAAATTTAGTATATTTAAATTCTTTTCTTATTTTTTTTAGACTCTCTAGGTCATAAAGAAAATTATAATATAGACAGATACTATTAACAGAAGGATACGCTTCTAAAAAATGTCTTATTTTCTCAATTGAATTAAGTTCTGAGATAACAGATATTTCTATTTCTATATTAAAATTTTCAAATGCTTTTAGAGAATAATCTAAAAAGTAAAAATCGCTAATAATAACTTTCTTGATCTTATCTTTAATCTCTGCAATTTTATTAATAATTTCATCATATTTATCCCGCGGTATTGCTGGGTTATTAACAACTAATACTACATCAATAGGTTTCATGCTATATTTTGATACTTCATTATCAAATATTTTAGAATAATGTGGTATATATTTAGAATTAGGTGTTCTTGCAGAGCCAATAATTTCAAATGGAAGGGGCATATAAATTTCTTTTATATATTGTAAATATTCATCAGTTAGACTCTCATATAACAATTCACTTTGCATAGCATATGGTATTGAAAGCTTTTTCAAAATTTCATCTCCTTATTTTATAATAAAAAGAATTCCCCTAAGGAATTATAATAGAAATTCAGGGGATTGACATATATTTTTTAGTGTAAATAAATGCCAGTGACTACCTCGGTTTTTTGTACCAAGGGAATGTTAGTCACGAAACTTGATTAAGCCTGCGGATTATTTCCAATTGACTGTTTGCAACGGTATTTTGAGAGATATTCAACAGAAAATTAATATGATTTCTTGACAAGCAAATCTGTGGCAGGTATTGTAATAATAAGTGTGAATGTTAGGATAGAGGCTTTATATAGCTAAAGACAATTGACTAGTTGCCATCGCCTATTGACCTGCGATGACAGGAATGGGGTTTGCGTAATAAATCTGTCCATCCCGGCTAATCGGCCGGGATTTATTATTAGGATGTAAATATATATTGTGTATTAAGCGGCAACCCACAGTGACGGTCATTAAGGTGCTGCTGTGGGTCTAAACAAATATTTAAAAGGGATTGAAGAATGAACACTAAAATATCAAAAATTATAAGATGTAGTATTGCCGAAGAATTGGAGATCGAAGTCGGAGATAGCTTACTCAGTATAAATGGAACTGAGATTAAAGATATAATAGACTATAAATTTTTAATGGCAGATGATTACATAGAGGTTGAAATAGAAAAGAAAGATGGAGAGATTTGGACTCTTGAAGTTGAAAAAGATTATGAAGAGGATTTAGGCATTGAGTTTGAAAATGGAATAATAGATCAAGCTCGACGCTGTCATAATAATTGCCTTTTTTGTTTTATTGACCAGTTGCCGCCAGGAATGCGAAAAACGCTGTATTTTAAAGATGATGATTCAAGATTATCTTTTCTTCAAGGTAATTTTGTGACCTTGACAAATATGACGGATGACGATTTCGAAAGAATTATTCGATACAGAATCAGTCCGATCAATGTTTCGGTACATACAACCAATGCTGAGCTTAGAAAAAAGATGCTTAAAAACAGGTTTGCCGGAAATATTTATGAAAGACTTGAGACATTAGCGGCTGCAGGTATCAGCATGAATTGTCAAATAGTATTGTGTCCTGGCTATAATAATGGAGAAGAATTAATAAAAACAGTAACTGATCTCTATAAACTATATCCATCGATTGAAAATATTGCGGCAGTACCGGTTGGGGTTACTAAGTTTAGGAAAAACCTAAAGGATATCACCTTATATGATGCTCATAGCGCTAAAGCAGAACTTGACAATGTAAGTCAGTTTCAGAAACAGGCATTGAGGCAAATTGGAACACCCTTTATTAGATTAGCGGATGAATTCTATGTGCTTTCAGGGACTGAAATTCCGGATACCGAATTTTACGGGGGTTTTGAGCAAATTGAAGATGGTATAGGAATGATCAGGTTTTTTAGAGATAGTATTACTAAAAATCTCAAAAGGCTTAACGGGAAAGGAAAAGGGTCATTCAGTTTGATTACAGGTGTTTCCGCCTACAAAGAAATAGTATGGGCTGCGCAGGCTATTGAGAAAAAGAATAACAGCATCAAAATAAATGTTCATCAAGTTATCAATGATTTTTTTGGTCCGACAATTACCGTAGCCGGTCTGTTGACCGGACAGGATGTTATGAAGCAGATACAGCCGGGGAGTGTTTGCGATTATATAATAATGCCAAAAAATATGTTTAAGAGTGACGAAAATATAATGCTGGATGATGTTACTGTTGTTGATTTGGAAAAATATTTTAACAAGGAAATTTTAATCTGTGATTTTACGGGGGAAGACTTGATTCAGATCATTAACGAACATATGTAAGTATGTTTTTTGCAGCCATAACTATGACTGATTTATTCAAAGATAAATTATGAATTGAAGGCGGCAATACAAGAATAGGGTCTTCCATTTCAAAAATAGGTTATAGATAAAAACTATACATTAATATAAAATTTATGTGTTACCCTATACGACCTTTCCTGTGCTATACTGACAAAAAATTATGTACAGCAAGGAGAGTCATATATGGGTTATTTTTTTACAAACTCTGCTAAGAGCACAACAGCTCCAGCTCCTTTACGATATGACATCGTCGGGAGCTTTTTGCGACCGCAGGCACTTAAAGAGGCAAGATTGAATAGGAGTACATCTTTGCTGGGCTGTTTTAAAAACAAACAGCTTCTGCGATAGATAATAGTAAATAATCTAATAAGCAATTGCCGCAAGATGGGGAAGTCCGTGAGAACCGGACACAGTCGCGCTACGGTATCGGAAGGTCGTAATGGCAATTCCGGAGTCCGATTACCATGGTAATTGCTAATTTTTTGTCGCGTCAACAAAAAAGGAGGAATAATTTTGAACACAGGGGCAAGCACTTATGTGGTGGGTTTCCCGAGAATTGGGGAACAAAGGGAACTCAAAAAAATTCTTGAAGGGTACTGGGAGCAGAAAAACAGCTTAGAGGAAGTTGTCGGTGTTGCGCGGGATTTGCGCCAAAAACACTGGCTGCTGCAAAAAGAGGCAGGCATTTCTTTTATCAGCAGCAACGATTTTAGTTTATACGATGGTATGCTGGATACGGCAGTCATGTTAAACGCGATCCCGGCAAGATTTAAAGATATTAAAGACGAATACGAACGTTATTTTTCTATGGCGCGCGGCAATAAAAATGCTGTCGCAATGGAGATGACCAAATGGTTTAACACTAATTATCACTATATTGTGCCGGAACTTTCCAGTGACATGGAGTTTGCATTAAACGCATCTAAAATAATTAATGAGTATGTAGAAGCCAAGGAATGTGGGATTAAAACAAAGATTAATGTGATTGGTCCGATAACATTTTTAGCGCTGTCAAAACGGGTGGACGGTAATCAGAATACTTTGGAGTTATTGCCCAAGATTTTGCCTTGCTATGTTTCGCTGTTAGAAAAGCTGGCAGAGCTTGACGATGAGCTTTATATCCAATTTGATGAACCGATTACCGTAAAGGATGTTGACCAGCGAACAATCGAATTACTGTGCTCTAGTTATAAAGAATTGGCGGTAGTAAATGATAAGCTTAAGCTAATCGTAATGACCTATTTTGACCATGCAACAGAAGCGGTGGCGTCATTGGCTGATGTGCCCATCTACGGTATTGGCCTTGATTTTGTTTATGGCAAGGAAAACTTAACTACATTGGATTCTTTACATGGAAAAAAACTGTTTGCAGGTGTTGTCGATGGACGGAATGTTTGGAAAAACGACTATCGCGAGACCTTGGAATTGCTCAAAGCCATCGAGATGAAGGTTAGGAAAGAAGACATCATTATTTCTACCAGTTGTTCACTGCTGCATGTTCCATATTCTTTGGAGCAGGAAGAGCAACTTGCTCAAGATATAAAATCGTGGTTGAGCTTTTCGCTGGAAAAGCTGCAGGAACTGTCGGAGTTGGCCGCACTGTTTTCAGGTGATAACGCTAAAAATATAGCAGCGATTTTAGAAAGTAATCAAAGGATTTTCGCTGAAAAACAACATTTGCCGAAAATAGTGGACAGCAAAGTCCGTGAACGTATCGGCAAGGTGGAGCCTGTAGAAAGAAACGAGGTTTTTGCTGACAGGGTCGCGGCACAAAATAAAGTTTTAGGTTTAGGCGCTTTTCCGGCTACGACGATAGGCAGCTTTCCCCAAACAGCCGAAATCAGAAAGCTAAGACGGGATTTTAAAAATAAGCTTATTTCTTCTTCACAGTATGAGGAAGGTATTCATAGCTATATTGATTCATGCATTAGGTTTCAGGAAGATATTGGGCTGGATGTACTGGTGCATGGTGAGCCGGAAAGAAACGACATGGTTGAATATTTTGGTGAGCAGCTGGCTGGCTTTGTATTTACGCAAAACGGCTGGGTGCAAAGCTACGGCAGCCGATGTGTCAAGCCTCCGGTTATCTACGGCGATGTCAGCAGGCCGAACCCGATGACGGTTGATACGATAGCCTATGCCCAAAGCAGGACCAGCAAAGTAGTCAAGGGGATGCTGACCGGACCGGTCACAATTCTTAACTGGTCGTTTGTCCGCAATGATATAAGCCGTGCCGATGTGTGTGAACAAATAGCACTGGCCATCAGGGACGAGATTGCTGATCTGCAAAACGCTGGCATCAAGATTATCCAGGTGGATGAGGCCGCCTTTAAGGAAGGCTATCCGTTACGCAAACAAAAGATTGTTGCTTACGAGGAGTGGGCTGTTAGAGGCTTTAAGTTAGCAGTCAGTTCGGCGTCAATAAAAACACAAATCCATACGCATATGTGCTACAGCGATTTCAATGATATTATTCATACCATTGAAAAAATGGATGCCGATGTTATCACGATAGAAACATCCAGAAGCGGCAATAAGCTACTGCAGGTTTTCGCCAGCAATGGCTATGCAAATGAAATAGGTCCCGGCGTGTATGATATTCATTCGCCAAGAGTTCCGTCTGTCGAGGAATTGGAGGAAAAGATCCATCAATTAATGATGGTTTTGCCGCCGGAAAAATTATGGATTAACCCCGACTGCGGTTTAAAAACTCGTAAATGGGATGAGGTAAAACCAAGTTTGACCAACATGGTTAAAGCTACGCAGAAGATAAGACGAAAAATACAGTAAAAATAATTGTTGCAGAGGCAGGGCTTTATTGCCTTGCCTCTGGCTTAATTTACTTTGCTGCTAGACATTTTGAGGGTGAAGATATGATAAGAGCGTATTTGAAGGACAATATTTTGATAACAGATGGGGCCATGGGTACTTACTATGCTGAAATTACGGGCAAGTACGATATTCTTCCCGAAATGGCTAACCTGGACGAGGCCGAGACCATTGAAAGAATTCATCATGAGTATATTGAAGCCGGGGCAAAACTGATAAAAACAAATACTTTTTCAGCCAATAGCATTGGGATGGACGTTTCAAGAGCGGAGATTGAAAAGGTTATTAGCGCCGGCATAGAGATAGCCAATCGGGTGGCATTAGGGAAAAATGTCTTTGTAGCAGCAAGTATTGGCCCGATACCTGATATGGTCGGTAAAACTGACATGGACCCAGAGGTTATTTTAGATGAATATAAGTTTGTGGTGGATGTATTTTTGAAGAAAAACGCCAAAATATTCATTTTTGAAACTTTTAGCGACACCAGATATCTTCAGGAAATAACCCAATACATCAAAGAAAAAGACAATTCCGTATTTATTGTAACGCAATTTGCAACAACCCCTGAAGGATTTACCAGAAAAGCCCTAAGTATTGATAGCATAATAACCCTGGCGAGAAGCTGTAATAGCATTGATGCCTATGGTTTTAATTGCGGTGTGGGACCAACCCATATCTTTAATAACTTGAAAGACAAGCTATTTGCAGAGGATATTGTAGCAGTGGCTCCGAATGCAGGATATCCTGAAATTGTCCGAGGCAGAACGGTCTATATTAATAATCCGGAGTATTTTGCCGAAAGAATGAGAGAAATTAGTGGGCTGGGGGCAAAAATTTTAGGCGGATGTTGTGGAACAACCCCGGCCCATATTAAAAAAATGGCGGAACTGATTCATTCAGGGAAAGTAGATTCTTTTTCCCGGCCAGCAGTTTCACCTAAGCCAAATGTGCTTGCTGGCAGAAAAAACCGAAATGATTTTGCCGAGAAATTAAAAAGAGATCAATTTGTCATCGCGGTGGAACTTGATCCGCCGTTTAACGCTGATCCGCAGACGATTATTAATAATGCCCGGATTTGCAAGGAAAGTGGAGTGGATATAGTTACCATAGCAGATTCTCCTATGGGCCGGGCAAGGGTTGACTCCATGATGCTTGCCGCGAAAATCAAAAGAGAAGCTGGCATTGATGTGATACCTCATATTTGCTGTCGTGACAAAAATAGTAATGCACTGAAATCTGCGTTGCTGGCCGGGTATATTGAGGATATCAGAAACGTGTTGGCAGTTACCGGCGACCCTATTGCCGAATCGGATAAAGGCGAAATTAAAGGCGTGTTTAACCTTAATTCACTTAAATTAATGGAACTTATGTCATCTATGAACAAAGATGTTTTTTCTGAGGAGCCGATTACTATAGGCGGGGCATTGAACCTAAATGCTATGAGGCCTGCAGGTGAAATACAAAGGATGTTAAAAAAGGCTGAGAGGGGCGCTACTTTTTTTCTTACACAGCCAATATTCGATAATAATGTCATAGATTTTTTATCACAGATCAATCCAAAGGATAATGTTAAAATACTGGGTGGCATTATGCCGTTGGTAAGCTATCGCAACGCTCAGTTTTTAAATAACGAGGTCGCAGGAATCAGAATACCAGAAAGCATTATCAACAAGTTCGATCCTACTATGGAAAAAGAAGACGCAGAAAGATTAGGAATAGAAATAGCTTTGGAAATTGCTGAAAAGATGAAAAATGTGGTAAATGGCTTTTATTTTATTACGCCGTTTAACCGTGTTAGAATGATTACCAAAATAATCAATAGACTGGGTATGTAAGTTCAATCACTTGCTTAATAGTGTGTTAGTTCCCTTGGATAGATGAACTAAGGGAACCTTTTCTACGGGGATACACCTTTACGTTAGAAAGAATGAGGATTTTGCGCATGTTTTTATGTAATTAGGGAAAGTGGCCCCATTTGTATTAATTTGTGAATAAGTTACGTCCTTGAAAATTGTTATACTTGAAGTCTCCAATTATCATTCCAGAATAAATTTTCCAACGTACTGAATATTATGATGGATTTGAGCCATCGGGCAATTTAATATTCCTTTAAAGATAAAACCCAGCTCTGAGAATTTACAGGGCTGGGTTTAGTATTTAAGCTATTTTACCTACAAGAATAGTTAAGTCTACGGTGACTTCACTTAAAGTCATTTCTAGTGCCTTTTGGAAACGTTCTTTAGTAGCTCCCCATGATAGGGGTGTCATTTGGATAAGGGATTCGATCCGTGTGTGATCTAGGTTTACAATGTAGCGTAACCGGTCAATTTCCACAAGGTTAAACTTATTCCTAAAAAGCTCTATGGTTTTGTCATTGGTATAGATCTTTTTATCTGTGTGTTCATAAAAAACATCTCTTATTTCCTGGAGATAGCCACTTTCGGGAATCACCTTGATGACCATTCCTCCAGGGGAAATCATTCGCTTAAATTCGGCATAATTTGCTGGAGTTAAAATATTTAAAATGAAGTTAAATTGGTTATCGGCTAAAGGAGCTTTTGCAAGATCCCCAACACACCAAATCGTATTCGGATATTCCTTTGAAGCTATACAGATACCTTCTTTGGAAATATCTAAACCTACCCCCAAAAGATCCTTCTCTATATTTTGGGATACTATTGCTTGTATCATTGATAGATTTGAACCCTCACCGCATCCAACATCTAGTATTTTAATCTGTTTATTTTGGCATTCAGAATTACTCATAATAATTCTACTTATCTTTTTAATCATAGGTAGAAAAAAGTCAGTTCTACAAATAGTTCTTCGGGATTCAAACATTTGACTATTGTATTTTGTTTGTGTGGCACGGGATAACATATTTATATAGCCCTGCTTTGATATGTCAAAGCAATGCTGGTTGGTACAGATTAAACTTTTTAGGTTAATCAACTTCATCTGCCCATAACATAATGGACACCTAAAAAGACATTCATTCTCTGCAAATATACCTGTATTTAGTTTGTTTTTAGACATAAAAAAGCACCCCATTCATCCGTTGTACGTGAATGAAAAAAGGCACAGTCAAATAAACCCAAGCCCATAAGTTGGGCCGAGCCTAAGTGGTCTGTACCTTACATTACCGTAAACGAATAAATTGGATGATCACAGCTAAAAACATCTCCTAAGTTAAGTAATAGATTTAGAACTTAAGCATCATAACACACTATCCCCTATTCAAACAATAGTTATTATGTCTTCACCGTAATTTACGATATATCGTAGGATTTAGAATCGGGTTCCTCAGTCCAAGTTTGTAATGAACAGTATCCATGTTATGCAGTATTAAGGGTACTAAAGGCAGTTTCAGGTGGCTCTCGCACATCGAAACGTTGGCTCTATCTCGGCATATTATTCACGCACCTGCAACCATTGGTTCATCTGGAAGGTTTATATGTTCAAACATATCTTCCATGGTATCCTGATAATTCCTACTTCCACAGTTGATGTAGGTATCACTAGGTCATTTCCTTGCGCAGAGAGCTATAACGCAGAACCTCTTTCTCTGCCAGAACACAGATAATCTGCGACTTCCATTTCCCACCGAAAAATTCCAAGCCATATTCCAGTGGGCAACGAATATCTTTTTCTAACTTGGGTTTATACATTCTATACAACCTCCTTTATGGTAATTATAAAAAGCATACTGTACAGCGCAAGCAACTATGAAATTTATGAGTTACTCATGAATCCGCTAATATATTTCTCTTTCGAAGTTCTTTGACTATAATCAAAGTAAGGGGTCAATGGAATTTCTTTTTAAAGACTTGGCGCAAGCCAAGTTTTTCTAAGAAGTCACTAAGTATAGTTAAACAAGTCAACGAGAAGTTTCGGATGTACTATAAGTAATGTTTATATAAATAAATGCTTTTATAAGGAGTGATTTATTTTGGGTCATGTTGTGCAATTTTTTCCTATTGGGTTGTTTGCCAGCGTGATGGGGCTATGCGGATTGTCTATTGCTTATCAGCGGTTTGAGCAGGTCTTTGGGCTGCATTTAGGAATTGGCTTGGTGCTGCTGGTGATAGCCTATATAGTGTTCGCGGTGGTCGGAGCTGTCTATTTAACCAAACTGGCTAAACACACTACGGAAGTAGTGAATGAGTTTAATCACCCAGTCAAAGCCAGTTTCTTCCCGGCTATATCTATCAGCCTGCTATTATTGAGTATCGGCACGCTGGAGGTATCCCATGAAGTGGCTAGGTATTTATGGATAGCCGGCGCGGGCCTGCACTTTGTCTTTACGATTATCATTATGTCCCGCTGGATTAACCGCAGCTATGAGATTGCTCACTCCAACCCAGCCTGGTTTATTCCCGTGGTCGGTAACATCCTGGTGCCGATCGCCGGCGTAGAGTTTGCCCATATAGAATTGATGTGGTTCTTTTTTAGCGTGGGTCTGTTTTTCTGGCTGGTATTGTTTACTGTAATATTTTACCGTATCATCTTCCATAATCCACTTCCACCCAAGCTAATGCCTACGCTGTTTATTTTGGTTGCCCCTCCGGCAATGGGATTTGCCTCTTATACAAAAATGACAGGGGAAATGGACGGTTTTGCCCGCGTTCTCTTATATGTGGCGATCTTCTTTGTTTTTTTGCTATTCTCAATGGCGCGTAATTTCATAGGATTGAACTTCTTTGTATCCTGGTGGGCTTACACTTTCCCCATGTGCGCTGCGACCATTGCCACTACTCTGGCCTTTAAGTTTACCGGACTAGCCCTGCTCGGGTGGCTGGCAGCTATTTTTATAGCCGTAACCACTCTAATTATCGCTATCGTAGCGGTTCAAACGATAAACGCTTTTCGTCGAAAAGCTGTCTGTGTTCCAGATTAATCGAGAGCTTAACGTCCTACATCTGCACAACTTCCTGTACCGTAACTATAAAAGGCATTAGACCCACCTTAGCATTAAATGAAGGTGGGTTTTTCTTTAAGAGTTATAAGCTCTACGGTGAGTTTTGAGGACAAACATTCCTTATTAAAGCTACTTATCCTGAAAGAGGGTACCTTGGAGCATAAATATTTACAAAAAAAGTAAAGCAAGAGCAATAGTTGTTCATTATTTAAAAAATACGTGTGTTAAAGTTATAAAATGAAATTTTGATCTTGCAGTAGAGGAAGTAAGCGGTATTTTAATAGCAATAAAGGAGACTTCTACTATGAAAAGACGTGTAGTTATCACAGGTATGGGAGCAGTAACTGCCCTGGGAGTGGGGGCGGATAATCTTTGGCACTCAATAAGAAATGGGAAATCCGGCATCACCAGAATTGAACGAATTAACATATCCGATCTTCCGACACAGGTTGGTGCAGAAATTAAGGATTTTAACCCAAGTGGTTTTATTGAAAAGAAAGAACTTAAAAGAATGGATATGTTTACGCAATATGCTTTGGTGGCAACAGGATTGGCTATTGAAGATTCAAGGCTGGATTTTGATTCAATTAATCCTAAGAGGACGGGAGTGATAATTGGTTCTGGTATCGGTGGGATTGAAACCTTAGAGAAACAACACAACGTACTATTAGAAAAAGGTGTACATAAGATTAGTCCTTTCTTTATTCCAATGATGTTACCTAATATGGCAACTGGCTTTATTTCTATTAAGCATGGAATTAAGGGATTTACTGAGTGCATTGTTACCGCTTGTGCATCTTCAACGAACGCAATTGGTGATGCTTATAAACTAATCCAGCGAAATGTAGCTGATGTTATGTTAGCGGGTGGGACGGAAGCGCCTATTACCAGGTTGGCAATGGCAGGTTTCTGCGCAATGAAGGCTATGACAACAAATTTAGATGCCCACGAAGCCAGTAGGCCATTCGATTTGCAACGAGATGGATTTGTAATGGGAGAAGGATCAGGTGTTCTGGTTCTTGAGGAACTTAACCACGCTCAAAAGCGAGGTGCCACGATAATTGCTGAAGTGGTAGGGTATGGCTGTACTAATGATGCTTATCATATCACTGCAAATTCTGAAGACGGAGCCGCTAATTGTATGAGATTGGCCATTGAGGATGCAGAAATAACTCCTTCTACGATTGGGTATATAAATGCTCACGGGACATCAACCCCAATAGGTGACCGAAGTGAAACGGCAGCAATCAAATCTGTTTTTGCAAACTATGCCTATCAGCTCCCTGTAAGCTCTACAAAATCAATGACAGGTCACTTGCTCGGAGCGGCAGGAGCCATTGAAGCTATTATTACGACATCTGCTATTAGGGATGGTTATTTACCACCAACCATCAATTATAAAAATCCAGACCCGGAATGTGACCTGGATTATATTCCTAATAAGGGTAGAAAAGCAAAAATTACTTATGCTATGACTAATTCTTTTGGCTTTGGTGGTCAGAATGCTACACTAGTTTTAAGGGCGTTCTAATTTAGATTTTCAATGTTCCTATCGTTTGGCAATAGATGTATTAGTAAAGAGTATTCAAACTTTAGAATTAAGGAAAACATTATAAAACAAAAGAACGTTTGTAAAGTGAGGCATTATGATAGATATAAAGGACACCATTAAAACGGGTATCAACTATATCGAGGCTAATCTTTCCAATAAGATTAGCCTCGATGAAATTGCTGCACACTGCAAAATTTCCAAGTACCATCTGCATAGGATGTTTAAATCATTGACCGGTGAATCGCTAATGGATTACGTCCAGTCCCGCAAACTTTCGGCAAGTATTAACGATTTAATCCATACGAATATGAGAATTATTGATATTGCCTTCAACTACGGGTTTGACTATGAGCAGTCTTATATTAGGGCGTTTCGCAAGAGATTTGGCTACACTCCCCAAAAAGTAAAATCAGAACAAATGACACTAAGATTAACAGAAAAAATAAACCTTAATGATATTTATACAGTAAATAATTCCGCTATCTATAAGCCCTTTTTTGTTTTTAGGCAAAAATTATGTTTAGTAGGTACCAGGCATAAAATAATGAGTAAATCAGGAGACAGAACGGCCAACCTTCTAGGACAAGAGTTTTTTTATGGTCACAGACAAAAAGTTGCCAATCAGATTAATCCGCAGGTTTACTATGGATATACAGATTGGAGTGCTAATAATGAAGGTTATATTTACTATATGCCATCGGTTCAGGTTAAAGATTTGACAAATGTTCCAAAGGATATGGTTGGGGTGGAAATCCCGGCACATAAATATGTTGTTTTTCGTTTTGTCGGATTCTTTCGTCCAGACGATATAAATGGAAGACAGATAGGGCGATTGCTAGTTTACATGTATTCTAAATGGATTTTAAATTCAGGTTTTAAATTAGCAGATACTTTTAGATTTGAATTGATAGATACCTCGTTATCAAGGGATGATTATTGCGAATTAGATATTTATCAGCCGATAAGTCCCTATACAGAGAGACTTAGTAGTGGGGCATTCGCTGTAAAGAGGTAATTCGAATATACTATGACTAGGAATAACTGCAGGCTGTTGCCCAGATCAAAATGAGAGGGGGAACGGGACAGTAACAAAGGCTTTGAACGGTTTATGTAGTAACCGTTAGAATCTTTACGATTGATTAACAAAATATGAAATTGGATAAGAGTAAAAACTGAACTGGTCGGGGTGAAATACACCTTGACCGGTTTTTCCTTATTTAAGGACAGAAGAATTCAAGATGGGCGCAGTACTGTATATTCTTTATAATATTTCCATAAAATAATATGAGATGTTTCTCACGTGAGATACTTCTCACATAGATAAATTTATGTTATATTGTTTTTGCAGGAGGTGGTAGTGTGCCTAAAGACACCTTTTATAATTTGAGTGACGAGAAGAAGAAGAGAATATTTGACGCTGCCGTACAGGAATTTTCAACCCGGCCTTTCAGCGAAGCATCTCTTAACAAGATTGTGAAGTCTGCAGGAATACCCTGGGGAAGCTTTTACCAGTATTTTAATGATAAAGAGGACATCTATCTTTATATGCTGGAAGAAATCGGGAAAGAAAAGAAAAAAATGACCCACTACACTAAAGACTTGAATCCGGATGCTGACTTTTTTGAAACTGTTCTGCAAAAAACCAAAGCTTCTCTTGAATTTGGCAAGTTTAAAGCGGAATATACCATGATAGGTATGATGATGGAGATAGACAACAGCGAATTCATTACGAAGATCCGTGCCAAGTCCATCGAAAAGTATGCGCAAATGATTGAGCGTGATAAGAAGCGAGGCCTAATCAGGCCTGAAATTGATTCGGAAATAGTCGTGGCTATGATTGTCACATTCGGTTTGGAGGAGTATTACAGGAACGGCTTAGACGAGGAAAGGTATTTAAAGAAACTCAACGATGTCATCAAAATAATCAAGGAAGGAATCGCAGTATACAAGGAATGATAAATGCCACTACAGGATTGGTTTGACAACCGGCAAGGAGGGACATGTATGAGTTCATATGTGCTTGGCTTTCAGGAGATTGATAAAACAAAGCTGATGATGGTTGGGGGCAAAGGTGCTAACCTGGGGGAGTTATCCAGAATTGAGGGGATACAGGTACCGGAGGGCTTTTGTGTCACCACCGAAGCCTACAAGAGAATAATTGGGCAAACGTCGGAACTTAACGAATTGCTTGATCAATTGTCCCTTTTAAAGGCGGTTGACAGAGAAAAAATCAGTGCAACCAGCGGACAGATTCGCAGGGTTATCGAAGGGATAGCCATTCCTATGGATATCCATGACGAGATCAGCCGCCGGCTGGCCGAACTTGGTGAAAAAGAGGCCTATGCCGTACGTTCCAGTGCTACGGCAGAGGATTTGCCAACGGCCTCATTTGCCGGCCAGCAAGATACGTATTTGAATATTATCGGAAGAGATGCGATTTTACATCATATTAGCAAGTGCTGGGCGTCGTTGTTTACCGACCGGGCCGTAACCTATCGTATCCAAAACGGCTTTGACCACCGCAAGGTTTATTTGTCTGTAGTCGTCCAGCGGATGGTTTTCCCGCAGGCATCGGGGATTCTGTTTACAGCCGATCCCGTCACCTCTAACCGGAAAGTGCTGTCCATTGACGCCAGCTTTGGTCTTGGCGAGGCTCTGGTCTCCGGCCTAGTGAATGCTGATATTTATAAGGTGAAGGCTGGCGAGATCGTCGATAAGAAGATATCCACCAAGAAACTGGCTATTTATTCAGTAGAAAAAGGCGGCACGGAGGCAAGAGAGATTGAATCTGAGCGGCAAAATAGTCAGGCGCTGACGGACGAGCAAATTTTACAGCTGGAACGTATGGGCAGAAAGATTGAGGCGTATTTTGGCCGCCCCCAGGACATTGAGTGGTGCATCCATTGGAGACATAGCGCCGACCCCGATAGCCAAGTTGCAAAGGGAGGTGTGGCCCCGGTCATATTCATCGTTCAGAGTCGTCCCATCACCACCTTATACCCTGCACCGGAGGTGGAAGATGGGAAAAACCATGTTTATTTTTCCTTCGCTCATCGGCAGATGATGACGGAAGCAATGAAGCCATTGGGCTACAGCTTCTTTCAGGAATTTTTTAAATTGATTTCCGGTTCGCCTATGATTGAGATCGGAGGAAGGTTATATATAGATGCATCTCGTGAACTCAGCACACCGATCATCAGCAAGGCTTTAGTCAAAGGCGTTGACTCAGTGGATGTTTTGATGCAGAAGGCTATTTATAATATTCTGAAGCGGAAGGATTTTATCAAAGGGTTGTCACGGGAAAAGTCATCGATGATGGGGGTTTCAGTGTGGTTGAGGTGGGGGATCGACACTTTAAAAACCTATCTGAAAAACGATCATGCTATTGTTACAAACCTTATAGCCCATGATGAGATGGTAATGCGTGGCTTGGAGCAAAGGATTGCTAAAGTATCGGGAAATGAACTGTTTGATTTTATCTTTACTAGTTTTGAGGAACTAAAAAATACTGTTTTTGCTGGCTACGGTGCGGTTTTTGCAGGAGCCTTCGCTACCTCTTGGATCAACAAAAACATGCAGAAATGGCTGGGTGAAAAGAATGCAGCCGATACTCTTGCCCAATCGGTACCCGATAATGTTACCTCCGAAATGGGACTGGAACTTTTGGACGTAGCGGATGTCGTAAGAAAATATCCGGCAGTGATTGAATATTTTCAACATGCCAACGACGAGACATTTTTTGAGGATTTAGCTAAATTGGAAGGCGGTAAAGTTGTCAGTGATTCAATCCGGGCCTATCTTAAAAAATACGGTATGCGTTGTTCGGCGGAAATTGATATAACCAGGACGCGGTGGAATGAGAGGCCGACAATACTCATTCCCATGATTCTCAGCAATATCAAGACTTTTGGACCTGGTGCCCACAGTATGAAATTTGAACAAGGCCTGCAGCAAGCAAGACAGAAGGAGCAGGATATTCTGAAACGTCTGGAACAGCTGCCCGGTGGTCAGAGCAAAGCCAAAAAGACCAAGAAGATGATAAGCGTTTTGCGCAATTTCGCCGGTTTCAGGGAATATAACAAGTATCTGATTGTCTGCTATCTCTGGATTCTCAAGCAAGCATTGCTGAAGGAAGCCGATAAACTGGTGCAACAGGGTGTGATAAGAGATCGGGAGGATATATACTATTTAACCTTTGCGGAATTGAGGGAAACAGTTAGAACAAACCGGGTGGATTCCAACATCATTGCCAAGAGAAAAGAAGACTATGAGATTTTTGAAAAGCTGACACCTCCCCGTGTCATTACCTCTGAAGGTGAGATTATCTCCAGTGCATATGATACCGAAAACATACCCAAAGGTGCTTTGGCAGGCGTAGCAGTTTCATCCGGCATCATTGAGGGCCGGGCACGTGTTATTTTAAAAATGGAGGATGCCAATATCGAAGAAGGCGATATTTTGGTCACTACCTTTACTGACCCCAGCTGGACACCGGTGTTTGTATCCATTAAAGGCCTGGTGACCGAGGTGGGTGGCATGATGACCCATGGCGCTGTTGTGGCAAGGGAATACGGTCTTCCGGCAGTTGTCAGCGTGGAAAATGCTACCAAGCTAATTAAGGATGGACAGCGTATCCGGGTCAACGGAACTGAAGGGTATGTAGAAATCCTGTAGCAAGGGAAATGACATTTTCCTACTGCAGGAGGGATAAATGAGCTTGAAGTGATAAAAAGCGACCCTTAACTGGGTCGCTTTTTCAGACAGAAAAGAAGGTGTTGCACTTGTGGAAAAAAGATAAGAAACCTGTAAATACAAATCTCATTTTGCTCTTGCTGGGGAGGATGGTATCCGATACGGGAACGGGCATCCAAATGGTTATTATGCCCCTATATATTATTGATGTCGGTGGCTCGGCGGCTACCGTGGGACTGTTTTCCTTCCTGGCTTTAGTGCCGGTTCTTATCGCGTACCCCTTTGCCGGAGTGCTGGGAGACAGGTTGAACCGGAAGACCATCATGGTGGCAACCGACTTAGCCAGCGCCGTGGTAATACTTGGTTTGGCTTCAAGTGCTTATTCAAACAGAATGAGCCTGGCATTGCTGCTATCTGTGCAGGTAATAGTATCTTTGCTGAACGGTTTGTTTGATCCGGCCACCAAAGGAATGCTCCCCCAATTGGTGGCTGAGGATAAACTGGCCCAGGCCAACTCCACCGTTGCATCGCTGCGGACATTGGCCGCTCTGTTGAGTCCTGTCGTCGGAGCTACCCTGTATGCAAGCCTGGGTATTGCGGTGCTGTTTTTTATCAATGGGATCTCATTTTTGCTGTCGGGAAGCTGCTTGATGTTGATTAGGTATAAGCATATCAAACAAGAGTCAGCAGCGGTCGGTGTGTCAGGATTTATTACGGATTTGTCCGAGGGGATCAGATTTATTCTGGATAATAAAGTAATCTGTAGGTTATGTATTTTTTTCCTGCTAATATATGCCCTAATCCAACCTGTGTTTACTGTAGTATTGCCTCTTTTTTTCAGAACTCGGTTGGAGTTCACAGATACACAGTATGGTTATCTGCAAATGGTAATCATAATGGGAGCGTTGGTGGGAAGCATTCTAGTGGGCGTGCTGTTTGGCAAAGAGAAAGAAGTGACCAAATCCCTGGTGATCGGCTGCAGCTTGCTTATGGGTACAATGCTGACGTTTTCGGTTTTGACGTTTCCGCACAGCTTAGCCGTACTGGGAAGAGACACGCTTTTGTACTTTGCCTTACTGGGAGGAGTTCTTTGCCTATTAAGCACCGCTATTATGTTCATCCATGTTCCGGTGCAGACCTTTATCCAGAGGGCAACGCCCAACCAATACATGTCCCGAATGTTTTCAATTGTTGGACTGATTACCAAAGGCGGCACGCCGTTCGGTGCATTATTGTATGGAATTATCCTCAACAAGATTGAAGTACATTGGACTGTAATGGCAGTTACCTTGTTGATGATGTTGGTTTCAGTTGTGTTTTTAAAAAACACAGCTAGAGTTGTGCGTACCCAGTAATCTTACACATTTTTACTAAGTTAAAGATAAGCCCTATCATAATATTAAAAGATTATTAATAAAAACGGGATTAAAAACGGTGCCAGGAATGAAGTAAATACGGCTGTTAAGGCCATGGCAATACCCGCCATTGCTCCCGGCAGTTCGCCTTCCTGGATGGCGATGGCTGTTCCTTGGCCGTGGGCTGTGGTTCCTATGGCCAAACCCCGGCAGATGGGATTTTGAATCTTTAAACGATCCAATAACCAAAAGGCAATCATCGAACCGCCAGTACCGGTGGCTACCACAAAGGCAGCCGTAAGAGCCGGGTCGCCCCCGACAATGCGGGTAATCTCCACAGCAATGGGAACAGTCACAGATTTGGGTAGCATGGACAGGGTAATTACTTGATCAAGACCCAATAATTTAGCCAGAGCTGCCACAGATATCAGAGTGGACAGGACTCCCAACAAAATACCCGATAGGATGGGCACAAGATATCTTTTTAATATCTGAACATTTTTGTGCAGGGGGACCGCCAATGCTACCGTGGCTGGTCCTAATAGGAAGGTCATAATGTTTTTACCCGGTGTATAGTCCTCAAAGGTCAACCCGCTGGCCAGCAGGATTAGAATAATGATGGTAGTACTTAAAAATACCACATTGGTTAGGGGAGAGGTTGGGTTCCGCCGGTTTAAGCGGCGGCTAAACCAATAACTGAAAATAGTAACAGCGATAACGAAAAGGGTAATCCATAGGTTCATGCCCTCTCACCCTCCTTTTTATCGTATTTTTTGGCTAAGAACAAGACTGTGTAGGCCGTTGTAAGAATGGTTACCACGGCGCCAATCATAACAACTGTTAGAAGCTGTATACCCTGGGCCAGAAAAAGGTCTCCCCAAACCATTAGACCCACAGCAATGGGGATAAAGAAGAAAGCCATATGTTTTAACAGAAGTCCGGCCCCTTCTTCCACCCACTTTAAAGGAATAATATTAAAAGTGAGCAAGCCAAACAGTAGGAGCATACCAAAAACGTTACCCGGCACAGGAATATGCAGTAGGGATACCACAAGGTCACCTACCATGAAGAGTAACCAAAGGAAAGCAATTTGTAATACAATTTTCAACCAGCGCACGGAATCTCTCCCTTTTTAATGTCCATTATTTTTAGAAACCGTACCTATTATACCAATTTTCCCGGGTGACGCACATGGATTTAAACAAAAAGGGAAGGGGCAGAGTACTTCCTTACTGTACTACGAACTAGTAAACTCCCTGGAATGGGAAGTTTAGCGGGTTGAGTTTTGAGAAGCAATATGATATATTGTTTTACAATTAAAGTGATTGGAGTTGAAAAGATGATTAATCTTTCTTGCTAATTTCCAAAGCATAATGAAAACACGGAAGCGGGGAATACCGCTTGTTTTATTGTGCTTATGCAAGAAAGTGATTAATTCTTTTCGCTCAAAACAAGGCTAATCTTTGTCATATCCGATATGGGTTTGACTTTGTTTTTCTGTATGTATGAGCTGCAAGAATTAACTTTCTTGCAGCTCATATTTTTTAGCGTATCGTAAAGTATAATCCTTTCCGATACGCATAAGGCAAACTAAGCTTCCGCTGGCGTATAAAAGACTTGGCGCAAGCAAAGTTTTACTAACAGGAGGACAAAATTATGTCTTTAATAAGTATCACAAACCTAACCTTTGGCTATGACGGTAGTTACGATAACGTTTTTGAGAACGTAAGTTTCCAAATAGATACTGATTGGAAGTTAGGATTTACCGGGAGAAATGGCAGAGGCAAGACCACCTTCCTTAATTTATTGCTTGGTAAATACGAATACAGCGGTACTATTGCGGCAAATGTCAGATTTGAATATTTTCCTTTTCAGGTAGAAAACAAGGAACAGAATACCCTTGATGTAATCAGTGCCATTGTACCGGATTATCTGCACTGGGAATTAATGCGTGAACTTTCATTTCTGCAAGTTTCTGAGGATGTTTTATATCGGCCCTTTGATTCATTATCCCATGGAGAGCAAACGAAGGTTTTGCTGGCTGCCTTGTTTCTTAAAGAAAATAGTTTTCTCTTAATCGATGAACCAACCAATCACCTTGATATGGAGGCAAGAAAACTTGTCAGTGATTATCTCAATACCAAGAGTGGCTTTATTCTGGTATCCCACGACAGATCCTTTCTTGATAACTGCGTTGACCATCTTCTTTCGATTAATAAAACAAATATAGAAATTCAAAAGGGCAATTTTTCCAGTTGGTGGGAAAATAAGAAAAGACAGGATACCTTCGAATTTGCAGAAAACGAAAAACTAAAAAAAGATATTAGCCGCTTGGCGGATTCTGCTAAAAGGACAAATGGATGGTCGAACGAAGTTGAAAAAACTAAATATGGAACTAGAAATTCCGGTTCCAAGGTGGATAAAGGCTATATTGGCCACAAGTCTGCTAAAATGATGAAACGCTCTAAATCTATTGAAAAAAGGCAGCAATCCGCGATTGATGAAAAGTCTAAGCTGCTCAAAAATATCGAGAGATCGGATAGCTTGAAGATTTCTCAACTTAATTATCATAGTACCCGTCTTGCCGAACTTGAAAATGTTTCAATCTTTTACGGTGAAAAAGTGATTTGCCAGGAGATAAACTTTACCATTGATCAAGGTGATCGAATTGCTCTTTTAGGTAAAAACGGTTCCGGAAAATCCAGTATTATCAAACTCATCTGTGGTGAGGAGATAAATTATACGGGCACTTTCAGAAAAGGAAGTCAGCTTAAAATATCGTATGTTTCACAGGATACATCGTATCTTCAGGGCAATTTAACTGACTACGCTGTCGCTAACGAGATTGATGAAAGCTTATTTAAAGCTATTTTAAGGAAACTTGATTTTTCCAGAGTTCAATTTAAAAAGGATATGGCGTCTTTTAGCGGCGGACAAAAGAAGAAAGTGCTGATTGCGAAAAGTCTTTGCCAGAAGGTTCATTTGCATATTTGGGACGAACCGCTTAACTTTATTGATGTTATTTCTCGCCTGCAGATTGAAGAGCTGCTGCTTGAATACTCGCCAACCATTCTTTTTGTGGAGCATGACAGTGAGTTTTGCAAAAATATTGCTACAAAGACCATTGAACTTTAATCGCGATTTGTTATGGTGTTGCTTGTTTAAAGATTGTTCAGCAATCCAAAGATGAAACTGAGAAGGTAGCCCGAAGTATGGGGGCTACCTTCCTTGATTTTTAACGCTGAACGGAATTGACCATGCCATCCCTTTTGGGGTAGTTGGTTAAATCAGTCATTTTTTCATCGTTGACAGTTTTTGACTTCTTTTAGTAAAATAATAAAGTACGAAATCGTACTGTACTAAATCGTTATGTTTGTCAGGAATAATAGGCTGTGTGATCCACAACCTTAGGCAACCGGAGGAAACTTTCTAATGGCTGATACAAACAACGGCGGCATGTGGACTGTCTTGGGAGTTATCATTATTGGCACCTTCATAACCATTCTAAATAGCAGCCTCATCAACATTGCCCTCCCTAAGATGATGGCAATCTTCGGTGTTTCTCTGGATTCGATCCAGTGGGTTGTCACTGCATACACCATCGCTCTGGGAGCCGTCATCCCACTTTCTGGCTACCTGTCCGACTTGTTGGGGGCAAAAAAGCTGTATCTTGGATCACTGATCGTCTTCACCCTTGGTTCCCTTCTCTGTGGCATGGCTTGGAGCAACTCCTCCATGATTGCTTTCAGAGTTATTCAGGGCATCGGCGGCGGTATTATCGGTCCGGTTGGCAACGCCATTATCTTCCGTACAGTACCTCCCGAAAAACGGGGCATCGCTATGGGCTTGTACGGCGTCGCAGCCATGGCTGCACCAGCCATCGGTCCCACCTTGGGGGGGTACCTCATCGCCAATCTTAGTTGGCGGATGTTGTTCTATATCAGCGTCCCTTTTGGCATACTTGGTGTCATGGTGGGTAGCCTCCTGCTTCAAGAATTCCCTAAAAAGTCACCAGGTAACTTTGACCTGATTGGCTTTATCACCTCCACCATCGGTTTGGTCTGCATCTTTTACGTATTGGGAAAATGGACTAGCATTGATTGGCGTGAGATGGAATACCCGCTTCTTTTGGCTCTAGGGGTCTTTAGTCTAATTCTTTTTATTGTGAACGAGCTGATGCATCCAACTCCTTTGTTGGACCTGCGGCTTTTTAAGTTGTATGATTTCTCGGCATGGAGCGTGGTGATGTGCTTTCTGAGCATGGCGATGATTGCAGTCCCCTATTTGGTACCCATCTTTCTCCAGAACATCATGGGCTATTCCGCTATGCAGACAGGGATGTTACTTTTTCCTTCCGCCATAGCTACCGCCATCATGATGCCAATCAGCGGCAAGATTTTTGATAGATGGGGGTATCGGGCTGTCATGATTCCAGGCCTTTTCCTGTTTGTAGCCGTCTCCTATCCCCTTAGTTTTTTAAACACCGATACCAGTGCCGGTACCATCAACCTGCTTTTGATTATTCGGGGGATGGCCATGGGACTGGTGGCTTCGCCAGCCACTACCATGGCCATGAATAGTGTTTCCAAGGCCATGATTAATCAGGCTTCTGCTTTGATGAATATCACCAGACAGGTTGCCTCTACGGTCAGCATAGCCCTGATCACGACCATACTCCAGCATCGTATCGCCCTTAACAGCGCCACCATTTCGGATCAGTTATCCGTGACAAATCCCGTCACAACGGATGCCGTCAGGGCTCTTCAGGGGGTCTACTTTCAAGGTGGCCTTTCGGCCAGCGATGCCAACGGAGTAGCAATCAGTACCCTGGCAGGGCTTGTTCAAAAACAGGCATATGTTGACGCCATTGACTATATCTTTCTCCTGATGATGCTGGTGATGGCGGTCTTATTTGTTTGTATAGTCTTCATTGACCTGCCGAAGTATGTAAGGACACGACTACAGGAGTTGCACAATAAAAAGGAGGCAGTCTACTGATATGAGTTATAGTCAAAAAGAACGAATATGGATTCTGCTGAGGGACATTCAAACCCAAAAACGGGGTTATTTTTCCCTTTTTAGCAAGCGATTTGGACTTTCTGTCCAGGATGGCTATCTGGTCCGGGAGATTTCCTCTCAACCAGGCATAACCCTAAGCGAATTGAGCGATCTTTTGGGACTCTCCAAAAGCACCGTTTCCTCTATGGTAGCCCGGTTAGAGGAAAAGGGGATCCTCACCAGGGAGATTCCCCGCAATAACCGGCGGATCGTCCAGTTGAGAATATCTTCCGAACTTAGACAAAATCCGGAAATTTCACTACTGAGAAGTCAAATGATGGAGGGTTTTCTCAAAGAACTGAGCCAAGAGGATGCCACTGTCATTATTAATGGGCTAGAAAAACTGAATGAACTAATGGCTCATTCTGCAGACCATGAGGAGTATCCGGGCGACTCGCTGCCGCTTCCTCCAAATGAACCAGGACATACGAAGTAAACCAATGGGGGTGGTACAGATATGAAAAAAATAATTTGTGCAGCATTGCTAGCTGCCCTGATGCTAACGGGCTGTTCTGCTACGCCGGCTACCAAGGAGCAGAAACAAGAGGCGGCTGTCCCGGTCTATTATCTAGCCGGCAAGGTCCAGGCTTCTGAAGCGGCGGATCTTTCAGTACCATTCACAGGTCGTGTGGAAAGAGTCTTAACCACGGTGGGCCAAGACGTGAAGGCCGGAGATCCCCTGGTGCAGTTTGATACTTCGGAAGCATCGGCACAGGTGGAAGTGACCCGTCAGGCTCTGGCCATAGCCCAGGCCAATTTGGAGAAAGCACGAACCGGGGCACGCCCGGAGCAGCTCCACCAGGCTGAAGCCACCGCTAAAGCTGCTAAGACAGCTTTGGAAAACGCCCAAAATAATCTTAAGCGGTATCAGACCCTTTATGATTCAGAGGCCATTCCCCTTTCTCAGTTGGAAACAGCCGAGGGGCAAGCGGCAAGTGCGGAAGCAGCCTTTAGGAATGCCGATGAAGCCCTGGCTATTCTGAAGAACGGAGAAACGAAAGCTTACATGGCTGTACTGGAAAAGCAGGTGGATCAGGCCCAGGCTTCTGTGGCATCCGCAGAGGCGGCGTTGGTCAACCGCACGGTGAAGGCTCCTTTCGACTGCACCGTAGTGGCCTGTCCCGCCAAGGCAGGAGAAACGTACACCGCGCAGACAACGTTGGTATCCCTGGAAAACAGGGATCGACTTACTCTGGATGCCTACGGTCCGACCAGCGCTGTGGCGCATTTCAAGGTAGGCCAGAAGGTTAGCGTACGGGTGGCAGAACAGTCGAACAAGGAAATTGCCGGAACGGTAACCTGGGTGGGAAACACGGTGGACCCTAAGCGCCGGGATGTATTGGTGAAGATATCTTTAGCTCCTGAAACGTCCCTTATGGCAGGCATGTTTGCCGAAGTTGCACCGGTACAGGAGGGTAAGCACCATGGATAAACGAAAAAAGACGCTGCTGATGGTTAGCGGAATCATGATATTCGTTCTGGCGACTATCGCTCTTTATTATGGAATCAACAATTATCTATATATTTCCACGGAAGATGCCCGGGTAACTGGAGATATCGCCCGGATCAATGCCCAGATTACCGGGAAACTGGTTTCCTGCGATTTAGAGGAGGGCATGACGGTCCACAAGGACCAAATTGTAGCCCGCCAAGAGGCGCCGAATCAAACGGATACGGCTCTTGAACAGAGCCTGCTCCGAGCCCCCATTGATGGTGTCGTCATCAAGAAGCAAGGAATCATGGGAGAGATAATCTCCTCGGGGCAGGCCGTAGGTATGGTGGTGGACCCTGCCAAGCTCTATATTGTAGCGAACATTGAAGAGACCAAGCTAAACCACATCCAGGTGGGAAATAAAGTAGACGTCTCCATCGACCAGTATGGCGGCAAAAAGTGGGTGGGAAAGGTAAGCCTGATTGGTGAAGCCTCCAATTCCACCTTCTCCCTGATCCCCTCCTCAAGCGGCGGGACATTCACCAAAGTAGTCCAGAAGGTACCGGTCCGCATCGCAGTGGATGCTAAGGATAACCAGATTCGGCCCGGCACCAATGCCGTGGTAAGAATCCACATTCGCTAGCTAGACAATCAGTTAATTTTTTATGCCAGTTTAAAAAAGATCCAATTCGAGTATGCTCATGAATTGGATCTTTTTCACGTTTCTTCGATCATCATGATCACTCATTTGCTTTGACATGGTTACTTTTGATTGTTATAGTTACTATAAAATATAGAGTTAGGTGGTTTCGTATGAAATATGAACCGAAAATAGAGAAAGAGATGATGTGTCCTCTCGAATATGGGCTGAACATCTTTGGTGGCAAGTGGAAATCAAGAATTATCTGTGTTCTATCTGCGAATCGTTTTATGCGTTACAATGAAATTAGAAAAGAGCTTGGCAATATAACTGATGCAGTGCTCGCTTCTATGCTAAAGGAGCTTATTGCAGATAAATTAATTAGCCGCAAGCAGTATAATGAAATACCGCCAAGGGTTGAATATTCTTTGACTGAAAAAGGAAAGTCGGTATTGCCAATTTTTAAGAGCATTTGCCTGTGGTCCCGGCAACAAACAGAGGATGAATTAGACAAAAAGCTCCCGCCCTGTAGGACGTGCGACCAGCTATTGTAATACCATCACTATGAAAATTATTAGTTACTTATAAAATTACTAATATCTAGGTGCTTTCCAGTTGCCTTGTTATACTTTCATTGTGGTTAAACCATAAATATACTCTATGGAGGTAGTAACATGAGTGTAAAAGCATACTTGGAAATCACGATGGTAATTAACAATACTAATCGTCCGGCGGCAGCAAAGGTCTATACAGACTATCGGCAACCTTTTTTAGAACAAATCAAAGGAGCGGTTACGAAAGAACTTCTTATCCGTGACGAAGATGTACAGGTTCTTCATGGTTTTGACAGCGTTGAAAATGCAAAGGCTCATCTTGATAGCGAGATGTTCAAGAATGATGTATTTGTCGGGCTAAAGCCGCTCTGGAGTGCTGATCCTGATGTAAAAATCTATCAGCTTGCTTAATCATTTGTAGTACGGCCGAATATACTCATAACAATGGCGTAGTTTACCAAGTATAGTATTTTGAATAAGCAACGGGCAGAGAAAAAGTAATTCTCTGTCCGTTTTACTTTATTGCAGGATGTCTTCGCAATGATACAGATAATCCAAAAATCCTTTTGACAGCAGGCAAAACATGGCGGTGTGATGAACCTTGAACTTGATAGAATTGAGCCATTTACTATAATTGTTAAGAATATTACATTATTTGCCTGAAATTCTGCTAAAATCAAGGAAGGGGGGAGAGAACATGAAAAAAGACCTAGAGCCTGTCACGATGTATCATATGTTTGCCAAACTTTTTGCACATCTGGCTAAAGAGGTATCCGATACCTTTGGTGATGCAGGCAAAGAAGCGGTTAGGCGTGCGGTTAAGAACTTTGGAGAAGAACGCGGTCGTGATATCGCCAGAAGAGCTAAAGCAAAGGGTGCCACAAATGATCTGGCAAATTATCTTACCACCTATGACATGGAGCGCAGTGATCACTTTGAATTTACAGACACCTATGGAGAGGATCAGATAGAACAGCTTTTCACCCGTTGTGTTTTTGCAAACCAATGGAAAGAAGATCAGATGGAAGAGTATGGATACCTGTATTGTGAAATGATCGACCCAGCAATCGCCAGAGGGTATAACGAGAACCTGGAGTGTATCCAAGAAAAACATTGCTTTAAAGATGGTGTTTGCGCATTTTGTTTTAGGATGAAGAAATAACAACATTTCCGATCGGTAGGCAGGATTATGGCAAAAAATGTGGGCGGGTGGCTATCATCCCACCCGCCCACAGTATAGGCCCGGCAATCAATATTTTTATTACAAAGCAATATTACAGGGGGACTTTAAATTGCCCTACCGTTAGTTGCATTTGATTGGCGATTTTTGCTAATTCTTGGGTTGCTGCGGATGTTTGCTGGGTTGTGGAAGTTATCTGCTCATTGCTGCCCGCCACTTGTTCCATCCCGTCACGGCTTTGTTTTACTGCTTCTTGGATATCTTCAATCCTGCTAAGGACACCATTCACGGAAGTAATGATATTCTCCAGGGCAAGGCCAGCTTCGGCGGCCAGCTTTACGCCATCTGCTACCTCTTGCACCCCTTGCTGCATCGTGGTGGTGGCTGTATCAACACCAGTTTGTACTTGCAGAATGAGTTGATTAATTTCTTTGGTGGCATTAGCCGATTGTTCGGCTAATTTTCTTACCTCATCAGCAACCACCGCAAACCCTTTACCCTGTTCACCCGCTCTTGCTGCCTCAATGGCTGCATTTAATGCCAATAAATTGGTTTGTTCCGCAATGTCGGTAATTACACTGGTAATTGTTCCGATCTGGTTAGATAAATCATGTAAGTTTTGGATGGATTTTGCTGTCTCAGCATTGGAAGTGGCAATAGCATTCATTTTAGCCACCGTTTGTTTTACTTTTTCATTGCCCGCCAGGGCTACGTGGCTGGCCGTTTGGGATTCCATGACTGCTTGTTGAGCATTTTCAAAACTGGCAGCGGCAATGCTGGCCACTTCGGTTGCCGTGCTAGCTACCTCTTCAACAGTGGCGTTTACTTCTTCACCGGAAGCAGCCAGTGCTTCACTGTGGGCAGCTAAGGTTTGGGAATTGTGGGCCATGTCAACAATGATCATGCTTAATTTTTGCGCCATGTGGTTAAAAGACCTGGCCAAATCACCAAATTCGTCTTGCCGCTGTAAGTCCTTTTGGGATATCTCCCGGGTCAAGTCGAAATTTGCCAGCTCTGTTACATAGGCCACGGCGTTTTTCGTAGGCTTTGCTATACTGGCTGAAAAGTAGGAACCGCAGACAAGGATGATGATGGCGAGTATCCCCAGGATCATCAAACTGGTGGTTTTGAATTTGTTAAGTCCCAGGTAAGCGCTTTCAGCATCATAATCAATACCAATCAATCCGACAACCGTTCCCTGCTTATCCTTTAAGGGATAATAGGAACTAATCAAAGCACCCCATTTCTCATCGTGGTCAATTTTATCAGCTATGTATGCTTTACCACGTAAAGTTTCTTCATATGCTGGGGTAGCTATTTCAGTATCCCCAAGATGGGACATGTCTTCAGCAGGGGAACCATCAATGACATATATAATTTTGCCATCAACAGTTTTTCTCATGGTATATATATATTTAGCTCCACTTACCTGCCTAATATATGCCAAATCTTCTCTAGCTTGCCTATAATAGGGTTTGTTTTCATCTTCTCTTGTCTGCAATTTAACGAACTCATTAATATCAATAATTTTGCTGGCCTCTTGTACTATTTTATAAGCCTGATCCGCGGCCTCTTTTGTTACCATCTTGGAACATTGCCAGTATAATATTGCCGCTAGGGAAGCAGTAATTGATAAGGTAATAATTAGAAAAAATACCGTAATTTTTACTCTAATACTTTTCCTAATAGACAATTCCTTTATCCATGAATTTTTCAAGCTAATTCCCCCAAATAATAAATTTTAAAATAAGGAGCACACCTTAGAAATAGACCGATTAATAATTATGCAAGCCGGTTTTTAAATTAGACAGCATTATATCATAAATTTATCTAAAAACTCCCAATAATGAGTCGAATGCTATGAAAAATGAGTTGTATTTTGTTAAAGTCCTAAATTTGAGCAGGATTAAATCTTTCTCTCCACGGTCCTAATAAGGTAGGAACTTTTGAAGTGTTCGGGGGAGAATGCTTTTTCTTTGTGATAAACGATAGTTAACATATCTATGAAAGTTGCGTATGACGATGGTGTAGAGTTTCTATCAAAGAATCATTCCACGATATTTGTAGAAATTTTGACTTGACTATAAAAGTAAAAGATTATACATTAGTTATAAGTTAATAATGAGCACAAAATGGGGTACACCACCGAAAGGGTGTCCACTCGTTTTGTGCTTTTTTATTTTTTTATTTGAAACAAAGGGAGTGAATACATGAAAGTTAACGGCACCACTATTTTTTTAGGGGAGCAGCAAAGCTTGTTCGATTTTTTAGAAGCTAATCAATATGACATTCGATTAATTGCGGTGGAACGCAACGGAGAAATTGTTCCAAAAGCAAAGTATAAGGAAGTTATGCTCGACGATGAAGATACGCTGGAAATTGTAAACTTTGTCGGAGGGGGTTGAGAAATGAATTTAGTGGTCAACGGGCAGAGGATAGAAGTAGATTGTCAAACAGCTTTTCAAATCAGAGAACAGCTAGGAAATCAAACTGATATTGTCATCTTGAATGGTTTTCAGATTGAAGAAGATTGCAAAGTAACTGAAAAGGATACCGTAACCATCATCCGAAAAGGGGTTATGCCTAAAAGGGAAGAGCTTGAGAGCATGATGATGGCCAGGCATACACCTAATGTCCATGAAAAAGTAAAACAAGGTAAAGTAGCCATCGCTGGATTAGGCGGTCTGGGATCTAATATTGCAATTATGCTGGCCAGAATAGGCGTTGGACAGTTGATGCTGGTGGATTTTGATATTGTTGAGCCCAGTAATTTGAATCGACAAAGTTATTATATAAGCCATTTAGGGATGCCGAAAACAATAGCGTTAAAGAAACAGATCGAAGAAATTAACCCCTTTATCAAGGTGGCAATTGAAAACACGAGAGTAACGGCAGAGAATGTAAAAGAGCTTTTTAGTGGATATAACATCCTTTGCGAAGCCTTTGATAAACCGGAGGAAAAAGCCTTGTTGGTGAATACTGTATTAGAGCAACTGCCGGATAGTAAAATCGTAGCAGCTTCCGGGATGGCCGGGTACGACAGTTCTAACCTAATTAGAACAGTAAAACCCATGAAAAATTTATACATCTGTGGGGATTTGACAAACGAAGCAATCGTGGGAAGAGGGCTAATGGCACCCAGAGTACAACTCTGCGCCAGTCATCAGGCAAATATGATTTTACGGATATTGCTGGGAATAGAAGAGGCATGAGAGGAGCATGAAACATGAATGATCAATTAATTATCGGGGGACAGGAGTTTCAATCGAGATTTATCTTAGGTTCAGGTAAATTCTCACTGGAGCTAGTGAAGGCTGTGGTTGAAAATGGCGGAGCAGAGATGGTAACCGTCGCCTTACGGCGTGCCAACCTAGGTGGGGAAGAGAATATCCTGGATTACATACCCAAAACTATTACTCTATTGCCTAACACTTCGGGGGCAAGAACTGCAGAGGAAGCGGTAAGAATTGCACGTTTGGCCAGAGAAATGGAATGCGGAAACTTTGTTAAAGTGGAAGTTATCCGTGACTCCAAGTACCTGTTGCCGGATAATTATGAAACAATAAAAGCCACGGAAATCCTAGCCAAAGAAGGTTTCATCGTTTTGCCATACATGTATCCAGATTTAAATGTGGCCAGATCCTTGGTAGATGCGGGTGCTTCAGCTGTTATGCCTTTGGCAGCACCAATTGGTAGTAACAAAGGGTTATGTACCCAAGACTTTATTCAAATCCTAGTGGATGAAATCGATTTGCCGATTATCGTAGATGCGGGCATTGGCCGTCCGTCACAAGCTTGCCAGGCCATGGAAATGGGCGTCGATGCCATTATGTGCAATACCGCAATCGCAACAGCCAACAATGTGGCTCTCATGTCAAAAGCCTTTAAACAAGCTATTGAGGCAGGTCGTGCGGCGTATCTGGCAGGACTTGGCAGAGTATTGAATAACCAGGCAGAGGCATCTAGTCCTTTGATCGGGTTTTTGGAGGATTAAGCATGGCAGTAAATCAATTAAATCACATGGAATATATGGCTGGCATGGAAGCAATTGATTCCAATATTATGGACAAAGTATTAAACAAGATCGCAGACTATGATTACCAACAATTTAACGGCCAAGATGTAAAAAAAGCACTGGAGAAACAACAACTTTCTATTGATGATTATGCAGCTATCTTATCTCCGGCAGCTTTGCCCTATTTAGAAGTTATGGCCCAAAAAGCGATATTGGAGACAAAAAAGCATTTTGGTAATTCTGTCTGTATGTTTACTCCCTTGTATATCGCCAACTATTGTGAAAACCACTGTGTTTATTGTGGCTTTAATTGCAAAAATAAAATCCGCCGAGGAAAGCTTTCTTATGAAGAAGTGGAAATAGAGCTTAGAGCAATTGCGGCTACCGGACTAAAAGAGATCTTGATTTTAACCGGGGAATCCCGCCTGCAGTCTGGCGTAGAGTACATTGCAGAAACGGTTCGATTAGCGACAAAATATTTTTCCACCATCGGTATTGAAATCTATCCGCTTAATTCAGAAGAATATGCTTACCTGCATCAATGCGGAGCAGATTTTGTTTCTGTTTATCAAGAAACGTACAATACAAGTAAATATGAACAGGTTCATGTAAGAGGTCCCAAAAGAATTTTTCCCTACCGCTTCCATGCCCAAGAGCGTGCTCTATTAGGGGGGATGCGTGGTGTTTCTTTTGGTGCGCTGCTTGGGCTGGATGATTATCGAAAGGATGCCTATGCTGCCGGTTTACATGCCTATTTTATTCAACAAAAGTATCCACACGCGGAGATTTCTTTTTCTACACCCCGCTTAAGACCTTACATTAATAATGCGGAGAATAATCCGAACGATGTCCATGAAAAGCAACTTTTACAAGTAATGCTTGCGTATCGTTTGTTCATGCCCTATGCAGGTATTACAATCTCAACCAGGGAAAGGCCGGTTTTTCGAGATCATATAATTGGCATGGCAGCCACAAAAATTTCTGCCGGCGTTAGGGTGGGGGTTGGTGGGCATGGGGAAGAGGAAAAAGGCGATGAGCAGTTTGAGATTTCTGATGCTCGGAGTGTTAATGAAGTACATCAAATGATTCTAAACAGGGGATTGCAGCCTGTTTATACGGATTATATCCGGGTTTAGGAAAATTTTATGCTTATTTGTGTAACGGACCGAAATCTTTGTAAAGATGATTTTTTAATGCGGATTGATCAAATTGCCAAAGCCAAACCCCATGCCATTCTATTGAGAGAAAAGGATTTAAGTATAGCGAACTATCAAAGATTAGCCAGAAGCGTAAGAGAAATCTGTCTAAATAATCAGGTGCCGCTGATTATCCATCAAAATATTGAAGTAGCTACAGCCCTGAAATGTCCGGCTATTCATTTATCAATGCAAGATTTTAAGCAATACAAGCACGAACTCAAGCTATTTTCCCAAAGAGGTGTTTCAGTCCACTCCGTAAGTGAGGCCAAAGAAGCACAGCAATTAGGTGCCACTTATTTAATAGCAGGGCACATATTTTCCACGGAATGTAAAAAAGGGGTTCCGCCAAGGGGACTCCCTTTTTTGCAAGAAGTGTGCGATTCGGTTACCATACCGGTATTTGCCATCGGGGGGATAACAAAGGATAAAGTAAAAGAGGTTATCGGTGCAGGGGCAAAGGGAATTTGTGTAATGAGTGAGGCTATGACTTGTTGTCAACCAGTTGAGCTTACCAACAGCTTCAGTGTCTAAATGATGGATGGCCATTTCTAGTATGGTAAAATAATCATGGGAGGTGAGTGAAGTTTTGCATCTAAGACATGCTGTTGAAAACGATCTGCCCGCTATCGTAGATATTTACAATTCCACCATTCCTTCTAGAATGGTTACGGCTGACACGACCCCGGTAACCGTGGAGAGTAGGTTAGCTTGGTTTCGTGAACATAATCCCCAAAATCGTCCTATCTGGGTTGTCGAGGACGGGGGCATTATCTTGGGATGGTTAAGTTTTTCTTCTTTTTATAACAGGCCAGCGTATCATTCTACCACTGAAATTAGTATTTATATTGCTAAAGAATCCCGAGGCAAGGGGATCGGTAAGAAATTACTGTCTAAGGCAATTCAAGAGTGTCCGAAATTAGGAATTACAACTATCCTGGGATTTATATTTGGACACAATGAACCAAGCCTACAATTGTTTTTGAAATATAACTTCGAACGCTGGGGTTTTTTACCCAAAGTGGCGATTCTCGATGGTATAGAAAGGGATTTAGTTATTCTAGGGCTGCGGGTTGTCTAATATTTGTTTCATTATTTTGGCAGGGTTGCCACCTACCACAACATTATCCGGTACATCTCTTGTCACTACTGCACCAGAGGCGATGACAACATTATTACCTATAGTAACTCCGGGGTTTATAATGGCTCTCCCACCAATCCAAACATTGTTACCGATCTTTACGGGTAGGCCATATTCTACACCCGATATTCTTTCCGTTGGATTGAGTGGATGAGTTGCTGTATATATATGTACACCTGGTGCAATAAAGCAGTTGTCACCTATTCTAATTTCACAAACATCCAAAAACACACAATCGAAATTAGCATAGAAATTTTCGCCAACATGTATGTTGTAACCATAATCACAACGAAAGGTTGGTTCGATGTATAGGTTTTTTTCAGTTGAACCGAACAGTTCTTGTAATAGTTCGGTTCTTTTATTCTCTTCTGTTTCGAGTGTTTGATTGTATAATCGAGTTAGCATCCGAGCCTTTAATCGTTCCCTTAGTAATTGCGGGTCTGCTGCATTATAAAGTTCACCATTCAACATCTTCTCTTTTTCTGTTTTGATTTTTCTCAAAGCTCCTTTATACCATATAGTTTATTCAATAAATTGTTGCATATTAGCTTCACTCAAGAAGATTTCTTTACCGTAATATAGCACTCAATATCCCGGCTCTAAATCAAAAGTTATTTTACCCATTCTATAAAATATAAAGTAATCCTTAAGTTAAATAAAAATCCTATTGTTAATTATAGTATAAAATTGATATGTTCTCAAAACTTATATTGAGTACAATCAGGATTTCTTGAAAAGAAAGGGTCGCTAATAGACTTCCTCCCATCGGGATTAAAGATCCCAGCATACCTTTCATGGAATATTTTACCCGAACTGAACATTATGGTATAAAACGATCGATTAATCTATCGTTATATGAATGGACTGAGTAGTAAGCACCGAACTAGCTGCATGTGTAACTATATCCAGGGCGTACCATTTCTCATATTAGATATCGCGGTAGCGTTCCCAAAAGGTCTCTTGAATAATATCTTCGGCAATTCCTGTGCTAACCAGTAAATATGTTGTCACAGGGATTTTGTTGAACATTCTTTATATAATGCATCAAAAGAATTTCCTTCTCTCCCTAGCAATACGTAATAATATCGATATCGACCAATTATTCAACTCCTTTCATAAGGTGCACCTTCTATATAAGGGGAGCAATTGATCTCTTTAGGTTCACGGTTTTCTAAAAAATATATAATGTTGATTTTTGTTAGTAAAATGGACTTCCGATTATGGAAGTTCATTTATTTTTATAGTAGCTCTTCAACTAAAGCACTCGAGTATTTCTACTAAAAAATTAAAGGAAAAGTAAATGTAACGAAAGCTGCCCAAAGTCCATAGATCGGCAAATACTTAGTAACGGCATCTTGGATGGTTGAAGGTCCGGTTTTATTTTGGAGAAAACGCATATAGGAGAGCATAATCCAAATTAGATTGACCCAGATAAGTATATTTACTCCTAAAACAGCAAGTCTGTTGGGCGTAATCCCAAAAGAGGAAAGCCTGAACACGATGGCTGATAAAGCCACACTGTCAATGATAAGAGCAAGGGCAATTAGGGCAAAATTTATATAATCAGAAAGGTTCTTTTTCTCGTTTGTGCCGCTTTCGGTAATGGAGAATATGGTGATGGCCAATACACTAAGCAGCATTCCGTTGAAAAATATGAGGAAATTACGGTCCAAAAATGGATTTTTTCCGACCCAAATAACCGTTATGAGATAGATCAACAATGTAGCCAGTACAAGAGGACTAAAAATTTTTGCTATATATGGAGCAATATTTTTTGCAAGTTTAAGGTTCCTTGATACCAGGTATGTAGCCACAATAGCGAGAGCGGCAGCACCAAATAAAACAACATTTTTAAAATAGAATTCAGATATATCCATGCCGACAATTCTAAATAACTGCATGGTTAATGCTGTTAGCAGCATGCCGCTGATTGCCATGCTGGCGTAGAGTATGCAAAATTCACCATTAAATTTAAGATAGGCCAATCTTGTGCTGCCTATGCTATACTCATTTCCTGTAAATGCAAGCCCTAATAATACCCATAAGAAAATAGGAAGGTGTAGATAAGCCAAGATAATACTGTCTTTATGCTCTAGTGGCAGCATATTAAGATAAAATCCAGAGATTAGAAATAACGAGGCAAGGGTGTAAAGAACATTTTTTTTAGGGGTATTATTGCATATAAAATAGGCGGCAATAAAGGGAAGTATCCCAAAAACAAGGTTAATAGGGGCTATTGCTTGCTGCTCAACAAAATGTAAAATTATCCTAGTGCTTATCCCGGCCAGAATTGCTAAAACGCCCATGGACAAGAACTCTTTTTGAAACAAGGAAGCTTTTTCTGTATTTGACGTCTCTTCGAAATGCAATCTTTCATACCAAACGGCAAGAACCTGCGAATCAGGCTTTTTCCCCCAGGCGTATGAGAATGACTTTTTAAAAGCTTCGGGTTCTTTTCTATACATTCCCTCCAGTTCATGGGGGTTAGCAATATTTTCAATAATTAGATTGCTAATGTCCACGGTGATACCTCCCTAATAATTACCATAGTAAGTTCCTGCTTTCTTACGCAATGCTATTAACCAAAATTATTAGCCCTGACTGTCTTCGTCACTTTTGTATTCTAAAATATCCCCAGGCTGACATTCTAAAGTCTTACAAATGGCCTCTAGCGTAGATAATCGAATGGCTTTTGCCTTGCCATTTTTCAATATAGAAAGGTTAGCCATTGTTATGCCAACCCTCTCCGAGAGTTCTGTTACGCTCATTTTCCTTTTAGCCAGCATCACATCAATATTGATAATAATCGCCATTTTACTCACCTCAAACCGTTAAATCATTTTCTGATTTTATGTCTATGGCATTTTTTAAAAGCTTTTGAAGAACAGCAGCAAAGACTGCAACCACCATTGAAGCAAAGATAGGAACCATTCCCATTATTATCAGACCTGGGGCATCGTCTTTATCTGCTACCAGACAAACGAAGGGTATCATTACCACATACAAGGTACTGATTGTGATTGCACAGTATTTTATATTTTTTAATGCCCTTACAGATAATTCCGAGAATGCGTTGTTCTTGTCAATATAGCTTAAAAGTTTGAAAGCTTGGTACAGGGCAAAGTAAAAAGGTATCGCCGTTACATAGATACCTATTAAAATGGGATATAGTATATGGGTATAATCTGGATTTACTGGATTATCAGCTAACCAAGGCAACCCTAATATGCTTAAAGCGAGAATTGGAATTCCAATAAGAAAAACAGCTACCTTTAAAAAGAGTGTTTCTCGTTTCATAAAAAGCACCTCACTTATTTATTGTTGATTTGATTTTAACATATTTTTATCGTTTTGCAATATATTATTATCGATTTAAGTTATTTTATTATTGTTATCGCCTTGTGAATTTAGACAAAATAAAAAACCAGCTCGCCCATTGAGTTGGCTTTTATATCAATGCTTTGCATTATGAATGTACTACGCACTAGAAATCAGTGGCTTAATCTATTTCTCCCAGGATAAAAAGCCAACTTAGAAAGCCTCCTGACTATCCGTTATTCTTATTAAGCTGCTATATCTTAAAAAATACATATGAATTTTATTATTTTATTTGTATTTTCTGATATAAGAGGTGTAGAAACAGGGAATTTTCTATGGGATACAAAGGATATGAGACTCAGTTTTCAGTATATACGTCCTTTTTTATCTAAATATAATTCCGTACAATATATAAAAATGAAACGGTAGTCTACGGTTATTAGTATAATCGTGTAAGTTAATGAAGTAATTTTACTTATTGAAACTATCTTAATAAGGTAACAGGAATTTTAATATCTGCAATTACCTTGTAAATAATACTGCCCAAGATAACTTCTAAAGTTGACAACTTGCCCCGACCCATTATTATATGATCAATATATAAATCATCAACAGCTTTAAGGATAGACTTAGCAACATCTCCCTTTTCAATCATAACGTTTAATGGAACGCTTTCTTTCAAAAATAAATCTTTAATCTTTTTAGTTTGATTGATTAAATAGTTATAAAAGTCATCTATTATACTAAATGGATTATTATTAGGGTTTACTGACATAAACCGATAATCCCTAGAGTCAACTGCGATTACTGTTATCCTAATTAAATTATTTCTTTTTGCCATATCAAGAGCATAATTAATTGCTTTCCATGAGGAATCCGTTCCATTAAACGGAACTAATATTCTCACTTTCTTCACCCTCCCGGAGCATACTAATTAATTCACTATATATTCGTTCTTTCATTGTTTTATCTAATGGTGCTAATCCAAATAACTCTGCTAACCACAAACCATCTGTCGCGAGCCTTACTATAATTGAACGAATTGGGTCTACCCCATCATTTTCAAATTGTTTTTGCATATCCTTATAAAACATTTGAAGTTTTTCAAGTAATTCAGGATTTGTGAAGACTGCCCCCAGTAACGCAGAACTCCTTTCAAATTCATCTTGCTGTGCATTAAAAGTAGTATTTACAAAAGCCCTGATCCATTTTCCGGTATCCTCATTATCCATTAGCATATATTTGTTAATATTCTTAGTATAAGTATGTGTTAACTCATCGACCATCCCTTTAATTAAGGCTTCTTTATTCGGAAAATGATATAACAAGCCACCTTTGCTAACACCTGCCTTGTTTGCTACAGCTTCCAAAGTAAGACAAGCAACTCCCTGCTTTATAACTATATCTGCAGCAGCTATTAGTATTTTATTTTTTTTGGATGTGTTATTAGTATTTATCATACTTCAACTATACCGTCTGGACGGTTTTATGTCAAGCTTTTACAACTCTACATATTTGTTCAACTCCATCACTTATTAAGTATTTGATTCTGATAGAAACATAAAGCACCATAGATAAACTCATATAAAGATAAACTTATCTAACAAGCCATGTCAGATTGATAATTTTTTGCTCTCCTGTAAAGCCATTTTGCATATCTCCAATTTAGAAAGTACGTCCATTAAATGTAATGTTCACTAAAATAATCTTAAATTATCTGGATATAATACACGGTAAAATTATTTTTATAACTAGGTGAACATTATTGTATTTACATAACAACATTGAACTGTATCTAACAATAACAGCAATTACTCTCTCTTTAATTGGAAGTTACTTTATACTTCGTAAAGATTGGAAGAGTTATGGCATAGTATATTTACTTTCAGGGATTGTAGGAAATATTTTATGCTATATTTTTGTAAAATTAACCTTTTACTCCTTCCCTTTTAGGTTGTTCCCACAAATATCCATTATGCCATTTGAAACCATATTAACCATGTTTCCATTCTTTGTGATTTTGGGAATTTATTATAGCCCCCGCTCATGGGCCTATAAAATACCTTTTTACTGGGTAATTGTTCACCTTGGTATGGTTTCGGAAACATTAGCACACAACCTTACAAACTTAATCAGCTACAATTATGAATGGGATTTTTGGGACTCATATACATGGTGGTGGATTTTCTTGCTTCTATTTGATTATGTAGGCGGATTGATTGTTCCTTGTCACCTAAGGAAACCCATCTCACAGGAAGCGTTTAAATACGGAAATGGGGGCTTTTTTATATTGCATTTTGTATTAATTGTCACAGTTTTCTTAGGTGGCTACTACGTAGGGCTAAAAAAGTAATCAAGTAAAGTACATTATTATAAGCTTAAACAACCAAGTACTCTAAACAGTTAAGTATAAAATTTGCCGCAAGTTTACCCCCCTTTAAACAGAAGATATTCGTTGAGGGGGGAATACCCTGAAGATAATAACACTTGGAGCAACCCTGTACCAAACCTAGATAATCAGCCTTACCATAGCAGGTGCAGAGTGTGCCTCAATAACTTGCTTTTGCCTGTCACCATCCCCTGTCCGCCATTCTGGCCCCCACGTCTTAAACTCTTCGACGTTCTCAAGCATTATCACCCTCGGCTTACTAATAAACATTTTTAGCTAAAATATCCCAGCTTATGCCCTAGCCTCCTTGGCAGATTGCTAATCTTTTGCTAAATTGCCCTCTAAATCAAATTCGGCGGGTGATTCTTTTTCCTGTCGGAATTTATTGACAGGAAGCATAGCAGTAATTAAAATGAAGTATAGAATATATATTCTATACTTCATTTTTTATGGAGGTTATAGTATGCCCTATAGAACACCCAAACATATTCAGGAAATAAAAGATGCCAAATACAAACATATTCTTGACGTTGCACTAAGATTGTTTTCTGAAAAAGGATTTCAAAATACATCTATACAAAACATTTGCAGTGAAGCAGGCGTTTCAGTAGGTTCCATATACTTTTATTTTCCAAATAAGAAAAGCATTTTCGACGCAGTCTACAATAGCATTCAGAGTAAATATTTAATGTCACTGGCTGAGATGTTAGAAGAAGAAACTGATTTAAGAAACATAATTTTTGAATATATTAGAGGGCAAGTCCATGCACTAGCATCATCAAACGTTTATGAAATTAACTTTTTTCTCACCAACCGCCATCAATTAAGGGAGAACAGAAACGATCATTTAAAAGAGATGATAACCTACTTTAAAGAATATTTTGATGAAGCTGTCAAAAGCGGACAGTTAAAGGCACAGAATACAGAATTAGCTGCATCAACTTTTATTTATTCCGTTTCTTATGCTGTAGGGCACATATTTGTTTATAAGCTGGACTATCAAGAAGAAGAGCTAACGAACTTTTTATTTAATTATAGTGTACAGGGGTTGGGGCTAAATCTTGAAGTTTAAATAGGAGGAGGGGGCGGCTGTGAGTGAATTTATCAAAAGCTTTAACGAAGTGAATGCCAAAGATGTAGCTATCGTTGGGGGAAAGGGAGCAAATCTTGGGGATATGGCTCGTGCCGGTTTTCCTGTCCCCATGGGTTTTTGCATCACTGTGGAAGCATATCGTAAGTTTATGGAGAAGATTGATATTGGTGAAATCCCGGTAACCCGGGACAAGGTGGCTCTAAAGTCTAGGGAGATAGTAGGGAAAATTCACTCAGAGAAAATACCTGAGGAGTTGAGTACGGCTATTCTTAACGCATTCAATTCATTTGGATTTGATAAACTCGTGGCTGTACGTTCCTCAGCTACAGCAGAAGATTTGCCGGAATCCTCCTTTGCAGGTCAACAAGCATCTTATCTTAATGTAAATGAAGAGGGTCTTTTGGAAAGTATAAAAAAATGCTGGGCTTCACTCTGGACAGAACGGGCAATTCATTACCGTATAAATAACGAATTTGACCATAACAAGGTTTTTCTTGCTATAGTAGTTCAACAAATGGTGTCGGCTGAGGCAGCGGGAGTCGCCTTTAGTGTTAATCCACTAACCTTGGATAGCAAACAATTAGTTATTGAATCTGCTTGGGGCTTGGGAGAGGAAATCGTTTCTGGACAGATCAATCCAGACCGATTTATCGTGGATAAAACAAATAGGAAAATCTTGCATCAAGAAATAGCAGAAAAAGAAAATATAATGATTTCCTCAAAAGCCAGCTTGGCAACAAGTTTACGGCCCCCTGATACCATGAAAAATGCTTCTTCACTTAGCGATGAACAGATTATGGAGTTGACGAAAAATGTATGTGATATCGAAGAACACTTTGGCTATCCACAGGATATTGAATGGGCGTTGTCAGACAATCGGTTCTATATTCTCCAGTCACGGCCAATTACCACATTAAATAGGCAGCTCCCGCTGGAGAAAGCAGAGGATTTACATTACTTTAATTTTGATCCCGCTCTGGAATGGACTAACATGCAATGGGTTCGGGAACGGTATCATCAGCCCATGTCAGTTCTGGGGTGGTCAATTCTCGAACCTTGTCAAAGTGAAGGATTACGGTATTTATGTGAGATATTTTTAGGAAGAAAATTACCTGCCGATTATAAATTTTATGCTTGGATACATGGTTATTTATATCAGAATTTTACGATTATGAAGGAATTTTACCCATCCTTAGCTATGGATGCAATCTTAACAACAGATGAAGAAAAAAGGTTTAGACCAAGACACAATAAAATCCAAGATATAATACGAGCGTTAAATATGTTTTTTAAAGTAAAAAAATTAAATGCTATGTTAGACAAAGCTTTTAACAAATCATTACCTGGATATCTGCAAGAAATCAGAAGACTCGAAGCAAGCAAACTTAAGCAGTTTAATAATATTGAATTGTATCAATACATTTTAACTTGCCGGGAGCTAGGCAGATCTTATTTTCAGCATCAATTGGTTAGTGGTTTGGTTGCAGATAATTATTATACGATACTATCTAAAATTATGGTTAAATGGATGAATGATGACCTATCCCTTAGTGCAAAATTAGTTTCGGGACTGCCGAACAATCTTACCGTAGAAACTAACGATGATGTCTGGCGGTTGTCTCAAACTCTCAGGAATTCACCTCAGTTGCTCACCTTATTTATCACCAATTCAACTAAATCTTTTCTTAATCAAGCAGACCACTTTGAAAATGGACGACATTTCATTTCTGAACTAAATACCTTACTTAAAAAGCATGGTCACTTAAATACGAATATGGATATTGCGAAAGATTTTTGGTGGGAAAATCCCGATATAGTTTTTTCCCTGGTAAGAGGATTTCTAAGCACTAATGATAATATTGATCCGCTAACAAGAGGGACGGAGAAAAGAAATGAACGGGAGATTACGGGAAAATATGTTCATTCTAAACTGTCCTTTATCAAGAGATATATTTTTAATAAAGTTTTACAGCCTACACAAACATATATGCTTTTGCGGGATAACCGCCATTACTATATCACGATGCCTTTTTCATTAATTAAGAAAGCAACCAATGAGTTAGCTCACCGGTTACAAGAAGAGGGCAAGCTTAAAAATGAACGAGACATTTATTATCTATCTATCGACGAAGTCGGAAGGATAGTTAACGGCGAATTGGATATTAAAAACGCAGATCAACTCATCGCACTTCGAAAATCACTCAAAAAAATAGATATAGATGCCTTGCCCGCTTTATTTAAAGGGTGGCCCCAGATAAAAAATGATTCAAATAAATACAACCATGACGTTGCAATTCTAAAAGGAATAGGAGGCAGCCCTGGAATTGCCAGTGGTTCTGTTAAGGTAATCCGTTCTTTAGCTGATTTTGCACAGTTCAAAGCAGGCGACGTTCTAATAGCCAATAATACTGACCCGGCATGGACACCTCTTTTCGCCATAGCTAGTGCAGTAGTTACTAATTATGGTGGCTTGTTAAGTCATGGGGCCATCGTTGCTAGGGAGTACGGTATACCGGCAGTACTAGGTGTGGCAAATGTTACCGAGTCTTTGACGGATGGGCAAGTTGTTGAAGTTAATGGAAATAATGGGACTGTGTCCTTACTGTGAACTCACTCACCCCCACCTTTACGGGTGTTCAGGAAGGGGACTTCTGGCGGGTAAGTTAAAGAGACAGTATTGGAGAATGAAGCGTAGGATATTATCTTGCGCTTTTTATTTTTTGCATAATGGGCTTCCGCCCGACTTTAAGGTTATGCAGAGCTAGGTTTTTCTAAACAATTTTACCGATATTCCCCAAAACAATATTGCACCGGATCAATATAAGATATAAGATGTACTCAAGATAATATTGTACTGAGTTCAATAATATACTGAGTATAGAGGTGCGTTATGAAAACAATCAGTAGAACTGAAAGAAGAAAAGAGGAAACCCGGAAAAGGATTATTACCTGTGCTATGGATTTATTTAACAAGCAGGGCTTCGAACAAACTACGGTGGAGCAAATAGCGGAAGCAGCCGACATTGCCAAAGGGACCATTTATAACCACTTTCCAGTAAAAGAAGCCATTGTATGTGAACATGTTCAAAGAATGATTCAGGAACAAGGACCTGAAGTACTCGGGCAAATACGACAATTGCCGGATACTCGGTCACGTTTAATCACAGTACTCTATAAGTCAATGGAATGGATGCATATTAAGCTGAACAGTGACATTTATGAAAAATACTTTATTTATCGAATGCAAACAGTAGTTCATTCTATAAGGGACCAAAGCATAAGAAGCGGCTTCAGCGGTGTCCTAGAACAGATTATAGAGTTGGGAAAAAAGACAGGAGAAATTCGTCAGGATGTGCCGAGCAAGATTCTTGTCGGCAACTTGGAAACAATTAGCAGCTTCACAGCAATTGGCTGGGTCACTAAACCGGAATGTTTTTCAATATATGAGGCCATCGAAATGAATGTGGACATTTTTCTAAATGGGGCAAAAAGTGCCGGCGGAGTAACGCCAATGAAAGAATAAAATTTGTTGCCTGGGGGGAGGGTGCACATGGAAAAGAGTTGCGGATCGTTCTTTTTCAGTTGGAGCGAGGCCTTTAACGCTGGGGCGGGGGGAGCCGGGGGGAAGGGGTGGAACTTAGGGCGGCTTGCGCGGTATGGGTTTACGATTCCCCAGGGAGGGGTTGTTTCGGCAGAAGCATACCACCGTTTTATTCAAGGGAATAACTTGTCTGAGGTACTAGAGACTATTTCCCGAGATGTAACGATAGCAAATGTTTTAGAAAAAGAGACTGAGGAAAAACTTTTCCTGCTTAGGGAGAAAATCAAAGTTGGCCGTATTTTGCCGCCTATTCAGGAAGAACTAATCTGTAAATTAAAAAACATGGGCATATTTGAAAAACCACTGGCCGTCCGGTCTTCGGCCACTGCCGAGGATACTTCTGGAGCGACCTTTGCAGGGATACACGAATCTTTTTTAAATGTCCAAGGAATAGAGAACGTCTTGTCCGCTATTAAAGATTGTTATGCCTCTTTATGGACACCTCGAGCTGTTGCCTACCGGAGGAAAATGAATATTAGAGATGATGAAGTGATTCCCGCTGTTGTCATTATGGAGATGGTCGAGGCGATGGCGGCAGGGGTTGGCTTCACCTGTGATCCGAGGACTGGCCGGGAAGATGTTTTGGTTATCAATGCCAACTTTGGCTTGGGCGAAAGTGTAGTAAGCGGAGCTGTCGAGCCGGACGAGTACATTTTAGACCCTATGATTGGAATAAAAAAAAGAATCGGTCGTAAACAGGGGAAAACCATGGCCAAAAAAACCGGTGGGACGGAATTTGTTGATTCCGCCGGAGCGTCGGCAGGACAAGTTTTAACGGATGAAATGATAGGTAAACTGGGTTTGCTGCTCCAAAGGGTCTACGAAGTGCTGGGAGATGGGGAACAGCACCAGGATATTGAATGGGTTTTTGACGGCAAGGAATTTATTTTAGTACAGGCTCGACCGGTAACGGTGCTGCCTAGATATACCTTTGAAGGAATCAAAAATCAGCCGGATATATGGTCAAATGCCAATTTCAGGGATGGAATTCCGATGGTGCAGTCGACGCTTAACTGGAGTGTAACGAAAAAAAGCCTGAACATGTTACTTGATGCACCCTTAAAAGCAATAGGGTATCCAATTCCATCCGGCATACAACATGTTAGATTATACCAGGGACGGGCGTATTTTAACCTATCTATCCAGCAGTGGCAAATATATGATTCCTTTGGTTTTCCTCCAAAGTTAGTTAATCAAGCATATGGAGGACACCAGCCGGAAATAGACATTAATGAAAAGAAATCATTTTTTGGCATAAAGGAATCTAAAAGGCTAAAGTATTTATTAAAAGCCATGTTTGTTGGACAAAAAATTAGGAAGAGTGCGACAAAGTCCTTTGATAGAATTAAAGATTTTGCAGAGACTTTGTTAAAAGAAGATCTTACCTGCTTAACAGAAAAAGATTTACTAAAAAAACATTCTGATATTGAAAATTTATTTATAGAATTTGTTCCAGTCTTTATGTTTTGTTCTTCTGCCCCAGTGTATCCGCCGGAAAAAATACTGGGAAAATATTTTCCTGGAAAAGGTAAAGCGGTGGCAAATGCCTTGATGGCAGGGGGCGGGGATATAACCAGTGCCCAACACGGCTACCGCCTAATAGAACTGGCTGAAATTGCCCGTGAGGATATTGCCGCCCGGCGATTTTTCTCCAGCCAAACCTTTGAGCCTCTTCTGTGGGAAAGAGAGCTGCCGGAGGAGTCAGTTTTTAAGCAATCCCTACGGAACTTCCTAGCAGAATATGGGCACCGGGGAGTTTACGAAATGGATATCATCAACCCACGTTGGCGGGAAGACCCGTCTTACCTCTTAAATATCATCAAGAGCACAATGGAAACGGCCGATCTTCACAAAGTAAAGAAAAAGCAACAAGCAAGAGCGGATGAAGCTTGGCAGGAAGTACGACAAAGGCTTCCATTACACCAACGAATATTGGTAAAAAACTTAGTAAACAAGGCATTGCAGGCCGCTGGACTTCGGGAAATGGCAAAATTTGTACTGGCACATATATTTGAGTCTGAACGGATAATATTCCAGGAGATTGGCCGGCGGTTGGCGGATAGAAAAATTCTTTCAGAACCGTCCGATATATTCCACTGTACTTTGAATGAAGTTATTTCAATTCTACAAGGGGCTTGGGACGGCAGGAATTTAGCAATCATAGTGACTGAGCGGCAGGCTAAAAGAAACGAAATGGAATTACTGTTACCTCCAGACTTGATTATTGGTGAGAGTCCTCAATTTGTCGAAACCGTCACATATAACTCAGAAAAAGAACTTACAGGTTTGGGTGTGGCAGCAGGCAAGGCCTCTGGCGAAGCTAAATTAATTTTTCATCCTAATGAAGGGGAAAAACTGCTGGTCGGAGACGTGCTGGTGGCCCCGTCAACGGACCCAGGCTGGACCCCGCTATTTTTGAAAGCTTCTGCCATCGTTATGGAAACAGGAGGGTTTTTGTCTCACGGCTCCATTGTGGCGAGGGAGTATGGTATTCCAGCGGTCGTTAACATTCCGGGTGTAATGAAGATACTAAAAGGGAGTCAATTAATCACGGTTGATGGTGATGCGGGGAAAATATATCTTTAAGTTATTGTAGACTAGTCGTTAACCGAAAATATATGACCATGGACCCTAGATAAGCATACTCCCCTTGAATCTGGGAAGAAGATAACGTCTTGCTAAATTGCAGGGCGTTATTGTTTGGTGGAAGCCATTAGATCAATTCATTATTCTTGATAATTCTAATTAGCTTCTCTCTGTATCTATTGTCAGTTTTAACCTTTTCAAAGTTACTACGAGTAAGAAGAAATGTTTTCAGCTTCATGTTATGAAGGATAATGCCTTGATACTTCTGGTCTTCATATAACTCTTTAAACCAGTTTTCGGTATTTAATTCTTTTAGTAGTCGCCAATATTTGTAGCTAAAAGGAAGATACAGTATTTCAACAAATGTTAGTGGAAATAGATCGGCGATTAGGGCGATTAGATTAAAAAATTTTTTCAACAGGTTTTCCACCTCGAAACTATGGCAGATTGCCAGACTTGATAATAGCCCTGAGTATACTCAGAAAGTACTATTAATTTATATCAATTTAGACGTAATTGTCAGTTAGAAGTTTTAAAATAACTTGCAATTTATTTATTTAAAAAATTAATCTAACGATTTGAAGGAATACTCAATGTTGTATAGTAAATAAAGGGTAGAAATTGGGGAGAGGTTACAATGTTTGATTTGAATTTCCTATTTGAGAGTGAAAAAACATTGGAATGTTATTATAGGCAATTTAGCCAATTAGTTAAAAAATTTGTATAGTGAAAATTGTTTGGAAAAGTAGCATCGGAAGTGATTTATTAATCACTTCAACAAAGAAGGTGATCATTTATGATGCTTGAGAAATGCAAATGTTCTTATCAATTTACATATGGAAAAATTCTCAAATCTATCTTAAGTTGCTATAGCCCAATTGAATGTCCCAATTGTAAAACCAATTATAAAATTGCTATATACTCAAGGTCAGTTGGTATGGGATTCTTTGCTTTTTGGTTTGTTAGGGATTTGCGAAAAAATTCCGAGCTAAGTGAGTGTATACTATGGTTAATACTATTTGGATTACTTTTTGCTTCCTTTTTAATAATTCCTTTTATTGCTACACTAAAGGAATGTCCTTCTAAAAACCTACCGGAAAATAAGAATTGAATGCTCAGGTATGAGGAAGCATTGAAGTTCTTTCGTGGAAACAGGATTCTGCCAGAAAAGAAGTGATTATAATGAAGAATCCCATAATTCGTTTCTTAAGTTATTTTGCCTATATAATAAGTATAGGTTACATAGTATTTAAGGGTACTGAATATCAAAAATATTTAGAGAAAATAAAGTTAGAAACTTATCATGCTTATCCGGAAATGGTTTTTTTATCACTATTTCCAATTTTTATAGGAATTCTTCTTGCTCTACCGCGGTTTTTTAAGGTCTTAAAAAAGCAGGGTGTGTGGTTCTTTGACTGGATAAAGTTCATTGCAATTGGGTTGCCAACACTCTACTTAGCTATATTTCCAGCGATATATTTTTCTCCAATTGTATCATATATGCCCCAAACGTTTGTTAATAGTATGCTAATGTATTCGATGTTTCCCCAATCTCTTAGCGGGATTATATTTGGTTATTTATTAATCAATGTTATAGATAAAGAATTTAAAGATACTATGTGTGTTCCTAACGAGAGATTTGATTTTAGAAGAAAGATATAGTTTCTTTAGATACGACGTTTAAGAAGCTACCTGGAAAGGATTAAAATAATGGCATTTTTAAAAGAGGTTCGTTTTGACTGGAGTAAAGTCAAGGACAAAGAGAGATACCCCTTTAACATTCCTGCGTTAAAGGAAAGACAAAGCATAAACTTGGATCGAAATGTGGTTTTTTTTGTGGGGGAAAACGGAACTGGCAAATCAACCCTACTTGAAGCCCTTGCCTATAAGTGTGATTTTTCAACGATTAGTGGAGGAAGAGGACCCCTGTTGAAAGATCATCGCGGGGATTTTTCTCTATCAGACATCATAACCCTATCTTGGTTTCCCAAAGTAGTAAATGGTTTCTTTCTGAGGGCGGAGAGTTTTTTTGATTTTGCAAACTATTTGGATGATTTGGCAGAAGAGTGTGGTGGTATTGTGTACTCTCCTTATGGTGGGGAATCCCTTCATCACCAATCTCATGGCGAATCCTTTCTATCCTTATTCCAGAATCGCTTTCAAGGGAAGGGGATTTATCTGCTGGATGAACCAGAAGCCGCCCTATCTCCTCAGCGACAATTAGCATTTTTAAGAATCATTTGGGAGTTAGAAAGTACAGGAAGAGCACAGTTTATCATAGCCACGCATTCCCCCATTTTATTGGCATATCCCGGCAGCAGTATCTATTGCTTCAATGAAAGAGGTCTGGAGCAAACGATTTATCAGGAAACAGAGCACTATCAACTAACCAGGGATTTCTTAAACAATCCTGAAATATTTCTCAATAAATTGCTAAGCTGAGAGTATTTTATATAAGGACATGGGACAGTGAGTAAGGACGGTTTAGGTAAATGAAAAATAAAATGATTGGCATGGCGTTCTTTTTACTGATGATATTTGGATTGTTTTTTCTTCAATTACGTCTAATGGCTTTTGCTTAGGTGATTATCTACTTAACCAATTAGGATTGAAGGCTTGGCACAATGATGAAGAGAAAATGGGGTTGCATTATGCATTTTTCTATGCACTTACCTTTGTTTTTATTGGTTGGCGAGGGAGCACAAAGTATCTAAAAGAGAGTTACCCCTATCTAGTCAAGAAAATGATATGGATATTTTTGGCTTTTCTTTTATTCATTGTGCCTGCGGTCACAGAACACGCAAAAAATATGTACTATTCCTTTCAAGATGGTATAAGGGCGGTTGAGTATCATCCCAGAAATAGTAGCTGTGATGTTGATCCAGAAGAACAAAAACAGAAGATATCAGGAACGATAAATGTAACGAATCACAGTCAGGAAGAGCTAAAAGTATCTGTAAAACTAATTGACAAGGAATACTTTGCTGAGGATTTGGTTCTAAAAAATGACCAAAACCAAAATATATTTACGTTGCAGCCAAAACAGGAAAAATACCTGCATTTTAACTTCTATATAGATAAGAACCAAAGCAAAATTGAGGGTGGGAGTATGACAGGTCCGGAAATTAAGCTTATTGAACAGAGCTAATTTTCTAAGGACTAGGGGAGAGGAAATGCTGAGGAAGGTATTGAATTTCTTTTATAATAGGAGATGGGAACTTATATTTTCGACACAGGATATGCAGAAATACTTTAGTATTAGAGGCAAGCTGATGAATAATGGCATACCTTCTAGAACAGATTTCATAGACCCTAGCCGTAAGTCCTCTGGAAGGGGCGGGTATGCCCATAATTTAATAGTAACCTATAACATTTATGTGAGGGTTAATGTCATACACAGGGCGAATGAGATTATTTTTCATGATAAATAAAGGAGATTAAAATATTGACTATTCAAAGGCAGATAACAGCTATCTTTTTTGCGTTTTTATTTGTATCTTTATTCGTTGTGGGGTGCTCCACCTCAAAAACCCCGCAGGAGAAGGTAGGTATGGAAAGGGAAGCCAACCAAGATCAGTCAGCACACAGCACCGATCCCGCGACGCAGGGGAAGGAAAGTATTGAAAGAGAAACGGAGGATATTCTTGCTAAATATTTTCACCAAAAATTCCCCGCAACAGAAGTAATAGATAAATGCCTGGTTGATATTGACAATGACGGCTTGCCGGAACTCTTAGTAGCTTTGAACACATACAGTGGGGCGAGTAAAGATGCGGAAATTATAAAAAATGGGCTAACCCCTTTATACGTAGCCGTAGTTTTTCCCAAGGGAAGTAATCCAACTGAATCCCTGAGCGTTATCGGGAAAACTGTTCCAGAAGATTTCAGTTTCAGGGGGACTCACTTATTTACCGTTGAGAAAGAGGGAGAGCGGGTGGATCGCGTGAAGGTAAAGGCCGTCAATTCTCAAGGGTCGGAGCACTACTTTACTCTAAAAGTAACCGTTGAAGAAGATGGGGTACGGAGCTTCTCTTAATCTAATGAATAAAATTAACATCGATACGGAGCAAGACATTCAAAAAGCAAAAAAGAAGGCCTTGATTGTACTGGCTCTATTCCCGCTCTTCCTGATAGTTTTTATCCCCTACGGAATTTATTGGGTTTATTTTGATATGAGCCATCTACCAAAGGAAAAAGTACTGACAGAGAGTACATCACCGGATGGGATCTATACAGTGAAAGTATATTTAATTAATGGCGGAGCTACGACGGCTTACGCAGTATTAGGAGAGTTATCCTTTAACCAGGAAAGAAGAAAGCCAAAGTACATTTATTTTAATCACCGAGAAGATTATGCTAACCTAAATTGGCTTGATAATGATACGATAATTATTAATGGCCATAAACTGGAGGTACCTTACGAGACATTTGATTATAGAAGAGATTAAAGTGTGGATAAAGGACTCAAAGTCATATCTGGGTTGATAGGCTCAGTGAAATTATTTAGAATATAAATAGTATTATTCCTGTATGTAGCTTGAGAAGGGTTAAGGAGAGGATTTGATGTTAAATACAACGAGATTAATCAAAATTAACAAGAGAAGTTTGTTTACCAATTTACGAAGTAATCAACTATATTCTAAAGAGCAACTAGTTAATGACCTTCAAGTCCTCACGGATGAAATTCAAAAGCGTACTGAAAAAGTATTTTTTGTTAAATTAAAGACGACACCCTACCTACAGATAGAGCTTACCTCCTATAAGGAAATTGATAAATAGGATGTAAGTAAAAAGGCTTAGTTTTAAAAGTTCTTGGGGGATTAAGTAATTTATCAAAGAGGTCCCTTTAAAATAAAGAAGAAGGGGAGATACCCTTTCTATGGGCCCCCCCTTTAACTAACGATAACTATTTAAAATAGTAGTTACGTCTAATAAATACGTTTTTTGATTGGCTTAGTAAATGCATACTAGTAGTTGAGTACTTAGCGAATAAAATTCATTTTTGTTTTAGCTTCTTTTTCGGGTGCTTTAATTGTTTCTTTGCCATTTTGAACTAATTTCAAAAGCCAGGCCATATTTTTGCCAAGTATCCTCATGATTTGTACGCCCTCTTCATCCTGCAAGGCTTCCCCGGGTGTAGTCCCATGAATGACATTCCAATAATTTGAGGTTGGGATCAGCATTTCGGAATAATTAAGATAATTATTCAGTTGATTAAAGGTTGGGAGTCCACCAGAACGTCTTACAGCAACAACAGATGCACCTACTTTGTGCCGTAACATACCATTGTTAACACCCGTAACATAAAAAGCCCTATCTAAAAATGATTTCATAGTACCAGCTATGGCCGAATAATGTACAGGTGAGCCTAAAAGGATGCCATCTGCTGCCTTCATTTTTTGAATCCACTCATTAACCTGGTCATTAGAAATACTGCAGGTTTCACTTTGATTTTTGGCACACTGACCACAGGCCAGACAGCCTCTAATGGCTTTGTTTCCCACATGGATAATTTCTGTTTCAATACCTTCCTTCTCAAGTTCAGCGGTTACCAGTTTAAGCCCATGGTAAGTATTTCCTTCTTTGTTTGGGCTGCCATTAAATGCTACAACTTTCATGTAGAATTCCCCCTCAATGAAATAAATAATTATTATTCTTTTGATTGGAGTATAATTGATTACTAAAGGGAGGGCAAGTATGTACCTTTAGGTAAGTTAACTTACCCAAAGGTAAGATTAATCCTGTAGGGTGGGGACCACCCGAAGTTACGCCTGTTTGAGATTGTGTAAGTCCTGGCTTCTTAAGAGTTAGGCAGTGGTCGATGATTCGGGAAGCGCCGGTAGGCTAAGTGGTGGATAGTTCACACGTAGCCTGGTATGTGTAAGTGATTGTTATTTCTATATAGTGGGTGAGTATGTATGATCTATTATAAAGATAAAAAATATGTATGTCATTTAGACCTAGCCATGGAATTGATTCGTGGAAAATGGAAAGCTATTATTCTTTGCCGTTTAAATAATGGACCAAAACGGTTTCTTGAACTACAAAGAATGACCTGTGGTGTTAGCCAAAAAGTATTAAACGAAAAACTAAAGGAATTAGAAGGGGATGGCTTGATATTTAAGACTACCTATCCTGAGGTTCCGCCCAAGGTCGAGTTTGAACTTACAGAAATGGGTAAAGAAATTTTCCCCTCGTTAAATTTACTCAAGAAATGGGCACTCAAGTATGAAAAGCAACTTGAAATACAATCAAAATAAAGATTGGCCGTAACGTTTATTACACCTAAAGAGCCTGTTTAAAAAGCGCATAAAATTGAATGAAAAATAAAAATGCACCGAAGCGAAAAATGGTAGAATAGAAGTACTTCTACAACCATATTAACCATTTTCCACAGTCCCGTCCCACAAGGTAGAGCTTTGCAAGAGCGCATGGTGAACTCTCGCAAACAAGTGGAGTTGGCGTTTGCACAAGAGTCCAACCAACTGACTTCGGTCATGAAGCACAAGCAGATGCCGGTTCGTACAACCGTTCTCTTAGGGATGCCAATTGTTTCGTCAAATTTACTGGATTAAAATTACGACTAGGTCATGGAGGTAGATATTGTGGACATTCGAATCGCTGAACAGCACCACCAGCAGGCTATTTCTGAATGTGTGGAAGCGGCCTACAGTGTGTACATAGAGAGAATGGGGAAAAAGCCCGCTCCGATGTTGTCAGACTATCAAGAGCTCATTTCGAAAAATCTTGTCTATGTAATCACAGATATGGATGAATTAAAGGGCCTGATTGTACTGATTCCGGAAGAAGACCACTTGTTGATTGAAAATGTGGCTGTTCATCCCAATTTCCAAGGACAGGGGATTGGGCGTAAACTAATTGAATTTTCTCTTGCGTTTGCTAAAGAAAGGTGTCTACCGGAAATTCGCCTATACACGAATGAGTTAATGGTTGAAAACCTGGTATTCTATGCCAAACTAGGATTTATTGAAGTGGATCGCCGAATAGAAGACGGTTATAGACGCGTATTTATGTCTAAATCTTTGTCAGGGAAAAGAAGATAACGGCCAGTGAAAACAGAGTCATGGCAATTAGGGATTTGCTATATTTATCACTTTTGCGGCGATGACGTGCACCTTTTTCCCGACTTGTCATCATAGTCATCTCCTTTCATCTAACAGGAGGATTCAGAAAAAGGACAAACTAAGCTTGCTAGTACTTTGTTTATAGTATTGTTTAACTATTTCCGTAATAGAAGCAATACATTAAATTTGGTACTTCATGGTAATCTGTCTTGGTATAGGCAGGTCAATCCCCTTTCCAGGGCACCTTAATACCGTGCTTTTGCAGGCGATAAAGCAAGGTCGGACGGGAAATACCTAAGTATTTGGCTGCCTGGGTCTGGTTATTATTATGTTTTTCCAGCGCTTTAATGATTAAATATTTCTCTAGCTCATCCAGGGAAAGGCCATGCTCCGGCAGATTGAGGATGGGACCGGGGGCGTCCGGTATACCCTCGATCATTTCTTTTGGCAGGTGAGCCGGTTGAATCTCTGATCCCTGGCAGACAATCAAGGAACGCTCAACGACGTTTTGTAATTCCCGGATGTTGCCTGGCCACTGATAACGGGAGAGCACCTTCATGGCCTCGGAAGATATCTTTTTGCTGAAGCTAGGGTCAAATTTACCTAAAAAATGATTGACCAATAGAGGGATGTCCTCTTTACGGCCTCTCAGAGGGGGCAGGTTAATGCGCATCACATTAAGCCGATAATAAAGGTCCTCCCGGAAGGTGCCTTTGGCGATGGCTGCCGATAAATCCTGATTAGTAGCTGCCACAATGCGCACATCCACGGCTAGTGTCTCGGTACTGCCTAGCCGTTCGAAGGTTTTTTCTTGCAACACCCGGAGCAGCTTTACCTGCATACTAATAGGCATTTCGGCAATTTCATCCAGAAAGATAGTACCCTTATCGGCCATCTCAAAACGGCCCTTCTTCCGATTTAAAGCCCCGGTAAAGGCACCTTTCTCATGACCAAAGAGTTCACTTTCCAGGAGCTGCTCCGGCAGCGCGGCACAGTTAACTGCCACAAAGGCTTTATCCGCCCGGTGGCTATTTTTATGAATTTCCACTGCGGCCACCTCTTTACCCGTGCCACTTTCGCCGGTGATGAGGACCGTGGTGTTGCTTTTAGCCACTTGACGAATGAGGGTGGCAACTTCTTTCATGGAATCACTTTGGCCAATCATCTTACCATACTTTTGGCTTAATTCCCGCCTTAAAAAATCCACTTGATTCTCTAACTGGTGTAAATGTAACGCCTGTTTAACCAGTACCTTTAGTTCCTCCAGCTTAAAGGGTTTGGTGATGTAATCGCTGGCACCGATTTTCATTGCTTCGATGGCAGTTTCAATGGTGCCATGGGCAGTAATCATGACCACGGGTATATTTTTGTTAATCTCTTTAATTCTACGCAGTACCTCGATGCCGTCGAGGTCTGGCATTTTCAAGTCTAGGATGACGAGCGAAGGCTCTACCTCTTGGACTAAGGTGATGCCCTGAAGTCCTCTGGTGGCGGTTACCACCTGATACCCTTCGTGGCTTAAAGCGCGGTCTAAGGCCCAACACATTCTTTCTTCATCATCAATGATTACTATACGTGGTACCAACCATGTCGCCCCCTTCCGAAGTGTTTTGTTCAATAGGAATTTTAATGGTGAAGGTGGTCCCTTGCTGTGGGCTACTATTAACTTCGAGGCTGCCGTTGTGCAGCTTGATGTTCTGATAAGAGATGGCTAGCCCCAGACCAGTTCCCTGTGGTTTGCTAGTGTAAAAAGGATCGAAGATATGTGTCATTTCTTCCGGTGTCATGCCTATCCCCGTATCGGTGAAGGAAATAATTAGATTGTGATTCTCACAGGCGGTGGCAATCACCAGCCTGCCGCCGTCAGGCATGGCTTCCACGGCGTTGATAATAAGATTGACAAAGACTTGCTTTAACTTTTCAACATCCGCCAGGAGTGGCGGGAGGAAATCGGCCAAGCGCAAATGTACCGTTATTTTTTGCTTGCGTAACATGGCAGCAGAGAAGGATAATACCCCTTTAATGTTGTCGTTAATGGAACATTCTTTAATCGCTACTTTGGTGGGACGGCCAAAGTTCAAGAGTTCTTGAATAACCAAGTTTTGGCGATCCACCTGCTCGTCTAGGGCCGCCGTAAATTCGTTAATGCCGCTGACCTGAGAATATTCTTGCTTCATTAACTCCACCAGAGTCTTAATGATACCGATGGGGTTGCGTAGTTCGTGGGCTACACCGGTAGCCAGGCGGCCTAAGGCAATCAGGTGCTCCGAACGAAGGAGTTGCTGCTCCAAGGCTTCCTTTTGGGAAAGACCTACGGCCATTTTATTAACAGCCTGAGCAATCTCCCCCAGTTCTCCGGAGATTTCCGGTAATCGGTGGTCAATATCGTTTTCCAGCTTTTGTAGTTCTGATTTCAAGCGTCCCACGCTGGTGGTGATATTACGTACCACCAGCAAGGTGCCGATAATGCCTAGCACTAATACTGCCAGAATAAAGTAACGCACTAATTTTCTAAAATAACTGCTTTGATAAAAAATGGGATTCAGTCGTTCACCGGCCCACATAACGCCCACTAATTTGCCTTGCAGAACGACCGGGGAAATGTATTCCATTACTTGGTCATCCCAGGAACCAGTAATTCGAAAAAGGGGCTTTTTGCTTATTTCGGTAGCTAATAGACTGGTTTTAGTATTGGCAAATATTTCTTCTTGCCGCTTGGCTTCTTCGGCGGGTGATAGGTTGCGGTAATTATGTACGAAACCCAATACGGTAATTTTTTCGTTGTTAGGGATATAAAGGCCGAAGCGGAAGCCGGAATTGGCTGGCAGGAGAGGTTCAACAGTTCTTGTGAACAAATTGTGCAGCATGTCGGGTGTGATTTCTGTCGGGGCTAGGTCCAGCTTAGTGAGACTTTTCGTGAATTCATCATTGGTACTCTCAACCAGGGATTTTAGCCGTTGTTCTTTATCCAGAAAGAAAACTTCATCCGTGCGAGAGGCAAAGAAGATATCGTAGACCAAGGCGACCAGTGGCACAAGCATAATGGCTGTAATGATAATAACGATCTGATTGGTTAAACTTTTTTTGCGAAACAGCCCTAAAATATTCTTTTTTTGCAAGCAATCACCCCCAACTAATCGGTCAGTTTGCTTATGTTGAATTATATACTACAAGTGGGTGTAGCAAAAGATACAAAATTTTAAAAAGGAAATAATGCTAGAAAATAGCCTGATTAGGGGGATAAATCTAAAATTTTACATATAAGTTCCTAAAGAAGAGTTGTGCAATATGCTACAATTCTTCTTTGTTTTATCTAGCAAGGTAGATAATTAAAGGCTTTAGCAGATGGCATGAAATTTGCTATATAAAGAATTATATCACAAGCAAAGGAGGGAAGTGCTCTTTAAGCACCTTTTACTATTTCAAAAAGGAGTGGTTGCTATGTGCGGTAAAACAAAGCCTAGTCTGTGGCAAACCATACTATTTTTGTTTTTGGCTATTGGGGCGTACCTTGTTATTTTCTTTAATATTGAGCAGCTAAATCAATTTTACTTAAGTAAAGCGGTTATCCCGGCTGTATGCTTATTGGGAACGGTTATTTGCATTGCATTTTTATACGGCTCGGCGATCTCAAACTTGCTAAGTCTAGTAGGTCTGGAAAGTGACCATTAAAAAGGGTGAAAAGGGGGGATTTCAATGGCTGGTGAAACAGTAAATCTAGTTGGCGAAGTGATGAAATTTGTGGATATCACGCCGGGGACTGCTCTTTGTATGGCGGGCTTAGGTTTCATGGGTGGTATGCTGAGCGGTTTTATTGGTAGTGGTGGTGCCTTTATTATGACACCGGGTATGATGTCCCTGGGGGTGCCGGGAATAGCGGCTGTCAGCACTAACCTAGCCCATAAATTTGGTAAGGCTATCGTCGGTGCCAGGAAACATGCCAAAATGGGGAATGTGGATGCTCGACTAGGTGTTTGTATGGTGATCTTCTTACTGCTGGGAGTTCAATTGGCAGTTTATCTAAATGAGTACATTTTTGCTACCTTGGGCAAGGCAGGATCCAATCTTTATATCAGTATTGTCTTTGTTATTCTGTTGTCTGGTTTGGCTTTATTCATACTGCGCGATATTTTTCGGCCGCAGGAAAGAAAAACGCCGAGTCAGAGTTTGGCAGAAAAGATTTCCAGGGTCAATATTCCACCGATGATTTACTTTAAAGTTGCTAATGTACGGGTATCGCTCTGGTTGGTTGCTTTAATTGGTATGGCAACGGGCTGGTTGGCTGGCACAGTGGGTGTAGGTGGTTTCATTGGTGTCCCGGCCATGATTTATGTGTTGGGGATTCCCACCATGGTAGCGGCTGGTACAGAGCTTTTTTTAGCAATTTTCTCCGGGGCATCCGGTGCTTTCCAGTATGCTTTGAATGGTTTTGTTGATATCCGTTTGGTGCTCCTGTTATACGTAGGTTCACTGGTGGGTCTACAAATTGGAGCCAATGCCACCAAAATGGTCAGCGAACTGCAAGTCAAGTTCGTGATGGCTGTGGTGATCGGTATGTCAGCTGTGAGCCGGGGGTTTGCTATCCCTAAATATCTTAGTGATTTACAGGTTACCAGTTTTTCAACCGGTATCACCAGTTTGTTGGATGGAGCAGCGACAGTTACTTTGTACGGCGGTGCTGGCATAGGGGTGCTGATGATTATCGGCTACATTATACGATATAAACGGGAGCACCGGGTGACTGCCCGGTATTCCCAAAGTACAGGACACTAGCACGAGTGTTCCGGCGACCTTGTTGTCGCTGGAACATTAGTGGTTTTTCGGGAGGGGAAAAATGGATCTCAAAACCAAGTGCCATGATTGCCAATGGGCAGACAATTGCCAACTTAAGAACTCTCTCAACGAAATTGTGCAGCAGGTTATCAAAAGGACGGAGGAATCGGTACGACAGGAAATCTCCAGTGGAATAGAATATATTCTAATTACCGATGTAACGGTGATCCCTACCGACTGCCACAAATTTGCTCCCCGTGAAAGAGTATCTCCGGTACGAGAGCAACCACTGTTGGTCGGGAACGCTCTGGTTACTGTATAGTAAAGGGTGACATGACATGGTTTCCATACGGGATATTATGGTGCCCATCTCCGAATATTCGGTGGTCGATGAACAGGCACTGGTACGAGATGCCATCAAGGTCTTGAAAAAATCCTTCTATAAAGATGAAACGGGGGGTATCGTGGGTCATCGCTCCCTGTTGGTAACAAATAAAAAAGATGAGTTGGTTGGCCTTGTTACCCTGCGCAATATTCTAAAAGCGGTATTGACAAAGTATGATTTACCGGAAAATTATTTGTGGATTTACTCAGTCAATGCCTCCGGTTCCGATATGCCAGTGAGAAGTGTGATGCGGGCGACTAAAATTGTCTTTGTGGATGTGGGAGATGATTTGTACAAAGCAGTAGATTTATTTTTAACCAAAAGGGTGAATTCTTTGCCGGTATTGGAAAAAGGCAAGCTAATCGGTATTATTCGTACAATCGACGTATTTGGGGTGATTGGGAAGCTACTATAGACAAAACCGCATGATCAAGGGGCAAGCCATCTGGGCTTGCCCCATATTTTTGCTCTGAAATGCATCTGGATAAGTTGGCTTCTTGGATAAATTACTTGGCAGAACGCATTAGACAAGTAATTTTGGAAAAAGCTATGAATTAGTGAGAGAGGGAGGCGGCTGCAGTGTTACTAAATGACCCGACGAACAAGGAAAAATTCCGCAAATTGGATGAAGTTCTGGAACGCTATGGTCGTGATCCCGAACAACTCATCCGGGTATTACAGGGGGCTCAGGATATCTTCGGTTACTTACCGGAGGAACTGCAGGCCTACATATCGGATAAAATGGATATCCCCGTCAGTGCCGTCAACGGTGTAGTAACCTTTTATGCCCTGTTTTCTACAAAACCACGGGGGAAGTATACTGTTAACGTTTGTCTTGGCACAGCTTGCTATGTACAAGGGGCACAGCAGATCCATGATAGTTTCAAAAATCATCTGGCCTTAAAAGATAATGACACCACCGAGGACATGCTCTTCACCGTTAGGAGCAGTCGTTGTATCGGAGCCTGCGGACTTGCCCCGGTCGTAACCATTAATGAAGATGTCCATGGCAAGTTAACGGCGAAGGAAGTTTCTAAACTTATCAACAGATATAAAAAGGAAACGGCGGGTGAGAACCATGAGGATAAAGGGCCTACAAGACCTGGAACTTATCAAGAAGAAGCACCTACCGAACCTTAATGCCCGGCTGGGCAATAACCAGACTGCTGGGTACCAAGTTTTGTGCTGTACCGGTACTGGCTGTTCCTCCGGGGGTAGTGAAAAGGTTATCAAAACCTTAAACAACCAGATCAAGCAACATGATTTACAGAACAAAGTAACGGTTTACAAGACCGGCTGTTTTGGTTTTTGCAAAATGGGTCCAATTTTACTGGTTCATCCGGGGCAAATATTTTATTGCCTGGTACATGAGAAGGATGCTGAAGAAATAGTCAGCGAACATTTTAGCAAGGGAAATATTGTCGAAAGATTGCTTTATAAAGAACCTATCGAGAACAAAATCTACCCCCAGCTAAAGGATATTCCTTTTTTTCAGGCGCAACAACGAATAGCCTTGCGGAATTGCGGACTCATTGATCCCGAAGAGATAGAAGAATATATTGCCAATGACGGTTACTTTGCGCTCCAAAATGTACTCCATAATCTAACGCCGCCGGGTGTTATTGAGATCATGGCACAGTCCGGTTTAAGGGGCCGTGGCGGTGGTGGCTTTCCTGTGGGGCGTAAATGGTCCTTTACGGCCCAAGCCGAAGACTCACCGAAATATGTAGTCTGTAACGCTGATGAAGGTGATCCAGGTGCCTTTATGGATCGCAGTATTCTGGAGGGTGACCCCCATAGTGTCTTGGAAGCAATGACCATTGCGGGATACAGTACAGGAGCCAGCCAAGGTGTTATCTATGTCCGGGCGGAATACCCCATCGCTATTAAACGTTTAGAACTAGCTATTAAACAGGCCCATCAAATGGGTTTGTTGGGTGAAAATATTTTTGACAGTGACTTTTCCTTTTCCATAGAACTTCGGCTGGGTGCCGGTGCCTTTGTTTGCGGCGAAGAAACGGCCCTGCTAAAATCTGCGATGGGTCAGCGGGGTGAACCAAGGCCCCGACCTCCTTTTCCGGCAGTGTGTGGTTTTCGCAACAAGCCGACACTAATAAACAACGTTGAGACCTATGCCAATGTGCCCATTATTTTGCGAAAGGGTGCAGCCTGGTATGCTAGCTTGGGTACAGAAAAAAGCAAAGGCACCAAAGTTTTTTCCATTGCGGGGAAAATTAATAACACCGGGTTGATTGAAGTACCGATGGGGACTACTCTGCGTACCATCATTTATGATATTGGTGGTGGGATACCGGGGGGGAAGAAGTTTAAGGCCGTTCAGACGGGTGGTCCCTCCGGTGGTGTCATCCCAGCTCAATTGTTAGATACAACCATTGATTATGAGTCCTTGAGTAAGATCGGCTCCATGATGGGATCGGGTGGTCTCATCGTGATGGATGAAACCGACTGTATGGTAGATATCGCGAAGTTTTACCTGGGATTCAGCCAGGATGAATCTTGTGGTAAATGTACCCCTTGCCGGGTGGGCACCAAACGCATGCTGGAAATCATGGAACGAATAACCCAGGGTAAGGGTGAAATGGCAGACCTGGATGAATTGGAGGAACTGGCCCGGGACATTCAGGAAACTTCCCTTTGCGGACTGGGACAACACGCACCCAATCCGGTGCTGTCAACCTTACACTACTTTCGGGACGAATACCTGGCCCATGTGCAAGATAAAAGATGCCCTGCCGGAGTTTGCCAAGAGTTAACGGACTTTGTGGTAAATCCCGAAAAATGTATCGCCTGTGGTATCTGTGCCAAAGCCTGTGCTACCCAGGCCATTATTGGGGAAAAGAAAAAAAACTATTATATTGATCGCCAGAAATGTAGTAAGTGCGGCGTCTGTCAGACCCGCTGTCCGAAGGACGCCATATTCAAAGCAGCTATGGGGGGTGATAATGCCAGTGCCTACCAACCGGGAAACAACCACACAACCTACCCAACTCCATGAACGGCCGGTGGGAAACCCACCTGTGGCACAAACCGGTGAATTGATTACCATGTTCATTAACGATGAGCCGGTGCAGGTAGACCGGGGCACCAATGTGTTAGAAGCCTGTCGGGCCAATGGTTACGATATTCCCAGTCTTTGTTATGTAAAAAATATCAATACCGCTGGTTCCTGCCGGGTATGTATTGTGGAAATAGAAGGGTCCCGCAATTTACAGGCTGCCTGTGTGTATCCGGTAGCAGAGGGACTGCGGATACATACCAACACAAACCGGGTTCGTCGGGCCAGGCGGCGGGTGGTGGAATTGCTGCTATCAGAACATAACCGGGAGTGTACCGCCTGTGTGCGCAGCCAAAACTGTGAATTACAGCAAATAGCACATAAAGTGGGTGCCCGTTATGGTAAATTAGCCAACCAGCCTGTTCATGAACCGAAGCTTGTTAAAAACCCCTTTATCGTTCGTGACTTTAGTAAATGTATTAAATGCCGGCGTTGTGAGGCTGTTTGTAAAAACCTACAGGGGATTGGCGTTTTTTCACCCCTGAATCGAGGCAACGAAACCATCATTGCTCCGGCCTTTCAAAGAAACATGGCTGACGCAGCCTGTATCGCCTGTGGACAATGCGTGTTGGCTTGCCCCACAGCATCCCTGACAGAGCGTTCCTATATCGATGAGGTTTGGCAAGTTATTGAAGATTCCACCAAGCACGTGGTGGTCCAAACGGCCCCCGCCATCCAAGCCAGTATTGGTGAAGAATTTAACCTACCAGTAGGCACCGTTGTGTCACAAAAACTGGCAGCGGCCTTACGGAGATTGGGCTTTGATAGTATCTTCTCCACCGACTTTGCCGCGGATCTGACGATTGTGGAAGAGGCCAACGAATTTCTCCATCGGTTAGAAAAGGGTGGCCCACTACCGCTTATATCCTCCTGCAGTCCGGGGTGGATTAAACTGTGCGAACATTTCTACCCGGAGTTTATTCCCAATCTCTCCACCTGCAAGTCTCCGATGGAGATGTTCGGAGCTTTGGCCAAGACCTACTATGCAGAGAAAATAGGCATTGCTCCAAAGGATATGGTGGTAGTAGGCGTTATGCCTTGCACGGCCAAGAAATTTGAGGCAGCCAGACCAGAGATGAAAACCTACGGCCAGCGGGATGTAGATTATGTTTTAACCACCCGGGAATTGGCGCGGATGATGCGACAGGCAGATTTAGATTTAAATAAACTACCCGAGGAAGAGTTTGACCAACCCTTAGGTTTTTCTACCGGTGCGGCAAATATCTTTGCGGCCAGTGGTGGTGTTATGGAGGCAGCTATTAGAACCGCTGTGGCGCTCACGGAAGGGAAGGCCATGGGGCGGTTGGAGTTCAAGGAATTCCGAGGCCTGCGGGGAATTAAAGAAGTGACGTTGGCATTACAAGGGCAGGAGATTCGCCTGGGCGTGGCCCACGGTGCTAACAATGCCAGAAAGTTAATGGAACGGGTAAAGCAAGGAGAACAATTTCATTTTATTGAAATTATGGCCTGTGCAGGAGGCTGTGTGGGCGGGGGTGGGCAACCCATTACCAGTAACCCTGAAAAACCGGAATTAACACCGGAGTACCGCAGTGAACGAGCCAAAGGGCTCTATGCCCTGGATCTAAACAAGGAACTGCGCCGCTCCCATGAAAACCAAGCTGTGGTAAAGGTGTATCAAGAATACTTAGGGGAGCCCATGAGCAAAAAAGCCAAGGAAATACTACACACCCACTATACCGTCCGAAGCAAACTACCAGGGTTTGACTTCAGTGAACGGGAAAAAGAGGTGGAAAACCAAGAGATTCCGGTGGGTAATTTACCCGGCCTGTTACACTGAAATATGGAGCACTTCAAACCAAGAGATTGTCGCAAAATTACTTTTTTGCGACAATCTTTTTTGTAGTAGGGGCGAACTTCGTTCGTCCGAATGAATTACCTGCGGGCTACAGTGCTGTATCAAAATAGCGGACGACCACAGGTAGCTCCTACGACATATCATTAATTAATTGTGCAACAGCCCCATGTTTTTAAAGGATTATTCTATGTTACCATAGTAAATAAAGTAAAAGAATTGGCGAAATGGGCAATAAACGTTGGGAGGGAACACCATGGATTTTGCAACTAGCTTCAAGACGGCTCCCGTCATTTTTACCGAGGGTGCGGTGGTGGAACGACTCCGTAGAGAATTTGGTGTCAAACTGAACGACTTTCTGGTTCATTCGGGGCTACTTTATGATCCCGAAGGAAGAGCCGTTCTCCGTAAAATATACAAGCAGTACCTTGACATTGGGCAAAGCAGCCAGGCACCGATGATTCTTTTTACGCCGACCAGACGAGCCAACCCTGAACAGATAAAAAAGGCGGGACTAAGCAATAAAGCTGTCAATGCCGATAATGTCCGATTACTGCAAGGTGTTCGTAATGAGTGCGGTGAATACGCCAAGGAAGTATTTATTGGTGGGCTGATGGGGTGCCAAGGGGATGCCTATCGGGCAGAAGAAGCGTTAACCACCGATGAAGCAGCGGAATTTCATCAACAACAGGCAAAGGCATTGTCTGGTGCGGGTGTGGATTTTTTGTGCGGGACCACCCTGCCGGCTCTTTCGGAAGCGCTGGGGTTGGCTTTAGCCATGGCTGAGACAGGGAAGCCCTATGTTTTAAGTTTTGTCATTAGAGACAATGGAACATTGTTAGACGGCAATTCACTTCATAAAGCAATACTAACGGTGGATCAATCGGTATCTCCGAAACCCTTATTTTATATGGTAAATTGCGTTCATCCCTCGATTGTGCTAAAAGCTTTGGAGAACACCGAGAATTGTACAGAGTTGGTACGGCAACGGCTGACTGGCATACAGGCAAATACTTCTGCCAAAAGTCCCGAAGAATTAGATGGTTCTTCCGAATTAGTATCTGAGGATAGTAGAACCTTAGTAAACCAGCTGGTTACTCTGCACGACCATTATCATTTTAAAGTTTTAGGTGGTTGTTGCGGAACGGATCATCGCCACATTGAAATGCTTGTACGGGCGGTTGGGGTTAATCGGGTGTCTTGAAATGATATGTATTATTCTGATGCACGATATTCAGCTTTAGATTTAGAGAATATGACTAACATACCTATTATTAGATATAACGCCTGATCGTTAAATCCTTGATCGGTAGTTAAACCGTATATCAAGCTACCTATTCCATAAAATACCCAAAAACCGGTGAACCACATAGCAAACTTCCAAAAACGTTTCATTAGGTATCAAGCCTCCTAGATTTTGAACGTTTTATTCTTATGGTAGGTCTTTTGATTATAGCATACCTGCTTGTTTATAGAGTGCCTTTCAGCATTTAGCCTGTTCCGCAGGGGATCTGGTCGGAATGGTAGACCCGTTTTTAAAACGGGACCTAGCGTGGCAATTAATATTAAAAAATTCTGAACAGTTTATGAATAATTGATTAAAAACGTGGACTTATATTTAGGCATGTCTTAAAATGATAAATAAATGATAAATAAAAAGGAGGCAACATTACTATGAAAGTACTTATACCCTTTGATGGCTCGGAAGCTTCTCAAAGTGCCCTTCACTATGTCCTGAAAAGTGCAAAAAATCACAGATCATTGGATATAACAATTCTAACGGTAGTTTGTAACGAGGCCCCCTTTGCTCGTGATTTTGTTGCGAATCCCACAGAAGCTCTTAATGCTTGCCAGGATTTCTTTAGGGGCAGTTTAGAAAAGGCGAAGGCCTTATTTGATGCAGAAGGGATTCAGGTAAGTACCCTTATGAAATCTGGTGACGCTGCAGAGGTCATTATCAGTACAGTTGAGGAACAGGGATTTGATAAGGTTATCATGGGTAGGAGAGGATTATCTTCTTTAACTGGATGGGTTCTGGGCAGTGTTAGTGCAAAGGTCTTGAATAACGTAGATGTTCCTGTGACTTTAGTAAAGTAACAGGAAACCCCGCTAGTAAACTGCACCCAAATTGTTAGCTGTGTCTAACAATTTGGGTTTACTTTATAGCCGGGCTTTTATATTTATGAAGAAGACTCCAATGGATGGGTGTAAATCAGGTTCTTAAAGATTTGGAGGTTTGTCAGCGTGAACAAAATTCTACTGGCTGTTGACGGGTCGGAAAATGCTAAACGTGCTGTCGATTATGTACTAAAAATGACCCGAAAACAAGAAGATCTTATGATAACCGTGATCCATATCATTAATTCCCAAAAAGAGATAACAAAATTGAGAAATATCTCTTCAGAAATTCAGGATATTAAAGAACGGGTTGTTAAAAATGGTATGGAAATTATAGAAAGACATGTAAGTATTTTTGAAAATAATCATATAAAGGTAGCAACCAAGCTATTAGACGGTGACCCGGCTACAAAAATTGTCGAGTATGCCAAGCTGGGTGAATACGACCATATCGTTTTAGGGACGAGGGGGCTAACCGATCTTCAGAGCATTGTACTGGGGAGTGTCAGCCATAAAGTCTTAGCGCTTTCAGAATGCCCGGTTACCTTTATTAAATAGCTTTCGCTACACCAGAGCTTAAGCAAATTTAAGATATGTTTTTACCATCTCAAAGATGGTTCTTATATTGCCTTGACAGAGTAGAGAAAACTCTACTGCAAATAAATAGCCACACTCCCTGCAGAGGCCATCTATTTCCACACATCTGCCACAAAGGTATCTTTGCTTGTTCTCAGATACGATACACTGGTAGCAGGGCCTTGACCATTCATTTTTTAAATAAGCATCAAGGGCACTGGGTAAATTGAAAATAGGCATATTATCTTTCAACATGCTTTTTATGGTAGTAACCGCGATTTGTTTTTCTTCCCGGCTTAAACTTAGGAATTCGGTACCTTGATAGGGAGTGTGGAAGTTAAAGGATATAGAGTTTATTTTGGGATGTTCTTTGGCTAGTTTACATAGGTTTTCAATGTCTTGATAATTTAATTTGTTAATGGCCATGTAGATGCAGATATTGCAATGATCTGTTTTTTGCAAATTCTGCAGAATCAGATCATAGGTATCTCCCCGAATCGAATTATGAGCTTGCCGTGTTCCATCCAGGCTTAGAAAAATAACGTCCGCTTCGGGGATATGTAAGTCGATAGTCCCGTTGGTAACAATATTGACCAGGTAGAAGCCCATTTCCTTTGCTTCCCTAATTAAATCCCGGACGGTTTTTCCCGCCTCCTGCCAAAGAAGCGTTTCGCCGCCGCAGAAAAAGAGAATCCGCAGGCCCTCTTGATAAAAATTTATCATTTCTTTTCTAACGTCTTGATAGGAAAGCATTTGGCCGGTAATGTTGTTAACGGCGCAGTGCTTGCAGTGTAAATTGCAGGAGTCTGTTAAGATGATCGTGCCCAAGATCGGCTGCCGCCGTTTAAACAAAATAGTACTAAGCCCAAAGAGAGCAAGGGATAGAAAGTGTCTTGTTTTCATTTGGCTGCCCTCATAGCTTTATTTCCTTAATCCAGGGTTGTTGCATGGACGCCGCCCATAAGTGGTTTAAATAATGAAGGGAGTACTGTTTTTCTACATAATGGTAGGCAAATCGTCCCCAATCAGTTAGTAAATAATTAGAACCTTGTTTGTTGCAGAATCTAAATGATTTGAGCAGACCAAAGAGAAGTCTGAATTCCTTTTCAATATCTTCATCAAACAGCTGATGAAACCGCTGGGTGTCGATAACCCCGTCGTAGCAGCGCCAAAAGATCCAGAAGATCATTTTTTCTCTCTTGTTCATGGTATTAACCAAGTTAATGGGCATTCTTTTTTGCTGGAGAGCCCGGATATATTCATCTACATGGAAGGTATTGAGATAAAAATAGTTTCCGAACAGAGAGGTGGCGCCAGCCCCCAAGCCAATAAAACTTTCTCTGGTTACCGAGGTATATCGGTTATGCTGATTTTTACCGTACGTCCAGACAGAACTCCTTTTATAACCATGTTGCTGCGAGATGGTATCGATAAGGTTGAGTATTTTACCTTCCTGAATTTCACTAAACCGGCGTAAGCCTTTTTGCTTTATTTGTTTGCCCAGGTTCGTCAGGGGGAAGATGATGAGAGGGTAGATGGAAAGTTGATCTATTTTATAGGAGTAAACCCTTTGCAAGTCGTAGGTAATATCCTCCATGGTTTGCCCTGGTAGATTCGTCATAATATCAACATCTACACATTTGAAATGAAAATTTTTAACCATGGCTAGCACCTGATCAATGTCGTGAGAGCAATAGGTTCTTCCCAACTGCTTAAGTATTTGATCGTTAAAAGTCTGAACACCTAGGCTGATTAAATCTATTCCCAGTGTTTCGAGTTCCCTAAATAATGCCTCACTGGCATCATTCGGGTGAATCTCTATCCCGATATCCCCTTGAAAATGATAGGTATCCCGGATGAACGCAAGAATTTCTCTGAGTTCAGGTAACAAAAGGGTTGGCGTACCACCCCCAATATAGACGGAGGTGATGTTTTTACTGCTCATATACTCTTGATAGAGCATTAGCTCTTGGAGTAGGGCCTCTTTGTAGGCCAGAGCTTTGTTCCGATCATAGAGTACCTTATTATAAGGACAGTACGGACAAAGGGTTTGGCAGAAAGGGATATGAATATAGATGCCCGTTTCCTGATCGATTGTGTTAAAATCAACCATCTTTTCTTGATAGCCTCTGAATAAAAATTTATCTTTCTTACCGATGATTCTTCGAAACAAGTCGGTAATCAATCTTACCCCTCCCTTTCACATAATTCCGTTAATCTTTTTCGGATGTACGCAAGATCAAAGGAGGAACAGACTCGTCTGTCTTGCTGGTCCAAAATTCGATAATGTTGGCTAATGATGTTTTGCTGAACGATATAATTACCTTGTTGCTCTGTATTCTTCCACCAAACTTTACCGCCCAAGGTGGGTTCATAATTATCTTCATAGTTATTGAAAGCAAGGGAAAGCACCAAATCGTGGGGGTTTCCCCCTAAGGCCATTTGGATAATGTCACTATCCTTAAATAATACAGCCACTACCACCGCACCAGTCCAACCTAAACTAGACCGGCCCTTTTCTATTTGGACCAAAGTCTTTTTTGATACACCGATAATTTCAGCCATTTTATCCTGGGTGAAGTCTTTCTCATTACGGATCAGCCTAAGTTTGTTATCAAGTATGGTAATAAATTCGCTTCTATTCAAAATTGTCACCCTTATTTTCACTTTTAGTGTAATTTTACACTTTTTATTAACGTATGTAAATAATGAGAAATGATTCTTAAAAATATCTTCATACATCCAGGAAAACCTATGCCGGCTTTGGCAGCTTCACCGGCACCGGTAACGACGAAGCCAATTGTAAAAAATACGTAGTCTGTAAAAAAGGATGTCAAGAAAGCTGAACCGGCAAAGACAACTGTAAAAGTAACAAAGGATGCGGCTAAGAACAACACTAAGGCTAAACAAACAGTTAAACCTAATAAGAAAAACACCTAGAAAAACGTTAAGAAAAGTACCAAAAAGGATGTAAAAAAAGCCCCTAATACTAGCAAAAAATAACTAAATAAAGAACGTTAATAAGCCCCGCGGTTTTTTAAACCGCGGGGCTTAGATTTTTATAGCGTCAGGAATATAATGAACACTTAAACGGAGGTGAGTCCACCATCAACAATAATAAACTGTCCGTTGGTATAACTAGAGGCATCAGAGGATAAGAACAAAATGGGTCCGTTCAGTTCGCCTTTGCGCCCTGGCCTTGAGGCCGGACAAAGGGCATTGTACATCTGCAAGAAGCTTTTTTCCTTAAAAAGAGTATCCTCGGTCATCTCAGATTCAAAAAGGCCAGGACCCACTGCGTTAACAGTAATGCCATACTGTGCCAAAGAGACTGCCATACCAGTGGTCAAGCCGAGTACGGCGCTTTTCGATGTATTATAAGCGTGGCGGACAAGTGGTTCGGCTTTATCTGCAATCACCGCATTGACAGAGGCAACGTTGATAATCTTTCCATACTTGCGTTCTTTCATCTGGGGAACGACATATTTACACATTAGAAAGATACCTTTAACGTTAATATCCATCGCTGTATCCCACTGTTCGACCGTCAGGTTTTCTACGGAACCTGCAAAGGCAATGCCAGCATTATTAAGTAAAATATCAATTTTACCATAATGCGCCAAAACCTCTGCAACGGCTTGCTTGACGTTTTCTTCTTGAGCAACATCGCACTGTACGGCCAGGGCTTTTTTACCGGTGGCTTCAATTTCTTTCACAACGGTATCGAGCTTTGCTTTTCTTCTGGCCAAAAGTGCAACATCTGCACCTTGGGCAGCATAGGCTCTGGCTGCATCGGCACCCAGACCGCTAGATGCTCCGGTAATAACGGCAACTTTACCTGTTAAATCAAATAAATTCATTAGTATCTCCTTTCTTCATTTTTATATTCGTATTCTAGTACCTGTTTTAAATAACAAATTCAATCAATACTTACTATAAATATTCTTTAAAAAAGTATAAAATTGGTAATTAACTTGTTTATCATAATAACACTTATATAATTATTTATCAAATTTGTAACTTGGTAACAGGATAAACAAATTAAGAAGCAGAATCTTTTCGTTTTAATAAATAGTTATCAACCTTGGTCTTGGCACAATTTTAAAAACTGTGTAATAAGAAAAGGGGGTACTAATTTGTTTTGCCCAAAATGCAAAAGTGAATTTAGAGAGGGATTCTCCCGGTGTTCAAGGTGCGAGGTAGCGTTAATAAGTGATTTACCGTCAAGCACTGATACAAAGGTAAATGAAGTGGTAGATTATGAATTCATAGATTATGAACTCATATATTCAACCTTTAATCCTGGTGAAGTTGCCCTTATAAAGTCATTGCTAGAAAGCGAAAATATCACCTATTTTATTTCGGGGGAGAACCTACTTTACGTTCCCCTATTTGAACCGGCAAAGGTACTGATAAAAAAAGATCAGGCGATGAAAGCAAGGGAGATTTTAAGTGCTATGGCAACATAACACCTCGATAGTAAGTGTAATACAGGGTTAAGGATAAAAGAAATTCTTAAGAAAAAGCTGTGCGATATTAATTTGTCCATAGCTCAGGCCTTTGCCTCTGGCGGACTGGACTACAGCGGCAATTTCGCCAAAACATCTAAAGAAAAGGTTGGTATGACCCCCTCTCAGTACCAAGCATTAGTAACTAAAAAATAAAGAAGCAAAGGGAGTGTTGCAAAAAACCACTTTTTTGCGGCACTCCCTTTGCTGTCAGACATCAGCTTTTTCCACATCGGCCCAACAGATTACCCGTGAATAGATGGCGGTGCTAAGGGTATTTTCGCCACCTAGCACATAAGTTTCCAGCAGGAAATAAGACGGTAATGTGGAACACAGCACAACAATATGTTTAATTCAGGGGGTTTGCTCCTTCATGTTGTTTGATACCCATACACATACTACATTCTCAAGCGATTCGCTTATGACCATTGCCGAGGCCCAACAGGCGGCTGGCCGGCATAATCTTGGTATTATCATCACTGAACATCTGGATCTTGCTTATCCCGAACCAGAGTTGTTTACTTTTAATATTGAGCATTACTTTACTGCCTATGGTCCGCACCGCAGTGATAAGCTCTTGTTAGGTCTTGAACTTGGTATGAGTGATGACTGTGTGGAAACCAATCGGCAAATCGTCGCTGCCTATCCCTTTGACTTTGTCATCGGCTCTATCCACGTAATCGAAAATATGGACATTTGCTCGGAGTTGTTTTGCGAGACCTGGACGAAAAAGGAACTGTATCAGCAATATTTTAAGGCCATGCTTACCTGCCTCAAGCAATATGACTTCATTGATAGCCTGGGGCATATTGATTTTATCTGCCGCTATGCCCAGTTTGATGATCCCGAACTATATTATTTTGATTTTCAAACCGAAATTGACCTAGTGCTCTCCCAACTGGCTGAAGCTGGTCAGGCGATTGAGATCAATACCCGCCGTCTAGGCCTGTCTGGCACCAAAGAGGCACTATTGCCGATTTATGACCGGTTCCGCGAACTCGGCGGCAAGTATGTTACCATCGGCTCGGACGCCCATAAGCCACAAAATATTGGCAGAGATCTGTCGATCGGTTTTGAAATTGCGGAAACTTGCGGGTTAACGCCCGTATATTATCAAAAGAGAAAGCCAATCAAGCTAACGCGCTAAGCGAAGTCGAAAGATTTTGCTAAGGTTATGAGGTGATAGGATTTCTAGCATGGTACGTTTAGACGTATTATGCTGGAGGGAATAAACCGGTTACTTCTCTAATGTAAGAAGTGTGTGCTGTCCCCGGTTGCAGAGTTGGAGCAATAAACAGAAATTTCATAAAAATGTAATATTTTAATGACAGGTATTTTCCTGTCGAATATATAATTACTCTCGAAGAGATTAATAAAGGGGGGTTATTATGAACAATAGTGTAGGCGGTGTTGTTATTGTCGTTGAAGACCGGGAGAAATTGGCACCTCAAGTAAATTCAATCTTGACAGCGTATGGAGATTTAATTGTGGGACGGGTGGGGCTGCCCTATCGGGAAAAAAACAAATATGTAATTACCATTGTGGTTGATGGGGAAGCCGAAGTGGTTAAAGAAATGGTGTTAAAGCTGGAAGAATTGGGGAATATTCAGGTTAAGGTGGCTTTAAGCGGTATTTGTAACTCTTAAGAAATTACAGTGGTTCGAGAAATACCTTCTGTCGTTGGGTGGGTATCATAGGGACAAAAAGTGAACCGATATAAATCCCTGCGATGGGGCGGGCAGCTTCGGCTGTCCGCCCTGCTTTTTTACCTATGCTGTCCGGGAGAACGTAACGAGTTTTGCATAAATGGTACTTCCTCCTTAGTGGTAAGTAGTCCCATTTACACAAAACTCGTTACGTTCTCTGTAAACTTTGGAACCGCCGTATACCGAACGGTACGTCAGACTGTCTAAATTGTTAGGCAGTCTGACGTACGGTGGTGTGGGAGGTCGGTTACTCAATTAATGGGTAGCCTCCTACCCGATTGTTATGAATTATCACTTCATCCTGCGTTGGGAATACTCTTTGAGTGCCTGCTCTTACAACGTGTTATTGACTAAATCAGTCAATAACACTATAATGGGAATTGACCAAAACAGTCAATGGGGTGATGGTGATGCAGGAGCTTCGTATTCCTGAGGACAAAAAGCAGCGGATTGTTCGTGCGGCCATGGAGCACTTTGCCAAAAACGGCTACAAAAAAGCGACCATGGACGAAATCGTCGCGGCAGCAGATATCTCCAAGGGTCTCATTTTCCACTATTTTGGCAACAAGAAAAAGCTGTACCTCTATCTTTATGAATTTGCCTACAGCCTTGTGTATGATCGCGTCGTGAAGACCTTCCAGCAGGAAGACCTGTTTGAGCGCATCCGCGAATCGGAGCAGATCAAGCTGGCTGTGGTGAGCGAGTACCCTTATGTGTTGGACTTTCTCCTTTCAGTCCGCCGGGAAACGGATGAACAGCTGCGGGAGGCCATTGCCCAAGTCAAGGTGGGCCGCTTTCCACCATGGAAGGAAACCTTTCTGCCGGGACTTGACGCATCCAAGCTGCGGGAGGGCATTGAGCTGGAGAAAGTGATCAAGATTATTTCATGGACCACCGACGGGCTTCTGGCGGAGCACAAGAACGATTTTGTGCTGGAGGATGTCTTTGCGGAAATGGATGAATACCTTAATCTGATGCGCCAGGCGTTTTACAAGGAGGAGTATCAATGAGTATGCTTTTGCATCTGACCGACAGCGCTGCCGGAGAACTCTCCCTGACCGGCGGCAAGGGGGCAAACCTGAGCAGGCTGGCCGCCATGGACGGCGTCCATGTGCCCGGCGGCTTTGTCGTCACCACCGAGGCCTTCCGGGCGCTTTGCGCCGGCGTGGTTGCATCCCGCAGCGAAGCGCTGCGGGCGACCTCTATCCCGGTGGGGTTGGCCCGGGCGGGCGACGAAATCCGGCAGGCGATCCGGGATATTCCCATTCCAGAGGAATTTTTGCGGGAGCTTAAGGCGGCGCTCGCGTCCTATCCCCCGGACATCCTCTTTGCCGTGCGCTCCTCGGCCACGGCGGAGGACCTGCCCGACGCGTCCTTTGCGGGGCAGCAGGACAGCTACCTGAACGTGCGGGCGGCCGATGTCCCCCGCGCCGGGATGGATTGCTTTGCCTCGCTGTACAACGATAGGGCAGTGGCGTACCGTGTCAAAAACGGCTACCGCCACGAGGATGTGGCCATCGCCGTGGTGGTGCAGGAGATGGTTCACGCTCAGGTTTCCGGTGTGCTGTTTACCGCCGACCCCATGACTTCCGACCGGCTTACCTGTGTTATCGAGGCGGTGGAGGGATTGGGCGAGGAGCTGGTGTCCGGGCGCAAAACGCCCTTTACCTGGCGTCTGCGGGGAGAGAACATCAAAACGGACAGTAAGGCCGCCCCGCCCCTTACGGATAGTAGGTTGCGGGAACTCGCCGCCATCGGCAAGCGAATCGAGGCTGCCTTCGGCGCGCCCCAGGATATCGAGTGGTGCTGGGTAGACGGACGGTTTTCCATCGTGCAGTCCCGGGCCATCACCACGCTGTATCCCCTTCCCGAGAGTCATGACGGCCTTAAACGGGTCTTTGTATCGGCGGGACATATGCAGATGATGACCGATGTGATGCTGCCGCTGGGCATGTCCTTTATGAAGCTGATCGCCCTGCTCCGGATGGAGGAGGTGGGCGGGCGCCTGTATATCGACGTCACCCACGACACCAAGTCGGCCTACGGCAAAAAGATGATCCGTACCAAGCTGTCCGCCACCGACCCGCTGACGAACCAAGCCATAGAAGAAGTGCTGGCGCGCAAAGATTACATCCGCGGCATCCCCAAGGGCCCCGGCAGCTTCTCTTCCTTTGGCGGCTGGCTTCCCATCCTCCGGGAGGGGATCCGACTCTACCGGCACAACGATCCCGCCGACATCGATTGCTATATCGAGCGTATGAGAGACCTTGTTGCCCGGTTGGAAGAGCGGCTGGAACCTCTTTCGGGCATGGCGGCCATCGAGGCCATTCTGGAGGATCAAAAGCAGCTTTCCCAAATTATTTACGATGCCTCCGGCTTTGGGATGGTGCTAGCCACCCAGTTTATAATTCAAAAAATCGACGACATGGGCAAAGCGCTCACAGGCGAGGAGCACATCAGCAACCGCCTGTCCAAATCAGTGGAGCACAACCCCACTTCCGAGATGGGGCTTGCCCTGAGCGAAGTGGCGGATCTGGCCCGGACGTATCCGGCGGTGGTGGGGTATCTTGAAGCGGCAGGGGAAGTCTTCCGTATGGAGGACTTGCGCCAGGTGGAGGGCGGCGGCGCCGTGGCAGATGCTTTTGAGAAGTTCCTGCGGCAATACGGTATGCGGGCTACCGGTGAAATTGACATCTCCAAGACCCGCTTCCGGGAAAATCCCGCCGAGCTGGTGGCTACGGTGCTCACCAACATCCGCACCCTGCCAAAGGGGCACGGCAAGTCCTCCTTTGAACAGGGTCGCAGAGAGATGGAAGCGCTGATAGAAGAACTGTCAGCATTGGCACAGCAAAAGCTGGGCGCCCGCAAAGCAAAAAAGCTGCGCCGCTACATCTCCTTTTTCCGCAATTACGTGGGCACGCGGGAGTATCCCAAATACTTCTGGATCTGCCGTTACGACATATACAAGAAGGCGCTCATGCGGGAGGCAAAGCGCCTTACGGAGCAAGGCGTCCTCCGGGAGCCCGGCGATATCTTCTACCTGTATCTGGAAGAACTGCGGGAGGCGGTCCGAACTGGCCGTGTGGATTATGCCACCATTGATCGCCGTAAAAAAGACTATGCCCACTTTGCCACTCTCACCCCGCCCCGGGTTATCTTTTCGGACGGCGAGGTGCCGGAGATGACTTATCAAAAGGATATTCCCACCGGGGCGCTGCCCGGCTTGGGGGTTTCCTCCGGCGTGGTCGAAGGCCGGGCCCGTGTGGTTGGATCCATTGAGGATGCGGTTATGGAAAAAGGCGATATTCTGGTGACCTCCTTCACCGATCCCAGTTGGACGCCGGTGTTCGTTTCCATCGCAGGGCTGGTCACCGAGGTGGGCGGCATGATGACCCACGGCGCGGTCATCACACGGGAGTACGGACTGCCCGCCGTGGTTGGTGTTGTCGGAGCAACCAGGCGCATCAGGGACGGCGATCGCATTCGGATAAACGGTGACGAGGGCTATGTGGAAATCCTCTGAATCGGAAGAAAAAGGGGCGGTAGATGTGAAAGAGAAACAAAATCCCTTCAATAAAAATCTGCTGCTCCCTTTATGGGGCATATAACCGAGCACCTTACGAGTGTGGGTTCATTGCATCCTAATAGATGTTCTCAAAGAAGAAGCATTTATAATAAGTAATTGCAACAACAAACAAAAGCAATCGGAGCCAACTATCGGCTCCGATTGCTTTTTGAATCCATATTCGGTTTACCTTAAGGGATCGGTTCACAATTTGTCTTTGTAACTACTCGCCCTTTAGGCAGAGGGTGTTTTTTTACTATTTATTTTTAATAGCCCTTAAAACTTTTTGACTTATCCCGTGCGTCTATATAATGTATACAAAAAAGATACGTATCTTCATCAAAGGAGAGGCTCAGGAGGATGGGTAAAAACAACTTGGAGCAACAAATTGCAGACTATGTTATCCAATATAAAGAGAACCACTATCGGTTGGCTTATAGTTACGTGAAAAATGCTGACGATGCTTTAGATATTGTTCAAGAGTCTATCTATAAAGCCCTTTCGTCAATGGATTCACTAAAAAATCCGAGCCATATAAAAAGTTGGTTCTATCGCATTGTTGTCAATACCTCATTGGATTTTCTGCGAAAACAAAAAAGGATCGGTGTAGTGGACGATGAAACGCTTTCCGTTCTTGAGGGTGGTGCGGTTGATCATTATGAAAACTTGGACCTGCAAAAGGCATTGGATGCTTTACCTGTCAATTACCGTAGTGTAGTAATACTTAGGTATTTTGAAGACTTAAAGCTAGAAGAAATTGCTGATATTCTCAATGAAAATGTCAACACAGTGAAAACCCGTCTCTATAAATCCCTGAAAAAGTTGCGGGTACAAATGAATGATGAAGTTCAGGAGGAATTAGCATGAAAGACAAAAATCTGGAACAGCTAAAGAAAGAATATATGGATATTCCCATTCCTAGTGAATTAGATTTTGTAGTTAAAAAAGCATTAAAGGATGGTGGGGTAAAATTGAACCAGCCAAGAAACCTGTTTAAAAGAATGAGTAAAATAGTTGCTTCTATCGCCGCCTCGGTGGTTCTGTTTGCCGCCGTGGTTAATGTTAGCCCGGCCTTTGCTAAAACAGTATCGGAAGTACCCCTTGTTGGTAGTCTTGTCCAGGTATTAACCTTTAGAAATTATATTGTCAATGAAGATACCTTTCAGGCAGAGATCAAAGTGCCTAAAATCCAGGGCTTGGAGAATAAAAACTTGGAAAACAGCTTAAACGAAAAATATCTTGCTGAAAACAAAAAGCTGTATGATGAATTTATGGCTGATATAAAAGAATTAAAGGAAAACGGAGTGGAGGCACACATGGGCATACACAGTGGCTATGAAATTAAAACCGATAATGATGTGATCCTTTCCGTGGGTCGTTATGTGGTAAATACCGCAGCATCTTCCTCCACAACTCGTAAGTACGATACAATCGACAAAAAGAAACAAGTGCTAATTACCTTACCCAGTTTGTTTAAGAATGATCGTTATGTAGAGATCATCAGCGAGAATATTAAGCAGCAAATGAAAGAACAGATGAAAAACCCCGCTGAAAACAAGATGTATTGGCTTGAAGTTGCGGGGCAGGAACAAACTTTTGAAACATTTAAAAAAATATCCGATGAACAGAGTTTCTATATTAATTCAGCGGGCAAACTGGTTATTTCCTTTAATAAATATGAGGTGGCTCCAGGGTACATGGGAACTCCAGAATTCATCATTCCCACCGAGGTAATAGCGGATGTTTTAGTAGGTAACGAGTATATTAAATAGATAGTAAAAACAAATACTAAATGACCCGTTGTGAAATTGAGCCGTAAAGGGCTATTAGACTATGAAAGAAATTTATTAACTTACACTAAAGAAACAATTAATTATCAACATTATGATAATGAAAAATTTAATACATCGAGCTTTTTAATGCTAACATATCACAGGAATTAGAAAGGATGTTAGCAATATAAGATTATGGAGTCACACTTCACAAGGTGGCTCCTTTTCTTTTATAACCTAATATTATTTTTGGGAAATAGCTAAGCTTATGGCGAGTATCAACTCCAATCATAGTTCGTTAATAAATTTACAATATATACCATTAAAATCTAATTTTTTACATAATCGACATTATAAGATAATATATCCGAAGGAAAAAGCCCGTTGAAGTTATAATATTCAAAATATTATTTTCTATTTTGTTTTGGGGAGAGATTTTATATGAAAAGAAGACTGCTATGTTTTTTATTGATATTAGCTATAGAAATTATTTGTTTTCCTCTCGTCTCGTTTGCATCAGAGTCCATAGAATCAGATTCTTCCATTCTGGAATCAGATCATAGAGGATCGGAAAATAAAGATAAGATAGTTGATTCAAATATAGAGTTTAATGAATTAGTTCTAGAAAAAGATATTGAAAAAAATTGCTCAGTCAGTAGTGAAGCTGACGGCTCATTTTCCATTAAAAATAAAAAGGGACTATACACAGCCGCTTTTAAGCCTAAGTCTGGTAATGGACTACTTAGCTTTTCCCAAGGCAATGCAAACCTGCTAATCAGTCCTTTAAACCCCGGATCAGTTTCAGGGAGCGTCTACAATAACATCATTACATACGACAACATCTATCTTGATACAAGTATTAAGTATACGCTGGAAAGAAGCAGGCTTAAAGAGGACATAGTTGTCCAAAAGTATACCGGGATAAGTGATTTCTATTTTCAACTAAATGTGAACAATGCTAAATACGAGAAAAAATCTAACGGTGAAATACATTTCTTTGATCCTATTTCAGATAACCCGCTTTTCTATATGCCCAAGCCCTATGCTATAGATAAAAATGGTACCCGATGTGATCTAGTTAATATGGAAATATCTAAGAAGGGGTTGTTGACAATTTGCGTTGATCCTGAATGGCTTAAGAAAGCCGTTTATCCAGTTATTATTGATCCAACACTATATTTGGCATCCAGTGTAAAAACATCATTAGGATTATTCGAGACATATGCAAGCAAATCAGGGGTAAGTATTGTTGATACCACTTATCCGCTAAACAACAGTACGATAAAAGCAATTAGGCTTAACGTAGGAGCAAATGTTCCAGTTATAGCATCGAATTTGCTCAACCTGAAAACGAATACAAACTATGTTTTAGAGTTTGACTATTGGGCGGACATTGATAATGCAAAATTTAATGTGGACTTATGGCCGGATGACCTTCCA
>NZ_FRAR01000004.1 GCF_900142375.1 Desulforamulus aeronauticus DSM 10349 | reverse complement strand
AGCATAAGATTTCTGGTGGCGATACCGGAGGGGGTACACCTGTTCCCATCCCGAACACAGCAGTTAAGCCCTTCAGGGCCGATGGTACTTGGGACGCAAGTCCCTGGGAGAGTAGGTCGTCGCCAGAGTAATTTTAAAAAGGCTCACAGTTTATCATAACTGCTGAGCTTTTTATTTTGCCTAAAAACGTAGGGGCGACCTTTGGTCGTCCGCAGGGGTGTTAGCACCAGTCCTACGGACGACCAAAGGTCGCCCCTACAAAAATCATATAGTTGTTGCTTTACAGGAACATAAAAGGTTTGAGAAGGGGAAGCGCCAAAAGGCTAAGGGACCATAGACAGACCCAAAAGAAAAGGAATCTCACAAAGTTGCTTTCTCAAGATAATGCTAAGGACTAAAGGCCAATGGCCCTTAGTCCTCTACTCTGTGATACAAACATTTTTAAGCTCTTTTACATAATCTTCATTGACATACACCTGCATCATTTTGTTATCCTTCATAAATTTAAATATGCCATTGTCGAAATCTGTACCTATTTCTTTGAAGAAGATACCTTCATAGACCACTTCTTTGGTATGGACGAAACTTAAACTGTAGCCGTCACCTTCTTTAATTAAATAGGCACGAACACCTTTTTCAAACCTATTTTGTAGGCCCCTAATGGTACGTGCCACAGAGATAACATGGAGATCTATAAAAGGAATTTCCCTTAATAAAGTATTGATAAGGGATCCCTTGGTAATTTGCTCCCAGCGGCTTTGAGCTGTTTGACCTATGATGATCTGGGTGATTTGTTTTTCCCTAGCCACGTCGGCGATTACCTTGGGTACAGCTCGTTTTTCATTATCTTTAATAATAAATTCTTCCACGCCATTTTCTTCTGCTAGCTGCTGCCACCTACTGATATAATCGGATCTTTCAGCGTCCAATTCGTCAATGGGTAGTGGATCAATGGTTAATATATAAAGAGGACAATCCAGCATATTGGCAATTTTACAACCTCGATGGATTAGACGCTCCCCATTGGGTCCGTAATATACACATACAAGAATTTTTTCATCCACTCTGGCTCTTTGTATTTTCAATCTCAGATCACCTCACTCAGTTAAGTATGTTGAAGTATCAACTCTCTTACTTATCTGGCTAGATAGCCACTAGGCAGACTTTAGTTATTATATAATGAGCGAAAAAAAATATCAATTATGATTATACTTCTTAGGGGAACCGTTACGTGCATAGAAGGGAAAATTAGTATATAATAATAGAGTAGGTATTTGAATTATGAGCATAATGTGCTCAATGGATAAACAGTTGTGGAAAAAGTAACTCATGAAAGGAGATCATTTGCTTTTGCTTTATTTTACTCTTCTAGTTCCTTTTTTATTTGCCCTTTTAGTTCCCTTACTTTATAGATATATGCCACGTATTCATACTGGTTGGTTTGTGTTAGTGGTACCTACTGGAATATTTATATATATGATAAATTTAATTCCCATAATCGCTAAAGGGGAAAAACTGGTTAATTCAGTTCCCTGGATTCCTACTTTGGGGATAAATTATAGTACCTATGTAGATGGATTAACATTGCTATTTGGTCTACTTATTTCAGGAATAGGAGCATTGGTAGTCCTGTATTCTATATATTATATGTCGAAACAACGCGAAGCCTTACATAACTTTTATGTTTATTTATTGATCTTCATGGGGGCTATGCTAGGCATAGCTTTTTCTGATAACATTTTTATCTTATACATGTTTTGGGAATTAACCAGCATAGCATCATTTTTGTTAATTGCTTATTGGTATCAACGGAAACAATCCCGTTATGGAGCACAAAAATCCCTGATTATCACAGTAATTGGTGGATTAGCACTGCTGGCAGGCTTGATCCTACTATCGATCATGACAAATACCTTCAGCATTCGAGAAATGATTGAAGCAGATCAAATGATAGTGAAGCATCAATTATTTTTACCTTCTATGCTATTAATCCTCCTTGGCGCCTTTACAAAATCGGCGCAATTCCCCTTTCACATATGGCTGCCTGATGCCATGGAAGCACCTACTCCGATTAGTGCCTATCTGCATTCGGCCACTATGGTTAAGGCTGGTATCTATTTGGTGGCTCGATTCACCCCTGTGTTTAGCGGTACTATTGAATGGTTTTGGTTAGTAACAGGTACCGGTATGATTACCTTATTATGGGGTTCTTTTTCGGCAGTTAAGCAAAACGACTTAAAAGCCATGCTGGCTTTTTCTACAATCAGCCAATTGGGTCTAATTATGTGTTTGCTAGGGATAGGTTCTGCCTCATTATATGCCAGCACCGCCATATTAGCGGCCTTATTCCACTTAATAAATCATTCTACCTTTAAGGGTTGTTTGTTTATGGTGGTGGGTATTGTGGACCATGAAACCGGGACCCGGGATATTCGCAGACTGGGTGGACTAATGAACATTATGCCCATAACCTTTACTTTAATGATCATTGGTAGTTTTTCAATGGCTGGACTTCCACCTTTTAATGGGTTCCTTAGTAAGGAACTATTTTTCACAGGTGTCTTAGAAGCAGCCCGGTTAAATATATTTCATTTGGAAACATGGGGTATTTTATTACCGATCCTAGCTTGGATTGCCAGTATATTTACCTTTATATACAGCATGATTCTGGTGTTGAAAACCTTTACCGGCAAATATAAGCCCAATAAATATGAGAAAAAGGTCCATGAAGCTCCCTTAGGAATGCTAATTTCGCCAATATTTCTAGCGTCGTTGGTAATTTTGTTTTTCTTTTTCCCCAATATTATTTCTAATAATTTGCTCCAACCAGCTATGAAGGCAATTCTACCAGGTCTTTTGGAAGGTGGCGGGTTTGAAAATAATATTAAAATCTGGCATGGCTGGACAACAGAAGTGTTTATGACCCTTGGCGTTGCAGTGGTGGGTATGCTTTTGTATATTTCTTTCCCAAAGTGGTCAGGGATATATGAGTATCTGCCCGAAAAGATTAGCTTTAATTATATCTACGATCGAGGATTGGTTGGCATGGAAAAGCTGGCCGCTAAAATTACCAAGACATATATGACGGGAATTGTCCGTGACTACTTGCTATATATATTTATTTTCTTTGTAGTTGTTGTCGGTGGGTCGATGGTGCTATTAAATAACTTTACCTTTAATCCTTCCGGCAATGGACCAGTTAGTGCCTACGAAGTTGTCCTGATATTAGTGATAATTGGCGCTGCAGTTTTGGTTATGTTGACCAAATCGCGCTTAACAGCTGTTATTGGTGTGGGAGTTATCGGCTTTGTGGTAGCAATGTTCTTTGTAATCTTCAGAGCACCAGATTTGGCCTTAACACAATTAGTGGTAGAGACAGTGACGGTTGCTTTATTCTTGCTATGTTTTTATCACCTGCCGGAACTGGGGCGAGAAACAGGGGGAGTTGGTTTGCGAGCAGCTAACCTGATTGTTTCTTTAGGGGTTGGCGTATTGGTTACACTGCTTGCCCTGACAGCCCAGAGTAATCCTTTGGTTGACCCTATTTCCACTTTTTTTGAAAATTCCTACCAGTTGGCAGGAGCTCGCAATATAGTTAATGCGATTCTCGTAGATTTCAGGGGTTTTGATACAATGCTTGAGATACTGGTACTATCCATTGCCGGTTTAGGTGTTTACTCTTTGATAAAACTGCCTTTGGCCAGGAGGGATAATAAATGAAACCAAACGATGTGATTTTGCAAACGGTGACTAAAATTGTTACTTTTATTATCCTTACCTTTGCAATTTATTTGTTCCTGGCCGGTCATCATGAACCGGGTGGCGGGTTTATTGGTGGTTTGGTTATTGCCTCTGCGTTAACACTTCTTTATCTGGCCTTTGATATTGAAACGGTGCGTGAGGGGCTTCCTGTGGACTTTAAAGTTGTTGCTGCAGTAGGGGTATTTATTGCAGTTGCAACTGGTATGGGGTCTATATTATTTGATCAACCTTTTTTAAGCCAAGCTTTTGGTTATTTTAACCTGCCCATATTTGGCAAGACCGAGTTGGCAACGGCTGTCTTATTTGATTTAGGCGTAGCTCTGGCGGTTGTCGGAACAGGTGTTACCATCATTTTAAGTATAAGTAGGGATGCCTAGAATGGAAACTTTAATGGCTTTACTTATTGGTGTACTTTTTACTGTGGGAGTTTTTTTGCTTTTATCTAAGAATTTCTTAAAAATTATATTGGGAACCTCAATTTTAGCCCATGGTACCCATCTCTTGATTATTACCATGGGAGGATTAAAAAAAGGCATGCCTCCTATCGTAAGAGGTGAGAATGTATCCTATACAGATCCCTTGCCCCAAGCCCTTATTTTAACTGCCATCGTGATTAATTTTGCAGTGACAGCATTTTTCTTGGTATTGGCTTATCGAAGCTATCAGGAATTAGGTACTGACAACATTGATAAATTAAGGGGTATTGCGGATGAATAACCTAGTGATTTTACCATTACTGATTCCGCTGTTAGCAGGAATTTTCCTGGTGATTTTTCGGCAGAATATCCTGCTTCAAAGATGGTTTAGTATAGTGGCGATTTTTTCCACCGGAGTAGTTGCCGCCTATCTGTTGCAGATGGTTGCTGATGATGGGATTCAGACACTGGCAATAGGTGGGTGGGAAGCGCCTTTTGGGATTGTTTTGGTGATAGATATGTTTTCGGGGCTACTGATACTAACCACCAGTATTGTAAGCTTCGGATGCATTTTATTTGCCTTTAACTCAATTGGCCTAGAAAGGGAGCAATTTTATTTTTATCCCTTTATGCTGTTTTTGATTACCGGAGTTAATGGCTCCTTTTTAACGGGGGATCTGTTTAACCTTTTTGTATGCTTTGAAGTTATGCTAATCTCTTCCTATGTACTAATCTCACTAGGCGGAACGAAAGTACAACTAAGGGAATCAATTAAATATGTACTCATTAATATTATGTCTTCCACCATGTTCCTTTTAGGAATTGCTTACCTATATGCCATTACGGGCACCTTAAACATGGCTCATCTCTCGGTTCGGATTGCTGAAGTGGGGCAACAGGGCCTATTAACTACAGTGGCTATATTATTTTTAGTTGTATTTAGTTTGAAAGCAGCCCTGTTTCTTTATTTTTGGCTGCCTGGGTCCTATGCTGCCCCACCCACTGCCATTGGCGCAATATTTGGGGCATTGTTAACGAAGGTAGGAATTTATGCCCTTTTTCGCATGTTTACCTTGGTCTTTTATCACCAACCAGAGATAACCCATCTGCTGCTAGGAGTGATGGCGGCTTTGACCATGCTTTTAGGGGGGATAGGAGCAGTCTCCCAGTGGGATATCAGAAAGATAATAGCGTATAATGTGATTATTGCGGTTGGTTTTATCGTCTCTGGATTGGCGGTATTTACATCTACGGCAGTGGCTGGCGGTATTTATTATTTAATACATGACATGATTGTTAAAGCACTCCTTTTCTTGTTAGGCGGGACAATAATAGGAATTGCCGGCACCAGCAAACTGAAGGAGATGAGTGGGCTTATTCGGAACCATCCGCTCTTGGGCTGGATGTTCTTTATTACTGTGCTGGCATTAGCCGGTATACCACCTTTGAGCGGATTTATCGGCAAAGTTTTAGTAATCAAGGGGACAATGGAGGCGGAGTTTTACTGGCTGGCAGTGATAGGTCTCTTGTCAAGCTTGATGGTTTTATATTCTGTTATGAAGATTTTTGTCAATGGGTTTTGGGGAGAGACTTATTTAAGTAAGGAACAGGAGAAAGGAACTACCTCAGGTCTGCTATTTCCGTGTATTCTTCTAACCATGGTGAGTATTGGTTTCGGGTTAGGGGTTGAAGGAATTACTTTTTATATTGACCAAGCAGCTAATGGTTTAATGAACCCGGATATTTATATTAAGGCGGTACTAAAGAGCCCCTAGGGTGGCTCATTAGAGAGAGGTGATTAACCTGCCAAGCCAGGTTTTATTGAATTTATTGATTGCTTTTTTATGGATGTTTCTTCAAGATGAGTGGAGATTTTTAACCTTTTTTAGTGGTTATTTGGTCGGACTGGCTTTGATTTTTTTCATGCGCAGGTTCTTCTCTTCGGTTTTTTACGTCAAAAGGTTGACAGCTGTGATTAAGCTGATATTTATATTTATTAAAGAGTTAATATTATCTAGTATTTTGGTTATAAAACAAATACTACGCCCTAAAATGAATATTACGCCGGGTATATTTAAGCTTACGACGAAACTAAAAGGGGATTGGGAGATTACTACTTTAATGCTATTATTGACATTGACACCAGGTTCTGTGGTGATGGAAGTAGTACCCGAAGGAAATCTCTGCTATATTCATGTGATGGATATACCTGAATCTAGGGATGCTGTGTTACATGCGACAAGATCCTTTGAAAAGGCGATTATGGAGGTGACCCGCTAATGTTTGAAAGGATACTTCTGATTGCTTTGTTTTTTTTAACTGTTTCCATCTTGGTGGGTTTATACCGGGTTATCAAGGGACCTTCTCTGCCTGATCGGGTGGTGGCCTTGGACACCATCGGAATTAATATCATTGCAGGGGTGGCTATTTTTTCTATTTTGCTAAATACCCATGCTTTCTTTGATATAATTTTATTAATTGGCATTTTATCCTTTATTGGCACGATCTCCTTTTCAAAATTTATTGAAAGGGGGTATATTATTGAGTATAAGCGTGATTGTTAAAATTGTTGTAACGGTACTAATCCTCGGAGGTACAGCGTTAAGTATATTAAGTGCCTTTGGTATGTTGCGCTTGCCAGATGTATATACCCGTACCCATGCGGCTACGAAAAGTACCACCCTGGGGGTTCTCTGTACTTTACTAGGAACGTTTCTTTATTTTTGGCAGACACAGGATATCGTTAGTATACGCCTATTATTAGGCATCGTTTTTGTTTTTTTAACAGCCCCGGTAGCCGGTCATTTAATATGTAGGGCAGCCTATCGTTCCGGTGTTGAATTGGCGCAAGAAAGTACTGAGGATGAATTAAAAAAAGTGCTTGATAAAAGAGAAAAAAGAGAAAACTGAAAAAGCAAATCTAATAGTCGGCCTAGTTATAAAAAGTTACTTGTTATGAACTCTCTGGAATGATAATATATTTTAGACATACCCTATGATTTTGATAAACAAGCCCCTATCTTTATTGGGATAGGGGTTTTATTATTTAAATGGAGGAGAAAATTATGGCAACCTTAGTATTTGGACATAAGAACCCTGATACAGATTCAGTCACTGCTTCTATTGCTTTTTCGTATTTAAAGAATAAGTTGGGATACGATACCACTCCCTGCGTTCTTGGAAATATCAATAGAGAAAGCAAGTTTGTGCTGGACCACTTTAAGGTACCAATTCCTTTGGAAATAAAAAATGTAAAAACCCAAGTTAAGGACTTAAATTATGATATTGTGCCCAGCATAAAACCCGATCTTTCTATTTTATCAGCTTATAATTTAATGGAAAAACTAAACGTAAAGACCCTGCCAGTTGTTAACGACAAAAACCGCTTATTGGGTATTATCACCATGAAAGATATCGCGATGGCATTGATTACAGGGGACTTTTATAAGCTGCATACCTCGATAACCAACATTGTTAACGATTTGCAAGGTCAATTATTAGTTGGCGAAGTGGGGGGTAAAGCATTAGATGGAAGAATATCAGTAATTGCTTATTATCATAAAACGATTCAGGGATCCATTGGTCAAGATGACATTATTATTGTCGGTGACCGATACGACATTATAGAATATGCGTTATGTACTCAAGTAAAGTCAATTATCCTAACTAACGTAAATAAACTGCCGCAAAAATACTTGGATTTAGCGCAAGAAAAGAAGATACCGATTATTTCGGTTGGATTAGATACTTATACCACTGCAAAGCTAATAAGTCAGTGTAACTATGTTTCTTCCATCATGAAACAAAAGGGCTTACTTAAGTTTAATGAGAATCAATATTTAGATGAGATAAAGGAAGAGATGATTTCGACACAATACAGAAATTACCCGGTGGTTAATGATGACAATGAATTACTGGGTTTTATTAATAAAAAGCATATCCTTTCACCGGGAAAGAAAAAGGTGTTTTTAGTTGACCATAATGAATATGCTCAAAGTGCCGATGGATTAGCAGAGGCAGAGATTTTAGAAATAGTTGACCATCATAAAATTGGTGATATAGCTACCACTGTACCGATAGCTTTCAGAAATATGCCAGTCGGGAGTACCTGTACCATCATCTATGAGATGTATCAAGAGTATCAGATTGGTTTAACGAAGGAAATTGCAGGCCTACTTTTATCTGGTATTATCTCAGATACATTATTATTTAAATCACCAACTACTACAGAAAAGGATCGGTTAGCTGTTGAGAAGCTAAACTCTATTTTAGGCTTGGATTTAGAACGATATGCAATGGATATGTTCAAGGTGGGTACATCATTAGAGGGTATTTCCGTTGAGGAAATCTTTTATAAGGATTTTAAAGAATTTAACCTAGAAGAACATAAAATGGGAATTTCTCAGGTATTTACTCTTGATATTGAGGATGTTTTTAACAGGGAGAGTCAATTTATTGATTTTGCAACTGAAACCCATAAGAATAAGGATTATTTCTTAACCTTATTGGTAATCACCGATATCTTAAAAGAAGGTTCTTATCTGCTATTTAATGCAGAAAATAATAGTGTAATTTCCACTGCCTTTCAGGTTAGTTCCCAACAAGGGGTATTTGTCCCAGGTTTAGTGTCAAGGAAAAAGCAAGTGGTACCTAAGATCTTAGAAGCCTATCAGATGATTCGATAACATTTAGTTTACTAAGAAATACCCCTACAGTCTGTGCTGTAGGGGTATTTCTTAGTTCAAATATGAGTCTACCTGTTTTTCAATGGTTTGAATTTCTTCTTCTGTCAGAGGTCTGTTTAGAAAGTCAACCAAGGCTTTTACGGATGCTCCAATAGCAACTCGCCGTACATCGATATCGGCTTTCTGTTCGACCGACACGGTGGGAGAGGTATATTTAGCCGATGGCAGACCGGGACTTAGCTTGTCAGCCATTTTATCCAGATCATTTAGAGGGTCAAAGTCAAGACTTTCTCTTTCATAAGCACCCTCTTTTGTTGCTGGGGAGGAGTCTTGAGTAGAATCATTGGAAAACCAAGGCAGATCATCAAGATCAGAAGAATTGCTCCCCATTGTTTCACCGAGGCTATTTTCGAAGTCTCTTTCAATATCTACTGTAGGTTCAGGGGTGGTATCATTCTTTTTTTGTAGTCTTTTCTCGCGGGCCCTTTCTTTTTTTAAGACATATTCACCAAAGGCCTGAGACACTTCTTCTTCTAACTGATAAAGTTCTGCTTTGTGTTGTTCAATAAAAATATGACTTTCCAGGTTGCTTTTTTCAATCATTTCTATGAAATCCAACTGGTTAGCAATCAGGGCTTGAAGAGATGGAGACACTTTTATTTTTACCCTGGCTAACTCCTTATCGTATTGGTGTCCGGATGGTGATAAAGCTATTTCTAAATTATTTTTAGACATGTGAAACACTCCCTTATAATACAACGTAAGACACAACAAATATTATACCAAGTTACGAGCCAAGCTGAAACCACTATTTGATGTATATGGAAATCGCTTATGCCGAAAGGGAAAAAATGTTATATAATATTGCTAACTTTTGCACGCTGGGAAAGGGGCTATGAAGGTGAAAAGTAAACGCTACTCTCTTGACTGGGAAATGCTTGAGGAGCAAAAGAAAACCATGGAGGATCTGGTGGCAGAAATCATCAACGATCCAGAACTGACCGAACTGGAAGAGCTTGTCATTGGCCAGTTTACCGTAGGCTATGATGACGAAGAAAATATGGATACCATCATCAAGGGCTTGGTTGACAACAAGGAAAAATTGCAACATATCAAATCATTCTATTTTGGGGATATGGATTCCGAAGAGTGCGAGGTATCCTGGATTACCCAAGGGAATTATACCCCCATTTGGGGAGCCTTTCCAAATATGGAGGAACTCACAATTAAGGGTGCCAATGCTCTCACATTAGGGAAAATTTCCCATTCCAGGCTAAAATCTTTAATGCTGATCAACGGCGGCCTGGAAAAAGCGGTTTTGGCCGAAATTCGGGATGCGGATTTACCGGCTCTGGAAACTTTAGTGATTTTTCTTGGGGATGATAACTATGGTGCCAACATCAATAAAGAGGAAATAGAGGACTTTGGTAACAATGCCAAGCTTCCAGCCTTACAGGGGCTGGGGTTGGTCAATTCTTACATCCAGGATGAGATTGTGGAAGCGATTCTAAAAACCTCTATAGCTAAAAGATGCGAAGAACTCAATTTTTCCTATGGCGCATTGACCGATAAAGGGGCTCAAGTGATAATAGAAGCTATGGCCGGGCTGAGCGAGCTTATGCAAATTGATATTGAGCATCATTATGTGAGCCGGGTAATGCAGAAAAAAGTCATAGCGGCCGGCAATCAGCATGGCATCAATGTGGTTTTTGACGACCAACAGGAAGCTGAAGTCTACTCTGGAGAGACTTACTATAGCATTCTGTTGTCCGAATAATGGATACTATCCTATTACTGGGTGAACCGACCAGCAAACGTAGCATCTATTTCACAAAGGCAGCGGCAGCACAAGGGAAGAGGGTTATCCTTCGACCCTTGTTTTCTGTTGTCGAGAGCGACCTGACTAATTGCGCCGTGAAGATCGACCCGGTTAGCTATAACAGTAGCGATATTGCTCGGTTGGAGGAAAGTGTACAGGGCTATAGCGAAAAATTATTGGCGATCTCATCAGGCCGGGCCACTTTTCTAAATACTCCCCAGGATATCATCCGTGCCTTGAACAAGCGACAGACCAAAGCTGTGCTCCGAAGGGCGGGTATTCCGGTGACGCCGGAGTTGGTGCTGGAGGCGATACAGAGAGAGGCCCTTTTTGCTGCCATGGATGCTAGACGACCCTATGGGGTCTTTATCAAGCCCAACCATGGTTCCGGTGCGGCGGGAATTATTGCCTATCGGCGGCAATATTCCACTGGTAGGGGCGTCGCCTACACCACCCTGGCTAAGGGCAAGGGAACTTACCACAATGCCAAGAAAATCTACCGAGTGGATGACCCCAGCGAGGTGGCGGCACTGTTAGATTTTGCCATGAGCAAGCATCCCATCGTCGAGTTATGGCTGCCCAAGGCGCGCCATAACGGATACAGCTACGATCTACGGGCGGTGGTTCAGTTTGGCTCGGTGGACTATCTTGTAGCCCGGGGTTCGGAAAAAATGATTACCAATTTGCACCTAAATAATCACCCTATAGACTTGGCTGAACTGGACATGACAGAAGATGTCCTGGAACAGGTGAAAGATACTGCCAGCCGAGCGGTGCGGGCCCTTTCACCTACCCTGCAGGTGGCGGGGGTAGACCTTCTGCTCACGCCGGACAAGCGGCTGTACGTGATTGAGATCAATGCCCAGGGGGATTTGATTCATCAGGATATTTATGGAGAGAACAGTATCTACCAAAAACAAGTGGAAGGGATGTCACGATTGTGAGCAAGGGACCAGTGGGCTGTCAGTCGGAAATTTTGATGAAGATCAGGAAATCTGCCCATAGGGGAGATAAAATTGATATGTCGCAGGTAGTTGGCCGCAAGGACATACTTTTCCTTTGCTACGATACCTTGCGCTATGATGCCGCTATGCAGGAGCAGCAGGCCGGTCGTACGCCTAACATCAACCGTTATGGCCAATGGAGAAAATGTCACGCTGCCGGAAGTTTTACTTATCCCTCCCATCATGCGATGTTTGCCGGCTTTTTGCCTTTTCCCTGGGAAAGTGAGAGTGTCTTTGATGCCAGGCCACTCTTCTTTGCTAAAGATATCGGCATGGGCAGGCAGGTGCCTCCGGGGGCTTATCTCTTTGATGGGGCAAATATTATTGAAGGTTTGGCCAAGGATGGCTATGAGACCATTTGCATCGGCGGAGTTAGCTTTTTTAATAAGCGTACCCAGGTAAACCGGGTACTACCTAACATGTTTAGGCACAGCTACTGGAACCCAGGCTTTGGTTGTGATGCCAAGGATAGCACCCAGCGGCAGATTGACTTTGCCTGCCAAAAGTTGGCGGAACTGCCAGCGGACAAGCATGTCTTCCTGTATATCAATTTCTCCGCCATTCATTACCCCAATGCCCATTATTTGGAGGGGGCGACTGGGGATAGTGTGGCCAGCCAAGGAGCGGCCCTGCGCTACGTGGACAGCTGCCTGCCGCCGTTGTGGAAAAGTATCCTGCGCCGGGGCGGGGCATTGGTTATTGCCACCTCAGACCATGGTACCTGCTATGGAGATGACGGAAAAAAGTATCACGGTATTAATCATGAAGTGGTTAATGCGGTACCCTATATGGAGTTTATTATTGAATGATCAGTAATCAAGAACGCTACCACCAATATATGTATAGCTATCCCCACAAAACCGCTTACCGCCAGTTGGCTCGTCCCGTCCCGCTGGCTGCGGTTGCCGCTGCGCTGGCCGATTGCAGCGAGCTGTACCTACACATTCCCTTTTGCAGCAGCAAGTGTGGTTTTTGCAATCTTTTCTCTGTGGCAGGAAGCACGGAGTTGCTGGAGGACTATATTGATGCTGTGGCCAAGCAGGCAGAGTCTATTGCCCAAGTGGCGGTACCTCGGCCAAAGTCCTTTACCGTAGGCGGCGGCACGCCGCTGGTGCTGTCCGCAGGGCAACTGGAACGTTTGTTTACCAGTGTACAAGAGGCTTTTTCCCTTGACCTTAAATCGCTGCAAAGCTGCATTGAGACATCGCCGAAGGAAACCAGCCCGGAAAAACTGGACATCCTCAAGGCATACCAGATCCAGAGGATCAGCCTTGGGGTACAGTCCTTTTGGCCGGAGGAGCTTGCCGCCCTTAAGCGCCATCACACGCTCCAGGATGTGGAGCGTGCCCTCGGGCTGTTAAAAAACTACCATTTCCCACTGCTCAATCTGGATTTGATCTACGGCATTCCCGGACAGACCAGGGAGACTTGGCATAAAAGCCTGGATAGGGCGGTGGACTATGCTCCCGAGGAGATTTTCATCTACCCGCTGTACATTCGGGAGCACAAAACCTTGGATCGGCATCAGCCGGAGATGGCACCTTTCTATGAACTGGCGAGGGATTTTCTTATTGCCAACGGCTATGAGCAGAAATCCATGCGGAGATTTTCCAAAGACGGCGGGAAAAGCGCCAGTTGTGGCTTTGAGAATATGCTTGCCCTGGGTTGCGGCGGACGGAGCTACCTTGGCGGCTTCCATACTTGCGTGCCCTACAGCGATCGGTCTGCCTATATCCGGCAAAGCATAGCAGATTTTATCGCAGCGCCAGAAATCCGTGCCTTTACCCATGGGATTTATCTTTCGCAAGAGGAACAAAGCCGACGCTTTGTCATGAAGAACCTCTTTGTGGCGGCAGGTGTATCGCTGTTAGAGTATGCAGAGAGCTTTGCTGCCGAGCTTTTGATGGACTTCCCCCGGCTCCTTGAATGGGAAGCCGCTGGTTATGTGTATAGGGAGGAAGGCAAACTCAAGCTGACAACAGCTGGCATGGGTCTGTCGGATTATCTTGCACCGCAACTAATTTCCCAAGAAGTTACCAGGCTTTCCAAGAAGTGGTGTGACCCATGGAGAACCTAGTGACCTGGTATTATCGAGGAGCTATTGATTTTTGCAACTACCAGTGCGGCTATTGTCCCTTTGCCAAAGGGAAGGTCTCGCCAGAATTGCTGCTGCAAGACGAGCGGTCGTTGGTTCGATTTGTCAGCGCCATGCAGCAAAGAGAGCAGGAAAAAAAAGACGTTTTCCTACTTCCCTATGGGGAGAGCCTACTCTATGTCCATACGATGCGGGCCTTGGCGAAGCTTGCTAAACTGGAGCAGGTGAGATTTGCGGCCATTCAGACCAATCTTAGCCTGGATTTACAGCAACTGGCGAGAGTATTTGCCGAAGCAGATGCCAAACTGGAGAAGCTCCTACTTTGGTGCTCTTTCCACCCTAGCCAGACAAGTTTGGATAGCTTTCTAGCGCAGTGCCGGACGCTGGCAGCTATGCGGATTCCCTTCAGCGTGGGTGCGGTGGCCGTGCCTGAAAACATGGGGACAATCAGCCGGCTACGGCAGGCTCTGTCGAGGGCGACCTACCTTTGGCTCAACGCCCAAGACGGTAGGTGCCAACCCTACACAAGGGAAGAAATACAGGATTTCACCTGGATCGACCCATTTTTCAGCCTGGAACTTAGCCAGCCGAAGGCTGACCTGCAAAAATGTGATGGTGGAAGAAGCTCCTTTTTTGTGGAGGAGAACGGGGATATTGCGCCATGCAATATTGCCAGAACCCGCCAGGGCAACCTGTATGCTGCCAAAGAATATCGGGAGGCTACTTGCCGGAGCAGGAGTTGCTCCTGTTTTCTGGCCTACGCCCAGCGAAAGCTGGACATGATGGAGGATTTTTTCGGGGATACCGGCAAGCTTCGGCTGCCCAAAAGGCATAGTCAGCCCATCTATTCCTTCGACATCGACGGCACGCTCCTGGATTTTGGCGCAGCAAGGGTGGAGCCGGAGATAGCGCAGCGGCTGGAAAAGCTAGCGGAGAAGGGACTCTTGTTTTTCAATACGGCACGGCGATACGCCGGGTGCCACAGCCAGATCAAGCAACTCCTGCCTTTCTTCGAAGGAGGCATCTTTAACAATGGCGGGGACATCCGCTGTTTTCAGAAAGCCTTCCACCACACCTGGGCCATGGACAAGGCCTATATCGATGCCTTACCCGAGCCCAAATTTGTCGCTGTGGAAAAGGGGGAGCCGGTTCGGGCTATGTTTAAAGGGTTCCGCCCGGCTATTGATGCTGCACGGTATCAGATTTTCACCGATGAGGATTCTTTATACTTGGTGCACAAATACGCGGGAAAGGAAAATGCCCTTGCCTTTCTATCTCGTCTCTACCGTGTGGAGTACGATCAGATACTGCACATCGGTGATGGGCAAAATGATGTTATGCAGAAGATACCTTATCGCCTTGTGCATGACCGGGAACAGCTTCTCCAGCTGATAGATGTGCTTTGTCAGAGAACATGACATTCTGTATATTAAGAAGAGGGTTAATGATTTAATAATAAAGTTTATATTGAATATCAACTGTGGTTTTCTTGTTGACAACGTTCTGTACGCTTTAAAAAATATGAAATCAGTGCGGCCAGAGGTTGCTGATAGAGCATAGCCAGTGTTACAGGCATGGCAACGCTAGCAGGAAAATAAGTTAAAGCTAGGACCAAACCCAAACTGTTGTTACGCATGCCAACCCCATAAATCATACTAACCATCTTATCACGCTGATTTCCTTTAAGCACGTAAGAGCCAAGAAAACCAAGGGAGTAACCACTAATGGAAATGATCAGAATCACTAGCAAAAGCTTGATAATAGAATGATTCCAGTGTATTTCCGGTTCGATAGCACTGGCATTGATATAGACAACTACGAATATAGCTATTTTGGAAAAGAAACCGCCAATGGATTGGGCATATTTATCAAGTGATCCCTTGGTAAGATCATGCGTTAGCATACCAAGCAGGCTAGGGAGAGTAATCATCCATAAAAGGCCCAATAGCAGGTGGCTAATGTCAATATGGATGGTACTGCCAGCAACAAGTAATATAAATAGTGGCAGTAAGATAGGGCAAATTAAGGTATCAATGGTTACTGCCACCATAGACAAGGGAACATCCCCGCCTGCCATGGAGGTCCAGAGTACAGAGGTCACTCCCACAGGAATGGCAGCACCGATTAAAAAGCCCAGTCTCAGATATTCATTCTCCGGGTAAAAAAGAATACCGATACAGAAGGCTAATAAAGGCATCGCTACGTGAATTAAAAGCAGCATCCAGATATTTACCCAAGGTCTGGATAAGGTGGTAAAAAATTCTTTTAAACCTGTTTCCAATGATGTTACAAAGGTCATGTAGGCAAAAGACAAAGTAGCTACGAGGCCCCAGAACTTAGTAGCAGGAAGAGGTAAAACAAATCCGAACAAAAGAGCAAATAATACGACGAAAAATATTTTCTGGCCAAGCCATTTATTCCAACCTGAAAACTTCTGAAGCATTTTCCTCATCCTTGTAGAGATTTTTAGTCTAAAGAATAACATCTTTGGCATGTCATGATTAATTTTAACATATTCATTGTCATCTTCAATGGTAAAGCAATTAAACTAAATTACTAGTCCTTGATTTGCTTTACATGCACTAGCCTTTAATGCGCTCCGTCAAACCAATAGATCGAGTCTTACCCTAAAAAACACTAGCTCATAAGCTAGTGTTTTTTCTAATTGACGTCGAAAGATTACTTACTCAAATGCCCTAATGAAAGGGTAAGTGGTTGATTGAGTGGTAAAAAGGACGATTCGCCTCCTCAAATGTGCGGTTGGCTGCTTGCAAAATATTTATTTTGGCAATTTAGGGGTAAAACTGCTTCAACATGCATTGGAGTTGAAAAAAATGCAATTGACGGGAAGTTTATAGCTGCGGTAATGGGTAGAACGCTATAATGACTTCTAGAAAAAATAAGGGGTGATATTGATGGCGAAAATTGAAACAGCACTGAAACCACTGGCCAGTACTCGGGAAGATAAAGAGGCTTCGTTGCTTGTGGATATTCACAGCGAGCAGTATTTGAAGCTGATCATGTACCGACAACTCCGATTAAGCCTAGCTCTGTTTGGCGTATTTTTCATTATTCTAGCCGGCTTGCCTTTAGTGAATTACTATCTACCGACGGTGGCTAATGTTAGGGTCTTTGGTTTTACCATAAGCTGGCTTGCTTTAGGAGTTCTTTTCTACCCAGTAACCTGGGCTGTTGCTTATATCTATGTAAAACGTTCGTTAAAACTAGAGCACCAGATTGCTCAAGAGGTTGCCCAGAGTAAAGGGAGGTAAAAATATGACAACCATTGCCTGGATTCCGTTAATTTGTGTTACTTTTATTGTTATTGGCACCATTGGTCTGGGATTTTATGTGCAGCGATCGGTACGTAGTACCGCTGACTTATATGTGGCTTCTCGCTCGGTGAGTGTACCGATGAATTCGGCAGCCATCTCTGGTGAATATTTATCTGCAGCTTCCTTTATGGGAGTGGCAGGCATGATCATGAAATTTGGTTATGACGCCCTCTGGTATCCTGCCTTGTATGCAGCCGGCTATCTTTTTTTGTTACTTTTCATTGCCAGCCCCCTACGTCGTTTTGGAGCGTATACCATTCCGGATTTCGCCGAAGGTCGGTTCTCCAGTCCGGTTTTCCGAAAAATTGCGGTGGTTTTTGTTTTGATCATTGGACTTTTTTACACCATGCCGCAGATGAAAGGTGCAGGTGTAGCCTTAGTAAATATCCTAAATACCCCTTACTGGGTTGGTGTTGTTTTGGTAGGATGCGTTATTACCTTAAATGTAGCCCTGGGAGGAATGAAAGGAATTACCTTTGTGCAGGCATTTCAGTATTGGGTAAAAATGTTTGCCATCTCTCTGCCAATTTTTATCCTCTTTTCCGTTGTGGGTGGTTATCCAGGTCATATGAATGAAATTGCCAAATCCGACGAGATCGGCAAACCGTTACCAACCTTCAAAGAAGATACCACAGTGTCCTATAAGCCGCTGGCTCCGACCAATGAAATCACTTTCCCAGCGGGTGTCACGGCAACCTTTGGCAATGGAGCAGAGGTGGTTGTTGCAACGGCTAAGCCTGCAAATAAAGATTTTCTTCCCTTATCAGCAGAGAACATGATAATCTCTGGTCTGCCGGATGAAAAATACGCAAGAGAATTGGCGGGTAAATCCCAAACTCTTTATCGGTTCTCAGCCGGAGATACTTTTACCGTGTCCGATCCACTGGCTGGAGTTGGGTCTGTCAAACTAACGGTTTTTCCTGCTGCTGGACAGGAAAGTGTTGAGATTGTTTATCCTAAAGGGGCAGTGGTTCCTAACGCTCCGATGAATAAAGCCTGGATGGAACCCTATGGACCGTTCACCAATAAGTATGGACACCCTTTACTGTATACGTATTCGCTCATTCTTGCTCTCATCTGTGGCACTGCAGGTCTCCCACATATCCTGGTAAGGTTTTACACCAATCCCGATGGACGCACAGCTAAGCGCACAGCCTTTTGGGTGATTATTTTATTGGGATGTTTCTATCTCTTCCCGCCTATCTGGGGAACACTGGGGCGTAATTTAGTACCCCATCTTTACGCTGTCACCGGCGGTGCCTTTAGTACCGATTCAGTGGTTCTAACCATGCCTCGTTTATTAAATAATACAGTCCCCTATTTAGGTGACTTGCTCTCAGGTATCACATCGGCAGGGGCCTTTGCCGGATTTATGACTACCTTTTCCGGTCTACTGGTTTCCATTACAGGAGCTTTGGCCCACGATATCTACGGCAGCATGATCAATCCAAAGGCATCCTACAAGCAACGTCTGAGAGCCTTCCGCGTAGCTGCTGTTATAGGGGGTGTAACAGCTATAGTTCTCGGAACCCTGGTGGAGAATTTTGATATTAATATGATGGTAGGATGGGCCTTTGCCATCGCTGCAGCATCTTATTTTCCGATGCTAATCGTCAGCGTATGGTGGCGAGGCACCAGTATGATGGGAGCTGCTATCGGCATGTTAGGTGGTGGGATAGCTGCTCTGGCTGCTATCGTATCCGTAATGTTAGCCGACAAGATGGCGATTCCTGCCCTAAGTGTCTACTATGCAGCCCATCCCGTGATGAGATCATTGGCAGAACAGCCAGCTATTTGGGCTGTGCCCCTAGCCCTACTACTTATTTTTGTTGTTTCATGGCTGACACCGGCCGGAGTTCCCAAGGATGCTAGTTACAAAATGTTGATTTTACATGCTCCCGAGGAATTAAATCTGCGGGAAGAATATATCAAGGAAAGTTCATTAGAAAAACTTGGCTTACGCCAAGTCTAGACGTTGGCGGGAGCCTTAGTTTTTTTTATACTTTCGTCAATAGAAATTTTATATTTTCTGAAAGTGAAACAAACTCCTGTAGGGGTTCACTAGAGTATGGCGAGGGGAGTTAGGTGCATGGCCAAGAAATTTCGTTGGAAGGGAATAATCCTTTACGGGTCCTATCTAGGCATTTTAGGAATAACCTACTCATATGTTGAAGGTACAGGCTCATCGGCAACCATTGGTCTTAGCTTGGCACTTCTTCTCGGGGCTGCAATGGCGGTTTTTTGGCCCCGCTGGTAAAGACTTATCATAAAGATATGGTATAATGGTGCCATGATAAAAAAATAAGGAGCAAAAAGATGAGCCAAAATTTAAAGCTAACAGATGCATTTAAATTTTCCTGTCATGACGGGCTGGCCTGTTTCAAACAATGTTGCCGAGATATCAATATATTTCTGACACCCTATGATGTTTTAAGGATGAAAAATAAATTAGCTATGCCATCCAGTGAGTTTTTAGCACAATATACGCATGTTTTAAGAGCACCTAAGTCAGGGTTTCCGGTAGTAATTTTAAAGATGCGGGAAGATAATTTGGTTTGTCCCTTTATTACTGATTTTGGTTGTCAGGTTTATCATGTGCGTCCTTGGTCATGCCGGATGGCGCCTGTGGAAGTACGTGGGGATGGGGTATATGGTATAGCCTTTGAGAAATCTCGCTGTCATGGTCTTCAAGAGGCAAAGGAATGGACAGTAGAGGAATGGATGATGAACCAAGGTTTAGCAGAGTACAATGAACCAGAAGAATTATTTGGGCAAATACCACTTAAAACAAAAACCACCGGTAATCCAAATTTAGACCAAATTATGATGGATATGATTTTAATTGGTTGCTATGATATCGATCGCTTTAAAAATATTCTGGCTGAGCATCCAGATTTAATAGAAGAACAACTTCAAGAGAATCTGCCGGTCATTATGCAGGATGATGTTAGCTTAATGAAGTTTGCTTTTGACTGGTTACCTGATCATCTAAGTAATCATCAAAAGCTTCTGGAACTAAAGAAAGTCTTAGACAAAAAATAAACTCAAAAGTTCTCAATCTAAACCTCCGCAAGGGGGTTTTTTGTTTTCACTTTCAGAAAGTATGTTCTATTGACGAAAGTATAAGAAAAAATAAGGATTTCGTCTACGTCAAGGACTTGGCGCAAGCCAGGTTTTTCTAATTGGATCAAGTTTATTTCCTGATAAAACCTTGATTTTTAAAGGGTTAAATAATTATCTATGCAATGTATATTTTTAGTAAACAAGGAGGATTTATGAAGTATTTAGCAGAAGTTAGTCTGTTGTTATAATGGAATCCTTGTTTTTAGGCAGAATTGACGAGCAAAATGAAAGGAGCGTACAGGATGGCTTCTTCTATCTTAGAAGTAGATAAAGTAACTAAGTATTTTCGTGGACTTAAGGCTGTGAGCGATTATTCGTTAACCTTAGAAAAAGGTGTTATTGCAGGTTTAATCGGACCAAATGGAGCTGGTAAAACAACCGTGTTTAACCTTCTGACAGGGGTTTTTACACCTACCAGTGGAACTATCCGCTTACATCAACAGGATATAGCGGGTCAACGACTGGATCAAATTGTAAGCTTAGGGATGGCACGCACCTTTCAGAATCTTCGCTTATTTACTAAGTTAACAGTTCTTGACAATGTTTTAGTAGCGGCTCAAATTAATAAAGACTATGGTTTTTGGGCTGCTATTGCTGGTTTACCTTCCTTTAAAAAAGGGGAAAAAGACCTTCGGGAACGGGCAAGTGCCCTGTTAGAAGATATGGGATTACTTCACCTAGCCGATGAATTATCTGGCAATTTACCTTACGGAGACCAACGTAAACTAGAGATTGCCCGGGCCTTAGCCACTGGCCCAAGGGTATTACTGCTTGATGAACCGGCAGCCGGTATGAATCCTCGAGAAAGTCAGGAATTAACGGAAACCATTCGAATCATAAGAGACAAGTATGATTTAACGATTCTGCTCATTGAACACGATATGCACGTTGTAATGAATCTCTGTGATAACATTCAGGTATTGAGTTACGGTGAAATTATTGCGGAAGGTAAACCTGCAGATATCCGGTCCAATCAACAGGTGATTGAAGCATATTTAGGGAGGGCCGCCGCCAATGCTTGAGCTAAATAATGTTAATTTATATTATGGCAGAATTCAGGCTTTAAAAAATGTCTCCTTGTCTGTAAGAGAGGGTGAACTGGTAGCTTTGCTGGGTGCCAATGGAGCGGGTAAAACAAGTACCCTAAGAGCGATTTCCTGTATGCATCCCATCAAGGAAGGAAGTATCCATTTTTCAGGAACGGATCTTACGAAAGTACCTGCTCATCGCTTGGTGGACCTCGGCATTGCCCATTGTCCCGAGGGAAGGCAGGTTTTTGGGCGCTTGAGCGTTAAAGAGAATCTTGAACTGGGTGCATTCCGTCGGAAGGACAAGGAAGAAGTAAAAAGGGATTTGGAATGGATTTATAGTACTTTTCCCCGCTTGGTAGAACGGCGTTCCCAATCGGCAGGGACACTATCCGGGGGAGAACAGCAAATGCTGGCCATTGGCCGGGCCTTAATGTCCCGTCCGAAACTAGTTCTTTTTGATGAACCTTCCTTGGGTTTGGCACCTTTAATAGTGGAGCAAATATTTGATGTTATTAAAAAAATTAAAGAACAGGGACGCACAGTATTATTGGTAGAGCAAAACGCTTTTCAGGCACTGGGCATCGCCGACCGTGCCTATGTTCTGGAAACTGGGACCATTAAGCTGGAGGGCACCCCTGAACAATTGCTTTCCAATGAAGAAGTTAAACGTGCTTATTTAGGGGGTTAATCCATGGACAGTACATATTTATTGCAGCAAATTGTAAACGGCATTGGCTTAGGTAGTATTTATGCTTTGGTAGCCATCGGTTTTTCTATTACCTATAGCATTCTCCGCCTAATTAACTTTGCCCATGGTGATATCTTAATGATTGGTAGTTATTGTGCATTATTTATTTTTCTCTCCGGTAAGGTTCCTTTGGTGGTAGGTCTACTTTTGGCAATGGGTTTTGCTGCTCTGATCGGTATGCTGGTGGAACGGATTGCATATCGTCCTTTAAGAACTGCTAGTGAGGAATCTATGTTAATTACCTCCATAGCTCTATCTATTTTAATAGAAAATCTAGGCATCTTGACTGTTAGTGCCCAACCAAGAAAATTCGTTTTTCCAGAGGTTTTTGCCAAGAATCATGAGCTTGCTGGTGTGACCTTTAATAATATGACCATTCTCACAGTAGGTGTGGCGGTTCTTCTGATGATCTTATTGACCTTTTTTGTTAAGAATACCCGGTTGGGTACCGCCATGCGGGCCTGCTCAGAAAATATTGGAGTAGCACGTCTGATGGGGATAGATATCAATATTGTGGTGGCTATTGCCTTTGCTATCGGTTCTGCGCTGGCGGCTGTGGCAGGGATTATGCTGGGGGGACAGTACGGCAGAATTGATCCATTAATGGGTTTTATCCCCGGCCTTAAGGCCTTTGTGGCAGCGGTTATCGGTGGTATTGGTAGTATTCCCGGTGCTGTGCTGGGGGGATATTTACTGGGATTATTTGAAATTTTATTAGTTGGTTTTTTGCCAATAGAGTATACCGGATACCGTGATGCCTTTGTCTTTATTTTGTTAATTTTAGTGTTGCTCCTACGACCCAACGGTATTCTCGGTTCTGCTGAAGGGAGAAAGGTATGATGAACCTTCAAAAGAAAAAGCTTTACACCCTACTGGCTCTGGTGGCTCTGTTCGTTATACTGTTTATTTGTAATATGCTGTTAAGCCCGTACCATATGCGGATAATCAATTTGGTCGGCATCAATATTGCTTTGGTTGTCAGCCTTAACCTAACCAATGGCTTTTGTGGGGTTTTTTCTTTAGGACATGCAGGCTTTATGGCGGTTGGTGCCTATGTGGCTGCTATTTTATCACTACCCTTGGTAAAAAAAGCAATTATTTTACCAGAACTTCCGAAGTGGCTAGGTTCTGTGGAATTAAGTTTTTTACCTTCATTAATCATTGGCGGGTTAGTGGCTGCTATCTGTGCCCTGATCATCGGTTATCCTGTGCTTCGCCTGAGGGGTCATTATTTAGCTGTGGCCACACTAGGTTTTCTGGTGGTTATACAAGTAGTAATTACCCAGTTGCAAGACTTTACCCGGGGTGCCAGAGGAATTAATGGCCTTACTCAATATACCAATACTTGGTGGGTATGGATTTTTACCTGTATTACCATCTATGTTGTGTGGCGTATTATTAACTCAGCCTATGGTAGAGGAATGATGGCCATACGTGAGGATGATTTAGCTGCGGAGGCGATGGGGGTTAATTTAACGAAGTACCGCTTGTTGGCCTTTTGTGTGGGTGCTTTTTTTGCAGGCATTGGTGGTGCTCTGTGGGCACATTTAATTACTGTGGTTACACCTCTTTCGTTCTCCTACGACCGTACCTTCTCATTGGTGGTAATGTCAGTTATCGGTGGTATGAGTAGCATCACCGGCGGGGTAGTGGGGGCATCCCTAATGACCTTAGTCCCAGAACTGTTGCGCAACTTGGAAGTTGGCATTACCGTCGGGGGAATCAGCATTCCTCCTTTGTATGGGATCAGTCAAATCGTACTGTCCGTTGTGCTGATTATTGTGATTATTGTGCGGCCTAAAGGTATCGTTGGCTCAAGAGAATTTAGCTGGAATCTATTTAAGAAGAAAAAGTGGAATACCATGAATCAAATGGAAAATTAGGCATTTTATTTTATTCAGGAGGTGATTCATCAAGAAATAATCTTTTTTAAAGTAGACTCAATAATAAAGGAGGATAATTAAAGTGAAAAAACTCTTGGTCTTACTTTTCTCACTGGTATTGGGAATAGCGCTGACTGGTTGCGGTGGTTCCCAAGAAAAAGAACAGCCTAAGCAAGCAGGGGAGAGCGGTGGCGACGTTATTAAAATTGGTGCTATCTATAATGTGACAGGTGCCCAGGCTTCTCTGGATGGTCCATCACTCAATGGTTTTAAATTAGCTGCCAAAGAGATTAATGCTGCTGGTGGAGTAAATGGTAAAAAGATCGAAGTTGTTAGTATTGATGGTAAGACAGATCAAACTTCCTCCACGAACGCTGCCTCGAAATTGGTAGATGTAGAAAAAGTATCTGCCATTGCTGGCTTTAGTGATTCCAACTATGCCTTAGCGGCTGGTCCTATCGCTCAGACTGCCGGAGTTCCCTTTATCACTTCTGGTGCCACACTGCCCAGCATGCCAGAGCAAGTGGGTGACTTCTTCTTTATGGCTGCTTTTGGTGACGATGCCCAAGCTTATGCTGCTGCGGACTACGCTGTAGATGCTTTACAGGCTAAAAAAGCCTATGTTTTAAAAGACACTGCTATGGACTTTACCATGAACTTAGCAGCCTTTTTTGAAGAACGTTTTAAGAGTAAGAATGGTGACAGCGCAATCCTTCTAGAGGATACATTCAAAACCGGGGATCAAGATTTCTCTGCCCAGATTACCCGCTTAAAGGCACTTAAAGAAAAACCCGATGTATTGTTTATTTCCTCCGGCCCTTCCGATTGTGGTCCCATTGTTAAACAACTGCGTGATGCCGGCGTAAATATTCCTGTTGTCAGCGGCGATGGCTTTGATACTCCTCTGTTGATTGAACTGGGTGGTAAGGGTGCCGAGGTTGATACTTACTTTGCGACCCACACCTGCTTAAATAGTGATGGAGAAAAAGTTAAGAAGTTCGTAGATGATTATAAAGCTGAGTACAATAAAGAACCCGAAAACGCCTTTGCAGCCCTCGGTTACGATACCATGCACCTCATTGCAGATGCTATCAAGCGAGCCGATTCTGCAGACCCGAAAGCCATTCGGGAAGCTTTGTTGCAAACCAATAATTTTGCAGCGGTTACTGGTAGCATTACCTATGCCGATGGCAAGCGTGTACCTAAGAAATCTGTTTCCATCTTAAAAGTACAAGATGGCAAGTTTTCATTAATTAAAGAAGTTACTCCCTAATTAGTAGATAGTAAGTAGCAGGTTGGGCGTAGATACTGTTACCCTAACCTGCTTTTTATCACTTTTAGGATAGAAGTATAAAATTTCTATTGATGAAAGTATAAGAAAAACTAAGGCTTCGCCTCTGCTTGCCTGCCTGTGACCTATAAGGTTATGACCTGCCCTATAGGGTACGTCAAAGACTTGGCGTAAGCCAAGTTTTTCTAACTTAAAAGGAGGTATTTACTATGAGCACTCTCCAGAAAATGACGGGGCATCAATATTTAAATGGTAGTAAATATGACAAAGCAATTTTAGCAGTTGGTTCCTGTGAGAACCATGGTTTTCACTTACCTTTTGGTACAGACACCTTTGTCTCCTCCATGTTGGCTGAAAAGGTAGCAGCCGAGGTGCCTGATTTGCTGGTTTTACCCCCGATCAATGTTGGGGTAAGCGAACACTACGCTCACTTTCCCTTTACTCTCACGTTGCGCTATGAAACATTAATTGCTGTATTAAAGGATATAATGACTTCTGTCATTAAAAATGGGATTAAAAAAATCTTTATTATGAACGGACATGATGGAAATATAGCTCCTATTGAAGTGGCTGCCAGATCCATTAAAATGGAATATCCCGAGGCAAAAATAGTCTCATTGGATGCCTGGTGGGTAACTGCAGGTAAACTACTGCCTGCCAACACATTCGAAGTATGGGATGGCCTTGGACATGCTGGTGAAGGAGAAACCTCCATTGGCTTAGCTTTGTTCCCTGAATTGATTGAGATGGAACATGCTCGGGGGGTTGTTCCCAATTTGCCGGACAGTGTAGATATTAAATGGAACTTTGCTGAATTGACTGACTGTGGTGCCACAGGTGATCCTACAAAGGCTACACAGGAAAAAGGTAAACTAATGGAAGAAGTATTGGTGAAAGCGGTTGTTACGTTCTTTAAAGATATGGAAGAATGCAACTGGAAATATAATTCTCCCCAGTCTGCGTTATAGGTTTAATTCTAGGTGGGCTTTATCAGAAAATGATGATGTCGCAGAGCATGGAATTGAGCGGTGGATAATACCATCCCCAACTAGTCTTTCAGTTATTATCAGGATAGATAAAAAGAGAGGGCTTGCATTTAGCAAGCCCTCAAGATTTTTAGTGATGATCACCACTGGGAACTTTATCAGGTAAGCCTTCGGGTTTTCTATAAACGCCGCGTGGGACATAGTGGGTATGCAGCAGTTTATGGGATTTTTCACCCAGAGGTTGACCTAAGAATTCTTCGTAAATAGCCGTGATGGCTGGGTTCTCGTGAGACTTACGGATCGGTAGATCTTCGTCAGCCTTATAGGTACCGGCAATACGCTTGAGGCGAATGTCCAGGTTGGTAGGAATAGGTTGACCGCCGCCACCTATGCAGCCACCAGGACAGCACATGATTTCGATAAAGTGGTAATCTGCTTCACCGGCGCGGATCTTATCCAGCAGCTTACGGGCGTTACCCAGAGTATGGGCCACAGCAACTTTTACTTCCAGATCGCCAACCTTTAAGGTCGCTTCCTTAATGCCTTCCATACCACGAACGGGTGTCAAGTTAATATCAGGCATCGCTTCCTTGGTGATAACTTCATAAACGGTGCGTACGGCAGCTTCCATTACACCGCCAGTGGCACCAAAGATAACCGCTGCACCGGTGGAAAGACCCATGGGAGCATCGTAATCTTCATCAGGCAAGCTTTCCCAATCGATACCGATTTCGCGCAACATACGGGCCAATTCACGAGTGGTAAGTACAACATCAACATCTTGATAGCCGCTGTCTGTAAGTTCATCACGTTGAGCCTCGAACTTTTTAGCAGTACAGGGCATGATGGATACGCTGTAAATGCTGGCAGGGTCAATGGCTTTCTTCTCAGCATAGAAGGTTTTAGCCAGGGCACCAAACATTTGTTGCGGCGATTTACAGGTGGACAGGTGAGCCAATAGGTCAGGATAGTACATTTCAATGTATTTAATCCAACCAGGGCTACAGGAAGTAATCATCGGCAGCACGCCACCTTCGGTGACACGCTTGATGAACTCGTTTCCTTCTTCAATGATTGTCAGGTCGGCAGTGAAGTCTGTATCCATGACACTGTCAAAGCCTAGGCGACGCAGAGCAGCAACTAGTTTACCAGTGCTAACAGTACCGGGTTCCATACCGAATTCTTCTGCAATGGCTACCCGTACGGCAGGTGCAGTTTGTACCAGTACGTGCTTACTGGGATCATCCAGAGCTCGCCATACCTTGCCGGTATCATCCACTTCAGTAATGGCACCGGTGGGACAGACTAAGGAACACTGACCACACATAGCACAGTTTACATCATTTAGGCCTTGATCAAAGGGAGGAGCAACAATGGTTTCAAAACCACGGTTCACAGCACTAATGCACTTAACTCCCTGAACCTTTTCACAGACGGCTACACAACGACGGCAAAGGATGCATTTGCGCGGATCACGAACAATAGAGGGGGAGGAATTATCAATATCGTCTTTGCTATGGCTTTGAGCCGGTCTAACAAAACGAATTTCCGTAAGTCTCATTGCTTCAGACAAGGCTTGTAATTCACAGTTATTGTTGCGCAGGCAGGTGTTGCACTCCTGCGGGTGATTGGATTGAATTAATTCCAATGTCATCTTGCGGGAAGCCCTAACAGCTGCTGAATTGGTTTTTACAACCATTCCTTCTGTTACAGGAGTTACACAAGCTGCCTGGAGGGCCCGGGCGCCTTGTACTTCAACCACGCAAATACGACATGCGCCGATGGCATTAATCTCTTTCATATAGCACAGAGTAGGGATATTGATGCCGATTTGTTTCGCAGCATCTAATATGCTAGTACCCTGCTCAACTTCCAATTTTACATTGTCAATGGTAAGTGTTACGGTTGCCATATGCCTTTTCCCTCCTATCCTCTAGGATTTTAGGCCTTTACGGGGCATTTTACAAACTCCCGCCGGGCAGTTTTTATCTTTGATGTGAGCTTCAAACTCATCTTTAAAGTAACGCAAAGTGCTGAGGATGGGGTTCGGAGCAGTTTGACCCAGTCCACACAGAGCAGATGCCTTAATGGAGTTGGCCAGTTCAACTAACAATTCCAAATCGCCTTCCTTGCCTAAACCTTTGGTAATACGTTCGAGAATTTCTAACATTCTCTTGGTACCAATACGGCAGGGAGTGCACTTGCCACAGGACTCGTCCTGAGTGAAGCCCAGATAGAATTTAGCTAAGTCGACCATACAGGTTCCTTCATCAACGATAATCATACCACCGGAACCTACGATGGAACCTAGGGCAGCCAGGTTTTCATAATCAATGGGGGTATCCAGATAAGCAGCGGGTATACAGCCACCTGAGGGGCCTCCGGTTTGGGCAGCCTTAAAGGCTTTGCCATCGGGTACACCACCACCGATATCTTCAACCATTTCCCGTAGGGTCAGACCCAGGGGAATTTCCACTAAACCAGTATTGGTGATCTTGCCAGCCAGTGTGAATACCTTGGTACCTTTACTCTTTTCGGTACCCATAGAAGCGTACCAATCACCGCCATTGATAATAATAGGACAGATGTTAGCCCAGGATTCAACGTTATTAATGACGGTGGGTTTAGCAAACAGACCTGAAACGGCCGGGAAGGGGGGACGTGGACGAGGTTCGCCACGACGACCTTCGATAGAGGCGAGCAAAGCAGTTTCTTCGCCGCAGACAAAGGCACCAGCACCAACACGAATTTCGATATCGAAACTAAAGTCGGTTCCTAGGATGTTATTGCCCAATAAACCAACTTCTCTGGCACGGCACAGAGCTTTGTTATAGTGATCAATGGCTCTGGGATATTCTAAGCGAATATAAGCGAAGCCCTTACTGGCACCAACCGCATATCCGCCAATGGTCATGGCTTCGATGACGGAGTAGGGATCATCTTCCAGTACCGAACGATCCATAAAAGCACCTGGGTCACCTTCATCACCATTACAAACAATATATTTCTGATCAGCTTGCTGATCCAAAACAAATTGCCATTTTACTCCGGTGGGGAAGCCAGCACCGCCGCGGCCACGCAGACCGGATTTTTTTACTTCATCCACAACCTGTTGAGGGCTCATGCCTTGTAGGACTTTGGCCAGAGCTTTATAACCATCCATGGCGATGTATTCTTCAAGGGAGGTTTGGCTAATTAGACCACAATTACGCAGAGCATTACGCTTTTGCTTCTTGAAGAAGGTCATGTCAGACTTGCGAGCCTGTACAGACCCATCGGCAGCATGATAACATAAACGCTCAACAAATTTTCCATTCTTTAGATGAGAAGAGACGATTTCTTCTGCATCTTCTGGTTGTACCCGACAGTAGTAATAACCCTCGGGAAATACGGTGATAACAGGACCCATTTCACAGGTCCCCATACAGCCGGTTACCACCACTTTTACAGAATCTTGTAAACCGTGGCTGTCAACAGCCTTTTGGAATGCATCCAGGGTATTTTGACAACCAATTGATAAACAACCGGTACCACCGCATACCAGAACGTGATATTTGAAGTTATCAGAGGGTTCTTCACCCAAACGCAATTTAATAGATTCCTTTGCAGTTGCTCTTAATAATTCGAGTTCAGCAAAATTCATATATTTCACCTCCCTAGAGGTATTATTCATATTTGGCCAATATTTCGTTTACTTTTTCTGCTGTCATACGGGGATAAACTTCACCGTTAACAGTTAAGACAGGTGCAATGCCACAGGCACCTAAACATCTTACTAAATCCAGGCTAAAGCGACGATCCTCAGTGGTGTTGCCGGCTTTAATGCCCATTTCTTGTTCCAGTATTGTTTGTACATCTGGAGCGCCTTTAACGTAGCACGCGGTTCCCAGACAAAGGTTAACGCAATGTCTACCCCTTGGACGCAGACTGAAGGCCGCATAGAAGGTGGCAACCCCATAAACATCACTAAGGGGAACACCCAGTTCTTCGGCGGTTTTCACTAAGAAATCCTTTGGTAAGTAGCCATGTACTTCCTGGATGGCGGCCATCACCACAATAAGGCCGTTAGAATTGCCCTTATATTGAGCAAATAATGCATCCAGCTTTTTCTCTTGGTCGCAATTGCATTTGCACTCTGCACCCATGCAATGGTTCCTCCTTTCGAAGGTTACGTAGTTGTACGCCCATGGAGGGCTTGTTTAAAATGGTAAGGCCTGTACTGCAAATCCGTGGAAAGAAAGGTAGCATCTATTTTTGTTTTGCTACCCCACCACAAAACCCCTGAAAGTAGCTAATCAAAAGACTGACTTAGGAACCACCACCCTCCGAAAATTAATTTTCCCGGCTGAAAATACATTAACCGAAAGGTAAATTCAATAGTTAGTAGTAATACAATTAGTGTGTAATGAATTTTATGATGAAAAATTCTGAATATGACCTTTTCGTGTCGGAAACTTTTACAGGTGAACGAAGTATTTAGGATAGGCAAATTAGTTGACCATAATGATCAAAGGATGGTCGCAATTCTTTTTTTTCTTGGGAATCCATAAAAACATATTGCTCATAAGCATCGATACATGGTTCGAATTTTGGTACGATTACAGAACTATCACTGGTGATGGAGTATTTGGCAATGTTCGTTATAAGGATTTGCCCGTTGATCAGTTGTTGAGTAAGCAACTGTCACACCTCCATTCCCTACTAAATATTCTATTGTTTTACCGCAGTTAAAACTGTCTGACAAATGACATAATTATTATTTTAATTAGACAAGTATCACTTCTTAAAAGATTATAAATATTCAAACAATTTCAACTATAATAATTCTAACCTAGAACGTTCGTGAGCGTCAAGTAGTTTTGCGTGGATTTTGCCAGCAATATTTCGACAAAGCATAGTGTTAGAATAGCAATTTTTTAATTATATATGAATATAATTAAAATGGTGGAGTTAAAAGTACTCCACCATTACTTGTTTGCCCATATTTTTTAGAATCTCCACCAGTTCCCTGGCAAACCGACTTTTTACGATAGGTTTAGCAGGTAAGCTTAAACTCCGCTGAGATTTATTAACCGCCATGCCGATTAAAAAAGAGATAGATGTAGCCTCAGTTAAAGCAGCGGCCAGGATGCTGGCGTCATTTGGGGAAGGGGAAGCCTCTGCTTGATCCTGATTCATAAAGATATCCAGCACTTCACTTAAAATGACAGTACCATCGGTAACCAGGAGCAAATCATTGACACTATCCAATCTTTGTTCCGGAGGTAAGAGTCGAGAAACCATGTTGGCAGTGCTGGAGCCGCAGATAATTTTTTTCCCTGCTTCGGCTAAGAACATAGTGACCATTCTTTGGTCGTCTTCAGGATATTTAGCAGGTCCAATGAGTAAAGTTAGATGTTTTTTCGTCATATTCATCACCAAATCTATTTTATCATAAAAAAGTGGGTACTAACTACTGTTAGCACCCAGGATTTATAATATTTACGTTATGAACAGCAGCCGCAACTGCAACCGCACTTGGCCTTAATAGAGTCTATTACGTTTTCCTCGGTAACATGGAGGATCTCGTTATTTACCTTAACAGAGATACCTTCACCACAGCTTTCCAAGCAGAAAACTCCTTTTACCTTAACGGGTAGGTTGGCCAGTTTTTCAACGATGGCCAGGGAACCTTTCTTCAGGCAGCCTTCACCCAAACAAACAGTAATTTCCGGACCTTCGCCATCTTTAATAACGATTTCGTTACCGGCAATACGTTTTTTCGCCTGGTAGTGAGTGTGAAGGTCGTGGTGAGTCTCATGATTGCAGCAACCGTTCCAGTATTTTTCAAAGATCTTGTCAAGATCTTCGTTATCTTGGGCTTTGTGCAGAACTAATTTTGAATCAATATTGTAGATTTCCTTGGCTCTGGCTAACCGATGTTCGCTATTATTTTGGAAGGGCTGTCCGCCACCACCTACACAACCACCGGGGCAAGCCATAATTTCAACAGCATGAACATTTAATTCACCGGATTGAATTTTTTCAATCAGTGCTTCAGCAGCAGCTAAACCATTGGCCACGGCCAGGGTTAATTTATTGTCGCCTACGTTGATGCTAGCTATCTTGGTATCTTCCATACCACGGGTAAATTCTACATCAACCCGTCCCTCGGCATTGAGAAGCTTACCGGCAACATAACGAACTACCGATTCCATTACACCACCGGTGGCACCGAAGAGAACACCGGAACCAGTGGCTTGCTCCATAGGTTGATCAAACCTAGAATCTTCTAAATTTTTGAAAATGATACCAGCTTCCCGGAACAGACGGGCTGTTTCCACGGTGGTTAACACAGCATCCACGTCATAGGAACCCTCAGTCATAAATTCAGGACGCTTGGCTTCATACTTCTTGGCGGTGCAAGGCATGATGGAGACGACAAATAGATCCTCCGGTGCAACGCCCAAGTCTTTGGCGTATTTCTTTTTCAATAAGGAACCGAACATCTGCTGAGGTGAACGGCAGGATGAAAGATTATTCAGTAGCTCAGGATGGAATTGTTCGGCATATTTAACCCAACCGGGGCAGCAGGAGGTAAAGAGGGGCAGGTTTTCTCCCTTTACCAAACGGCCCAGGAATTCATTAGACTCTTCAATAGTGGTCATATCGGCTGTGAATACTGTATCAAAAACTTTATCAAAGCCAACTTTTCGTAAAGCAGATACAATTTTGCCGGTAACTTCCACGGAACCAAGGTCAAATTCTTCGCCTAGCGCAGCCCGGGGGGCGGGAGCAATTTGGCAGACGACGGTTTTCTTGGGATCGCGGATAGCAGACCAAACCTCTTGGATAGCAGAGGAATTAGAGGTTAAAGCACCGCAGGGGCAAACCGCAATGCACTGGCCGCAGTTAATACAGGCAGACTCGGAAAGAGGCTGATCCATAGCTGCCACAATTTCAGTACGGGACCCACGGTTTTTGAAATCCCAAACGCCAATACCCTGCTTTTCTTTACAGACGCGTACACAGAGTCCGCATAAAATACATTTGTTAGGATCACGTACTACCGATAAGCTAGAAACATCTAAGGGTAGCATTTGGGCACGGTTGGGGTAACGCAAGCGCTTGATACCATAGTCACTGGCATATTTTTGCAGTTTGCAGGCACCACTGGAATCACAGGTGGTACATTCACGGTCGTGATTGGCCAGCAGTAACTCCAGAACCATTTTACGTACTTTATTGACTTTTTCAGAATTTGTGTATACCACCATACCGTCTGCTGGAGCAGTGGAGCAAGAGGCTTGTATCCCCATCCGTTCAATCTCTACCACACATAAACGGCAGGCGCCAACAATCGTTAATTCTGGGTGGTAGCAAAGGGTAGGAATATCAATACCAGCGTTGCGTGCCACAGCTAGAATATTCTTTTCATCAGTAAAATCTATAAGTTGACCATTTATGGTTATTTTACCACTCATCACGTCACACCCTTTCTCAGTATCTAAGCATTTACCTGATAATGATGGAGCCAAATTTGCATTTTTCCATGCAGGCACCACACTTCAGGCAAAGATCTACATTGATAACGTGGGGCTGCTTTTTATCTCCGGTAATGGCATCAGCAGGACATACCCTGGAGCACACAGTACAGCCTTTGCATTTTTCTGGAACAATGTAATATTCTTTTAAGGCCTGACAGGCACCGGCAGGACATTTTTTGTCTCTGACGTGTGCAAGATATTCGTCACGGAAGTAACGGAGAGTGGTTAAAACCGGGTTAGGTGCGGTTTTACCAAGGCCGCAGAGGGAACCATCTTTTACGTTTTGTGCCAGTTCTGCTAACAAATCTAAATCGGATTCAGTTCCTTTACCCTCAGTAATTTTAGTCAAGAGGGCCAGCAATTGTTTGGTACCTTCCCGGCAGGGGACACACTTACCGCAGGATTCATTTTGCACAAAGCCCATAAAGAACTTAGCGGTTTCTACCATACAAGTGTCATCACCCATTACTACCAAGCCGCCGGAACCAATCATGGCACCAACCTTTAAGAGTTCATCATAGTCCAAAGGTAAATCTAATTTATCTTCTGTTAAGCAACCGCCAGAAGGGCCACCGATTTGGACAGACTTGTATTTTTTGCCTTCTCGCAAGCCACCACCAATATCGAAAACAATTTCCCGCAGGGTCATACCCATGGGAACTTCTACTAAGCCGGTATTTTGAATTTGTCCGGCCAAGGCGAAAGTCTTGGTACCAGCACTACTGGGTGTACCAAAACCCTTAAACCAGTTAGCACCATTTAAAATAATAGCTGATAAGTTAGCCAAGGTTTCGACGTTATTAATAATGGTTGGACAAGCCCAAAGTCCTTTGACAGCAGGGAAGGGAGGACGGGGACGGGGCATACCGCGTTCACCTTCAATGGAGGCGATCAAAGCAGTTTCCTCGCCACAAACAAAGGCACCGGCACCTTCCTTAATATTAATCTTAAAGTTAAAGTCAGTTCCCAGAACACCCTGGCCAAGCACACCAAGGGCCTCAGCATCAGCAATAGCTTTACGCATACGCTTGATGGCAAGGGGATACTCGGCACGGGCGTAGATATAACCTTCGTCAGCGCCAATGGCAAAGCCAGCAATCATCATACCTTCTAAAACAGAGTGTGGGTTACCTTCCATGACGGAACGATCCATAAAAGCACCTGGGTCACCCTCGTCTCCGTTACAGATAACGTATTTTTTCGGACCTGGCTGTGAAGCGGCAAAGGACCACTTACGTCCGGTGGGGAAACCGCCGCCACCCCGACCGCGTAGACCAGAATCTAAAACTTCCTTAACAACATCTTCCGGCTTCAATTCAAATAAAATTTTAGCAATGGCTTGGTAGCCGCCATGTGCGATGTAATCATTGATATCATCGGGGTCAATACGACCACAATCTTTCAAGGTAACGCGCTGTTGACGTTTATAAAAAGGAATTTCATCTTGGGTCTTAACAGACTCACCGGTAGTAGGATTGACATAGAGTAAACGTTCTACTACAGAATCATTGGCAACAGAGGCCTCTATAATTTCCTCACAGTCAGACTCCTGAACTTTGCAATATAGCAAACCAGAGGGTTCAAAACGTACCAAGGGGCCCATCTGGCAAAAACCATGGCAACCACTGATATTAACACCAATACCTTCATGGCTTACTTCTTCAACTAAATTAACCTCAGCTAGCAAACCTTTTTCGGCAATGAGCTTTTTCAGAGATGCATATACTTTTAAAGATCCATTGGCTACACAACCGGTACCGGCACAGACCAAGATGCGCATTTTTTCCTGATCCAGTGCAGCTTTGGCTTTTTTCTGCAGGCTTATTAATTCTTCACGTGATTTCAGCATCTATGGTCCCCCCTTAGTTTTCACTGGCAGCGGATGCCAATTTTTTAACAACTTCTAATATACCATCCGGTGTCATTTGCCCGTGAACTTCTTCGTCGGCTACAACTACCGGAGCCAATCCGCATGCACCTAAGCAGGAGACAGTTTCAAGTGTAAACATTAAATCATCACTGGTTGGTTTATCTGCAGACAAACTTAATTCCTTCCGCAAGCCCATCATAATAGGTTCAGAGCCCCGTACATGACAGGCAGTTCCATCACATACACGAATGACGTATTTACCTTTGGGAATTAGCGAAAACTGGGCATAAAAAGTAGCCACACCTAGCACAGTGGCAGGAGAAATGCCCATAGCTGTGGCAATGTAAGTGAGTACCTCTTTGGGGAGGTAACCATATTCAGCTTGTGACTCTTGCAAAATAGCGATAAGGTGAGAGATCTTACCTTCGTGTGCATCAATAATTTGTTGTAGTTTTAAAAATTTTATCTCTTTATTTTCCATCATAAACCCCCCTTTGGTGTAAAAAACCCTAACTATCTAGTTAAAAACGCTTTGTGAGGAATTTCTTTGACCACCTCTTTTCATGGGATTAACTTAAGAGAAAGAAGGAATTAGTCCATTTGCTTTTTATATAATAATGCTATGTATAAAGCGAAAAAACATTTCGTTTATAAATTAACTTAATTAACAATACTGTTTAGATATTTAGACAATTAGTTATACAATAAAAATAGCTTTAGAAAAAAATAAAGACAGGCTATAATGGTAATAATGCTAGCAATCTAGAGAAATTAAATGATAATTTGTCTAAATGAGTCATTGTTGCCGAAATTGTTTTTAAAGGTTAAACATTCTGAATATATTATAGTCTTGCAAATTATGGATTGTCAATTAAAGAATAGGAATTCTCGAAATAAACGTACAAAACTTTATACAAATTGAATAAATAGTATTACTATATTTACTAGTTTAAACAGTGTGGCAAATCAGAATATATTGAAAATTGATTTTATTAAAATTTCTTTAGTTTGTGAAGTTTTTCTCCATATTGCTTTGTGTTTGCACCGCAAGCTTAGGATGTGATATGATAAATTTAACAATGGCCTAAGGGGGCTTGTCCAGAGTCATGAAGGATATAGCAGCTAAACTAACTCACTGGATTAAAGAAGAGATTGAAAAGGCAGGTGCCCAGGGTGCTGTGGTAGGTTTAAGCGGGGGAATTGATTCGGCCTGTGTTGCTGCATTATGCAAAAGAGCTTATCCGAATTCTGTACTAGGTGTAATTTTACCCTGTTATAGTAACCCACAGGACGCTCAAGATGGCAGACTGGTTGCTGAGACCTTCTCAATACCTTATCAGGAAATTAACTTGGATCAACCCTTTGACTGGTTCGTACATCGTTTTACAGGACAAGAATATGATGTTACTAGCTGTGAATTAACGATCGCCAACATTAAACCCAGGTTAAGGATGCTTACGTTATATTTCTTGGCCGCTACAAACAACTATTTAGTTGTAGGTACCGAAAACAAAGCGGAACGTGTTGTTGGTCACTATACAAAGTATGGTGATGGTGGGGTGGATTTGAAGCCCCTTGCTAATTTGGTAAAGTTTCAGGTTAGAGAGCTAGCTAGGGAGTTAGGAGTTCCACAGTGTATTATTGATAAGGCTCCCACCGCGGGATTATGGTTTGGTCATTGTGATGAACAGGAAATGGGTTTTTCCTATAAAGATCTAGATAGTTATATACTGCATGGTGATGTACCGGAGCCTGTGAAAAAAACGATTCAAGCCCTGGAAAAGAAGAGAGAACATAAAAGACATATGCCTCCCATTCCTCCAGAATTTTAAAAGCATATTTTGTACTACGAAGCTAGGTTTTACCCATTTATTTTGGGTTGAAACCAAGCTTTTTTCGAGTTATTTATCTTTATAGAAAGAAGGTTTGTTATGTCTGGACATTCCAAGTGGGCCACTATCAAACGCAAGAAGGCGAAAGTAGATTCTCAAAGAGGTAAGGTTTTCACTAGAATATCTAAAGAGATCATTATTGCCGCGAGGAACGGCGGTGGTGACCCAGTCGGTAATATGCGGCTTAAGGCTGCTATCGAAAAAGCTAAAGCAGCAAACATCCCGAATGATAATATCCAACGGGCCATCCAAAAGGGAGTTGGCGGTGGTGAAGGAGCTAACTTTGAGGAGTTTAGCTACGAAGGATATGGACCAGGTGGGGTCGCTATACTACTTCACGTTGCTACCGATAATCGTAACCGTACAGCCGGTGAGGTACGCCATATTCTCTCTAAACACGGAGGCAACTTGGGGGAAACAGGATGCGTCGGTTGGATGTTTAAGGAGCAAGGTGTGATTATTATAGATCGATCTGAAACCAAACTTAGCGAAGATGAAATGATGCTAACTGCTTTAGACGCTGGTGCAGAGGATGTAAAGGTAGAAGAGGATAGTTTCGAGATTATCACGGAACCAGAGGAATTTCCTACGGTTAAAGCGGCCTTACTTGAGCAGGGTGTCCCAGTTGCTGATGCCGAAATCACCATGGTGCCCCAAACCACTGTAAAAATAGTGGGTGAAGAGGCGGAAAAAATGATAAAGATGATCGATTTATTGGAAGATAATGATGATGTGCAGGCGGTTTATACAAATTTTGAGCTAGAAGAATAACGAAAGAGAGTGACGCAAAAAGTTTTTTGTGTCACTTCTTTTTTTAACGATGGGCTATAAGCCTTAGGCCTAAAAGATCTATTTTGAAGGTCTATCGAAATTTGGCAAGCCGTCTCCAAAAGAATATTCAATTAGTCCCTTTGGTGAATATTCCTTTTTGCTTATGGCAATACTAACCAGTTAAAGGAGTGGTTAGTATGAATAAGAAAATAACGTGGAGTTTGGCTATCCTGGTAGTGCTCATTTTAGTAGGCGGGGTAGGTTTTATCAGTAATCCTGGTTTGTTTAACAATTCAACTATTCTACAAGCATTAGCACAACAACCTGACTCTGCTATTCTCCAGGATGTGGTAATTAGGGAGGAAAGGGTATATATCTGCGGCGACGTACAAGAGGTGGCCAGAAGAACTGTCGGTTCCTTAAATATCAAAACAGAGCAGGAATTAAGTAATCAATATGCAGCTAAAGGCTATTCAGTAGTAAAACTTAAAAATGACTTTTTAGCCCAGACCAAAGTAAATGATTTTTGCAATTATCACAATTCCTTCCGGCATTTTGGGATACAAAATAATAAATTGGCTATCTTTCAGGGACCCCTTGGCTATAATCAAAAATTAATCTGTATAGAAGAGAACATTGACATCAATACTTTACAGCCCACTTTTCAGGTAAAACTTCAGCAAGCCATGGACTTTTTTCAAATGAATCCCGAAACACAGGCTAAGTTGCGGTATGAACTGGAATTTTCCAGCGAGGATGGTTTGAATGCTGCTTTAGAAAATTTGGATGAACTGCAAGAATAGACTTGCCAAATTATTCCCCAACAGAACAGCAGTTTGTAGTATAATGTTTCCAGTATAATAAACTGGGGGCACAATATGATCATTCTCGGAATTGACCCAGGCACCGCCATTACCGGCTATGGAGTGGTGGAAGCTAAGGGTAACAGTTATAAATCTATTGCTTATCATTGTCTTAGGACAGGTCCGGAATTACCGTTAGCATTACGGCTAAAATATCTCTATCAGGGACTTATGGAGGTAATTACTCAATATAAGCCCGATTGCATGGCTATAGAAGAGTTGTTTTTTAATAAAAATGCCCGGACCGCGCTGGCGGTGGGCCACGCCAGAGGCATTGCTATGCTGGCAGGAGCCAACACCGGTTTGCCGGTAGCAGAATATACGCCTTTGCAGGTTAAACAAGCAGTAACCGGGTATGGTAAGGCAGAAAAACTACAGGTACAGTTTATGGTTAAAACCCTTTTGGCGTTGCAGGAGATTCCTAAACCTGACGATGTGGCAGATGCTTTGGCAGTTGCTATTTGCCATGCCCACTGGAGTTCATCACCAGGAGGTCGAATAAAGTGATTGCCTATATTAAAGGAAGTTTAGCAACTTCGGGTGCAGGCTGGGCTGTGATTGATGTTAATGGGATCGGTTATCAAATGCAAGTTCCTTTGTCAACCCCAATGCCTGGTTCTGGTCAAGAGATTAAATTACTTACCTACATGGCAGTGAGGGAAGACGGTATTCAATTATATGGCTTTTCTGACGAAGACCAACGGGATTGTTTTTTGGCCTTACTAGACGTGGCTGGAGTTGGCCCGAAGGTAGCATTGGCTGTCCTTTCTTGTCTAGCTCCTAATCGTCTTCGGTCAATAATTATTGAAAATGATGTTAACCAACTGGTGAAAGTGCCCGGTGTTGGGAAAAAAACAGCTCAGCGAATCTTATTAGAATTAAAAGATAAGCTAAAGGGTTCGAATATTGTGTCCCAAGGGGAAGTGGCAGAAATGTCTGTCCAGGGCGGAGCGGGCGATGCTCTGGCTGCTTTGGTGGCATTGGGATATTCTCAATCTGAAGCCAGAGAAGCCATCACCAAAGTACAACATAAAAATTCTCAGCAGGATGTTTCTGGACTTATTAAATTGGCTCTCAAGGAATTAACTCCATTAAAGTAAACCGGAGGTTACTATGACGGAAAGACTGGTATCGGCTGCCATACAAAATGAGGATAACGACTTGGAAACCAGCCTGCGTCCTAAGAAATTAAATGAATATATTGGTCAACAAAAGGCTAAGGAGACTATTTCCATTTTTATAGAAGCAGCTCGGCAAAGGCGAGAGCCTTTGGATCATGTGCTGCTCTTTGGACCACCAGGCCTGGGAAAAACTACCCTTAGCAATATCATAGCCAATGAAATGGGAGTAAACATACGAACTACTTCCGGGCCAGCCATTGAGCGTCAAGGGGATTTAGCGGCCATTTTAACCAATCTTTCTGAGGGAGACGTGCTGTTTATTGATGAAATACATCGTCTCAGCAGAGCAGTGGAAGAAATTTTATATCCTGCTATGGAAGATTTTGCCCTGGACATTGTCTTGGGAAAAGGTCCCGGTGCCCGTTCCATTCGATTGGATTTGCCTAAATTCACCCTAATTGGTGCTACCACCCGCGCAGGTATGTTGGCCTCACCGTTGAGAGATCGCTTTGGTATCATCAGTCGACTGGAGTTCTATCAACCTGAGGATTTAACAAGAATTATTCTCCGGGCGGCTACTATTCTTACTGTTACCATAGATCCATCCGGAGCTGAAGAAATTGCCCGACGTTCCCGGGGTACCCCCAGAATAGCCAATCGTCTATTAAAACGTGTGCGGGACTTTGCTCAGGTAAGGGCACAGGGGGAGATTACTTCTGATGTAGCTGCCAGGGCTTTAGAGTTTTTCGAGGTAGATCCTCTAGGCTTAGATCATTCTGACCGTACATTATTGCTTGCTGTCATTGAAAAGTTTAATGGTGGCCCAGTGGGATTAGATACCATAGCTGCTGCCATCAGTGAAGAAACCGAGACGGTGGAAGATGTACTGGAACCTTTTTTAATGCAGTTGGGGTTTCTCAGCCGAACCCCCAGGGGCAGAATTGTAACGCCTGCAGCCTATAAACACTTGGGTATTCCAGTTAAAATGGAAGAGACAGGTAAACAGGAACAGGGAACCTTATTTTAACGGTTCATGGTATAATCAGGTAACGGGTAATGCTTTTAGAGGAGGGATTTTTTGATGAGTGAGGAGAGATTGGCAAGGCTGGAGTCTTTAATGGAAGATTTAATTAAAATGGTTGGTCATAACAATGCATTACTAGTCGATACCAGAAATGATGTAGCGGAGTTGAAAACTGATGTGGCGGTACTTAAAACTGATGTAGCAGAGCTTAAAACCGATGTAGCAGAGCTTAAAACTGATGTAATAGTACTGAAAACTGATGTGAAAGAACTTAAAAGAAATCAGGAATTATTCCGAGAGGAACTATTTACTCAGTCTGCTCGGATTGATGATAATCATAAAGAAGTCCTTAGCCTTATTTCCGAGGTTGCTTTAAATGCTAATTATGCAGTGAGTATGGTTAACAAACATGATAAAGACATCTTTGCCATTAAAGAAAGGCTTTCTGTATGAGAATGATTTCGCTATCAATCCGGATATACTTTTGCATAGAGTAAAATTTTGCATAAAGGGAATGTCTAAAGGTAAATGAAAAAAATACTTTTACACACCTGTTGTGGCCCCTGTTCGATTTATCCGCTAAATAGTCTGCGAGAAAAGGATTTCGAAGTTCATGGATTGTTTTATAATCCCAATATTCACCCCTATACCGAATTTAAAAAAAGAAGAGATCAGTTAGAAGATTATGCCAGGCAGCAGAACTGGCATGTTATTTTTGATGATGATTATCGCCTGGATGAATACCTCCAAGAAGTGGTGCACCGAGAGACAAGACGTTGTCAGATGTGCTACAACATGCGCCTAAGAAGAACGGCGCAGATGGCCAAAAAAGGAAATTTTACTGCCTTTTCCACAACCTTATTGGTAAGCCCCTTTCAGAACCACCAGCTGATTAAAGAAATTGGTGAAAACCTAGCAGAACAGTACGGAGTGCCTTTTTATTATGAGGATTTTCGCCCTGGCTTTAAAGCCGCTACGGCTAAATCAAAGGAATTAGAGATGTATCGTCAGCAGTATTGTGGTTGTATCTATAGTGAACGGGATCGGTATTATCGACAGACGAAAAAAAATGTTCCTAATAAAAAGGGGGAGAAGAAGTGACGCCCTTGTCATCCATGGCCAAATTACTCATCTTTTTTGGGCTTCTGATGGTAATCATGGGGGGACTTCTTTTGTTAGTCGGTAAAATTCCAGGTTTAGGTAAATTACCTGGTGACATCCATATACAAAGAGGCAATTTTACTTTCTACTTTCCGGTAGTAACCTCAATATTATTAAGTATATGCTTGACCTTGCTGCTGAATTTTTTGCTTAGACGTTAATAAACAAATTTGCTACTTATATTTCTTATATGTCTGGATAAATCATCTTCCAAAGCAGGAAATGTTCATACATTGTCGAATGAATGTTGAGTTGATATTGCCATTTTGTGGTTATATAATAGGAAAGATTTTGCAATACTATTACAAATGTTCAAATATTGAAGGAGAACAGTGCTTTGCAGTTATCTGATTTTGACTACCATTTACCAGAAGAACTCATCGCCCAGGAACCTATTGTAAGACGTGATCAATCACGTTTAATGGTTGTAAACAAAAATAACGACCAGATTAGACATCAGATTTTTCAAGATATCCTAGACTATCTAAAACCCGGAGATGTGCTGGTAATGAACGACAGCAAAGTATTGCCTGCCCGAATCTTTGGTATTAAGACTACTACCGGGGCAAAAATTGAGGTGCTTTTGCTACGCCAAATTGCCCCTAATCGTTGGGAGACGCTGGTAAAGCCCGGGAAGAAAGCTAAAGTTGGTGAAAGACTGGATTTTGGCCAAGGGCTTATGACGGGAACCATTATCGACCATACAGAGGTAGGCGGTCGAATCATAGAATTTAGTCACCAGGAACCTTTTTTACAGGTGTTGGAGCGGATTGGCACCATGCCTCTACCTCCCTATATTAAAAAGCCCCTGGATGATCAAAAACGCTACCAGACGGTCTATGCCCGGCAAGAGGGGTCCGCCGCTGCACCCACCGCCGGGCTTCATTTTACATTAGAGCTATTAGAAACTATTAGAAATCAAGGAATTCAAACAGAAACTGTATTATTGCATGTAGGTTTAGGTACCTTCCGACCTGTGCAAGTAGAAAATGTTCTTGAACACAAGATGCATGAAGAATATTTTGAAATTTCACCTCAGGCCGCGGAGACCATTAACCAGGCCAAAAAGCGGGGGGGGCGCGTAATTGCAGTTGGCACCACCAGTGTTCGCTGCCTAGAGAGCTCCAGTACAGAAGAAGGAATTGTTCAACCCGGCTCTGGACTAACGAATATCTTTATCTACCCGGGTTATCAGTTTAAAATTATTGATGGCCTGATTACAAACTTTCACTTACCAAAGTCTACTCTCTTGATGTTAGTAAGTGCCTTAGCAGGAAGAGAAAAAATGTTGGCAGCCTATCAACAGGCGGTACAGGAGAGATATCGCTTCTTTAGTTTTGGAGATGCCATGTTAATTATTTAGGAGGAACTATGCCTGTAAAAATTACCATAGAAAAGGAAGAAAAATACACCAGAGCAAGGTTAGGGAAACTAGCCACCCCTCACGGAGAGGTAGAAACACCTATTTTTATGCCGGTGGGAACCCAAGCCACCGTAAAGACCATGACTCCGGAAGAGGTTTACCAAACTGGCGGTAGACTAATCTTAAGCAATACCTATCACCTGTACCTAAGGCCTGGTCATGATTTAGTCAAGGAAGCAGGCGGTTTACATAAGTTTATGAATTGGCACGGCCCCATCTTGACCGATAGCGGGGGATTTCAGGTTTTTAGTTTGGGTCCCTTGCGAACCATTACGGAAGATGGGGTGGAATTTCGATCACACATCGATGGCTCTAAGCATTTTTTTACGCCGGAAAAAGTAATGGAAATAGAACAAGCTCTCGGTGCAGATATTGCTATGGCTTTTGATGAATGTGCTCCTTATCCCTGTGAGAAGGAATATGCTGTGGCTGCTTTAGAACGTACCACTCGTTGGGCAGAACGTTGTAAAAAAGCTCATCAGAGGAAAGATCAAGCCCTGTTTGGCATCATTCAAGGGGGTGTGTTTACGGATCTGAGAGAACGCAGCGCCAAGGAGTTAATTGCTATGGATTTCCCAGGCTACGGTATAGGCGGACTTTCCGTGGGTGAACCAAAGGAACTGATGTATGAGGTGCTGGATCATTTAATACCGATTATGCCCAAAGATAAGCCCCGGTATCTTATGGGCGTTGGCTCTCCGGATTGCCTCATTGAAGGAGTTATTCGGGGCGTAGATATGTTTGATTGTGTTCTACCTACCCGCATTGCCCGTAATGGTACGGTATTTACCCATAAAGGCAAGCTTACAGTGAGAAATGCAGAATATGCAAGGGATTTCCGGCCAATGGATGAGCAATGTGATTGCTATGCCTGCCAAAACTATAGCAGGGCTTATATTCGGCATCTCATAAAAACGGATGAAATTTTGGGTATTCGCCTAACTACTATCCATAATCTGCATTTTCTGCAGCATTTAATGGGTACTATAAAAGAAGCCATTCGTCAGGATAGACTACTGGAATATCGTGAAGAATTTTTTAGCCATTTTAATGCTGGTTAAATTTTCATCCAATGGCAGGGAAATACTGTCATGGGAAGAATTTTTAAAGATAGATCAAAGAAAGGAGGTTATACATTGAATTTTGGTGGTCCACAAACTGCTTCTATTATTTATATTGTAGCATTGTTTGCCATTCTGTATTTTTTAATGATCAGGCCCCAGCAAAAGAGACAGAAACAACATGCTGCAATGGTGAAATCACTCAACGTTGGAGACGGTATCGTCACGGTTGGGGGTCTCATGGGGTCAGTTGTTAAGATTAAAGACACCACTGTTATTGTCAGAGTGGCGGACAAGGTCAACGTTGAACTTTTAAAAAATGCCATTGCCCAAGTGACAGAGAAAAAAGATTTTGAGTAACAGTAGAGTAGGCTCGTCCTACTCTATTTTAATAAAAACTGTTTTCGGAGGGTGGTTGTGTGGCTATAACCTTGGAGGATGTGAAGGCAAACCCCATTGTGGATGCTTGTATTCGCAAGGGAAATGAGTATTTAGGTGTCATGGGATTCACCGAGCACAGTTACAGGCATATCAATTTGGTTTCCAGCATATCCCGCAATATTTTGGAAAAACTGGGGAAAAGCCAACGGGAATGTGAGTTGGCAGCTATTGCCGGCTACCTCCACGATATTGGTAATGTTATCAGTCGGAATGATCATGGTATCTCTGGTGCCAATATTGCCTTCAATTTATTACTGAATATGGGAATGTCACCGGAAGAAGTCTGTATGGTTACCTCGTCCATTGCCAATCATGAGGAGCAATATGGTTACCCGGTAAATCCCGTGGCTGCTGCCCTAATCTTGGCAGATAAGTCAGATGTGCATCGTTCACGGGTGCGGAATCAGGATTTTGCTACCTTTGATATACATGACCGAGTTAATTACGCTGCCTCCCATGCTTTTGTCTATGTTAATGATGACCAACGTACCATAACTATGGAGTTAAATATTGATATTGAGATATGCCCAGTAATGGAGTATTTTGAAATATTTCTTAACAGGATGATGCTTTGTCGGCGGGCAGCTAACTACCTGGGCTGTAATTTTGAATTAGTAATCAATGGTGCAAAACTGCTCTAAACCAAGAAATAGGTTAATTGACAGGAGTTTTTTGCAGGTATATAATTAATTTTGTTTATTTGTAGCATATAAAGGGGGAAAAATTTGGAGATGAAATGGGGCAGCGTCACTAGACTGGTCGCAGTTGTTATTGCTGTAGCTGTCATTGCTGTTTTGAGCATACAGCCTATCTTTCCTAATGTGAAATGGCTTCCGCTGACCAAAGGAGTATCCTTGGGGCTCGATTTACGGGGCGGCGTGCATGTTACCCTGGAAGCTAAGGATACTGCAGTAGGCAAAGTCAATAATGATACCATGAGTCAATTGAAGGAAACTATTGAGCGCCGGGTAAATGCCTTTGGTGTTTCCGAGCCGCTGATTCAGCAAGAGGGTAAAAACCGCATTATTGTAGAGCTGGCTGGTATTCAGGATCCGGAGAAAGCAGTCAATGAGATTATCAAAACTGCCTTTTTAGAATTTAAGACAGAAGATGGTAAAACCATTATTACTGGTGCAGACTTGAAAAATGCCACCGAGTCAAAGGACCCTATGTCTGGACAAGTAGAAGTGACTCTGGAATTTAACGAAGCCGGCACCAAAAAGTTTGCCGAAGCAACTGCTGCCAACGTAAATAAGCGTATTGCGATTATGTTAGATGGACAAGTTTTACAAAACCCAACAGTCAATGAACCGATTCCCAATGGTAAGGCAAGAATTACTGGCTACAGTAGCCTGGAAGAAGCCCATACCATTGCACTTCTGCTAAAATCCGGTGCACTGCCTTTGCAAACAGAGGTTATTGAAAAACGCACCGTAGGCCCCTCTTTGGGAGCGGATTCCTTGAATAAGTCTGTTAAGGCTGGTATCATTGGTGTGATTGCTATCTTTGCTTTCATGCTCTTGTACTACCGCTTGCCCGGTTTGATAGCTAACTTTGCTCTGTTAGTTTACACAATCATTGTATTGGCAATTTTCTCCGGTCTGCATGTGGTGCTGACTCTGCCGGGTATTGCAGCTTTCCTATTGTCCATGGGGATGGCGGTGGATGCTAACGTAATTATTTTTGAACGCTTGAAGGAAGAACTGAAGGAAGGTAAAACCTTACGTTCAGCGATTAATTCCGGTTTCAATCGTGCCTTTGTGGCAGTATTGGACTCTAACGTAACAACCTTAATTGCTGTTGCCGTACTCTTCTACTTCGGTTCAGGTCCCATCAAGAGTTTTGCTGTGGCATTGGGCGTGGGTATTGTAACCAGTATGTTTACGGCCATTACCTTTACCCGCTGGATGTTGCACAATACCGCTGACACTGGTATTAAAAATACCAAGTTATATGGGGCATAAGGGAGGAAGAAAACGATGTTTCATATTATTAAAACACGTAAAATTTTCTACATGATCTCCCTGGCCATCATAATTCTAGGTTTGGGTTCCTTACTAACTCGTGGTCTAAACCTGGGCATTGATTTCACAGGTGGTAACATTGTGGAACTAAAGTTTAAAAACGCTGTAACTGTACAGGACGTACGCGGTTCCTTAGAGGCTTACAAGCTAGAGGATAGTCAGTTACAGAGCGGTGGTGACAATACTTTCTTGATTCGTACTAGGGTGTTGTCCCAGACAGAAAGTGAACAGGCCATTCAGGGAATTAGCGAAAAGCTGGGTGGAGCCACCCTGCTGCGCAATGAATTGGTAGGTCCTGTGATTGGGAAGGAACTAACCAGGCAAGCAATTCTGGCTTTAGTTATTGCCTCCGTGCTAATGAGTCTTTACATCACTTGGCGCTTTGAATTTTTACAAGCTATTGCGGCCATTGGAGGATTGTTGCACGACGTTTTGATCATGACGGGGATAGCCTCGCTGCTGCAAATTCAAATCGACAGTACCTTTGTGGCGGCAGTTTTAACGATCGTAGGTTATTCTATTAATGATACCATTGTTATCTTTGACCGGATTCGTGAGAATCTAAGGATGAACCGTAAAGAGGATTTAGGGGAATTGGTCAACAAGTCTCTTTGGCAAACGATGGCTCGTTCCATTAACACCGTTTTAACTGTTGTCTTTGTTTTGCTGGCTCTGCTCTTCTTTGGTGGTAATACCATTAGTAACTTTGTAACCCTACTTCTAATCGGTATTGTTTGTGGGGCTTACTCTTCTATTTTCATCTCCGGTCCTGGCTGGTATGATTTACGAAGAATACAGAAAGACCGCAAGCGTGCTGGTAAAGCTGCTGCCTAAGACGAAAATATAGGCGCGGGGACAAATCCCTCGCGCTAATTTTTTACACTTTCTGAAATATACAATATCTATTGACGAAAGTATAAGAAAAACTAAGGCTTCGCCGACGTCTAAAGACTTGGCGCAAGCCAAGTTTTTCTAACCTGAAAATAGGAGGAAAGATATGCAAAATCAAATGAAAATTGGCCAATCTGGTAAAAGAATCATCGTATCCGTTATTGGACAGGATCGGGTTGGCATTATCGCCAAGGTATCCACTATCTTGGCAGAAAACCAAGTGAACATATTAGATATCAGTCAAACTATTCTGCAGGAATTCTTTGCTATGGTTTTGGTTGCCGATATGGAAAAAAGCCCCATTGAATTAGATCTGCTGAAAGAAACACTTAACCAGGCGGGTCAAGACCTGGGTGTTAAAATTGAGGCCCAGCATGAGGATGTATTTCGGTACATGCACCGTATTTAGGAGGAAACTATGTACAGTATAAACGAAGTTCTAGAAACCATTCGCATGGTTCAGGAAGAAAATTTAGATATTCGTACCATCACGATGGGCATTAGCTTACGGGATTGTGCTGATGCAGACCATAAAAAAGCCTGCCAGAAAATCTATGATAAAATTACCCGCACGGCTGCTAATTTGGTAAAGTCAGGTGAGGAAATCGAAAAAGAATACGGCATTCCAATTATTAACAAACGGATTTCTGTGACCCCTATTTCATTGGTGGCCGAGAGTAGTGATGTCCAAAACTATACTGATTTTGCGAAGGCCTTAGATAGGGCAGCTAAAGAGGTAGGCGTTAATTTTATCGGTGGTTTTTCTGCTTTGGTACATAAGGGTTTTACGAAAGGTGATCGTATTTTAATTGATTCCATTCCTGAAGCACTCTCCACGACAGAGAGGGTTTGTTCTTCGGTTAATGTTGCTTCCACCAAGGATGGCATTAATATGGATGCGGTATACCGGATGGGTAAAATTATTAAAGAATGTGCTGCGCGCACCGCTAGCCAAGATGGCTTAGCCTGCGCTAAATTAGTGGTGTTCTGTAATGTTCCTGAAGATAATCCTTTCATGGCCGGGGCTTTTCATGGTATTGGAGAACCGGAATGTGTTATTAACGTAGGCGTGAGTGGGCCTGGTGTGGTAAAAAATGCTGTGGAAAAGGTAAAGGGTAGTGATTTTGGGACCCTGGCCGAAACGGTAAAAAAGACAGCCTTTAAGATTACTCGGATGGGCGAACTCGTGGGCCGGGCAGCAGCTGCCAAGCTAGGTGTACCCTTTGGTATTATTGATTTATCTTTGGCACCTACACCTGCAGTGGGGGATAGTGTTGCAGAAGTATTGGAAGCTATGGGTCTGGAGACCTGCGGCACCCATGGTACCACTGCCGCTTTGGCATTATTAAATGATGCTGTCAAGAAAGGTGGAGCTATGGCTTCATCCTATGTGGGAGGTCTTTCTGGAGCATTTATTCCCCTCAGTGAAGACGCCGGTATGATTCGTGCTGCTGAGCAAGGAATTCTCACGTTGGAGAAGCTAGAGGCTATGACCTGTGTTTGCTCCGTGGGCCTTGATATGATTGCCATTCCCGGGGACACTACGGCCGAGACGATAGCAGCGATTATCGCAGACGAAATGGCCATCGGAATGGTTAACTTTAAAACCACTGCTGTTAGGATTATCCCTGCACCGGGTAAAAAGGTTGGGGATAACGTAGTATTTGGCGGGCTACTGGGTCATGCTCCCATTATACCGATAAAAGAAGCCAAGGCAGTAGATTTCGTTTCCCGGGGAGGACGCATCCCGGCACCGATACAAAGCTTGAAGAACTAAGTATTTGTTACGCTTAGAAGGTCTATGGTGCTTATTGAAGCTACCATAGACCTTTTTGGCCGTAACCAAGGGCCAAAAAACAGTGGCCTTTGTTCTGAGTCTCAAAACATGCTATAATTTGGCACAAAAGTAATTGCTAGGAGAAATATCCGTGGAAACTTACTCTTTCAACATAGAACAGCAACAGGCTAAAACCAGGGTGGATGTTTTCTCAACTATTCACTGCCCGGAATTAAGCCGTTCCTATGTACAAAAATTAATTGAAGAAGGTTTGGTAACGATCAATGGGCAACCCACCAAAGCAAACTATAAACTGCGTGTGGGGGATGAAGTAACCATCGAAATTCCGCCTGCTGAAGAACTAATGGTTAATCCTGAAGACATTCCTTTGGATGTCTACTTTGAAGATAAGGATGTCATTGTTGTGAATAAGCCCAGGGGGATGGTAGTGCACCCCGCGGAAGGCAATACCTCCGGTACCTTGGTGAATGCTCTATTGCATCATTGTAAAGATCTCTCCGGTATTAATGGGGTGTTACGTCCCGGAATTGTGCATCGGTTGGATAAAGATACTTCCGGTCTGATTATGGTAGCTAAAAACGACCAAGCTCATCAGTCCCTGGCTCATCAGCTTAAAGAACGGACCGTTACCCGATGTTACCGTGCATTGGTACACCATAATATAAAAGAAGTACAAGGAACAATCAATGCACCCATTGGCAGGGATCCCAAAGACAGACAAAAAATGACTGTTACAGAACGAAATTCTAAACCCGCTGTTACACACTTTCGCGTTTTAGAGAGGTTTGGCAACTACACCTTAATAGAGTGTCAGTTGGAAACAGGCCGTACCCACCAAATTAGAGTTCATATGACTTATATCGGTTACCCTTTGGTCGGGGATCCTAAATACGGCCCAAAGAAATCCCACTTTGATTTGGATGGTCAGCTACTTCATGCTATGGTTCTAGGTTTTCAGCACCCGTCCAGCGGGTCCTACCTGGAGTTTTCAGCCCCTATACCAGAGGTGTTTCAAAGGGTCTTAAATCTACTAAAACTAACTTAACAGTTTTAACCCACCCAGGGAGTAACGGTACTTAACAGGTATGAGTTCCTTAAGCCAGGTGGCTGCGGGACCTTTAAATTTAAATGATTTTACTTCGCCGAAGGCTTTGCCACGTCCGATGGATATCACTGTACCGATGCTGCTGGGTACATAGACTTTTTTCTCCAGGCCCATAATATCTGCATAGATATTATGGGCCGCTATTTCTGCCTGCTGAAGAGCAGTTTGGGCAGTGGGAAGAACTGGCTTGCCGGTTTTGGGATCTTGGACTAAGACATTATCCCCCACCAGATAAACAGTAGGGTTGTCCACATATTGTAAATACTGAGTTACAGGTACTCTGCCCCTGGCTTCAGTTTTCAATCCCGATTTTTCTAATACCCGGTTGCCTTTGATACCGCCTGCCCAAATAAACAAAGAATAATGGATTTGGTTACCTGAAGACAGATAAATCGTTTCTGCAGTAACTCTTTGCACAAAATCCTCTGTAATCACTTCTACGCCCATATCTTCTAAAGTTTGGCGGCTATACCGCCCCATCTCAGTAGACAAGCCTGGGAGTAATTCCTTAGCTCCTTCTACCATGATTATTTTGCATTCATTGGGAGCGATTCCATACAGTTCTTTAATTCTTTGCAGTTGATGCGCTAATTCTCCTGCTAATTCTACTCCGGTAAGGCCGCCTCCACCTATTACAAAGGTTAATGATTGTTTACGTTTGGCTAAAATAGTATGGATTCGCCGTCGAATTTCAATCGAGCTATACAAACTGCGTAAGCTCATGCTATTCTCCTGCAGACCGGGTATGTTATAGTATTCTGGTTCACTACCCAGGGCAATAATTAAATATTGAAAAGAGACCTTCTGTGTACCCTGGTTGATCGTAATAATTCGGTTAGCTAAGTCAATTTGATCCACCCAGCCTTTCATAAATTCAATATTCTTACCGTCCAAAACCTTATCAATGGGGATTGACACATCATTAAAATTACTGGTACCAGTTGCACTTTCGTGTAATAAAGTCATTAGCATATGAAAATTATGTTTATTGATTAGTATAATGGGATGTTCTTTAGTCTTCTTCAGATAATCGCTTAGTTTTTGTGCAGCCTTTAGTCCTCCGTAACCTGCTCCTAGAACTACAATATTTTTTGACACTGAGTATACCCCCTTGTTTAACTCTTTGCCTTATTTTTACCGGAAAAGTTGCTCATCATGAAGGAAGTGTAACTTAATTAACATTAAAAAGTATTTCAGTGGGAAGAATAGGTAGGGGAGGTAATGAAATGGAAGACGCCAAAAGAAGTTATTCCTTGCAGGATAGAATTGATGTACTGGCAAAAAATATGGAGAAAATGAAGTTGGCAGAATATGTGGAACTTTTGGGTGACACCAAAAGGCTACTTTGGGTAAATTTTATTTCGGGCATTGCTAGAGGTTTAGGCATTGCCATTGGATTTACCATTTTAGGTGCTGTCATTCTTTTCTTTATGAAAAAGTTAGTTATGCTAAACCTGCCAGTGATTGGCGGATTTATTGCTCAGATAGTACAAATGGTGCAGATAAAAATGTATTAATTGCTTTATTGGAACCAACTGAGTACTTCTAAAAAAAGAGCAGCTACCCCTGCGGCCATGAGAGGCCCCACCGGTTGACCGTTAAAAAAAATAATACCAATCACCGATCCAACAATTAACCCAAAAATAATACCGGGATCAATTTGCATTAATTTAAGACCTTCACTGTTTAAGTGAGTGGCCAGTGCTCCTCCTATAATGGCTAAGATGCCGGGTAAGGAAGAGACATTATAAAATAATTCCCGGGTAGTAATTTTATCCGTGGCCACGGGAACAAGGATTGATAACAATAAAAACAGCAAGCCCAATTCTAAACCGTGTGTTTCCAGATAGGGAAATAGCAGTTCCAATTTACTAAATTGCAGTATCAGTAGAATGCAGGCACAGTTGGCAATTAGGTTGGAACGTGCAGCAAGTCCTATTAAAAGAATGATAACCATAGTGATTTCACCGGAGTGCATAAAAAATTGCTCCTTTTCAGTGGACAGCTTTTAGTACAATATATGCCGCATACCTTAGGGCTAGGACAAACAGGTGGGATAAAGCAAAAAGGTTTGTTGAACAATGAACCGATGCCGTGTATTAGCCGATGGCTGAGGGCCAAAAAGCTGATAGCAAAAAAGTGAGAGTCGCAAAATTATTTTTTTGCGACTCTCACTTTTTAAATATGGCCCATAGCCCTATTATTTTCTGGGTAATACCGTCTTTAACGTATCTGCCCGCAAGCCCACTCGCAGGGATTCTAAAGCCAACACTTCATGGGGGTTGACATTACCGATATTGACATTGGGGCCAAAACGAATAATTAACTCCTGTTGCTGCTCCTTTATAGGGGCCTCCCAGATTAAGGAACTGGCATTGGGCAGGCTATAGACCAGTTCCTCTAAGTCAGACATGATAATGTTGCCATGTTGGTCATACAATCCTACGGACTTGCCCGACTCACGACCCTCAACGATAACATGAGAGGAACCATTTGCCAGGTCTTGGTTAACTAACTGAACAATATCTTTGATTTCAAACTCATCATTGGGGTCTTTTTTGCCTACTTCGGAAAGAACCTTAAAGCCCATATCAGCAGCTAAATTGATGGCCTCTGCCCTTGCTTCCAGGCTTAAATCAATGGTGCCATCCGATACTTCAACGGCGGTAAAGCCAAAATCCCGAGCCATTGCCAAATATTCCCTAAGCTTGTCCTGGAGAATTGCTACTTCTAAAAAAGTACCACCGGGATAGATATCAATACCGTGGGACGTTACTAAATGAATTTTTTCTTCTAAAACATGATTGCTATACAGTGCCGAAGTACCAAAGCCAAGTTTTACGAAATCAATATAATCTCCTGCCAGGTTCAACAGGTCGCGAATTTCACCTAGGCCTAGCCCCTTATCGATTAGCATGGTTAATCCTGAGGTGCGTGGTTTTTCCATTCGATTTCCCAGGGGAAAGGTTATCAGTTCTTGCCAGGTTTTTTTTGCCCCACCTGTGGTCATTAAGCTAACATCTCCTTTCACAGGGGCCGGCATACTTGCCGGCTCACCCGTCTGACACCTCCCTGCCATGTCATCCCTATGTCGGAGATGGTAATGTTGTGACTTTCGTTTAATTTATGCGAATGCTAAATAAGCGGTCACTGATTTTGCCTATCCCCATTATTTACTTTTCCATCCTCAATTAACCTATCCTGGCCAGGCAAGGGTTTCCTGACCAGCGGGGGTAGTTTTGGCCACCAAGCCAGACTGTGATAAATAAAGGCAGGCTGAGCTACCGGTTTAACAATTCTTTGCTTAGGCTTTTGTTTTTCTTTATCTTCCTTATTCTGGGAGGCTTGAATGGCTTTTACTTTAATAAAGATAAAGGCCAGACCGGCAGCAACCCCAGCCAGACCGGCGGAAGCCCAAAACATAACAGATGGACTGATGCCCACCAGCCAACCAAAGAGAGGGGGGCCTGCCGCAACCCCAAGAAAGCGGACGCTACCGTAGAGAGAGGTTACCAGGCCCCGTTCATCCTTATCGGTGGAACTGGTAATCAGGGTGTTTAGACAGGGTAATACCAGACCGGTTCCTATGCCAGCCAGAGAAATACCGGCAAAAAAGGCGTACACGTTGTTAAAGAGAGGCAGTGTTACCAGAGATACGGCAATGATACCGTGACCGATTACCACCAGCCATTTCATTAAACCCACCATTTTTTTAATGATGGCTCCTGTAATGTAAGAAGTGGTGCTCATGAAAAGCACAGGAATGGCCAAAGCGGCTCCTTTGATCACACCATCTAAACCATATTTTTTTTCTAAGAAATCCGATAAATAAAATAAGACGCCAAACAGAATTAACAGTGCTGCAGAACCGGCAAAAAAGCTGCTGAGTAACAGAGGGGACTTGTTTTTAAAAATTTTCTTGATGGACCCAACATATTCGCCGACTTGTTTAGGCTCTTTCTTGGCATCGGGCTCTTTGGTAAGGAACCACACACCGAGAATAACGATGGTAATAACAATGGGAAAAAAGAAGAAAATTGCCCACCAGGCAATTAGGCCCACTAAGGCACCGAGAATAGGACTGGTTACCTTTCCCATACCGTTGGAAGCTTCAATGATCCCAAGGGATTTTGCCCGTTCTTTCCCTTTCCAGAGATCTCCGCAAAAGGCCATGGCAATGGGAGCGGTTCCTGCAGCACCGATTCCTTGAATAACCCGACCACCTAGAATCCAGGGAAAGGCATTCTCCTTAAAAAAAAGAGCTGCGGCACCGGCCAGTAGACCCCCCAAAGCATAGAGTATCAATCCCGGGATGATAATTTTTTTTCGGCCAAAACGATCGGATAAGAATCCTGCAAAAGGAATTACTAATCCGGCAGGAACGGAGAACAGGGTAATAATTAAACTTATCTGCATTTGAGATACCTTTAAAGCCTTAGCCATTTCCGGCAGCACCGGAATTAACATGGAATTACCCAGCACCATAATTAAAGGAACACCGGCTAAAGCTGTCAGAGAAAATTTATTTACATTGTTCTTATTGCCTGCAGCAGCTGCTTGCGACAAAAATATCACGTCCTTTATAAATGTTCGGCAACATCTATTTTGTCTCTTCCCCCATGAAGGTATGCATTTCATCCACTGGGTCAGCATATTTATTAGAAAAACTTGGCTTGTGCCGAGTCTTTAGACGCCGGCGGAAGCCTTAGTTTTTCTTATACTTTTATCAATAGAATTTTTATAATTTCCCAAAAGTGAATATAGGGAAATCTGGTAGCGGAGGGATAAAATGTTTTTAGTAGCCAATAAAATTGTTTTTGCCATGGCCATGCTGCGGTGTTTTTCCTCCTGTATTGAACTAAGTGCTGCTATGCTGATGTTGCGTTATGGCAAAGTAGAAACCGCCTTAAAAATAAATGCCGTATTGGCCTTGGTGGGTCCAACCATAATGATATTGGTGACCACCTTAGGTCTGGTTGGACTGGCAGGCAAGGTTTCTATTAGTAAAATGGGCTTTATTTTCTCGGGAGTAGTTCTCATTTTTTATGGTATCAGCAGACCCTAAAGACAAATTGAAATTGACAGTGGCTGTTTGGAATGGTAAACTTACTGTAATAATTAACCTTTAATTTGGTCCTGAGAGGCCGGTAAGGAACATAGAGTATTGTTTTATGTGATAAACTATGTTTGCTTACCATATGGGTAGGCATTTTTAATTATGGTGAGTTTTTGGAGGTGCCTTGATGAACGAGTTGGACATGAAAGAAAAGGCTCAGATATTGGATGATAAGGGTATGAGACGAGCTATGGTGCGGATTGCCCATGAAATTATTGAACGGAATAAAGGCGTAGAAAATGTTGCTTTAATTGGTGTTCGTAGGCGGGGTGTGCCGTTGGCTCAGCGTCTCGCTAAGTATATCAGCGAGATAGAGGGTACCACTGTACCAGTGGGAATTCTTGATATTACCCTTTATCGAGACGACTTGACTACCCTAGCCAACCAACCTCAGGTACACCAAACAGAAGTCAGTTTTTCGGTAACCGATAAAAAATTGGTACTGGTGGATGATGTCTTATATACTGGTAGAACCGTCAGGGCAGCTTTGGATGCCATTATGGATCTAGGTAGACCCGAAGTGGTTCAACTGGCAGTTTTAATTGATCGAGGACACAGGGAGATTCCCATTCGAGCCGATTATGTGGGTAAAAATGTTCCTACCTCCCGTAAGGAAGTAATCTCCGTTAAATTAACAGAAATCGACAAAGAAGAACGCGTGATTATTTTAGAAGGAACTGAATAGGTTTGCTGAAACACCTTTAATAACGGTCCAGAGAGGCCGGCAAGGTTATCCCCGGAGTGGGATATAAGGCAAAATTGATGCCCGCGTGTAGTTGGGCAGACGTAGCCAAATTGCCGGCCTCAATCAGATTTAATCTGGTTGAGGCCTTTCTTTTTAATTGATAAAGTATGGGTATTCTAATTTGGAGCAGGAGGCTGGATCATGTTTTGGCAAAGAAAAGACCTTTTAGGGCTGAAGTACCTGTCAGTTGAAGAGATCAACTTGATCCTGGACACGGCTATTCCCATGAAGGAGATTATCGGCAGGAAGATTAAGAAGACACCGACCCTACGGGGACGCAGTATGGTTACCTTGTTTTACGAAAACAGCACTAGAACCAGATCATCCTTTGATCTTGCGGCAAAATTTCTTAGTGCGGATACCATTGGTGTAGCTGCTGCCAGTAGTTCGGTAGCCAAAGGAGAAAGTCTCAGAGATACCGGTCTGACCCTTAATGCGATGGGAGTGGATGTTGTGGTGATTCGCCACCCTGCCAGTGGTGCCGCAGAATACCTGGCCAAGTATATTCCGGCGGCTGTCATCAATGCCGGGGATGGTACGCATGAACATCCTACCCAAGGGTTACTGGACATGTTTACCATCCGGGAGAAAAAGGGCAGTATCACAGGTTTAAAGGTATGCATCGTAGGAGATATTTTGCATAGCCGGGTGGCGCGCTCGAATATTTGGGGCTTGACCAAGCTGGGAGCAGAAGTCCGGGTAGTAGGGCCCGCCACCTTAATGCCTCTCGATATTGAACAGATGGGAGCTAAGGTATATACAGAACTTACGCCAGCTTTGGAGGGTGTAGATGTGGTTAACGTACTACGTATTCAAATGGAGCGGCAGCAGCAAGGTCTGTTTCCTTCCCTACGGGAGTACAGCAGGTTGTTTGGCCTTAATCAGGCTAGACTGGAACTAACCAAACCGGATGCCTTGGTGCTGCATCCAGGGCCCATGAACCGGGGCATAGAAATTGACCCCCAGGTGGCCTACGGCAGCCGTTCCGTCATAAACGAGCAGGTGACTAACGGTGTTGCTGTCAGAATGGCCCTTTTATATCTGTTAACAGGAGGTGAATACGATGCCATATCTCATTAAAAATGGTATTGTTGTAGACCCTATCGATGAGACCTTGACGGAGCTGGATGTTCTGGTGGATAACGGTAGCATCGTAGAAATGGCTAAGGATCTTACGGCACCGGAAGCGGAAATCATTGATGCCAAGGGTTGCTATGTTTGTCCGGGCTTGCTTGATATGCATGTTCACCTACGGGAACCAGGTTACGAATACAAAGAGGATATTGAAAGTGGTACCAGAGCTGCCGCTATGGGAGGGTTTACTGCCGTAGCCTGTATGCCGAACACCAACCCGGTGGCCGATAACGCCGCTGTCATCAATCATATTTTGGAGAGAGCAGCCAGAGTAGGAGTGACCAGGGTACACCCCATCGGAGCGCTAACCAAAGGTTCCCAGGGCAAAGAGTTAACAGAGATGGCAGATTTGCAGGCTGCCGGAGCAGTGGCCCTGTCCGACGATGGTCAACCGGTAATGGATGCCGGTATGATGCAGCGGGTTATGCAATATGCCGGGATGCTGGGACTAACGGTGGTCTCCCACAGTGAAGATCTAAGTCTGACTGCGGGAGGTCTGATGAATGAAGGAGCTGTCTCCACGATGCTGGGGCTTAAGGGGATTCCCAATGCTGCCGAAGAAGTGATGGTAGCCAGGGATATTTTGTTGGCTGAAAACACAGGCTGCCCTTTACACCTGGCTCATATCAGTACCGCCGGTAGTGTGCGTCTGATTCGTCAGGCTAAGAGTAGAGGGGTGAAAGTGACTGCCGAAGCAACGCCCCACCATTTTACCCTAACGGAGGAAGCCGTGCAGGGTTATAACACCAACGCCAAGGTTAACCCCCCCTTACGGCGGCAGGAAGATGTCGAGGCGGTGAAAGAAGGACTTAAAGATGGTACCATTGACGTGATTGCTACCGATCACGCTCCCCATGCTTATCATGAAAAGGATGTAGAGTTCCAATATGCAGCTAATGGTCTTATCGGTCTAGAAACTGCAGTGGGACTTGTTTTTAGCCAGTTGGTGCAGCCAGGAATTTTATCAGTTCCTCAGGCTATCGCAAAACTCGCCAGTAATCCCCGGCAGATTTTGCATCTATCAGGGGGTAAATTAGCAAAGGGCGGCGTAGCGGATATTACCATCATTGATCCTAATCTCAGTGAGGTGGTGGATCCGGCCAAACTGCAAAGCAAAAGTAAAAACACCCCTTTCATCCGCTGGAAACTAACGGGTTTGCCGGTGCTGACGATGGTTGCTGGCAAGCCAGTAATGCAGAAAAGAAGACTCCTTAGATAAATACACTATAGATAATTATACAATTTGGTGTATAATTATACATTATGACGAAACTAATTGGCGGAGGTGTCTTCAGATAATGCAAGCTTATTTAGCACTGGAAGATGGAACCATTTTTACTGGTAAGGCCTTTGGGGCCACTGGAGAAGAGTGGGGAGAAGTGGTTTTTAACACCGGTATGACAGGTTATCAAGAAGTTTTAACAGATCCCTCCTATTGTGGGCAAATTGTCGTCATGACCTACCCGTTAATCGGTAATTATGGTATTAACAAAGACGATTTTGAAGCCAAAAACTCCTTTGTCCGGGGATTTGTGGTGAAGGAAGAATGCGACCGTCCCAGTAATTGGCGAGTCAGCAATAAAATAAACGAATTTCTGGCCCGGGAAGGGGTTATTGGTATCTCGGGCATAGACACCCGGGCCTTAACCAAGCTCATACGGAATCATGGAACCATGCGTGGGATCATCAGTACCGAGGTTCTGGAACCCCGTGACCTGGTGGAAAAAGCCAAACAATGCCCACAGATTTCTGGTCAGGAATTGGTTCCCACCGTGGCCACCAAGGAAATCTTCACGGTATCCGGCAGCGGTCAGCGAGTGGTGCTCCTGGATTTTGGTGCTAAAGCTAACATAGTACGCTGTCTTAATCAACGTGGCTGTGAAGTGGTTGTTGTGCCGCCCACCACTTCTGTAGAAGAAATTAAAGCGTTACGCCCTGAGGGGATTATGTTGTCTAACGGACCTGGAGATCCCACCAATGTGCCCTATGCCATTAAGACCGTGCGTGAACTGATCGGACAATATCCTGTTTTTGGCATCTGCTTAGGCCACCAGATTCTTGGCCTGGCAGTGGGTGGGCAGACTTACAAGTTAAAGTTCGGTCACCGGGGTGCCAACCATCCGGTAAAGGATTTACAAAGCGGCAGGGTTTATATTACTTCACAGAATCATGGCTTTACCGTGGACCGGAACTCCTTGCCTGCAGATATTGAAGTTTCCCATATTAATCTAAATGACAACACCGTAGAGGGCTTGCATCATAAAACATTACCGGTCTTTTCCGTACAGTATCACCCTGAGGCAGCCCCCGGTCCGATGGATTCAGAATATCTGTTTGACCGCTTCTTAGAGAACATGAAACAATATGTAACACAATCATAAGGAGGTTTCCATGCCTAAAAAGCTGGGGATTAAAAAAGTACTGGTAATTGGTTCGGGACCCATTATCATTGGGCAGGCGGCGGAGTTTGATTACGCCGGCACCCAGGCTTGTCGAGCACTCCGGGAGGAAGGTCTGGAAGTGGTTTTGGTGAACTCCAACCCTGCCACCATCATGACTGATGCCAATATGGCGGATAAAGTCTATATCGAGCCATTAACACCACAGTTTGTCACGAGGATAATTCGTCAAGAAAAACCTGATGGCCTGTTGCCTACCTTGGGCGGACAGGTTGGTTTAAATATCGCCCTGCAGTTGGCTGAACAAGGAATTTTGGATGAAGAAGGGGTCACCCTGTTGGGGACACCCCTGGATGCCATCCGTAAGGCCGAAGACAGGGAAATGTTTAAGTTAATGATGGAACAGATCGGGGAGCCGGTGCCGGAGAGTATCATTGTTTGTTCCGTACAAGAAGCGGTGGATTTTGCTAACGAAATCGGCTATCCGGTGATTGTACGCCCGGCCTATACCATGGGCGGTACCGGAGGTGGTATCGCTCAGAATGCTGAAGAACTTCAAGCGGTAGCCATCCGGGGACTAAAACATAGTCTCATCGGGCAAATTCTGGTGGAGCGCAGTGTGGCCGGCTGGAAGGAAATCGAATACGAAGTGATACGAGACGGTGCGGATAATTGTATCACCGTTTGTAACATGGAAAATATCGATCCAGTGGGGGTACACACCGGCGACAGCATTGTGGTCGCTCCTTCGCAAACCCTCAGCGACCGGGAATACCAAATGTTGCGCAGTGCCTCCCTCAAGATTATCCGGGCCTTGGGCATTGAGGGTGGCTGTAATGTGCAATATGCCTTAGATCCTCTGAGTTTCAAATATATTGTAATTGAAGTAAATCCCAGGGTATCCCGCTCTTCTGCCCTAGCTTCTAAGGCCACTGGCTACCCCATTGCCAAAGTGGCAGCAAAGATTGCCATTGGCCTTACTTTAGATGAAATTCGCAACTCAGTAACGGGCAAAACCTATGCCTGTTTTGAACCAACCCTGGATTATGTGGTAGTAAAATTCCCCCGCTGGCCCTTTGATAAATTTACCGGAGCAGACCGCAGCCTAGGAACTCAGATGAAGGCCACTGGCGAAGTAATGTCCATCGATCGCACATTGGAAGGTGCCTTAATGAAGGCTATTCGTTCGTTAGAGGTGGGTCTTTTCGGTTTACATCTGCCGGAGTTGACCGAGCTTTCCCCAGCGGAGTTAACACAGCAACTTATTCAACCTTCGGATCAGAGAATGTTTGCTATAGCCGAATATTTTAGGCGTGGCGGTAGCGTTGAAGAGGTTCATAATCTAACGAAAATAGATTTATTCTTCTTAGATAAAATTCTTAAATTAGTGGAGTTAGAAAACAAACTCAAAGAAATCACTGGCAAGCCTCCCGTTGAACTGCTGCGGCAGGTCAAACAACTCGGTTTCGCGGATCGCTATCTGGCCGAGTTAATGAAGATGACCGAGCAAGAGCTAAGAGCCTATAGACAGTCCTTGGGCATCGAACCGGTCTACAAGATGGTCGATACCTGTGCTGCCGAATTTGAGGCAGTTACCCCGTATTTCTATTCCAGCTATGAACAAGAGAACGAAGCTGCTTACACCCAGCGAACCAAGGTGGTAGTGTTAGGATCAGGCCCGATCCGCATCGGCCAGGGCATAGAATTTGATTACTGTTCGGTACATTCCGTATGGGCCCTGCGGCAGGAGGGAATTGAAGCCATAACGATCAACAACAACCCGGAAACCGTCAGCACTGATTTTGATACCGCCGACCGATTGTACTTTGAACCATTGGTGGTAGAAGATGTTCTCAACATTCTAGAGAAGGAACAACCCCAAGGAGTGATCGTGCAGTTTGGCGGCCAAACAGCTATTAACTTAGCCAAGCCCCTGGAGCAAGCCGGGTTTCACATTATTGGCACTTCGGTAGATGCAATTGATGTAGCCGAGGACAGGGAACGCTTTGATAAATTACTGACCAAATTACAGATTCCCAAACCACCGGGTCGCACCGCCTTTTCGGTGGAAGCAGCAGCAGCCATTGCTACGGAGGTAGGTTTTCCGGTTCTGGTACGTCCTTCCTATGTTTTAGGTGGACGGGCGATGGAGATTGTTTACTCCCAAGAGGAACTGCTTTCTTATATGCAACGGGCTGTTCAGATCACACCGGAACACCCGGTGCTGGTGGATCGTTACCTGGTAGGACAGGAATTTGAGGTGGATGCCATTTGTGATGGGTCTGAGGTATTAATTCCCGGCATTATGGAGCATGTTGAACGGGCTGGTGTTCATTCCGGGGATAGTATCGCTGTCTATCCGGCCCAAACTTTGACCCAGGAGCAGACGGAGCAAATGGTGGATTATACCCAGAGACTGGCTTTGGCGTTGGGTGTTAAAGGGTTAGTCAATATCCAATATGTTTTGCACGAAGGACAGGTTTATGTAATCGAAGTAAATCCTCGCTCCAGCCGTACGGTACCTTATCTGAGTAAGGTTACCGGGGTCCCCATGGTTAACCTGGCCACCAAATGTGCTCTGGGTAAATCCCTGGCAGAACTGGGTTATCAGGGTGGCTTATTACCCACTGCTGGTTTAGTAGCTGTCAAGGCTCCGGTGTTTTCTTTTGGCAAACTGCTGGATGTGGATGTCTCCCTGGGGCCAGAAATGAAATCCACTGGTGAAGTGTTGGGAGTGGATAAGGATTTCTCAGTGGCACTTTACAAAGCACTGTTGGCTGCGGGCACTCAATTTCCTAAACAGGGCACAGTTCTTGCCACCATTGCCGATCGGGATAAGGTGGAAGCTCTGCCAATTATAGAAGGACTGGTGGAATTGGGCTATCAGGTTTGTGCCACCAAGGGAACCGCAGCATTTCTGCAAAAACATGGTATTCAGGTGATGGCTGTAAATAAAGTAGGTGAGGGTAAAGAAACCATTGTTGACCTTATCAAGGCCAATCGCATCAATCTGGTAATTAACACCATCAGCCGGGGCAAAGAGCCCCAAAGGGATGGCTTTAAGATCCGTCGATCCGCGGTGGAACACGGCATTCCTTGCCTAACCTCGATGGACACTGCCTGGGTGATGCTGGAAGTGCTCTATGGCATTCAAGAAGGAGAAGTGCCCGATGTAATTCCTCTTCAGAACTATGCCTAATTATATAGCTATCATATTGCCTAAAGTGGCATAAAAAGGGTAAACTTAAGGCATCATGCAGAACTTTGGAATACAGTTGTGGGGGGAATATGGATGTCAAAGGTGCTGGATGCAAAGGTACTGGCAGTCTACCAGGTGGCACCGGAAACCTATTATATGGAATTGGAAGCTCCTGATATTGCCCGGCTAGCGGTGCCGGGCCAATTTGTGCACGTGCGCTGCAGTGAAACACAAGAACCGTTACTGCGCCGCCCCCTGTCGATCCACATGGTTAGCCGCCCGAAAGGTGTACTGGCCCTGTTGTTTCGGGTGATTGGCAAGGGTACCGAAATGTTAGCTCAGCGGCAGCCTGGGGATCTGGTGAATCTTATGGGTCCCTTAGGGAGGGGCTTTACCTTACCGTTGCCTGGTTCTCGAGTGGCAGTGGCCGCTGGCGGTATTGGGGCAGCTCCACTGGTTTTTCTGGTACAGGAATTGGCTAACATGAAATGTCAGATTACGGTGTATTTGGGTGCCAAGGATAAAAAGAGTGTGCTTTGTGATGGACAGTTCGAGCAGATGGACGCCGAAGTGGTCATTGCCACCGATGATGGCTCTCTGGGCTGGCAGGGAAATGTAACGGATTTTATGGGGCGTCATATGGATTGGCGGAGAACCGCTATGACCTATGTATGTGGACCCAAACCGATGATGCAGGGAGTTGCCGCCTTGTTGGCAGAAGCGGATGTGCCTGGAGAAGTATCCTTGGAAGAACATATGGGTTGCGGTGTTGGGGCTTGTCTGTCCTGTGCTGTGAAAATTTCCCATCATGGGAAGGTTACTAACAAACGGGCTTGTGCCGACGGGCCGGTATTTCCTTCTTGGCAGGTGGTGTGGGATTGAAACCGAACTTACAAGTACACATTGGCAGCATGCTGATGGCCAATCCGGTGACCACAGCCTCCGGGACCTTTGGTTTTGGCCCGGAATACGCTCCCTATGTGAATATCGATCAATTGGGAGCCATTACTGTAAAGGGAACTACGCTGGAACCAAGGGAGGGTAATCCAACTCCCCGGCTGGTGGAGACTCCGGCGGGAATCTTAAACTCCATTGGTTTGCAGAATCCCGGCGCAGATTATTTAATCGAACACTATGCGCCTTACTTTCGGGAACTAAAGACCAACGTTATTGTTAATATTGCGGGCAATACCGTAGAAGAATATGCTCAACTGGCGGCTAAATTAGACCCGGTGCAAGGCATTGCAGCGCTGGAAGTCAATATCTCTTGTCCTAACGTAAAAAAGGGTGGCATGGCCTTTGGCAGTGATCCCGCTGCCGCGGCAGAAGTGACCCAAGCGGTAAAAAATGCTACCTCCAAGCCGGTCATTGTCAAGCTTTCTCCCAATGTTTCGGATATAGCTGCCATTGCCCGGGAAGTAGCAGGGGCCGGAGCGGATGCTCTTTCTGTCATCAACACCTTACTGGGGATGGCCATTGATATCCGCCAGAAAAAACCCCTGCTGGGCAATATTGTGGGTGGGTTGTCCGGGCCGGCGGTGAAGCCGGTGGCAATAAGGGCCGTCTGGCAGGTGTATCAAGCGGTTAGCATACCCATTATCGGCATGGGTGGTATCATGGCTGCCGAGGATGCCCTGGAATTTATTCTGGCCGGGGCCACGGCTGTGGCGGTGGGAACCGCCAGTTTTACAAACCCCCGGGCGACTCTTGAAGTGCTGGAGGGAATTGAGCGGTATTTAATGGCCAATGGCATTGCCGATATCAATCAATTGGTGGGGGCTGCCCAGCCATGAGTGGAGGAACTATGGAAAATAAAATACAAGCAGCCAGAGAAAAACTGATTGTTGCCTTAGATGTGGCCTCTGCTGCAGAAGCCTTGGTGTTAACACGTCAATTAGCACCCTATGCGGGTGTGTTTAAAGTGGGCATGCAGTTGTTTTATAGTGCCGGCCCTGAAGTGGTACGTCAAATTAAAGAACAGGGAGTCAAGGTATTTCTTGATCTAAAGCTGCATGATATTCCCAACACCGTTGGTCAGGCAGCCAAAGTCTTGGCTGGCCTGGGAGCAGATATTATCAATGTACATGCCGCCGGTGGCACTGCTATGATGCAGGCGGGAGCTCAGGCTGTCAAGGAACGAGCCGCTGCCCTGGGTATTCCGGCACCTCTGATGATTGCAGTGACAGTTCTCACCAGTGTGGACCAAAGGATTTTTCATCAAGAAATGGGTCTCGCCGGGGAAATTGAAGATAGGGTTAAAACCTGGGCCATACTTACCAAGGAGGCAGGGCTGGATGGAGTGGTGGCTTCCCCACGGGAAACCTCGATCATTCGCCAAGCTTGCGGTAAGGAGTTTGCCATTATTACTCCTGGTATCAGGCCCGCTTGGTCGGTCTCAGGGGATCAAAAACGGATCATGACACCGGCCGAGGCCATAGGCCAAGGTGCCAGTTATTTGGTGGTGGGCCGTCCTATTACAGGCTCGGACAACCCACCTGCTGCTGCGCAAAAAATACTCCAAGAAATGGCTGAGGTACTTTAAAAATGTTTCGTTTCCTAGTGATACTTCTCGTTACAGTGGCCCTTGATTTATATTCTAAATTTATTGTTATGAACAAAATGGTGCTGGGAGAGTCCATTCCCATCTGGACAAACATTTTTCATTTTACCTATATCCAAAATCCCGGTGCAGCCTTTGGCATGCTGGCTGGTAAAACCTGGTTCTTTGTTGTTATCACATCCTTAGTTTTGCTGGGATTGGCTGTTAGCTACCGTTGGATTAACAAGGCCGGTGTCCTTTATCAAGTGGCCCTGGGTTTGGTGGCTGGAGGAGCTATCGGCAATTTAAGGGATCGCATTGTCTACACCAAAGTGATCGATTTTCTAGATTTTCGGATTTGGCCAGTGTTCAATCTGGCAGATACTGCCATTTGTATTGGTGTGGCGCTGATCTTGCTGGATGCCCTAAGGGATTTGAAAAAAGGAAAGGGAGATATGGCATGACACGAGAAGAAATCATTCAAATATTTGAAAAAACCAGTGCCATGTTAAGCGGCCATTTTCGCTTAACCTCTGGCAAACATAGCAATCGTTACTTTCAATGTGCTCAGGTCCTACAGCATCCGCAACATACCGAGAAACTATGCCGGGAATTGGCAGGGCGTTTTGCCGGCCTTGGAGTAGAAACTGTGATTGGACCGGCCATGGGAGGAATCTTGGTATCCCATGAAGTGGCCCGGGCACTGGGCGTTCGTAGTTTGTTTACCGAAAGGGAAAACGGCAGCATGGCTCTGCGGCGGAATTTTACCATTGCACCGGGAGAAAAGGTGTTGGTGGTGGAAGATGTGATCACCACCGGTGGTTCAGTGGCTGAGGTCATCAAAGTAGTTCGTAGCCTGGGCGGTGAAGTGGTTGGAGTAGGCGTTCTGGTGGATCGCAGCAATGGTCAGGCAGATTTAGGGGTGCGTACCGAAGCGTTACTGAGCGTAACCGTAGAAACCTATGAACCAGAGCAATGTCCCCTCTGCGCTCAGGGAATACCTGCTGTGAAGCCTGGCAGCCGTACCGTTGAGAAGTGAGATTAACCCATAAAGTCGGCGGAGCCAAAGAAACTTATAATCTTGAAGGAAGTCTATGATTGGTGCGAACCCTAAGTAAACATCGATTTCCTGGGAGGTTCGCACCATCGTAAAATAAAGGCTTGAGCGCCTTTATTGCCCGAATGTGTCTATAAAAGATCCCTTAAAAAATAGGGTTCGCACAACAAAGCTGTTCCAAGCTTTAGTATCAGGCATTCCAATATGCCGCCGTCGCACTCTGCACGAGTGCGTGGATTGAAATAGTTCTACAGTGCCATCGCTGTTCGCTGTTGGGGGTCGCACTCTGCACGAGTGCGTGGATTGAAATTCTCAAGATTTTATTAAAAAGTATTGCCGTGAAGTCGCACTCTGCACGAGTGCGTGGATTGAAATCCCTGATTTATAGCCTCAGGATCACCGCTAACGGTCGCACTCTGCACGAGTGCGTGGATTGAAATAGGTTCGATGTATCCCATCCTACCAAATCACTGACGTCGCACTCTGCACGAGTGCGTGGATTGAAATTTCAATAAAATCTTTATCATTCAGTATTGTGATCAGTCGCACTCTGCACGAGTGCGTGGATTGAAATTATATAATAGCGTTTGTTAGTGTTTGGTAATAAGACGTCGCACTCTGCACGAGTGCGTGGATTGAAATCAATACCCGTAAACGCTTATGCCATGACCTAAATCGTCGCACTCTGCACGAGTGCGTGGATTGAAATTATTGCGGTTGTTGGCATTACTGCTGTTACTGCGGTCGCACTCTGCACGAGTGCGTGGATTGAAATTGATACCATTCCTTGTAAGTCATATCAGCAGGGAGTCGCACTCTGCACGAGTGCGTGGATTGAAATCGGTGGATCATAAAATACTGGCTTACCACCTTTGCAGTCGCACTCTGCACGAGTGCGTGGATTGAAATATTTATGTGATGAACAACTTCTTCTTGTTTTAAGGTCGCACTCTGCACGAGTGCGTGGATTGAAATCAAAGCAAGGCTATAGCAGCCATTGAGCGGGGTGTCGCACTCTACAGAGTGCATGGATAACATATTGCCAATTGATAATACCCATCGCGGTAGGGTTCAGTACTTATTAAATTTGCTTTCATATACAAACACAGGGACAGCGAGATTGTTTCAGAAACATAATCCCTGTCCCTGTGTTTTTGGGAGTACACAATGAGTTTGACCGCCGCAGTCTCACCCTGCGATTTAATGGTAGGATTTAATGGTAGGAAAGGAAGGTTAGGCCGTGCACTACAAAGACGCAAAATCCATTCTGTCTTCTAAAAACGGGATGAATCCCTACCGGGGTTGCACCCATGGTTGCATCTACTGCGATTCCCGCAGTGAGTGCTACGGCATGACCTACACCTTTGAAGATGTGGAGGTCAAGCAAAATGCCCCGCAGCTTTTGGAGGACGCCCTGCGAAAAAAGCGCGGGCGCTCTATGATTGCCACCGGGGCGATGAGCGACCCCTATCTGCCCCTTGAGAAGAGCGAGAGGCTCACCCGCCATTGTTTAGAAATCATCGACCGCTACGGCTTTGGGTTTTCGGTGATTACCAAGTCGGATTTGGTTTTGCGGGACATGGACCTTTTGCAAAGTATCCACCACAAGGCGAAATGCGTGGTGCAGATGACGCTGACCACCTATGATGAGGCGCTTTGCCGCATTTTAGAGCCTAATGTGGCCACCACACGCCGTCGGTTTGAAGTACTAAAGGAACTGCAAAGTGCAGGCATTCCCACGGTGGTTTGGCTAACACCTATCCTGCCTTTTCTTAACGATACCGAGGAAAATATCCAAGAGCTTCTTAGCTATTGCGGTGAAGCTGGTGTACGGGGTATTCTCACCTTTGGCATCGGTATGACGCTGCGTAGCGGCAACCGAGAATATTTCTATCAAAAATTAGATGAGCATTTTCCGGGGATGAAGCAGCGGTATATGCGTGCTTTTGGCACAGCCTACGGTATCAAAAGCCCAAATGGAAAGACATTGGGCAAGCTGGTGAAGGAGTTTTGCAAGCAAAACGACATCCTTTGCGGCACCCAGACGGTGTTCGATTATCTGAACCAACTGGACAGACCACAGGAGCAGCTGTCGTTGTTTGAGTAATGAAAAGTAGTATAAGGGTATTCCCTTAGCGTAAAACTCCCCATTATGGTGCAAGATAAGGGGGAGTTTTTTTATTTGAGCTGGGGGTGGGACGATGCCTGTTCGTAAGAAAGTGATTTACATGGTTATTGATTCTTTCCACCCTAGGGCATTGGAACACGGTATAGAGCAAGGACTTTTGCCGGCTTTCTCTTTTCTAATTGAAAACGGCCGACTTTATCCTGATTGTATCTCCGGTTTTCCCACCGTAACACCTGCCTGTACAGCATCCCTGACCACCGGGGCACCGCCGTCTTTACATGGAATACCCGGTATAGTTTGGTATCACCGAGGGGAAAGAAGAATAATTGATTATGGTTCTAATTGGTATTCCATTTTAAGAAATGGACTGGTTCAGGCTGCTCAAGAATATCTGTTTAACCTCAACCACAAGCATTTAGGGTGGCAAGTAAGAACCATTTATGAAGATTTAGAGTCCAAGGGATATTTCACAGCTGCCTCCAATCCCATTATATATCGAGGAAATAAAGAATATTTAGCTCAAATTCCGTTGTTAATCAAGTTAGTTACCCTGTTTCAGGTGGATGATAGGAAAATCTATGGGCCAAAAGGTTTTTTGCTAGGTAAATTTTACCAACCGCCAGGTGAATTAAGGCAAAGTGTAACAGATATTCGCTATTGGCCTCGTTTTGCTGTTAATGACAGATTTTCCGCCCGAGCGGCCCAGTGGTTTTTGCAGCAAAAGCCAAAACCGGATTTGTTAACTGTTTACTTCCCGGATACCGACAAACAGGCACATAAAAAGGATGCGGATTGTTGTAACCCCTGTCTGACCAAGGTGGATAAGAGGCTACAAGAGTTGCTCAATGGCTTTCCTTCCTGGCAGAAAGCTCTGGAAGAGTGTATTTTTATCGTGGTGGGAGATCATGGACAATCCACCATACAGGGCAGAAAAAGTCTCGTTAGGATCGATAAGTTACTGAATTTCTATTCCCAGGCTAGGATTGGTGAAAACCCAGTGGAAGAAAAAGATATTGCCATCTGTTCCAATGAGCGGTTGGCCTATATTTACATACTTAGATACCGTCCGGGTATGCGAAGAAGTATAGCAGAATGTTTGATCAAGGAACCAAATGTTGATCAAGTTATTTGGCAAGATCAAACTTGCTATTATGTAGTAACCTCCAAGGGCAAATTATCTTTTCGTAAAAAGGGTAATTTGCAGGATTCGTATGGAAACTGTTGGGAAATTACGGGGGAACCAGAGATTTTAGATATGAAAATAGAGGGGAATGTGATTCACTACAATACTTATCCTAATGCGTTGGAACGTATTTTCCATTGTTTAGATAACCCGAATGCCGGGGAACTGGTTGTCACGGCAAAACCAGGGTATCTTTTAGCTGGCGCTGGTGCTCCCCCCTGGCCGGGAAAAGGAAGTCACGGTTCCCTTTATCGCGAAGACTCGCTGGTGCCTCTCATCATCAGCGGGGCTTCTACTACCATGGAGAAGCCCCGCATTACTGATGTAGTTCCCTTTATTAAGTCACTGTTTCATTGAGCGTTCCGACGCAGATCGTACCGGCGGTGATGTTATAGAAATAAACCGTGTTGGCCTTGATGAAAATATTTCTGCCGTAGGCTTTATCCGAGGTCTTGAAAACCACCTTACCAGACTTGTCGAAAATCATGATTCTGTACTTTGAAAGCTCCGTTTCTTTAAAGGTACAGACAAGATATTCATCATTGTCTCCCGCCAGTTTCAGATCATCCAGCTCTGCCCCAGGATTTACATTCTCGCCGGCGGCATTGTAAAGGATGTTATTTGTATCATCTTGCCAGTAAACTCTGCTGTTCAGAATGGCAAAATTTCTGACAGAGCTCGGATTTTTGCTCAGTTGCTGAACTAGCTCTTCCCTTCCGTCCGTAAGGGAGATACGATACAGGTCGCCCTCATTCTGATAGTATAGGAAATCCCCTTCCTTCTGAAAGGCGAGCGCTTCTCGCTGGCTGATCCTGGTTACTTCATTGGTATTGATATTCACTTTGTAGATCCCAGTCGTCCCGTTACCTTGTTTCATCATTGGAAAGGCCAGGATATACAGATCGTCCCCGACCAGATAGACATCATCCGTTCCGCTGCCACCGCTGCCGTTAACATCTGTTCTCCAGGCCCAGCCATAAAGGTAATCTGGGTCTCCCAATGGCTTCGGTTCACCCTGACCGGACTTCATAAAGAGGTTTCCTGCTCCCGGCGCTCCGCCCGTCCAGTAGGAGAAGCTCTTATCACCAAAGGTCTTGACCCGCGTATAGCTATTCTGTAGTTGCGAAGTGGTGCCATCGTCATTCAAGCGGATCAGAAAATCCGCGCCCATAACCGCACCACCGATGTGGTAGAACAGATACGCCACCCCTTTGTCCACGTACAACCTGGTATAATAAACAGGTTGTCCATCGCCGTAGCTCTCGACGGGAAGCTGGTAAACGGTTTTTGTCCTGGACAGGTTTGCCAGGGGAGCCTGGATGATGCGGCCTTTGCTGTCCTCATAGTAAGCATATTGATCAGTCACTGTCACATTGTCAATGTCGTCATACGCCTTTTTGATGCTGCCATTGGCGATTGGCTTTTGTTCCAGTACGAGATTGGTCGAACGGATGGTGAGTCCGTTCTGGCCGTCAAAGCTGTAGTCCCAGCCGAATTCCTTTACACCGAACTCCCAGGTCAGCGGAAAATAGGTGACGTTCCGGAAGGACAGCAAGGGGTATTGTTCTTTGCTGTTGTCCAGGGTTTTCCCATTGACCTTGACCGGAAAGTCGGGTACGGATGCTGGATAGCGGCCCCCGTTCTTTGCGGAAGCTTTCTGGGGCTTATAAGCTGCTGTAATGCCCGTTTTTTCAACGGCGAGGCCCGCCGTATTTCCCTTCCATTCGGTTTCCAGCCCTAGAAACCGGCAGTCGTTATAGGTCATGGGGAAATAGGTAATGTCGTTATATACGATAAAGGGATATTGGATGTGACTGTTATCAATCTTAACTCCATTAACGGTAATACCGTTGACCGGTATCGTTACCGTTACATTTTTTTCGGCCTGTGCTCCGTAAGCAGCCCCCGATACCATCAGCACAAGCAGAAACGCCAACGATAATGCTTGAAGTGTTCTCCTCATTTTCTTCACCCTCCATACCTCTACTATCATATCTGGGGTACTGTTCAATGGTAGTAAACAAGCTACGTTTTACTAACAAGTTGTTCTACCAGTTCCTCAGTGGGAGACACCATGAGGGTTTGCTGATGATCATAAATAACCATTCCAGGCTTGGCCCCTCGAGGTTTTCTCACATGACGTCGTAAGGTATAGTCCACCGGAACTTTACCGGATTGCCGTGCTTTACTAAACCAGGCAGCCAAGGTGGCGGCTTCCAGAAGGGTTTGCTCGGATACACCTTCACTTTGGCTACTACGGATAATCACATGGGAACCGGGAATATCTTTGGTGTGCAGCCAGATATCTTGATCGGCAGCCAGTTTAAGGGTAAGGTAATCGTTTTGTTTGTTATTTTTACCAACCAGAATGGAAAAACCTTCTGAAGAAATAAAGGACAGGGGCTCAGGACGAACCTGTTCTTTTTTCGTTCTTCCTCTCCCTTGTAGAACGCGCGGCTTCAGGTAAGCCTGTTCCTCTAATTCACTGCGTATTTCGGCTAAAGATTCCAAGTCCTCTGCCTGTAGAACAGCATTTTCTACAGCCTCTAAGTAAGTAAGCTCTGATTCTGCCTGTTCTAAATGACTAATTACCGCATCCCGGGTATGCTTGGCCTTGAGATATTTTTTAAAAAAGGCCTGGGCATTTTGGGACGGGGTAAGGGAGGAGTCCATTTGAATCACCATTTTTTCAGCTGCGGGATGGTAAAAATTTTCCACCACTGCTTCCGGCCCCTGTTCAATTTGATAAAGGTTAGCTGTCAAAAGTTCTCCGTAAATACGGTATTTGTCGGCCCTTTCGGCGTTCTCTAGGGACTCACGGTGTAAATTCCGCTTTTTCCGTAAGCGGCTGACTTCTTTACGCACAATTTGCGCCAAGGATTGGCGTTCACTTTCAAGCAAACGTACCTGTGTAATTTGGCTATAGTATTGGTCTAAAATTGTACTAATGCTGGCGGTTTCTCGTTTACTGGCCGGCAGGTACGATAAGTTTATGGCGGCAAAATCCAGCGGCAACCCCCGCCGATCTAAGAGTAGCGTAGGTTCAAAGGTGCTTTCATTCAATAAGGTGCAAATCCATTTCAGTTGCTCCCACAGTTTAGTTAGCTCATAATCGCCACAATGTTCCAAGGCATAATCCACGGGTAAACCAGTCCTTGCCACCAATTCTCGGCAGGTTTGGGGACCTAACCCGGCAATTTTTTGCAATAAGGTACTAGCCACCGGAGAGTCCAGATTACTTTGTAATAACAGGGATTTAAAAGCATCCTCCGTAAGTTGTCTCGGGTCAATTTTACCCTGTGCCGGCGGCGGCAGATAGGGGCGATTGGGTAACACTTCCCGATAGCGTGATACTGAATGGGAATAGCGGTGAATACCATCAACAATGGTGTTGCTATCCGGGTCTACCAGTAGAACATTGCTGTGTTTCCCCATCACTTCACAGATAAGAATTTTTTCTGCGGGTCGTCCCAACTCATCCCTTGAATCCACAGCAATTTTGAGGACTCGCTCCAGCCCGACTTGCTCCACTGAGCGAACGCGTCCGCCCTCCAGGTGTTTGCGCAGTACCATGCAGAAAATCGGAGGAGCAAGGGGATTTACAAAGGAACCAAATGTTACATGAATGCGGGCATCTTGGGCGTTGGCTGAGAGCAGCAGTCGCAGCTTACCCCTTGCCCGAGTATGAATGACCAAGATAATTTCGTTGGCGCTGGGTTGTTGGATTTTTTCCAGCCGTCCTCCTATCAATAAATCTGCCAGTTCTTGTGCTACGGCAGCCATTACTAAACCATCAAAAGCCATCAATATCTTCTCCTTCCTACCCCTCTATTGTAGCGGACCCTATGAATGGTGTCACCAGGTTTATCAGTCATAACCAAAATATGGGTCTTTTTTTCGGACAGGCTGAATAGATTTTAAAAGAGTAAAGGACAAACCTGTTTGGAGGTGTGACACAATGACCACGCGGTGGTTTGCCATGAAGCGACAAGAGGTATTGGAGCAATTGGCTACCTGCAGCGAAAAAGGGTTGGACGAGCAGCAGGCTAAGGAGAGAATGGAACAATTTGGGCCCAACAAGTTAATAAGTGCCAGGAAGACCCCACCCTGGCAAATGTTTTTAAATCAATTTAAGGATTTTATGGTCTTAGTATTAATTGCTGCCACTGTGATTTCTGGGTTTCTTGGCGAATGGGCCGATGCCGTTACCATCATGATTATTGTGGTAGTGAATGCTGTACTGGGATTTGTCCAAGAATTTCGGGCAGAAAAATCCATGGAGGCACTTAAGGCCATGACAGCACCGGAAGCTAAGGTGATTCGGGAAGGCCTGGAAAGAAAGTTACCTGCTGCGGAACTGGTTCCTGGTGACATTGTATTGATTGATACCGGGGATAAAATACCCGCCGACCTGCGGCTGTTGTCTATTGCCAATCTGGAGGTGGAAGAATCCGCTCTGACAGGTGAATCACATCCTGTAAAAAAACGGGTAGCCAACATGGCCGGGCAGGAGGAAGTTTCCCTGGGGGATACCCGTAATATGGCCTATATGGGGACCGTTGTGGTGCGGGGACGAGGCTCCGGTGTGGTAGTGAATACGGGCATGCATACGGAGATGGGGCATATCACCCGGATGATTCAGGAGGCCGAGGAAGATGTAACTCCTTTACAAAGACGCTTGGAACAGCTAGGAAAGATTCTGGTTGCTTTTTGTCTGCTGGTTTGTACCCTGGTGGTGGTGTTGGGTGTATGGCGTGGGGAACCGCTCTATAACATGTTTCTGGCTGGCGTTAGCTTGGCTGTGGCTGCTATTCCAGAAGGTTTACCTGCCATTGTAACCATTGCTTTGGCTATCGGAGTGCAGCGAATGATTAAACGCAACGCCATTATTAGGCGGTTGCCAGCGGTAGAAACCTTGGGTTGTGCCACAGTTATTTGCAGTGATAAAACAGGCACTTTAACGGAAAACCAGATGACGGTTCGCCAGGCTTGGCTGGGTAGTACCCAGGTAAAAGTAAGTGGTGAGGGTTACGATCCTAAAGGAGGATTTGATTTTCAAGGACCCAAAGGGCCCGAATTTAATCTATTCCTAAAATGTGCGGCACTGTGCAACAATGCCCAACTAAGCAAAGGAGAACTCTCTGTGACGGGGTTACTCCGTAACCTACAGGCAGGTAAACTAGCTCGTGTTTGGGGAGTGGCAGGGGATCCTACTGAAGGGGCTTTAATGGTAATGGCTGCCAAAGGCAAGATTTGGCGTAAGGATTTGGAGCGGGAAGATATCCGGTTAGCGGAACTTCCCTTTGATAGTACTCGTAAAAGAATGTCGGTGGTATACAAAGACAGATCTGGCAAGGTCACAGCTTATGTTAAGGGTGCACCGGATGTGATGTTAGATTTATGCAGCCATATTTACAAGGATGGTCGTATTATTCCTTTCAGTGAAAGTATGAAAGCAGAAATGCTGAAGTATAACTCCCATATGGCGAAAGAGGCTTTACGGGTGCTGGCCCTGGCTTATCGGAATCTGGAAGGATTTCAAACAGAGGATGAATTTACCGAGGAAAGAATAGAACAGGGATTAACCTTCCTGGGTTTAGCCGGTATGATTGATCCGCCACGTCCCTCGGCCATACAAGCCATTCAAGCTTGTCGGCGAGCCGGTATACGGACGGTTATGATCACCGGTGATCACCAATTGACAGCCCAAGCTGTGGGCAAGGAACTAGGGTTATTAGCCAAAGGGGCTCAGGTGTTGTCGGGTAGGGAGATAGACCGTCTTTCCGATGATGAATTACAACGGGAAGCAGAAGCAACAGCTGTTTATGCGCGGGTTAGTCCTAAACACAAACTACGTATCGTGCGGGCTCTCAAACGGAACGGACATGTGGTGGCAATGACCGGGGACGGGGTTAATGATGCACCGGCTGTAAAGGAAGCAGATATTGGCATTGCCATGGGTAAATCTGGAACGGATGTTACCAAAGAAGCCTCTGCCATGGTGCTGGCGGACGACAATTTTACAACCATTGCCGCAGCCATTGAAGAGGGCCGGGCCATTTACGATAATATTCGGAAGTTTATTCGTTACTTGCTGTCTTGCAACGTAGGGGAAGTTCTAACCATGTTTTTGGCGGTTTTAATGGGGATGCCGTTACCTTTGTTGCCAATCCAAATATTATGGATGAACCTGGTCACCGATGGACTGCCTGCCATGGCACTGGGTGTTGACCCTGCGGAGAGAGATATCATGTATCGAAGACCCAGAGATCCTCAGGAGAGTGTCTTTTCCCACGGCTTAGGATGGCGGATTGCCAGTACCGGAACTTTATTTGCGCTGGGTACCTTGTTGGCCTTTGCCATTGGTTTAATGATGGGGCAGGTGGATTTAGCCAGAACCATGGCTTTTAATACCCTGGTATTTTACCAGTTGACCTTTGTTTTCTCCTGCCGTTCTGAAAGACATTCGATTCTGGAAATTGGACTATGGGGCAACCCACAATTGCTGTTGGCAGTAGCTATTTCCACTGCTCTGCAGTTGGCAGTAAATTACATTCATTTTCTGCAGCCTATCTTTAAGACGGTACCGATGGAACTGAAACATTGGGTTGTGGTGCTGACCATTGCCATTGTACCGCAACTGCTAGGTATTTTGGTGAAGGCTGTGAAGGATAGGGCGAAGGAAAGGATTATGTATATCCGAGCATAAAAAAGAACCAGTGTCAAGGGAGTTCCGTTGACACTGGTTCTTCTTCATTTCTCTTGATGCTACATTCTAAACCACTGTGCCAATCCTAAACCTATTTTTTCATACCATCTGCCATTCGATTACGTAGTCCGTTTTGATAAAAAGCAATTTGCTTGTTATCATTGGGAATTTTATCTATAATTCTGTTAAGAGCTTCATGTCTTTTACCTCCAGGTGCTGTGAAAGATAAGTGAAATTTATATAAACGTTGATAAATAAAAATTTACAGGAGAAGATTGATGAATGAAATTGAGATAGTAGAAAACTGGCTTTCTTCGTTTGCAAGAAATATTCCAAATGATGTTTTGGATAATCATGTGTTGGGAGATTGTAATTTCTTGTGGCATATTTTTACATGGGGTAAGGTTGCGTGTCTAGCTGGAGATGAGGCAAGGGCAGCGTTTGATAAGCAGAAATATAAAAGTGCAATCATGTTTTGCAATGGATATTCACGGAATGGGGTTCCTCAAATTGATAAATTGGATTTAATAGAAAAAATCGATGCCAGTAAATTGGAGGAAACAGACGATGTGTATGTTGTGGACAGGAACTTTAGGTGGACATATGTTCATACACACGAAGAACAATGTGGCCCTTATTTTTGTGAAAAAGAAATAGAGTAAAGGGCAAATTCAAATTTATCGGTGAGAATATAAGCAATTTGCTATATTTCGACATGTTATCAAATGTCGAGATAGGAAAAAACGCCAGTGCTTTGGGAGATTAAGTTGATAAGTGGACTGCTCCTACCCATATTTTATATGGAGCCAAGGACAATCTCCAGAGCAGAAGGGTTATCAATGCTTTTGTAGACAGCTTCAACTGCCGTCTTACTGTTGTTGAAAACAGCGAACATCCATTTATGGATGCACACGATAAGGCAATCGTCGAAACATGGATGACAGACAATCTATTATGAGCATTTCGCTTGGTAGGGGCTTTTTCTCCACTAAAGCGAGTTTGAATTATACTGTAAATTGCTAGGGGTAACTAAATGGAGGAATTGACATATACACCGCTTGATGACTCTCATGCAAATGGTTTACTGTCCATTTGGTCTGATGTAGACGTCATCCGGTTCACCAATATAAAAGAGTCATGTACATTAGAAGAAGTTAAAGATAAGATCAGAGTTTTAAAGGATTTTGATGTATTTGTTGTTAGCAATGCAAATGGCTTGATTGGGATTGTCGGATGCCCTTGCATTGATAAAGCAAAATCTCGATACGGATTATTTTATCAGTTTTGTAAATCAAGTTGGGGACAGGGCTACGCAACAGCAGCAACCAAATGGCTGTTACGGTATATGAGAGAAAAATATGGTGATATTACCTTCTTTGCCGATGTAGTCGTAGATAACATTGCCAGCGAAAAAATCCTTAAGCGCTTTGGTTTTAAATTTATTTCCCAAGAAGATAGCTTTGAACGCAATGGAATCAAGATGAAAATACACAACTATAAATTATGAAAAATAATCTCTCGCAAGGATGAGCTTTGCGGGAATTTATAATCTGAAGAGATCATTATAGTGAGAAAAGCACACGAAAAAAATAACAGAGCCGGATTCTAATGCGGGATATGCAAAATAATCTCCCGCCAAAGCAGTATTTTTATATGAAATGGCTTCCCAATAAGTCAATTTCATATGACGACCTATTGCGGTTTGGAAGGGAGCTATGCTGATGTTTCGAATAGGAGAATTTTCAAAACTGACACAGATAACAATCCGAATGCTCCGATACTATGATGAGGTAGGGCTTTTGAAGCCAGCAGAGATTGACCCAGGGACGGGGTATCGTATGTATTCCGTCGAGCAAATACCCATTCTAAACAAAATAATCTATCTTCGTGATAGTGGATTCAATGTTTCAGAAATTGCGGTAGCCCTTACTATAAAAGATGATCACTCCCTTGTGGAACAGCTTGACGTGAAATATTTAGAGGTAGAGAAAGTAATTCAAGCTGAACAGAAAAAATTGAAGAAAATAGAGTTTGCCAAAAATGAAATCGTAAACCAAAAAAGCGAAATGCACTATAATATTTCAATCCGAACCATTCCAAGTTATCAAGTTCTTTCCTTGCGTAGAATAATTCCAGACTACTATGCCGAAGGTGAATTATATCAGGAAATATCTACTTTTGCAGTGCAACATCAAATAGAGATATCAAGCAAAGTTTTTGCTATCTATCATGATGTCGAATATAAAGAAACGAATGTTGATGTTGAGTTATGTGCACCTGTAAAAAAACTAGAAAAGAGTGTAGGGGATTTTGTCTACCGGAACACCGCACCAGTACCGATTATGGCTTGTACAATGGTATATGGAGCCTTTACGAATATTGCAGGAGCATATTTAGCCTTTGCAGAATGGCTGCAAAAAAATAGTCAGTATAGAATGTCCGGGCTAAATCGGCAAATTGTACATCGTGGGCCGTTTAATGAAAGTAACCCCGAAAAATATTTAATAGAACTTCAAATACCAGTGGAACTTATATAATCAGGCGTAGTGTCTTGCATTTTTGCAGGACGCTTTTTTATTCCCTTGACTCTCACATGATGTGAGGGTCTATGATCTACTTGAAATCAGTGAAATGGAGGAAAAAACATGAGTAAATTTATGGTACATCCTATCGGAAAGGTTCACAGCAATGAGAACGGAACATTTATTAAAGTCGAGGAAAAATACATTCCTGCCCTGCAAGCGTTGGAGGGATTTAGCCACATCAACGTTATTTGGTGGTTTAGCGATTTTGATGATGAACAGTCCCGTTCTGTCCTACAAACAGAACAGCCATATAAAGGCGCCCCCGATGTGATGGGGATTTTTGCCACAAGATCGCCAATGCGTCCAAACCCGATTGCTTTGACTACGTCAGAGGTTATTCACATTGACAATGAAAAAGGTATTATACAGATTGCGTTTATCGACTCTAATGATAATAGCCCTGTACTCGACATCAAGCCGTACACTCCAAGCCTTGATAGAGTGGAAAAGTCCGGCGTTCCTACATGGTGCAGCCATTGGCCGAAAAGCACAGAAGAAGCCGCTTCCTTTGCATGGGAAAAAGAGTTTAATTTTTAAGGGGAGGTCGGTAAATTTTATATAATTTGATGGAAATTGAACACCCTCACCCGAAGTCTGACTGGCAGATGGGAGTGGGGTGTTCAGTTGTTTCGGATACTTATTTTCGGCTAATGATTGATTATTTTTCTCCGCTGCCTACGCCATATCCGATAGTCTAACAGTCGGTATTTTAAGGCTTCTCCTGCACCGTTTCTTCTTTGAAATGTTGATTACATCCAATTGGGGAGAGCCTTGGCAGCCGCCTCTTGTGGTTTTGCTTGTTATAATTTCGGCCACAATCCTGACCACCTTTATCGCAGTGGTTTCACCAACAAGGAATCGAAAAAATGAGCATCCTTAATGTTATAAACGTTGGATAACAGAAAGGTGTATTGAAGCACCGAAATAAACGATACTATTTTATAGTAGCCGAAAAATTGGACGATACACGTGAATTTCAACAAATAAAAGAACCAGTGTCAAGGGAGTTCCGCTGACACTGGTTCTTCTTCATTTCATGACTTTATATCTTAAACCGGGCGGAGGTGTTTTTTAGTTCCTCAGCCATTTCGGCGAGGGCTTCACTGGAGGCAGATAACTCTTCCATCATAGCCGTTTGCTCTTGAGCGGTACCTGCTACCGTCTGTACACCTGCAGAAATTTGCTGGCCGGAGGCGGCCACATCTTGGACCTGCGTACTTACCTCCTGAATAGCCGCTAAAATCTGTTGGAAGGACTGGGCCACCCCATGGACGACCTGGGTTCCCTTGTCAACCTCTTGAACTCCTTCAGACATGGTGGTCACAGCTCGGGCGGTTTCATCCTGAATGGTATAGATTAGATCTTTAATTCTGTTGGCTGCAGTGGCACTTTGTTCTGCCAGCTTGCGCACCTCTTCAGCTACCACAGCAAAACCACGGCCCTGTTCTCCTGCCCGGGCGGCTTCAATGGCTGCATTAAGGGCCAGCAGATTTGTTTGTTCAGCAATCTGGGTAATCATTTCTACAATCTGGCTGATTTGACCAGAGGCCTGATTTAATTCGTTAATAACTTTAGAAACCCGCTCAGTGGAATCTTTAATGATTTCCATCTGTCCTTCAACCTGCGCCAAACCTTGATGACCCTGTTCTGCCGATTGGCTGGCAGCTTGAGAAGAGGAAGAAACTAGACTGGTATTTTCCGAGACCCGTTCCACCGAAGCGGCCAGTTCCATTAAGGTGCTAGAGGACTCACTGGCAGAGGCTGAAGATTGCTGGGCGGTGGCGGTAAGTTCTTCACTGGCAGCAGATACCGTTTGGGCTTTTTCATTAATATGCAGGACCAAATCCTTGAGGGAGATGCTCATCTGATTAAAGGCGAGGGCCAATGTACCCACTTCGTCCTGATTGCTTACCTTGAGCTCTTCAGAAGCCAAATCGCCCGCGGCTATTTTGGCCGCTGCTTGCTCCAATTTGCGAATGGGGTTGGCAATTAGGTTAGAAACATAGAGAGCCACGGCCAATCCCGCCGCCAGGGCAATTATAATAATAATAAAAATCATAGTAACAAGCTGGTTAACATTTTTCTGGGCTGCAGCATGCTCTGCATCTACTAGTTGATCAACGAAAGTAATAAGTTTACGTCCAGCATCGATAGTACCGTTAACGGTTCCTTTATCGGCTAAAGTTTGTTCTTGGATTTTCCTTAGCATATTCAGCTCTTGTTGATCGGGAGTGGCGTTGTCGCTAGAAAGCTGGCGAAGGTTAGTTAAATTGCTCGCATATAGAATGTATTTGGCGTACTCTTTATTATAGTCATTATAGATTTTTAGTGCCTGATCGTTTTTTAAAGAAGCTCTAAGCTTAGACATAGCCCTGTTGGTTTCGGCAATTTCGCTGACATGCTTGTCCAAGTAGGATTTATCGCCGGTTATTAAGTAGTTACGCAGATTAAGTGCTGATTTTTCGATCAGGATTAAGGAATCATTTGTTTGATTAATAATTACTAGCTGCTCGCCAAATAATTGATCATAACGATTGCTAATTTGATTTATTTCATAATAAGAAAAGAGGCCAACAATCAACAATAAACTTAAAATAACCCCAAAACCTGCCAGTAGCTTTCTTTTAATAGGAAATTTATTGATAGAGACGGTTTTCGTAAAGAATTGGCAATCCCGACAAAAGGGTATTTTTTGAGCAACGGTACCTTGTTTTTCACCACGGCATAGGGTACCCGGAACTTTCCAGCAATCTTTACCCTGTTGGAGTGTGTAGGCGGGGCAATTTTGCTGCCTTTCTTCTGGACATTTAAGGTATTCCCAGCAGTTGTTCACGATTAGCCTCCTTAATGGAAAAATTTTTTTAAATAGGTAGAATTTACTTGGGAATATTTTAACAAATTTTACCGGTATTCGTCTATATGATTTGTCATTAAATTGTCAAAATAGAAAGTATACTGTAGATAAACTGTAGATAAAAGGAATACAGTGTACAAAACGGAGTTGTGAAGGAATTCTTTATCCTAGGTAGAAATTCATCCAATGAAAGGACATACTACACTATGATAAAAGCTGAATATTAGGAAAGACAAAACTTCAAGTGAGGTGGCCCAGTTGCTATTTACCAAAGTACATGGTTTAGGAAACGATTTTATTTTAGTTAATGCCGGAATTGGAGAAAGATTCCCGGATGATTATGCCACGCTGGCCAAGGAAATGTGCGACCGGAAATTTGGGATAGGCGCTGATGGCCTAGTACTGCTATTGGACTCCGGTGTGGCCGACGTGCGAATGAGGATCATTAACTCCGATGGTACTGAAGCAGAAATGTGCGGCAACGCTATTCGCTGTGTTGCCCAATATTTATATGAACACAATATTGTAAGAAAAGAACAAATTAAGGTAGAGACCTTAGCAGGTATTATAGTGCCCCAGGTGATTCTAAAGAATGGTATGGTAGAAGCCATTAAAGTCGATATGGGAGAACCAAGGCTGCAACGAGCAGAGATTCCCATGGTAGGTGAGGCAGGACAGGTTGTTAATGATACTTTAGAGGTAGATGGTCAGAAATTCTATATCACCGCAGTTTCCATGGGGAATCCCCATTGCGTCATATTTGTCGAGGATATTGCCTCAATACCCCTGCACATGATTGGCCCACGCATTGAATACCATCCTGCCTTTCCAAAGAAAACAAATGTAGAGTTTGTCCAAGTCTTAAACCCGCAGGAAGTCCGGATGGTGGTCTGGGAAAGAGGGGCTGGCCCCACCCTGGCCTGCGGTACCGGAGCTTGCGCTGTGGCGGTAGCCGGGGTACTGAATGGTTTAACAGAGAAGAAAGTGACAGTTCACTTGCCGGGAGGTCCTCTACAGATTGAATGGGCCGACAACGGAAAGGTATATATGACGGGTCCGGCAAGGGAAGTATTCCATGGTGAATATACAGTATACAAATCCTAATGTAGTTGAAAAACCTGTGTTTAAGTTGTTATACTTTGCACGAGCTTAAAAAAGGGGGTTTTAGTTTGCGCTTTGAAGAAGCTAACCGGATAAAAAACCTGCCACCATACCTCTTTGCCCGTATCGAAAAGGTGATTGCGCAGAAGAAAGAAGAGGGAGTGGATGTAATTAGTTTGGGCATTGGTGACCCTGATATGCCAACCCCTGAACACATCATTAAGGAAGCTCAGAAACAGGTGGCTGTGCCAGAGAACCATCAGTATCCTTCTTCTGTAGGACTGTTGTCCTACTGTCAAGCGGTGGTTGATTTTTATGCCAAGCGCTTTGGAGTTGTCTTAGATCCCAAGACAGAAGTGGTTTCCCTTATCGGATCTAAGGAAGGGATTGCCCACATTTCTTGGTGTTATCTAAACCCTGGTGATATCGTACTGGTGCCAGACCCTGGTTACCCGGTATACAGCGGTGGAGCAATTTTAGCCGGGGCAGAGCCCTATTACATGCCTTTGACCTTAGAAAATGGTTTTCTGCCGGACCTGGCAGCAATTCCAGAGGACATTGCCCAACGGGCAAAAATGATGTTTATCAATTATCCCAACAATCCCACCGGTGCCGTTGCCGATGAAAACTTTTATCAAGCTGTCGTAGAGTTTGCCAAAAAATATGAAATCCTAGTTTGCCATGACAACGCTTATTCCGAAGTGGCCTATGAGGGTTACCAACCGCTGTCTTTTTTACAGATCCCCGGTGCAAAGGAAGTGGGAATAGAATTTAATTCCGTTTCCAAAGCCTATAACATGACCGGTTGGCGTATCGGTTGGGCTGCCGGTAACGCGGCGGTAGTTGAAGCTTTGGGGCGTTTCAAGACCAATATTGATTCCGGTCAGTTCCAGGCTGTTCAGTATGCAGCTAGCGTTGGCCTAACCGGTTCCCAGGCTACGGTTGCAGCAAACAACGAGATTTACCGCGAGCGTCGGGATATTGTGGTGGATGGCCTCAATGCCATGGGTTGGCATTTGGCTAAACCCAAGGCTACCTTCTATATTTGGGCCCCAGTTCCTAAGGGTTTTACCTCTGCTTCCTTTGCAGAGTATGTCATTGAAAAAGCAGGTGTGGTAATTACTCCTGGCAATGGCTATGGTGATCAGGGGGAAGGATATTTCCGAATTTCTATTACCATGCCTAAGGAGCGGCTAGTGGAAGCTTTAGAACGTATGAAAAAGACGATTGGTAAAGTTGAGTTTTAATGGCCCTGGTTTTTAGCCCTTAGTCATTGGCTAACAACTAAAAAGCCAAAGGTTAATGGCAGGTCCTTAAATAAATTGTAAAACGGGAGAGAATACCATGAGATTAGCAGAACGGGCTACCAGCATCAGTCCTTCACCGACCCTTTCCATTGATGCCAAGGCCAAGCAAATGAAAGCCTCTGGCGTTAAGGTGATTAGCTTTGGAGTAGGCGAACCGGACTTTGATACACCGCAGCATATCAAAGATGCTGCTATCACTGCCATTCAAGAGGGAGATACCCGGTACACTCCTGCCGGAGGCACTTTAAAGCTAAAGCAGGCCATCGTAGAAAAATTCCGCCGGGAAAACGGCCTGGAATATCAGACCAATCAAATTGTAGTTTCCGTAGGGGCCAAGCATTCCCTTTATAACGCTTTTCAGGTTCTTTGTCAGCCTGGGGATGAAGTAATTTTACCGGCACCCTATTGGGTTAGTTACCTGGAGCAAATTAAATTAGCTGGTGCCGAAGCAGTGGTGGTACAGACTCACCAAGAAAACGGCTTTAAACTAACTGTTGATCAATTAAAGGCAGTGATTACCCCTAAATCCCGGGTCTTCCTGCTGAATAGCCCCAGCAATCCTACCGGGGGAGTTTACACCAAAGAAGAACTTACTGCCCTGGGAGAGGTGTTATTACAGCACAACATCACGATCATTTCCGATGAAATTTACGAAAAACTTCTTTACGACGGCTTGGAGCATGTTAGTATTGCTTCCATCAGTCCAGAATTAAAGGAAAATACCGTGGTGATCAATGGTGTATCCAAAGCCTACGCCATGACCGGTTGGCGGATTGGCTATGCTGCAGCCCCGGCACCGGTGGCAAAGGCCATAGCGGACCTACAATCCCACTCCACTTCCAATCCCACCTCCATGGCTCAGACTGCCAGTGTAGCTGCCTTAAATGGACCGCAGGAGCCGGTGCAGGCTATGGTTGTGGAATTTGAAAAACGTCGGAACTACATGTTGGGACGGCTCAATGCCATTGCCGGCATTACCTGCCCCAAACCGGGTGGAGCCTTCTATCTGTATCCCAATGTGGCCACCTATTTTGGCAAGACCTATCAAGGAAAGTCTGTGAATAATGCCACCGACTTAGCGAATCTTTTGCTAGAAATTGCCGAGGTAGCTGTGGTGCCGGGGATTGCCTTTGGCGGAGATGATTTTATCCGTCTTTCCTATGCTACCTCCATGGAGAATATTAAAGAGGGAATTGACCGGATCGAGAAATTCCTTGGGGAGCTCAAATAGAAATTGAGTAATTTAAAAATGACCTGGGCAAGTTATATTTAACTTTGCCCGGGTCTTTTTTTAGGGTAAAAAATGATAATGCAGCAGGGTATGATGTTATCCATAGCGAGCGACTTGTGTAGCGTCGGTAATGGCACTTGGCGAATGTAAGGCGAAATGGGGGTGGCGCGTACAGGATGTGCGCGCCAGCCGAACCGAAACAGGACGTTGAGTTGAGGCGACCCTCATTTTGCCTGGAATGAGCCGTAGTGCTGTCGACGTGGAATATGGAGTCGAGCGGTGGATAACATCATACCCATACTAACCCTACAGTTATTAAGGATGCTTTAAAGGAGGATTTAACTTGATTACACAGCAACAGACCCAGGATTATCAACAACGCCTGCTAAAGATGAGGGGAAATATACTAAATCGCATCCAGACCATTAATAAAGATGAAACTGGGAAGGGTGGGCTGGGATTTTCCATGGGTGAATCCATCGAGGAACTTTCCAGTTATGACAATCATCCTGCAGACCTGGGTACAGAGATGTTTGAGCGAAGTAAAGATCTGGCCCTTAAGGGAGATGCCATGTTAACTGTCCGAGCCATAGATGATGCCTTGAGCAAGCTGGCAGCTGGGCAATATGGCCTTTGCGAAGTTTGTGGTAAAGAAATATCTGCAGAGAGGCTGGACGCAGTACCGTACACCACCCAGTGTGTGGATTGCAAAGCAAGGGATGAGCACTTACCCAAAGACCATGAGAGACCGGTCGAAGAAGATGTGTTGGCAAATCCCTTTGCCCGTTCCTGGAAGGACGGTGAAGACTATAACGGCTTCGATGGTGAGGATGCCTGGGAAATCGTGGCCCGTTGGAATGAAGACACTGACCGTTCTCAGGCGGGATCTTACTATGGGGATGAAGAAATGATTGAAGAACATTTATATCCCTCTCAAAACCCCGATAGTATTCCCTATGAGATCGGAGAAGACGGAGTCATCTATGAATCTTTTCGGGGAGTAGATGATGAAAGCTCCCCCTACGAAGTAAATGAACGTTAGACCATAAGCCCTAGGTTATTGGTTTTTAAGTCTATCGGTTTTAGATGCGTAAAAATTCACGAAGTGTTAATCAAATAGTTCTAATATTTTGCCAGTTCGGGCATAACTAGGAAGGATACAAGGTTATGCTACGGAATGGCTCTTTTTCTTTAAATCTCTAGTTTTTTGGCCAAATTTAAAGGATATTCTAGTTTTAGGTAGAAACTATATTTAAAAAAACTAGGTGGTGAAAATTTGATAAAAAGCATGACCGGTTATGGCCGAGGGGAAGCAGAGGCTGAAGGTCGCAGGTTTACTGTAGAGTTAAAATCAGTGAACAATCGCTATTGTGAAGTGATTTTGCGACAACCCAGGTCATTAGCCCAGCTTGAAGATAAAATAAGAAGACAAATCCAAAATAAGGTTACCCGTGGGCGTATTGATGGGTTTATTACCATTGAGGAAACAGGAGAAGTTACCCCGGCAGTAAAAGTTGACAAAGCATTAGCCCTGACTTATCATAAGGCAATGGAGGAACTAATGGCAGATTTGGCTATATCTGATAAAATCTCCATTAGAGACCTAATATCTCTGCCTAACGTGATTTCCCTTGAACAAACTGAGGATGATGTGGAAGCTTGGTACCAAGCGATTCAAAAAGCCACCGATCAGGCCTTAGAAGGACTTATGTCTATGCGGGAAAACGAAGGGCAACGCCTTAAAACCGATATTCTGGAAAGGGCCAAGATTATTCGGCAATTAATCTTGGGACAAGTCTCCGAACGTGCGCCGTTGGTGGTACAAGAGCATCGGGAAAAATTGATGCAACGGTTAGCTGAATGGCTGGAAAACGGCACCATAGAGGAAAACCGTTTAGCTGCGGAAGTAGCCATCTTTACCGATCGAGCAGATATTTCGGAAGAATTGGTTCGCTTACATAGCCATTTAGAACAGTTAGCGCAGATCCTTACAGAAGGTGGGGCGGTGGGCCGCAAATTAGATTTCTTGGTACAAGAAATGAACCGGGAAGTCAATACCATTGGCTCTAAAGCTAACGACTTAATGATTACGAATGCGGTGGTAAATGCTAAAAGTGAACTAGAAAAAATTAGAGAACAAGTGCAAAATATTGAATAATAGTATAGGGGGAACCGAACATGGAAATTAAGCTTATTAACATTGGCTTTGGCAATATTGTATCGGCTAATCGGATTATTGCCATCGTTAGTCCCGAATCTGCTCCCATTAAACGTATTATCACTGAAGCCAGAGATCGGGGTATGTTAATTGATGCCACCTATGGACGGCGTACCAGAGCGGTTATTATTACTGACAGCGATCATGTAATTTTATCTGCAGTACAGCCGGAAACAGTTGCCAACCGTCTGGTAAGCAAAGAAGCTGCACAAGCGGACGAACCCACAGACTAGGGTGGAGTGGCATGCTTAAACGAGGTTTACTTATCGTCATATCAGGTCCTTCTGGAGCCGGCAAAGGGACCATTTGCCGGGAACTTATACAAAAAACTAAAGACATTTGCTTGTCAATTTCCTGTACTACCAGGCAACCAAGGTTCGGGGAACAGCATGGTGTTAATTATTACTTTGTATCCAAAAGAGACTTTGAAGAAATGATCACCAATAATCAACTACTAGAATATGCTAAGGTTTATGATAATTACTATGGTACCCCGATAGGTTATGTAGAAGAAAAACTAAATACAGGCAAAGATGTAGTATTGGAGATTGATATTCAAGGCGCCTTGCAAATTAAGAAAAAATACCCCAAAGGGGTATTGATTTTTGTCGTGCCACCTACCTTATCTCTTCTTAAGCAAAGACTTTCCGATCGCGGGACTGACTCAGAGGAGAGTATTAACAATCGTCTCAATTGTGTTTGTCAAGAAATGACCAATACAACCAGATACGATTATTTGGTGGTTAACGATAAGCTGGGAAATGCAGTGAGTCAGGTGGAAGCAATTATTATGGCTGAAAAATGTCGACCTTCCCGTTTTGATATTAAAAAATTTTTAGAGAGTTAGGAGTGAGTATAGCTATGATGAATAGGCCTTCTCTGGACGAATTAATGACCAAGGTAGATAGTCGGTATTCACTCGTGGTAGCCGCTGCCAAAAGGGCCCGTGTACTAACCGAAGAAGAATTGAAGACAAACCAGCCTATCAAAGTCAAACCGGTAACCTTTGCTTTGAAGGAAATAGCCAATGGCTCTGTAACCTATCGTCGCACCCGTTCGGGTTCAAAATAACGGAGGTGCTTTTTTGATACTGGCAGGAAAGAGGATTACCGTCGGCGTTACCGGCGGTATTGCTGCCTTCAAGGCTGCAGAATTGGTTAGTACCCTTGTGAAGTTAGGGGCCGAAGTACATGTGGCAATGACCTCCTCGGCCCTGGAATTTATTACCCCTTTAACCTTTGAAGTGCTGACTGCCAACCGGGTGGAAACCAATTTGTTCGAAAAATCTCCCGAAGGTGCAGTGCTCCATATTGATTTGGCACAAAAGGCCGATCTGCTAGTGATTGTTCCAGCCACGGCTAATATAATAGGAAAGGCTGCCAACGGTATTGCGGATGACATGGTTTCCACACTCATCCTAGCTGCCCGTTGTCCGGTTCTTTTTTGTCCGGCCATGAATGTGGTGATGTACCATAACCCGGTGGTGCAAAGTAACATGAAAAGATTAAAGGAATTAGGCTATCCCTTTGTGGAGCCGGGTGAGGGGCGGTTAGCCTGTGGTACCAGCGGCAAAGGCCGACTGGCAGATCTCGATAGCATTATCTATACGATGCAAAAATTAGTAACCCCCCAGGATCTGGCGGGGTTAGACGTTCTTGTTACAGCAGGTCCCACCAGGGAACCTTTAGATCCCGTTCGCTACTTGTCGAATCGCAGTTCTGGCAAAATGGGTTATGCCCTGGCAAAAGCGGCGGCACTACGGGGGGCTAGGGTTACCTTGATTAGCGGACCCACAGCTTTAGTGTCACCTCCCGGTGTAGAGATCATTCAAGTCCAAACGGCTGAGCAAATGTTTCAAGAGGTAATAAAGCGGGCTGAAAAAACGCAAATCATCATCAAAGCTGCTGCGGTGGCCGACTACCGCCCCTTGGATGCGAAAGAACAAAAGATTAAGAAGCAGGGCCAGGAAATGAACATTGAATTTACACAAAATCGTGATATCTTGGCCGAACTGGGCAGACAGAAAGGGGCCCATCAACTGTTGGTGGGCTTTGCAGCCGAGACCAATGATTTGGTACAAAATGCCATCGGTAAGTTGAAGCGTAAAAATGTAGATTTATTGGTGGCCAACGATGTTACACAACCCGGGGCAGGATTTGATTATGATACCAACATCGTACGTATTTTTGACCAAAATGGAGAGCTTACATCACTACCCCGGTTAGATAAACAACAGGTAGCTTGGGAAATTTTGAATATTGTAGTAAAAATGTTTAACCCGTTAAGGGGAAATTGAACATGTTGTATGCCGAGGTTGCTGTAACAGTTCCGGTTCGTTTAAACCAAACCTTTCACTATCGGGTACCGGAAGTTTTGCAGCAGGAACTGAGCAGGTTTTCGCGGGTGGAAGTACCCTTTGCCAACAGAGTTGTGCAAGGCTTTGTGATTGGCTTTAGCCCGCCGCCGCCAACCGCTAAAATCAAAGATATTAAAAGGGTTATTGAAAAAGAACCCTTCTTAAATGAAGAACTGTTGATAACGGCGGAGTGGCTGGTCCAAAGGTATTTATGCAGCATCGGCGATGCGTTACAGTGTATCGCAGGACCCCCTGGCAGCAAAAAAAAATACCAGGAGTCGGTTTTAGTAGCCGCCGTCGATCAGAATGTACTGACGGGTTTGGTTAGAGCCCCCAAACAAAAAGAAACCCTCGAAGTAGCCTTGGCGAAACCGGGACTTAGTAAATCTGAACTGGCAAAGTTGGCAGGGGTATCCTTGTCGGTGGTTAATACCCTGTTGGCTAAGGGCTATCTGAAAGAAATATGCCAGAGCCAGGATAGCGAAGCTACCCCAATTCAAGCTAAAAAGCCAAACCTTACCAAAGAACAAGAAGATGCTGTTCAGCAGCTAAGAAGAGTTTTGCAATCTGCTCAACCTTCGGCGTGGCTGCTGTATGGCGTTACTGGCAGTGGTAAAACAGAGGTGTATCTGAGAACGATTGAAGAGGTTCTTCGGCAACAGCGACAGGCCATCGTATTAGTACCGGAGATCTCATTAACCCCCCAAATGGTAGAAAGATTCCGCTCACGCTTTGGCAGCAAAATTGCTTTGCTACATAGTGCCCTTTCGCAAGGGGAAAGATATGCCGAAAAAGACCGTATTAAATCTGGCGAAGCATCGGTGGTATTAGGTGCCCGTTCTGCTATTTTTGCCCCAGTACCCAATTTAGGGCTGGTTATCATTGATGAAGAACATGAGACTTCCTATAAGCAGGATGAAACACCCAAGTATCATGCCCGGGAGGTGGCTTTACAGAGAGCTGCCCAGTCAGGCGCGGCAGTGATCTTAGGGAGTGCTACTCCGGCCATGGAGAGTTTTTGCCGGGCCAGACCAGGAGGGCCTTATACGTTATTAACCCTTACTAAGCGGATAGAAGACAGGGAACTGCCCAAGATACAAATTGTCGATTTACGCCAGGAGTTAGGGCTAGGCAATCGCAGTATTTTTAGCCTTACCTTGCAGCGAGCGCTAACCAGGCGGTTAGAACGTCTGGAAAAGTGTATTCTTTTTCTTAACCGACGAGGGTTGGCCAGCATTGTGGTATGTCGTCAATGCGGTCAGGTGATGAAATGTCCTCATTGTGATATTTCCCTGACCTTGCACAGTGATGGTTGGTTGAAGTGCCACTACTGTAGTTACCAGACCCGGTCTCCGGTGATCTGCCCGCATTGTTCCAGTCGCATCATCCGCAGTTTTGGTGTGGGGACCCAGCGGGTAGAAGAGGAAATGAATCGACTGTTTCCTACCTGTAAAGTGTTACGGATGGATGCAGACACCACCACTCGTAAAGGCTCTCATAAGAAATTATTGGAAGCCTTTATCCATGGAGACGCCCAGGTGCTTATCGGGACCCAAATGATTGCCAAAGGTCTGGATATACCTCAGGTTACTCTGGTTGGAGTGATCAGTGCGGATGTTACACTGCATATGCCAGACTTCCGCGCTGCTGAAAGAACCTTTCAGTTACTGACCCAGGTGGCCGGTCGGGCAGGCCGGGGTCAGACCCCCGGTGAGGTGATTATACAAACCTATGATCCAGAACACTTTAGCATCCGAACGGCTCAAAGACATGATTACCTCAAGTTTTACCAAAAAGAAATGATCACCCGACAAGCATTGCAATACCCGCCCTTTAGCCATCTCATTAGGGTATTGTTTAGTGGCATAAATGAAGCAGACGTGCTGGCAGCTGCCCACTGGTGGCAGGGTCAATTGACCACTACCAAGCAGTCGTCTGGTTTTCAAAAGATAGAAATCCTAGGACCAGCTCCGGCCGGTATTCCTAAAATTAAAGACCGTTACCGCTGGCAATTAATTATTAAAGGTAGTATCAGTAAAGAGATTCGAAGTGTTGCAGCTCAAGTGTTGGAACAGGCCGGCCTGAGATTTAAGCAGGTGGCTGTGAGTATAGATGTTGACCCGGTGAGTATGTAAACGAGTTTTGGCCATCAGTATACAGCTAAAACTCTGCATGAGATGAAATTTTTCTTATACTTTCTGAAAGTGGAAAAAAACGGGAGGGTTACTCAAGATGGCCGTCTATAAAATCGTCGAAATCGGTGATGAAGTGTTACGGGAAAAGGCAAAACCCGTCAAGGAAATTACCCCCAATATTATCAAATTGTTAGATAACATGGCTGATACTATGTACGAGGCCAACGGTGTGGGTTTAGCGGCACCGCAGATTGGAGTATCGAAGCGGGTAATCGTAATTGATGTAGGTGAGGGGTTGGTTGAACTAATCAATCCTGAGATTGTAGAGGCATCCGGCAATGTTGTAGATACTGAGGGATGTCTGTCGGTACCCGGAATGATCGGTGAAGTGGCCAGAGCGGATAAACTAGTCGTAAAAGGTATCAATCGTCAGGGGAAAGCTGTGACTTACCAGGCTAAAGGATGGTTAGCTCGAGCCTTTCAACATGAAATTGACCATTTAGAGGGTGTTGTATTCGTTGACCGGGCAGCCAATTTAAGAAAAGCAGAATAGGTTATAAAAGTGATTGAGCAGGTAAGAGGAGAAAGATATGCGAATAGTTTTTATGGGTACGCCGGATTTTGCTGCGGCCTCTCTTCAAGCATTAATTGCCTCTAAACATCAAGTTGTTGCGGTGGTTACGCAGCCGGATCGTCCCAAAGGAAGAGGGAAACAGGTACAAGCACCTCCCGTAAAGGTATTGGCTTTGCAACATAATATCTCGGTTCTACAACCGGCTACGATCAAAACTGAGGATTTTTTGCAAACTTTACGGGAGCTACAACCGACATGTATTGTAGTGGTGGCCTATGGTAAGATATTGCCTCAGGCCGTATTGCAATTACCCCCTAAAGGTTGTATCAATGTTCATGCGTCTCTTTTACCTTATTATCGAGGATCCGCACCTATTCACTGGTCTGTTATGAACGGCGAAAGGGAGACCGGTGTAACAACCATGTTCATGGATGAGGGTATGGATACCGGGGATATGATCCTAAAAAAATATCTTACTATTGCCCCCCAGGACAATGTAGGTTTGGTGCATGACCGTTTAGCCAAGCTAGGTGCAGAATTATTGATAGAAACCATGGATTTACTGGAACAAGGTGAGGTTCCCAGAGCATCCCAGGACCACAGGTTGGCTACCTATGCACCCATGCTGAAAAAAGAGCACGAATTAATCCATTGGGATAGAGCAGCCGGAGACATACACAATCATGTTCGAGGTATGGACCCCTGGCCGGGAACCTATACCCTTTGGCAGAATAAAGTACTTAAAATATGGCGTACAGAGCTTCCCAAGGCTCGGGAAATAAATTCTCTACCGGGTACAGTTTTAGAAGAGGCTCCCTCTGGTATACTAATACAAACGGGTCAGGGACAGATTTTAGTTCAAGAATTACAACTCCAGGGAAGCAAGAGAATGGAAGTCAAAGAATTTCTCAGGGGAAAAAGCTTGACCCCCGGGACGATTCTGGGTAGCCAAGAAGGAGTTGAAGCCTTGTGATTAGTCCTGAAGAGTCACATTTGCCACACGTTCGTAAACGGTTATTTGTGGGTCTATTGGCTGCCAGTTTATTTATTGTAGGTCTTCTAATTTTTACCATTTGGTATCTGCTTTATCACCCTATTACATTGATGCATCAAGTCATTTTAATTAGCGCTGTAGCTTTCATTATTATAGGGATCGTGGTATTTGCCTTCGGTGTTGGTGGTATTGTATTAACCATCTGGTTGGCGCAAACTATTAAGCCGTTGCAGCCATTAATACGAGTGGCCATGAGTTCACTTTTTCCCTTTGCTCTAGGGTTAGGGAGAATTTTTCATATTGATGTTGATAGAATTAAAAATTCATTTATCAGTGTTAATAATGAACTGGTTCGTACGAACCCACTGGAGTTACGTCCTGACCAGGTGCTGTTGTTGGCACCTCATTGCATTCAAGAAAATACCTGCCCCCATAAGGTAACCAATGATATTAATAACTGTCACCGTTGTGGCAGATGTCAGGTATCAGATTTACTAACCATGCGGGATCAATATGGTATTCGGGTGGGAGTAGCCACCGGAGGAACCTTGGCTCGAAAACTGGTCAAGGAATATCGGCCCAAAGCTATTGTAGCCATCGCCTGTGAAAGAGATTTGGCCAGCGGTATTCAGGATTGCAGTCCTATTCCGGTCCTGGGAGTGTTAAATGATCGGCCCTTTGGCCCTTGTTTTAATACTGCGGTATTTACCCCGGGAGTGACCAAAGCGATAGAATTTTTCTTAGGTAACCAGAACCACGGGAGAGGAGAAGGAACGAAACATTGAGCAATCTATCCGCCAGGGAACTGGCATTGTTGGTTGGTAAAATGGTTGAAGAAGAAGGTGCTTATGCCAACCTCGCTCTAAACAAAGTGTTAGAACAATATCAGCCCGGGAAATTAGACCGGGCTTTTGCCACGGAATTGGTCTATGGGGTGCTGCGCAATTTAAATACTTTAGATTGGGTACTGGCACACTTTCTTAAGCAACCCCTTGCTTCCCAAACAGTTTGGATTCGAAATATCCTACGCATGGGTACCTACCAAATCATGTTTATGCCCAGGGTACCAGATTCCGCAGCCTGCAATGAATCCGTAAACTTGGCCAAAAAATTTGGCCATGCCGGAGCTGCTAAATTTGTTAATGGTGTTCTGCGTAATGTGGCAAGACAACAGAACAATTTAGATTACCCGAACCCCCAAGAGGACCCGGTTGACCATATTGCTCTTAAATATTCTCACCCTACGTGGCTAGTGGAACGGTGGTTAAAGGAGTATGGTTTTGATGGTACCGTTGCCCTTTGTCAGGCTAACAATCGACCAGCCCCCAACACGGTACGGACCAATACCCTGAAAATCTCGAGGGAAGAATTGATGGATCGCTTAAAGGAAGAGGGTGTGGAGGCTTGGGAAACCCAGTATGTACCGGAAGGGTTAAACCTAAAAAACTTTTTATCCTACCGTTCTCTTACTTCCTTTCAAGAAGGACTTTACCAGGTTCAAGATGAAAGCTCTATGTTGGTTGCTCACGTATTAAACCCAGCCACCGGTTCCCGGGTATTGGATGTGGCTGCGGCACCTGGCGGTAAAACTACTCATATTGCACAACTCATGAGAAATTCAGGTGAAATTGTTGCTTTCGATATATATAACCATAAGCTGGATTTAATTATAGATAATTGCCAACGTCTGGGTATTACCTCCATTCGAGTCGAGGTAGCGGATGCCCGGGACGTACATAAGGAATACCAAGGGTGGGCTGATTATGTCCTGGTAGACGCCCCTTGTTCTGGTTTAGGGGTATTAAGGAGACGCCCGGATGCTCGGTGGCGTAAAGATCCCAGCCAACTGCCGGGTATTGTGAGATTGCAAAAAGAGATCTTACAATCCGCAGCCAAGTGTCTGAGGCCGGGAGGGGTACTGGTTTACAGTACCTGTACCATAACCCATGAAGAAAATATTGGTGTGGTAGAAGACTTTCTAACAGAACACCCGGAATTTATCATGGGTGATCTCAGGCAGTTCTTACCCCCAGGGTTAGATCAGGAGTCCACAGCGGAAAAGGGTTATCTTCAGCTTTTACCCCATGTGCATGGGATGGATGGGTTTTTCATTGCACGTTTAAGAAAAAAAGGATTTGATTAAAAATGTGTAGAAGTAGCAACGATAAAGTAAATTTGAAAAACCTAAACCTCGTGGAATTAAAACAGTTCTTCCAGACCTTGGGTGAGAAGTCCTTTCGGGCTGAGCAGGTAGCCAACTGGATTTTTGCCAGAGGAGCTGTCTCCTTTGAGCAAATGAGTAATCTATCCAAAGAATTAAGGTCCCGCTTAGCAGAGGTGGCAACCGTAAGCCACCCCAATATTTTAACCAAACAACAATCTGCCCGAGGAGATACCGTCAAGTATCTTTTTGGTTTAACGGATGGTCATGGGGTGGAAAGTGTCTTAATGAAGCATTCCTATGGTAACTCTGCCTGTGTTTCTACCCAGGTGGGATGTCGAATGGGTTGCATGTTCTGTGCCTCAACCATGGAAGGATTAGTAAGAAACCTAAGTCCTGGAGAAATGTACGATCAGGTTTTGGGAATTCAGCAGGATAGCGGAGAAAGGGTGAGTCATATTGTTATTATGGGGGCTGGCGAACCCCTGGATAACTATGATCATGTGGTAAGGTTTCTGGAAAACATCAATGCTGAATACGGTCTTAACATAGGTTATCGACATATTACTTTATCCAGTTGTGGCTTGGTTCCCAAAATTAAGGAATTAGCGCTCAAGAAACTACCCATTACCCTAGCCATATCTCTGCATGCACCTAACGATGAATTACGCAATCATTTGGTTCCTATTAACCGACGTTATCCTTTACAAGAATTGTTATCTGCCTGTAAAGAATATATAGAGATCACTGGTCGTCGGATTACCTTTGAATATGCCTTGCTGGCCGGGGTGAACGATGGTGAAGATCAGGCAAGAGAGCTGGTCTCCCTAGTAAAGGGACTGATGTGTCACGTTAATTTGATTCCAGCCAATCCCGTACAAGGAAGAGGTTTTACAAGAACCCCCCCGGAAAGGGTGGAACAGTTTCGTATTATACTAGAAAAAGGTGGTTTAAATGTCACCGTACGCCGTGAATTAGGCGCAGAAATTGATGCCGCCTGTGGACAGCTAAGGCGGAGGTATGAGGAAGACCGCAGGTCCTGCTAGTTGGCTGTAAATCATTAGCCATTGACCTTTAGCTTTTGGGGAAATCAGAAAGAAGTTTATCATAGATTGCAATATTTGTTGTTATGCAACATTGAGTATTTATCTTTATCTATCAGTAATAAAGTACCAACAAAGTACTCTTAAGAATTAACTCTACATAGGCCTATAGCCTAGGAATTAAGGCCAATTTTTCAACGGATGGCCAATACTATCAAAGATTCTCGGGCTTACTGCCATAGTGAGGTGATCTTATGCGTCTGTTCTCAGGACTGGAAAATAGTTTGGAAAAATACATCGAGGGGTTTTTTAAGGACAAATTCAGTTCTCAGGCTCGTGTGCAGCCCCATGATATTGCTAAAAAGCTGGCTCGCTCGATGCGCGACAAACGGCGGGTTAGTGTAGCTAATATTTATGTGCCTAACAGCTATACAGTGCTATTAAACTCCGAGGATTTTGAAAGTTTAAAAGCTATTACTCAGCCACTGGCAGAAGAATTAGCCGATTACCTGATCAATAAGGCAGCAGAGAAAGAATTTACTCTAGTATCTCGTCCTCGCATTGAATTTGCCCAGCAGGAGGACCTGCAGCCGGGGGACTTTGTTATAGAAAGCAATTACGAAATACCGGAACCAAATGCTGATGTGGCAATATCAACAACCAAAGAAGCGCTGGAGCCTGAATTAGATTTACAGCAACCCAAGGGATATCAAGCCCTAAGCGATACCGCTCCACTGCCAAATATAAAAGAAAAAATTGCAGCCAGTCTGGTGGTGGAGGAGGGGGCAGATGCCGGAAAGGAATTCCCCCTAAATGATTTCCGTACTAGCTTTGGACGCAGGGACACCTGTGACATTATTATTAATGATACAGGTGTTTCTCGAAGACATGCTCAGGTAGAAAAAATTGGTGGAAGGTACTGGCTAACCGATTTAAACAGCACCAACGGAACCTTTGTCAATGGTTTACCCATTGACAAGATGGAACTCAGCACAGGGGATGTCATTACGGTGGGCAATACAGTTCTGATATTTAAGGAGTTTTAGTGTGCTTGCGCTTGGAGTGTCAATTTTACGGGGTTTATTTTTAATACTTCTATATCTATTTCTGTTTCGATTAACCGTCAGTATGTTGGATCAGCTACGGCAAGCTTCTGCCAAAGAAGAGCCAGTGCAGCCGGGGTTACTTAAAACACGGCTTCTTTCTTCAGGCGGAGACGGTGCATCTTTACAGGTAATATCTTCCGGTGAGGAAGTTATTGTCCCAGGGGAATCCTTCCCTCTAGGGGATATAACCCAAATTGGTCGTGGGCGAGGAAATCATATTCACCTATCCGGTCATTATGCTTCCCAGGAGCATGCCCGTATCACCTTTAAACAAGGACAATACTGGCTGGAGGATTTGGGAAGTTTGAATCATACATTCTTAAACGAAGTACCTGTTACCAAGGAGATCGTTTTGGCTAACGGGGATCGACTTCGTATAGGGGAAGTAATTTTTCGTTTTGTGAGGTGGGCGTATGAAATGGAGTCAGATAACTGATGTCGGAAAGGTTCGTTCCGGCAATGAAGATAGTATGTGCGCCTGCCCGGACATTGGTCTATTTGCCGTGGCGGACGGGATGGGTGGTCACAAAGCAGGCGAAATTGCCAGCAGCACCGCTCTCAATTACCTGGAAGAGAACCTCAGAGATGCTCTAAAGACCAACTCTGAGGTAGCGGTCTCCTTACAGCGGATTATGCAAGAAGCCAATTACCGGATTTATCGGATGTCTTCCGAGTTTGCTGAGTACAAAGGAATGGGCACTACCGTAACAGCGGGTCTCATTATTGAAAAAGATTTTTACCTGGCACATATAGGAGATTCCAGGGCCTATCTCCTAAGGGGAGAGGCTATTAGCCAACTCACGGATGATCATTCACTGGTGGGTGAAATGCTTCGCCAGGGTGGGATTACCGAGGAACAGGCGCTAAACCATCCTCAACGAAATATTTTAACCCGTGCTATGGGTACTGCTCCTACCATGAAGTTTGATTTTTATCATTTACAATTAGAACCCCGAGATAGAATCCTTCTTTGTACAGACGGCTTGACTAATCATCTGAGACCGGAGGAAATTCGGTTAATTGCTGAGTCTCAACCCGAGTTGGACAGATGTTTGGAGGTTTTATTAGAGACCGCTCTGGGGCGGGGAGGGTTAGATAATATTGCAATGGTCATGGTGGAGATAGAGTAATTCTCGGAGGTGTCAACTTGCTGGCAAACCTGCGTAAGGAAGAACGCAGTCTATTGTACTATATCACAGCCTTTTTGGCGGTGGGTGTACTGGTTCTTTACTTAGGACAACCAGAATTTAATACTGTTTATGAACTAGCGTTAGGCAGTGGCTATAAGTTGCCCTTCTGGTGGTTTGTGGTGATCCTTAGTATGGGTACAATGGCTGGTTTTTGGCTAATTAGTGCCTACTGGCGGATTGCTGGTTTTAAATGTGACCCATACTTAATGCCTATTACGGCATCGCTAACGGCTCTGGGATTAATATTTTTATTTCGACTACGACCGCAGTATGCGGAGAGGCAATTTGTCTGGTTATTATTTGGCCTCTTGGCTCTGGTTATCATCACCACGCTGCTCCGAAAAATGGACTGGTTAGAGGACTATAAATATATTTATGTGGCAGCTGGTGTGATTCTGTTGGTGTTACCCATCTTCTTTGGCAGAGAACAATATGGTGCCCGTAGTTGGTTGGACTTAGGGTTGTTTCAACTGCAGTCCTCTGAATTTGTTAAACTATTACTGGTGATGTTTCTGGCCAGTTTTCTATCCGAAAACCGCAGAGTGCTGTCTGCCGGTAGTGATCAACTTTTGGGTATTAGTATTCCTGGTATCCGGGAATATGGCCCTTTGGTTGTCATGTGGGGGATCTCTTTGTTAATACTGGTTTTTCAAAAGGATTTAGGAACAGCACTTATTTATTTCTGTACATTTTTGGCGATGGTTTATGCAGCAACAGCTCGCATGTTCTATGTACTGGCGGGACTGCTCTTATTCTCTCTCGGTGGTACCGTAGCTTACTATATTTTTGATCATGTGCAAGCTAGGGTTGACATCTGGTTGGATCCGTGGGCTTATAGTAGCGGCAAAGGGTACCAGATTGTTCAGTCATTGTTTGCCCTTGGTTCTGGAGGACTTTTTGGCAGTGGGTTGGGTCAAGGGCTTCCTGGCTTAATACCGGCAGTTCACACCGATTTTATTTTTTCCGCCATTGTGGAAGAGTTAGGTTTGGTAGGCGGCTGCGCCGTTTTGGTTTTGTACATGTGTTTTATTTTTCGGGGTTTCATGATTGCCCTAACTGCCCGTAATGATTTTACGGCACTCCTGGCCACGGGGTTTACAGCTCTGATGGGCTTACAAACCTTTATTATTATTTCGGGTGTTATTAAGTTGTTACCCATGACAGGGGTAACACTACCCTTTATTAGTTACGGCGGCAGCTCACTGGTGGCTAATTTTGTATTATTAGGGATGCTGCTGAACATTTCCCACGAGGTAAATCAAGGAAATGAAACAGAATATTAAAAAGCTAAGTTACTTTCTATTATCAACCTTTGTTCTTCTTCTTTTTTATTTAACATATATCACCTTTCAGCAAGGTGAGGAATTGGCTACCCATCCCCAAAATCGCCGTATGGCTGCCAAAGAAGCTGCTATTATCCGTGGTACTATTTATGACCGACAGGGTGTTAGCTTAGCGGAAACCAAGTGGCAAGGCCAAGCAGGGCAGCGGGTTTACCAAACCGTAGAGCATGTTTTTCCCTCCGCTCATGTGGTGGGCTATGTATCTGAAAGATATGGTTCTTCTGGCTTAGAGGCGGCCTATAGTAAAGAACTATTGGGTTTAACGGAAGCCGATGCGGTGGAGAACCTGCTTGATAAAATTCTTAATCGTACTCCCCGAGGCAACGACCTGATTCTCACCTTAGATGCTTCGTTGCAGAGTCGGGCCCTGGCTTTATTAGGAAACAGAAGGGGAGCAGTGGTGGCTCTAGACCCCCGCACCGGTGCTGTTTTAGCCATGGTCAGTTCCCCGGCTTTCAATAGTAATACCGTGAAAGACCCAGAGATTTGGGAGCAATTGAATAAAGCAGAGGCAAATGCACCCTTATTAAACCGAGCCACCCAGGGAGCCTACCCACCTGGTTCCGTGATTAAGTTGCTTACCGGGGCAGGGATTTTGGCCAACCACGTTGATCAACCGGAAAAAACCATTGATTGCCCTGGGTACGTCATCATTGATGGTAACAAAATTACCGATAACCAGGTACACCATCAAGTGAACTTTACTAAGGCCTTGGCTCTGTCCTGTAACACGTACTTTGCCCAAGAAGGAGTAAAGTTAGGTTGGCATAACCTGCTGGATACCTTTGAAAAGTTTGGACTTAATCAAAATCCTGATTTGGAAATTCCTGTCAGAGCGGGCACCTTTGCCGTGGCAGAGCGTCGCAATAAGAGTCAACTGGCGGAGACTTCCTTTGGCCAGGGGGACACGCTCCTTAGCCCTCTACACATGGCGTTGGCTTGTTCGGCCATTGCTAATCAGGGTACCATTATGAAACCCTATTTGGTCAAAGAGATTCGCAAACCTGAGGGGCAGGTAGTACGGTTAACTGAAAGCAGCCCTTGGCTCTCAGCCACCACACCGGAAATTGCCGGGCTGATTACCCAGGGGATGGTGGATGCTGTAGACTGGGGTACTGGTTCAGGGGCTTCCCTGAAAGGTATTAAGGTAGCAGGTAAAACGGGGACTGCAGAAACAAAAAATACACAAGATCCTACGAGTGCGCCCCATGCCTGGTTTGTAGGTTTTGCTCCGGCTGACAACCCCCAAGTGGTAGTAGCCGTTATTGTAGAAAAAGGCGGTTCAGGCAGCAAAGTGGCCGCCCCCATAGCGAGAGATGTTATGGCTGCTGCCCTGTCTGGCAAATAGATATGGTTTTAGTTGTAGTAAGGAGTGAGACAGAACATGATAGGCAAGCTTCTGGGTAACCGTTATGAAGTATTAGAGCAATTGGGCGGCGGCGGAATGGCGCTGGTTTGGAAGGGGAAAGATACCCTTTTAAATAGATTGGTTACCATTAAAGTGCTGCGGCCCGAGTATGCCAGTGATGAAGATTTTGTCCGTCGTTTCCGGCGGGAAGCCCAGGCTGTGGCCAGCCTGTCCCACCCCAATATTGTCAGCATTTATGATGTCGGACAGGAAAACGACAGTCATTACTTGGTCATGGAATATGTGGAAGGTGAAAGTCTAAAGTCACTTATTCGTCGGGAAGCTCCTTTGCCATCGACCAAGGCTATTCAACTGGGTCGTCAGATTGCTGAGGCCTTGGAACACGCCCATGAGAACAGTATTATTCACCGGGATGTCAAGCCCCATAACATTCTAATTACGAAAAACGGTAGGGCTAAGCTAACAGACTTTGGCATTGCCCAGGCCAGTGCCTCGACAATTACCCATACGGATGCCATTGTTGGCTCGGTTCACTACATCTCGCCGGAACAGGCCAAAGGAGAACCGGCCGGACCTAAATCAGATATTTATGCCTTGGGTGTGGTTCTCTATGAGATGCTTACCGGACAGGTACCTTACCAAGCAGACGGTGCCATTGGTGTAGCCTTAAAGCATATTCAGGAGCAGCCACCATCCTTGCGGGAAATCAACCCTAACATACCAGAGGATCTAGAGAAAGTAGTTCTCCGGGCTATGGATAAACTACCAGAAAGAAGACACAAAAGTGCCAGAGCCCTAGGCAAAGACCTTATCTCGATTAGTGATGAAACAAGAACGATGCTCCCCTATCTGCCTGAGGACGAAGAGCACACTCGGGTGTTGCCCAGCCCAACCTTGATTATGAAAGAAGAACCGAGAATTAGCCGTGCGTCGGATAAACCTAGCCAACGCAGGCAAATGAAGCCTGCGGCCTGGGGCATGTTGGCTTTAGTGCTGGTTCTTTTAGCAGCTGGTATGCTGTTTGTTTTTAACAGTTATTTAAATGTGGGAGAAGTCAAGGTACCTCCGGTGGTGGGGATGCACATCGATGAAGCCCGGCATGTCTTGGAAGAAAGAGGTTTAAAGGTTAGTGTTTCCACTCAGCCCCATGATACTGTAAAAAAGGATCATGTGATATCCCAAGATATGGAAGCCAACCGGATGGTGAAAAAAGGGCGAGCTATTGTCTTGGTGGTAAGTGCTGGTCAGGATTTAGTAGAAGTACCGGATGTGGTTAACTTTTCTCCGGAGGAAGCTAAATACACGTTATTTAACCAAAAATTTAAGGTAGAAGTTCTGGCAGAAGAAGAGGTTTACAGCGAAGATATCGACAAAGGCAAGGTTGCAGAACAGGAGCCCAAAGGCAAAGCTCAGGCACCCCGGGGCAGTACCATTAAACTGCATCTCAGTAAAGGTCCCAAGCCCCAAGTGCAAAAGGTGCCTAATCTGATCGGTTTAACTCAGGAAGCAGCCCTTTCTGAACTATCCCGCTTAGGCTTGGCCTTGGATGAGACCATCGGACAAGTGGAAAGCAGCGAATATTTGAGTGGGCAAATTACCAAGCAAGATCCTGCCCCGGATAGTGAACTGGAAGAGGGAAATAAAGTAAAGATAACCATTAGCACTGGCCCTGGACCTGCACCAAAGCAAATAACAGTTACTATACGTGTTCCGAATGACGGGAAAACTCACGAGGTTAAAATTGAACGACAGGATGTTCGGGGCACAGACTATCCCTATATTAGTTCTAATCAGCCTGGGGATAACGTGATCCAAGATATTCGTTTCTATGGCAAGGGCAAAATTCGGGTTTTTCTGGATGGACAACTTGAAAAAGACATACCTGTTGAATAATGCAGCTAAATCAAGGAGAGAGTTCATTAGTGTTTGAAGGGGTTTTATTTAAGGCTTACGGCGGCTTTTACTATGTGAAAAAAGGGGAAGAAATTTGGGAGTGCTCCCTGCGCGGCAAGTTTCGCCTGGGGAAGGGTACGCCGGCACTGGTAGGGGACCGGGTGCGGGTTACACCGGTGCGCGGCAATACCGGTCGCATTGATGAGGTGTTGCCCCGAAAGACAGAGTTATTCCGTCCGCCTGTGGCCAATATTGATCAAGCGGTGATTGTTTTTGCTGCTAAAAATCCTGAACCCAACTTGGCCTTGTTAGACAGGTTTTTGGTTCTAGCAGAAAGTGCTGATGTTGCCCCGGTGGTTTGTTTAAATAAGGCGGATCTACTTACCGGACACCGAGAACATGAATGGTTAAAACTTTATCGTAGAATAGGTTATCCTATTGTGATTACCAGTACCAAACAGGATCAAGGCCTGGAGGAACTACGGGAATTGCTTATGGGTAAAACCTCAGTATTTGCCGGTCCTTCCGGCGTTGGTAAGTCTAGCCTTTTAAATGCAGTACAGCCCGGTCTGGAACTGAAGACGGGGGAAATTAGTAATAAACTGAAGAGAGGCAAGCACACCACTCGACATGTAGAATTATTGCCGCTGTTGCGGGGTGGCTTTGTGGTGGACAGCCCGGGATTTTCTAGTTTGGATTTACCTCAAATGGAGCGAGTAGAATTGGGCTACCATTTCCCAGAGTTTGAGGTTTTCCGTGAAGAATGTAAATTTAACGGTTGCTTACACCACCATGAGCCCCAGTGTGCCGTTAAGCTGGCAGTGGAGCAAGGGCTTATTCAACAAGATCGCTATCAACATTATTTAACCTTTTTACAGGAAGTTATTGAGCAGGAGAGGAGATACTAAGAATGGTGAAAATAGCTCCCTCCATTCTGTCGGCTGACTTTGCAAACTTGGCTCAGTCTGTACAGATGGTGGAAAAGGCGGGCGCAGAATACCTCCATATCGATGTCATGGACGGGCATTTTGTACCCAATATTACCATTGGTCCCTTAATCGTTGAGGCACTGAGACCGCACAGCAAGATGTTCTTTGATGTGCATTTGATGATAGAGCAACCGGATCGTTATATCCCGGATTTTATTAAAGCAGGGGCAGATTTAGTGTGTGTTCATGGGGAAACCTGCAGCCACCTGCACAGAGTCATTTCCCTGATCAAAGAAAAGGGAGCCAAAGCAGGGGTAGCATTAAACCCTCACACCCCTGTTCAGTTACTTGAATATGTTTTACCCATGCTTGATCTGGTGCTACTAATGACAGTAAACCCAGGTTTTGGGGGTCAAAAATTTATCCCTGAAGTGTTGCCCAAGATTGAGACTATCTCCCGGATGATCAAAGAAAGAGGGCTAGTCACAGAAATCCAGGTGGACGGGGGCATTAATGCCCAAACAGCTTCCTTGGTGGCTAAAGCTGGAGCCAATGTGCTGGTGGCAGGCAGTGCGATCTTTGGTAGTGACAATCCGGCCCAGGCGGTACAGGAGATAAGAAAAGCAGCAGAAGAGGCTTCGGTAGTGCCAGCTAAAAGATAGCCATTGGCCGTTAGTCATTCGATAGCTAAAGGCCGTTTGCTAAAGTAGAGAGTATGAGTTGAAACAAGCTTTTGCCCAAAAGACGTTAACCAAAGGAGGTGCAGACTCATGGCTGTTTGGAAGTGTCAGAAATGTGGTGCTACTAAGGAAGGACGTTGCCGTCCTCAAAAATGCGCCTGCGGTGGGACAAAAGAGGATTACGTAAAAGAAGAAGCGAAGTAAGACGTCAGTAAAACCAAAAGCCATCAGTTACGGTTTACGTCCAACTGATGGCTTACTCTTTACTAACTTCCTAAACTGAAAACCTAAAACTAACGGCTGAAGGTCAAGTTTGATAGCAAAAGATTACTAGGCTTCGCTACCCTCATTGACCATCTCAGCAGCAAGTCGCAATGTTGCTACCGTATTTGTGAGCAAAATCTCATAAAGCATAATGGGTAGCACATCCTGTATGGTTGTCCCTAGTTCACCGGCTTGCACTTTCTTGGCGACAAGATCACCGGCCCGGTTTAGGCTATTGTTTACTAATGTAATAATTTCTTCTTGGTGTTCCTGAACAAATTTGTCTACATCGACTTTCATAAAATAAACAATCCTTTCGACATTTTTAGCAACATTATAACCCTTATGCAAACGTATTCCAATCAAAACATTTTTTGTTTGTTTTTTATATTTATCATAAACGCATATTGACCAGTTTGTGATATAATATACAATATTAATTATGGACGAGTCATTATAAAATCAGGAGGGATAGTTGTGAATCTATTAATTATGGGACCCCCTGGAGCCGGTAAAGGTACCCAGGCTGAAGTACTGGTTAAAGAATTGAACATCACCCACATCTCCACCGGGGATATGTTCCGCGCTGCCATCAAAGAAGGCACCGAAATGGGTAAAAAGGCTAAGGAATACATGGACAAAGGTGCTTTGGTGCCCGATGAAGTTGTTATTGGCATGGTAAAAGACCGTTTGTCCCAGGCTGACTGCCAAGCAGGTTTTCTGTTAGACGGTTTCCCTCGCACGGTAGAACAAGCCGCTGCTTTGGATGCTACTCTGCAAGATATGGGCATCAAGCTTGATGGCGTTGTAAATGTTGAAGTTCCGCTGGAAAAATTAATGGCCCGTTTAACTGGCCGTCGTGTGTGCAAAGGTTGCGGTGCTTCCTATCATGTCATTTTCAATCCCCCTCAGGCAGAAGGAAAGTGCAATAGCTGTGGTGGAGAATTATATCAGCGCTCCGACGACAATGAAGAATCCGTAGGTACCCGCCTAAATGCTTACATTGAGAAAACCAAGCCTCTAATTGACTATTATGAAGCAAAGGGCATTCTCAAGGGCATCAACGGAGATCAGGAAATCAGCAAAGTATTAGCTGACATTCTGGCAGCAGTAAAATAGAGTCAATAAAAACTCTCGCTATCATGGATAGCGGGAGTTTTTTTATTCTATGGACAAAAAGACTATTTGTCATTGGCAGTGGGCTTGCTTGCCTTGGTTATAGGAAGAAGTGACAGGGGTAGTAGGGGAAATAACTCTGTTGCTACAGTGTCGTGGCAGCTGGGTTAGCGTATTTTTTCTCTGTGACAAAAAATATCGTCAATATATTAAACACTCTTACCCTAACAAAAAACACAAAATTATTTAACAATCGAGAAGGAATTTATTCGAGATCGTGGAATATTCTTTTCGTAGAAATTTTTAATCAAGTCTGACTAAATAATCGACCAGGAGGTGGTCAAAGGACTGACAGTGGTGTTGGCAGAAGTTTACTCGGTACCCTATATTTAAGAGGAGGATGTTTATGAAAAAGTTTCGTTTGTATGCACTGTTAACAGCAGTGGTAATGCTGGCTGCCCTAGTAGTTGGCTGTGGCGCTGGCGGCGAAGAGAAAAAAGCAGCTGATGCTAAAGAAATCATTATTGGCGGTAACCTAGAATTAAGCGGTGCTGTGGCCACCTTTGGTACTGCCATGAAAAATGGTGCGCAATTATACTTTGATGAAGTGAATGCTGCCGGAGGCGTTCTTGGTAAGCAAATAAAATTTGAAGTGTTGGACAACAAGTCTGATGCCACCGAGGCTGCCAATGCCGCTACTCGTCTAATTACCCAGGACAAAGCTGTAGCCATCATGGGTGCAGCAACTTCCGGTAACACGATGGGTTATATGCAGGTTGCCACAGACAACAAGGTGCCGATTATCACGCCTTCTGGAACCGCTCTAGACGTTACTGTTGATCCTAATACGAAAAAAGTACGTGACTATGTCTTCCGTACTTGCTTCATCGACCCCTTCCAAGGTATTGTGATGGCTAACTTTGCTACCAATGATCTAAAAGCTAAAACGGCTGTTCTTTACGTCGATAATCAGTCTCCTTATGCTAAGGGCTTGGCTCAATTCTTTGAAGAATCTTTCATTAAGCAGGGTGGTCAAATCCTAGCGAAAGAAGCCTTTGTCCCTGAAGATCAAGATTTTAAAGCTACCTTAACGAAAATTAAAGGACTAAACCCAGACGTTATTTATGTACCTGCTTACTACGAGCCCGTTGGTAAAATCGTCAAGCAGAGTCGTGAAATTGGTATCAACGTTCCTATCCTTGGTGGTGATGGTTGGGATTCTCCCAAACTGCCTGAGATTGCCGGTGCTGCAGCTTTAAATAACACCTTCTTCACCAACCACTATTCCTCTCAGCAGGATGATCCCACGATTAAATCCTTTGTAGAAAAGTACCAGGCTAAATTCGGTCAAGTTCCTGATACTTTTGCTGCCCTTGGTTATGATACCGCTATTCTTCTGGTAGATGCCGTTAAGCGTTCTGAAGATGGCACACCCGAAAAAATTAAAGATGCCTTGATTAGTGCTAAAGAAGTGCAGGCTGTCACTGGCAAACTCTCCTTTGATGAAAACCATAACCCCATTAAAGGTGCTGTTATCTTAGAAATGAAAGACGGCAAGCAAACCTACAAGACTTACGTGAAACCCTAAATAACGAACTGGATTTAAAGTGAGGGGGAATTCCCCCTCACACTATTTACACTGATTGGGGTGGCCTCCTTGGAAGAATTTATACAACAACTAATTAACGGCATCTCGCTGGGGAGTATCTACGCACTGATCGCCCTTGGCTATACAATGGTATACGGGATTGTTAAGCTTATCAACTTTGCCCATGGTGATATTTACATGGTGGGCGCCTACTTGGGCTTCTTTGCTATTGCGATTTTGGGTTGGCCTTTCCTGCCGTCACTGCTGATGGCCATGGCTGTTTGTGCTGTGCTTGGAGTGGTTATTGAAAAACTGGCTTATAAACCATTGCGTAACGCTCCGAGAATTGCGGCCTTAATTACTGCCATCGGTGTTTCTTTATTTTTAGAATACAGTATGATGTTACTGGTGAAGCCAGAAGTTCGTTCCTTCCCGCAGGTATTGTCTGATGTGCAGTATAACCTTTTTGGCAGTTTAGTTATCAGCAGTCGTCAAGTTATTATTCTCGTGGTGACGATTGCTCTAATGCTGTTGTTACAGTATATCGTTCACAAGACAATGATAGGTAAAGCTATGCGGGCAGTTTCCCATGATAAACAAGCTGCTCAATTAATGGGGATCAGCGTTGACAACACCATTTCCTTCACCTTCGCCATTGGCTCCTCCTTGGCCGCCGCCGCCGGTGTATTGGTGGGTATTTATTACAATGCCATTAATCCGTTGATGGGGATTATGCCCGGTTTAAAAGCTTTCGTAGCTGCTGTACTGGGCGGCATAGGCATTATTCCCGGTGCTATGGCGGGTGGCTTTTTGCTGGGAATTGTGGAAGCCATGGTCAGTGGTTATGGCAAATCTCTTTACCGTGACCCGGTAGCCTTCATTATCCTTATCATCATTTTGATTGTTAAACCGGCCGGCTTGTTTGGTAAGAATGTCCGGGAGAAAGTGTAGGTGATGGTCAATGTTTCAGCGTAAGATCGGAAAACAAATTGCTATTCTGGCGGTTCTTATCATCTTCTGGGCCTCTGTTCAGGCGATGGTGGGTTTAGGTATTATTAACCCCTACTATGAGTTAAACCTGATTCTCATTGGTATTAACATTATTCTAGCTGTCAGCCTGAACTTAATTAACGGTTTTAACGGACAGTTTTCTCTTGGTCACGCTGGCTTTATGGCTGTGGGTGCCTACGGTGCGGCCATAATTACCCTAAAAACTCAGTTGCCCTTTGGGCTGGCACTTTTGTTTGGGGCACTCTTGGCCGGTATTTTTGGTATTTTAGTAGGCTTACCCACCCTGCGCCTGCGGGGTGACTATTTAGCCATTGCTACCCTTGGTTTTGGCGAAATTATTCGTGGTGTTATTGTTAACATTGATTATATCGGAGGTGCCTATGGCCTTTCCGGCATACCCAAATTAACCAACTGGACCTTGGTCTTCTGGTTAACCGTACTCACTGTTATTGTTATTGCCAACTTTGTCAACTCTACCCACGGTAGAGCAACCATATCCATCAGAGAAAACGAAATTGCCGCCGAGGCTATGGGCATTAATACCACCAAGTATAAGGTAATGGCTTTCTCCATCGGATCTCTCTTTGCCGGTCTGGCCGGTGGTTTACATGCACACTATTTTTATACCATTCAACCAGGTACCTTTAACTTTTTAAAGTCCTTTGATATTTTAGTCATGGTTGTGTTGGGTGGGCAGGGCAGTATTACCGGCTCCATTATTGCTGCCGTTGGTTTAACCATATTATCAGCCGCTTTGCAGAAATTAGCAGCTTTACGTTTGGTGATCTATGCATTATTACTGGTTATTGTCATGTTGTTTAGGCCTCAAGGTTTGATGGGCACCAAAGAGTTTAGCCTGAAAATGTTTAGACGTAAGACGAAAGATAAGGAGGGAAAACAACATGGCACTGCTATCGGTCAGTGATCTATCCATATCTTTCGGAGGTCTTAGGGCCGTCAGCAATTTAAACCTGGAACTAAACAAAAATGATTTGGCCGGGTTAATTGGTCCTAACGGAGCAGGCAAAACAACCGCATTTAATATGCTAACAGGCGTCTATCTGCCCACTGAAGGGGATATAAAATTAGATGGTAAAAGTTTGCTAGGGTTAAAGCCTTATCAAATTAATCATTGTGGGGTCGCCAGAACCTTCCAAAATATTCGTTTGTTTGGAGACCTGTCGGTAATCGATAATTTAAAAATCGCTTACCACAGCCATGCTAAATACGGAGTTTGGGGAGCCATTTGCCGCTTACCAGGTTTTTATAGTGGCGAAAAAGAGATGTATGAAAAATCGATGGAATTGTTAAAGATATTTAAACTTGAGCACAAGTGGGAGGAGTTAGCCAACAACCTTCCCTATGGTGAACAGCGAAGACTAGAAATTGCCAGGGCTATGGCTACACAGCCTCGTCTCCTGTTACTAGATGAACCGGCAGCAGGTATGAATCCTCAGGAAACTCACGAATTAATGGAAATGATTCACTGGATTCGTGATCAATTTGACCTGACGATCCTGTTGATCGAGCATGATATGTCACTAGTGATGGGGGTTTGCGAAAAAATCTACGTTTTAGATTACGGTCAGATCATTGCCCAGGGCACACCGGAAGAAATCAAGAATAATCGTCGGGTGATTGAAGCCTATCTGGGAGAGGAGGCTTCCTAATGCTAAAAGTGGAAGATATTCATGTTTATTATGGAGCAATTTACGCCATTAAAGGTATTTCCCTGGAGGTCTCCCAGGGTGAAATAGTAACGCTGATTGGTGCCAACGGGGCGGGTAAAACCACGATCCTCAATACAATCTGTGGCTTGATTAAAGCAAAAAGTGGCCAGATTCGTTTCGAAGGCAAAGAAATTACCGGCGTGGCTACCCAAGAGTTAGTGAAAAGGGGTTTAACTCAGGTTCCTGAAGGTCGCAGAATTTTTGCCAACATGCCGATTTACGAGAATCTTGAACTGGGTGCTTTCTTAAACAAAAATAAAAAAGAAGTGGCAGCAGAGATAGAAAAGGTTTACGATCGGTTTCCTAGACTTAAGGAACGAAAAAATCAATTAGCAGGCAGTTTATCTGGTGGCGAACAACAAATGTTGGCGATGGGTCGAGCTTTAATGTCAAAGCCCAGATTACTACTGTTGGATGAGCCCTCCATGGGTTTGTCACCCATCCTGGTAAAAGATATTTTCTCGATTATCAAAGAACTTAACCAACAAGGAACAACTATTTTATTGGTAGAGCAAAATGCTAAAATGGCTTTATCGATTGCTCATAGAGGATATGTAGTGGAAACAGGACGTATTGTACTGGCCGGGGATGCGGAAAATCTTCTCAATTCGTCAGAGGTGAAAAAAGCATATTTAGGTGGCTAGATTCATAAACGTCATGTAGATGCCATTTCTATGTCAATTAGTTGCACAAAAGGCTGGCTTGATTTATTAAAACATTCAAAAATATGCAGGAATTTTAATTGAATTTGTGGAATTTAAATTTATTAACCGATAATGAATAAAAACCTGGATGTGATGGGGTATGAGGAGGTATCACTTATTTCACTCAAAGGCCTGTGAATTGCGCAGTCTGCCTGTACAGGAAGTGGACGCTGCCACTTTAGTGAAAGAAGGTCAGGTATTACTGCAGTCAGGTTTGCTGGGTGGATTGTTATTGTGCGTTAACAATCATTACATGGTTGTTTTAGCATCGGATATGTCATATTCTTTGGAAAGTGAAACTTTAGGTTCCCTTGCCTGGAGAAAGGCTATTTTTATTCCAGAACAATTATCTTCTGAGGAACTAATGACCAAGTGGTTAAAGCAACCAACAGATGTACCGATAATAACCAATGCTGCGGGGCAGTTTCTTGCTATGCTGGAACCACTGGCAGTGGCCGGTGCAATACATGATGAACTAATCAAGATGCGTGCTTATTTAGACAGTGTTTTAAATCAGGTAAATGAAAGTGTTTGTGGGATTGACAGATTACACCGCGTAGTCATGTGGAATCCCAAGGCAGAAGAACTATATGGTGTAAATGCTGATTCTATTCTGACCCACCGTATTGAAGATTTTTTCTCCAATCTCAGAGTCAGTAATTGCATGCACGAAAAGAAGGAATTGAAGGGTCACTATCACCAACCCTGTGAAGGTACCCATGTGCTTATTAATTCGGCTCCGGTAATGGCGGGGGAAGAGGTACTGGGCGGCTTGTCGGTGGAAAAGGATATTACCGAGGTGGTGCAACTAAATCAGGAATTGACCCGCGCCAGTTCCCAAGTGAAGTTGCTGGAACAGGAAATAAAGAAAATGTCTGGCCAGGACGATGCCTTTCGCAAGTTGATTGGCAGGAGCCAGACTATTCGAAACCTAATTTCCTTTGGTAAAAAAGTAAGTGTTACCGATGCAACAATTCTGTTAAGGGGTGAAAGTGGCACCGGCAAAGAACTTCTTGCCCGGGCTATCCACCAGAATAGTCACCGTCACTTGTTTCCTTTTATTGTAGTCAATTGTGGAGCTATACCAGCGAACCTTTTTGAAAGTGAATTGTTTGGTTATGAAGGTGGTGCCTTCACCGGGGCGGATCGCAAAGGTAAGCCAGGTATGTTTGAACTGGCCAACGGCGGCACCTTGTTTCTGGATGAAATAGGCGAAATGCCAGTGGAAATGCAGGTTAAGCTGCTTAGAGTACTGCAGGAAGGCACCTACTATCGGGTAGGGGGGTCCCAACCGGTCCAGGTAAATGTAAGGGTTTTGGCAGCTACTCACCGTGATTTAGAGACTATGATCAGCCGAGGTCAGTTCAGAGAAGATCTATACTATCGATTAAATGTTGTTTCCTTAGAAATACCTCCCTTACGAGATCGCAGGGAGGATATCCCCGAATTGGTACACCTGTTTCTACAAGAATTCAGTCCAAAATACGATAAGTCTATCAATAAATTAGAACCTGCGGTAATGACTTCTTTCTTGGACTATTCCTGGCCGGGGAATGTGCGGGAACTGAAAAATGCTGTGGAAAGACTGGTGGTACTCACAGAAGGAGAAACCATCGACGAACAATCCTTACCGGAAAATTTACGACGAAATACTTACATTTCAGTGGTCACCAGCCCGGTGACTCAGGGAAAATTGATGAGTGTAGCTGTTGAGGCTGAAAAACAATTGATCCTAAAAACCCTGCAGCAGGTGAGAGGTAATCGCTCCGAAGCAGCCAGGGTTTTAGGAATCCCCAGAAGCACCCTTTATTATAAACTTCGTCAACTGGGCATTCCTGCAAAAGGATAAAGTATTCTTATCTTTTCTAGGAGGTGATTGGGGCTTTTAGTCGAATTATCAATAACTGTACAAAAAATTAGAAAGGGAGCAGAGAAAAAGAGATGAAAAAAAGCAAAATTTACTTTATTCTCAGCGCTTTAATGATTACAGCCCTGCTCTTAACCGGCTGCGGTGGCGGCGGCGATGAGAAGAAGCAAGCTGAGGGTGAGAAAGCTGCAACTGGTGGGGACACCATTAAAATTGGTTTCCTGGGAGCTAAAACCGGTGGACACGCAGCCTATGGTGTTGAAACCTTGAAAGGTATAAAAATGGCTGTGGAAGATATCAACACAGCTGGTGGCCTGCTAGGCAAGAAAATTGAGATTGTGGAAGAAGATCATGGCAGTAAAGTTTCCGAGGGTACTACTGTTACTCAGAAACTCATTACCCGTGATAAAGTAGTTGCCATCATTGGAGATCCTACTACCGGCATTACCAAGGCGGCAGCACCGATTGCCCAACAAAACAAAGTTGTCTTATTGTCTGCGGGTGCTGTGGGCCCCGGTGTAGTTGAAATTGGTGATTACATCTACCGTGATGTATTATTAAACTCCGTAGGGGCTCCTGCGGTAACAAAATATCTGAATGAAAAACTTGGTTGGAAAAAAGTAGTTGTCGTTACTTCTATGAACAATGATTTTAGCGTTGGTCTGACTGATTTGTTTAAAGAGGCCCTGATCGAAAACAAAATGGAGATCGTAGGGGAACAAAGTATTCAGGATGGCGACCAGAATTTTGCCGCCCAGGTTACCGCCATCAAGGATAAAAACGCCGACGGCATTATCTTCACTGGTTACTATACCGAGGGTGCACTGTTTATGAAAGAAGTACGTAAGCAGGGCCTTAAATCCGTTCTGGTTGGCGGTGATGGCCTTATGTCCGACGTATTCCTTAAAATGGGTGCCGAAGCTGTTGAAGGTTCCATGTTTTTCTGTGGCTTTGCAGTTGACGAAACCAAATCCAGTGATAAAACCAAGAAATTTATCGAGGCTTACAAAGCCGGTAACAATGGTGTACAGCCCGATTACTTCTCCGTACAGGGTTATGATGCGGTTATGTTAATTGCCGATGCCATTAAGGCAGCAAATAGTGATGACCCTGAAAAATTCCGTGTTGAACTGGCCAAAACCAAAAATTGGGAAGGCGTTTCCGGTACCATTACCTTTGACGAGAGTCGTGAGCCTATTAAAAGCCCCGTCTACTTGCTAGAAGTTAAAGAAGGTAAGTTAGCAGTTAAGGATACCATCGAAGTTAAATAATTTTCCCTGGTGAAAAAGCTTTTTTAAATGGTTGCGGCCATTGCGATTCGTAATGGCTGCAATCCTTGTTTAATCCCGATAGAAAGGATGGTTCTATGCTATCGCAGCAAATACTGAACGGAATAACACTTGGTGCTACTTATGCACTGATAGCCCTGGGTTATACCATGGTGTACGGTATAATACAATTGATCAACTTTGCCCATGGAGAAATCTATATGGTTGGGGCTTTCGTCGGGGTATTCATGATAACTGTTTTTCAACAGGGATTAGTTGTTTCTTTGGCGGCAGCTATGCTGGCTTGTGTGATTATGGGGGTTACCATAGAGCGCTTTGCCTATCGCCCTTTACGTCGTTCCACGCGTCTGGCACCACTTATTTCTGCCATTGGACTTTCCATTTTTTTACAGACCTTGATGACTAAAATTAAAGGCCCTCAGCCAATTCCTTTTCCTCATGTCATGGAAGATGCTCTCTATAAACTAGGACCCATTGAAATTAGTAAGGTGCAAATTATCATTCTGGTGGTTGCCAGCTTATTAATGGCAGGACTTCATTTTATTGTAAAATATGTGAAGATTGGCAAAGCCATGCGGGCAGCTTCCGAAGACTATGACACCAGTGCGTTAATGGGAATTAACGTCAACCGAGTAATCTCCTTTACCTTTGCCATAGGTTCTTCTCTGGCCGCTGCAGGTGGTGTGCTGGTGGGGCTATATTTTAATTCTGTATCTCCCTTTATGGGTGTTACAGCCGGCTTAAAAGCCTTTTGTGCGGCGGTACTGGGTGGAATTGGTAGTATTCCCGGAGCTATGTTGGGAGGCCTCTTTATAGGAGTTGCTGAAACATTAGGGATTGCCGGTGGCTTTGATACGTATAAGGATGCTATCGCATTTACTTTACTGATTATTGTCTTACTGTTCCGCCCAACGGGTTTGCTAGGACGTCCAATCCAGAAGAAAGTGTAGGTTAGAGCTATGGATAGTATTTTCAGCATGTTTTTGAATGATTATTATATACAGGTATTAACCATGCTGGGTATCTACCTGATAGCTGCTCTCGGGTTAAACCTGATTACCGGTGTTACTGGACAACTCTCCTTTGGTCATGCTGCTTTTTTAAGCATTGGCGCTTACACATCTGCTATTATTAGTCTTAAGCTACAGCTTCCTTTTGTAGTGGCTCTCTTAGCAGCCGGTCTCATGACAGCTATCTGGGGTATTTTGTTGGGCTATCCAACCTTACGTTTAACCGGTGACTATTTAGGTATTGCTACTTTAGGGTTCGGCGAAATTGTAAGGGTTGTCTTTTTAAACATGAAAATTACTGGCGGCGCTTTGGGGTTAGCAGGGATACCTCGTTCCACTTCACTAACGATGGTAATTATTTTGGTCTTCATTACCATTTTAGCTATGTTTCGATTAGAGAATTCTCGTTTTGGCCGATCTCTAATAGCCATCCGTGAAGATGAAATTGCAGCCGAGGCCATGGGTATTAATATAACCAAAACGAAGATTACGGCCTTTGCCTTAGGGACCTTTTTTGCAGGTGTCGGCGGTGGCCTATATGCACATTTAATTCAATATCTTAATCCGCAGGACTTTGGCTTCGTAAAATCCTTTGATTTCTTAGCCTTTATCGTGTTGGGTGGATTAGGTAGTATTCCTGGTGCTATTTTGGGGACCACTGTTTTAACCTTAGCACCTGAATTTTTACGTTTTGTAGCTGATTATCGTATGATGATTTATGGCTTACTAATGGTCTTTATGATGATCGTCCGTCCCAGAGGTTTACTGGGTGGCGTGAAATTAAGCCGTTTATTTGCTAAAAAGAAAGTGCAAACCACAGGTACTTCCGCGTCTGGCGGGGCCAACTGATGGAGGTGAGGGAATGTCAAAGACAATCTTAGAAATGGACAATGTAACCATCCGTTTCGGTGGCCTGACTGCCGTAGACAGTGTAGATATGAAAATAGAAGAAGGCACCATTCGTGCTCTCATTGGCCCAAACGGTGCCGGAAAAAGTACAATTTTTAACCTTATCACGGGGATTTACCCGCCTAGCAGTGGTGAAATTCGTTTTCGTGGTACACTTATTAATGGATATAAACCTCACTTGATTACTGAGCTGGGAATTGCTAGAACCTTTCAGAACATTCGCCTGTTCAGTGAGATGACAGTACTTGATAATGTAAAAATTGGCAGGCATTGCCGTACCAAGGCAGGTTTTTTAGGAGCACTTTTACGGGGACCAGGGGTGAAAGCTGAGGAAAGAGCAATTACCGAAGAATCCATGGAAGCCTTGAAAATACTGGAATTAGATCATAAAGCTGACGAACTGGCTAAGAACTTACCCTATGGGGAGCAGCGCCGTTTAGAGATTGCCCGGGCCATGGCCAGTAATCCCAAATTGATTCTACTGGATGAGCCGGCAGCAGGTATGAATCCTCAAGAAAAACAAACCCTTATGAGTATGATTCGCAAAATACAAGACAAAGGGTTGACCATTTTTCTGGTGGAACACGACATGAAATTTGTGATGAATTTGTCCGATCGCATTATGGTTTTAGACTATGGCAGAAAAATAGCAGCAGGTTCTCCTGCTGAAATTAAAAGTAATCCTGCCGTTATTGCCGCTTATTTGGGAAAGGAAGTGGGCTAGGCCATGATGCTTGAAATAAATGATATACATGTTTCGTATGGCGCAATACGGGCTTTAAAGGGAGTTTCCTGCCAGGTGGATCAAGGTGAAATTGTGGCCTTAATTGGAGCCAACGGTGCCGGTAAAACCACCACCCTGCGCACCATATCGGGATTAATCCGCCCTTATACAGGAACCATCTCCTATAAAGGGCAAGACATTATCAAACTGCCACCTCACCAGATCGTCAACCTGGGACTCAGTCAGGTACCCGAAGGACGCCGGGTATTTACTAGGATGACTGTACTGGAAAACCTTGAAATGGGTGCCTATAGCAGAAACGATAAAGCTAATATCAAACTGGACATTAAAAAAGTATTTGAACGTTTCCCACGTCTAGAAGAACGCAAGGGACAGTTATCTGGTACCCTCTCTGGTGGTGAACAGCAGATGCTGGCTATGGGTAGAGCTTTGATGTCTAGGCCTACTCTGTTGTTATTGGATGAACCCTCCATGGGTTTAGCTCCCATGCTGGTGCAAGAGATTTTTAGCATTATTCAGGAGATTAATCAGTCTGGTACCACCATTTTATTGGTAGAGCAAAATGCCCATATGGCTTTATCCATTGCCAACCGTGCCTATGTTCTGGAAACCGGGGAAGTGGTGCTAAGCGGTGCGGCACAAGATTTGGCCAATGACCCACAGGTACAAAAAGCCTATTTAGGAGAATAACGGAGTATACTATAGATTAGAAAAACTTGGTTTGTTTACCTGCCTGTGACCATAAGGTTATGACCTTTAGGTTATGCCTTAGGGAGCGCCAAGTCTTTAAAGACGACAGAAGCTTAGTTTGCGCTTTATACTTTCCGATATGCCAATAAAAGTAGGATCTGGTGATTATATGCACAAAGGGTTCTTGACAGTTAAAGATATGTTATATAAAGATCTCCTTCATGTTACGCCTGTTACCACCATTGGCGAGGTTAGGGAAAAGGGTGTCCCCAATCGTCCTGTGGTCCTGGCAATGGAGAAGGATAGGCTCGTTGGTGTGTTACTCTGGAAAGATGCAATTAACCGCAAGCTGGAATCGGATGTTTTAGTTCAACAAGTTATGAAAAGGGATTTCTCTTCCTTGGATGAAGATGATCTGGATAGGGAGATTTTAGCTTTCCTACCAGAATTGCGGTATCATGCCTTGGTTTGTCGTAATGCAAGGGGAAAAGTCCTGGGGGTATTGTCTTATGACCAAGTATTCCACAATCTAGCCTTAAAGCTTTGTGAAACCGAAGCCCGTATTAATGCAGTGGTTGAAACAGTAGATGAGGCCATTTGCATAGTAGACAGTAATGATATTGTTGTAACCTGGAATAGTAGGGCTGAAGAACTTTATGGTATAAAAGATCAAGACATTATTGGACAACCTGTTCATAAGTTCTTCTCCAATCTGGTGGTAACCAAAGTGAATAAGGACTGGCAGGAAATTCGTTCGCTACCTCATCAACCGCTGGAAGGTACTCATGTTTTAATTAATGCCACGCCAGTGCGTCTAGGACCTAAAGTAATCGGCGGTGTAACGGCAGAGAAAAATGTTACGGAAATTGTACAATTAAACCACAAACTTAATCAGGCCAGTGCACAAGTACAACGATTGGAAAATGAGATTCATGAGATATCCAGCAGTAACAAGAATCCCTTTGCAACCATCAAAGGTCATAATAAACGCCTGGTCGAATTAATCAATATGGCGAGAAAAGCTGCTGTTACCAACGCTGTGGTACTCCTGAGAGGAGAAAGCGGTACCGGCAAGGAACTGTTTGCCAAAGCCATCCACGATGCCAGTTCCAGGGTAGCGAAAAAGTTTTGTGTGATCAATTGTGCTGCCATCCCTCCCAGCCTTTTTGAAAGTGAAATGTTTGGCTATGAAAGCGGAGCCTTTACAGGAGCAGACAGAAAAGGTAAAGCAGGTATTTTTGAAATGGCTGATGGTGGTACCCTGTTCTTGGATGAAATTGGCGAATTGCCCTTGGATATGCAGGTGAAACTCCTGAGGGTACTGCAGGACGGTATCTTTTTCCGGGTGGGTGGCTCCACCCCCCTCAAGGTGGATGTGAGAATTATTGCTGCCACCAACCGCTCCTTAGAAGAGATGATGGCTAACGCTACTTTCCGTGAGGATTTATATTATCGTTTAAATGTAGTTTCCCTAGAAATACCACCCTTACGGGAAAGACGAGAAGATCTTCCAGAATTGGTATATCTATTTTTGCAGGAATTCAGCCAACTCTATCACAAACAGATTAGCAAGTTGGAACCGGGGGTTATGGCTACCTTCCTGGCCTACTCTTGGCCCGGAAATATCCGGCAATTAAAGAATATCATCGAAAGAATGGTCATTTTAACAGAAGACGATACTGTGCTGGAAAGCTCCATTCCAGACACCTTAAAGTTAAGTTCACGTCAGGATCAGATAAATACCGCCGTGGGTCTGGCTTCGGTTACTGAACAAACCGAGCGAGAATTAATTATTCGTACTCTAAAACAGGTTAATGGCAACCGTTCAGAGGCTGCACGGATGCTGGGCATTCCCAGGAGTACCCTTTACTATAAGATGCACCAGTTAGGCATCATGTAGCTTTAGCTAAACCTTTTTATTGAATCTATATCTGTACAAACAACACTGTCAGAAAAACCGACAATGTGTGCAATTAGTTAGACAAAAATAATATGCCTATAAAAGAAGATGCGTACATGTACGTGTCTTCTTTTATGTATACAATATTCTTGCAATTATTACTTTTCTCAAAACACGTTAACAGCGAGGTTTTTAGCTATTGCTACCAACTGTGACGTCCCTTGGTGGGAGACTATTAGTCGATTTGGCATAAAAATTGCTTTATTTTTAAGTAAGGGAGGTATCGTCCATGCGCATAAAAAAACACCCAATACTAGAATTCAAGACTGGAAAAATTGTGAAGTTTACCTTTGACGGTAGGGAATTGGAAGGTCATGAAGGGGAAACCATTGCCGCTGCGTTACACGCAGCAGGTATTCGTACGATGCGTGAGAGTGGCCACTTACACCGCCCCAGAGGGCTATTTTGTAATATAGGTAACTGTTCGTCCTGTTTAATGGTAGTGAACGGCGAACCTAACGTAAGGGTGTGCGTGGAACGACTACGTGAGGGAATGAACGTGGAAACCCAGAAGGGGAAGGGTGAGTTGAAGTGAGACAAATAGAGATTGCTATTGTTGGGGGTGGCCCGGCAGGTCTAGCGGCAGCTCTTAATGCTTCCAAACTGGGAGCCCAGGTGATTTTAATCGACCGTAACGATTACTTAGGTGGTCAGTTAATCAAGCAAACTCACCGTTTTTTTGGTTCCAAACAACAAAGGGCATCAGAGCGTGGTATTGATATTGCTTTGGAGCTGGCCAATGAGGTCATGGCCAATGAAAAAATTGAAGTACTAACGGAAGCCACGGCTCTAGGCCACTATGAGGACGGAGTTCTTCTGGTAGAACAGGCTGGGAAAATCATGGCGATCAAACCAGAGCGTTTTATTGTTGCTACCGGAGGAGCAGAGAAGACGTTGCTTTTTCCTAACAACGACTTACCTGGGGTCTACGGTGCTGGAGCCGTACAAACCTTGGTTAATGTATTCGGAGTAAAGCCCGGCAAACGGGTGTTAATGGTTGGGGCTGGCAATATTGGCGTGATTGTCAGTTATCAATTGCTCCAGGCCGGAGTGGAAGTGGCTGCCATTATTGAGGGTGCTCCCCGCATCGGTGCTTACTGGGTGCACGCTGCTAAAGTAGTCCGTGCCGGGGTACCCATTTATACCCGACACACCATCCTGCGAGCTGAGGGTGAAGGTGAAGTGAAGGGGGCAGTCATTGCTCAGTTAGACGATAACTGGCAACCGATCCCAGGTACCGAAAGGGAGATTGAGGCCGATGTCATCTGTTTGTCGGTGGGTCTCACCCCTCTGACCGAATTGTTATGGCAAGCCGGCTGCCAAATGACCTTTGTGCCGGAACTGGGAGGTAATGTGCCCTTCCGCAATGAGCAATTGGAAACATCAGTACCGGGCCTTTACGTGGCAGGTGACGTTTCCGGTATTGAAGAAGCTTCCGCTGCCATGATGGAGGGTGCTCTAGCCGGCATCAATGCTGCCGCCAGTCTGGGCTATACCAGTGATACTTTGACAGCTGACCGCCAGAATGTTCTGGATCAACTGGCTGGTCTGCGTTCGGGCCCGGTGGGAGAAAAAATTCGCAAGGGCCTGGCCCAGTGCAGCCTATAAAGGAGTGAGATGTTTATGCTGTCACAAAACGGAATCCCTACCGCAGAAGAGGTAACCTCGGTACTGCCACCCGCGGAACGTTTGACCAAAGGTCCCGTAGCCATTGCCGAGTGCTTTCAAAATATACCATGCGATCCCTGCTACCACAGTTGTAAACAGGGAGCTATCCAAGAATTTAATGATATTAATGAACGTCCACAAATCAATTTTGATAAATGCAATGGCTGTGGTTCTTGCATGAGTCGTTGTCCTGGCTTAGCTATCTTTGTGGTGGATGCCACCTACTCTGATAACGAAGCCCTGGTGAAGATCCCCTACGAGTTTTTGCCCCTACCGGAGGTTGGCGAAATTGTTACGGCCATTAATCGCGGCGGGCAAGCAGTGGCAGAAGCTAAGGTGATCAAGGTGCAAAACACCAAGGTACAGGATCGTACTGTCATTGTTTGGTTGGCAGTGCCCAAGGAACAAATGATGGAAGTCCGGCACTTCAGAGTTAAGGAGGTGCGGTAAGATGTGTCAAGAAAAAGATAAAAACCTTACCATCCTGTGCCGTTGCGAGGACATTACCTTAGATGAAATCAGGGAGTACATCAATCAAGGTGTTACCGATTTAGAACAGCTAAAACGGTTGCTGCGGGTCGGTATGGGACCTTGTCAAGGGCGTACCTGTACTCCTTTGTTGATCAATGAAATTGCTAGGGCCACCGGACGCCCGGTCAAGGATATCCCTCTCACGGTATTTCGTCAACCCACCACTGCGGTGAAACTGGGAGTACTGGCGGGAGGTATCAACCATGAATAAAACAGCAGATTATGTAATTATTGGCGGTGGTGTCATTGGTTGCTCCATTGCCTATAACCTAGCTAAAAAAGGTGCTAAAAACATTGTTCTTATTGAAAAGAAATACCTCACCAGCGGTGCCACCGGACGCTGCGGTGCCGGTGTGCGTATGCAGTTTGGTACCGAGACTAACTGTCTGCTGGCCAAAAACAGTATCGAAATGTTTGAAAACCTGGAGGAAGAACTGGGTTATCAGGACAGTATCGAATTTAAGCAGGGGGGCTACCTGCTATTGGCCTATACCGAGAAGATGGTAGAACAATTTCACAAGAACCTGGGAGTACAGCACAAGCTGGGGATTCCTTCCCGCTGGGTTACCCCGGAAGAGTCCAAAGAGATCGTACCTCATTTAAACACCCAGGGTTTACTGGGAGCAACCTTCTGTGGCAAAGATGGCCATTGTAACCCCTTTAAAACCACCGATGCCTACGCCAAGGCGGCAGAGCGTCTGGGTGTAGAAATTATGACGTACACCGAGGTCAAGCAATTGCTGGCCCAGGATGGTAGGATTACCGGGGTGGAAACTGACAAAGGTGTCATCGAAACTCCCGTGGTAGTACTTTGTGCCGGCTCCTATTCCCGGGATTTAGCCGCCACCATCGACATCGATTTACCCATTACACCTGAGCGTCACCAAATCTTAGTTACCGAGCCGGTAGAGATGATGCAGGGTCCCATGGTTATGAGTTTCTACCATGGGCTGTACTGTCAGCAGGTACCTCACGGCAGCTTTGTCATGGGACTGGGTGACCCCAACGAACCAAAGGAATATAATTTTAACGGCAGCTGGCAGTTCCTGCACGAGATGGCTGCCAAGGCTACCTTCTTGCTGCCACCACTGGCTAATCTTCGGGTAGTGCGTCAGTGGGCCGGTCTTTACGACCTTACTCCGGACCGTCAGCAGATTTTAGGCAGTGTTCCCGGTTTTGAAGGAGTTCATCTAGCTGCGGGCTTCTCCGGACATGGCTTTATGATTGCACCGATGACCGGCAAACTGATGGCGGAACACATTTTAGGTGAGGAAACCAGCCTGCCCATCAGCATGTTCGACTTTAGCCGCTTTGCCCGGGGAGAATTGTTTGTGGAGCCTTCGGTAGTGTAGTAAAGGTTAATCAGAAAATAACACCATCCCCAAACTAACCCTTTGCAATAAGTTAGCGAACATCAAATAGAATAGACAACAGGAGTGTGAAAATACTTGAGAATAGCATTAAACGAAGCCCGTTGTTCAGGCTGTCGCACCTGTCAGGTCATTTGCGGCTTGCACAACTTTGCGGAGAACAACCCCAAAAAGGCGGCTTTGAAAATCATTGGTCACTTTCCCGCTCCTGGACACTACGAGATTAAAATTTGCGACCAGTGTGGGGTTTGTGCTGCCACCTGTCAATTTGCAGCAATTTATGAGATAGCCGGTGTTTATCACATCGATAAAAAAAAATGCACGGGTTGTGGTGAATGCATGGAAGCCTGTCCCTCGCAAGCTATGTTTCGTCACCGTGCGGAACAGGCACCTATTAAGTGTGTAGCCTGCGGCCAATGTGTGGAACTTTGTCAGCGAGGTGCCTTATACGATGCAGACAGCAAGGAGGTGCAGTAGCATGAATGGCTATGGTGGGAACGTTTTGCGCCTTAATCTTTCTACTGGAGAAGTGAAAGTTCAACCCTTGGGGGTAGAGATGGCCCGTGAATGGATTGGTCAACGGGGCTTCATTGCTAAGATTCTGTGGGATGAATTAAAACCCGGCATCGACCCCCTGGGTCCAGACAATAAATTGGTAATGTCCACCGGCCCTCTGGCTGGCACTTTGGTACCTGCAGGCGGTAAGGTAAGCTTCGGGGCTAAATCACCGGCCACCGGTATTTATGGCGAGAGTTGCATGGGTGGTCACATTGCTGCTGAAATGAAATATGCCGGCTACGATGTTATTATTTTAGAAGGTGCTGCTGCAAAACCCAGTTACCTCTATATTGAAGACGATAAAGTTGAAATACGGGATGCTGCCCATGTGTGGGGTAAGGGTGCAATGCAAGCTGAAAAAGCCCTCAAAGATGAACTGGGTGAAGATTTTCAAATTTGCACCATTGGACCCGCCGGTGAAAAATTGGTGAAATATGCCTGCATCTCCCACGATTTTGGCCGTCAGGCAGGACGCACCGGCATGGGTACCGTGATGGGCAGTAAGAATATCAAAGCCATTGCCATTTGTGGCAGCAAGAGCATTCCCCTGGCAGATATGACTACTGCTGTAGCCAAGGGAAAGGAAATGTTGAAGGGTTGCTTTGCTAAGGAAAACCTGGACGAATGGCAGGATTATGGTACAGCAGGTGTTCCTGTGTGGGCTAATAAAATTGGTGCTTTTCCCACTAAAAACTTCCAATCTTCCTATCTGGAGGGTAACGAAGCCTTAGATGGTAAGATTATGCGAGAGAAAATGGTGATTAATGACAAGGGGTGCTTTGGTTGCCCCAGCCCCTGTGGTAAATACTGTTACGTTAAGGAATATGATGTCTATACCGAGGGCCCGGAATATGAAACCACAGCTCTAATCGCTGGTAGTTGTGTATTCACCGATATTGAGCAGGTGGGTTATATGAACTACCTCTGTGATGAAATGGGTCTAGATACCATCTCTGCCGGGAATGTCATCGGTTTTGCGATGGAATGTTTTGAAAAGGGTATTATCACCACTGAACAGGTGGGACGTGAAATTAAATTTGGCGATGTGGACAGTTTTAAGTTCTTGGCAGAACAAATCACGACTCGGCAGGGCATCGGTAATGTTCTGGCCGAGGGTGTTAAATACGCAGCAGAACAATTTGGCCGTGGCTCAACGAATTTTGCCATTCAAATCAAAGGCCTGGAGTGGAGTGGTTACGAATCTCGCAGCGCTCCGTCCAACATGCTGGCTTATATGACCTGTGATCTGGGTGCCCACCACAGTCGCGCCTGGTCCGTTACCCATGACATGGCCGTAGGTAGGAAGGTGTTGGAAGGTAAGGCCCAAAAGGTAGTGGAACTGCAGCATATTCGTCCATTCTTTGATCTCATTGGTTGCTGCCGTCTACAGTGGGTTGAAATCGGCTTTGAATTGGAACACTATCCAGAGATCTTCCGATATATTACCGGTTTTGACTATTCCCAGGACGATCTCATGAAGATATCTGAAAAGGTATGGAACCTTACCCGGGCCTTTGCCTGGAGAGAAATTGAGGATTACGGTAGAAAGTACGACTATCCACCGGCCCGTTTCTATGAAGAAGCAGTGACCAGTGGCCCCAATGCCGGAGATACCCTTACCAAAGAAGCTCTGGAATACCTGCTGGATGACTATTACAACCTGCGTGGCTGGAATAAAAACGGTCTACCCACCCGAGAGAAACTGGAGCAGATGGGGCTTGGGTTTGTGGTACAGGAATTGCAAGGACTTAGTAGAAAGTTGGCGTAAGAAACTGGATTTGCCTCCATCAGAAAGTGATCAACGCATGAACCTACAAAATGCGCAGATTTTGTAGGGGTCGATGCCCACATCGGCCCCTACAGACTGTTGCAAGAGGGAGGGAATTACTTTGCAAATTACCATACGAGTCACAGGTTTGCTCACCGAATACTTCCCCGCTGGCAAAGGAATACTCCCGGTGTTTTTGACGGCACCTTCTACAGTTCAAGAAATATTGCGGCAAATAAAAGTAAACTCGGAGCTGGTCATGACCGTAGTGGTCAATGGACAGCGTCGAGACTTATCCTACACTCCTCAGGACGGGGAAGAGATAGTGTTGATTTCTCCATTGGCCGGGGGGTAAGGACCTTTGCTTTAAGTCAAAAAGTTGAAGGCATCTTTACCCCTTGACGTAACATAAAGTAGGAGTTAATCTATTCTTAATTATCTAAATAGTTAGAATAAATTCGTCTTTTTTGACAAATTTTAGGGGGTAACCCCTTGACGGGGAGTGAAAGTGTGACAGAACTCTCATCGGTTCCAAAACTGCCACAGACAAAGGTTGTCGTTAATCAGGCCTGGTGTAAAAAGTGCGGTATCTGTATCGCCTTCTGTAATAAGACCGTGTTAGCCTTCGGAGAAGGCAACAGGGTAGAGGTGGCTCAACCGGAAAAGTGCGTGAGTTGTGGAATTTGCGAAAACTTCTGCCCGGATTATGCCATCACTTTGGAGGTGGAAGAAGCATGAGTACAGAACCACGTCTGATACAGGGAAATGAAGCCTGTGCCGAGGGAGCCATTTACGCCGGAATGCGTTTTTATGCTGGTTATCCCATTACACCTTCCACCGAAATCGCTGAAATTTTGGCTAGAAGATTACCTCAGGTGGGGGGTAAGTTTCTCCAAATGGAAGATGAAATTGCCAGTATGGCGGCGATCATTGGTGGGTCACTCACCGGTGCCAAAGTAATGACCGCTACCAGTGGCCCAGGTTTTTCTTTAAAGCAAGAGAACATTGGCTACGCCTGTATGGCGGAAATACCTTGCGTCATTGCTAATGTGCAGCGTCTTGGCCCCAGTACCGGTGTGGCTACCGCCCCGGCTCAGGGAGATGTTATGCAGGCTCGCTGGGGTACCCATGGAGATCATCCCATTATTGCCCTCACTCCCTCTTCGGTCCGGGAAGCCTTCGAGCTAACCGTAAGGGCCTTCAATTTAGCAGAACAATTTAGAGTTCCCGTCATTCTCTTAATGGATGAAGTGGTTGGTCATATGCGGGAGAAGGTAACTTTACCGCAGCCCGGTGAATTTCCCGTGGTAAACCGGGTTAAGCCCACATGCAGCCGGGAGAATTATTATCCCTACAAAGCTGATGGCGACAAGACACCACCTATGGCCTGTTTTGGTGAGGGTTATCGTTATCATGTTACGGGGCTATTCCACGATGAGAGTGGTTTTGCCACTGAGAAACCGGAAATTATCGATTGGCAATTAAAGCGTTTACATGAGAAAATCAATCAGCACTTGGATGAAATTATCACCTATACCAGTGAAGAGACAGAGGATGCAGATTTAGTGGTTATTGCCTACGGAGGAACTGCCCGGGCTGTTAGTAGGGCGGTTAAGCTAGCCCGTCAGGAAGGCCGTAAAGTTGGTATTTTCCGTCCCCAGACCATTTGGCCTTTCCCAGAGGCAGCCATCGGAGAATTGGCCGCCAGCGGTAAGAAACTGTTGGTAGCAGAAATGAATTATGGTCAACTGCTTTTGGAGGTTCAGCGGGTCGCTGCAGGGCGCTCAGAGGTACATAGCTGCCTACAAAGTAACGGAGAATTAACCCAACCGGATGTTATTTTAACTAAAATCAGGGAGGTGTATGAACATGCTCCCGGAAATTGAACAATATTTTCGGCTGGAAAAGTTACCCCATATGTGGTGCCCCGGCTGTGGTAACGGCATTATACTACACAGTCTGGTAAAGGCTATCGATAAATTATGTCTGGATCAGGATCGTACGACAATGGTTTCCGGTATTGGCTGTGCCGCGAGGGCTTCAGGTTATCTGGATTTTGATACGTTGCATACTACCCACGGTCGGGCGCTGGCCTTTGCCACGGGGGTTAAATTTGCCAAACCGGAGCTAAATGTTTTTGTTCTCACCGGTGACGGAGATTGTACGGCCATTGGCGGCAACCATTTTATTCATGCTGCCCGTCGCAATATTAACCTTACCACCATAGTATTTAATAATAACATTTATGGGATGACCGGTGGTCAGTATTCACCGATGACCCCCAACTCCTGCCGAGCTACCACTTCTCCCTACGGCAACCTGGAACGTCCTTTTAACTTAACTGAATTAGCGATTGCTGCAGGAGCTACCTTTGTGGCTAGAACTACTACCTACCATACCAAACAATTAACAGACCTCATTATTGAAGGCCATAAAAACAAAGGCTTTTCGCTTATAGAAGTGATCACACACTGCCCAACGTCCTTTGGTCGGCAGAATAAAATGGGAACTCCGGCAGATATGTTAAAATGGCAGCGAGATCATGGTATTTCGGCTATGCGATATGAAAATTTAAACCCCGAAGAACGGGCGGATAAATTCATTATTGGTGTGTTGCATAAAACCGAGGCACCAGAGTATACGACAGAGTACCAGAAACTATTAGAAAAACTTGGTTAACGCCATACCCTAACACGGGTACGAGAGCCTTTAGCGTTAACACCCTCTGCATATTGGAAGGTTTTATACTTCTTGATATGCCGAGAAAAATTGCGCGGGGGAGGTAAGGATTATGCCAGGAACATGGGAAGTAAGACTAAGTGGTTCCGGCGGTCAAGGACTTATTCTCGCTGGAATTATTTTGGCAGAAGCAGCCATTATTGATGGGCAAAATGTGGTACAAACGCAGTCCTACGGGCCCGCTGCCCGGGGTGGCGCCAGTAAAGCAGAAGTGATCATCAGCCCGGAGGAAATTGATTATCCCAAGGTAGAACGACCGGATGTATTTTTGGGTTTAAACCAGGAGTCTGTGCTAAAATACATGACTGGCTGCAAAGAAAACGGGCTGGCCATCGTGGACTCCGGCTTGGTAAACCATGTGCCACCGAGTAAAGCCAGAGTGTACTCGTTACCTATCACCGAAACAGCCCGTAAACAGGTGGGCCGGGAACTGGTGGCCAATGTAGTGGCCCTGGGAGCTTTGTCGGCGCTATCTAATATGGTTAGTAAAGAATCGGTGACAACGGCTCTGCTGCGCCGGGTGCCTAAGGGTACAGAAGATATGAACCGCAAAGCACTGGAATTAGGCTTCGGCTTGGCCGAGCAAGCCCTTAGTGCTGTGGTTGGAGAAAATTAATCTAGAAAAGTATCATAGGGACAATTTAAGAACGCCAACTGAATACGGAAACAGCAAGCGCACAGGACGAATTCCTGTGCGCTTGCTGTTATTACTGTGAGATCATGAAGCGCAGGACAGGCATATTGTTTCAAACCCAGGAAAGGTGATACAATTTCCCCAGAGGCCAAAGAAACTACTATTTATCTTAAAAGGAGAAGTTATACAAAATGGTTGCTGAAGTACGATTATTTATTAACGGTGAGTGGGTAACTACCAATCAAAAGGAACAGGTTTTAAACAAGGCCACGGGAGAAACACTGGCAGAATATTATGTTGCCGGGGCACAGGAAGTGGATGCAGCTATTGCTGCTGCTCGGAACGCTTTTCAGAGTAAAAAGTTAGCTCCCTATCTTCGTTATGAGATATTAAAGAGAGCCAGCGAATTAATAGCGGCAAGACAGGATGACCTAGCTTTCACCCTCAGCTGGGAAGTGGGTAAAACACTGAAAGAAGCAAAGGTAGAAGTAGCCCGGGCGGTGCAAACCATGCTGCTTTCGGCGGAGGAAAGTAAGCGTATCCATGGAGAAATCGTACCTATTGATGGTTCCCCCGGCAATGAAAATCGACAGGCTTGGACCAAGCGATTCCCTCGGGGGGTTGTTTGTGCCATTACACCCTTTAATGTGCCAGCCAATCTAACCTGCCATAAAATTGGTCCGGCCATTGCGGCCGGCAATGCTGTTGTGTACAAACCAGCCAGTGCAACCCCCATTATCGGAGCAAAAATCTGTGAAATTATGCAGGACGCCGGACTGCCTAGCGGTTACCTAAACATGGTCATGGGTGCTGGTTCGGTGGTGGGTGAGGCATTGGCCAAGGATGAACGAATTGATTTTTATAGCTTTACCGGCAGCGCAGAGGTGGGTATGAAGCTAAAAAATACGGTGGGCTTTAGACCTATTTCTTTAGAACTGGGAGGCAACTCACCTACCCTGGTTCATAGCGATGCCGATTTAGAAGCAGCCGCTCTGGCCTGCACACGAGCCGCCTTTGCCAATGCTGGTCAGCTGTGTATTTCGGTACAACGGGTTTATGTTCATGCTCCTATTTACGATGAATTCTGCAAGCAAGCGGCTGCCCTGGCCCAAACCTTGAAAATTGGTAATCCTTTAGATCCAGCTACTGATATTGGCCCCATGATTAGCGAACAGGAGGCCATCCGGGCTGAGACATGGGTTCAGGAGGCCGTTGCCGCCGGGGCTAAACTATTGGCAGGAGGGCGCCGCCGGGGTCCATTTTTAGAACCGACCATCTTGACCCAAGTTAAACCCCAAATGAAATGCAGTTGTCAGGAAGTCTTTGCTCCGGTCTTTACCATTGTGCCCTACGATACCATTGATGAGGCCATTGCCTTAGCCAATGATTCACGCTACGGTCTGCAGTCAGCCGTCTTTACAAATTCCCTGCCTCTCGCTACCCGTTGTGCCGAGGAGTTGGAAGCCGGCGGAGTAATCATTAATGATGTTTCTACCTTTCGGGCGGATCTCATGCCCTATGGAGGCTGGAAGCAAAGCGGTATCGGCAAAGAAGGTCCCCGCTATGTCATCGAAGAAATGACCAAGGAGAAACTTGTGGTTTTAAAAATGTAAGCTATCATATCACCGGTGGGTGGTTATGCCTGTGGTTTTCTACCACAGGTTTCTTTTTTGGGTGATCATAAATTGCTGCCAAGGACTTTTTAGCCCCATAAGGTTCTCAAAATTAGCAATAGCCTTTATAATTAAGGTATAACGTGGAGGAAAGGGTCGTTTCTTGATGAAAATTAGTAGATCTAACAAACCTACTTTGGTACAGGCTAACGATATTTTTTGTAAGATACTTTTGCCTCTGCAAGAACGGGCCCATGGGGAACAAGGTGCTTATTTTTACCGCTTAATCGGTTTTGACGATCAAGCAGAATTTTTGAAAAAGGTTGCACTGCTGCATCAGCAGTTGACTAAGCTGGGTGATCTTTATCTTTATTTTAGTAGCAACATCCCAATCCCTTTTAACAAAATTCTGACTGATAAAATAGCCCAAGCCCTGGCCGATCTCAAAAGCATTCAGCCAAGGGTTATTTGTGACTGTCTAGACCAAGCTAAACTATTCCCTGCCACCAACAACCAAATAAAAAACAATTTGCAAACCATTTTGGAATTATATATAAAAAACGAACCTGAGGCCAACCAAGGCATGGTTAAAAACTTTGTCTCTAAAATTATGCTATGGACGTATCGTTATATCCCGTCTTTAGAGCAAAATAATGCCAACTGGAATCCCAAAGTGTTGTATTATGGGGACATAAAAAAACACTCTGTTTACTTTTTAATTTTGTTGTCGCAAATGGGCTGTGATGTATTATATATTAACCCCCACAGTGATGCCACCTATCAAAGGGTAGACTGCAGCGACCGGTTTTCCCAACGGGTAGAAGGCCGTATTAAAACCAAATTGGTTGAATGCCCCATTAAAGCAGCAGCACCGGAATTGGCCCCAAAGCCCGTCATCTCCGGCCATAGTGCGGTGATAAAACTGAAAAACTGCACCAATATTTGGCAGGATATTTTGCTGCCATTGCATAAAAGAAGCGGCTACCTGGGTAACCCACCCATTCTGCCCATTTATTTTTACCGGCACATTGGCTTGCAGGATACCAGCAGTGTGGCAATAGACGAATATTACAATACCCTTTATCACCTGGCGAAAACCTTAACCAATCGGGCCTGCGGATTTGTTCATTTGATAGATCAGGTGCCAATGCCGAACAATACTGACATTGACCGCTATAAAGTCAAACTTCAGCAGACCAATGGGCAAGATTTGTTGATTAACCGAATGGTACAGGCAAATATTTTGCCAACCACTAACAACAAGTTGTTGAATAACACGATTAAGATGGCTTTTCAGGAAACCATGGCCTTGTTCATTAACCAAGGGTCTAACAATCATCCGGCTAAGTTAGAGAACTTTGCTTTAAAATTAATTGGCTGGATCAATATGTACTTCAAGGCTTTATATACAAGCTCTACTTTTCAGGACAGTCCCAAGGTGTTATATTATGGCAACATTAAACAACATGAGGTTTATTTATTAATTTACTTCTCCAAAATCGGCTGTGACGTGTTATATGTCAATACCGAACACCAAAAGGATGACATCTTTAAAGAAATTGATCCCGCAGAGCAACATACCAAGCTAATTGAACAGCCAAACAGTGCAATATTGGAGCCCTTCCCGCTAGTGGAGCGGGCAGTGCGCAAGGCCACTGTGGCTTACAATGCTGCCCAGGAAATTCAGCAGATGATTTACAGCGAAGATACAGGCTTATTTAAACCTTGGCAGTTTGAAGAGTACCAAACCCAGCCGGTAACCTTACGTACCACCTATGATGAACTAAAAATTTTATGGTCGGAAGAGGCTCGCATTCGGCCGGAATTTAAAGTGGTTAACGGTACCGTGTATGTACCGAACCTCTTTGCCAAGGTTAGCGGCACCCATGAGGACATATCCCTGTATTGGCAAGATTATAAACTACTCACCGGTGCCCCCAACACGCATGTGATCACCCAGGTGCCCTTTACCAAGATAAACTATAGTAAGCGGGATTTATATGCATCTGCCTTTTTATTCAACAGCGACGGCCTGTTAAATAAGGAAAAACTGATGCAAAGTAATTTTTATCAGCTTGCCTATTTAAGAAATTCGTTACAGGATTTTATCATCAACAAAATACAGGAACTGATTAAAATCAATCCGTTCATTGGTGCCACAGACAAAGAACTGCCGTTAAAAATTCTAATGACCGTGCTGACGATGGATGAAAAGATCCTACGGCTGATGGAAACCTTTGATTACCCCAAAACGGTGCCTAAATTGGTTATTTATGACAGCACGAAAGAGGTCTTTAGTACGGAAGACGCTATCATGATTGCTTTTTTAAATATTGTGGGGCTGGATATTGCGATCTTCACCCCTACGAACTACAAAAACATTGAATTAAAATTGCAAGCAGAACTGTTAGATGAACACCAACTGCCGGCATTGCACTTAGATTTGGTCATACCTGATTTAACTGCCATGCCAACTGAACCAGGTAGAATCGGTAATTTGTTTAACCAACTATCAGCAAAGATAAGGAGGAAGTTTTGTTGAAAATTAACAGAGCTGACAGGCAAACGGAACAAGTGGTTGAGGTAGTTCCCTTTGATTTAGAAAAACAAAAACAAGAAGTGGCTGTAAATGTCCAAAATTCCCCCGCGATTGATAACATTTTGGCACAAATTGATTTGGCTGACGCCAATACCATTATGACCTATGGTGCTAACATAACGGAGGAAATAGCCCGGTTTTCCGACCAAATTTTACACAGTATGGAAACGGTCAAGGTGGAGGACTCTGGCAATATGCTGGTACAGCTTAATGCCATTATGGACAAGTTTGATATTAAGGATTTTGAAGAGAAGAAGCAAGGCTTGCTAAGCAGGCTGTTTAACAAGGCTAAGGATTCCATTGAAGCATTGTTTAAGAAGTACCACACCATGGGTGACGAAGTGGATAAGATTTATGTTACCTTAAAGCAGTATGAGGTGGAAATCAACAAGGCCAACAACAATCTGGAGGGAATGTTTGTTAAAAATCTGGAGTACTACGAGCAGTTAGAGCAGTATATTTATGCTGGAGAGTTGGCCATTAAAGAGGTGCGCGAGAACATTCTGCCGGAAATGCAGCAGAAGGCAGCAGCCAGCGGTAACCAACTGGATCAGGTGCAGGCAAACAATGTGGCCAGAATGTTGGAAATGATGGAACAACGTGTGCATGACCTGAAGCTGGCCGAGAACATTGCCATTCAAACCATGCCTAGCATTAAATCCATTCAAAATGGCAACTACAACTTAATACGCAAGATTAATTCCGCCTTCATTATTACCTTGCCGATATTTAAGCAGTGCTTAATTCAGTCCATTATGCTCAAACGGCAGGCTGTACAAGCCAAAGCCATGCAGGCATTGGATGAAAAGACCAATGAGTTGTTGTTAAGAAACGCCCAAAACACAGCACTCCAATCCAAAATGACAGCCCAATTAGCCTCCGGCAGTTTTGTCAGTGTAGAAACATTGCAAAAATCTTGGGAAACCATTGTTAAGGGAATCGAAGAGACCAAGCAAATTCAAGAGACTATACGGCAGAAGAGAATTACCAATAGCGTTAAGCTAGCGGCCTTTAAGGAAGAATTTAAAAATAAGAAAATGCTTAACTAAGCCATCAGCCATAGGCTAAAAAGAGAGAACAGTGGTTGAGAAACTAAAAGTAAGCGGGTAGACTGGCTATTCCATAAGCGAAGCGGAGCGTCCGGCTGCGGTGTATAGCACCCGAAAAAGCTCCAAAGGAATACCATATTGAAGGTGCGAATGATGCTTGCAACGTTTTGTCCGCAATTGCTGTCCCCTAATTTTGTAAAACATTTTATAAAAACACCTCTCCCAAGCTGATCTTGCGAGAGGTGTTTTCTATTTATCTCGTCTTAAATAAGACTATTTTTTGGAAAAAGAAATAAACACATTGACATATAACGTATTATAACGTATTATGATAAGTGAAGGTGCATACATTCACATGCAACAACTGTGCGGACTAGAAGTGTAGAGGCAATCTATAAGTGAGGAGGGGATAGAGCAATTATTGATTGGTTGATTGGTTACTAATAGTTCTCAAATTTGCTAGGGGGGGAACATATGAAAAAACATTTTAGATTGATGTCCATTCTTTTAATAACTTTGGTAGTTGCGATGATGTCGGGCTGTGGGGCAAAAGGACCATCGGATACACAAGGACAAACAGATAAAAAACCAGTCTATCTTACCTGGGCCACAGGTGGAACAGCGGGTACTTTCTATGGTGTAGCAGGGGGGATATCAAAAGTAGTTAAGGAGAAAAACCCCTGGCTGGATATTTCCATACAAACTGGTGGAACCTCAGAGAATAACCGTTTTGTGGGACAAGGTGATGCACAGTTGGGTTTTACTACTGCGGATTGTGCCTATTTCGCTCACGTTGGGCAGCGTGAATTTAAGCAGAGTTATCCCGACTTAAGGGCTGTTATCAGCGGGCCATTAATGTACCAGCATATTTTTGTACGGGCGGATTCATCAATCAAGACAATCAATGACTTGAAAGGAAAAAGGGTCTCTATTGGGGCACCTGGCACTCTGACAGAGATAATGGCTAAGGAAATTTTTGAAGCCTATGGTATTCAAAATGAAGTTAAGACCGAACGGATATCTTTATCTGAAGCTGTTGAGGCATTGAAAGATAAACGCATTGATGCAGGATTTCACTTTGCAAGTCCTCCTGTTCCAGGGTTATTAGATTTAGCTACAACAACAGGTATTCGATTGATTCCTATTGATCAAGCAGAATTAGAGAAAATCCTTAAAAAGAACCCGACCTGGGCTCCGGGTGAGATGGTTAAAGGAACTTACCAAGACCAGAATGAAACAGTGAATGCGATAGCTTCAACGAATATCATTATTGTAAATCAATCTGTTGATCCAGAAGCAGTATATTTAATTACCAAAACAATCATTGAAAATACAGATTCAATCGCTGAAGTTCACCCGTCTGCAAAAGAGTGGAACAAGGAAGCTGCTACAAACGGTGCAAAATACATAAAAATACCATTTCATCCTGGTGCGGAAAAATATCTTAAGGAAATAGGCGCACTTAAATAAAGGCTGCTGAAATGAAAGGTTGGATGGTATGGATAAAACAGTCGAGGGTAATGCCAAAGGTAATTCTAATAAAAAATCTGTTGCAGTCTTTGCGATCACGGTTATAGCTATAATTTTCTCTTGCTTTCATATATATGCTGCTTCATTCGGAACCTTTGGGGCATTTTTGCAAAGGAGCATTCACCTTACCTTTGCATTGGTACTAGTGCTCTTGATTCACCCCTATAAGCGGTGGGGGAGAGCAGGAACTTTCATAAATGCCATTATGATTCTCGGGACAGTATTTGTTGGTATTTATGCAGGTGTTTCCTACGAGACTATGGGTGATAGGGCAGGAAACCCCAATACACTAGATGTAATATGTGGCATCCTCACAATTTTACTTCTCCTGGAAGCTAGCCGACGAATTTTAGGCTGGGCATTGTCAATAATAGCTTCTGTATGTATTGCCTATGTTCTATTCGGTTATTTACTACCCCCGGCAGTAGGTCATCCTGGTTTTACACCTGGTAGAATTATCTATCACTTGTACATGACGACGGAAGGTATTTTTGGTATACCGTTAGGGGTATCCGCTTCTTTCATCATACTGTTTACTATATTTGGAGCAGTGATGATTGAAACTGGTGGAAGTAAATTCATATCAGATTTGGCCTTTGCTTTGTTTGGAAGGTTTCGTGGGGGTCCTGCTAAAGCGTGTGTAGTTTCAAGTGCTGCTCTAGGTACTATGACAGGGGCAGCAGTGGCCAGTGTGGCCACTGTGGGTATATTTACTATACCCCTCATGAAAAAAACAGGATACAGAGCATATATGGCCGGAGCCATTGAAGCCGTAGCTTCCACTGGAGCACAATTGACACCACCGGTAATGGGAGCAGCAGCTTTCATTATGGCTGAAATGCTTCAGGTGCCGTATATCGAAATTGTTATTGCAGCGGCTTTACCAGCCTTTTTATATTACCTGTCGTTATTTGTAGTGATAGATCTTGAAGCGGCGAAAACTAACCTAAAAGGATTGCCTGTGAAAGAACTGCCACGTCTTGGTGAGGTTTTAAAGAAAGGTTGGTTTCAGTTAATTCCGGTGGCAGTGTTACTAGTATATCTAGGTTATTTTCAAACTACCCCAGCGAAGGCAGCATTAGCGGCTATTATTAGTGCCATAATAGTGTCCTGGTGTTTTAAAGAAACCCGGTTAACCTTACCAAAGATCTTAAAGGCATTAGAAAATGGATCTAAGAGCGGTCTTGAAATTGCAATGGCCACCGCTGCAGCAGGAATAATTGTGGGTGCTTTCACTTTATCAGGACTTGGTATGAAATTGTCAACACTACTAATTGCACTATCCCAGGGGAACTTACTACTTCTTCTTTTTATAACCATGGCAGTTGCAATAATTTTAGGCATGGGTATGACTACAACTGATTGCTATATTATTTTAGCAATTCTTGTGGCACCTGCGCTGATAAAAATGGGGGTATACCCCATTGCAGCACACCTGTTTGTTTTCTACTTTGGCATTATATCAGCTATCACACCACCAGTAGCCTTGGCAGCACAAGCAAGTGCGGGTATAGCGGAGGCAGATTTTATGAAGACGGGTCTTCAGGCAATGCGTTTAGGATTAGTTGCCTTTATACTACCCTATTTGTTTGTATATGACCCTGTACTCTTATTAAACGGAAAGCCTTTAGAAGTGATACAAGCTGTTTTAACGGCTACTGTCGGGGTAATGGCATTTGCCGCTGCTCTACAGGGCTACATCCTTAAAGAACTTACCATTTGGCAACGAGTAATACTGTTTGCTGGTTCAGTTTGCATGATTATACCTGAATTGATGACTGATGTTATAGGAGTAGGTTTAGTATTAATGATACTTGCATTACAAATTAAGGCAGTAAGGTCAGAGAACGTTCGTTGTTCGCAAATGTAGCTAATGTGGTTGTTAAAAGCATATCAGCTAGTTAATTAAACATTGCTTAGGAGGATTTAATTATGAGTTATCAAACAGTAGAAGCGGATTTTTTGGTCATTGGCGGAGGAACTGCCGGGACTATGGCCGCTATACGTGCTAAAGAGCTGAACCCCGAAGCAAAGGTCGTAATTTTTGAAAAGGGGAATATCAAGCGCAGCGGATCCATAGCGATGGGTATGGATGCCATGAATATTGTTGCTGTTCCCGGTGCAAATACTCCAGAGGAATATGTGGAAACAAATAAAAAAGCATGTCATGGTATTTTGGATGCTAAGCCTAGTTATGCCCTGGCGGACAGAAGCTATGCCATGGTAAAGCGCCTAGAAAGCTGGGGGGTATATTTCCCCAAAGATGAAGATGGAGATTACGAGAGGCTGCAAGTTCACCCTAACGGACGCTTTTGTCTGACCATGCCTGAACAAAATCTAAAAGTTATCCTTGCCCAAAAGGTTGAAGAACATGGTGTAACCGTCTTTAACAGGACAATGGCTACCAGACTTCTGACCCAGGATGATAGAGTAGCTGGTGCTGTCGGATTAAACATTAGAACAGGAGAATTAATTGTTTGCAAAGCTAAGGCTGTTCTCCTTTCTAATGGGGGTGCCTCGAGGTTTGGTATTCCTAATACAGGTGCATTGCACGGTACGTATGATTATCCCGGCAATGCTGGAGATGGCTATGCCTTGGCTTTTCGTGCCGGAGCAAAGATAACCGGTTTTGAATACTGTATGAGTTATGCTCTAATGAAAGACATCAATATGCCGGCGGGTTATGTAGCAATTGGCAGAGGTGGCAAGCTTTATGACGCTTTAGGCCAGGAAATTGATATGGGAGGAACCATCAATCAGGATGTAATGGTTCAGAAGTGTCAGGATGGCCGGGGGCCACTCTTTATAAATGTTAAAGACTTGCCAGAAGAAAAAATAAAAGCCATTGAAGATCTCTGGTTTAGTGTAGAGAGACCCATGATGAAAAATTATTTTGAGGGCAGAGGTTTGGACCTTCGAAAAGATAATATTGAACTAGTTGCATCGGAATTATTTCTATGTGGTGGCCATGGTTTAACCGGTATTATGGTTGATGAAAAGGCAAAATCTACATTAAAAGGTTTATTTGCTGCAGGGGATGTAGCAAACGTTTCCAGGGGACACCTTACTGGAGCCTTTACCTTTGGTGAAATCGCTGCTGAAGAAGCCCAAGAATTATTTAACGATGAGTTTGATATCGATTGGAGTCAGGTTGAAGCAGAGCAAAAGAATATTGAGGAACTGTTGAACACAAAAGAAAATGAAGTTTCAGTAGAAAAAATGGAATATAAGGTGAGAAGGGTCATTAACGATTACATTCCTTCTCCTAAAAATGAGTACAAATTAAACAAATGTCAGAAACACATGAAAGAATTTAGAGAAAATCTTAAGAGCTTAGTCAGAGTAAATGATTATAATGAGTTATCCAGAGCTATCGAAATTAGTTTTATTATCGATTGCGCCGAGCTGTGCACAGTAGCCTCTCTTGCCAGGAAAGAATCTAGATGGGGTCCCAGACATTTTCGGGCTGACTATCCCCAACAGGATGATCAAAATTGGCTAAAGCACGTAGTTCTAAGTGTTGGTAATAGTTATCCCGAAATAAATGTAGAATTCAAACCCGTTGATGATAGCTTGTAAAAGGAGGTTGCGTTATGTCAATAAAGGTTGATGCTGAAAAATGTATTGGCTGTGGAACATGTGAAGATATCTGCCCGTTAGATTGTATTAGAATGGATGAAGCAGGAAAACCCTTTATTAAATATGAACTATGTTGGTATTGCGGTAGTTGCCAAATTGATTGCCCATGCGAAGCCATCAAGGTAACAATTCCTTTTTTAATCCGCTAGCAGGTTGATAAAGAAATATTATGGAGAGGTAAAAATGCCTCTCCATATTCTGTTTGGGTAAATTGTTCCACTTATAGTAAATAATTATTAAATTTTTGTCTATATATTAGCTTAATTTAACTCTAGTGGTTTATAATAGAGAATAATTTATACCAAGAGGTGTTTTATGATAGAAAAACTTGACAAATTAAGTCCAAGCCCTTTATACATACAATTAGCGGAGATTATTGAAGGTGCCATAAATGATGGTATTTATCCCCAAGGCTCAAAAATTCCTTCTGAACAGCAACTAATGAAAACCTACGGTATTAGTAGGATAACGGTTAGACAAACTATGGACCATTTAATATCCAAGGGGAAAATTATTCGCAAACAGGGAATAGGAACTTTTGTTACAAAAGAAGTGATAACACAAACAATTGTGGATTTTATAGATTTTTATCCCTCCCTATTAAGTAAGTTTGATAATCTTGAAGCAAAAATACTAGAATATGAGAATGTATTGCCGAATGCTGAAGAGAAAAAAATCTTGCAGCTTTCGGATGGAGAAGTAATTTTAAATTATATTAGACAGTTTTATATAAAGAAAACTGTGATTGGTATTTGCCAGGCATGTATACCCTTTGATATAGCAAAGCATTGGAGCAAAGAGGAGTTTTCAGAAAAAAATTCAATTCGGTTAATCCAAGAATCTGCTGGCGTTAAACTTAAAGATTCTCATGTAACTATCAGGTCGGTAATTGCTAAACCCAAAATAGCAGAGCATTTAAAAATTTCCAAAGGTGGTCCCGTATTAGAATTAAGACGCACAACTTACTCTATCAACCAAAGACCTGTTGAATATACCATCTTTAATTTTCGTGGAGACTTGTATGAGCTAAACACTAAAATTGCAGTTGGAGACTCCTCTATGCTTCAACTAAGTGAGCGGTAATAGAAAGAATTGCTTGAATATTACTTGGGGGCAGCCATTAGTTTAAAGGATAGTAGTAAAGTAAGAAGTGCTTTAAATAATTTTTTCTGATAGCACCAATAGATAGTGGTTTTGTATTAGACAATTAGTTGTGTTCTAAATACGTTGAACAAAGGGATGAATTAAGGAACCAGGAAAGTCGCGGGAGCGTAGCATTGGAATTGCCAGGCTGTCTGCGTGCACTTTTTTAAGAAGTAAAGGGAGTATCGCAAAACTACTTTTTGCGGTACTCCCTTGTTTAATGAAAACATCTTCATAAATATAAAATTATTTTCATTATCAATAAAAATCCAGTTAAATTTTTCATAATTATAAAAAATATCACTGGATTTTTAAATATGGGTGTACTATAGTGATATTAATAGATCAAGGATGTATTTAAAGGAGTTTGTTGTATATTTGAATAAAGACATTGGCAAAAAAATAAAAGAGCTGAGAAACAATCGAAAGATGACTTTAAAGGATTTAAGTAAGTTAACAAATCTGTCCACGGGTTTTTTATCACAATTGGAGAGAGGATTAACCAGTGTTGCCACAGATTCGTTAGCTACCATTGCCGGGGCACTGGGGGTGGACCTGTCCTATTTCATTAGACCTCAGCGTAATCGCAGTTACATAGTCAGAAATTATGAGAAAGAAGTTTTTCGGGTGGAGAACCGCTTTATTCAATACCACCTTGGGAGTGCCATACAGGATAAGGCCATGATGCCACGAATTATTGAATTGCTTCCCATTAACAGTGATGAAAACATCACTCAGTATCCCCACGAAGGGGAAGAATTTGTCTATGTTTTAGAGGGGACGTTAACCCTATTTATTAATAACCAACAATATGAACTTTTCCCAGGGGATTCGGCCCATTATAGTTCTCAGTTAACCCATAACTGGGCCAACTATACCAATAAGCTGACCCGTTTACTGGTGGTCAGCACACCCAATCTGCTGAATGAAAATAAGTAAAAGTAGTAGAGGTGGCAGATGAAAAAAGCAATGATTTTTGCTATTCAAAAATTTTGTGTGCATGATGGCCCGGGAATTCGCACCACGATTTTTTTTAAGGGGTGTCCCCTGCGTTGCGCTTGGTGCCATAACCCGGAAAGCCAAAATTTCCAGCAGGAGCTCTTATATGACCCCGGGAAATGTACTCTGTGCGGATGTTGCCAGCAGATATGTGATAAAGGTGCGATCAGTATTCGTGAGGGTATTTTAAAACAGAATTACAGCAAGTGTAGTGCTTGCGAAAAATGCCTTGATACTTGTATCCAAGACGCCCGGCAAATGGCGGGGCATGAGTATACCCTGCAAGAGTTAATGGTGGAAATAGAAAAAGACAGACCTTTTTATGAACAATCCGGCGGCGGAGTGACTCTCTCCGGTGGTGAGGCTCTTTGTCAAATTGATTTCGTGGCAGAATTGGTGAAAAATTGCCAGAAAAAAGGTATTGCCGTGGCTGTAGATACCTGCGGTTACGTTCCCTTTAGCAGTTTTGCACGCATCCTCCCAGATGTAGACATTTTTCTTTACGACCTAAAGCTAATGGACCCTGTACGACACGAACAATACACCGGAGCTGATAACCGTTTGATTTTGGAAAATCTGCATAAGTTGGCGACAGAAGGGGCTACTATTCACCTGAGACTCCCCCTGATAGAAGGAGTTAATACGGACAACGACCACCTAAACCAGATGATTGAATTTACGAAGGGTATGAATATTTCGTTAGTTAACTTATTACCGTATCATGATATTCATCAATCGAAGTATTACAGATTGGCTAGGCCCTACGCGGGCCACCAAATGGCAGCGCCTAGCGAAGAGAAAATGAAAGAAATAAAAGGGCTCTTGGAAGCCCATCAATTTAAAGTAAAAATTGGAGGTTGATGTATATATGGAACGGGGCATGAATGAAAGAATTCGCCAATTAAGAAAACAAAGTCTGACCGTGGACCCTGCTATTTCCATTGAGCGGGCGGTACTGGTTACCGAAGCCTATGAAAAGTATGCTGGTACAGTAGAAATTCCGATATTAAGGGCGTTAACGTTTAAACATATTTTAGAAAATAAAACCCTTTGTATCAACGAAGGGGAATTGATTGTCGGTGAAAAGGGAGAGGGTCCCCAGTCCGCTCCCACCTTCCCGGAACTATGCTGTCACACCTTGGCGGATTTCGAGGTTATGCATCAAAGGGAAAAAATTTCTTTTAAAGTCAGTGCAGAGGCAAAGCAAATACAAGAGGATAAGATTATTCCTTACTGGCAGAAGCGTTCCTTGCGGGAAACAATTCTTCGTCATATGACTCCGGAGTGGAAAGCCTGCTATGAAAGTGGTATTTTTACAGAATTTATGGAACAGCGGTCTCCCGGCCATACCGTGGCTGACGGCAAAATGTATCAGAAAGGGTTCCTTGACTTTAAGCAAGAAATTCAACAGGCTATTGATACCCTTGATTTATTAGAAGATGAGCAAGCCTATGAGAAAAAAACACAGCTAGAAGCTATGAAAATATGCTGTGATGCCATCATTACCTTTGGCGAGCGTTATGCTGCCTATGCCCGGGAAATGGCAGCCAGGGAGGCAGATCCCAAGCGTCAAGCAGAATTACTGGGTATCGCTGCCAATTGCGATGTGGTACCGGCTCACAAACCTAAAACCTTTGCCCAGGCCATCCAGATGTATTGGTTTGTGCATATTGGAGTTACCACCGAACTAAATAACTGGGATGCCTTCAGCCCCGGCAGATTGGACCAACATCTCTATCCATTTTATCAAAAAGACCTAGCAGAAGGGACTCTGACAGAGGAGCAGGCTAAAGAACTGCTGGAATGTTTATGGGTGAAGTTCAACAACCAACCGGCGCCTCCCAAGGTGGGGATTACCCTCAAGGAAAGCGGTACCTATACTGATTTTGCCAATCTGAACACGGGTGGTGTGAAGTCGGACGGTTCCGATGGGGTCAATGATGTGAGCTACTTAATACTGGATGTGATGGATGAAATGAAGCTGCTGCAGCCCAGTTCCAATGTCCAGATCAGCCGCAAGACACCTCATCAGTTCATCAAAAGAGCTTCTGAGATTTCCCGTAGGGGCTGGGGTCAACCGGCCTTTTACAACACCGATGCTATTATCCAAGAACTTTTACGGGCTGGTAAAGACATTGCGGACGCCAGAGAAGGCGGCGCCAGTGGTTGTGTGGAGACCGGTGCCTTTGGTAAAGAAGCGTATATTTTAACCGGCTATTTTAACCTTCCTAAAATACTGGAAATCACTTTAAATAACGGTTACGATAAGGTTTCCGGTAAACAGCTAGGGCTAACCACCGGCTATGCTACTGACTATCAAAGCTATCAGGAGCTATTTGCAGCCTTTGAAAAGCAAGTAAATCACTTTATAGATATCAAGATTAAGGGTAATCATATTATTGAAAAAATTTATGCCAGTCAAATGCCTTGTCCCTTTTTATCCATTACCGTCAGTGATTGTATCAAAAAAGGAATGGATTATAACGCTGGGGGTGCCAGATACAATACCTCCTATATTCAGGGCGTGGGTATTGGTACCCTCACCGATTGCCTGGCTGCCATCAAATATAATGTATTTGAGCATAAAAAATTCACCCTGCAGGAACTTATGCAGGCCTTGGAGGCTAATTTCGTCGGCTATGAACAGATCCGCCATCTGGTGCAGAACAAAACTCCTAAATACGGGAACGATGATGACTTTGCCGACGCCATCATGTTGGCTGCCTTTAATACCTTCTATGATGCAGTAAACGGTAGAAAGAATAGGAAGGGTGGGAGCTATCGTATTGATATGCTGCCGACCACCTGCCATGTCTACTTTGGTTCTGTGACCGGAGCTACCCCCAACGGCAGGTTGGCCTGGAAACCTCTCTCCGAGGGCATTTCTCCGGAACAGGGTTCAGACCGCCAAGGACCCACTGCAGTCATCAAATCCGCAGCTAAAATGGATCATTTGCGTACTGGCGGAACTCTTTTGAACCAAAAATTCAATCCTTCTGTAGTGGCAGGGAATGACGGATTGGAAAACATGGTTTCCTTGGTAAGGACCTATTTTAACATGGATGGACACCATATTCAGTTTAATGTGATTGATCGTAAAACTCTGTTGGCTGCCCAGGAACGGCCCGAAGAATACAAAGGCTTGATCGTCAGAGTAGCCGGCTACAGTGATTTATTCCATAATCTAAGCAAAGAATTACAAGACGAAATTATCGAAAGAACAGAACAAAGCTTTTGTTAAAAAATTAGAGTAAAAGCTGCACTAAGGACAAAGTGCAGCTTTTATGTTTATATCGAGAATTATTTGGGAGATCAAACTCCACATAATACTGCCAAAGATGGAAAAACTAACAATGGTGATGACGAATGAATTGGTGGAAAGAACTGAAACAAACCTTAACCTATAAACCGAACAGTGATCGGGAAGGTTTTGTGTTAAAAGAAACGCCTAAAGAAAGAGCAATGTTAAAAAAGGATAGACAGGTTGAAACAGATCAACCTGAAGATTCTAACGCTGCTAAAGAGGAAGCAGCAAAGCCCCAGCCGAAAAATCGTTCCCGATTAAAGCGACCAGAAAGAGTAACGGGTCGAGAGGGGTCTAAGCAGAAACAAACCAAAACGGAAGAAAAAAAGAAGGAGCCGAGCTCCGCCAAGGAAGATCGGAATTTTGGTCAAAAACATGAGAACACAACAACAGATCTGAGAAAACCACTAAAAATATACCAGGCTCAGGAAGATCAAGATCCAGATCAGGTCAGTCCTTATTTAGAAGTTAACCAAAAGCGCATCGAAGAAATCTATGACATCCCGAATAACAAAGACTTTATTATCCGGGAGTTTACCATTGCAGTGGTGCCACCCGTCAAGGCCTTTGCCATATTTATGGAAGGCATGAGTGACAAGGCATCCATCAATACTTATGTACTGCAGCCCTTAATGCTGTTTTCCAATTTTCAGCCCACAGTGGATGGTTACCTCATAGACCATATTGAAAGGCGGGTATTAATCGGCAACCAGGTCAATGTTCACCATAAATTTGAGCAAATTGTAGCTGGTGTGAATTTTGGTTCCACCGCCGTTTTTGTGGAGGGCTGCGATCAAGCCTTGCTGGTGGAAACCAAGGGTTGGGAACACAGGGGTATATTTTATCCGGTTAATGAACAGGTTATCCGAGGTCCCCAGGAAGCCTTTAACGAAACCTTGCGGACTAATACAGGACTTATACGGAAACAAATACGTTCTGCCAAATTAACTACTGAGATGGTTAAAGTAGGGGAAACAACCCATCGTGATGTGGCTATTATGTACTTGCGAGATGTGGTCAATCCGAAGTTGTTAAAAGAGGTTAAGCGAAGAATTGAATCTCTCCAAGTTGATGGTATCGTGGACAGCGGCATTTTAGAGCAGTATCTTGAGGAACGTCCTTGGAATATTGCTCCGCAGGTGATGGCTACGGAAAGGCCGGATCGGGTTGCTTTTCATATCCTGCGGGGCAAAATTGCCATTCTCCTGGACGGCAGTCCTTATGCACTGGTGGTTCCCACCACGATGTTCGACCAGCTGCATACCATGGATGATTATTTTCTCCGTCCGCTGTATGGCACATTCCTGCGGCTGATTAGAACGGTTGCTTTTTATATTTCCTTTCTAACACCGGGTATTTATCTGTCCATTGTTTTATTTCACAAAGAGATGGTTCCCACGGAACTGCTATTGGCGATAGCCGGAGCCAGGGAAAAGGTACCCTTTCCTAGTTTAGTAGAGGTTATTATCATGGAAGTATCCTTTGAACTCATTCGAGAGGCTGGCCTCCGTGTACCGGGGGCTGTGGGAAATACCATTGGTATTGTAGGGGCACTGATTTTGGGACAGGCAGCGGTAGAGGCTAATATTGTCAGTCCTATTCTGATCATTGTCGTGGCGGTTACCGGTCTGTCTTCCTTTGCGGTACCCTATTACTCGTTGCAATTTTCCCTGCGTATCATCCGTTTTGCCTATATCTTTTTAGGTGCAGCCTTGGGCTTTGTGGGTATTATCTTTGGTTTATTTGTGCAAATGCATATGCTGTCTTCTCTTAAATCCTTTGGGGTACCTTACTTAGCACCCATGTCGCCAACCACTGATTCGACCGGGGATGTGGTGCTGCGAAAACCAGTCTTTTCTTGGGAAAAGAGACCTGATTATCTAAATACTCAGCAAGAGCAATTTCAGCCTAATATCGCCAGAGGTTGGGTGAAAGAATCCAGCAAAAGGAAGAGAAAATCTTGATAAGAGAAGGAAAATTTGGTTTTGCCGAAGGGGTTTCTCTGCTTCTAATCTCCAATCTTGCCACAATATATTTGGTCGAACCCAGTGTAGCCGTTGAATTGGGAAAAAATATGGCTTGGTTAATGGCATTGTTTACGATGGTAGTCATGCTATTAGAGTACTGGATTATTATTTCTCTGATGAAGAGGCATCAGGACACCACCATTATCGAAGCCAGCGAACAACTTCTGGGTCCTTATCTGGGGATACTGTGTAATTTGTTATTTGCTTTGTATTTTATTGTAGAGGAGGCCATTCTCATCAGAAGGTATGGTGAGGCTTTATTAACTGCGGCCTTGCCCACTACTCCTATCAGTGTTATCATGGTTACCCTCACTTTGGCAGCGATTATTAGCTGTTATTATGGTTTAGAGACCATCGCTAGGGTATCTCGAATATCCATCACCTTTATCTTCGGCGGGATCTTTATTTTGTTTATGGCGGTAATAAGTTATGTTGATGTTACTAATTTATATCCGCTGTGGAGTGTCAATCCTCTAAAAATAATAGCAGAAGGTCAGTATAAATTAATCATTTTAAGCGAAGGTCTTTTAGCTGCCGTAATTTTTCATTCCTTTGGCAACTGGCACAACTTTCGTTCGGTTGGTTTGCTGGCTATTTCTGTTAGCGGAATCATTCGAACAACCTTAATTATCTTACTGATTCTGGCCTTAGGGGTGGAATTAGCTTCAGAAAAAGTACTTCCCTTCTTTAATCTTAGCCGTTTGGTTAGTTTTGGTCGCTTTTTTCAACGTGCAGAATCGGTCTTCTTGTTAACCTGGGCCATGGTGGGTTTTCTTAAACTGTCTATTACCTTGTATGCCTCAACAGTTATTTTAGCCCGAACCTTTCGATTGCAAGATTATCGACCCCTTCTTTGGGCAGTGAGCCTATTGTGTTTTAGTATAAGTATCATCCCACCAGATGTAGAAACCATAGGAACACTGAATCTAAATTATTTTACCGTTTGGGGACTGATCCCCACCATTGTACTACCATTTTTACTCCTAGTGGTGTCTCTAGTTAGGAAACGGGAGAGAAAACAGAAGCATACTTCAGAAGCAGGAAACCAATAAGGGAAGTGGTCTGAACTCTAAAGTAGATGGAGGGTTTGCATGAGGGATAAAGCAAAAGAAGTCAAGCTGTGGATCAAAATAGTTTGCTTACTTTGTTTGATATCTACCAGTATCGGTTGCATGGGAGCTAGAGAAACAGATCAGCTAGCCTTTGTTTTGGCCATAGGATTTGATAAAGCTGATAACAATCAACAGGAAGTAACGATAACCATTGCCAATACCCTAGCCTTCTCTAGTACAGGTGGTAGCGGTGGACAGGATGCTCCATCCTATGAGACTGTCAGTGTGAAAGCACCTAGTGCTTGGGAAACTGGGAGCCTTTTTAACAGTTTTAACAGCCGAGAATTAGCCTATATGCATACCAAGCTCTTTGTTATCGGAGAAGAAACAGCTAAAGATGGTATTGAAAAATACCTTACAGCCATCTCCCGTTTTCGGGAAGCACGGGGTAACAGTTCTCTCTACATCTGCAAGGGCAAAGCCAAGGATTTTTTAATGAATAATAAACCAGTATTGGAAACCTCTCCGGCCAAACAAATTGAATTAATTGAAAACACTTCAAAAATCATAGGTTACTTTCCGGTAACTACTGTTAATGATATTTTAAAGACTCTAAAAAACTTGCATAGTTCACCCATTGCCGGCTTAGTTGGGATTCATAAAACGGGTGAGGATGAGCAAGTAGAAAAACTGCTGAGAGAGACTACAGATCCTTTGCAGGAACCCTATTATGCCGGAGTGGTTCCTAGAACAGGCGGCAATAAAGCCGAGTTTATTGGCACAGCGGTATTTAATGATGATAAAATGGTTGGCATTTTATCTGGGAGTGAGACCCGAACCATGTTACTACTACAGGGAGATTTAACTTCCAGCATGTATAATATTCGTGACCCTAAGTATGACAACTTCAACATTGCTGTAAATTTAAGACAGGCCAGAAAACCAGAAATCAGAATAAACCGTGAGGCTGATGGGGTCAAGATTGAGGAAACCGTATTTTTGGAAGGAGAATTTATAGCCATCGAAAGTGGAGAAGACTATGAAGGAGTCGAAGCAAAGCGGCAGTTAGAACAAACCTTTAGCCGGGAGGTCGAAAAACAAGCGAGGGAGTTAATTGCCAAGACAAAGGAAGAAAATTATGGAGATATTTTTCAATATGATCGTTATTACCGTAAAGAATTAAGGACTTGGGAAGAATGGAAAAATTTAAACTGGAAAGAAATCTACGATGAGGCAGAAATCAACGTTATTTGTAAAACTAATATTCGTCGACCAGGACTCTTGAGACAAACACTACCCATATTAAGGACGGAGAAAAAATGAATTACATTCTAGCCTTAATTCCGTTGGCCGTTGGTTTTTATACTATTTCCTTTGTGGTCTGGTTATGGACTCATCAAAACAAGCGTGGAGCAGTAGGGACCCTGATGCTGACCCTTATTACCATGGCGATATCTTTTTATGCTATTTTCTTTAGGAAGGGATTTGAGTGAAAGGACTGGCCCTAGGTGATGGGCCTTAAGCCATAGGATTTTCTAAAAACTAACAGGATTCCATAAAGTCCATGCAGAATAGTAATACCTTATGGATAACCATGTAGGATGTGATTCCATGGATATAAAGGTACAGCCCTGGCCTATGGGAGGAGCGGGAGATTTAGCCCAGGCCTTGGAGAAAACCTTTACGGAGGAATGGGGCGGCCCCAAAAGTGCTCTGGCTTTAGCCTATCTACGGGAAACCGTCATTCCCGAACTGGTTTTTTGTTTAAGGATAAACTGGCATTTTTTTGATAATGCTACCTTTCGTAATATCCTTACGGCTAAGTTAAATACACAGTTTGCCTATCCGCCTGCCTTTGCCGAAGGGCTGTCTGGGGACTTGTTAAAGTGTGCCAAGGAAGTGCTGGGACTAAGTCCGGTAGCCAATAACCACCCCTGGCAACCTTGGGAAATGATCCTGCGTATGTTTACTATTGGCTACCGCTTACCGGAGATTGTGCAAAAAACAGGCTATCCCGAAGCTTACTTGGATATTTTTAAGAAAAATTACTTGCAGCTCCAGGAAGTTATTCAGGCGCTAGGACAAACTAACGAAGAGCAGGTACTGGCTCACCGAGATCTAGCTGGAACTGAAATTCAAATGCTACGCTTCATGATCGATTTTCGAAACCGTTTTCAGGTATTTGAGAATTATTTGGAACGGTTACAGGCTGAACAAATCATTATGGAATTAGGACTGGAACTGGAACCGGATAGCCTCATCCGTATATTTGAGGGACTTTTTGAAGTTGAAAGACAGGTGAATCCTAGTCGTTTTGTGGATATTCTTAAGGGTGCTAAATCTGCTTGGTTAACGGGCGAGAGTTTCTTTACCAAAACGCGGGGTTATGCAATTTTAGCCAACTGGCCGAAAAAACAAATTACCACTTTATTAGAACGTTTACAAGAAGCGAATATTATTATAAGTGATGCCAGCCATGATCAGGTTTTAGGCCTTTCCGAACAGGCTGCTCGGCTCATTGTGCCCCTGGTGGTTCCAGGACTGGCGGATGAGGTGCAGAATACGTTACGCAGCAAAGCCCGGGATAAGATTTCCCGCAGTACTGCGGTACTGCAGGGTAAAAACCCGGAGGTGACTGTCCACGTAATCCGGGAACTGGTGCGTCGGGGAGATACTAGCGTAGTGATGTGTTTTAAGGCTCTACAGAGACGAGTAACGAAAAAGGTATTTTTACAAATTGTCTGGGCCTGCGGCCAATTGGGTGGCAAGGATGCTATCAGCCTATTAAGTAAAGCTATCTTGGATAGGGACAGTCTGGTCAGGGTGCGTTCATGCCAGGCCATGGGGCAAATGGCTGAACAATCCTTTTACTTCGCCTTAATTAATGCTTTGGAAGATCCCGTGGCCTTAGTAAGGGAGAATGCTGCCATCGCCTTGAGCAAACTAAAGATGCCCAGTGCTTTAAAGCATTTGGAGCAGTTAATTGAGAACATGGAGGAAGAACTTCAGGTGCAGCGGGCCGCCAGAGAGACCCGAGCTATTTTACTACAAGAGAAAGAACAGAGAGAATCAGAATAGGCCCTGATTGGGTCTTAATTTTTTGCTTGCAGATAATTTTGATAAATGAGATAATAAATATTGTATTGTCTTTTCGTAAGTCCTATTATTTGGAGGTGCTGTTGTGCAGGAAAAGGAATTAATAATTATCGGCGGTGGACCAGCGGGCTATACCGCAGGTCTTTATGCAGCCAGGGCAGATATAGATGCAGTACTAATTGAAAGAGGAATGCCCGGTGGTCAGGCTGCAGCTACGGAATGGATTGAAAATTATCCTGGTTTTCCCGGTGGTATTGGTGGTATTGATCTGGCCATGAAGATGGATGAACAGGCACGTACCTTTGGTCTTTCTGTGCTAACTGAAGATGTAGAATCTGTCGAAAAACAGGATCGAGAATTTATTGTAAAGACCGGTCATTCCACCTTTAAAACCAAAACGGTCATTCTTGCCACAGGTTCTAAGCCTAGTTTTCTAGGGGTAGATGGAGAGCAAAAGTTTCATGGCCGAGGCGTTTCCTATTGTGCCACCTGCGACGGTGCCTTCTTCCGGGATAAAACCGTTGCTGTGGTAGGTGGTGGGGATGCTGCTGTGGAAGAAGCACTATTCCTTACCAAGTTTGCCGCCAAGGTGTATATCATTCACCGTCGGGATGAACTTAGGGCCACCAAACTCATTCAGAAACGTGCTATGGCTAATGAAAAGATTGAGTTCATCTGGCATTCAGTGGTGGATAAAGTGGTAGGAGAAGATAAAGTAGTAGCGGTTACGGTAAAGGATGTCCGCAGTGATGAACGTAAGGATACTCCGGTAGACGGTGTGTTTGTTTACGTAGGTACCCGGGCTAATTCCGATTTGATAAAGGATCTGGTAGAAACTGATTCCCGTGGGTACGTTTTAGTGAATAACAAAATGGAAACCGGTGTACCAGGACTCTATGTGGCCGGGGATATTTGCCAAAAACCCTTGCGCCAAGTGGTTACCGCGGTGTCTGACGGTGCCGTGGCAGCCATGGAAGTAGAAAAGTATTTAGCAGCTCAGGAATAAAGCAGTAAAACTTGACTTGTTTACTTTTGCCTGTGACCTTTAGGCTATGACTTATAGGGTACGCCAAGTCTTCTGAAAGCGAAAAAAATGCTGTATCTTGGGTTAGATACAGCAAGAAAGGGAGAGGAGATTAGGTTGAGAACTTCAACCTACCTTGGTAGTATATCCAAATTCATTAAAAATATAGTTGATTTTTTTAACACCACACATTGTTGTGGTGTTTTTTGTAGATAGATTAACACTTATCTGAAAAAGGTGCAGATTATTGAATTGTTCAATAATCTGCACCTTTGATTTAATATTTGAAGTGGTCGATTTCTTTTTTCATAGAACCAGCAACAGTATTTAATTCTTCCGCAGAGCTAGATAGTTCTTCAATTGCTGCTGATTGTTCCTGGGTGTAGGCCGCAATGCTTTCAGCACCGTCGGCGGTATCCTTGACTAAATTTGCAATGTGCTTGACTTCTAGCTCAATTTGGATGCTTTCATTCTGGATCATCTTGGCAGTTGAGGCCAAGGAAGAAACGCTGTCTGATGCACGTTGTGTTTTTTCTAAAATTTCTTCAAAAGCCCTCACAACATTGTTGGCATTGCCCTGGGAAGTAGCCAGACTAACTACGGTTTCAATGCCGGTTTTAATTTCTTTCACCAGTTGACCGATTTGGGTGGTGGCATCGGAACTTTGGGAAGCAAGTTTTCTTACCTCTTCGGCTACCACCGCAAAGCCTTTACCAGAATCTCCCGCCCTGGCCGCTTCAATGGCAGCATTAAGGGCTAGTAGATTCGTTTGTTCGGCAATGGAGCTAATGGTATCCACAATGGTATTAATTTGATTAGTTTTCTGACTTAAATTATTAATGGAGGAAGCCATGTTTTCTACTAATTGCTGACCGTTTTGGGCAGTATAAAAGGCTTGATCCGATGAACTTTGACTGTTTTCCAGGCCTTCCTGCATCTGTGTTAATTCCTGATTAATATTGGAAATAAAATTGCTCACTTCGCTAACCTTTTGTTTTTGATACAGGGTAGACTCCGCTATATTTTGTACCTTCATGGTAATATCGTTAGCAGCTGCTGCAGAGGTTTCAGAGATATCCCGGAAACGCTCAGAGGAGGAACTCAATTTTTCTACGTTCATATTTAATTTGGTTAACATCGATCTTAATTCCACAGCTAACTTACCAAAGGCAATGCCTAATTCATCGCTGCTATTTACCTGTTGGGTAAAATCCCCTTCATTAACCATTTTTACGTAGTGGTTAATGGGTTTCAAGATTCGACCAGTGATGAATGTTACAATTCCCAAAAGTAGAACCGAAATCAACAAGATGGCTTTCCAGGTATCGGTTTTTAACTTATTTGCCAGAACAAAGACTTCTTCCACCGGGCTGACGGCTGCGATGGACCAATCATTAATATTAGCCGGTTTGTAGTTAATAATTACCTTTTTACCATCTAAAAAGGTTTCATCAACACCGCTTTGTTGCTTGATCATCTTTTGAAATATTTGTTTAGTGTGTTCATCAAGATTCTTGTCTTGTAGGATATTTTCTTTTAAAAGCTTATTAGTATCCGGGTGACCAATTAACTCACCCTTTTTATTTAGCATAAAGGTATAACCATTTTGAGAAACTTTTTTATCAGTAACACGATCGGATATGTATTCCAGACGGATGAAGCCAACAATCACACCAATCTTTTCCCCGTTATCGGTAAAGATGGGCACACCTAAACCAATGATTTTACGTCCGGTACTGGTGGAAAAGGTGGCGTCGGCAATGACCGGCTTACCGGTTTCCCAGGGTGTTTTAAAATATTCTTTGTCAGCAATGCTTTTACCGTGGTGTTCGGCTCCTTCGGAGTGAGCAATTTCAATTCCTTGGGGATTACAGATTAGGATATGTGAGTATTGAGGGTTGTCTTTAATAAAGCGTTGAAAATAAGGTTCTGCTTGTAAATAATTCATAGACTTTACCAGGGGGCTATGAGACATTTCCAAAATCATTTTTTGTTCTGCCGATAAAACATCATTTAAATTAGTGCTTAGTAATTGTTGAGTTTGTGTTTCGTATTGCTTCTTTAATATTTGTTCTGCTTTGTTAATGCTGTAGAAAGAGTATCCTACTAAAGGAAGCAAGGTAATTAATAGGAAATAAACAATGAGCTTAGTTCGCAGACCTCCAGTTTTTGGCTGAACAATCGTAGACATTAACTTTCAACCCCTTGTGATAAAATGTATTTGCATTATTGTAAGACACGTGACAATATGACAATTTTACCAACTCTGGAATAATTAACTGTCATCTATGTGACATATTTAAGAGTCTGATTGGATATTAGGCAAAGTTGACACTTTTGTGTCATTGAAAATTCTACCAATCTTTCACAAAATAAAAATATACTTTAATTTCCTTTTACTGGAATACGATATGCTCTATGACAAGCAAATGGAAGGGGAGAAACATGATGAATAAGGCGCCTTGGATTAATGTGATTAACCGACTAGCCTATTTTATTCCCATTTACCTGCCTGAGGGTGATGGTACCAAAATTGTTGATGTTGCTGGCAATTATTATCATGACTTCCGCAACATTCGCAGCATTCGCAGCATTAAAAAATTTATTTGCCGTCATTTTATGGTAGACTATCAGGCTCTCAGGCAGCATTTTCAGAAGAGAGGTGGCAGTGGTTTCGCACCACTTGCCTTGGCTCCGGGCTATACAATGGTGGCGATCAAGACACGAGCAGCTCGGTGTTCCGGTGATCCTTGTTATGGTTTTATCAATGTAAATATAATTGAGACTATAGAGAAACAGGAAAAAGACGGAGCTAGATCAAGGCTGATATTAAGAAATGGTTGTCAACTACCCTGCATCAGCACCATCAAGACCATTCAAAATGCACTGTTGATGGCACGTGATCTGGAGATGAAAGGTACCTGCCGAGCGACAGATGCTACCCTAGCTGAATTATTATTGCGTTTTCTTAAACTGTATGAACAGGAAAAGAACGGTTTGTAGCGAATATTTTCATTAGTGTGACTTTTATTTAGCATACAAACTAAGGCTTTCAACTACTTGTACCCTATAGGTCATAACCTAAGGTCCCAGGCAGGCAAGTAAGCCAAGTTTTTCTAAGGAGGTTACCCGTTGAAACTATATGAGTATATGGGCAAAGATATCTTTCGTCGGGAAGGAATTCCGGTACCCCGGGGGCAGGCTTTTTTTAATTCGGCAGGTGTAGCAGATTTTGCAGCTTCTTTGCCTGCCATTGTTGTCAAAAGTCAGGTGCTGGCCGGAGGTAGGGGTAAAGCAGGTGGTATTAAATTTCCTGCTTCAGCCACTGAGACGGAGGTAGCAGCCCAGGAACTTTTGGCTACTGTAATTAGGGATTTGCCTGTACACGCAGTGCTGGTGGAAGAGAAATTAAAGATTGATCGAGAATACTATGTGGCTATCACGGTAGATGGTGGAAAACGTAAGCCCTTGGTAATTGCCTCTGCCCAAGGTGGAGTGGATATTGAAGAGGTAGCAGAGGAGCATATTGTTAAATTCCATGTAGATGTGCACGCCGGAATACAACCACATTTTGGGCGGGAAGTGGCTAGAAGAATGGGGCTACCTGCCGCAGAGAGTAAGCAATTTAGTGAGTTGCTGGTAAAAATGTATAATCTATTCCGCAAATATGATGCAGAGTTAGTAGAGATCAATCCCTTGGTTTTGAGTTCCGGTAAGCTAATCGCAGCAGATGCTAAGCTTACCATTGATGATGAGGCTGCTTTCCGTTACCCGGAATGGCTGCCCAGCGTGGAGGAACGTACTGAAAGGGAACTAAAGGCTGCGGCTATCGGCATTTCCTTTGTAGAACTGGATGGGGAAATTGGTGTGATGGCAAACGGTGCCGGTATTACCATGGCCACCTTGGATATCATCAATCACTTTGGCGGTAGTCCCCGTAACTTTATGGATGCCGGGGGCGGTGCCGGTACCGAAGCTACTGCCAAGGCTCTAGAAATTCTTTTGTCCACCAAACCAAAGACCATTGTGGTGAATATTTTCGGTGGCATTACCCGCTGTGATGATGTGGCCCGGGCCTTTGCTCAGGTAAAAGAAACCATTGGTATTCCGGTTCCCCTGGTGATCCGTCTGGTGGGCACCAATGAAGAGGCCGGAGTAGAGATTTTACGGCAGCAGGGTATGAGCGCCTACCGTAGTATTGATGAAGCAGTGGCCAAAGCAGTGGAACTGGCAGCCAAGGAGGCAGTGTAATGGCAATCATTATTGATACTAAGAGCGTTATTCTGGTGCAAGGTATTACCGGTAAGCAGGGGAATTTTCATACTTCCCAAATGCTGGCATATGGAGCGAGGGTGGCTGCCGGAGTGTCGCCTGGCAAAGGAGGCCAGGAGGTACACGGCGTGCCAGTGTTTGATACCGTGGCTCAGGCAATGGAGCAGTATCCCATTACCGCTTCGATCATCTTTATTCCGGCACCGGGGGTTAAGGATGCTGCCTTCGAAGCTATGTCTGCAGGTATTAAAACCTTAGTCATCATCACCGAACACGTGCCTCTGCACGATGAATTAGATATTATGGCCTACGCCGAAAAACATCAAGTTACCATAATAGGTCCAAATACCTTTGGTATCATTTCACCAGGACAGAGCAAAATGGGTATTATGCCTAACAGTATTTATACCCCCGGTCCGGTGGGAGTGGTAGCCCGCAGCGGAACCTTAAGCTATGAAATAGCCAATAACCTCACCCTGAGCGGACTGGGTCAATCCACCGTGGTGGGTCTGGGGGGTGATCGGGTGGTGGGTCTTTCCTTTACCGAAGTGTTGGCTAAATTTGAGCAAGACCCGACGACCAAAGTGGTGGTTTTGGTGGGAGAAATCGGTGGCAATGCAGAGGAAGAAGCATCGTTGTATATTAAAGAAATGACTAAACCTGTGGTAGCCTTCCTGGCAGGTAGTTCGGCACCTCCCGGCAAGCGCATGGGGCATGCCGGTGCTATCATCGAACGAGGCAAGGGGACCTTCCAAAGCAAGGTGGCAGCCTTGACCTTAGCCGGTGCGAAGGTAGCAGCACTGCCCTGGGAAGTAGCGGAGTTGGTGCGGGAAGCGTTGGGGGAGTAGAGTAAAGCAGACTGAGGGCTATCATTCAAAGCTTTTGAAAATATGTTTATGACTCTAAGCCATAAGCTTTTTAGGCAGTATTATGTAAATCCTTTTTGGAATAGCTATTTTTATGGAATAATAAGGCAATACTTACTTTGAATATAGTAAAGCCTAAGGCCTATAGTAGGAGCTGATTTGATGCGCATTACTTTCCTTGGTCACTCGGCGTTTCTTGTTGAAGTGAACAATATTACCATCGTCTTTGATCCTTTTCTTACCGGTAACCCGGTAGTACCAGCTAATGTAAACATTACAGCAGATTATATTCTGGTTAGTCATGGCCACAACGACCATTCGTCCGATGTTTTGACCTTGGCTAAACAGTCTGGCGGTACCGTAGTGGCTGTTTTTGAATTGGCCAATTACTGTACCCGTCAGGGGGCAAAGGCCCATGGCATGCACATCGGCGGTGCTCATGATTTTGGGCCTTTTCAGGTTAAGCTAACCCAGGCTCTGCACGGCAGCTCCCTAGGCGGTGATAACGGTCCGGCAGAATACTTGGGCAACCCTTGCGGTTTTCTAATTACTGCCAATGGTAAGACCCTGTATCACGCCGGAGATACCGGTCTATTTGGGGATATGGCTTTGCTTGGCCGATTGCACTCCATTGATTTAGCTTTGCTGCCCATTGGCGATAACTTTACCATGGGACCAGAGGATGCTCTGGAGGCCGTAAAAATGCTCCAACCTGGACAGGTGATACCGATGCACTATAACACTTTTCCCTTGATTACCCAGGACCCCTTTGCTTTTAAAAAGGTGGTGGAGGAGCAGACAACTTCCCGTGTATGTGTCCTTCAACCAGGGGAGACCTTTGATTTGACATAAACTTCTGGACTATGACCTATGGCTGACAGCCTTCAGCCATAGGTCATCAACCTATTGTATTCTCTCCAAATTAGGATTGTCGCAGACCTGGCGACCTACTTTAGCCATGGGCTGCCATTCATGATTAATTTTTACTCGTACAATATCCGCAGTGTAGTCACTGCTTTTACTATGAACACCGCAGTTTTCCAATAGGGAAGAACCCACGCCGTAAATATCTACCGGTACCCGAAGTTTTTCAAACTTTTTAATCTTTTCTGTATCAAAACCTCCGGTAACCACGATTTTCACTGATTCGCACCACTCTTTAGCCACTGCTTGGGCTGCATCAGTCAACTGCCACGCTAGGTAGGCTCCATCCATGGCTTTGCGTAGATTCCATACTAAGCGTGGATTAACCCCTAGATCAAGCTTCTCATCGCCCAGGGGCTCTACCGAAACGTCCCGCATACTGCCCGAGGTATCAGCCCGTACGGCAAAAAGCTTATACCCCATAGCCTCCTCGGATCTACCCTCGCGATAGTTCTCCCAGTACTTTTCAAACATTCTTTCCATAACCTTAAGGGTTTCCCCTACACAATCATTATGAAAGTCTATCAGGGCAATTCTCGGTACATCAACGGGCATAATCCTGGAAAACTGAATCATGGTTTCTGCTGTATCTCCCAGGAAGCAGGCAATGGAGGAATGGGCAATCGTGCCGCCGCCTTTACCGCCCCACCAATCCCCTTGGTCATCGGTGGAAATAAAGGGGGCAGAGCTTTTCTTATATTTATGATTATAAGCTTGTACTGCCAGGGAGTAAGCGTATCCATGCAGGGCTTGCAGCTTATAATGGGTAAACCGAGCTGGAAAAAAGAGAACATCCTTCCCTTGGGTAGCCTCCAAAACATTATAAACATTGGTAGCAATCCGAGTAGCCTCTGATAGGGCACCTAAAATAGGGGTCTCTAGTCTGGCAAAATCCCGATAACGGCCGCGAATTTTGAGTACCGGTTGTACTTCCAGCGGATCACCATGGTAGTAGGTTAAAGTTCCGTCTTGCACAGCTTCAATTTCCAATTGATGGTAAGTATTGACAAACTCCCGTTCTTGATAATATCCAGTACTTTCTTCCAAGATAGCCAAAGCTTCATCAACTCCGGCAACCAGGCTAAAGGGTCTCCGTCTGGTAAATATCTGCATTTCCACTTCCAGATCACCGGTATTGATCCCCTGAAATTGATAGCTTTCCTGAGAAAGGGCATGAAGTATCGTTTCTATATTTAAGAAATAGGCGTCGGTGTACCACCCCTGCCGCATTCTTTCCACATCGATGGCAAATAATTTTTTATCCAGCCTTTTACCGTTAAAGACACTCATTTTGCTCCCCCTAATAATGTTTTGACCCAATAAAGGTATTATATATAATTCCCTCTGAGATGGATATGATTTTACCTGCAGTATTTGCATAAAGGTGAAGAAAATACTAAACTAGCAAGCGACATTGAATAGTTTATTAGTGTATAGATTTTTGATGTGTTAAAGAGTGATTTGTGTCACCTTGTTTTTCAGACGATATAAAATATAATAGTGGTAAAAGCATAAAGAGGGGATTTATATGAGCAGACGACCCAAAATCAAAATTTCCGTTGTCGATAAAAAAGGAGAAGGGAATTGTCACCGAGGTCACCGCATTGGTGATGTCTTTGACTTTGATACAGACCGAGGCAAACTCTGTCCTCTGGCCATGCATGTATTATTTCCGATGATTGATATTTTAAGATACGGAGGCAGTTTTCCCTGGGCAGAAGATGAGGGAAGTGGGGTATTTTGCTGTCCAGATGTTAAAGTAATTAATGTATTTAAAATTGAAAAAGTATAAAATAGTGCTATAGCTGATTAGCTTAATTTTATAGTTTGGCAAGAAGTCCTTTTAAAAGAGCTTTAGATATTTGTTAGTTAATTAAACCGTAATAGAATATTATAAATTATAAAATCCAGCTTATAAGCTGGATTTTATAATTTATAATATTTATTCTTCCCACACCTTAACTTCTTTCATCTTAGTGCCTGGTTTAATCTGATCAACATGCTCCATACCTTCAACAACCTTGCCAAAGACCGTATGTACGCCATTTAAATGGGGCTGTGGCTCATAAACAATAAAGAATTGGCTGCCGCCAGTATCTTTACCAGCGTGGGCCATGGATAAGGAACCACGTTCGTGCTTATGGGGGTTGCCTGCAGTTTCACATTTAATGGTGTAGCCTGGACCACCAGTGCCGGTGCCGTGAGGGCAACCACCTTGGGCCACAAAGCCAGGAATTACACGGTGGAAGTTTAGACCGTTATAAAATCCTTCATTTGCCAGTTTTTCAAAGTTAGCTACAGTGCCAGGGGCTGCTTCATCGAAAAATTCAATTACAATCTTACCACCGTTTTCCAGTTCAATACTACCTTTTTTCAAAGTTAGAACCTCCTTGTCATGAGTTAGGATTATTTTACCATAGACGACTAAGATACGGCAAATATTGTAAACAAATCACGTTAAGATCTATCCTCAACTTGCATCGATTTAGCTAGGCGTAGTACTTCGGCGGTGCGTTGAGAGCGGGGAAGAGTGCCGGTGAGTTCCGCCAGAGCCAGTTCTTCTTTTACTTTATACCACAGCAAAACCTGGGGATGTAGGTCTGGTGCTCCTTCTGGGTTCCAACCGTCTATTTTGTGAACCTCTGCTTTGATCAGTGCTGGTCCCAGGGAATACTCTAAAACCTTAAGAGCATCTTGCAGTTGCTTTAACTCTTCCTGCATGACGAATCCTCCTTTGCGAAATTGCACAATTTTATTGGCATATCGGAGGATAAACCTTCGATATGCATAAAAGACTTGGCCTACCCTATAGGTCATAACCTAGTAGGTCTCAGGCCGGCAAGCCAAGTTTTTCTAACAATATTTATCATATAGCTTTCGCTGCTTCCTGTCAGCAGATATAATAAATTTATCAAACGCCCCCTCAGTGGTGGGTTCAATCCCCGACTGAGGGGGCGTTTGATAAAACGCTCGCGGCGCGATGCACTCAAAATGCGCCATGCAGGTGCTGAAGTGCCGCGTTTTGGCGCACAATTTGCGCAAACACTCATTGAGATATGGTATAAATATTTGGGGGTATATAAACGGATGTTGACCTTTGTGGCGATAGACTTGGAAACCACCGGGCTAGATCGTTGGCACGATGAAATCATAGAAATTGGTTTGGTTAGGGTAGAAGATGGTCAAGAGACAGAGACGTTCCAGTCCTTTCTTCAACCCAGTATTCCACTACCCGTAAGAATAAAACGTTTAACAGGCATTATGGATGAAGATTTAAAAGCTGCGCCTAACCTGATCGATGTTCAGGAGCAAATTCTGCAATTTATTGGTGATTTACCCCTGGTGGGTCACAATGTCCAATTTGACCGAGATTTCTTAGCCTCAGCTTGTAAGTGCCAAATTCCTAACCCCCTTTATGATACCCTAGAATTATCTAGGTATTTGTTGCCTGCTGCAGCTAACCATCGCCTGGGTGATTTGTGTAAACTCTTTGCCCTGGACCAGGAACAGCAACACCGTGCCTTGGCTGATGCGCAAAATTCTGCTAGATTGTTGATAAAACTACTTGAGCAATTAGAGGGTTTTGAACCGGAACTGGTTTGGCAAATGGGTCAACTATTAAAGCAGTCTGGTAGTCCTTGGTATGCATTTTTTCATACTCTGAGTAATGAACTTATTAAAAAGTTTCCCGATAGAAAAATTGCTCCTAAGCATCCCGGTGTTAAAATAGACCAAATTCCTGTCCGAGAACGTGTGCAGCATCAGCAAAGGCAAGCCATTTCTATAGAGGAATGTTTGCGGATTTTAGGTTCTGGAGGTTCCTTGGCTGCCACCTTGCCTCGGTTTTTGCATCGGCCCCAGCAATGTGACATGGTCACAACAGTGGTACAGGCCCTCAACGAAATGAAAACGGCAGTAGTAGAGGCAGGCACGGGTACCGGTAAGTCCTTGGCTTATTTAGTACCGGCAATCCTTTGGGCCAGGGAAAATGGGGAGCGTGTACTGGTAACCACGCATACCATTACCTTGCAGGAACAACTTTGGCAAAAGGATATTCCACTGCTTGCTAACCTACCGGAAATAGAAACTTACGCCGCTTTATTAAAGGGACGCAGTAATTACCTTTGCCTACGCCGTTGGAAAGCCGTAATCAATGAAGCTCAACATACTCCAGAAGAGGCTAGCTTTTTAACGAAAACCCTGGTTTGGTTAAATGAAACTAAGACCGGAGATAAAAGTGAGCTTTATATACCCTATCAGGAATTGGAATATTGGTATAGCATTTGTTCCGAGAGTGAGGGCTGTCTGGGGAATCGTTGCCGTCATTTTGGAGCAAGCTGTTTTTATAATGCTGCCAGAAAACGGGCCGAGCAGGCTGATGTAATCATTGTCAATCATTCCTTGCTGCTTAGTGATGCCAATGCCGATAACCACATTCTACCCACGTACGGACCTTTAATCGTGGATGAAGCACATCATCTGGAGAGTTGTGCCACAGAGCATTTGGGTTGCCAGTGTTCCCGCGTAGAATTGTTGCGTTGGCTTTCTGTTACTAGTAAGCTGTTAACCAAGTTAGAAAAGATTAGCTTAACCGAAGACCCAGAAAGCTGGGAAAAGAATCTCAATCAGTCCTTGGAGATACGACAAAGATGTCGGGAAACAGCCATTAGTTTCTTTGAGATGGTACTTCGCTGGCTGGAAAGTACCGCCGGCGGTGGTGAGGGCCGTCGTTCGTTGCGCTTTGGGGTTGATGGCAATTTGGATGGTGTAAAGTGCTTGCCACCAGCTGTAGATAGTGAGCTGGAAAACCTATTGTTTCAAATAAAGAGTTTAAGCCAAATCATGCGTCAGCTGGCAGATCGGCTGACAGATTGGTCTGCCTTCCGGGAGGACTTGCCAGGAACCGTCCGGGACTTACTCTCTGGCATCACCGCCGGGGAAGATATTATCCATAATCTGCAATGGATTTGCCGTAATCACCAGGACGATTATGTCTATTGGGTAGAGGGTGGTGGGGAACAAGCAGAGGTAGTACTACGCTCAGCCCCGGTGGAGGTGGGTCCCTTATTACACGCTAAGCTCCTTTCAGAACCCAGGCCAGTTATCTTAACCTCTGCCACCATGGCCGTTGATGGTCATTTTAAACATTTTATTAAAAACAACGGTTTAGATTTGCTTCCTCCTGATAGGCTTATTGAGAAGCTATTGGACTCTCCCTTTCATTACAATGAACAGGCATTATTGTGTGCTGCTAAAGACCTGCTTCAACCTGGCCCTGCCGGTGATAAAGAGTATTGTAATCAAGTAGCCCAGGCAGTTTTTGATATTTCCCTGGCAGCTCAGGGACGTACCTTGGTGTTGTTTACTTCTCACCGTATTTTAAGAGAGGTTTATCAACGATTAAAGGAACCCTTTGAAGGTGAAGATATTTGTTTATTGGGGCATGAATTAGATGGTAGCAGAAACCGCTTGGTAGAACAGTTTAAGGAAGGACACCGTACTGTACTGTTTGGTGCAGCTAGCTTTTGGGAGGGGGTCGATATACCGGGGAACTCACTATCCTGTGTCATTATCGTAAAACTGCCCTTCGCACCGCCTAACCACCCCGTACTAGAGGCAAAGGTTCAACGCATTAAACGACAGGGGCGCAATGCTTTTACGGAATACCAACTACCCCAGGCCATCATTAAATTTAAACAGGGTTTTGGCAGACTTATTCGAGATTCCCAGGACAGAGGGGCGGTGGTGGTGTTAGATAGCCGGTTGCTCGAAAAAAGGTACGGTATAAAAATTTTCAATTCTCTTCCTGTAAAAGAACATTTTAGAGGAAGTTGGCAAGAAACTGCCGAAAAAGTAAGATTTTGGTTAACACAAAAACAAGAATAATTTGGCATTCCCCTTTCCCTTCGACGGGTAGAATGTTACAATATAGTAATGCAAGCAGTAATAGAGTGATAGGGAGGTTCCCGATGAAGGGATGTCAACACATACCCAGCTTATTCACACTGGGAAATTTATTATTTGGAGTATTTGCTTTGGTACTGGCCCTGGATGCGCACTATATACAAGGTGGCTTAATGATACTGTTAGCAGGAGTTATGGATTATTTAGATGGAAAAGTAGCCCGGAAATTGCAAGTGTCTTCGGACTTCGGTAAAGAACTGGACTCCCTGGCGGATTTAGTTTCTTTTGGGGTAGCTCCGGCTGTTATAGCCTATGCTCTAAAGCTTTCGGATTGGGGCTATTGGGGCTTAGCCATTTCCTTAGCTTTTGTTATGTGTGGTGCGTTACGCTTGGCCCGTTTTAATGTAACTAACTTTAGTGGTAGCTTTATGGGTGTACCTATTACCGTCGCTGGCGGTATTGTTGCTCTTTTAATCATCGGGCTTGGTAATTTGCCGGCTCTGGTATTACCCGTGACTATGCTGCTGTTGTCTTATTTAATGGTAAGCAAAATTAAGATACCAAAGTTCTAAAAAGTCTCTGAGTTAAGTTATTTTTTTCTTTTTGTCGTCATATTGTTACACAGATGCACCAATAAAACCCCCCACTCGTACTATAGTAAGAATTCAAATATGAACAAGGGGTGATAGGAATGCGCGTGTACTTTGTACGGCTTCCCAATTTTTTACGATCATTGTTATTAAAAATTTGGAATTAGTTACAAGGCAGGCCTGTTGGCTTGCCTTGTACAATTTTGCTGGTAAAAAGATTACAATATTCTTATCAATATCTCTATTTAGAAGGAATCGTTGTAATCTTTGTCGTATTAACAAATTATAACAATTATGGTTGATAATTCAGGAGGGGCAGGTAATAGCAGTGACACGTAAACAAATGATAACCTTCGTGGGGATTTTGGTTGTTGCAATTACCCTTGCTCATTATGTTAGCATTACATTCCATTTTCAACCTTCAACAACGTATGGGTTGCATATATTATTAGCAGTAGGAGCCTCCGCTTGTTTCCTGGTTAAAGTGGGGCAAACAAAAACAGTGTCCAGATATGGTACGAAACATATTGTAAGGGATTTCCTTAATAATATTGATGCTGCGGTTATTGTTACGGATCTTGAAGGGAATATTACCATTATAAACAGCAAGGCCAGAGAAATCTGTGGCATAGGGCTAGACATTAATGTTAACATCAAGGAATTTTCTTCAGAAAGTGATAGCCCACTGCATTATCTGGCGCAGACATTAGTTGGTAGTCAAGTGTATCAAGAACATTATTTTACCTACCAAAATGGTGAAGATATTCAGTATTTTTATTTAAATTCCATTAGCCTCTTAAATGAAGCCGGACAACCCAGTGGAGCGATATTTGTGGCTTGGCCTACCTCCGAGCAGTCCTTTTTAGGTCGTCAAATAAGTCAATCTGGGAAACTTACTATGATAGGAGAATTAGCAGCGGGAACAGCTCATGAAATTCGCAATCCTTTAACCTCCGTTAGGGGTTTGATTCAAATTATGGATCAGCGTCTGTCTGACCAGGATCCAGCTAAGGAATACATTTCCGTCATAATACGAGAAATTGATCAAATTAACCATATTATTAAGGAGTTATTACTGCTGGCCCGACGAACTACTCCCAATTTAAGTTTTGCTTCTTTACCCGCTATGTTAGATTATATTTTGTCATTAATAGAAGGAGAAGCTGCTGGTAAAGGGATTACGCTTTATAAATATTTTCAGGAGGATTTACCTTTAATGGTTCTGGATGAAGATCAGGTAAAACAGGTATTTTGGCACTTAGCATCCAATGCTATCTATGCCATGCCTGGAGGGGGGCGCCTAACGGTAGCAGCCGTTTATAAAGAATCTCAAGGGCTGGTAGAGGTTAGTTTTACTGACACGGGGGTTGGCATTAGCAAAGAAAATATGTCGCGTATTTTCTTACCTTTTTTTACCACAAGGGCCGAAGGAACCGGGTTGGGGTTACCCGTTAGTTACCAAATTGTGGATAACCATGGTGGTAAACTTTCCGTTAAAACCGAAACAGGGAAAGGAAGTACCTTTACGGTAAAGCTACCGATGGTTAATTATAAAAAAACAAAGGCCTCTTAGAATCTAAGAGGCTAAGCCTACGCCAAGGGTGCCACCCAAACTACCAGCCACCGTAGTTAAGACCAATTTTCCAAAAGCTCCCATTAATAGTACTTGACTTGGTAAAAAGAAACCTACCAAGAGCCAGATGATGAAAAAAGTTGCTACTCCTACTCCTAAGCCGTTAAATAAACCTTTTGTGCCTGCTTTTTTAGCAGCATAGGCACCGCCCGAAGCAACACTAAGAAAAAGAATAATGGCTGATGCCCAAGGCATGGTGTTTTCGGAAAGACTGGTAAAGTAATATCCCAGTCCGGCCAGTGTACTTAAAAAGAAGGAAAGTCCCAAAGAAACCAAGGTGCCCCGGCAGATGGAGGAAAAATGTAGTACCGGTTTTCCGGGTGCTTCTGGTCCGCGAAGTGCCATATTTTTTACCTCCTTACACTATTTAACATATCTTTATGGATAATGCTTGCATTTTATGACAGAATTAAGGAGTTATGACGATGGATAATACTTTTACCTTATGTTATCAAATTGGAGATGCATTATATCTCAACATTACCAATCGCTGTTCCAATCGTTGTGCTTTTTGCATCCGAGATACTGACAACGGTGTTGGTTATCATCTTTGGTTGGACAAAGACCCCACTGCAGCAGAGATCCTGAACACCATAGATAATCCCGCTCAATACCGGGAAATTGTCTTTTGTGGTTATGGGGAGCCCTTAAGCCGTTTGGACGTGGTTAAAGAAGTAGCAGCCGTTTTGAAAGAACGGGGAGCACGTTCCATTCGGGTAAACACTAACGGACAAGCCAATCAGTATTACGGCAGAAATGTTGTCTCTGATTTAGTTGGCCTGGTGGATGTGATATCAATATCTTTAAATGCTCAAAACGCTGTCAGCTATATGGAGCTTTGCCATCCCCAAGGAGGGGAAGAGGCCTATTATGCCATGTTAGACTTTGCCCGGAAATGTGTGGGAGTGATTCCTAAAGTAATTTTGTCAGTGGTTGAATGGCCCGGTGTGGATGTGGAAGCCTGTCGGAGTATTGCCAAAAACCTGGGAGCAGAATTCAGACTAAGAAAATATACTGGATAGTTTACGACTACTATGGTGCATAGAAAAACCCCTCGGTTTTTAGAACCAAGGGGTTAGAGTTATTCTGCCAAAGGATTATCTCCGGTGCCTTGAGAACGATCTTTATTCTGATTGGTATTATAAAAATCATGTTCCCATTTGCCATCAACATTTACACGGGTGGCAGAACCAGTTGGTTCATAAACAAATTTTTTACCTGTATCATACTGCTTTTCTTCTTTGAGTTGATAGTCATTTTTCCTATCTTTATCCATGTGACATCCTCCTTGGTCAAATATAGATTTTATTTTGTTTTTTAGTTTTGCCTGGAGTTGTTTTGTTATACGCCAGCGGGAGAGACTAATAAAGGATATTAATTAAGATTTAAGCTAGGAGATTTATACCCCAACATAAGGGGTAGTTATAAAGGAGGAAGAGTAAATGGCAGACATTATCACCCTTAAGGTGGAAGGCATGAGTTGCAATCATTGTAAGATGGCCGTGGAAAAGGCAGTTCAGAAGGTAGCTGGTGTTCAGTCGGTGGAGGCTATACCCTCGGAAAACATAGTGAAAATTACTACCGATGACAGCGGCAATCTGGCAACCATTAAAGAAGCGATAATGGATGAAGGCTATACCGTTGTAGATTAAAGAACAAACCGTTGCTTTGCGGTTTCAGGCTGTCAAAGAACTCTCATTTTCAAAGGGAAAATGAGAGTTCTTCTTTGCAGGATCCTCCTCATCATTTCGCAAAGATTAAATAATTTTAATAACATAAGAATTATTAAAATGTAGAAACCTACTATAGATACATAAAAGAAAAGGTTTAGCAAACTTACTGTTACTAATAAACAAGAGGTGAAGGGTATGACCAATGAAATAAACCTGGTGGATGAGTATGATATTGCCATTGTTGGCTGCGGTCCGGCAGGGCTTTCCGCAGCTATTAACGCTGCTATTCGAAAAAAGAAAGTTGGCATCTTTGGTTCAGAATTTTGCAGCCCTAAACTACACCATGCACCGCATATCGATAATTATCTGGGTTTACCCGAAATGACCGGTGATGAACTACGTCAAAGGTTTTTGGCACACGTTAAGAAAATGGGTTTAAAGATTAAGGACAGCAAAGTAACGGGTATTTATCCGGCGGCTGATGGTTTTACCTTGCAATCCAGGGATACGTTTTATCAAACAAAGTCTGTTATCTTAGCTACCGGAGTCAACACTGTGAAGCCTATAGAAAAGGAGCTAGATTACCTGGGGCGAGGTGTTAGCTATTGTGCTACCTGCGATGGCCCACTGTATAAAGGGAAAAAGGTGATTGTTTTAGCCTACAATCGAGAAGGGTTGGAGGAAGCAAACTTTTTAGCAGAAATTGCCGAAGAAGTAATCGTAGTTTCCCAGGTGAAAGAGAACGATGCCCGGGGTATTCGTCTAGCTGAAAAGATTAAACAAATTCCGGGAAAACCCGTGGCTATCCTGGGAGAAATGTGGTCTACCGGGGTCAAACTCGAAGATCAGGAATTAAAGGCGGATGGCATCTTTATCATCCGAGAATCAGTCTTGCCAGACCAATTGGTACCTGGTCTTAATGTTAGCAACCAAGGTATTGTTATCAATCGAGAGTGTGCTACCAATATCCCAGGGGTATTTGCTGCCGGAGACTGTACCGGGCTGCCTTACCAATTAAGTAAAGCGGCCGGTGAGGGGCAGGTAGCTGCCTTACAGGCCGTAAAATATTTGGATGAACTGAAAAATAAGGCCAAAAAATTGGCTACAGTCTAAAAGAGAGAAGGCCCCCGGGCCTTCTCTCTTTTAGATTAACCTTTTTATCATCGGAAAATTTTCATCATCAAAGGCATAATGAACACCCGGCACAAAACCTTGCTTACCCCAAAAACCTACAGAATTATCCTTTGGATTTAGTGAATTGACTCTGGCTTCCAGAATGATAGATTGGCAGCCCATTTGCCGTAGTAACTGTTCTAAGAGTAGGTAAATTTTGCTACCTAGTTTTTGGCCTCGACAGCCTAAAGGCACTTGAAGAAAATAAATTTTTGCCTGAAGCTGTCCGCCACGGTCTTTTTTAAGGTCATAAATCAAATAAAAATTATCTTCTTCTAGATCGTTGTTGTGATTTAGAGAAGTTAGATACACACAATTTGGAAATAGTACATGATTCATAAAGCACAAAGGGTGACCCAATAGTTCTTGCAAAGAAAGTTGGAATGATGCTAATTCTGTGTTAGGAGCAGGCAATAGATCCATCAGTATCTACTCCTTTTCATTTGCTATGTTCTACTATATCACTCTCTTAGCTAATTAGGAACTACTGAGAGAAAATAATCGTGTTAAAAAATATTGTCAAAACACCAGGAGATTTGACAAACGAAATATGGAATAACTGGAAGGAAAAGTTAATTAGTACCAAGAAACAGTTCCTAGTAGATTTAAAAGGAGCGATGACTGATGCGGAAGAAGATAAATGCTTTTCAGATCATAGCTTCCCTGTGTGAAGTAGCCGGGGCAGGTAAAATAGCTCTTCGTTTTCTGGAAAAAGCCCTGCAGAATCAGCCAGACAGGGCAGACTTACATTTGCAGGCTAGCCGAGTGTTTTTAATGCTGGGGCAAATAGACCGGGCTGCATTGCATTGTAAAAAAGCTGCCGCAGGAATCGGAACGGGGAGTTTTATTTATTGGCTGAATCGTGCTGCCAACGGTGGAATTAAGAATAACCTCTGGGAGAAAGAAACGTATTTCGATCATCCAGAAGATCTCTCTACCATTCCCGAGGCTCCGGCAGAAGATAAAATCTCTCAGTTTAATAACAGCGGCCTGTGTCTTTTAGAAAACAACAGATTTCAAGAGGCTTTAACTTGTTTTGAACAGGCCATGTCTTTGGGCGGTCAAAATGCTGCGGTTTTATTCAATACGGGCCTAGCCCTAAGCAAATTAGGGAATCATCAAGAGGCTCTGGAATACTATTCCCAAGCCCAGGCCCTGGGATTTTCTACCCCAGAGCTATTAAATAACAAGGGGTATGCTTTATTTCATCTGCATCATTATGATGAAGCCCTGTCCTGTTACGAAGTGGCTCGACAGTTTCTACCCCAAGACCTGGGTTTGTTAAGTAACCTAGCCTCCTGTTATCATGTACTGGGTCGGGTAGAGGAAGCAGTTAACTGCTATCGCAGTGTCATTGCCACTTGTCCTGGAGATCCCACGTTGCACAATAACCTGGGGATTTGCCTGGAAAAAACCGCTGCTCCACAGGAAGCATTGGAGCATTACCAACAAGCTGTGGCTCTGTCACCTCAGTGCAGTACCTTTTTATTGAATTACGGACATTGTCTTCTTTCATTAGGACGCCTTGAGGATGCCTTTGATGTGGTGAGTAGGATCTTAGAGGGTGAACCGCATAATCATCAAGCCTGGGGCTTACGGGGAGAATTGCTAGCCGAACAGGGCAAGATGAGAGAAGCTGCCGAATGCTATGGCAGGGCTCTGGGGTTAGCAGGGTAATGCTGTTTCTGTACGATGATCACGATTACTTGTCCTTTTGCACAGTTTTGTGTTTAGCAAGAAACGGCATGCGATAGTAAGTTTGAATAATAAAACTGATAATTGGTTCCAGCAAAGGTGACGCTTTGTAAACCAGTAGGCTGGCAAGACCTGCAACGATAACACTGCCGAGTACATCGAAGGGGTAATGATGCCCCACAAAAATACGAGAAATTCCCGTTAAGATCGCGACAAAGAGCAATCTGGAACCTATTTTATGCTGGCGAATGAACACCCCTAACGCCAAAGCAAAGGCACCCGTCGTATGGTTACTTGGAAATGACGCATCTGCCGCGTGCTTTATCAATAAATGCACAGAATGGGCAACGAATGGCCGTGGCTCAAAGTATATTTGTGTAATAACAAAGTTGATAAACAGCCCCAGACAGCCAGTGATTGCTGCATAAATAACAATACGCATATATCGCTCATTGCGAAACCACATTAAAATTAAAATCAATGCATAAAAAAATATTGATTTTTGCGAAACAAAAACCATGAATCCATCCAGTATCGGGTACTCACCAGCCAAATCGTTAATAGCCTTAAATAATTGGTAGTTCATTTTCCTTCATCTGCCAGCCTCTCTCTTTATTATTTCTAAAAGTAAATAGTAAGCTAACTAACAGTATTACGTATTGTATGAAGATAAGGCAACTAAAGTAAAACAAAGGGAAATAAAGAAATTTAGAGCATACTCTTGGAATTAATAATAATGTTAATTATTTCGATATTTATTAAACAATTAGGCAGTAAACTAATTTTCTGTCATAGTAACCCTTCACGAATCATAAAATAAGAGATAAGCTTAGATTAAGAACAACAACTAAAGCAGCGCACTTGTAGCAATAACGACTAAGAGTATCCCACTTAGGATGGTTCCGAATTGCCCAATGGTGAAAGAGCCAATACGAATAGCTGCTACTTTACCACCTAAAGCAACCCCCGCCCAGACGGTTATAAAACTACCAATTGCGGCAGCTAAAGAGATGACAAATGGAGATAAGCCAAGTAAACCTGCACCTAATCCGTTAGTGAGTGCATTAACGGAGAGAGCAATTCCTAGAATAATGGCTTCAGCCAATCCAATGTCTCCGGACTTATCGACATCGGCTTTTTCCGGGTATTCCAGTATTTCCGTAAAGGCCTTGATAGGTTTCTCGTCACTAGTAACTTCTTGAGAAATTCTTTGTTTGCGTGGGGCTGCCAATAAAATAATTCGGATACCGATTACGAATAGGAAGAAGGCACCTGCTAGAATTGGAAATATTCCGGGTAAAACCTTTGAAAGCCATTGTCCGAAGAAAATACCTGTTGCACTAAAAAGAAAACAAATAATGGCCACTAGAAAATTAGAGGATAAACCAATACGAATGCCACGGATACCATAAGATATCCCCACCCCTAAATTATCAATACTTGATGCAAGAGCAAAACCCAAGATAATAAGCCAGGTCATTCTACAACCACTCCTCATTAGTTTTGTGCCATTCTATTGAGAGTGTTGAGAAATCGTGCAAAGGATGTTGAAAAAAATTCAACATCCTTATTCATTATTCGATGAAGGAGTGAATGGGCTATGTCTGAAGCTGGAAAAGGGCGGAGTATTGGTTTATTGCTAAAGAGACTGCTCAAGGAACGGTCGCTATCAATGCGTAAACTTAGTACATTGACGGGAATTGATACAGCAACCATTTCACGTATTGCAAATGGCAAGCAACGGGCAAAACCTGATCACCTAAAAAAAATTGCCGTCCATCTTGATGTCCCGGTAGAAAGGCTAATGAAAGATGCCGGTATAGATTTTGGAATAGAGCGGGATGAACGATATTCGAAAATACAAGAGACAATGGATATTATTCAAGGGGTTCTTGTTCCAGCAAATTTGCTTGATCAACAATTTTCCTTGGAGCGAGTTCAGCAGGAATTAACCAAGTATGAGCAATATGCGTTAACCGAGGAAGGCAAGAAAATCATCTTCGAAAAATTTCATTCTAAAGTTGAACAAGTAAGTGGCGCGGGACCATTCATTGATCACTTAAAACATATGTATGTGCTATTTTCTAAAGAGGATATTACAACGGAAGAATGCGCCATACTGGGGAGTGCATTACTCTATTTTATTTTGTCAGCAGATATCATTCCCGATTATATTTTTCCAATTGGTTATCTAGACGATGCTATAGCTGTACAACTTGTCTTAAACAGGCTTGCTCAAAGAGATAAAAATACGTAACCAAATGATGTGGATTTATAAGATTATGGTTGAGACAGAAAGTATTAATTTTAATAGAAATAATTGAGAACCTGGATGGTTTTAAGTAGATCAGTATTCGCCATAGACCAGGTTTTTTATTTTTGTTAAAAAAATTATTGTTTTGGCAGGGGAATAAGAGATAGAAGAGAAATAAGTAAAGTTTGGAGCCGGGAGAAATACTATCTTTAAGGAGGACGATGCATGTACGAATTGACAGTAAAAAGCAGATTCTCCGCTGCCCATAGTCTTTGCGGTTATCCCGGTGATTGCGCCCGTTTGCACGGTCACACATGGACCGTTGAGGTAAAAGTCTGCGGTCATGACTTAGACCAACTTGGTATGGTAGTGGACTTTAAGGATATTAAGAGGCAATTATCCCGCATCATCGACCAATTAGATCACAGCTTTTTAAATGACCTGCCCGGATTTGGTCCAGAGGGTCTCAATCCCACTGCGGAAAACCTGTCCTATTACATTTATCAGTCTCTGGCAAAACCAGTGGCGGAGCTGCGGCCGGGGATAAAATTAAAAGAGATCTCTGTATGGGAATCACCGGATGCTTATGCTACCTATCGGGAGGGTTCATCTTGTGAGTAGTGTGGTATTATTATCTGGAGGGTTGGACTCCACCGTTAACCTGGCCTATGCCCTTACCGAAGGAAGCGTAAAACTAGCCCTAACCGTGAATTACGGCCAACTGGCTGCACAGCAAGAAATAGAGGCGGCAGGCCGTTTAGCCAAGCACTATGGTATAGCACACCAAATCATCGAATTGCCCTGGCTGCAGCGAATCACCAACACAGCTTTGGTAAACCAGGAACAACTGCTGCCGGAACCTTCTGGAGATGCGTTGGATCAATATGAGCAAGCCCGTCAAACAGCCGCGGCAGTTTGGGTGCCTAATCGTAACGGTTTGTTTGTCAATATCGCTGCTTGCTTTGCCGAGAACTTACATTGTCATCGGGTGATAACAGGCTTTAATCGGGAAGAAGCAGCTACTTTCCCAGACAATACTCCCGAATTTACCCAGGCAGCTACTGCTGCCATGAAATATTCTACGGCTAATCAGGTAGAGGTGGTAAGTTATACGGCTCGGCTGGATAAGAAGGAAATTGTTGCGTTGGGACAACGTTTGGGGGTACCCTGGGAACTGGTGTGGAGTTGCTATCGGGGAGGAGATGCCATGTGCGGCAAATGTGAAAGCTGCCAGCGTCTGATCCGGGCCTTTCGTTATCTCAACGTAGATTTGCCAGCTTCTTTGCCTAAAGCAGGGGAGGGGGATTCTTTATGCTGATATACACTGTGCCGAAGTCATTAAAATATGATGGCAGGCAACTTAGTTCATTATTTGCCTTTCGGAACTATGGCTTACAAGGTGACAGCCTAGTGCTCTTCCGAGGGGAGTGTCAGGTGGATCTCACGGAAATGGTGGATTTAGCAGATGTCCGGGCCAATGCTCCCATTTATAGCGAGGATATGCTGCATTTTATTATTGAACACTTCGAACAAGACCTGGAAAAGACAGTGGTACGACAGCGACTATTCATTGCTATCATTAAGGATATACTGCAGGAAAAAACTGGCACCCTCTTTACCCGCCAAGGAGACGACTTGTATCTAGAGGGGAATAAACTTTCTGTTTCCATCGCCACCGCCAGTCCGGTATCTACCATGATTCATACCGGCCTTAATGTTTCCTCGCAAAATACTCCTGTGCCAACAGTAGGACTTTGGGACCTAGGGGTTACAGACTCGGCTGTTCTTTCCCTTGGTCAAGCCATTGCCGAGGCCTATGTGCAGGAAACCACCAGCATTCGCTTGGCTCGCTGCAAGGTTAGGGGGGTTGGCTAATGCCACAGACCTACCTGCAGGAAATTTTCTCCTCAGTACAGGGAGAAGGACCCTATGTGGGATGTCGACAAATTTTTATACGCTTTGCCGGGTGTAACTGGTCCTGTGCCTTTTGTGATACCCCGAGCAATGAAAAGCCCGAAGTCTTTACCATCGAGAATTCACCCGGCCAACGGGATTTTACGACCCATACCAATCCAATGAGTGCCGAAGCGTTATCTGCCATTCTGAAAGAACGCTACAAAATAACGGAGCATCATTCAATCAGCTTTACCGGTGGCGAACCTTTATTGCAAACAGAGTTTTTAGCTACGCTAATCCCCTTCATCAAAGGAACAAGGCAGGGGATTTATCTGGAAACTAACGGCACTTTGCCAGAGAAATTAGCCAATATTATTGATTCTATAGATATTGTTAGTATGGATATCAAACTGCAGAGTTCCACGGGTATCGTAACACCCTGGGATCTGCATCATCGTTTTTTGCAGGTAGCTGCGCAAAGAAAGGTTTATGTAAAAATCGTGATCACATCAGAGACGGCTGTCAAAGAAATCCAAAGAGCTGCGGAACTTATTGGCCGTGTAGATTCAGGCATTGAGTTGGTGTTACAACCGGTTACCCCAAAGGGTGGTTGCCAAATCCCTGCTGTTGATCAAATCCTAAAATTACAACAAATAGCCCTTGACCACTTAGCAAACGTACGAGTGATCCCACAAACACATCTTATGATGGGGCAGCTATAGAGGAGTTGATGACAATTTTTGACCTACCAAAGATCGAACAAGCAGTCCGTATGATTTTAGAAGCTATTGGTGAAGATCCTGAGCGCGAAGGGTTAGTGGAAACACCTGCCCGGGTGGCTAAGATGTACCAGGAAATTTTTGCCGGATTACAAGAGGACCCGGAAGAACATCTGGGCAAAATCTTTGCTGAAGACCACGAAGAAATGGTGCTAGTAAAGGATATCCGACTGTTTAGTATGTGTGAACATCATTTAATTCCCTTTATTGGCAAAGCCCACGTTTGTTACATCCCGAGGAATGGCAAGGTAACGGGTTTATCCAAACTGGCCAGATTAGTCAACGGCTATGCCCGTCGTCCTCAACTACAGGAGAGGTTAACCAAGCAAATTGCCGATGCCATTATGAAAAAGCTTAATCCCTATGGTGTGATGGTCGTGGTTGAGGCGGAGCATCTATGTATGTCCATGCGAGGCGTCAGATCACCGGGGGCTACAACCGTTACTTCTGCGGTGAGGGGTATTTTTAAAAAGCATGAATCCTCTCGGGCAGAAGCACTCAGACTAATTACCAAAGGCGAGTTATAAAAAGTGGAGGAGAAATCTGTGAGTTTGGAACATAAGAAAGAGGGTAAATTAGAGTTAATTGCTCAAAAGAGTTTTGCCCCCTACCCAGAAATGTATAAAGTAGTGGATTATCTTAACAGAACCTTGAAAGAAAAAGATGTAATTTTTGGCCTAACCAAAGATAAAGATGGCAAAATGACCATTTCAATATATGAAACATAGGCTGGCCAACCAATATTTATTGAGATTAAGGAGGCCCTATGCGGATACTTATTTCCAATGACGACGGTATCTATGCCGATGGTATCGGGGAATTAAGAAAGGCCATGGAGGAAATTGCCGACGAAGTATATGTAGTAGCTCCGGATCGCGAAAGAAGTGCCTGTGGACACGGCATAACGGTAACCCGTCCCCTGCGTGCCAAGGTTCATCCTTTTAAATCGGATAAGACCAAAGGATGGAAAGTGGACGGTACACCAGCAGATTGTGTCAAATTAGGGTTAGAAGCCATAATGGAAAATCCGCCGGATTTAGTGGTCTCCGGTATTAATTTGGGACCTAATCTGGGTAGCGATGTATTATACTCCGGCACGGTTTCTGCAGCAGTGGAGGCAGTAATCAATCATGTACCAGCCATCGCTGTCTCCTTAGCCGACTGGCAGGACTTAGATTACCAAGCAGCAGCAGCTTTTATGAAGGAGCTTGTTCCCTTGGTGCTGGCTAACCCTCTGGAACCAGGGGTTTTATTAAATGTCAATGTACCCAATCAGTACGATGGCCGAGGGGTGAAGATTACTCGTTTAGCTCGTCGTAGATATGTGGAGTGCTTTGACAAGCGAGTAGATCCCAGGGGAAATATATATTTTTGGATGGTGGGAAAACCTCATAATTTAGATGAAGATGACCCGCAAACGGATGTAGCTGCTGTTAGGGATGGCTTTATTTCCGTCACTCCCATGCACTTGGATTTAACCTATTATAATTTTCAAAAGAAAATGGCCGGCTGGTTGCCGACCCATTCATAGATTTCTGTTTAAGCTCTCTATTTTAGAGGGCTTTTTTATTTAGGTAAGTTGGTTGGCTCTTTCTAAAGCGATTTTAACAAAATTACCGCATTGGCGGGAAGTTAAATTACCATAGTCACTATGCTCCCCTTCAATTAAACCCTCAACGCCTTGCTGCCTTGCTGCAAAGTGTTTCATTTGCCAGTTCATTACCTTATCTCTTCCCATGATAAAATCCTCCCTTAATAAAATTTTTTACCAAATTACTCGTTTACCGCTTCATCCGTTTTTGATTATAGCGGGAAACCTGCATTTGGCATATGCATCGAAACCTGCCTACGGAACAAGGTTCAGGGAAAACCACCAGGAAAGTGTAAGGATAAAAATATATTTTGTCCTTACGTTAGACTTAGTATGTGAGCATTTTTAAGAAAATATTTTACTAAGATTTTGGCGTTAAAACCAAATTTAATTTTTAATTTGTAGCATACTTAATTTTTTTGTAAAATTACTTATATAAAGAATGGAATTGACATTCCTATGGTAAGGATAAGTTGACATAATCAATACTGATATGCAGATTCTACTAGCTAATAAGACCAAAGAGATTCTAGTTTTATAGATTCTTGAGTATGCCAAGTCACTAAAGCTCATTGGTTATTGTTTCAGAGTAATTTTGGTGAGTGCAGAAACGTCATCCTCGTAGGAGTGATCTTTTGACAAACTATCATAACTTTACTCCCGGCAGAAAAACAGTAACCATTCTCTTTATGGTTATTTTCAGTATGGAACTGGCTGCTGGGATTTATTATGGTTATTTTTTGGATACAAAAATGGGGGATGCCTTTGCCAGGACAGCAAATGCATATTATGTATTTTTTGTAGAACCACCCCGCTTTGCCTCAGTTGGTTTAGTATGGAATCCTTTACCCAGTATGCTACAATTGCCTTTAGTAGCTTTTTCTCAGATCTGGAAGCCCTTAGTAACGCATGGCATAGCAGCAGCTATTATCAGCTCTTTATTTGCCGCAGCTAGCGTGGTCGTTTTATTCAAAACCTTTTTAAAATTGAACATTTCTCTAAAATTAACATTCATTATTATTAGTCTATACGCAACGAACCCTTTTATCTTTTTTTATGGGTTTAATGGTATGAGCGAAGGGCTCACGTTCTTTTTCATGATTTATGCTGTCTCCTGCCTGGTGTTGTGGATGAAAGAAGGTGCTGCCCACTATATTATGAGGATAGCTTTTGCCTTGGCATTAGCTTTCTTTTGCCGTTATGAAGCTATTCCCTTTGCCGCTGCCATAGGGGTGGGCGTGCTTATCATTATCTTTTTCGGCCCTGCCGTTAAAGCCTTTGCTCCCCAAGGGCAACTCAAGGAGACCTATTATTATGCAGAAGGCACCGCTATTGTACTCTACACACCGCTATTGTTTGCTGTTTTCCTATGGGTCATGTTCAACTGGTTAATTTCCGGCAATCCACTTTATTTTCTTAATTCGGCTTATTCTAATTCCGCCTATGCAAGTTTACTCAACGGAGGTGTCGAGACTCCTTGGGAATTATTCAGAAATGTGGTATGGGAGAAAAGTGCTCCTTTCATCCCAGGGTTTGCAGGACTTGTTATTGTCCGCAGCATAAGGAGAAATTTATTCAAGCATGATTTTTTTGTCTTGCTGATCATGGTGTTGGCAGTTATTCTCTTTCACTATTTAATGCTCCTCAGTGGTTCTTCTTATGGCTGGCTGCGCTTCTTTTCCTATGTATTGCCCATTACAGTGGCGTGGCTTCCTTATGAAATTACCCAGACCAACCAGGAAGTGCCTACCAGAAAATTAATATTACAGGGCATTTTGGTGATGTCATTGTTGGTATCGTGGGGCTTAACGTTAAGCACTTTAGAAAATCCTCAAAAATCGGTGGAAGAGCATATCTCTATGGAAACGACGGAAAGCAGGCGGATTGCCGAGTATATCAATGAAAATCTTCAAGAAGAAAAAGTATTGATGGACTCTCTTAGAACAGGGGAGATTCTTGTTAATATAGATAATATGTCCAATATAGTGGTAACCGCCAGCCCTGATTTTTATGAGAGTTTGGAGAAGCCGCATAAATTGGGAATCACCTATCTTTTGGTACCTAACCCTGAAGAAGGAGCGGGAAGCCTGGATGCCCTTAATGCCCGGTATCCGAATTTGTATGCAGGCCGAGAGGAATGGTGTGAACAAGAGGTAACCTTTGAAGGATTCAAACTATTCCGGGTAATTTACTAATATTTGACTATTGACGAGGAGATAAACATGGCAGAAAAGAGCAATAGGTTAGGAGAAAATCTGTGGTCATAGTAGAGAACCTGCATTTAGCAGATAGTTCGAAACCTGTCTGTAAAACAAGGTTCAGGGAAAAATCACCAGGAAATTGTAAGGATAAAAAGGTATTTTGTCCTTACGTTAGACTTGTATGTGAGAATTTTTAAGAAAATATTTTGCTAAGATTATGGCGTTATTTTTTTAAGTAAATTAAACTACTGTACAGAGGAAGTTTTATACTATCTTGTTACAGTTATATTACATTTTTGTTGCGCTGTTGTAGCATACTTAATTTTTTTGTAAAATTACTTATATAAAGAATGGAATTGTCATTTCCTATGGTAAGGATGAGTGACAGAATAATGCTGATATGCAAATTCTAATGGCTAATAAGACCAAAGAGATTCTAGTTTTATAGATTCTTGAATATGCCGAGTCACTAAAACTCATTGATTATTGTTTCAGAGTAATTTTGGTGAGTGCAGAAACGATATCCTCGTAGGAGTGATCTTTTGACAAACTATCATAACTTTATTCCCGGCAGAAAAACAATAACCATTCTCTTTATGGTTGTTTTCACCATAGAACTGGCTGCTGGGATTTATTATGGTTATTTTTTGGATGCAAAAATGCAGGATGCCTTTGCCAGGACAGCGAATGCTTTTTATGTATTTTTTGTAGAACCACCCCGCTTTGCTTCAATTGGTTTAGTGTGGAATCCCTTGCCCAGTATGCTACAATTGCCTTTTGTAGCTTTTTCTCAGATATGGAAGCCCTTGGTGACGCAGGGCATAGCAGCATCTATTATCAGCTCTTTATTTGCTGCGGGCAGTGTGGTTGTTTTATTCAAAACCTTTTTAAGATTGAACATTTCTCTAAAATTAACATTTATTATTATTAGTCTATACGCAATTAATCCCTTTATCTTTTTTTATGGGTTTAATGGTATGAGCGAAGGGCTCACGTTCTTTTTCATGATTTATGCTGTCTCCTGCCTGGTGTTGTGGATGAAAGAAGGGGCTGCCCACTATATTATGAGGATAGCTTTTGCCTTGGCATTAGCTTTCTTTTGCCGTTATGAAGCCATTCCCTTTGCCGCTGCCATAGGCTTGGGTGTGCTCATCATTATCTTTTTCGGTCCTGCCGTTAAAGACTTTGCTCCCCAAGGGCAACTCAAGGAGACTTATTATTATGCAGAAGGAACCGCTATTATACTCTACACACCGCTTTTGTTTGCTGTTTTCCTATGGATCATGTTCAACTGGGTAATTTCCGGTAATCCACTTTATTTTCTTAATTCGGCGTATTCTAATTCTGCCTATCTAAGTCTAACCAGCGGGGTTACCGAGACTCCCTGGGAATTATTCAGAAATGTGGTATGGGAGAAAAGTACTCCTTTCATCCCGGTGTTTGCAGGAATTGTTATTGTCCGAATTATAAGGGGAAAGTTATTCAAACATGATTTTTTTGTTTTACTAATCATGGTGTTGGCAGTTATTCTCTTTCACTATTTAATGCTCCTCAGTGGTTCTTCTTATGGCTGGTTGCGCTTCTTTTCCTATGTATTGCCCATTACGGTGGCGTGGCTTCCTTATGAAATTGCCCAAATCAACCAAGAAGCTTATATCCGAAAGTTACTACTGCAGGGCATTTTAGTAATATCATTGCTGGTATCGTGTGGATTAACATTAAGTACGCTTGGAAATCTTCAAAAATCCCCGGAGGAGCATAGCTCCATGGGAACGACGGAAAGCAGGCGGATTGCCGAGTATATCAATGAAAACCTTCAGGAGGAAAGAGTATTGATGGACTCTTTTGTTACAGGGGAGATTCTCGTTAATATAGATAATATGTCCAATATGGTGGTAACCGCCAGCCCTGATTTTTATGAGAGTTTGGAGAATCCACATAAATTGGGAATCACCTATCTTTTGGTACCCAACCCTAATGAAGGGACGGGAAAACTGGATGCCCTTAATACCTGGTATCCGAATTTGTATGCAGGCCGAGAGGAATGGTGTGAACAAGAGGTAACCTTTGAAGGATTCAAACTGTTCCGGGTCATTTACTAATATTTGACTAATTGACGAGGAGATAAAAATGGCAGAAAAGAGCAATCGATTAGGAGAAAATCTGCTCCGTCAGGGATATATAACAGATGAACAACTTCATATTGCTCTGAATATTCAAAGAGAAACAGGAGATTTAATCGGTACTATACTGGTTGGTCAAGGTTTTATATCTTCCCAGGATTTAACGGATTTTATTACAACCAGTCAATTCTCTAGATTAGGGGAGCGGTTAATCCAGTCTAAATTGATTACTCCCGCCCAGTTGAAAATGGCTATGGCCTATCAGGAACAAAACGGTGGCCGTTTAGGCGATATTTTGATCTTGTTGAACCATATCAGCAAACAGAAATTGGAGGACTTTTTAGCAACTTATGCTAGACCTAAGCTGCCTTTAGGACAAATGCTGGTTCAGAACAAAGAAATTACAGAAGAGCAGCTTGGGGAAGCAATAGCCATGCAGAAAAAGAGCGGGGGAAGAATTGGCGATGTTCTATTATTTCTTAAACATGTAACACCCGAAACTCTCTACCGCTATTTAGCCACGCAAAATAATTTGGGCCGGGTTGGTAATAACTATAATCGACAAATGGCGAAAAAGATCCCTTATGAGATCGCGCTTCAATATAACGCTATCCTGATTAATAGCCGACCGGACTCTTATATCCTTGCCGTAGGGGAAATATTGCCCGAGGAGAGTATCCGGGTAATTGGCAGCTATCTTGATAAACCGGTGGAGCAGGTATTGGCTACGATGATTGAGATTGAAAACCTGTGGGAGATGGTATATGGTCATAGGTTGTCAGAAGATAGTGTGTTCAAACTGTATGAGGAACAGCCGGAAAACTCTGCCATCGTCACCTTTTCCAAAGGACAACGCGTGGCCTTGATTGCAGCCTGTATAGCTTTTTTAATTGTCCTTATTGCCAATTACCGGGCTGCTTTGTTTGTTGGCAATATCCTGGTTCAGGGACTGTATGCTATCATGACAATTTTAAAGCTTTATATTGTCTATAAAGGTTCCTATAAAGATGCTCAACTCCATTTTACACCGGAAGAGATTGCAGCAATTGATGAAACCAAACTGCCCGTTTACACGATTCTGGTTCCTGTTTATAAGGAAAAAGAGGTAATTAAGCAGCTTATTCACAACATCCAGGCCTTGGACTATCCGCAATATAAGTTAGATGTATGTATCCTGCTTGAAGAAGACGATAAGGAGACCATTGAGACAGTCATGAGCATGAATTTGCCTCACTATTTTACGCCGATTATCGTTCCTTCTTCTCAGCCTAAAACAAAGCCGAAGGCCTGTAATTACGGCTTGATCCGGGCCAAGGGCAGATATGTAGTTATCTATGATGCCGAAGACCGACCTGAACCGGATCAACTGAAAAAAGTCTATCTTGCTTTTAAGCAATTACCATCCAGCTATGTGTGCATTCAATGCAAACTGAATTATTTTAACAGCAATCAAAATCTGCTGACCCGCTTTTTTACTCAGGAATACAGTATGTGGTTTGAAATGTTGCTGGTAGGCATCATGCAAACCAAAACGCCGATTCCGCTGGGTGGCACCTCCAATCATTTTAAAATTGACTTTCTGCGGGAAGTAGGAGCCTGGGATCCCTTCAATGTCACAGAAGATGCTGATTTAGGGATCAGACTTTTTAAAAAGGGCTACCACACGGCGATTGTCGATTCTCGGACCTGGGAGGAAGCCAATTCAGATGTATCGAATTGGTTGAGACAGAGATCACGCTGGATTAAAGGATACATGCAGACTTGGCTTGTGCATATGCGCCATCCTGTCCAATTATACAGGATTTGCGGTTTTAAAGGTTTTATCGGCTATCAGGCGATGGTTCTAGGCACACCCCTGCTACCTTTATTGAATCCGATATTCTGGTTCTTACTGGTCTTTTGGTATCTGACTCATGCAGGGTGGATTAGCTCTCTGTTCCCGGGTATTCTTTATTATTTAGCTTGTTTTCAGTTAATTTTCGGCAATTTTATGTTTATGTATACAAATGCAGTAGGCATGTATTGGGTAATTCGTGATTGTTCGTTAAAAAATAAACAGCCTTTTTCCTACGGCTTGATCAAGTATGCACTGCTGACTCCTCTTTATTGGATGTTAATGAGTGTTGCCGCCTACAAAGCTTTGATTCAATTGGTATTAAAGCCCTTTTATTGGGAGAAAACAAATCACGGTTTAACAGCGGCTAAATATGATACAGTCAATAGAAGCAATTTGTCGGCCTAAACCAGGGATTTTAAAGGTAAAGATTGGAGAGTATCAATGAAAAGAAATGCGAAATCACGGATAGCTAAACTCTTCATTTGGACTATTATAATGTTGCTGCTAATTCCCTGGAGTGCCTTTGCCCAGCCCCCTGTAGAAAACCTTCAGGGAAAGAGTTATCAGATTCCCTTTATCAGCACTGATCAAACGCTTAATAGTCCAAGAAATGCTGTTTCCTATTGGCTCTTTATGCCCAAAGGGACAACTGTTACCGATCCGTGCAGCCTCAACATCCATTTTACCTTTTCCAATACCTTGATTGATGCCAAATCCAGCCTGACGGTCTACATTAATGGAGTTGCTTTAGAAACAAAGGGTATTTATACCTTGCAAGAAAAAGGGCAGGGCTGGTGGAGCGTTACGCTGCCGACGGAGAAGATCAAGCAAAATGCTGTCAATGAAATTAAATTTACCAGTGATCAGCGTTCAATTGAGGGAGATTGCGCCGATATTGATAATCCTGACAACTGGGTGATTTTGCACAGCGATTCTTATTTAAATATAACCTTGAAAGATCATTACACTGCCGAATTGTCAGGATTTTATCCGATATATTATGAGGGGTTATCCGATCAAAGCCTGTTGGCAACAGATTTTATACTCTCTAAAGGAAGCAAGGAAGAGTCCGTACTTGCTCTGCTTAAACTCGGCTCTTCCCTAGGTGCGGCCTATCCAGGACGGCAAATGCTGGATTTTCAGGTTTATGAAGAAATAACTCAAGAGCCTGTTCCGGTAAGCAACGTCCCGGCACGAAATAAAGTTTATCTTGGCCCTTTTCCAGGTTGGCAGGACAATCAGCCGCTGCAAGCTCTGTCCCAATATCTGAAAGAGGAGGAAGGATATCTGGCCATTGCAGGACCGACAGAGGGTACGCCTCATTATTCAACGGTCATTGGGGGAAAGGACGCAAGCGGCTTTCAGAAGGCCATCAACTTGATCACCAACCGCACTCTGCTGGAACAGGTCGATCAATCCGCTATCATTTTAAAATCTCAGGTTCAGCCAGCCGCCAATGCTTTTAAGGCAAAAGAAAAAGGGGTTTATCATTTTTCTGATTTTGGCTACTCGACGATCAATCTGGCAGGGGTCTTTCATCAGCGAGCTTATTTGACCTTTATTCAGCCTCAGGAAATTCAGAGCAGCAAAGGGTCCTATCTTAATTTGAAGTTCAGCCATTCTCAAGCTCTTATTTCCGAGCGCTCGGTGATTACGGTAAAGATCAATGGAACTCCGGTTGCCAGCACCAAGCTGACGACTGCCAACGCTGAAGGTGGAACACTGAAGATTGATATACCGGAGAAAGATTTAAAGTCTCCGTTCCTTGAGGTAGGAATCGAATGCTACAACTATTTAGGGTTGGTCGATTGTTCCAAGGATTATTCGGAAAGTGCCTGGACCGTGATTGATGAAACTTCCCAAATTGTGTTTTCTCCGGGAAATGTCATGCTTCAGCCCAGTTTAAAAATGTTTCCTTACGTATATTCCGGCCAGAACGGAGAGCCAGCACAGGTTGCCCTGGGAATGCCGGAACAGTTCAACGGGGATTCTATAGAAGCAGCCGTCCTTTTGGCGACCCGCCTTGGTCAGAATACAGGCCGGGTGTATGATTGGACCCTCTTAAAGCAATATGTTCCCACCTCGAAACAGAAAAAAATGGATCTGATATTTTTAGGTTCTTATCAGGATATTAAGCTGCCGGAAGAGGTAAAAAAGGCCTTGGCAGTTGCTCCAGGCGAAAATAATGAGTTAACAATCCAAAACGGTGTCAACGTGATTTCGGAAACATTGCAGAATAAGGCCTTAATTCAGGTAATTCGTTCACCCTGGGACCCGGCAAGAAGAATTTACGTGATTATGTACAATAATCAAGACGCTCTGACTGTGTTGAAACAAGCCTTAAGCAATAAGGATATTCTACGAAAAATGGAGCAACAGCTCGCTTTGGTCAATAGTTTTCTGGATGTGAGCAATTTAGCCGTCAGTGAAAAGACAGCGGTCAGCGTGCCCAAAACAACAGAAGACCGAGTTAATGATTTGGAAAAAATCACCCATCTGCCATGGTGGTTAGTGGTAGTTCTAATTGTTTTAATCATTGCCGCCCTAATCGCGTTACTCCGTCTGAGACGAGTTAAAAATGAGTTTACTCAAGCAGGAGTAAAACTGAAAGCTGAACAAGGTTTTACAGAAGCTGAAAGCGGGATTCATGAAGGGCAAATGACTGAGCAGGACGATACCGAACATCAGCCAAAGAAATAAAGTAAACAAACGGTTGGAGGGGTAAATATGCTGTCCTTGGTCATTCCCGTATTTAATGAGAAGGATAATATTGGTGAGCTGATTCGGCGTGTCGAAGAAAGCCTGCAAGATTACAGCTATGAAATTATCTTTGTGGACGACAGCGATGATGATACCCCAGCGATAATTTCGCAATTTGCCCGCAAAGATCAGCGGATCAAACTAATTCACCGGGAAAACAAGACCGGATTGTCTTCGGCGGTGATTTGCGGTTTTGAATATGCAGAAGGCGATATCCTGGCTGTGATGGACGGAGATCTGCAGCATCCCCCCGAAATGCTGTCTAAGATGATGAAAGAAATTGGACAGGGAGCTGATCTTGTCGTCCCCAGCCGCTTTATTCCCGGTGGCAGTGACGGAGGATTGAACTGGTTCAGAAAACTTGTCTCGGCAACAGCGCGATATATCGGTAAAATCCTGATCAAAAGCCTAAGACGGGCTTCGGATCATACCGGCGGGATGTTTATGCTGAGAAGGGAAGTGATCAAAGGAAAGCAGCTGAATCCTGTAGGATGGAAAATACTCATGGAAATCCTGGTGATGGGAAACTATCAAACGTTGGTAGAAATTCCTTATGCCTTTAGTAGCCGCAATTTGGGGCAATCCAAGTTGAATCTGAAGGTACAACTCCAATATTTATGGCATATCTTCACTTTACTCAAGCGCAGTGAGAGTGACCGGCGTTTTTATGTTTTCTGTCTGGTGGGAGGTTCCGGGGTCATCGTCGATATGCTGATTTTTGCCTTACTAAGTTACAGATTTGCCGGGATGAGTGTGAATGCAAGAGCTGTTATTTCCGCCTTAATTGCGATGGCTTCTAATTATACTTTAAATAACTTGTTTACCTGGAAAGAAATTGCCGCAGTAAAGTTCGATTATAAAGTTTTCCTTATAAATGTAAGACGTTTCAGCAGATATTTAATAGTTTCCTCCTTTGGCATCTTTATTAAAAGTATTACTTTATTTTTACTCTACTATTTTTTGCATATCGATAAATATTGGGGGAATTTCGCCGGTATTGTTTGTGCCAGCTTTAGTAATTATTTTTTAAGTAAGTTTTGGGTCTGGAAGGAAGGAAGAGCTCTTCTAACGGTTTACAAACGAATCAGTGAAAAGAATCACCCTGATATTAGTGCAAAGAAATGAGGGGCGTATGAAAATAATCTTATTATCCGGCGGATCGGGACAAAGGCTTTGGCCGTTGACCAATGGGGCACGGGCCAAACAGTTCGTAAAAGTATTAAACAACGAACAAGGACATCCTGAGTCGATGATCCAGAGGATTTGGCGGCAATTGACGGGAAGCGGTTTGGCAGATAAGGCTGTTTTTGCCATCGGCAAAGATCAGCAGTCGATGCTGCGCAAGCAACTGGGTCAGGAAATAAAGATGGTCATCGAACCGAAGCGGCGGGATACTTTTCCGGCAATTGCTTTGGCAGCTGCTTATTTTAATTCTGTGGAAAAAATATCTCCCCAGGAGGTAATCGGAGTCATTCCCGTAGATCCCATGGTGGAGGACAGTTTTTTTGAACGGGTGAATGAGACAGAAGAGATATTGGCAAGGTCGGGGGCTGATTTGGCTTTAATAGGTGCGCTGCCTGCCTTTCCTACGGAAAAATACGGTTATATAATTCCTGAGAGAACGGACGGTCAGGACGGCTATTGGGTTGTCAAGGGGTTTAAGGAAAAACCGCAGCAGGCAGAGGCCCAAAAGCTAATCGAAGAAAAGGCGCTCTGGAATTGTGGGGTCTTTAGTTTCAGACTTAACTTTTTACTGAAAATTCTTAAAGAACAAAATTTGCCCACTGACTATGCCGAGTTGCTGGCTTACTATGACCGGCTGCCTAAAATTAGTTTTGATTACCAAGTGGTGGAAAGAACCGAAAAGATTGTGGTATTGCCTTATACGGGAAGCTGGAAAGACTTAGGAACCTGGAATACCTTAACGGAGGAGATGCCCCAAAGGGTGTTAGGCAAGGGAATCATCGCAGGGGCTGACAATGTACATCTGATCAACGAATTAGGCGTTCCTGTCCTCGCTTTAGGACTGAGCAATAGCGTAGTTGTAGCCACACCGGATGGGATTCTGGTAGCGGATAAACAAATGAGTCCCCAAATCAAGCAATTTATCGAGCAGATTGAGCAAAGGCCCATGTACGAAGAACGGGGTTGGGGCTGGTATAAAGTTTTGGAACACATAAACTACGATGATGGATATGAAATTATGGTTAAAAGACTGGGTATCAACGCCGGAAAAAACATTAGCTATCAAAGACATTTTCAGCGCAGTGAAACTTGGACCATCGTACAGGGAAAGGGAGAGGTAGCTTTGAATGGCGTGATTTTACCCGTTGAGGCCGGATCCGTATTGGAAATTTCCCAGGGAGATGTTCACTCCATTCACGCCATAACAGATTTGGAGATTATTGAAATTCAGAAGGGCAGTACTCTGGTTGAACAGGATATTGAACGCTTTTTATTTAATTGGAGCGAAATAGAGAATGAATGTCATCGTAAAAAATGTATGTAATTAGAAAACAGCTCTGTTTTAGTGTAACAGAGCCGTTTTTTAGTGTACAAATGCAACAGTAACATGGAGGTAACCAGATGGAGGTAAATACCCGGGCCTTTAAGGCTTATGATATTCGGGGCAAAGTTCCGGAAGAGTTAAATGAAGAGCTAGCCTACCTTATTGGTCAGGCCTATGTGCAGTTGTTTAAGCCTCGCCAGGTTGTCGTAGGCTATGATATACGGCTGACCAGTCCGGCCCTGGCGGCTTCCTTGATTCGAGGCTTAAGGGAAGGCGGTTGTGGGGTAATCGATCTTGGACTTTCCGGTACGGAGCAGGTATATTTTGCTACCTTTCATCTTGGTCTGGACGGCGGTATGATGGTTACTGCCAGTCACAATCCTGAGGAGTATAACGGGATGAAGCTAGTAAGAGCTGGGGCAATCCCCATTAGCGGTGATAGTGGCCTGAAAGAAATTGAAAAGCTCTTAATAAGCGGACAATGTAAGAGGGAAAAGTCATCCTCTGGGGCATTAGGTTCTTACCGTAAAATAAACATAATGGCTGATTATGTGCAACACTTGTTATCATATATAGATCCATCTGTTTTGAAACCAATTAAAATGGTAGTGAATGCCGGCAACGGTTGTGCCGGACCAGTTCTTGATGAGCTGGAGTCCCACTTACCTTTTGAATTCATTAAGATTCAACACCAACCGGACGGTACGTTTCCTAACGGAATTCCTAACCCATTATTACCGGAAAACCGTCTAGCAACGGCTGAAGCAGTTCGAAAAAATAAGGCAGCTGTGGGATTAGCCTGGGATGGAGATTATGATCGTTGTTTCTTTTTTGATGAAAGGGGTAATTTTATTGAAGGATACTATATAGTAGGCCTTTTGGCAACCTCCTTATTATCTCGACAGCCAGGGGCTAAAATTATTCACGATCCCCGGTTAACCTGGAATACCATTGAGCTAGTACAGCAAGCAGGTGGGGTGCCAGTTCAGAGTAAAACCGGCCACGCCTTTATAAAAGAGCGCTTACGTTTGGAAGATGCAGTTTACGGTGGGGAAATGTCAGCCCACCATTATTTTAAGGATTTTGCCTACTGTGATAGCGGAATGATACCTTGGCTATTAGTCTTAGAGTTGATGAGTCGAAAGAATAAAAGTCTATCGAAACTGATCGGCGAGCGAGTAGCTGCCTATCCGGTTAGCGGTGAGATTAACCGCCGAGTAACAGATGCAAGAAAAGTAATGGAGCAGGTAGAAAAAAATTTTTCACAGGGTGCTATTGCTATTGACCGTACGGATGGTTTAAGCGTAGAGTTTGGTAATTGGCGGTTTAACCTGCGTAGCTCTAATACCGAACCGGTATTAAGATTAAATGTTGAAGCAAGGGGCAACCGTGAACTCATGCAACTAAAGACCGAGAAATTGTTGGCTTTTATAGATGGAGTAGGATTGTAAATATTTAAAATTTCTTGATAATGATTTCTTTAATGGGTTTGAGATCATCCCTATGAATGCCACCCAGCAAAAACAGAAGTATCAGGTAAACAAAACCTCCAGCAGCTAAAGCTACCAGCAATGTGAGCAAAGGAGAAATAGGCAACAGTAGCTGTTTAATGTTCCATATTACCACAGCCATACCAAAGGCAGCCAGAATTGGTTTAAAAATATCATGGGAAAAATGAATACGATAACCAATCAAGTGGCGTAAATCCAGATAATTTAAGCAAGCCATTGTCATATAACAAAATACCACTGCAATGACGGCCCCAGTAATACCTAGCCCTGGTATAGCCGTGAGGTAGTACAATCCTAAAATTTTAATGATGGAGGCAACGACTAAATTTTTAAAGGGTCTCACAGCTTGGCCCATACCTTGTAAAATGCCCGTGGTGGTTTGTTGAAAATATAAGAAAGGTCCACCAATGGCCAAAGCTCCCAAGATCGAACCGGCATTGGCATAACCAAATAACACACCACACATTTCATTCGGTAAAAGAATAAAGGCAACTGCACAAGGAAGTCCGGCACAAATGGTAATGCGCAAGGCTTTGGCGGTACGAGAAAGCACTAAATGATGATTATTTAAGGCCAGTGCATCGGAAATGGCTGGGATCAAGGCCGTGGCCAATGCTGCAGTAATCATGGTTGGCGTAAAAAACAAGGTATCGGCCACTCCCACCAGCAGTCCAAAAGTGGAGGTGGCTTCAGACAGAGTCATGCCAGCCTCCTGTAGCCTTAGGGGGATTAAAACTGCTTCCACCGACAGTAGAAACGTACTGGTAAAACGAGTCATGGTCACGGGTATACCTAAACCAAAGATTTTTGAGCAGGTTTGAGGAAGTGATTGGCAAGGAGTTGCCGCCCCGCTTAGGTTTTTCTTACGATTACTGAAATAAAGATAGATCATGGTAAAACAACCCACAAATTCACCTATCACGACACCTAGAGACGCCCCGATAGCTGCATATTCAACTCCCCTTGGTAACAAAAAATAGGCGATCGATAAACCGGCAGTTACTCGAACAATTTGTTCCAATATCTGGGTAACAGCAGTGGGAGTCATTTGCTGCAATCCCTGGAAATAACCCCGAAAAGCTGAACAGATAGACACCAGGATAATACCCGGAATTAGGCATAAGAAAATATAATAAACTTTGGGGTTGGGAAAAACATATTTCATTAATAGGGGAGAGACCATCACCAATAGAACCGTGAAGAAAACACTAGAGATGATCAGAAAAGTAAGGGAAATCTTAAAGATTCTATTGGCCCCCCGCAGATTATTACGCGCCACTTCCTCCGCCACCAATTTGGCAATGGCTACTGGAATGCCCATGGTTGCTAAAACCAGCACTAGCACATAAAAGGGAAAGACCATGTTAAAGAGACCGATGCCTTCGGGTTTAATAAGACGAACAATAATCATCTGATAAGCAAAACCAATGATTCTGTTAATAAAACTTGCTATCAGTAAAATAAGTGCACCAGTGATAAATGATTGTCGAGACATGTCCATTTTCCTTTCGCATTTGTCTTGGCCAGATAGTCCACTATGCTATGTTTATGATAGTGGACAACGGTGTATGAATAACCTAAACAAGCAGGCGAAAGCTTAGTTTGGACTTTGGGGTATGTGCAGAAAAAATATATGCAATTTTCCTTAAATTTAGAGGATTTAGATGGGGCATGTAGAAATGTTAACATAATTTTAATTTTGCCAACCTAAATTAGGAGTTACTATATGTCAATAATTGAATTGAATAAACTCCTAAATATGGTTAGAAGTATAGTTTTAGGTAATACTGGTAAATGCCAATATTTACAAAAGGAGGCCTGAACTTTGAAAAATTACCAATCAAACCAACTACGCAATGTGGCAGTGGTGGCTCACGGCGGTTCCGGCAAGACTTCTCTGGTAGAAGCAATGCTTTTCAACACAGGTACTCTCTCCCGTATGGGTAGAGTGGAAGATGGTACAACCACTTCCGACTACCATCCTGAAGAGACCGCACGTAAAATTACTATTCACACTAGCTTGGTACCTGTTGAATGGAATAATACAAAGATCAACTTGTTAGATACCCCAGGTTTCTCCGACTTTATTGGTGAGGTTAAAGGTTCCCTGCGTGTTGCTGATGGTTCCATTTTTGTGGTATCAGCCGTTGACGGAGTGCAAGTGCAACATGAAGTTATTTGGGATATGGCTGGTGAAATGCCTAAAATTGTGGTTGTTAATAAGATGGATCGTGAAAATGCGAACTTTGACAAAGTCCTGGACGACTTGAAAGCAAAGTTTGGCGCCAATTTTGTACCTATTCAATTACCCATCGGAGCTTTCACCGACTTCAGTGGTGTAGCTTCTGTATTGGAAAACAAAGCCTATAGCGGCGATGGAAAGGGCAAAGAAATTCCTGTGCCTGATGATATGGCCGACTACATTGAAACTTATCGTGAAACCCTGGTGGAAGCGGCTGCTGAAGGTGACGATGAGTTGACAATGAAATATTTAGAGGGAGAAGAACTAACCCCGGAAGAAATTAAAGATGGTTTCCAAAAAGCGCTGGCCATGGGGAAAGTAGTGCCTGTTCTGGCCTGCAGTGCCGTCAAGAATATTGGGGTAGCCCAAATTTTGGATTTCCTGGCAACTTATTTCCCTGCTCCCCAGGTGGAGGAAGGTCCTGTAGCTGCTTTAGTATTTAAAACTATTGCCGACCCCTATGTTGGTAAAATGAATTTTATTCGGGTATATCGCGGTCAGCTGAAAAATGACTCTGCCATTGTCAATGTTTCTAAGGAAAAACCAGAAAAAATTGGTCAAATCCTTTATGTGCGCGGTAAAGCAACTCAGCAAACGGATGTTGTTCCCTGCGGTGACTTAGCGGTTCTAGTTAAACTGCAGGACACCAGTACCGGTAATACCCTGGCTGATAAAGATAAACCTATCGAATTAGAAAAGATTGAATTCCCTGCACCTACCTTAACTATTGCTGTAGCACCCAAGAGTAAAAACGACGAAGATAAATTAGGCGATGCTTTATTTAAACTGACAGATGAAGACCCCACTATTAAGGTTCAGAAAAATACAGAGACAAAACAAACTCTATTGATTACCATGGGTGAGGCCCAGACCCAAATCATGGTGGATCGTCTAAAGAAGAGGTATGGCGTAGACGTAACTCTAACTGAAGCGAAAGTACCTTATCGTGAAACCATCCGCAAGAAAGTGGAGGTAGAAGGCAAGCACAAGAAACAATCCGGTGGACGTGGACAATACGGTCATGCCTGGGTTCGTTTCGAGCCTTCTGAAGAACACTTCATCTTTGCTGAAGAAGTATTTGGTGGTGCTGTGCCGAGAAACTTCTTCCCAGCTGTTGAAAAAGGTCTGAGGGAATCTTTAGAAGAAGGTGTGCTAGCAGGATTCCCTGTTACTGGCTTAAAGGCAACCCTTTATGATGGCTCCTACCACCCGGTGGATTCCTCTGAAATGGCCTTTAAGATTGCAGCGCATATGGCCTTTAAAAAGGGTTGTGAGCAGGCTAGTCCTGCATTGTTAGAACCCATTCAGAATGTAGAAGTAACTGTTCCTGAACATTTTATGGGTGATATTATCAGCGACTTTAACACCAAGCGTGGCCGTGTACTGGGTACAGAGGGCCTGGGTAAATTGGTGAAAATCCGTGCTCAGGTACCGTTATCAGAAATGTATCGCTATGCTATTGATCTGAAGTCTATGACCCAAGGGCGCGGTTCCTTCACGATGGAATTCTACAACTACGAAGAATTCTCCGGACGTGAAGCAGAAATGGTTATTAAAAAGGCCAAGGAAGAAAAAGAAGCCGCCAAAGAAAAATAATTGCACTACCATATCAAGAGAAACCAGAGGCGTCAAACCTCTGGTTTCTTGTTGTTGCGGCGAGCAAAGTTGGTTAACTCTTTTTCTTTTTCACAGTAAGTCCATTCTTCGGGATGAATTAACTTTTTTTCTGAAGTTTTCATACTGGGCTGTAATTCCTCAGCAGCTTCCATAGCTTCTTTGGGGTCGTAATATACAAAATTACCCATTTAATCACCCCTAGTGTAGATCTCTATACTCATCCTTGATTTCTTTTCTAAAACCACGAATGCTTTCTTCACGCTTTTTATTTTTAGCTAAAATGTCTTGTTTCTGTTCTTTACTTAAAGAACTGTTTTGCAGAGTTTCATGGGCTTCTTCTAAATTCTCTATCGTATTTTGCACCATGTTCTGTAATTTTTCTACATTATCACTTCTGTCATCTGGTTTAGCCATTGATTTATTCCTCCTTTAGAATTACTTCAGGTTTAGTGTTATCTAATTAAAAAAATTTATTCCAGTTACTCAGGTATAATCTATTATTTTAGGAGACAAGACGGTTGGCAAATTCACAAGATAATCGTATAATTATCTCAATTAGTTTAGTTTTTTTGTTGACGAAGCATACTTATTTTGGTATACTTACTCTTGCGTCAGAGATATACATTAGCTAAATATGGGGGTATAGCTCAATTGGTAGAGTAGCGGTCTCCAAAACCGTTGGTTCTGGGTTCAAGTCCTAGTGCCCCCGCCAGTGAAACCCAGTAAGCATAAAGCTTGCGGGTTTTTTTATTTTATAGCTTGTGTAAAGATGGCATATCCATTAAAAAGAAAAATAATGTCTTACATATAATAGACAGTAGCAAGCGAACGCATTATATTGGAAAACTTGATTAAGAGCTACCAATTCTTTTCTATTCAGAATTTGAGGGGGTGTTTTTTATGAGTACTGTGAGGACTGTTCGTAAAATTGTAACAGGGAAGAATGCCATAGATGGGGCTGGTGTAAGGCTGGTAAGAGTTTTTGCTTATCGTGATGCCAAGGATTTTGATCCGTTTCTAATGCTGGATGCCTTTGATTCTACTAACCCCGATGATTATGTTAAGGGCTTCCCAATGCATCCGCATCGAGGAATAGAAACCATTACATACTTGATCAAAGGAGATATAGAACACCAAGACAGCCTGGGAAATAAGGGCAGCATTTTGGATGGAGATTGTCAATGGATGACTGCTGGTTCCGGGATTATTCATCAAGAAATGCCTAAGCCCAGTGCAAGGATGCTCGGGGTTCAGTTGTGGCTCAATTTACCTGCCAAGGATAAAATGGTTGCACCGCAGTATCGAGATATCCGCAAGCAAAATATCCCTGTGATTGTTGAGGAGAACCATCGCGTACATATCATTGCCGGACAACATAACGGAATAGCTGGTGCCACGGCAGGTGATTATGTAAAAGCACTCTATTTGGATGTAGATGTGAAGGCAGGCTGTGACTGGTCTTGCAAGATAGAGGAGGATGCCACCTTATTTATTTATATCCTACAAGGAGAAGGCTGCTTGGACCCCCAGAGTGATGTGTTCATTGCAGAGAAACACGCGGTATTATTTAATGAGGGTGATACCTTTTGGGTAAAAGCATCGGATAAGGGTATCAGATTTTTACTTTTATCCGGCAAGCCCCTGCATGAGCCCATAGCTTGGGGTGGACCAATTGTTATGAATACAGAGGAGGAACTGAAACAAGCCTTCTTTGAAATAGAGGAAGATAAGTTTATCAAATAATAAGAATACAAAGGGTAGTATGATACCGCTTTCCCTTAGCCACCATTAGAGATTATATAAAGATGGCTGACGAACAGCGAAACAAAATGCCAGATAGAATTAACCATCCGGCATTTTGTTTCCTACAGTAGAATAAAATGTTATTTTCTTGAATATTCTATTTTGGCAATATAATGCTTTCTCCCGCATGTCTTTCCACTGCTCTTGTACCTACCGTTGTACTAACCATAGACCCAGGTCCGCCTACACAGCCACCCTCGCAAGCCATACATTCAATAAAGGTAAAGTTATCATTGGTTGGTTTTTTGGCGACGTTCTTTAAAGTAGTAAGGCATTGTCCTAAACCTTGCACTTGAATGGCTTCCAGTTTTAGTTCGTCTAGATGATTACGAACAGCAGTGGTTACACCACCAGCCCTAGCAAAAAGGCGACCATTGGCAGACGCATCTTTTAATTCGGTAGCTTCCAAGGTTGTTAGATCAAACTCCTGAGCAGAAAAAATTGCTGCCAATTCCTCAAAGGTTAGTACATAATCAATTTCAGAGCCCCAAGTTGCCTCGGTTTTCTTGGCAATACAAGGTCCAATAAAGACATTAGTAACCTGTTGGTTGTACTTATCTTTAACTAATTGACCAGTTATACGCATAGGTGAAGGAGTGGTAGAGATCTTGTCCTGATGCTCAGGGGTTTTAACTGCAATAGCCTTCGTAATGGCAGGACAACAAGAGTTTGTCATTAGATGACTCTTTCCAATATGCTCTTTTATTTCTGCCGCTTCTTCCTTGGCTACGATATCTGCTCCTAAGGCAGCTTCAATTACTTCATCAAATCCTAGTTTTAGCAAAGCTGTTTTAATTTGATCAGGAGTTGTTTTAGAACCAAATTGTCCTGCTATGGCTGGAGCAACAATCGCTACATGGGGCTGTTCATTGACACGAATAGAGCATAGAACGTCAAGCATTTGTGATTGATCCGTGATTGCGCCAAAAGGACAAACGGTCATACAAAGACCACAGGCTACACACATTTCTGGGTCTATTACCGCTTTGCGGGAATCGTCAACTTTAATGGCCTGAATAGCACAAGCCCGTTCACAGGGACGGATAATTTCAATAATTGCATTATACGGGCAGGCCTTGGCACATTTACCACACTCGATACAATTGGTTTGGTCTATAAAGGCCCTGTTTTGAATAACAGTAATCGTTTTTTTAGGACAGCTATTCCTACAGGGATGGGCAACACAATTTTGGCAAGCATCTGTAACGACATATTTGTTTAAGGAACAGCCGTTGCAAGCGTCCGGAATAACAGTCACTTGTTGGATGGTAGGCGTTAATCCTACCGCAATTTTAATCCGCTCTTCCACAATGGCTCTTTCTTTATAAATACAGCAACGATAACGGGCGGGTCCATCGGGGATGACTTCTTTTGCCATGGCGGATATGTCCATCTCCATGGGTGTGTCTAAAGGCTGGTTGAAAGCCCAACTAGCCACCCGAGTGAAGATATCCCGGCGGAGTTTAGTCACTTCCGAAACAGGATTCATATGATCTCCTCCCATATTGTCTACTGTGCAGATTATCTCATGTGTATCATATAAGTGTCAATTTATAGAACATAAGTTGTAATATATTAAACTATCAGTTCATTTAGACAATAACAATTCACGTATTATTGCATAAATGTTTTCAATATTGGCAATTACATATAACAATTATCTTACTCTAAATAGTAACATTATTTGAAATTTATAACTAAGAATATCAACTATAATATAACATCACAGCACCAAGATTTGAAAAAAACAAAATACAATAAGGATTTTACAGCGTACCTAAGAATATAATAGAATAGTATTGTAGTTAGCAGATATTACAAATTTGGAGGTGTAAATAGATTGGTGATTAGAATTGGAGTTATCTGTGGTGGCCGCTCAGCCGAACGAGAAGTTTCCCTAAGAAGTGGTGAAGCTGTATATCAAGCCTTATTATCAGCAGGCTACACAAATATTGTTAAGATAGATGCCAAGAATGATTTAGTGGAGCAACTGAAGCAAAATAAAATTGAACTGGCGTTTTTAAGCTTACACGGTAAATATGGCGAGGACGGAACTATCCAAGGTCTGTTAGAAATGTTGGATATTCCTTATACTGGCAGTGGAGTTTTAGCCAGTGCAATGGCTATCAGCAAAATAGCTACTAAGAAGATCTTTCAGCTAGAAAATATTCCCACACCTGCCTTTACTGTGATAACCCGACGGGAAGTAAATAAAAAAGGCATAGAGGCAGCTGCAGCCAGAGCTATTAAAGAGGTTGGCGTGCCAGCGGTGGTAAAGGCTAATACCCAGGGGTCTACCATAGGTATCACTTTTGTCCATAGTGCAGATAAAATGTCAGAAGCCATTACTTCTGCATTAAATTATGACCAAGATGTCTTAATAGAAGAATTTATTACCGGCATGGAAGTAACTGCCTCGGTGCTGGGAAATGATGAACCATTAGCACTACCTTTGATTGAAATCACTTCTACTACCGGCGTATATGATTATGAGGCTAAATATACCCCTGGTATGAGTAATCACATCATACCGCCCAGATTGCCGGAAGAAGTCCAAAGAAAAATAGAAGAGCTGGCAGTCAAGGCCTTTATTGCTTTGGGGTGTCGTGGTTTAGGTCGGGTCGATTTTATGATCACAGACTCAAAAGTTTTTGCCCTGGAAATTAATACTCTCCCAGGTATGACAGCCACCAGTCTATTTCCAGATGCAGCCCGTTATGCTGGTATAGAATTTCCACAATTGGCCGATCGATTGGTAAAATTAGCGTTGGAAAAGTAACAGAGAAAAATTCACCTCCCTTTTAAACTTTTTCGCGCAGTCGAAACGTTTACGGAAATAGCAATTTACAAAAAGGCAGATAAAAATCTGCTTTTTTTGTTTTGTCTTGTTCTATTCTTGGTTACCCTATATAATAACCATAAAATGGAACTACTGACAGTAAAACAAACTATGTTTTGACTTTTTTCATTTTACAGAAAAAGAGGCAGGAATTCTGTCACTGTGAGAAGAAATTCACACATAAGTGCTCGTTGTGGGCTATTTGACGGGGGTGGCAGAATTGGAAAACCAAGAAAAAGAAATCCGCTGTATTATGTGTGGACGTGTCATTGTCATCGAGAAAAGTGAAGATCCCTGGGAAGAAGAGGATGATTTCATTCCTAAACCCAAAAAATCTGTGTCCTTTTGCCAGCTTTGTGAAGCGAAGTTAAGAAAAGAGTCAGATGACCGAATAAAGGGCACAAAACCTATTTAAAAAGAAAAATAAAATTTCCGGAGGTGGTGTCGTGAGTCAAGGGTCTCGGACTTCCCTTGGTTTTATCATTGTCGCTGCATTAATTCTAGTAGCATTGATAGGTTGGGGGGCTGGGCTTTATATCGATTGGTTGTGGTTTAGTGCTTTACAATATCAACAAGTCTTTATGACTTCCCTTGTTTCTAGCCTTGGATTAAGGGCCTTGGTTGGTATCTTAATGTTTATTTTATTATTACTAAACTTGATGTTTACCAGAAAATCTGTGCTTCAGGCCGTAGAAGCTTCCAAGTCTTTCCGGCCAATGTTTCAGGATGATAATGTAATTACCATCAACTATCCCCCCTTTCGAGCTGATTGGCGCGAGCAGATTACCCCTGGTAGATTAACAGCAGTATTCACAGGTCTCAGTTTGCTGTTAGGCTTTTTATACAGCTCTACGGTATCGAGCGAATGGACCACGGTATTGCAATATTTTAAACAGACAGCCTTTGGTACAACTGATCCAATTTTTAATAAAGATATTGGTTTTTATATCTTTAGCCTACCTTTTTACGAGCTGCTTTATCGTTTGGTGGCTTCAGCCATCTTCTTAAATATTGTTTTAGTGGCTTTAGTTTACCTTTTAACGGATTCTGCCCGGGGCGGTTTAACCAAGATATTCCGTTTTCCTGCGGCTAGGTATCACTTATCAGCGTTAGCTGCACTGTTCTTTATTCTTAAAAGTTGGGGCTACCGTCTGGATCAGTTTCGTCTGCTGCTATCTTCCTCGGGTGTAGTACACGGTGCCGGTTATACCGATATTCATGCTTCTTTGCTGGCATACAAGGTATTGTGTATCCTGTCATTAATTACCGCTCTGATAATAATTGGTAATATATTTTTGCGGCGCTTCCGTCTAACCGCTTATGCCATCGTCGGCTTATTGGTAGTTTCTGTATTATTGGGTGGGATCTACCCCAGCATTGTACAAAAGTTTATTGTTCTACCCAATGAATTCAACCGAGAAGCCCCTTATATCGCTAATAACATCAAGTTATCACAACAAGCGTATAACTTAGATACGATAGAACAAAAAGACTTTCCCGCAGGACGTACTCTGCAGGCAAAAGACATCCAGGAAAACCGCAATACTATTGAAAACATACGTCTGTGGGATTGGCAGCCACTCCAGCAGACCTATAGCCAATTGCAGGAAATGCGGCTGTATTATGAGTTGAAGAATATTGACGTCGACCGTTACAAGATTAATGGTGAGCAACGTCAGGTGATGCTGGCCGTGCGTGAAATGAATCAGAGCCAACTGCCCCAGCAGGCACAGACTTGGATTAACCAACGTTTGCTCTATACCCACGGTTACGGTGTAGCCATGAGCCCAGTAAATGAAGTTACTGGAGAGGGGTTACCGAACTTTTTCCTAAAGGATATCCCGCCAACCCCCACAACGGATGTTAAGGTAACTCGACCAGAAGTTTATTATGGTGAATCCGATGATGGTTATGTCATTGTCAATACCAAAACAAAAGAATTTGATCACCCCCAGGGTGACGGTAACGCTTACACTCAATATGAGAGTACCAGCGGTGTTAAGATTAACTCTTTCTTCAGAAAGTTACTCTTTGCTGTCACGCTGGCAGATTATAAATTATTCCTAACCAATGACATTACCAACGATAGTCAAGTACTAATGTACCGTAATATCAAAGAACGTATTCCCAAAATTGCGCCCTTCCTAAGCTATGACAGCGATCCTTACCCGGTTATTACCACGAAGGGTGAAATATTCTGGATGTGGGATGCTTATACCATCAGTGACATGTATCCCTATTCGGAGCCCTTTGATAAGCGGGGCAATAATTATATTCGTAACTCTGTAAAGATAACTGTTAATGCCTATGATGGATCAGTCCAATTCTATATTGCTGACAGTAAAGATCCGATTATTCAGACCTATAGTAAAATCTTCCCGAGCATGTTTAAACCTTTAACAGAGATGCCTGCTGATTTAAAAGAGCATATCCGTTACCCGGAAGATCTCTTCCAAGTGCAAGCTACCATGTATACCCTTTATCATATGACTGATCCCCAGGTATTCTATAACCGGGAAGATAAATGGGTATTGCCCACTGAGAAATACGGTGATGAAGAGAAACCCATGGAACCTTACTTTACCATTACTGTGTTACCAGGTGAGCAAGAACCAGAGTTTGTACAAATTATGCCCTTTAACCCGCAGAACAAGAAAAATATGATTGCCTGGTTAGCTGCTCGCTCCGATGGCGATAACTATGGTAAGATGGTTGTTTACGAGTTCCCCAAACAGGAACTGGTATACGGACCGATGCAAATTGAAGCCAGGATTGACCAAGATACCACCATATCGCAGCAGCTCTCCCTGTGGGATCAGAGGGGTTCTTCGGTCATCAGAGGGAACCTATTGGTCATTCCCATTAAGGATTCACTCATCTATGTAGAACCATTATATTTACAGTCTCAACAAAGCAAGATGCCTGAACTGCGCCGGGTCATTGTTGCCGCTGGTGATAAGATTGTCATGGAGCCAACCCTAGACCTGGCCCTACAAAGAATTTTTGGCGAGGGTGCAGTCCCATCCAAACAACCGCCACCGGGCGTATCAGTACAGGAAAACCAACCTGGTAAACCGACAGAGCCTGTGCCACAAGCAACAGTTAGAGAACTGGCAGCGGAGGCCGGCCGCCTCTATGATGATGCCCAAACAAAACTAAAAGCAGGCGATTGGGCTGGTTACGGTCAATCCCTGGATCAGCTCAAGCAAGTTCTCACCAAGCTGCAAGAGCAGTCATAAGCACATCCACAAACAAGTAGCGTAAGAGTAGGGGGCTGTCCTAAGGCAGCCTCCATTTTATTATCTAGCGAATCCAACCACCATTATTTATGGTAAAATAATTGAAACTAGTTGTGCGGAGGGGGGAATTGTCAATGAAAAGACTGGGTGTATTGACCGGAGGTGGAGATGCTCCGGGACTGAATGCAGTAATCCGTGCCATTACAAAAACAGCCATACGAGAATATGGTATCGAGGTCATTGGCTTTCGTGACGGTTTTAAAGGAGTCATGGAGGACCAGCGCATGTTATTAACGGAGTCTGCTGTCTCTGGTATTTTGCCCCGGGGTGGCACCATTCTCGGGACTACCAACCGGGATAACCCGTTTAAATACCAGGTGGCTGAGGGGCGATTCGAAGATCGTTCCGAACAATGCATCAACAAGATCAAGGAACATGCCGATGCTCTGATCGTTATTGGTGGAGACGGTTCACTTTCCATTGCCCATGAACTTTCCCTCAAGGGTCTGCCAGTGGTGGGTTGTCCAAAAACCATTGACAACGACCTGGCAGTGGGCCAGGCTAAAACCTTCGGTTTTGACACTGCCTATGCCTTTGCTACCGAAGCCTTGGACAGACTTCATTCCACGGCTGAATCTCATCACCGCATCTTGGTTCTAGAGGTGATGGGTCGTTATGCCGGTCATATTGCTCTCCATGCCGGCCTGGCAGGTGGGGCAGATATTATTCTCATCCCAGAGCTTCCCTTTACCTATGATAAAATTATTGCTAAAATTCAGGATCGACTTCAACAAAATAAACGTTTTAGCCTGGTTGTCGTGGCAGAGGGGGCCAAACAATTGGGTGGTGAAATGGTCATTCAAAAAATGATTGCCGGTAGTGATGATCCCATTCGTCTGGGTGGTATAGGCGAAACGGTGGCTGGACAGTTAGAAAAATTAACCGGCATTGAGTCTCGCGTTACTGTTCTTGGCCACTTGCAACGGGGTGGCAGCCCAACCCCCTATGACCGTATTTTAGCAACCCGGTATGGGGTAGCTGCCACAGATTTAGCTGCCCAAGGGCAGTTTGGTTATGTAGTTTCCTTAGATGGTGAAAACATCAAGCCCATTCACCTTTCCCAAGTGGCTCATGGTATCCGTAAAGTAGATATTGAAGGAGAATTATTGAAGGCAGCTAGAAAAATTGGTATTAGTTTTGGGGATTGAGAGAAATAATGGGGAGGGGCTATCATGATTAAAAACTACATTGAGTTAGCCGTGGAAGAAATGCTTGACGATGTCCTGACAAGCTACGCTAAGAAAAATCCGGATACATGTATCTGTCCTCGGTGTAGGTTGGATGTTATGGCCATTGCACTAAATGCGCTACCCACCCGTTATGTAGTTACCGATGAAGGCGGTATTTATACCAAAGTTGCTATGGAACAAGTGGGGGGCCGGGCGCAGGTAATTGCTGCTATTTTAAATGGTATTCAAATTGTGAAGAAGAATCCAAGACATTAGAAGTAAAAGTTTATTTAGACACTCCTTTGTTAATACTTTTAGTAGTGGTATTGTAAGGGAGAGTGTTTTTAATTGAGGATTGGTGTTTTTACGGATAGTTATAAGCCCTATGTGGGTGGTGTAGTAAGGTCTATTGAAATCTTTACCGAAGAATTAAAACAGTTGGGACATGAAGTCTACATTTTTGCACCAAATTACCCAGGTTTACCGGAAGAAGAGGATGTATTTAGATTTCCGTCAATTCCCTCTACCTATAAAGGCTTTTATCTGGGCTTGCCTTTTTCTACTCGGCTAGAAGAATTTTTAAATAGCCACCCCCTTGATATTATTCATGTTCACTCGCCCTTTATTTTAGGGCGATTGGGAGCTAGGATAGCAAAAAAACTTGATATCCCTGTGGTTTTTACGTATCATACCCTCTATGACCAGTATACTCACTATGTACCACTCATCAAAGATCTCAGCAAGGAATTTACCCGTAAGGTTACAGTAAGTTTCTGTAACCAATGTGATTTAGTAATTACGCCAACGCAGATTATCTGCACACATATTGAAAATATGGGAGTAAAGTCAAACATTCGGTGGCTGCCCACTGGTATTGATCTAACGGAATTTAGCAGCCTAGACCGGACCTGGCTGAAGAAAAAATTTGGATTAGATCCCGGGGAACCCGTACTTTTATTTGTTGGTAGAGCAGCCAAGGAGAAAAATATTCCCTTTGTCATTGATGGATTTGCTAAAATTTTAGAGCAGTATCACAAAGCATCTCTAGTAATTGTGGGGGAAGGACCGGAAACCTTAAATTTAAAGAAATATGTCAAAGAACTAGCACTATCAGAAAGAGTCTTTTTCACTGGCAATCTTTCCAGGGTGGATTTGGTGAATGCCTATGGCGGGGCAGATCTGTTTGTTTTTAGTTCTGCTACAGAAACCCAAGGCATTGTGATAGCAGAAGCCAAGGCCGCAGGGTTACCGGTGGTGGCGGTAAATGCCTTTGGGGTTGCCAATATGGTATCGGACGGTGAAGATGGTTATTTGGTAGCCATGGATAGGCAGGCCTTCTCCGAACAAATAATGAATTTATTAAAAGATGACGAACTACGCCTGTGTCTGGCTAAAAGAGCAGTAGAAAATGCCAAACAGTTTTCTTCCCGGCTTTGTGCCCAGAAATTAGTTCAGTATTATCAAGAGTTATTGGATACCAGGTTAACCAAGACTGGTGCAAAGGCTCAATAATCAATACGGGGTTACTCGATGTTGTATATTAGCTGTCAACTTTTGGGTATTCTTTTGGGGGTGAATGGGCAGCTGACAACCGATGGCTGATAGCAAAAAGGGGAGTGTCGACCAAAGACACTCCCTTCAATCTTTATGCGTTAGGCTTATTTTGGTTCTTTAGGTTGGTTAAAATGGTGATTATTTCATCTAGCTGATCCTCGTACAGTTCAAAGAGGATCGATTGTTTATTTATTTCATCCAGATTATCTTTAACTGTCATTTTAAGTAGAATGGTTTCTTGGGAAGGATAATTTTGACTGGCTGCTTTTATAATCCTTTGAGCGGCAAACTGCTCTAATACATTTCCTATGCAAGTTCGGTAAAAATGAAAGGCAGTTTGCAATTTGTTATTAATGATATACTGCTTTACAGCATCAATTTTCTTTTGCAGGATTGCCTCAGCAGTTTTTCCTTCTTCTTGGGCTTGATTTAATAACGTTTGTTCTTGATTATTTAATAGCATTAAAGAAATTTCTACGATTTCCTCAGTTACCAACTTAATTTTTTCCTGAGAAAATCGAGCCAATTTGCTTTCGAACGAAGGAGCTGGATCAAAGGATAAAGCCGCTTCGGTATGATCAAAAGAAAAAATGGCATGGCCGTCCTGCAGCATCGTACCTATGATTTTGGTTATATCAATGAAAATTTCACAATTCTTATTGACCAACTCTTTTTCCAAACTGATCACATTGGTTTTTTCTGCCATGTTCATCCTCCTGTTTACAAACAGCTTATTTCTTAGTAAAACTTGGCTTCCGCCAAGTCTTTAGACGCAGGCGGAAGCTTAGTTTGCCCTTATGCAGATCAGATAAACTTATACTTTATGATCTGCCAAGGCTATTATTCCCGTATCTTATTAAATAAATGTTGCAAGAAAAAGGCTGTTAGTAAAGAATTGAAGGATTTAAAAAAGTTTCGTGGAAAAAATATATAATAATTATTTATCTCAGAAAGGGGTTTTAACTATGGCAACGCCTATTATCAAGGCACTAATTGATTGGGATTATGATTTGCAAAATGAATTCAAAAATAGAAGCAGAGGATATACTTTTGTGGTGGACGCCTGGGAAACTCCCAAGCTGGCCTTATATAAGTTTACTCCCTTTGGCGTTAAATGCGATTATTTGGAACAACAGCCTCCCCAAGAATTGCTGTTGGAATCCTTGCAAGGTCAGGAAAAGAATCCCGAAAACATCTACAAGATTAATCAAGCAATTCGTACTTGGATAGAGGAAAATATACACTTTGAATAAATCGTTAGAATTTTTTTACAATCCGAAAAAATTACTCTAGCAAAGAGGAAAATATAATTAAAAAGTGAATATATACGTATCATGTCTAAACAGATAGGGTAGGAGGTGCTAACTTTGCTTAGAGCCCTTTGTAGTTTATTCTCTATTTTTTCTGTTAGCCCGGTCATTGAGCTAATGATCTTTTCAGCTCTTGTCGTCATCGTGTTTATTATTCAATTAATTTAAGGTTCACGGATTGTATATTAATCAGTTAACTAATTGTTGCCGGCTATATGCCGGTTTTTTGTTTGCTATTTAGATCATAAAAATTCCCGGTTTGAAAATATACTTAATAATGCTTAGTGTTAAGAGCACTAGATAATTTCAGACTGGGGGCGTTGTCTTGAAGGTTAAGTGGACTCCATGCTTTGTTCTGCTGATTGTTACGATGATTATTATGTTAACTTGTACCATTACTCTCGGTGCCTGGCTAATGCGGGAGTATCAAGCCGTTTATAACAACTATGATATGGATAATTTTCAATATAACAATAGTAAGAAGGGGGCCATTTACTCAGCAGATGGTGTTTTGCTGACTTATCTTTATCAACTGAACAAAGATCACGTTCGCCTGCAGCAAATTGCTAAACCGATGCAACGAGCGGTAATTGCCATAGAAGATCACCGTTTTAACAGACATTTCGGGTTTGATACTTTAGGTACTCTAAGGGCTCTCTACAAGGATTTAACCAGTGGCCAGGCAGTAGAAGGGGGCAGCACCATTACCCAGCAACTGGCAAGAAATTTATTCTTGAGCCCGGAGAAAACCATTTCCAGAAAAATTACAGAAACATTTTTGGCTATTCAGCTGGAAAGAAAATTTACCAAAGCAGAAATTTTAGAAATGTATCTTAACGAAATTTATTTTGGCAATGGTTGTTATGGTGTGGAATCGGCTGCCCAAATGTACTTTGGGAAATCTGCCAGTGAGTTAAATCTAGCCGAAGCAACCATGTTAGCGGCTATTCCTAAAGCCCCGAGCTACTATGAACCTCTCCATCATCGGCCAGAAAATAAGGAACGCCAGGAACTGGTACTGCGCCGGATGGTGGATTTGTCCCTGATTAGCCAACAAGAAATGACAGAAATCCTAACGCAAGACGTACAGGTGAATCAGTTTACGCCAAGAGCAGAACTGGTAACATATAAGTTTCCCTACTTTACAACCGAAGTTGTTAATCAACTCCTGACTATGTACGGTAAAGAAAAAGTATATAATAGCGGTCTTAAAGTAATAACCACGTTAGATTCCCGAGCTGCTCAAATTGCTGAAAATATAGCCAAAGCAAAAGTAGAACAATTTCAGCGTTCCGGTATTACTGCTTCCAATATTTCACTGGTTACCGTAAATAATCAAACGGGTGCAGTTATGGCCATGGTTGGCGGCTATGATTTTAATCAGGATCAGAATAACTTAGCCATGATTCCCAGACAACCCGGCTCAGCCATTAAGCCTATTCATTATGCCGGAGCTATCGATAAAGGAATTATCAATGAAAATACGTTGTTAAATGCTGGTTCTAAAAGTTTTGGTAACTATCGTGTCACCTCCAACATCGATGCTGATGTTTCAGTAATGGTAGCTTTAAAAAATTCCATGAACGTTCCTGCGGTTGAAGTCGTAAATACCTTAGGTATTAATAATACTCTCGCCAATTTAAAAAAATTTGGTATTACCACCCTAAGTGAATATGATTGTAACCTAGCCATTGCCCTGGGTGGCATGTACTATGGTATTAAACCTACAGAAATGGCTGCAGCCTTTGCCGCCTTTGCCAATAACGGACAATATAATAAGCCCTATCTAATAACCTCCATTGAAGATAATTTAGGCAATGTCGTGTATTTACATCAACCAGAACCAAGACAAATTATTTCTTCTAAAACTGCTAAAATTATAACCCAAATACTTTTGCAAGCTGTTCGGGGGGGAACGGGTACCAGAGCCAATATTTCTGGCAATGAAGCAGGGAAAACCGGCACCACGAATGACAGTCGCTGTTTGTGGTTTGTCGGGTATACGAAAGAAATTTCCACCGCAGTATGGGTGGGGAATAGTAATAATCGTTCCGTAGGTGGTTTTTACGGTGGTGATTTAGCAGCACCTACTTGGCGGGAATATAATCTTGCCTTAATAAAACAGGGCATCATGAAATCACCCGTCCGGATTTATGAGCAAGAGATTCCTATGAAACAAGAGATGATTGAGAAGCCCAAGGAAGAAGTCATACCAGAACAACCTACTCAAGCACAACCCACTCAACAGGAGAATCCATCCCAGGCTCAACAACCAACTCCACCGGAGATAATACTACCAGAACAACCACCTAAAATTGAAGATAACCAAGAAGATGCGAATACTGCTCCCAATAATAATCCAACGAATCCTCCCGAGCGGGAATCACCGGAAGCTGCCATGCCGCCGGAGGAAAGTAGCTCTTCCTCTCAAGCTCAATAGTTCAAATTGGTATTGTTTGGCTGTTTTTGCCATCTAATGTTATAATGATGGTACATTATATCTGGAAAGGATGACTCTCTTTGAAGGCACAATTAATGAACGATATGAAAACGGCCATGAAGGCCAAGGATAAGCTAAGGGTAGATACCATTAGAATGGCTAACGCCGCCATCAAAAATGCGGAAATCAATGGTAAAAAGGAACTTAGCGAAGGAGAAGTAGTTGAGATCATTGGCAAGGAAATAAAAATGCGGCGGGATGCTCTGGAGGAATATAAAAAGGCAGAACGTCCAGAGGATGTAGCTAAACTGGAAAAAGAAATCGAGATATTGCTGGTCTATATGCCAGAACAACTTTCAGAAGCTGAGCTGCGGGAGATTATTCAGGATACCATTAACCAAACGGGTGCCCAGGGTGCTCGGGAGATGGGAAAATTGATGGGCGCCCTGATGCCGAAAGTGAAAGGGAAAGCAGATGGCAAATTAGTAAGTAATTTGGTAAAAGAGTTATTAGGATAAACGGACGATTTATTGACTTAACAAACAAAGAGGTAGGGCCATGTTACGACCAGAGGGAGAACAATTATTAAAAGACTTTTCACTTACAGCATACCCACGTCAAGTGACAGAAATCATGCCTGGCGTTATCTATCATGTGATGGGTTATGGTACCGGCAATGCTAGCTTTATCATTGGAGAAACCTCAGTTATACTGATTGATACCCTGGATACCGATTACCGTGCAGAAGCCCTCAAAGCCATTATCGCTGAGCATACCAACAAGCCGGTAAAGACCATCATCTATACCCATAGCCATCCGGATCACTGTGGTGGTGCGGGAGTTTTTATGGACAGTGATCCAGAAATTATTGCCTTTGCTCCTTGCAAACCAGTCCTCGGGCGAATGAATACCCTACTGGACCTACTCGATAAGCGGGGCATTATGCAACATGGCTACGAGCTCAATGACGCTGAAGCCATTTGCCAAGGCCTCGGCATTCGTGAAGGTATGGTTCAGGGTGAAGGGAAAAGGGCCTTTGTTTCACCAACCACTGTTTACGGTGAGGAAAAAATCAACCGTACGATTGATGGAGTTACCTTAGAACTTGCTGCTGCTCCAGGCGAAACGGATGACCAGCTACTGGTCTGGTTGCCAGCTTACAAGGTACTTTGCTGTGGTGATAATTATTACGGCTGCTGGCCTAATCTTTATGCCATTCGAGGCAGCCAGTATCGAGATATCAGTACCTGGGTAGAGACCTTGGACCAGTTAATTGCTTATCGGGCTGAACATCTCCTGCCCGGCCATACTCAGCCTATCCAAGGGGAAGCAGCTGTTGCGGAAATCTTAACCAACTTCCGGGATGCCATTGATTACATACTTACAGAAACTCTTAAAGGCATGAATCAGGGCATGACCATGGACGAGGTGGTAGAAGCAGTTACGTTGCCTGAAAAGTGGGCCAAACTTCCTTATTTAGGCGAATTTTATGGTACTGTGGCCTGGTCTGTTCGTGGCATATACGCTGGCTATATCGGCTGGTTTGACGGCAACCCAACCAATCTCAATCCGTTGCCCAAGCAGACCCGGGCCAAAAAAACCATCGCTCTGATGGGTGGCGTAGAGTCCGTCCTTGCCAGCATTAGCCAAGCCTTAGACAACAAAGAAGATCAATGGGCTCTTGAACTTGCAGATATCCTTATTGCTGCAGATAGTTCCACTAAACAGGCGAAGCGTTACAAAGCCCAAGGTCTTCTCAACCTCGGGTGTCAGGAAACAAGTGCTAATGGCCGTCACTATTATCTCTCCTGCGCTAAGGAAATACTTTCTACTTTATAATACTAATCCACATTAAATAAGTTCCCTTAAAGTGGATTAGTAGATACTGTTTTCCTATGTTATGGACAAATATTTGTCCATATTTTAAAATAAAAACAGTATAATGTCACCATGACAAAAAGGAAGAGGACTTACGCTCATAATCAGCGTAAGTCCTCTTATCTATTAGATCTTATTTCTGCATACCCATAAACACTTTCTCGGGTGTAATGGGGAGTTTGGTTACGCTAACGCCTACCGCATTATAAACCGCGTGAGCTATGGCCGGTGCCGGAGTGTTAATAACCACTTCACCAATGGATTTAGCACCAAAGGGTCCGGTAGGTTCATGGCTCTCTTCAAAGGCCACGCGAATGTTACCAATGTCTTTGCGGCAAGGAATTTTGTACTGCATGAAAGAGTTGGTCAGCAGCGTACCCTTGGTATCATATTTTACATCTTCATAAAGGGCTAACCCAATGCCCTGAACAATGCCGCCCTCCACCTGAATCCTGGCTAACGTAGGATTAATGACCGTACCGCAATCTACCACAGCCACGTAATCCAGTAAAGTAGTTTTGCCGGTCTCCTGATCCACTTCCACCTCAGCAAATCCCGCTACATAGGGTGGGGGAGAAACATTGCTGCCATAGGTTCCATGACCAACCAGCTGAAGTTTACCACTGCCTAGTATTGAAAGCTCTGCTAGTTTTTCCAAGGTCATAGACTTGTCCCCGGCATGAAGCAATTGACCATCAAAGGTTACTTCCTCCACCGTTGTCTCTAAGAAATTAGCACCCTGTTGAATAATTCTAGACTTTACATCTTGAGCAGCCTTTACCACAGCCATGCCAGTAACATAGGTGGTGCTGGAAGCGTAAGAGCCAGGATCGAAAGGAGAGATGTCCGTATCTGCAGCGTACACAACGATTTGGTCCAAGGTAGTCTCTAAAACCTCAGCTGCCATTTGGGCAAGAATGGTATCACTACCGGTGCCCATATCGGTGGAGCCGAGCAGTAGGGTATAACTGCCATCATCATTCAGCCTAATTTCTGCAGAGGCGGTATCAATTCCGGCTATGCCAGATCCCTGCATGGTAACAGCCATACCCACAGCCCGAACTTTGTTATTGCCCATTTCTTTTCTGGGGTATTTTTCCTGCCAACCGATTAATTCCTTACCTTTTTCAATACATTGATGTAAGGTAGAGCTGCCCAATCGTTTTCCATGATAAGCCAGGGCAGTTTCACCCTCTTTAATTAAGTTTTTCAGTCTGAGCTCCGCAGGGTCCAGGTTAAGTTTTTCAGCCAATTTATTGACGGCACATTCCAAGGCAAAGGTACCTTGGGTTGCTCCATAACCCCGTAAAGCCCCGGCCGGCATTTTATTGGTATAAACCACTTGCCCGTGATAACGCACTGCTCTGGTTTTGTTGTACAAGGGTAACGTTTTTTCGCCCACTACCCAAAAGACAGTGGGGGCGTGTTCTCCATAAGCTCCAGTATCAGAAAGACCTTCGATATCCAGGGCTCTGATAAATCCTTCTTTGTCCGCACCAATCCGTACTTTTAAACGCATGGCGTGACGGCTGGTGGTACTGGTAAAGGTTTCACGTCGATCTAAAACAATTTTAGCCGGTTGGCCGGTTTTTTGAGTGACCAGAGCAGCAAAAACCTCAACACAACCGGTTTGCTTGCCGCCAAAACCGCCACCGATTCTTGGTTTAATAACCCTAATTCTACTGGCGGGAAGCTGTAAGGCCCGAGCTAACTGTCTTCTCACATGAAAGGGGATTTGTGTAGAACTGGTCACCACCAGTCTGCCGGTATGATCGAGATAACTTACTGCCCGGTAGGTTTCCATCATGGCATGAGCCTGGGCTTGGATATAATAGGTTTCTTCCACCACCACATCACATTGGGCTAACTCTTGTTCCACATCCCCAACTTCATTGATATGAGAGCACACAATATTCTTTTCCTGCTGTAGCCCAATATCAATATTGCAGGCCAGATCGGCTTCTGGATGAACCACGGAAGGATGTTCGGCTGCCGTTTCAAAGTCTAACACAGGGTCAAATACTTCATAGTCTACCTTCACTAATGCCATGGCCCGGATAGCGGTTTTTTCATCCACGGCTGCAATGATAGCCACTTCATCACCAACGTACCGCACGATTTCATCCAGAATATAGCGATCGTAGGGAGAGGGTTCTGGATAAGATTGTCCCGCCAAGGTAAACCTTACTTTCGGTACATCCTGGTGGGTGAGGACACAAGCAACTCCCTCCAAAGCGGCAGCTTGAGAGGTATCGATGGTTTTAATTCTGGCAAAGGCGTGGGGGCTACGCAGTATTTTTACGACCAAAGTATTGGCCGGAGTTAAATCCTCGGTATAAACAGGCTGGCCGGTAGCAATCCGTATGCCGTCAAGCTTGGGCAATCCTTTTCCAACATATTTCATCCCTAGGCACCCCCTAAATACTTCTTAATAGCCCTTAGTTGCCCCATATAGCCAGTACATCTGCATAAATTACCAGTTAGATAGTGAATAATCTCTTGTTCTGTAGGATTTTTTAATTCATGTTTCATTGCCAGTACCGTCATGATAAAGCCGGGACTGCAAAAACCACATTGTTCGGCACCCTCTGCCACCAAAACTTGAGCAAATTCTTCGGCTTGTTGCGCTACCCCTTCAATCGTTGTGATCTGTTTGTCCCTAACCCGGAAAGCAAGGGTAGAGCAGGAGAGTGTAGGTTTCCCATCAATCCATACGGTGCAAAGTCCGCAGCAGGAGGTGTCACAACCTTGTCTGATGCTTAAATAGCCCTTGGCTCTTAAGGCATCTGACAATAGTTCATCGTTCGCTACTTCCAAGGTGATTTTTTTACCATTAATGGTAGTTTCTATTTGCATTGCAGAACCTCCATAATTCCTCTTTTAACCAACACTTTGCACATGGCTTTTCTATATTCTGCACTGCCTCTGATATTAGAACCAAAGGACAGTTCCTCTACTGCCAGGCTAGCGGATTGTTCAATATCCTCAGCAGTTAGCTTACTGTTAGACAGTGCCTCGGATGCTTTAGAGGCAAGCTGTGCCCTCAGTGGGCGAGCTCCCACCACAATGCGCCACCTTTGATTCAACTCGGAAACAGCGATGGTAAGAATCGGATAATCACTAAGGGAGTTCCTCATGCTTTGATAAGATGCCTTACGAGCATTTTTCTGGATGAACAATCGAGTAAGAATATCCTTAGGAAAGGACTTCTGTAAGAATTCTTCCAATGGCAGTCTGCCGCCTTTATATAGCTCAACCTCTGTATCTAAAGCTAAAAGTGCCGTCAGTAGATCAGAGAAGCCATACTTGGAGTAAACAGTGGCGCCTACGGTAACAACATTTCTAAACTGCACACCAATAATATTACTAACCGATTTTGGTAACACACCATTAAAAAGTTGATGTAAGGTAGGGTGGGTTTCAACAGTCCTAAAGGTGGTCATAGCACCAATTTCAATTTCTTTCCCTGGTTCCAGGATATAATCTAGCTTTAATTCACTTAAATCAATAGCAGTCGCTATTTTCTTAGAACCTAACCTTAAGAATGCACACCCGCCCAAAACAGTATTACTTATATTTCCATGTAAGGCTTGATAGGCTTCTTCTAACGTTTCTGGTTGTAAAACTTGTTCAATTGTAAACATACCGCAAACCTCCTTAAAATAGTCCGCTTGCTCCAAACATATAACCTATTGTAACAAATATTATTAACCCATTCTATATTTAATCTTCAAGAGGCAGCTACACCAAAAGAATATTTGTCTGATTAAATAAGATTTTTCAATATATTTTAACAATTTACGTTACGCTAGATTCTATTTTGACTTAAGGCTGCTGGCAAGATAAAATATACAAGGTATTATATTATTTAATTAATCGTTTTAAAGGAGAAGCAAATGAGTGTTTTAACAGTAGAGAATGTTTCTCATGGTTTTGGCGGCAGATCCATTTTAGAGGATGCATCTTTTCGTTTATTAAAGGGAGAACATGTGGGCTTAGTGGGGGCTAACGGAGAGGGAAAGTCCACCTTTTTAAGTATCATCACCGGGGAACTCACCCCTGATCAAGGCAAGGTTGAGTGGTCTAACCGTGTAACGGTGGGTTATCTAGACCAACATACTGTTTTGACCAAGGGTAAAACCATGCGAGAGGTTTTGCGAGATGCTTTTAAGGGAATGTTTGATTTAGAAGCAGAGATGCTTCAGTTATACGATAAAATGGCCGAGGCATCGGAAGCTGAGGTTGCCCGCATGATGGAAGATGTGGGAGAAATTCAAACCATCTTAGAAGATAACGGCTTTTATACCCTCGATGCTAAGATTGAAGAAATCGCCAATGGTTTGGGTTTGGTGGAAATTGGTTTGGACAAGGATGTTGCTGATTTAAGTGGTGGCCAAAGAACCAAGGTGCTATTAACCAAATTGTTGCTGGAAAACCCGACCATCTTAATCTTAGATGAACCAACCAACTACCTTGATTTTGAACACATTGAGTGGCTGAAGAAATATCTGCAAAACTATGAAAATGCCTTTATCTTAGTTTCCCACGATGTACCTTTCTTAAATGAAGTTGTCAATGTCATTTATCACGTGGAAAATAGTCTGCTAACTCGTTACACCGGTAATTATGAGCAGTTCTTACAGCTATACGAAGTAAAGAAAAGACAAGATCTCAAAGCCTATGAAAAGCAGCAAAAAGAAGTGGAACGATTAGAAGATTTTATTGCCCGTAACAAAGCAAGGATTTCCACTACCGGGCGTGCCAAAAGCCGTCAAAAGCAGCTGGACAAAATGGAGATGTTAGAAAAGCCCAGGGAGAAAGTAAAGCCTATCTTCAAATTTAATGAAGCTAGAACACCCAGCAGAGTTATTTTTGAAACAGAGAATCTCATTTTGGGTTACGACGAACCGTTAACTAAACCTTTAAAAATTATGTTGGAAAGAAATCAAAAAGTAGCCATCCGTGGGGTTAATGGCCTGGGTAAATCCACTCTCTTAAAGACTTTACTAGGTGTTATTAAGCCCTTTGCGGGAGAAATCTCCTTAGGAGATAATCTTTCTTCCGGGTACTTTGAACAGGAAAGCAGCCGAGATAACGACAACACAGCTATGGAAGAAATTTGGAGCGAATATCCTGGGCTTAGTAATTATGAAGTTAGACAAGCCCTAGCCAAATGCAGTTTGACCAATGAACATATCACCAGTCAAATGATGGTTTTAAGTGGTGGTGAAAATGCTAAGGTAAGGCTTTGTAAGTTGATGCTCAAGGATGTAAACTGGCTGGTGCTGGATGAGCCCACCAATCACCTGGATGTGGATGCCAAAGAGGAACTTAAACGAGCATTAAAGGAATTTAAAGGGACCGTGCTACTGGTATCTCACGAACCAGATTTTTATGAGGATTGGGTAACCGATATCTGGAATGTCGAGGATTGGACTACTAAAATCGTTTAAAGTAAAAGCGAAGGAGTCTTGGCCGTGGTTTCTGAAAGGTTATCTAAACAACTTGCGTTCATTGTGGAGATTGATAAATTAAAGCAAATTTTGCGGCAGAGTGTTGTCACCGGTAGTGTAAGAAATGAAAACGATGCAGAGCATTCCTGGCACTTGGCTGTCATGGCCATTTTGCTTTCGGAATATGCCTCAACCAAGGAAATAGACATATTGCGTGTTGTCAAAATGGTTCTTATCCATGATCTGGTGGAAATAGATGCAGGGGATACCTTTTGCTATGATGCTAAGGGTTATGAGGATAAAGCTCAAAGAGAACAAAAGGCAGCCGATCGTTTATTTAACCTGTTGCCATCGGATCAAGCCAGTGAAATCATGGAGCTTTGGCGTGAGTTTGAGGATTTAACGACTCCCGAGGCTCGTTTCGCAGCCTGCCTTGATCGAATACAACCTTTATTGCTGAATTACCACACCAACGGCCATACTTGGAAAAAACCTGGTGTCACTAGCCAAATGGTTTATCAACGGAATGCTGTGGTGGAAGAAAATGCTCCAGAGCTTTATGACTACGTTAAAGAGATTATAGAAAGTTCTATTAATAAGGGTTATTTACAGCGATAGGGAACTTATAATAGCTAAATCATGATAAAAACAAAGCAGCCAGTGTCCCCTAAAAGAGACCTCTGGCTGCTTTACGTTTTCTGCTACTATTTATTTACCGGCATCGGCGAAGAAGAGGGGTTCACCGTATTTGTCTACACCGAATTTACCAATAATTTCTTGCGTTTCTTTAGACACCATGAAATCAACAAAAGCCTTGCCGCCTTCGGCATTTACTTTGTCAAACTTCTCTGGGTTTACGTTCATTACGTGGTAAATGTTAAGCAGGGACTTGTCCCCTTGTTTAAGAATAGCCAATTTTACTTTATCCTTTTGAGCTAGGTAGGTAGCCCGGTCAGTTAAGGTGTAGCCTTGTTTTTCAGAAGCAATATTTAAAGTAGCTCCCATGCCGCTGCCGGCTTCCTGGTACCACTTTTGTCCCTTGGGCTCGATGGTAGCTTCTTTCCAAAGATCCAATTCCTTCTTATGGGTACCAGAGTCATCGCCGCGGGAAACAAAGACGGTACCTTTGTCAGCAATTTTCTTCATAGCATCTGCTGTGGTTTGGGCATCTTTAATACCAGCTGGGTCATTTTCGGGACCCACTATGATGAAATCATTATGCATGACTAGGGAGTAGTTAATACCAACACCGCTGTCTACCAGAGGTTGCTCGGACTTTGGAGCATGGACTAAGAGCACATCCGCCTCACCCTTTTCACCCATCTTCAGAGCAGCACCGGTACCAACAGCAATAATTTTTAACTTATAACCCGTTTGCTTTTCAAATTCCGGCTGCAACACATCTAGCAAACCACTATCCTGTGTACTGGTGGTGGTAGCCAGGATAACGTCCTGATTGGTTACTGGTTTTACTTCTTCTTTCTTAACCTCGTCCTTGGGCGCTTCCTGCTTGGCACAGCCGGCAAAAACCAGCATGCTTAGTGTTACCAGCAGGGCAATAAGTATGGTAGCTCTTTTCTTCACGTTAACGACCTCCATGAATTCTTGTATTTGTATTGCATACCCTAGAATAGCATTGCCATTCTAGTAAGAGGTAAACTCCGTTTAATTCACCTCCTGCCATAAAAAATAAAAAACCGTGCACTGTGCGTAAAGAATACAGTATACGGAGTATTTCTGCTCAAGTAATCCTCCTTTCCGCACGGGAGGTTTGTCCGTTTCCAAACAAACCCTATCGGCCAAGGAACCATAATAATCCTATCGTAGGTCCCAAAGCTCGGAGTTCAATATTTAATTTTAATAAATCTTGCCAATTATAAGTTATATTCTACAATTAAAATAAAGTTCCTTTTAACACTTGGCAATTTTTCCGGTATCGTATTTTCACCTTTTAATAATACTAAGATGTTCCAACAGGAATACTATATAGAATTCCTCTAGTAACAAGCAGGTATTTTACATCACAATATCTAATAAGCATAAAAAATAATCTGTGTCATACAGAATAACAGGAGGTTAGCATGAATAACGCAGTATTCCTTAATGTAGAAAGGCTGGATTTTGACAAAAAACTAGATTTCTCCTCAATAACTAAACTAACGAAACTCACTAAACACGAAGCCAGCAGTAATGAAGATATTTTAGCCCGGGTTCAGGGCCAAAATATTGTTATTACTAAGGAATTACCTGTAGGAAGGGATTTAATATCTCAATTCCCACCTTCTGTTAAAATCATCTGTGAGGCTGGAACTGGCTATAACAACATAGATATTGCGGCAGCCAAGGAAAAGAATATCGTGGTTTGCAATGTGCCGGGGTACAGTACCGAAGCAGTGGCACAATTGGTGATGACACTGGTGTTAAATTTTTGTTCTTCCTTAACCCTGCAGCAACTGATGATCAAGCGAGGAAATTTCGATAACTTTACCAAGGACATACTGTTACCCCACTTTGAAATACAAGAAAAGACTCTTGGTATCATTTGTAGCGGTTCCATTGGACGGCAGGTCATGGATCATGCTCTTAATTTTGGCATGAAAGTTCTGGTATACAACAGAACCCCTAAAGAATGGCATGATTCTAACATTCAAAATGCCAGCCTGGAAGAGTTACTTAGGCAAAGTGATTTTATTTCCATTCACTGTCCTCTAACACCCGATACCAAACATCTAATCAACAAGGAAAGATTAAAGTTAATGAAATCAACTGCTTTTATCATCAATACATCCAGAGGGCAAATCATCAAAGAAGCTGACTTAATTGAAGCGTTGCAGGATAAAGAAATTGCCGGTGCTGCCCTTGATGTTCAGGAACAGGAACCTCCGGAACTGGATAATCCTTTGTTTTCTATGGATAACGTCATCATGACACCACATATTGGTTGGAAAACCATAGAATCAAGACAAAGGCTGATTGATCTCTTAGCCATTAACATCGAGGCTCATCTAAAAGGAAAACCCATCAATGTCATAGCAAAATAAGCAGTATATAGAAAAACTTAGCCTCCGCCAAGTTTTTAGATGTACCCTATAGGACATAACCGGCGGAGGCTTAGTTTGCGCTTATACAAATCAGAAGTTTTAAGGAAGCGACCAGGGTTCATACTTGACGCTTCCTTTTTTACTCGTTTGTGTTGTCTTTTGCATCCCAATGTTTTGGATGGAAAAGCGTTAAGGGTAACTTGGTATTAGAATTACCCTTGGCAACATTGATTTGAGATTGGGTCAGAAAGATGCTTTTTGACAGGTTTGCTCCCCTTACATTGGCATCTCGAAAGTCAGCGCCAATGAAGTCGGTTCCACTTAGATCAACACCTTCTAAATTTGCGGCAATTAGGCAAGCCCCTCGCAAATCCGCACATCTGAGATCTCTTTTTCTCAAATCCCTGCCAAAGAAATCTGCTGTTGCTTTACGTTCTTTATCAGCATTGAAAGTTACTTTATTAATACGGCTTATTTCGCTTCGCACAAGTTTGCTTACATTCCTTAGCAAAACTTTAATTTTTGTACGATGAGCTGAAAGATTAAACTCTCTTAAGGAATGTGGGGGGAGCTGGGTAATGCGCTCTGTTTCATAAAGAGCTTTCCTAATTTCCTCACATATGGGCGATGCCAGCTTGAATGATAATGCTTCAGTAAGATACCAGCACATTTCGTGTAATTGTTGCATTATTAAAAACACTGCAAACATCAAGTCGGCTGATGCGGATTTCAGTCGCCAATTCTGCCCCGCAAAAGTGACTTGTGAAACCTGTTGCCCTGCACCAAAACATTCATAGGCAACGCAACCTTTTAAGCCTAAAGCTCCAAGCTTTTCGTGAATCATACAACGAAAGTCCGCTTCTAAATTAGGGCAGGGGGTTCCTGCACTTTTATCAGTGGGAAAACCATCTTGTACCGAAAAATACAATGCAACACAGCAAAGTCCAAAGCATTTTTCACATTGAGGTTTTAGGTGATCTATGTAATGAATTGAATTGTCCAAATACATATTTTCATCTGTTATTTGCGCCATATAGTTTATCTCCTAGGTGCATTATACGCCACATTGCCAATCTAGTTGTAATAAGGTATTTTACCATAATCCCCTGCATAAGGGTAGCGTCAGGGTATTCAGCAATTACAATATTTCAATATACCCTTCTGTTCCATGCACACGAATTCGTTGGCCATCTTTTATCAGTTTGGTAGCATTTTCCACCCCGACAACTGCTGGTAAGCCATATTCACGGGCGATCACTGCTCCATGGGTCATCAGTCCACCAACTTCGGTAACTAGACCTTTGATGGATACAAACAAGGGTGTCCAGCTAGGGTCGGTAAAGGAAGTGACTAAGATATCTCCATCTTCTAGATCAGCATCTTCCATGTTTAAGATGACACGTGCTCGTCCCTCGATAACCCCTGAAGAAACAGGTAGACCTACAATAGCTTCGGCGGGGAGATTTTCTCGTGTGTACTTTCCTGCAATGATTTCACCATCAGACGTGATAACACGTGGGCAAGTTAATTTTTCATAGAGTTTGTACTCGTCTTTTCGTTTGCTTACGATCTGGTAATCTAGTTTATTTGTGAGTACGACTTCGCGCAGTTCTGCCAACGTGAGATAGTAGATATCTTCTTTTTCATGAAGAACATTAGTTTGTACGAGTTGTTCGGCTTCTTTCAGTAAAGCCTGCTTATAAACGAAGTAGCGATTAATCAAGCCATATTTGGGATATTCACGATACCCGATGAAATTCCGAATTAGGTCGATCCTTCGTTTTGTCTCCTTAGCCTTTTCTTCACCATCCGGTAATTGCTGCAAGCGTTCTAATAACTCTTGTTCTTTTTGCAAGGCTTCCTGCCGCCCTTGCTCAAATTTTCGCTGGCTGGCATTAGGCACAAAGTTCTTGATGTTGCTGAGAATCAGAGGGACAAGTGTGGTTGGCTTTTCGCTCCAACGAGGTTTGGTAATATCGATTTCCCCGACACAGCGCATGCCGTATTTGTTGAGATAAGCAGAGATAGCGTTTTGGGTTTCCTGTCCACCAGCAAACGTAACCAGTTCAGATAAAAAGTTATCATCTTTTGCATGTTCTAAATAAGAAATTACTTGCGGATAAGGACGAATCACATCGGCTACATCCAATAACGCCAGACCCATTTCCGAAGTGATATTGTTGGGTACAGATTGAGAAAGCGTGTCTGCTGCGTTTTTTTCACCTAACCACTTGTTCATTTTTTCATTGATCCATGCTGAAGCATCGATAGCAGCCATAAACACACTCGAACTTTGTGGGTCAAATAAAATCTTCTTTAACTCCTGGATATCTTCCAAGATAAAATCAACTAAATCCGGTCCTGATTTCCTTTGGATGTTTTGTTTTAACTCTTCTATCGATGTTTGACTACGCTTAATCAAATCAGAAACGATGGTCGGATCGTTTTCGATTTCTGGTTGAACCCTTCCAGATGATATAGTTTTATTGCTTTTACTGGGACTCTGTTCTTTTTTATCATTTGGCAACAATTTTATAAAATCTTCTCGCTTTACGATGGTCATGAGTGCGTCTTTTATGAGCGGATCGTGTTGTCCCATGGTAGCTAATAAAATTTCTCTGCTGTCAGGTGAAGCCAGCATAGGTGTAACATCAACAAACAACCTTCCACCGGCTGTAAACCTGGGTCCCAAAGATGTTAACTGGAATATTGATATTCCCAATGGCTTCATGGGATCAGTCATCATTTGTTGATGACCGACCGATACATAGACATGATTTTCCTGATCATTCGCTTCAGGGATGGGGTATAAGGTAGTGATTGGCCGGCTTTGGACAATGTAAAATCTATCATCAGCCAAGCACCATTCAATGTCCTGAGGGTAACCAAAATAGGCTTCAATCTGTCTGCCGATGCGTGCCAGTTGTAAAATTTTTTGATCCGTAAGTGTTTGCGTCTTTTGCTGACCAGGCTCAATCTGCTGGGTCTCTGTTCCGCCTTCTTTTAGTCCATAGATAGCTAACTTTTTGGTTGCTATCATCTTATCGACGATTTCCTCACCCTGTACTTTATAACAATCGGCAGATACCAAGCCAGAGACCAGCGCTTCTCCAAGTCCAAAACTGGCATCGATTGATAGCAGCTTTCGGTTAGAAGTCATCGGATCAGCGGTAAATAAAATCCCTGAAGCCTGTGGAAAAACCATCTTTTGAACGATAACGGATAAATAAACGTGGCTATGGTCAAATCTGTTTTGCATTCGGTAGATTACCGCACGATCCGTAAATAGGGAAGCCCAACATTTGCTAATATGCTGTAAGATTGCTTCTTTGCCGATGATATTTAAATAGGTGTCGTGTTGACCAGCAAAAGAGGCCTGTGGTAAATCTTCAGCAGTCGCACTAGAACGCACTGCATAAGCATGTTCACCGCCAAACTGGGAGAGATAATGAGCAACTGCCGTCACAACATCGCAAGGAATTTCTACTTCCATAATGATTTGTCGAATCTTCCTGCTGATTTCACCAATTTGATCTCGATCCTCTACTTTTAGCAGTGTTAGTTGATCCAACAATGCTTGAAACGTTTCGTTTTGTTCGATGGCTTTTTGATATCCCATTGTTGTAACACAAAATCCTTCTGGTACTTGTATTTCTTGAATTTTTGATAATTCTCCTAAATGTAACCCTTTTCCACCAACGAGCAAAAGCTGTGTTTTTTCCATTTCCTGAAAACCGAGAACCAAAGGACGCATTCTATCTCTCTCCTAACCATTACATTTCTTTTGGTTTCTTTGCGCTATTGGAAAAGCTTTTTGTATAATTGATCTTGAGTTCTATTGCATTTTAGCAGTAGTTAATGAGAATAAATAGTCTATATTGACCATTCTTTATTTGCTATAATGAAACTAGGAAGAGTTTAATCTTTAAAAAATAGCTACCTTACCAGGCAGTAATCTCCCCAGTTCATCTCCTCGAAAAAGCAGCTCATATGCCTTTTAGCCCACCATGCAGATGATTAAAATCCAGCCCTTTCCATTGAATCTGTTTATTTTCTCCTAAATCTCTCTCTTTATGAAGTCATAACAATCAAGAAAGAAACAGGAGCCTTAGTTTTTAATTTTCGGGCATAATACTGGAAGCTATCTCTTAGATCTATATTATTGGGAACGGAGGGAATTTAGTGGAAAGTTGTTCGCCTGAATTACAAGCTATCAAAACTGCTATCTTAAATGAACACGAAGGGCACCAATTTTATCTTCTTGCTGCAGAAAAGGGGGGCTCTGATGAAGTCAGGAATGTTTTTTTATATCTTGCAGAAGAAGAACAAAGACATGAATATTACCTAAGAAGGCTTTATGATGCAGTGGAAAACAATATAGATATGAAAAAGGCAGAAGAAAACTGCAATTTAGTAAAAGCACCCAATATTTTTAAAGAGGAAGATTTAAAACGAGAGAAACCTTCTTTAATTGTTTCTGCTTTATCAATGGCAGTTAAAATGGAGAAGGAATCTCTGGAATTTTATCGAGAGGCATCGGCAAAGACTAAGGACGAGAAAGCCAGGAAAGTCTACCTTGAACTTGCCGAAATGGAGGGGGAGCATTTAGATACTCTTAACCTGGCCTATGATTTTGCTAAAAATGAGTGGTGGGCTGAACAAGGTTTCTCACCCGCTTAGTAATGTAGTAGACAGAACGATGATAAAAAGATAGATATTGGCAAAATCAGTATATAAATTTATAATAATCCTTTAATTCTAAAAATAAGGGTTTGCATACAAGTGCAAACCCTTATAAAATTATATAGTTCTGTTTTACAAGAGAGGGGGACAGGGGTCATTGACACCCACTGGAAGTATTTTTAGAAATCGCTTTATTCAGGCTATCATGTTATCAGCTATTCTTTTACAAATAGGTATTTGGGTTCGTAATTTTGCCATTTTATTGTTTGTGATGGAAAAAACCAATAATAATCCCTATGCTGTTTCACTTATTTCTGTGGTTGAGTTTGCACCAATCTTCTTATTTTCCATTATCGGAGGGACCTTCGCAGATCGTTGGCGACCCAAGAAAACGATGGTATGGTGTGATCTGCTAAGTGCTTTGTCTGTATTTGTCGTACTAATAACTATAATTTTTGGTTCCTGGGAGGCAATCTTTTTTGTCACCTTTATTTCGGCTATTCTTTCACAATTCTCCCAACCCTCGGCCATGAAACTGTTTAAGATCCATGTGCCCCTGGAGCAACTTCAAACCGGGATGGCGATGTTCCAAACCTTAATGGCCGTTTTCATGATTATAGGACCCATGTTAGGTACATTTATTTACCAGAGATTTGGTATTCAAACATCGATTTTAGTAATGGGAATAGCCTTTCTACTTTCTGCTGCAGTTCTAACCCTGCTGCCGCCCGACAAGATAGTAGATAAAAACAAGATGACAGATTTCTGGGGAGAGTTAAAGGAAGGCTGTCGCTACGTTTTTAATCGGAGAGAATTTATCCTGCTAGGCAGCGTATTCGTTATGACGGGTTTGGCAGTGGGAATTATTCAACCCTTAGGAATTTTTATTGTCATGGAAAGAATAGGTTTACCAAAGGAAAACCTCCAGTGGCTCTTAGCGGCAAACGGTGCTGCTATGCTCATCGGTGGTGGTCTGGTAATGAGCTTGGCTAAAAAAATACCACCCCAAAAACTCCTCGCCATGGGCTTATTTATCAATGCTGTTACCGTAGTCGGTGTGGGGCTATCTACCAACTGGACGTTAACCTTGGCTTTCGAGTTTCTCAATGGCTTGTTTATGCCCTGCATCCACATTGGAATTAACACCCTAATCCTAAAACTTACCCAGGAAGAGTTTATTGGCAGAGTAAATGGGGTTCTTAACCCTATGTTCATGGGTGCCATGGTAATTACCATGAGTCTTGCCGGTTGGTTGAAAGTACAGTTTTCCCTGGTCTCCATGTTTGGGGTGTCCGGGCTGCTTTTCTTACTGGGAATGCTATTAACCGTGCCACTTTTTAAAAGGACAGGCGAGCTACTGGCAAAAACTCAAAAACAGGAATGCCTATAGGTGATAAAAACCGGACTACTTGGACTATGGGAAAGGGACTGTTAAAAGTATTTAAATTATAAGAATGCCCCCAATAAATATCCTAGATAGGCCAGTATAACACCTAGAACAACACTTACTGTTAGATACAATACAGAAATTACAACCTTTTCTTTTTTGATCAATTCTATAGACTCAAACTCAAAAGTAGAAAAGGTTGTATAAGCTCCCAAAAAACCTGTGCCAAGTAGCAGAAACATTTCTGGATGTAAGTTATGCCTCCTAAAAAGAAATCCCAGTAAAAAAGAACCCGTAAGGTTAATGATAAAAGTTCCATAGGGGAAAGGGCTATTATGCTTGGATTGTATAAAACTAGACAAGGCATATCTGGAAATAGCTCCGATAAATCCACCTATCGCAAGTAAAACGTAGATTTTCATAGGATCTCTCCTTTACTGCTCTGCTTTCATCGCAACATTTGGATATAGCTTGGTAGCCAAACAGACTCCCAGCCAGGACAAGGTTAACCCAGCTATTATGCTGATTAAAACATAGGAAATTGCCAACGTATATTTGCCGTTATTTACTAGCTGTAAGGTATCTACAGAAAAGGTTGAGAATGTAGTAAATGAACCAATAAAACCTGTATTTATGGCAAGTATAAATTTTTTAGGTAAATTCCATTTTAAACTACTTCCATAGGCAATAAAGCTTAACAAAAAACTGCCCATTAAATTCACGCTTAAAGTCCCATAAGGAAAAGCGGTTACAGTTAATCCAGAGATAAAAGAGCCTAAAGCATACCTACTAATAGCACCTAAGATACCGCCTATACCTACTGCAAAATAATTAATATAATCACCTACTTTTGATTATTCTTAACTTCCCATAATAGCCATTTGAAGACCAATTATAACTAGAAGACATCCAACAAATTGAACAAATTTCTCCTTTGGTATTTTCTCAATAAACTTTTTCCCTACCCAAGTTCCTAAAATCATAGCAAATCCAATGAACAATCCTATTTTTAGACCTTTAATTCCTATACTTAAATATCTCTCGTATACTAATGCCTTGGTTATGTGCATAACTACGGCTGTTATTGCCTCACTTGCAATATAGGATACAGGCGGAAGGCCCAAGGAGAGAAATAATGCTGCACCTATTGGCCCTGCACTGCCTACTAGGCCCGATAGTAACCCAACTATACAGCCTCCAAGAAACATTGTCTTATTAGTAGGTTCAAATTTTAAGACTTTAAAATACTTTACTATGACAAACAGAATTATAGCCAATCCGGCTCCCCTAGTAATAAGATCCTTTGGTGCAGCTACAAATGAATAAGCACCCAGGATCGCTGTTGGGATTGACCCAGCAATAAAGTAATTCACAGGTTTCCATTCAATTTGGTTAAAACCAAACCACGCCCTAGATAAGTTACCTATTAACTGAGCTACCGTAAGAACAGGAACCGCCAAAGTTGTACCCAATGTTTTTGTTAGTAATGGCAGTAACAATAATGCCCCACCAAAACCTGCTGCGCCTGAGATAGCTGCAGCAATAAAACCACCGATGAATAAAAGTACATAGGGTAAAATGGGATCCAAATATCACCCCTCCTATCTAAATCTTTATGTAAAATACCCACAAATAAAGAAATAACCAAAAAACAAAAAACCCCTACCTAGAAAATTAGGTAGGAGTCATTAGCCCAAGGGCAGTTATGGCGAACTCCATCGCCGTATTAATTATTTTAAGTTTATACACTCTTTGATTTTATGTCAATATCTATAGACGGTAGGTGAAATTTATATTTCTCTATCTGCCTTTAAAATTTTTTTATACACCTTTTTAGAGGAATAAAAAATCCCCGGTAGATGCAAAATAAACCAACATAATCACGCGGAATTCATTTGATATGTGGAGCCCCGACTTTGGCTGGGGCTATTTCTTTTGCCTTAGTTCATAGTTTCAAAAATATTTTTAGGCTAAACGCTTGCAGCTATTGATAGTATCGTATATTTTATAAACAAATGAAAAAATTAGGGGGGAGGAAAGTTTGGTAGCAACAGTATTAGTATCCCTGGGATTTTTACTTTTGCTTGGATTAATCATGATTAAAGGGTCCTATGAAAGACTTAGCACCTTTGATATACCGGAACTTTATCAGGTACCCACAGTAAAATTAATATTAAAGCTATCCATTTTTCTTTTCATAGCCTATGCAGGTTTTTTCATCTTCTTTAATTGGAAACTGTTTTTGGTTTTACTGCTTGTAGGAATTCTAACCGCTAGGTTTACTACCGTAGTTTTTTGGGATGTTGTGTTAGGTGCCATATTTGGTGACAAAACTACCAGAAAACAGACCAAAAAAAGAAAACTCAATAAGAAATAGTAATCACAGTCAACAGAAATGTTGGCTGTTTCTTTTTTAGATTGATCTTGAGTTTCACTACTATATTTTTTGCCTTACCTGGACAACATTAGATAAAACAATATCCGGGAGGTTTTACTATGTGGGACGGTTGGCCGCTTAGCAGGATTCTCTTACTTTTTACCGGGATTGCCTTTCTTATGATTTCCTTGCAAGTAACACTGTATCATTATCGGCAAAACTTTAGACACTGGGCTATGTATGGTCCGGTCGTAGGTGGACCATTAATAGGGATATTCACCATTGCTCTGGCCTTTTATAATGTGCCAATGCTGCAGCTGACTACCAGCATTCTGCTCTTTGTTGGTTTGGGATTGGGAATAGTGGGTGGTTACCTGCATTTTAACGGAATAGGTGAGCGGGTTGGTGGATTTGGTGAGTCCCAGAATTTTCTAATCGGTCCGCCACTGACGCTGCCCATAATGGTGACTGCCTTAAGTATACTGGGTTTAATTGCATTGTACTGGAGGTAAAGAAGCTATGCAGGAAAAAAGGACAAGGTATCCTTCCTATGATGTTTTAAGAGAACAAGAGCACTGGGACGAGCATACCCGAGAAATCGTATTAAAGAGGCTTGGTCCCTTTGATCAGCACAAATTTTTAGAGGATCACGAAGCTGCGTTGGTCTTTGGTATTGCCAGACATATTGTTTATGACCATCGGAAGGAAATCTTAGATTATGTGGTTCACCACCTGGATCAAAGCCTCTCATCCGCAGCTGGAGAAGATCAGAGAAAGGTGGATACCCCGGAGCAAAGGAGTCTAGTCCGGGATGGGTTACGGGCCATTGATAAACTATCCCAAAAGCAATACGGGGCACCATTTCTTGAGATTGACGAAAAAGAGCAATATACTTTGCTGCAAGAGCTTGATCAAGGGAAAGCCCTGCCTATGAGAACCTGGCAAAGGATACCTCAACAAGAACTCTTTAAAAAGCTAGCGACGGAAATCATCAGTGCCTATTATTCTCATCCCGTTGTCTGGTCAGAAATTGGTTATGGAGGCCCAGCTTATCCTCGGGGCTATGTACGAATAGAACAAGGTTTGACAGACCCGTGGGAGGCGAAGCGAGATGTCAACAAATAATCACGATTATGTTACTCACAATTGTGACCATTACGAAGATCACCGCTATAACCATTTAAAAAACAGAAAATATGAAGATGAAGCAGACATCTGCGTTGTTGGCGCAGGCGCAGCCGGCGGTGTGTTGGCCTATGAATTAAGCAAAGCTGGTTTTAAAGTAGTGGTTATTGAGGCAGGGCCCTTCTGGAATCCGCAGACAGATTTTGCCAGTGATGAGCTTTCCATGCAAAGCCTGGCCTGGAATGATACCCGTTTGGTGGCAGGAAATAATCCTCTAGCCATGGGGCATAACAACTCCGGGCGGGGAGTGGGGGGAGGCACCGTTCATTTTACGGGAGTCTTTTACCGTTTTCACGAGAGTGATTTTAAGGTTAAAACCCTGGACGGCGTAGCGGACGACTGGCCCATCACTTATGAGGATTTAGCACCATACTACGAAAAAATTGAGAAAGATATTGCTGTGTCCGGGCCTAAACATTTTCCCTGGGGGCCTTTTCAGGGGCCTTATCCTTACCCGGAGCGGGAGCCCATTAGTGCCAATGCAGAAATTTTCCGCAGAGGCTGTGAAAAGCTAGGGATACCGAGCGTCGTGGCCCCGCTGGCGATTCTATCCGCCCCTTTTGATGGGCGACCCCCTTGTATAAATCGGGGCTTTTGCAACCAGGGCTGTTTACCAAACGCCAAGTTTAGTACCCTGATTCATCATATTCCCAAGGCCATCGGGTATGGAGCAGAGGTACTTAGCGACTGCATGGTAACCCAGGTTCAGGTGGATAAGTTTGGCCATGTCAGTGGCGTTACCTTTGTGCACGATAGCAAAGAACATTTTCAAAAGGCTAAAATAGTTATTCTGGCAAACTATTGCATTGAGACCCCCAGACTGCTGCTCCATTCAGCCTGTCCTCAATTCCCGGACGGTTTAGCTAACAGCAGCGGCATGGTGGGGAAAGCTTTAATGACCCACAGTGGCCATGATGTGTACTGCAGATTCCGGGATGAAGTTCGCCTTTATAAGGGCACCCCAGTGCTGGCTGCCACTCAGGAATTTTATGAGACGGATCCTTCGCGAGATTTTGTACGGGGCTATACCCTCAATGCTCACGGTTCCAGGCCTTTGGGCTTAAGTAAAAATCTAGTTGCTAAGTCGGGTATCTGGGGAAAGAAACTTCATGACATTATGCGTGATTTTAACTTCTTTGCTCAAATCACCCTGGTGGGTGAAGTTCTGCCTAACAATCAAAACTCAGTTATCCTCAGCAATGAAAAAGATGAATATGGCATGCCACGGCCTATCGTTACCTTTAGTTATAACGAAAATGACAATAAACTAATTGCCCACGGAGTAGAGAAGGCTCAGGAAATCCTGATGGCTATGGGAGGGGAGCCAGCCTTTGTTATACCTGATACCGGTCATCTGATGGGTTCCTGCCGCATGGGTAATGATCCTGCTACTTCTGTGGTGGATGGCTACTGCCGCAGCCATGATATTTCTAATCTTTATATTTGCAGTGCCAGTGTCTTTGTAACCTCCGGTGGCTGTAACCCCACCGAAACGGTGATGGCCATTGCCGCTCGAACAGCAGATTATATAATTAATGAGCATACCAAAAGGTCCTAGGTTGATAAGAAAAACGTTAAAGCCCCTTCGGCAAAAGTCCTTGCGAGGGGGCTAATTAAACCAGGAGAAGACTAGAAAGCCTTCTCCTGGTTTTTGACTCTAAATCTTTCGGGCATCATCATTTTAGGAGGCTTTATTAATGAGACCTTAGGCCTTACGTTCGTAGTTGATTTTATATGCTGGACAACTTCATGAATTTCACAATCCAGGTAAGTACAGATGCGATCTAAAATTTGCATGGATAGATATTCGTTTTTTTTAATTTTTGCAATGGTTGTCGGACTAAGAGAAAGCGCTTTTTGCAATTCTGCTTTTTTAATGCCACGTAACATTAGCTGTAGCATTAATGGTTTATAAGAAACCATTTTATCATCTCCATGACGTTAATAATAAAGTAGTTATCATAATTTAATTTTAGTTGGTTAAATTTTAGAATTCAACTATTAAGTTTTATTTACAAATATTGCGTTCATACCAATTATCTAGTATAATTCTACACAAAGGTGGAGATTTTGTCAAAAAAATATAAAGGGGGATCTTGTTGTGGCAGTCAATTTACAAAAAGGTCAAAAGGTTGATTTAACAAAGGGGAGAGCTGGCCTTTCAAAGGTTGTAGTTGGTTTGGGTTGGGATACCAATAAATTTGATGGCCCAGACTTTGATTTAGATGCTTCTGCCTTTCTTTTAAGTGAAAATGGTAAATGTGCAAGTGCTGATGACTTTGTTTTTTACAATAACCTCATGCACAAAAGCGGTTCCGTCCAGCATATGGGGGACAATCTAACCGGTCAAGGTGATGGTGATGATGAGCAAATTACCATTGATTTGAGTAAGATTCCTGCTAATGTACATAAGATTGCTATTACGGTAACCATCCACATGGCCCGTGAACGTGGTCAAAACTTTGGTCTTGTATCCAATGCTTTTGTTCGCGTAGTAGATGATGCGAATGGTTCCGAACTGCTCCGTTACGACTTGAGCGAAGATTATAGTGTAGAAACCGCACTGGTATTTGCGGAATTGTATCGTCATGGTGCAGAATGGAAATTTGCTGCTGTTGGACAAGGTTTTAATGATGGGCTGCAAGGCTTAGTTCGCCTTTACGGCTTAGATGCATAAAGAAAGGAGCTATTTAATTGATTAACTTACAAAAAGGGCAAAAAATTGACCTAACGAAAACCAACCCTGGCTTAACCAAAATAATGATCGGTCTTGGTTGGGATCCCATAAGTAATGGGGGAGGCGGCGGGGGTTTTTTAAAATCCCTTTTTGGCGGCGGCGGCGGTAGCAATGCCGATATTGACTGTGATGCTTCCGTTTTCATGCTGGATACCAACCAAAAGTTAACTAAGAAGCACAATCTGGTTTACTTCGGCAACAAGAAAAGTCCCTGTGGTTCCATACAACATATGGGGGACAATCTAACTGGTCAAGGTGACGGTGATGACGAGCAAATTCATGTGGACCTCTCAAGGATTCCTGCCGACGTTGACCGCCTGGTGTTTGTGGTCAACATCTACCAGTGCGTTCAACGGAAACAACACTTTGGGATGATCCAAAACGCCTATATCCGGGCGGTAAACAGTGGCAATGGTCAGGAAGTCTGCAAATTCAACTTATCCGAAGGATATGATGGAAAAACCGCCCTAATCCTTGGCGAAGTATACCGCCATAACGGAGAATGGAAATTTGCCGCCACTGGTGAGGCAACTAACGATACCGGTTTGGAGAGCCTCAGCAGACGTTACCTGTAATGGATAAAAAACAATATGGGAGGTATTTATTGTGATTTCTCTTGCTAAAGGTCAAAAGGTAGATTTAACCAAAACCAATCCTGGACTAACCAAAATCTTTATTGGTCTTGGTTGGGACACCAACAAGTATGATGGTGGTGGGGAATTCGATCTGGATGCCGTTGCCTTCTTGGTAAAAGAAGATGGTAAAGCTTCTGGCGATGGCGCTTTTATCTTTTACAACAACAGGCAAGACCCTTCTGGCTCTGTAGTTCTCTCTGAGGACAACCGCACTGGTGCAGGCGATGGTGATGACGAATCCTTAACCATTAATCTACCCACCGTACCTGCTGATGTTGCTAAGATTGCTATTTGCATCAACATCCACGAAGCTGCTGCTCGTAGCCAAAACTTCGGACAAGTTTCCAACGCTTATGTTCGTGTTGCCAACAGTGAAACCAACGAAGAACTTATGCGTTACGACTTAGGAGAAGATTATTCTATTGAAACTGGTATCGTTGCTTGTGAAATCTACCGTCATAATGGCGAATGGAAATTCAATGCAGTGGGTAGTGGTTTTCAAGGTGGACTAGCTTCCTTAGCTACAACCTACGGCTTAAACGCAGGCTAAACAACCAATTAACTTGATGAAAGGGGTGCTGAGCACCCCTTCTTAAAATATTAGCATCTCAAATAGTAGGGAGTGAAAAGTGTTGAGTTTATCTGGACTAAAAGGATTTTTTAATAATGCCAAAAATAACTTGGCAGATTCCGTTAAACGTTTTAAAAATAAAGAATTTTTGGATGCGGTCATTGCTGGCTGTGTCCTAGTGGCCGCCGCTGACGGACACATTGATTCTGCAGAAAAGACCAAAATGATGGGCTTTATCCAAAGAAGTGAAGAACTAAAAGTATTCGAGACCTCAAAGGTAATCGAAAGATTTAACCATTTCACCGAAAACTTTGGCTTTGACCATACCATTGGCAAGGCAGAAGCCTACAAGGCCATCATGAAAATGCGGTCGAACAGAGAGGCAGCCCGCGTTGTCGTAAGTGTTTGCTGTGCTATCGGTATGGCGGATGGAAGTTTTGACGAGAAGGAAAAAGAAGTGGTTAGAGGTATCTGTAAAGAAATTGGTATCGAGCCTTCGGAATTCCAACTATAAGATCTAGATTTTAAGGAGGGCATAAACCTTAGTGGAAGCTTTTTTGACCGGCCTAGTGGCCAACTACGGACATTTTTTCAACCTGGAGGAAATTCAGAGAGTTCTCACCGATCCTGTGAGTTGGGGGATTATCTTTTGGCTAATCATCCTGGAAGGACTTCTTTCTTGTGATAACGCTCTGGTTTTAGCTGTACTTGTCAATAAACTCCCCAAAGAACAACAAAAGAAAGCATTGCTTTACGGGATTTGGGGCGCCTATTTCTTTCGCTTTGTGGCGATTGGACTGGGAACCTACTTAGTTAAGATAACCTGGGTGCAAATTTTAGGTGCCGGCTATTTACTATGGATGGCAGGCAAATTCTTCTTATCTAAGTCTAATAAAGAGGAAGAAGAGGAAGCAGAAGTAAAGGTAAGCGGCTTCTGGGTTAAATTAGTTGGTCCTTTTTGGGCCACTGTTATTGCCGTTGAGTTGATGGATATAACCTTTAGTGTGGATAGTATTCTGGCCGCCTTTGCCATGAGCAGTGAGGTTTGGGTTCTTTTCGTTGGTGGATTATTAGGCATTCTGATGATGCGGGGTGTTGCCACTATCTTTATTAAACTTCTTGATAAATACCCCGAATTGGAAGCATCAGCCTATGTCCTGATTGCTTTGATTGGTGCAAAACTGATGGGTCAGGCCTTTGGTTACCATGTCTCTCATACTATATTCTTCTCTGTTATGGCATTAGTACTGATTGGTACCATCGTACTCCATCACATTCGTGAAGGCGGTAAAAAGGCTGTATGATTTATTTTGATTATCTGAACCAGGAACAGAAAGATAAAATGTTCTACCTTCCTCCGGCAGATTGTTCGCTGGAACTAGATAAAAATACCTTGGCCCACGCTCTCGGTGCAACCCTCTATATGCCGGGGACTTCCCATAGGGCCATCAGTAAAGTAATCAACAACGAAATTCCTGGACTTATTTCTACAGTGCTTTGCTTAGAGGATGCTGTAGATGACCGGGAAGTTGAAGCTGCCGAGGAAAACCTTGCTCTGCAACTAGGGACTCTACTTTCGATGAAAGAAAAGGGGAGTTCACTCCCCTTTATTTTTGTCCGGATTCGTAACATAGAACAATTAAAACGGTTAACGAAAGCACTAGGAGAGTCAATTAACGTTTTAACCGGTTTTGTGTTTCCAAAATTCGATGCGGTTGTAGGGTCAGAGTATTTCGAGCACTTGGTGGAAGTTAATAAGAACACTGAAAAAACCATCTTCGGCATGCCGATTCTTGAGGGATCTTCGGTTATTCATCTGGAGTCGGGGACAGAAACCTTACTAAAGATTAAGTCTTTACTGGATCAATACAAAGATCTTGTCCTTAATGTTCGTATGGGTGCTACCGATTTATCTGGTTTATACGGTCTCCGAAGAAGTCCCGAACTAACCATTTATGACATTTCAGTCATTAGGGATTTTATTGCTAATCTTGTCAATGTATTTGGTAGGCCACAGGACGGCTATGTTATTTCCGGTCCTGTTTGGGAGTATTTCAGTACGCATACTAGGTTGTTAAAACCTCAATTAAGACAAACCCCCTTCCGGGAACAATTTGGCTTGGATGGGAGTAGGATTCGTTTAGATCTGCTTGGCAGATATATAGATGGTCTTTTGCACGAGGTTATGTTAGATAAAGCTAATGGGTTAGTTGGTAAAACAATCATCCATCCGTCCCACATCCTGCCCGTACAGGCAATGTATGCTGTTACCCACGAAGAGTACTGTGATGCCAAAGATATCTTAGCCAACGGTGGCAACGGTGGCGTTACCAAGAGTGTTTACGGTAACAAAATGAACGAGGCCAAGCCACATACGAATTGGGCTAGAAAAATTATGACACTATCTAAGATCTATGGGGTGCTGAATGAAAGATATGACCATACAAGCATCATCTACGCAGGAGAGAAACTACAAAGTATTAGATAGTCTCTCGGTCGGTATTCGGGTAGAAGAAAACCCCTACTCCTTACCGCCCGAGAGCATCTTCGGGGTGGCCGCAAGAAATAACCCTAAGAGAAGCTTCTTGTTTGTCAGTAAGCTAATTGGTAAGCATATACCGGTTCTGCCACACATTCCTCTGATAACAGGATTTCTATTAGCCTCCAGAATTGCCGAACTGATGGGGCTAGCGACGAACAAAAGTAAAATTAACGAAGCGGCCAATGTCTTATCCTCCGGAACCAATTGTGATTTTCAATCCCCAGCTTACCAGTTTCCTGGTAAAGCATTATTTATCGGTTTTGCTGAAACTGCCACAGCCCTTGGTCATGCGGTTTTCAATAACTTCACTGGAAATGTAAATTTTCTTCATACAACGAGGGAAAACCTTACTGGTACCCAGGATACCCTCTATTTTACCGAAGACCACTGTCATGCACCGGATCAACGATGTCTTATCTCGGATACTTCTGTAGTGGCAGATAATGACCTGTTGGTACTAATTGATGATGAAATTACTACAGGTAACACCTGTCTGAATATCATAAGGACCTTACAAAAGAGATACCCGCAAAAACGCTATGCCATTTTAACGATTCTGGATTGGCGTTCTGCAGAAGCAATCACACGCTATGGTCACTTTGAAGAGGAATTAGGCATAAAGATAAGTGTCCTTTCTTTATTAAAAGGTTGCTTCTGGCATCAAGGAGAATCCCCTGTAATCAACATACCCTCGATGACGATTAAAAAGGACATTCCTTTCGTAACAACCGTACACGAGAAAATGAGATATGAGGTAGATACAATCTCCGAAGGTGGACAACCAGCTTCCTATCTTGGGTATACAGGCCGTTTTGGGGTAGATGTCTCAGATACTAACCAGACACTGGCTGAGGCGCAAAGAATTGGTTTAAAGTTATCTCAAATGAGAAAAGGGAAGAAAACACTTTGTCTGGGTACCGGAGAGTTTATGTATATCCCCTTCTTAATTGCCAATTACATGGGGGAAAACGTCCTGGTACAATCCACCACCCGCAGTCCGGTTCATCTACATAATAGAGAAGACTATGCAGTTAAACACTCCATAGCCTTTGAAGATCCCTTTCGACCGGGCATTAAAAACTTTATCTATAACATCCCACCTAATTGTTATGAGGAAGTGTTTGTCTTTTGGGAACGACAGGTGAAACCTGATCAGGTAGCCCCCTTTGTTCAATCACTTAAAGAACTGGGTATCGAACACATCGTATTTGTTACTTTTTGCAACTAACCTTGGAGGTGTTCTTATCAATTCTGCAACTAAATGCCACGCATACGGTAGTCTTAAGAACTACCCAAAGGTTCCCAGTCCAGAACCCCTGGGCAGCTACCCACCTGGAGATGCAATTTTTCTTTTAAAGGATATTGCACCTTCCATCCAAGAACAAGGCAATGAAGAAAGGGAAAGAGCCATTCAAAGTGGGCGACACTACTCAGAAATGCTTCCGATAGAATATGAACCCAGCCAAGAATACATAGACCTATTCCACCGATCCCTTTTGGAGACGGGACAAAGATTAGCCCTGGCCACCGCCATTGTATCGGAAACCATCCTGAAAAAGCGGGGAAAAGGGGTGGTATTGGTATCATTAGCCAGGGCTGGCACGCCCATAGGTGTCTTAGTAAAAAAATACATCTACCAATTTCACGGTATTGATGTCCCCCATTACAGTATCTCCATTATTCGTGATAAAGGGATCGATAAAAACGCCCTGGCCTATATCCTACAAAATCATCCCGGCTGTGAGATTCAGTTCATCGACGGTTGGACTGGTAAGGGCGCCATTACCACGGAATTAATTAAATCTGTAACAGAGTTTGAAAAAGAATTTAACATGCTTCCTGACACAATTAGTAAGGAATTAGCTGTACTGGCAGACCCAGGTTGTTGTGCCAATATCTTTGGCACCAGGGATGATTTTTTAATTCCCAGCGCCTGCCTAAATTCCACGGTATCCGGCTTAATGTCCCGTACCGTTTGCAGAGAAGATCTGATTGGGCCCATTGATTTTCATGGAGCAAAGTTCTATCGAGAACTGTTAGATAAGGATCTTTCAAACTACTTTGTTGATACCGTAGCAAGTTATTTTCTAGATGCCCAAAAAAAAGCACTCATCATGCTGCAAAATAAACCCCATGTTGGTATTGATGAAACCCCTGCTTGGCTTGGCAAAAAAGAAACCACCAAGGTTCAAATGGAGTTTGGTATTCACAATATCAACTATGTTAAGCCGGGAGTAGGGGAGACAACCAGAGTTCTCCTGCGCCGAGTACCGTGGAAAATACTCGTTAAGGATATGAAAAGCGCAGATATCAAACACGTACTGCTATTGGCAGAGGACAGAGGGGTACCGGTAGAAGAGTATCCCGAGCTGAGTTACTCCTGCTACGGCTTGATTAAAAACCTGGAGGACACTAAATGATCTTTGCCAGTGACTTAGATCGTACCTTAATTTACTCAGAGAAGTTCCTGAAAGAGTTCTCTGAGGAAGCTGTGGCCGTTGAATATGGTAAATACAACTCCTACATGACCAAGCAGGCTACCGAGCTACTGAAAGAAATAAACCGTAAAACTATTTTTGTCCCTTGCACCACCCGGACCATTGAACAATACCAACGTATTCAGTTCTTTCAGCAAGAAGTAAGACCCAAATATGCCGTGGTCAGCAATGGCGCCAACCTCTTATTCGATGGGATCATCGACATAGAATACCAGAAAGGCATGGCCAGAACTTTAGTCAATGATTGTCTCGCCAGTGAAGAAATACGGAAAGAATTTGGCAAGTTAGACTGCGCAAATTGGTCCCAGCCCCTGCGCCAGGCAGACGGGGTTTTTTATTACTGTATTATTGACCGAGAAAAAGCTCCGCTACTCGATCTAGTGTCCTTTAGTGAGTGGGTAATTAAGCAAAACTGGGAAATGTCGATTCAAGGAAGAAAACTTTACCTAGTGCCAAGGGTCATCAATAAGTGGTCGGCCGTCCAAAGAATTGTGGAAATTACAGGGGATGAACAAGTTTTTGGCGCCGGTGATTCTTTGTTGGACATTCCTTTGGTAAAAGGTGCCCAGCGTGGCATATCTCCCGCCCATGGGGAATTGTTTGAACAGTTTGCTAGCGATGGCGACTGGAACTTCACAGCAGCCTCCGGCATACTAGCCGGTGAAGAAATTCTCCAGTTGGTCAGTGAACTGGTTCAGTTGAAGTGGAAGTGTCAATAGAACCGTCCCCTTGACACCCACTCCAGCTAGTCAACGGGATAGTTTAGTGAGTAACTACTAAAAAGAGAGGTACTAAAAATGAAGCATAGAATCCTCTATCCGGGAGCCTACCCATTACTCCAAGTTAATTTGGAACAAGGAGAAACCATCAAAGCAGAGTCCGATGCCATGGTAGGTATGTCTGCCACAGTAGATGTTGAAGGAAAGATGGAGGGGGGACTGTTAGGCGGGCTTGCTCGCATGGTAGCAGGGGAAAGTTTTTTCTTGCAAACCCTTACTGCACGCAGGGGACCGGGAGAAGTGCTATTGGCACCCTCTATACCGGGCGATATTATCGATGTGGAACTAGATGGCACCTATAGTCTGGTCGTGCAAAAGGATGGTTTTTTGGCAGGTTCGGCGGGGCTCCAAGTGTCTACGAAAATGCAGAACCTTTCCCAGGGCTTATTTTCCGGTGAAGGGTTCTTCGTGGTAAAGGTGAGTGGGCATGGGATGGTATTTCTAAATACCTATGGTGGTATCCATGTGATCAACCTGGAAGCAGGACAACCCTTTATCGTGGACAACAGTCACCTAGTTGCCTGGCCTGATTATATGCATTACACCATTGAAAAGGCTTCACAGGGTTGGATTTCTTCCTTTACGTCCGGTGAAGCCCTTGTCTGTAAGTTCACCGGGCCAGGGCCAGTTATTATCCAGACGAGAAATCCGCGAGGGTTTGGCAGCTGGTTAAGACAGTTCTTGCCCACCTCGAGAAACTCTTAACCCTTGAATGTAGTTACCTAATAATAAGGAGTGATTCCCATGTCGCTGACAGTCATGAGAGGTCAAAAAACAGATATTACCAAAAAGTTCCCTGGACTCTCAGAAATTATGGTCGGAATGGGTTGGGAAACCAGTAATAGCGGCATCGAAATTGATGGTGCAGCTTTTATGCTTCAACAAGACGGCAAATGTAGGAATGATGAAGATTTTATTTTTTACGGCAATCCCAACGGACGCGGCGGGGCGGTAACAGTAGAAGCCGCTAAAACGCCAGATAAAGCACAACTAACCATAAACCTCAAAGCAGTTCCAGCTGATGTGCAAAAAATTGCCTTTACCCTGACGATACATGAGGGACCCAAAAGGGGGCACAGCTTTGGACAGACCCCTCAAGTCTACCTAAGAGTAACTAATAATGGAAATGAAGAGCTATTACGTTTTACGATAGCCAGTGGCTTTACTACCGAAACAGCTATTGTCGTGGCAGAACTCTATCGACATCATGGAGAGTGGAAATTAAATCCCATTGCCATGGGCTATCAAGGTGGCTTAGCTGCCCTATGTGGTGATTTTGGTATTGTTGTATCGGATGAGCCGACCATTGAGACACCAAAACCCCCGGTGGAAAAACCGCCTGTGGAGCAACCAAGGCAAAAACTTAATTTATCCAAGATTGAACTCAAAAAGCAGGGTGACAAGATTAACCTCGAGAAAAAGGCTAACAACAAATTAGGAGAAATCCTAATAAACCTTAATTGGAATCAGAAATCGAGTAAGCCTACAGGGTTATTTGGCTCGATCTTTGGTGGCAGTGGTGGAGTTGACCTAGATCTTGGTTGTTTAATCGAAATGAAAAATGGTGCTAAAGGCGTCATCCAAGCCTTGGGAAAGCAATTCGGCAATTTGCATGCTTACCCCTATATCGCATTGGATGGAGATGACAGAACCGGTGCAGTTTCATCTGGGGAAAATCTCAGAATTAATGGCGATCACATTCCTGAATTTAAGAGAATTCTAGTCTTTGCCTTCATCTATCAAGGAGTTGCTAACTGGGCAGAAGCAGATGGTGTGGTAACCCTTAAGCAACCGGGTGGGCCGGACATTGTGGTAAGAATGGATGAACACGATAATCGCAAAATTATGTGTGCTATAGCCCTAATCGAAAATGTTAATAACGAGACCTTCAGCATTGAGCGCATGATGCGCTACTTCGCAGGACACGCAGAAATGGATAAAGCTTTTAATTGGGGCCTCAGATGGAAAGCGGGATCCAAAGACTAGAAATCAGTAAGGAGTAATCTACGCCATGAAAGAAGTAGCGGTTTTAATTGCAAGCATGAGGTCATCTACTAATTTAGGTATCGCTGAACTTCTTAAAAAGAATCCCGAAGGACGTTCCATTAAGGTCTATCATGCTGGGGCAATCAATGAAGATCATATGCCAGAGGAATTTTTTAATGAGGGCTATACGGTAAGCCCTTCTCCTGATAAGCCAGAATATTTGGAATTTATCACAGGCCTCTGCCAAGAGCACAACATTGATGTGGTTATCCCACGGGATAGCCGAATACTAAACCGTGAGCAAGTTGCTATACTGGAACAAGAAGGATATCGGGTAATCCGTCCTCGCAATGAGATTTCCGATCGGGTATCCGACAAGTTAAGGCTTGCACAGAGCGCCCAGGAGATTGGCATTAATGCACCGACTTCCCTGGTAGTAAACAATATCGCTGAATTTATGGATGCAGTAAAGAAACTACGTGAAGCGGGAGAAGAAATTTGCTTTAAACCAAGACGCGGTCTAGGAGGTCGTGGGTTTAGAATCCTTCGGGAATTTGATGAATTAGATAATCTACTCTATGGTTACCAGGGCCCCGCCATCAATATGGCTACTGCAGTAAGAATACTTTCTCAAAAAAAGTTCTTTGATGATTTATTGGTCATGAGCTTCCTGGATGGGGTTGAATATAGTGTCGATTGCCTCTGCTGGGAGGGTGAAGCCCTTGCAGTAGTGCCCCGGCGTAAGGTTGAGTACGCACAACTAGGAAGTTATTCGGTTCAACTCTTAGAGAATAAGAAAGAAATTATTGAGTTAAGTAAAAAACTCATTCGGTATTTTAAGCTGGACTACATCTGCAATATCCAGTTTCGATATTGCAAAGAAGAACCGTACCTTATTGAAATTAACCGCAGAATGTCCGGTGGAATCACAATTGCCAGTATGTCAGGAGTGAATTTCCCCTACCTGGCTCTTAAACTTGCCTTGGGTGAACCAGTGCGAGATATAAAACCTGTGCTTGAAAGAATGGTTGTTAAACAACCGAAGGAAATGCTTTTGGAGTTACAATAATAAAGGGGCGGTAAAATGTTTAAAAAATTATTAGCAGGACTCGGTATTGATGGGGCAAAGGTCGACTTCATTGTTAACCAGCAGCAAGTGGAACTGGGTGGAGTCATTGACGGAAAAGTTCTGGTACGTGGGGGAGCTGTGGACCAAGAGATTGACGAAATAAATATTGCGCTGGTGGTAACCTCCTGCTATAAAACGGACGATGGGGTAAAAAATGTTCGCCAACAAATTGCCAGCGGAAAGATTGCTAACAAATTACATAGTAAGGCAAACTCACCGGAAATTACGATTCCGGTTCAGTTTAAAATACCCTACAATATTCCTATCAGTACTTACTTTACGAAGTATCATTTTGAAACTAACTTGGATATTAAAAATGCCATTGATGCTAAGGATGTAGATGACATTTTTGTCAAGGCCAACTCTCCTGTACAGGTCATTTTAGATGCTGTTACAGAACTAGGATTTAAGCCTAAACCTCGTTCAGGTGAGTACAACGGAAAATGCCAGCAATTTGAGTACACTCCGACCCAATTTATGAGAGGGAAACTTGATGAACTCGAACTCTATTTAGAAGCCCATGAAGATAGGATTAATCTAATGCTTCAAATTGATAAAAAAACAAGGGGTTTGTTTGCTAGCCTTGCAGATAATTTAGACCTTGACGAACGACACGTATTTGTCACTATCCCCAATCACCAAGTCACTAGCCCCGGCCAAGTTGCGACTTATTTAAGAGATCTTATTGAGCGGGAATATAGTAAAATATAGTTATATTGTTAAAATAATTTATCACGGTATTTACTGCGATTTTTTATTATTCTAAAGATTTTTAGCCGTTGGGTTATCATGATTGTGAAAACAAACGCCGATATCAACGCTGCCATAATCATCTCGTTCACAACCTATCACCTACCCTGCCCTGTGTTGTTATTTATAGTATGTGCTAACAGGACATACGACCATGTAAAATAACACCAAACTCGAAAAAGCACGGAGCTAGTTTTTGTTGCTCAAAATTTCGAATTTTATTAGCTGCTCTGGAGGAATATGGGGTCTAAACAATGAATAGTGTAAGTGAATGGAAAAGACGACACAATAACATGCGGTCGTCTTTCTTTATTTTATGGTATGAGGTGATTCACCTATGAAAAGCCTGTATATATCGGAAGTCAAAAAAGAATTGGCAAAGTATGCAGAGTGTACGGATGAACGAATCACAGAAAAAGATCTTGCCCCACTACCTGAACCGGTACAAAAATTTTTTCGGCATGGTGGCTATCTGGGAAAAGTAAAAATGAGCCAGGCCGAAGTCCAGTGGGCAGAAGTTCAATTTAAAAGGTCTCCTACTACAAAATGGATGAACTTAACCTGTTCTCAGTTTAATTCAGTTCCTGAACCAACCCGTATTGTATATATGAAGAGTACTATTGGGGGCCTATTTCCTTTCGAAGGAAGGGACAAATATCAGGATGGACAGGGAAATATGCTGATTAAACTATTAAAATTTATACCGGTGGCGAATGCCAAGGGCAAAGAGATAGACGTTTCCGCCTTAGTAACGGTTCTTGCTGAGTGTTTTCTAGTGCCAACCTATGCGTTACAAGATTATATTGCTTGGACTGCCATTGATAGTAAAACAGCCAAAGCAACAATTACTTATCATAACACCAAGGTAAGCGGCTTATTTTACTTTAACGATAACGGTGAATTTACGCACTTTGTGACCGATGATCGATATTATTCCGAAAAGGGTACGGAATATAAAAAAATGAAATGGTCCGCGGTAGCAGGAAACTATCTCGAAAAAAATGGCATACGCATGCCAACTTACTTTAAGGCTATCTGGCATACAGAAAAAGGAGATTATGAATATTTTAAAGGAACCATAAATGCGGTTAGACCACTGAAAATAATCGAATTGAGATGATTGCAAAAGAAAGGACTCGGACATTGATGCATTTTAGACAAGCTACAACAGGTGATCTTGATATGATTTTAGCCATAGAAAATCAGTCTTTTAAAAATGGTATAAAGGAATCCCCGCAGGTCTTTTTGGAGCGAATCGAAGTCTTCCCGGAAGGTTTTCTTTTGCTGGAGACAGACGAATCTGCTGATCCCATAGGTTATATTTGTTCAGAGTTGTGGTCAAGTAAAAAAGATTTATCAGCTGAAAACCTTAGCTTAGGCCATTCCATTAAAAAAGTACATAGTCACCAGGGGCAGGAACTTTATGTCTCTTCCATGGGTGTGCTGCCGGAATACCGAGGCCGGGGATATGGGGGGAGAATGCTGCGGCATCTTATTACAAAAGCCAGCAAAGATTTCCCCCAAGTAAACAGTGTTCTCCTAATTGTCTCTGAAAAATGGCCCGCAGCTAGGAAAACCTATCTAAAATTAGGCTTTGAACAAGTTGACCTGATACCGGCTTTTTTTCAGCCGGTCGGTTTAAAGAGTGAACCGGGTATCGTTATGAAAAAGATGCTCTAAAAATTTTCCATAACCGCTATTGTTGGAGGCTAAAAATGAAACAGCTTATCCTGGCAGAAAAACCATCTGTGGGGAGAGATATCGTCAACGCCATTGGTGGTTCTTTTACCAAACGGGATGGGTATTTTGAAAACGACCAGTATATTGTCAGTTGGGCCATTGGTCACCTGGTAGAATTATTTGAACCGGAGGATTACAATCCTAGCTTAAAAAGATGGCAACTTTCAACTTTGCCTATTATACCGGATTCCTTTCAATTAAAACCAAACCCCAAAACCATTAAACAGTACCAAGTAGTCAAACAGCTTCTGAGTCGACCGGATGTGGAACTAATTGCCGGGACGGATGCCGGGCGAGAAGGGGAGCTAATTCTACGCTATATTATGCGTTTAGCAGGTTACAACCGCCCCTTTAAACGCCTCTGGTTATCCGAAACAACACCGGAGGCTATTAGAAAAGGGCTGGCCAATCCTTTGCCGGGACATGGTAAGGATTTATTGGCTGCAGCAGCAGAGTCCAGGTCCTACTCGGACTGGTTAATTGGTATTAATGCTACCCGCGTCTTTACCAAGAAACACGGAGATTTATTTTCTATCGGTCGAGTGCAAACGCCAACCTTAGGAATTATTGTAGCTAGAGAAAGAGAAATTAAGACCTTTACACCGGTCCAGTACTGGGAGCTATTAGCAGATTTCACCAAGCATGATGGACAGACGTATCAAGGTAAGTGGTTTAAGAATAAGGACGAAACCCGCTTTGATCAAGAAGCAGATGCTATCAAGATAAAGGATAAAATTGCTGGACAAACCGGTTCCATCATCAAAATGGAAGAAAAGAACCTGTCCGAGGCACCACCTACCTTGTTTAATTTAAATGATTTACAGAAAGAAGCTAATAAAAAGTTTGGTTTTACTGCCAGCCAAACACTGGAAATAGCCCAGTCCCTCTATGAGAAACATAAACTATTGAGCTATCCCAGAACGGAGTTTAAGCACTTAACCAATGAATTGGCAAAGACTATCCCCTCTCGTCTGGGCGCCCTGGAAGCAGTACCCGGCTATGCCCACTATGTGGCCTACGCTAAAAAGGCACCTAAGCCGGGAAAGAGGTTTATTGATGATTCTAAGGTGGGAGATCACCATGCCTTGATTCCAACCAATGTAAAACCAACCTCAAATCTATCTTCCCAGGAGGCTAAAATCTATAATCTGGTAGCCCGTAGATTTTTAGCCATGTTTTTTCCTGCTGCTGAATACAAACAAACCAAAATTACCACAGCAGTAATTGGTGAAACCTTCCAAACCTCCGGCAGAATCGAGCTAAGTCCGGGTTGGAAGGAGGTAATCCCGCCGCAGCTCAAAGGCGATAAAAAGGATAAAGAGGAAGAAGAAGTTTTACTGCCGCCCTTAGTCAAAGGGGAAAATGTTGTTATCTCCAAGACAGCCTTAAAACAGAAAAAAACCGAACCACCTAAAAGATACACCGAGGGGACACTACTGGCAGTCATGGAAGGCGCCGGAAAATTTGTTGATGATCAAGCCTTAAAGGATGTCATGAAGGGACACGGACTGGGAACCAGTGCAACCAGGGCCGCCATCATTGAAAGACTGATTAAGGTAGGTTACTTAGAAAGAAAGGGTAAGGCATTAATCCCTACCGAAAAGGGCGAAACACTAGCCGATTTAGTACCAGAAGTGGTTTCCAGCCCACAAATGACCGGTGAATGGGAGAAAGCACTGATTGATATCGAAGCAGGCCAAGTCAATCCCACTGACTTTATGACGGGTATTGTTGAGTTAACCAAAAGGATTGTTAACCTGATTAAAGAACAGCCTACCAAAGGCAATAACCCTAACGCCAAGCAGGTAGTCGGCCCATGTCCGGTATGCGGCAGGGATATTGTAGAGTATCCAAAAAATTTTGCTTGTTCCGGGTACCGTGAGGGATGTAAATTCTCCCTGGGTAAACAGATTTTACAGAAAGCAATCTCTTTTGAAGAAGCCAAACAGTTAGTAACAGAAGGAAAAATACTCTGCACAGGATTTACTTCTGCCAAGACAGGGAAAAAGTTTGATGCCGCATTAGTCCTTAAGCAGGGTAAAATTTCTTTTGATTTTTCCTAACTAAATAATGTCTAAAAGCCAGGGGGACCTGGCTTTTAGACATTCACATTTAAAAAGATAACAACCCTGTCTGACCCGCCCAATGCAAGGAAAACATCAGTATGATACCCAGACCCACTGTAGCTAGAATACTTCGGCTTTTATAGGCCACCAGAGAAGCGAAGATACCCGCCAATAAGTAGTGATTTTGCAAAGATAAATCAAGATACCCCTTGGGGAGAAGCAGGCTTGGTAGAATTAAAGCTGTTAATATGGCGGTGGGAACATGTTTTAACCATCCTTCTAAAAAGGCGGGTACGCCAGTTTGACGAAACAGAATCAAACAACCAAATCTGGTGACAAAGGTAACTACCGCCATACCAAGAATAATCAATAAAATATCACTTCTCATGACCACGCATCCTTTCCATAATGGAACCAATAACACTGGCAACCAGACAGGCGACAATAATATACCACTTGCCAGGTAGATACAATGCCGCTAAAACCGCAATGATGCCTGATAAAGTGCAGACCAATAGACTAATCCGATCCACCAAACGAGGAATTAAAAGCACCAGAAAAGTTGCCGTCATGGCGAAGTCTAGCCCCCATTCCAAGCAATTGGCTAGATAACCACCCATCATAACCCCGAAAACAGTAGAGATGACCCAGGTAAGATAAAGGCTCATGCTGACACTCAATTGGTAATAGGGGCTATACCCAACTTTATAAATTCGGTTAGCTGTCAATGCATAGGATTCATCGACCATACCAAAGGACAGCAAAGCTTGAAAGGGAAGGGGCAGTTTCATCATATAGGGGGCTAAGGAAGCACCCATTATAAAATGCCTTAAATTGATTAAAAATGTAGTAAAAACAATGATACTCCAATCTGCGATGCCTGCACCCAGCATGGTCATAGCAACAAACTGGGATGCCCCAGCAAAAACCAGTAACGACATCAAAATTGTTTCCACATGAGTTAGACCCGTGGTAATTCCGATAATGCCACAGGTGATGCCAAAGGGGATGACTCCCAACAAAACCGGAATGCTTTCCCGCAATCCTTGACTTACATCTAGTACCTGCAAATTCCCTGCTTGGGCAACCACAGGCTTTGCCATATTTGCCGCCTCCCCAAAAGTAATATTTATTATCTTAACTAGCAGGAAGATAATCGTAAATATCCAATTTAATTAATTATCTATTTAATTGGATATTATAAGGTGGTAATGAATAAATGGATATATCCAAATATCTTATTGAAACCAAAATTGATTCAGCCTCCGAAACACCTCTTTATTTACAGATTGCCAATAGTATTGCGCAAAAAATAATTGACAACACCCTACCAAAGGGAACCAAGCTGCCGCCAGAACGTGAATTATGCAAATTTTTTGGTGTTAGCCGAACGACCGCTATTAATGCCTACCGCTGGTTGGAACAGGAAGAGCTGGTGGCTACCAAAGTGGGAAGTGGCACCTATGTAAAAGAAAACTCGCCGCTTCATAGCGAAACCTTTCAAATACCGTGGTCACAGCTTTTTATTCCTTACCCCCAAACACCCATGACATCGATATTAAAGGAATTGGTTTCTACTCCCTATGCCAGTGAAATAATCTCTCTGGCCACCGGTATGCCAGACCCGTCTTTTTATCCACTGGATATCTTTAACAGCTTATTTAAAAAGTATCTTTGCGCAACAAATCCTGCGGACTTTGGCTATATTCCGACCGAAGGTTATCAACCCTTACGCGAAACCGTGGCCAGTATGCTTTCACAACAAGGAATTGATACGACCCCAGATCGGACGTTAATCATCTCCGGTTCCCAGCAGGGATTGTACTTAACCAGTAAGGTGTTACTGGAACGGGGTGATTATGTTATCGTTCAGTCCCCAACCTATATCGGAGCGATTCAAATCTTTCAGGCTATCGGAGCCCGCATGCTAATCCTACCCGAGGATAATTCATTGAATCTGGATATTCTGGAGGATTACCTCATTCGATACCGGCCCAAATTGTTTTACATTATTTCCACATATAACAACCCTACCGGACAAGTACTTACTGAACAGGAGCGTAGGGATTTATTACGCTTGGCCATGAGACATCGCCTCGTCATCATGGAGGACGACCCTTACAGCCAACTCTATTATGGTGAAAAACCTCCCTTAGCACTAAAATCCTTGGATAACTCTGAAAGTGTCATTTATATGAGTACCTTTTCTAAAACCATTACACCGGGCCTTCGTACTGGCTATCTCACCGGTCACCCTGCCTTAATTAATCGGCTGGCCTTAGAAAAACAGTATGTTGATCTGCATAGCAATAATTTTTCCCAATGGCTATTAAACCTATATCTGAAACAGGGATATTATGAAGAGCACTTAAAATTTACGAGAAGGGAGTATAAAAAAAGAAGGGATGTCCTGGTCAAAACTGTTAGACGCTATCTGGATAAGGAGATTTCTTTTGATGTCCCCGACGGCGGTTTTTACCTTTGGTGCAAAATAAAAAAACCAATTACTTCTGCGAGATTATTGCAGGAAGCAATTAAATGTGGCGTTTTCTTTGTCCCAGGCCAGGCCTTTTATACTGTACCCAGCGAAGAAAGTGAGTTTCGCCTTTGTTTTGTCACCCACCCCGAACCAGTGCTGGTGGAAGGAGTAAAAAGGCTAAGCAAAGCATTTGAGCTCATACACAAAAATAAAGCGACCAAGACCGTCTCAGAAAATCAATTAAACCCAATTGTCTAGCCTATTTGGCCCAAAGCACAGGGTCAGCAATTCCGAATAGAACAAGAGAGGACCCTTCAAATATAAAATGAAAAAGCCGATTTTCCCCATGATCAGGGTAATCGGCTTTTTAACATAGTCTTTTTTAAATTTACACAGATGCCCAGGAAAATTAAAAAATGGCCTATGGGCCTTGGGGCATACTATAACAATAGGTTAAATCATTAGAAAGAAAAAGTCTATTCCTTTTTTAGAATTTCCCTTATATTTTTAATGCTGGCTTCTTAGATATACCAAGCAAAATAAAATTCGGGAGGTTTTAAGGTGGAAAAAATAAAAATTAAAAATTACCCTATGGTAAGTCCGGCTCCAACGGTCCTTGTCGGAGCCGATGTAAAGGGCAAGCCTAACTATGCTACCGTTGGGGCATTTGGTGTGGTGTGCCTGGAACCAGTGTTTTACATCTCATTAAAAAGCACTCATTATACAACCATGGGGGTTAAGGAAACTGGCTACTTTACTATCAATATACCCTCGGCAGATATGGTTCAAATAACAGATTATTGCGGTGTCGTATCGGGCAAAACAACAGACAAGTCCATTATGTTCACTTCGTTTTACGATGAACTTGAAAAAGCGCCCATGATTAGCGAGTGTCCGTTGAATTTTCTTTGTAAGGTCACACAAAGTGTTCCTATTTGTGGCTTTGAAGTGTTCTTTGGGGAAATCGTTTCGACCTACCTAAATAAACAATGCTTAACAGATGACAAGCCTGATCCATTAAAAATTAATCCGATGATTATGATGGGCACCAGTTATTATGATTTAGGCCAGGCTGTGGGAAACGTGTTTAAAGAAGGTATGGAATATAAGAAGTTACAAAATAAATAAGGCATACCTGCTAACTAAGTCTAGCTCTATCAGAAAATGATAGATACACTCCTTTACAAGACTACTTTGTGGTTTATGAGGAAGCTTGCTAAAATTATCCGACCAGTGAAGCCCAAGATATCTATTTCCCTGTTTTTTAGAAAGACAGTTAACCCTGCAGAAATATAATGCAAAATCAAATAGTATACTAAGCAGGATAAAGAACGTCAGCATGGAAGCAATAATCATTAAGAGGGTAATAGCTTAGGAGGTGCTTCATGTCCCATTTACTGAAACCATTACAAGTAGGCTCATTAAAACTGCATAACCGCCTGGTTATGCCACCGATGGCAACTGCTAAAGCGGAACCCGATGGCAAAGTCAGTTCGACCATTCTCGACTACTATAAGGAAAAATCCCAGGGTGGCTATATATCTCTGATCATCGTTGAACATAGTTTTATTCTGCCTGAAGGAAAAGCCAGCAAACAACAGCTATCTGTGGCAGAAGATACAACGGTGGAAGGCTTGCGGAAGTTAGCCGAGGTGATTCAACAAAATGGCTCTCAAGCGGTCATGCAACTTAATCACGCCGGCAGTGCAGCATCTAAGGAGGTCATTGGCACCACGCCGGTTGGTCCTTCGGCAGTTTGTAATCCTCGTCATGGAGGGGAATCGCCACAGGAACTGAGCCAAGGGGAAATTACTGATATTGTGCAAGCTTTTCAGGCTGCTGCCCGCCGTACCAAAGAAGCAGGTTTTGCTGGGGTGGAAATCCATTCTGCCCATGGCTATCTGCTTAATCAGTTTTTTTCGCCGCTGACCAACAAACGGACTGATCAATATGGCGGGGCTATTCATAACCGTATCCGCCTTCATCTAGAGATTATCGAAGCAGTACGCTCGGCTGTGGGGCCAGATTTCCCTCTGCTCTTGAGGTTAGGTGCCTCTGATTACCTGGAGGGCGGCAGCACCCTTGAAGATAGCAAAATCGCCGCCCAGGAATTTGCTAAAGCTGGCGTAAATATTCTAGATATATCCGGTGGTTTCTCCGGCTATGCTGTGCCGACCTTGAGGGGGCAAGGTTATTTCTTCCCATTGACACAAGCCATCAAAAAAGTGGTGACGATTCCGGTTATCCTCACCGGTGGCATTACCGAACCACAGGCAGCCGAGCAACTGCTGGCTGAAGGGAAAGCAGACCTGATTGGCGTGGGTAGAGCGATTCTGAACAATTCAAAGTGGGCCGAGCAGGCCATAGAAAGCCTGCGGAATGGAGGGTAAGTATTGATTGTTTTAAAGTCACCAAGGGAAATTGCCATTATGGGTGATGCCGGAAAAATTGTAGCAGAATGTCATGCCATGCTAGCAGAGAAAATTAAACCTGGAATAACAACCCTGGAGCTAGATCAGCTTACAGAAAAACTCATTCGCAGCAGAGGAGCGATTCCCAGTTTTAAGGGACATCATGGGTTTCCAGCTACTATTTGTGTAGCCATAAATGATGTTATCTGTCATGGTTTTCCTAGTGCAAAAGAGCTTAAAGACGGTGATGTTGTGACTATTGATATAGGCGCACTGTATAAGGGCTATCATGGAGATTCAGCCTGGAGTTATGCCGTAGGAAATGTTTCACCGGAGATTGCAAAGCTTATGCAGGTCACGAAGGAGTGTCTTTTCTTAGGCATAGAGCAGGCCCAGCCTGGAAAACGGATCGGGGACATTGGTCACGCCATCCAAAGCCATGCCGAGAGTCTTAACTATGGTGTTGTGAGGGAATTTTGTGGTCACGGCATCGGCCAAAGCCTCTGGGAAGAACCCCAGATTCCACATTACGGTAGACCCAATAGAGGTACCTTATTAAAGCCGGGCATGACGATCGCCATTGAACCAATGATTACCACTGGTGATTGGCGCGCAAAATTAGCTCCAGATGGCTGGACGGCCAGTACCATTGATGGCTCAATCTGCGTTCAATATGAGCACACCCTTGCCATAACCAAGGACGCCCCTGTAATACTAACTGAATTATAAAAATACATCCCTGGTTATAGAGATGAAATAGGTTGGTCATAGAATGTTATAAACGAAGAGATACTTATTTAAATGGGTATCTCTTCGTTTTTTATTACGCCAGCTTCACAGCCTATTCTTTAGAAAATCTTTAGATTTTCTAAAATCGTTTTTAAGAAAATACCTTTATGATAATTGATACAGCAAACAATTAAAAAACAGACGGTATATTAAAATGGCAGATTTTTAGCAAATCTAGTATGGTTTAGCAAAATTGCCAAAAAGGGGTTAGGTGATGGAGCAGATATCTGTTTTAGTTATTGATGATGAAGCCGAAATTCGCGAGGTTGTCCAGGTCTTCCTAAAAAATGAGGGTTATCGGGTTTTACAGGCTGAGGATGGTCTGCAGGCTCTTGATATGCTAAAACAAGACCGGGTGGATTTGATTATCATGGATGTTATGATGCCCTATTTGGATGGTATGCAAGCCTGTATGAAAATACGTCAAACCTTGCAAATACCCATTATCATGCTTTCTGCTAAAAACGAAGCTATGGATAAAATTATGGGGTTAACCTCAGGGGCCGACGATTATGTCACCAAGCCCTTTAATCCGTTGGAACTGGTGGCTAGGGTTAAAGCTCACCTTAGAAGAAGCAAATTATTAAACCAGGAAACCAAGGAGAATGAAATTGAATTAGGAGATTTGGTGATTCAACCAGACCATCATATGGTAAAGCTAAGGGGCCAGGAAATTTCGTTAACCCCTTTAGAGTTTAAAATACTAGAGTTAATGGCCAGTCATCGTGGGCAAGTGTTTAGTGCGCAGCAAATTTATGAATGCGTCTGGAGGGAAGAGGCCCTGCAATCGGAGAGTACCGTAATGGTACATATCCGAAATATACGGGACAAAATTGAAGCGAATCCAAGGGAGCCTCAGTATATTAAAACGGTATGGGGAGTTGGCTATAAAATTGTCTAATCGGCAAAATATTTCACTACGGTTAAAACTATTGGCCACCTTCGTTTTTTGTTTGATTTTAAGTTTTATTTTTTTCTATTTCCTGGACTACATGACTCGAGATATCCGGGCAGAACACTACACCAGCTATGCATCTAGTAAAAGCGCTGTTAAGGACCAGGCAGAGTGGATAGAGCAGAAGCTCCCACAGATAAATAAGAATCAGCAGCTGTCCTCATTGTTAGATGAAGCAAGCAAGCGGGGAGATGACCTAAGAATCTATTTAACAGACGTTTCCGGCAAGGTTTTGTATCATTCCACCGGGGCCACAGAAGACAGTTTAGATATTCATCGTATCCTGTATGAAACGAAAGAATCTCTCCAAACCCCTGCTCCGGGTAAACACTTCTCGGAGGTTAAACCAATAATAGTGAATGGTAATAACGTATATTTGGTAGTGAAAGGTACTTTATATGCTGAGACAGGTATAAATTACAAATTTAACTACCTGTTCAATAGTACTGTTTTTGTCACTATTTTTTCGCTGCTTTTTTACTGGTTCACCAGAAATAAAATGCAGCAAATTCAAGCTATCAATAACAGTGTCCAGGAAATTGCCAATGGCAATCTGCAAATACGATTACCCTTATGCAGCCAAGATGAGCTTGGCACTCTCTCGCACAATATTAACATCATGGCTCAGCAGTTGCAGGAAAAAATAGCTCAGGAAAGGGCAGTTGAAAAGTCTAAGCTAGACTTAATTACGAATATATCCCACGACTTACGCACACCTCTGACCAGCATCATTGGTTATTTAACTTTACTTACAGAAAAAAATTATCATTACCCTAAAGAAGTAGCCCATTATATTTCCAGCAGCTACAATAAGGCTGGCCAACTAAAAAAATTGATTGATGACCTTTTTGAGTACACATGGCTTACCAGTGGTGAAGTAAAGCTGGCCAAGCAAAACATTGACTTACATCAAATGATGGAACAAATGATTGTTGAATTTGAGCCAATTGCTGAAAAAAATGACGTCACAATAGAATATCAATTGGGTGAGGCACCGGTACCGGTATTGGTTGATCCAGATAAACTAGCACGAACGATGGATAATTTACTGGTCAACGCTTTAAAGTTTAGTGTTAAACCGGGAACCATTAAGGTAACCCTGAGAACAGAAGAGCAAGGAGTGAGTCTTGCTGTAATTAATAAAGGATTGTCCATGACTAAAGAACAGGCAAATCAGGTCTTTGAACGATTTTATAATGGGGCTAACACCCTGGAACAGGGTGTTATGCCCAGGAGTGCCGGATTAGGTTTATCCATTGCTAAGAATATTATAGAACTACATGGTGGAGAGATATGGCTAGAGCATCAAAATGATGATTACCGGTTTTGCATTAAAATACCTCACTAAGTCACTCAAACGAAGGGGACATTCACATGCTAAAAGAACCTGTTTTAACAATCGCAAATCTTAGTAAAAAATATAACGATCATTGGGCTGTACAAGACTTAAATATAACTGTTAACAGAGGGGAAATCTATGGTTTTCTGGGGCGAAACGGGGCTGGTAAAACCACCACTATTCGCATGATCATGGATTTAATTAAGCCAACTAGGGGTGACATTCAACTTTTTGGTGTACCCAAAACAAACTTGGGTAAAGACCTTTTTCGACGTATCGGTGCAACCATTGAATATCCTGGGTTTTATCCTAATTTAACGGCTAAAGAAAACCTGTATTATAATGCAAAAATGTTTGAAATTAAACCGTCACGAATCAACGAAGTACTAAATTTTATGGGATTAACTGCGGCAGCCAACCGGGTTGTTAAAGGATTTTCTTTAGGCATGAAGCAAAGACTTGGACTAGCTAGAGCCCTGTTACACAGCCCCGATTTCCTTATTCTTGATGAACCAACAAACGGCCTCGATCCGGCAGGTATTAAGGAAATTCGTGATATCATCAAAAACTTAAATCGAGAACAGAATATTACTATTTTTGTATCCAGTCATATTTTGTCGGAAGTTGAGCAAATGGCTACCCGGGTGGGTATTATTCACAATGGGACTTTGGCAGAAGAGATTACTTTAGAGGAAATGCATCGGCAAGGACAGAGGTATCTTGAATTGAAGGTCAGTGATCCCCAGATAGCTATTACTGTGATAAAGCAAAATTTAGCGATGCAAAAAATTGATTTATTGGAAAATGGTTATCTTCATGTATATGGGCAACTAGACCAGCCCGCCTTAGTAAATCGCTTACTCTTGGAAGCAGGCCTTGAGGTTTCTCACCTCACCCTGCATCAGGAGACCTTAGAGGACCGCTTTATGAGAATTACCGGAGGTGAAGAATAATGCTGACTGTCATGCGCTTAGAATTTATGAAATGGAAACGCTCCAAGATATTGCTTTCTGCCTTCATTGCAGTGTTGATAGCACCTTTTATTACTCTGCTATCCACTTCCTTAAAAATAAATAATTTGGGACTTCGGGCCGAGTGGGTAGATATTATCGCCCTAGGTATGCAGGTAAACCATTTGTTTGTGTTTCCTCTGACCTTTAGCGCCCTTGCTGCTTTCATTTTTGTTCAGGAATATCAAACCGGGGCGATCATTAATTTGTACACCCTACCTGTAAACCGCAAATCCATTCTAGTAGCCAAGACAGTGACCCTTCTGATAACAATTATGGGATTCATCCTGATATCTCATGTTTTAATCATTTTAACTGGCACTATCTTTCTGAACACCAGTCCTTGGGCTGCCTTTGTACGATATTTTCCCTTAGCTTGCAAAACGGGTCTCATGCAATTTTCTTTAATGCCCATTATTATTTGTATTGGTATATGGACGCGTCATTTTGTGCCACCCTTAATTACAGCGGGAGTTTTTATCATGGTTGCCTTTATTTCAATAGCCATGCCAAGCATTGGACCGTTATTGTTCCCCGCTTTGCCTTATTATGTAATTTTACAAGATATTGACTGGTACCCAACGGGTATTCGTAGCATCTCACATACTTGGGAATTTCTAGTTCCGGCATTTTTCATTTTCTTCATCACGGCATTCGTCATTTCTGAAAAACGGGATATTCAATAAGGAGCAAATCTCCCTAAAAAATGTTGAAACCTACCTTTACCAAAATATTTAATGATTGACTTAGCAGTGGACTTATGCTAATTTATTAAATAACATCATACACCATCGACATTGATGGAGGAAAGTAGATCATTCCCAACCTTCCAGGGAGAAGAAGTCGCGACTGAGAGCTTCTTTATGGTATGGCTGATTGAAGTTCCCTCCGGAGTTGCTGCAGTGAAAGATTGAAGTAGGTGCAGCCGGGGTCCTGCCGTTAAAAGGGAGGAGGTATCGGATGCAAATCCCGTACCGGTAAAAGCGACTACACAAGTAGGGTGGTACAGCGAAATCAAACATTTCGTCCCTTAGAGGATGAAGTGTTTTTTATTTACCGGGGGAGTGCCATCCCGTACTTTTGAGCTGGGCTTGTTAGCCAATTTGGGTGGTACCGCGGAGATAACTCTTCGTCCCTTGTCTAGGGATGAAGAGTTTTTTATTTTTTGGCCCGAAGGGAGGGTTTTATCTTCTTTGAGTTGTTAGCTAGGGATTTGAGGAAAAACAAAAATAATTTTTTGGAGGTACTAAAAATGAAAAAAATACTACTATCTGTCATGTTGATGATGGTTCTTGGGTTAACTGGTTGCGGGGCTAGCGAAGCACCTCAAGACCAAGCGAATGAGAAGGTAAAATTGGGGATTATACAAATTGTCGAGCACCCGTCTTTAGATGCTGCCAGACAGGGCTTTTTAGATCTCCTGAAAGAGCAAGGCTACGCGGAGGGTGACAAGCTAGTGGTGGATTATCAAAATGCGCAGGGGGATCAAGGGAATCTGCAGACCATCGCTCGCAAGTTAGTTCAGGACAAAAATGATTTGTTGTTGGCTGTTGCCACACCTTCGGCCATGATGATGGCCAACGAAACTAAAGATATTCCCATTTTAATTACAGCGGTCACTGACCCAGTCAGTGCCAAATTGGTAAAAAGCATGGATAAACCGGCTACCAATGTTACCGGCACCATTGACATGAACCCAGTCAAGGATCAACTACAACTGATTAAAGATATTGTGCCAAATGTGAAAAGTATTGGTATTATCTATAATGCCAGCGAAATCAATTCCCAGGTACAGGTGGAGGTAGCAGAGCGAGTAGCTCCTGAGCTAGACGTACAGTTAGTAAAGGTTACTGTCACAGCCAGTAGCGAGGTCATGCAGGCAGCTCAATCCCTGGTAGGAAAAGTGAATGCTATCTATCTACCTACCGATAACATGGTGATTTCCTCTTTAGCGGCGGTTCTTAAAGTGGCTGAAGAAAACAAACTGCCGGTGATTGCTGGTGAAAGCGACTCAGTAGCAAAGGGTGCCTTAGCCACCGTCGGTATTGACTATTACCAATTGGGGCGCACCACCGGGAGAATGGCCCTGCGTATTATCAAGGGTGAAAAACCCCAAGAAATGGCCATTCAAAGTCAGGTTGGTTCTGAGCTTACTATCAACCTGCAGGCGGCGGAGCGGATGGGTGTAACTATTCCCGAAGAACTCAAAGCCAAGGCTAAAAAAGTAATTAAGTAGGGTGATAAATATGACAGCGATTGGGCTGGGTGTAATTGAACAGGGTTTCTTGTGGGGTATCATGGTGCTGGGAGTCTACATCACCTTCCGGGTATTGAATTTTCCCGATCTTACTGTGGATGGCAGCTTTACCCTGGGAGCGGCGGTGGCAGCTCGCCTGATTTTTGATGGTCATGATCCCTGGCTAGGGACGCTACTGGCATTGGTTTGTGGCTTGGCGGCAGGTTTGCTGACCGGATTATTAAATACCAAACTGCGCATTGCCCCCTTGTTATCCGGTATCTTAATGATGATCGCCCTCTATTCGGTTAACCTGCGGATTATGGGCAATAAATCTATGCTATCTTTGTTGCGTCTGGACACCCTTTACACCGATTTTGCAGCCATGGGGGTTCCAGGGGAATGGGCCGTGGCCACCTTTGGTTTACTGGCCGTGCTGCTAACCTCAGCCTTAATCTACTTCTTCTTACAAACTGAGGTGGGGCTAGCCCTGCGGGCAACCGGCGATAATGAGCAAATGATCCGCAGCCTGGGGGTCAATACCGACACCAGCAAGATCATGGGCCTAGCGCTGGGTAACGGCCTGGTGGCCCTATCCGGCGCTTTGGTAGCTCAGTATCAAAGCTTCAGCGACGTGGGGATGGGCATTGGCATGATCGTGGTGGGGCTGGCCTCCGTTATCGTGGGTGAGGTGATCTTTGGCAACGGTAGCCTGCGCCGAACCTTGCTGGCAGTAGTAGCCGGTTCGCTGGTTTATCGGGCGGTCATTGCCCTGGTCATGCAAATGGGCTTACCCACCACGGATCTTAAACTTTTCACAGCCCTGTTGGTGGTAGTAGCCATGTCCTCACCGTTGATTAAGGAAAAATTAGTAAGCCGCCAAAAGCAAAGAGGGGGTAATCAAGATGCTGTCGCTCGTTGGAATTAAAAAAACCTTTAACCCAGGCAGTGTCAATGAGCGCCTGGCTCTGTCCGGTGTATCTTTAAAAATGCAGGCCGGAGAAGTGGTTACTGTTATCGGCGGCAATGGTGCAGGCAAATCTACCTTATTAAATAGCATCGCCGGTGTCTACCCGCTGGATGAAGGCCGGATCTGGATCGATCAACAAGAGATACAGCAGATGCCGGAACATGACCGGGCCCCCTTCATCGGGCGGGTCTTCCAAGATCCCCTGCGGGGCACCGCCGCCTCCATGACCATTGAGGAAAATCTAGCGCTGGCCTTGAAACGGGGCCTGCGTCGAAAACTTTGTTGGGGCATTAAAGCCAAGGATCGAGATTTTTATCGGGAACAGCTCAGTAAATTGGGCCTGGGCTTGGAGAATCGACTGACTACCCGGGTGGGCCTACTCTCCGGGGGCCAACGTCAGGCCCTAACCCTCTTAATGGCCACCCTGGTACCGCCCAAAATCCTCTTATTGGATGAGCATACCGCGGCCCTCGACCCCAATACCGCCCAGAAGGTGCTGGAACTCACCGAAAAACTCGTTGCTCAACACAACCTGACCACCCTCATGGTCACCCACAACATGGCCGATGCCCTTCGCCTGGGTAACCGCACCATCATGATGCACGAAGGTCGCATCATCCTAGACCTGCAAGGAGAAAAGCGCCAAACTACCAGCATTCCCGATCTGCTAGAGATGTTCAAAAAGGCCAGCGGCCAATCGATGGTCAACGATAGAATGCTGATGGTAGCGGGTGAGTGACGGGACCCTATAACCTAAATGTAACCTAAATGTATACAGGATTTTTGGGTTTCGAGTATTGCCATCTGCTATTGGAGAGACTATAATAGCAATATCTCAGGGAACAAAGATGTCCCTCAAAAAAAGCCAACGAAGGCCTAGGGTTCGTAGTACGAATCTTAGGCCTTGTTTTTTAAAAAATCACAATGATGTGCTTTTAGGCAAAGGTGCTGGAAACAAGGGAGCAAACATTCTCTTGTTCCCAGCACCTTTGTCTTCGAGAAGCCTTCTGGTAGGGTACCCCCAGTTGACTTCACCATAATTAATTTGGGGAGGAATTCATATGAAAAGTAAACTACTATCGTACCTTACAGTACTGCTTACGATGTTACTGCTTCCTGGTAGAGCCTTTGCCGGGGAGACTTCCACCATTGATACCGGGGATACATCCTTTATCTTGATTTGCGCAGCCATGGTTATGATTATGACACCCGGATTAGCGTTATTTTATGGTGGGATGGTTCGCAAGAAAAATGTACTTAGTACCATTATGCTAAGTTTTATCGTGATGAGTGTTGTATCAATCATCTGGGTCTTATATGGTTATACCCTGGCCTTTAGTCCCAATACCAATGACTTCATCGGTGGTCTGGATTACCTCTTTCTCCAAGGCGTAGGGCAAGAACCCGCCGGTGGCACAATTCCCCATCTACTTTTTATGGTTTTCCAATTAATGTTTGCCCTCATTACAGTTGCCATCATTACTGGTTCCATTGCAGAAAGAATGCGGTTTTCAGCTTTCTTACTCTTTATTGTTATTTGGTCCTCTCTGGTGTATGCTCCCCTCGCTCACTGGGTTTGGGGTGGTGGTTGGCTCATGAAACTTGGTGCCTTAGACTTCGCCGGAGGTACCGTTGTACACATTAGTTCCGGTGTGACTGGCCTGGTGGCAGCCCTGGCAATTGGTAAAAGAAAAGGCTATGGCAGTGAACCGATGCTTCCTCATAACCTACCGATGACTGTTTTAGGGGCAGCGCTGCTTTGGTTTGGCTGGTTTGGCTTTAATGCAGGTAGTACCTTAGCCGCTAACGGTCTGGCAGCCAGTGCCTTTGCAGTAACCCACATTGCGGCCGCTGCCGGAGGTTTAGCCTGGGTCCTTACGGAATGGTTCAGCCACGGTAAACCAACCGTTTTGGGTTGTATTTCCGGTGTGATAGCAGGCTTAGTGGCCATTACTCCAGCAGCCGGTTTTGTATCTGCCATGCCTGCCCTGATCATTGGCTTATTGGTTAGCCCCCTTTGTTATTTTGCAGTGGCCGTGGCTAAAACAAAATTAGGTTACGATGATTCCCTAGATGCTTTCGGAATTCACGGGGTAGGGGGAGCCTTTGGAGCTATTGCTACCGGGCTATTTGCCAGTACATCTGTCAACCCAGCCGGTGCTGACGGACTGTTCTATGGCAACTCCAGCCTACTGGTAAATCAACTAATCGGAGTTGGTGCGACTATCCTCTTTGCTACGTTAGCTACTTTCATCATTTTAAAGGTAATCAGTACTTTCATGAGCCTAAGAGTCTCTGCAGATGACGAAATAATGGGTCTTGATATCTCGGTACACGGGGAAAATGCTTATGCCTATACTGATGATTTTATCGGCTCCTTTGCCAAAGAAACAAAGGTTTCCATCGAGGCCCCTAAGACACTGGTCAAAACTGTTTAGGAGGAAAGAATATGAACAAAATAGAAGCGGTTATCCGTCCCGGTAAATTAGAAGAAGTAAAGGATGCCCTGAATAAACTTGGTATTCATGGCATGACTGTTTCCCAGGTTATCGGTTGCGGCCACCAAAAGGGTCGCACTGAAGTATACCGAGGAGCTGAGTATAGTATTAACCTGTTACCCAAAGTGAAGGTAGAGGTTATTGTCAGAGAACAATGGGTGGATCAATGCATAAAAGCCATCCGGGAAGCTGCCTATAGCGGAGAAATTGGGGATGGAAAAATCTTTATTTACCCGGTAAGTAATGTTGTTCGTATCAGAACAGGCGAGCAGGGGGAGGATGCTGTTTAAATTCCCTATGGAGAACAGAAAAAGTGTTATGTATACAATAAGGAAATCTATTGACTAGCTAAGATGCACTGCCTATAATAAAAGCAAGTAAATAGCAGGACACAGCGCTGTGTCCTATTGTGGCAATGTCGCCCAGAACAGATGTTTATCTGTCTGGGCTTTTTGCGTTTGCGAGGTGACTTTCAGTGGCGAATGCGCGAATTTTGATTGTCGATACAGACTATGCTTCTTTAAAGCACCTAAAATCTTTGTTAACCAAATTAGATTTTATGGTAGTGGGGGAAGTCTGTGACGGTCCCGCTGCTTTAAAACTGGCGCGAACCCGGGAGCCTGACTTGTTAATCATTCATGACAAAATCCCTGGGCTAGGCGGTCTTGAGGTAGCTCGTATTATGTATGAGGATAAAATTGGGCCGATTATTATCACGACGGATTATCTGCAGCAGGAATTGCTAATCAAGGCGAAGGAGGCCCGAGTATCAAGCATTTTGGTTAAACCCCTGGAAGAGTACCACTTGCTGCCTGCCGTGGAACTGGCATTAGGTAATTACCAAGAAATTATTAAGCTGGAAAAGCAGATTAAGGAACTCAAGCACAACATTGAGACCAGGAAATTAGTAGAAAAAGCCAAAGGCATTTTAATGAAAACCAGTCATTTGAATGAAGAAGAGGCTTTTCGTCGAATTCAGAAACAGAGCATGAATAAACGCATGTCGATGCGTGCGGTGGCAGAAGCAATTCTTATGGCGCATGCTATGCAAGATGTTTAACCTAGACCTGACACCTGCATAATTAGGTACGATGCTGTACTGCTAGGGGCAATGGCGCCTTTTATGAAAGGAATGGAATGTTTTCCTTTCATAAAAGGCGCTTGTTATTTTCCGATTAAATTTAGTAAAGAGAAAGGTGGATAAACATGGATACTGCAAGGAAGCAAGAAGTTTTAGAAAAAGCCAGGGAGTCGGGTGTAAAATTTGTTCGTCTGCAATTTACGGACATTTTTGGTGTTCTAAAAAACGTAGCTATTACCGTAGAGCAACTGGGCAAAGCCCTGGATGGAGAAATGATGTTTGATGGTTCATCAATTCATGGCTTCACTCGCATTGAAGAATCGGATATGTACCTGCAACCAGACCCTGCCAGCTTCGTGGTATTTCCCTGGCGTCCCAGAGAAGGGGCTGTGGCCCGTCTGATTTGTGATATTTATAATCCCGATGGCACGCCCTTTCAGGGCGATCCCCGTTATGCCTTAAAAAAGGTTTTAGCGGAGGCCAAGGAAATGGGCTATACCATGAATGTAGGTCCAGAATGCGAATTTTTCCTCTTCCATATTGATAAAGAAGGGCGTCCCACCACGGAAACCCATGACCAAGCTGGCTACTTTGATATGACACCTATTGATATGGGCGAAAATGCCCGACGTTTTATGGTGCTTACGTTGGAGGAAATGGGTTTTGAAATTGAAGCTTCCCACCATGAAGTGGCCCCCGGTCAACACGAGATTGACTTCAAGTATTCCGATGCTCTGGATGTGGCCGATAAAATTATGACCTTTAAATTTGTTGTACGCACCATTGCCCAGCGGCACGGCTTACATGCCAGCTTTATGCCCAAACCGATCTTTGGCATTAACGGTTCTGGTATGCATATGAATCAGTCTTTATTTACTTTGGCTGGTGAAAATGCCTTCTATGACCCCAGCACTCCAGACCAACTTAGTGAAACTGCCAAATACTACATTGGAGGTTTGGTTAAACATGCCCGTTCCTTTGCAGCCTTGACCAACCCTAACGTCAACTCTTACAAACGCCTAGTGCCCGGTTATGAAGCTCCTTGTTATGTAGCTTGGTCCTTAGCCAACCGCAGCTCGTTGATTCGCATTCCAGCTAAACGTGGGTTGTCCACCCGGGTGGAATTACGCAACCCCGACCCATCCTGTAACCCCTACCTGGCCATTGCAGCAGCCTTGAAGGCTGGCCTGGATGGTATTAAGAATAAAATTGCCCCGCCGGAAGTTACTGAACGCAATATTTATCATATGTCTGCAGATGATCGGGACTTGGCAGGGATCGCCAGTCTACCCGCCAGCCTGCAGGAAGCTATCCTGGAACTGCAAGCTAACCCTGTTATCTCCTCGGTGCTGGGCGATCATATCTTAAAAAATTTGGTAGCTGGCAAGCAGGCAGAGTGGGATGATTTTAGAACCGCGGTGCACGATTGGGAAGTCAAGAAATACCTCACCTTGTATTAAAAGAGAGCGTAGCGTTGGCATTGCCAGATTGTCGGCGTAGATTTTACCTACAATTTGCAAACTCGTTCTAACGGGCGAGTTTGCTTTTTTATGCTGTTTAGTATACATAATTCATTTAAAAGGGGTATAGCTTTTTGCTATTCTGCTCTATATAATTAAAAATAAATCAAACAGCACAATGATGTGCTGAACTAATGGCAATGAAGCCTGCAACAGATAATCTGTTACGTTTATCTGTTTGTGGGCTTTTTTTATTTTTCTTTCGTGTCAGAAATAGGAGGTAATGAAAGATGACTATGATGTCTCCCACAAACTATGGATTACCCCCCAAGCAAGGACTATACGACCCCAGCTTTGAACATGATGCCTGTGGTATTGGCTTTGTCGCCAACATCAAAGGAAAAAAATCCAATGATATTTTACACAAAGCTCTCACCATTTTGGTTAATCTGGATCACCGTGGCGGGCAAGGAGCAGAAACCAATACAGGTGACGGTGCGGGCATTCTGATGCAGCTACCGCATAGCTTCCTGGCCAAAGAGTGTGCCCGGTTAAATATCAAGCTGCCGCCGGCAGAACAGTATGGCGTAGGCATGTTGTTTTTACCCCAGTCTCCCACGAAACGTCAAGAATGCCAGCAAACAATAACACGGATCATTGAAGAAGAAGGCCAAACCCTGCTGGGTTGGCGAGATGTGCCTGTGGATGACTCACTGCTAGGCGAAACAGCAAAACTAGCCCAACCTTCCATCGTGCAAGTTTTTATCGGGGCCCAGGGCCAAATGCAGCACCTTGATTTTGAACGTAAACTTTATATTATTAGAAAACGGGCTGAAAAAGAGATGCAACCTTTACTGCTGCCAACTGGCGAAACCTTTTACATTGCCAGCCTATCTGCCAGAACCATTGTCTATAAAGGAATGCTCACGCCGGAGCAGTTAGATCAATTTTATCTTGATTTACAAGACCCTACTTTAGAAATTGCCTTGGCTCTCGTTCATTCTCGGTTTAGCACCAATACCTTTCCCAGTTGGGAAAGGGCTCACCCCTACCGTTATATCATTCACAATGGTGAATTCAATACCTTACGGGGCAATGTCAATTGGATGCGTGCCCGTCAGGCCCTGTGTAGCTCGCCCTTGTTTGGGGAGGATATGAAGAAAATTCTACCGGTGATTGATCAACAAGGCAGTGATTCCGGTATGTTTGACAACTGCCTGGAGTTTTTTTATCTGTCAGGTCGGTCACTGCCCCAGGCAGTTATGATGATGATTCCCGAGCCCTGGGATCATCACGAAAGTATGAGTGATGCTAAGAAAGCTTTTTATGAATTTCACAGTTGTTTGATGGAACCCTGGGACGGCCCGGCCGCCATTGCCTTTACGGACGGCAAAATCATCGGCGCCTCCCTGGATCGCAACGGACTTAGGCCTTCCCGTTATTATGTAACCAAAGACGATTTAATTATCCTAGCCTCAGAAGTTGGTGTACTGGATATCAATCCGGCGAATATTGCCTATAAGAAACGCTTACAGCCAGGTCGCATGTTGCTGGTGGACACAGCAGAGGGCCGCATTGTTACGGATAAAGAATTAAAGGAAAGTATCGCCGGACAACAACCCTACCGCCAGTGGATTAATGATTATCTGGTGAACCTAGACGATCTGCCGGAATCCCCGGTGGAAAAAAGCTGGGCACCGGAAAAGCTTTTGCAACAGCAGCAAGCCTTTGGTTATACCCATGAGGATCTGATGAAAATCCTAGTTCCCATGGCTAGTAGTGCCGTTGACCCGGTGGGGGCCATGGGTCATGATGCCTCGTTGGCTGTTTTGTCTGAAAAACCGCAACTGTTATATAACTATTTCAAACAATTGTTCGCCCAGGTTACCAATCCACCGATTGATGCGATCAGAGAAGAACTCATTACAGCCATCGGCGTCACCCTTGGTTCAGAAAAAAATCTAATTGAGCCGAAACCAGACAGTTGCCGGAGAATCAAACTAACATCACCCTTGCTCAGCAATGAAGAACTGAGCCGGCTGAAGGGGCTCCACCGTGAAGGTTTGCAAGCAGCGACACTCTCTATGCTGTATCCAGTAGAGGCAGGCTGCCAAGGCTTGGCGAAAGCTTTACAGGAGCTCTTTCAAGCAGCAGACCTTGCCATCAGAGAGGGAGCCAATCTATTGATTTTATCCGATCGGGACATCAACGCGGCAAACGCTGCCCTGCCAGCCCTGTTGGCTGTTGCGGGGCTGCACCACCACTTGATCCGAGAGGGGACCCGTACCCAGGTAAGCCTAATCCTGGAATCCGGCGAACCCCGGGAAGTGCACCATTTTGCTGTTTTACTGGGCTATGGTGTCAGTGCCATCAACCCCTATCTGGCATTGGCGACCCTCCATAGCTTGATTGACCAGGGCTACCTGACCGAAGTAAGCCACCGAGAAGCAGTGAAGAACTACCTTAAGGCTGCCACTAAGGGCGTCGTTAAGATCATGTCGAAAATGGGTATTTCCACGATCCAAAGTTACTGCGGGGCTCAAATATTCGAGGCCATTGGCATCCATCCAGCCGTTATTGAGCAATATTTTACCTGGACACCTTCCCGTATTGGAGGTCTTGACTTGGCCGCCATCGCCCAGGAAACAGGCCTACGTCACCAGCGAGCCTATTCAGAGCAAGCGGGTCATGACACGACCCTGGATGCCGGATCTTCTCACCAATGGCGTTATAACGGCGAAGAGCATCTATATAATCCACAAAGCATTCACTACTTACAACAGGCTTGCTGGAACAACGACTATGCTACCTTTAAAAAATATTCCGCACTGATTAATGAGGCAGGGAAAAGCTGCACCTTACGTGGCCTATTTGCCTTTACAACAAACAGAAAACCGATACCCCTTGATGAAGTGGAATCTGTGGAGGCTATTTGTCGCCGTTTTAAAACAGGGGCTATGTCTTACGGTTCTATCAGTAAAGAGGCCCATGAATGTCTAGCCATTGCCATGAACCGGCTTGGGGGCAAAAGTAATACCGGTGAAGGAGGGGAAGATCCGTCCCGCTTTCTGCCGGATGCTAACGGTGACTCCCGGCGCAGTGCCATTAAACAGGTAGCTTCTGGACGGTTTGGCGTAACAAGCCACTATTTAGTAAATGCAGATGAAATTCAAATTAAAATGGCCCAAGGTGCTAAACCCGGTGAAGGGGGGCAACTGCCTGGTAAAAAAGTCTACCCTTGGATTGCCGAAGTACGGGGAACTACGGCGGGTGTTGGACTTATCTCACCCCCACCACACCACGATATTTATTCCATCGAAGACTTGGCCGAATTAATTCATGATCTAAAAAATGCCAACCCCAGAGCCAAAATTACCGTGAAATTGGTTTCGGAGATAGGGGTAGGTACCATTGCTGCAGGGGTTGCCAAAGGGCGGGCCGACGGAGTATTGATTAGCGGTTATGATGGCGGCACGGGTGCATCCCCAAGAACCAGCATTAAGCATGCCGGTTTACCCTGGGAATTAGGCTTAGCGGAAACCCACCAAACCCTGTTGCTGAATAATTTGCGGGACAGAATCGTGGTTGAGACCGATGGTAAATTGATGACTGGTCGAGATGTGGTCATTGCCACCCTGCTGGGTGCGGAGGAGTACGGTTTCGCCACAGCACCTCTGGTTACTCTTGGCTGCGTGATGATGCGTATCTGTAATCTGGATACTTGCCCCGTGGGTGTGGCCACCCAAAACCCGGAACTTCGTAAAAATTTCAAAGGGAAACCAGAGTATGTGGTAAACCTAATGCATTTTATTGCTCAGGAAATGCGAGAAATTATGGCCCAGTTAGGCTTCCGAACCATTCACGAAATGATTGGACAAACGAACGTCCTGGAAGTAGAGACTGCTGCCGGCCACTGGAAAAGAAAAGGTTTGGATTTGTCTGTATTGCTTCACCAACCGGTTGTAGCGGAGAATGTTAGTCGCTACCAATGTGTGCCCCAGGACCACAGGCTAGAACAGTCCCTGGATAGTCAGTTATTGCTTACGCTCTGCCAACCTGCCCTGGAACAAGGCCAAAGGGTGGAGGCCAAAGTACCCATTCGTAATGTCAACCGGGTGGTTGGTACCCTGTTAGGTAGTGAAGTATCCAGACGTTACGGAGCAGCAGGATTGCCAGAGGATACGATTCAGATAACCTTTGAGGGCACCGCGGGACAAAGTTTTGCAGCCTTTGTACCCAAGGGGCTGACCCTAAACCTGGTCGGCGATGCCAATGATTATCTCGGGAAAGGGCTATCCGGTGGCAAGGTAATTGTTTCACCCCCTGCTACCGCTACCTTTGTGCCCGAAGAAAATATTATCGTTGGTAACGTGGCATTCTATGGGGCCACTGATGGCGAAGCCTATATCCGGGGCATCGCCGGAGAAAGGTTCTGCGTCAGAAATAGTGGCGTCCAGGCGGTTGTGGAAGGAGTGGGCGACCACGGCTGCGAGTACATGACCGGAGGGCGAGTCGTGGTATTAGGTAGCACTGGCCGAAACTTTGCTGCAGGCATGTCCGGTGGTATCGCCTATGTGTTAGACGAAGACGGTACTTTTCCCAGCCGCTGCAACAAAGACATGGTTCTTTTAGAAAGGTTGGCAAACCCTGAAGAGATGAAAGCTGTGCAAAGTCTCATTGAGCGGCATTTACAATATACGCAAAGCACATTGGCCAAGCGAGTGTTAAATAATTGGCAAAGCCTACTGCCTAATTTTGTCAGAGTTATTCCTATGGATTACAAACGCATCACGGAAACCATGGAACTTAGAAAATAAGTAGGCAATGTCTCGAGACAGTGGTTAGGAGGGTACATCATGGGTAAACCTAGCGGATTTATGGAATACAACAGGGAAGTCGCCACAGAGCGTATTCCCTTAGAGCGAATCAAGGATTGGCAAGCATTTTATGATCACTTGCCTGAAGCAAAACTAGAAACTCAGGCAGCACGCTGCATGGACTGTGGAACACCCTTTTGTCATAACGGCTGTCCCAACCATAACCTGCCACTGGAGTGGAACGATCTAGTTTATCGGGGTTTATGGCGGGAAGCTTACAATCGACTAAGCAAAACCAATAATTTTCCTGAGTTTACTGGTCGGGTTTGTCCAGCCCTTTGCGAAGGTGCTTGTACAACAGGGCTGATTGATACAGCGGTAAGCATTAAAGGCATTGAATGCGCGATTATCGAAAAAGCCTTTGCCGAGGGCTGGGTGATGGCTCAGCCTCCTGCCAAACGCACCGGCAAAAAGGTTGCTGTGGTAGGCTCCGGTCCAGCCGGCCTAGCCTGTGCAGCCCAACTCAATAAGGCCGGACATTGGGTTACTGTTTTTGAAAGGGCTGATCGAGTCGGCGGGTTATTAGTGTATGGTATCCCTAATATGAAGCTGGAAAAGCAATACGTGCAAAGACGAGTCGATCTGCTGGTGGCAGAAGGGGTTCAGTTTGTCACCAAGACAGAAGTAGGGAAGGATTATCCTGCTGCTCAATTGCTTAATGAATTTAATGCAGTTGTTCTATGTGGGGGTGCCACCAAACCACGTCAATTATCAGTGGAAGGTAACCAGCTTCAGGGTATTCACTACGCCGTGGAATTTCTCGGAGCAAATACCAAGAGTTTGCTCAATTCCAATCACACCGACGGATGTTTTATTTCTGCCGCAGGAAAGGATGTACTCGTTATTGGTGGTGGTGACACCGGCACAGACTGTGTTGGCACGGCATTACGTCATGGCTGTCGGAGTGTTGTCCAATTGGAGATCATGCCCCAACTCCCATTGCAAAGGGGAGCCAATAACCCTTGGCCAGAATACCCTAGAATACACAAAGTTGATTACGGTCAGCAAGAAGCTATCGCCGTGCAGGGAAGTGACCCGCGGCAATATTGCAGCATGACAAAAAGAATGGTTGGTGATGCACAGGGGCAAGTTAAAGAGGTGCATACGGTTCAGATTGAATGGGTCAAGAATGCTCAAGATCGTTTAGAACCCAAGGAAGTTATCGGATCTGAGAAAGTCTGGCCTGCTAATTTAGTGTTGATAGCTATGGGCTTTAGCGGCCCGGAAGATCAATTACTTGATCAAATGGGTGTAGCTCGGGATGAACGCAGTAACGTTCAGGCTGCCTATGGCCAATTTACCACCAATTTACCGGGTGTTTTTGCTGCTGGGGATATGCGCCGGGGACAAAGTCTGGTGATCTGGGCGATTAACGAGGGTCGTGGCGCGGCGCGGGAATGTGATCGTTATTTAATGGGTAGCACCAATCTTTCTTAGTCCATTAGCATATAAAAAATAGGACTGTTGCACAATCAACCGATGTTGTGTCCTAGGGGCAACCTGAGGTCGTTCATTATTTTGATACAGCAGTGTAGCCCTGCGGGTAGTTCATTCGGACGAATGAAGTTCGCCCCTGCTATTAGAAAAACTTGGCTTGCGCCAAGTCTTTAGACGCCGGCGGAAGCCAAGTTTGCCCTTATGCATGTCGGAAAGTTTTATACTTTCCGATATGCCAAAAAAGGGGTGTTGCAAAAAAGTAGTTTTGCAACACCCCTTTGGGATGTATGGTTGGCGTGGTTTACTTACGACTAGCAGCAGCCACCATTCGTACCTAAGAGGAGCAAAATAAGGATTAAGAAGATAATAAACGTAGGATCAAAAAAACCTCCACCACAACCACAGCCGCCGCCTCCGCCACAACTGCTTTTAACTCCGTCTCCCATGGGTAATCCTCCTTTGCTTATAGATTAGTACAGTATATGGGTGAGCTGATGAGGTGTTACAGTAACGAATTTTTTCCTATTGAAGCTAGGTCTTGAAGAATGAAAAATAACTAACCATTTATTTATGATTAGTTATTTTGGTGAGTATCGTTGTTAGGGGGTTCACTTACGACTATGCTCTGCAGCAACCACCACTGGGTGTACCTAAAAGGAGTAGAATAAGAATTAAAAAGATAATAAACGCAGGATCAGAACATCCTCCAAAACCGACGCCTCCAAAACCGAATCCCATGTATATTCCTCCTTTGCTTTATGATAATACATTATATGGAAAAACAACGTAGTTGTTACATTGCTGCATTCTTTTTTGTGTTTTTTGTCTTACCAATGGGTTCAAAAAATAACTAACCATAAATAAATGGTTAGTTATTTTTTGAGTATTACTGGACAGATTTTAATCCAATTCTACTTATTGATTTGCACTAAAAAATCCACCATTCGGCATACCTAAGAGTAGTAGAATAAGGATTAAAAAGATAATAAATGCAGGATCAAATCCACCACATCCGCAACCGTCATTGCAGCCGCCGCCACATCCGCCATTAATTCCAAATCCCATGAGTATATCCTCCTTTGCTTTTAGATTAATACATTCTATGGAAATCCAGTTTAGGTGTTACAATATTAAAATAGTAATTTTTAATTTTTGACTATCTCCAAGAATCCTGAAGACGGGCAAAGCAGCACTGATTTACAACAAGATTGCCCACCTACATGAGCAGACCTCAACTAACAAGAAGGACCACTGCCAATTGCAAAAACCCTGCTAACCAGTCAAGGGGGCAAGGGAAGCCCATTTATTAGTAAACTCGTAAACACATAACAAAAAGCTACTAGAAACCCGATAAAAAGGGATTCTAGTAGCTTTATTTTTTAGAGAAATTTGGATTGGTTATACCTTTCGGGGTGTGTGCCGGCTTAAGTAGTTACATAACCAGCTTCCCACAGCATGTTCTGAGCTTGCTGTACAGAAAAGCCCCGATTTTTTTCAGTTTGGGATGCTGTATCCCGTGGATTGGCCCCGTATTCAGCATAAAGTTGATTAACACCAGCTAATAGAGTCATTTGAGTGACCTCATGGGCATTCATAGCCCTCTTAGGACGGGTAACAAGTCTCGCTACTGCAGCAATTTTGCTTAATTCTATGGCAGTAATTTGCCCTTTATCATATAAGGGTGTTCCCTTTACAGGGATACGTCGCATAACTGCCATAACCTTAACATGATAATCCCTTGCTCTAATCATTTCTGTCACTAATTCCTCATAGGAATGCTCAGGACCAATGGGTTCAACACAATAGTATAATTCCAAACCGGCATCACGAATAGCGTTAAGGGTATTTATTCTAATTTCAGGCCTTATCGTAGTATCAATGCCTTCTCTTAATCGATGAATATGATAAGCCCCAGTAAATCCAATTTCCTTGAGCTTCTTAGCTGTTTCATAATTAAAATCGCCTATATTAGCAACAAATCTAATATGGTCAGGCAAATTCTTTCTTACAGTTTTAGCAATATCCATAAAGGCATTAACTGGATAATCTGCTGTGGTCATTAAGAAAAAATCATGAATGTTATTGGCAACCAATAACTCTAATTCTGATAGTATTTCATCGATCTTTTTCCTTCCTGTAACCGGTAAGGTGTAATGGCCTTGTCCCATTGAACAAAAACGGCAATTAATGGAACAGGGCTCTGCATTGATACCTATTTGGGCAAAAATCAAACCTTGATTATTGTACTCAGTACGGGATAGGTAATTTGCAGTGGATAACAGTTTGTAAAAATCATCATGCCGGCAATCAATATTTAACAGACTGATCGCGTCATCTTTGTTTACGATTTCACCACTTTTTATTGATGCTAATAAATCAGAAATTGACATACTATTCCTCCTTAGCAGATTACTCTATGAATTCCCTAGATTTTTCAATCCCCTTTACCACGCTTGGTATGAGCACATGCCTTATGTACATCTTCCAACAACATTCCGATGGCTTTGCGGTATTCTTCCAAGGTACTCAGCCAACGGGAGAGGCATTCTTCTCCCACATTGGTCAGATGGTAAAATCGTTTTGCCGGTCCTGTGTTATCCAAAGACCAAGAGGACACAACTAATCCCCGTTGTTCCATTGCTTTAAGGGAGCGATAAACACCGGTTCCATCTGGTTTATTTCCTTTGAACATAGGTGAATCTGCAATTCGCTGAACAATTTTATAGCCATATAGGTCTTCCTGAGCCAGATTCATCAAAATCATTGGCTGAATTAATCTGTCAAGGTTACTTCCCGAACAAGGGCACTTGTCAAAATCTAACATAAGATATTCTCCTATAACAGATATAGTCTGATACTAATATCTTTAGTATGATTTACCTTATTTGGATTGTCAAGAAAAACTCATTAATTGGTTTTAAGAAACTGGATGTGTCGTGGTTTTCAGAAAACAAAACACTTATGAGATATAAAATATTTTTAATGAGTAATCTTAAAAATTTTTGTAAGAGTGTAACCTATTGCGCCACTCCCCCGTAATATGGAAAAAATACCATTAATTAAGCGGGGAGGTTACGATTCACTTTGTGCAATAATAGGTGGTTTGATAAAAAAAATAAATGTACTAAACCATGCGATACTGATTACTATGGATGGGATAATTGCGATCATTGTAATGACCACGATGACTGCAATGATTTTGACGACTGTACTGGCTGGGATGACTGCTGTGATTTTGATGATTGCTGTGACTGTCTAATTGGGCCTACCGGCCCAAGAGGCCCAAGAGGTGCTACTGGTCCCACCGGACCCACTGGCCCAAGAGGTGCTACCGGTCCCACCGGACCCACTGGCCCAAGGGGTGCTACCGGACCTATCGGTGCCACTGGTCCTACTGGACCTATTGGCCCAACTGGACCTACCGGAGCAATCGGACCCACCGGTCC
>NZ_FRAR01000045.1:8438-14416 GCF_900142375.1 Desulforamulus aeronauticus DSM 10349 | reverse complement strand
TTATTTAGTGGTAAATATAGTGACCAGTGGAATAGGGGTGGGGCTTTTGCCGAGGCAGCAAGAATCGGCGCAGAAATAGCCAGAACTACAGCTTTACCATCAAATGGAAAGGTAGCGTTTGTTCCAGCTATAGCCGGAGCAGCTGTGGCACCTGAGGCAATAGCAGCAGCAGCTGCGCTTGGTACTGCAGCAACTGCCGCCACGGTAAAGTTAGCACAGGATGTTTACGATCGATTTTTTGCGGAGTATAATGGTTCGGAGGAAAAAGAGTATAAAACGAAAAAGAAAGTAAAAGGCAAGCAAAAAGATGATATTCCTGACAGGTTCAAAGGTGAGAAGCCGTATAAAGGTGAGGCTGGAAAAGAAACAGCAAAAAGAGTTTTAGAGAAATACGGAGAGTGGAATCCGAACCGAACTGGTCCAGGAACTGACTTCAATAAATTAAAGAAATATTTTGATACTCACTTCGACTAGAGTTGCGACAAGTTAAACTGAAAGAGCTCGGACTATAGTGTTTGAAAGGTGACGGGTATATATGATGAAAGTATATTTGCTTCAACATAGCTATGAAAAAGAAATATGTGAAAATCTAAAGGTTGATGAGACAAAAGTTATTGGAATTTATAGCTCGTACAAAAATGCAGAAAGGGTGAAAGAAGAATTTAAGATTAAGAAAGGGTTTAATAGGTTTTCTGAGGACTGTTTTTATATTGATGAGTATGAACTAGATCAAGATAATTGGACTGATGGGTTTGTTACATGGGACAGTACAGATAATAGTTGGATTGAATAGCTCCCTGGTAATGGTAACCTACTGTACTGAAGAGACAAGGGGACGGTTTATTAAGAGTTTAATCGGAAGTTTTGTGCTCAAAAGGGCTCAACTATCAGATATTTGCTGATGGTTGAGCCTTTGAGTTTGCTCGCGCAATAAAGGGGGAAGTTCATACTCTGGAAGTAGCAGTTCTGTAGGTAGTAGTTTGTTAGCAATAGCTTAGATTTTATTGGTAGTTTCATTAATTTATTTAGTGGTAAATATAGTGACCAGTGGAATAGAGAAGGGGAAATCCCAGGAAGTATAAGCAGGGTTGCAGATGCAGGTTGGGCACAAAGGGGAAACGATCCCTATTGATATGGAGAAACTAGAACTTTTCAACTTTTTTCCGATCCCTGAAAATCCCGGATTAGATCTCGTGATGTTTGGTGGAGGTCTTAAGCTTGTTAAAGGAATTAAGGGGACGGGTAAAGGTATTTGGGGCATGTGGGTGATTTGGCCAAAGCTACCTACAAAGGACGTGAATATGCAAATATTAACGGACGGTACTTCACCAGAGAGGTAGTCGATAGAATGACTCCTAAAGGTTATGGTACCGCAGCCGGTGGTTACCAAGCTAGAGGAATTCCAACGTCAGTTGTTGAAGATGTTATTGCTAATGGTGCTCCTCGTGAAGCTGTCAGGAATGCAGTAACCCGGACTATTTTTGAGCTTAATGGCATGAGGGTTGTCACGGAGGAAGGCGGAAAAATAGTCATTACAACAATGAAATACTAATGGGAGTGGATTTCATGAATAACCACAGTAAACGTTTAATAGACCAGGTTCTTCACGCGCTTGGGCGCTATGAGGACGGAAAGGTAGAGGAAGATGAACTACTTCTTGATATTGAGGGGATTTCTAGTGCTATTGAAGAAGAAGGAGTTCATAACCTCGTTTCCAATCTTGCCCTAAGGATAGATGAGTCACGACATTTGTATGACGTTGAAGAGGGCAAAGTGTTTCTTTCCTCGGAAATTGGTGAGTTCAAAAAAGCCATACAGAAGGTGGATTCATAGAGTGTATTTGTAATATTATGGAATAAATTGCAAGCTAAAAATAGCGGAATTAGAGCTGTTCAGGGAACTGCAGAAGATGCCTTGACATTTTTTAAGAATCAGGTAAATCATTTTACGATAAAAGAAGTAAAACTAGGTGCTTTTGAAATTCATAATTGCAACGGATTGACATTTACTTATAGAGCAAGTTCAAAATATGGCGCACTAACAATAGATGTTAATGGTACACAAGGTTTTTGAATCTATATACTTACGTGGAAAATGATCCGTTCAAAGGGAAAACGGCTACAGAAATTGACCAAATGTTTCGGGCAAAAGGTTTTGAACTAAGAGGGCTAGACCCACTAACTGGAAAGGGTGGTTACGTAAATCCAAAGATTGGGCACTCCTACCATATTGATGAAGTGAATAGCTTTGGTGAATTTCCTCATGTTGATGTTAACCGTAAAGAGGTTACAAAGGCCCCCTTGATAAGAAAAAATATGACATGGGACGTGGTATTCGATGATTTTAACGGTTGAGCATGATGAAAAGCAAGAGAAAATCGAGATTTTCTGTGAGAAGGAAGTCATTGAGCTATTTTTGAAAAAACTAACTTTTCTAGTTAATAATGGTGGACATGTACACTTAATGACTCCTTCCTGGGCAGCAAATGAGCTAAAAGAAGATAAGCAGGGAACGAATACGGTGTTAATAAATCACTTAAAAGTTGTTCTAAAACCGGAATAACTCATTTATGTAAATAACAAAACTGGCGAATTATACACCCCAAAAAAACCACAACAAATTAAGAAAGGATTTGTGAAATACACTGAAAAGTATGGAGGTGCTGTAATTATTAGTTCGGAGGGTAAAAAGCTGGTTATAGAATATCTATATACAGTAGAGAACTACTTTACATTTAATATCAAAGTAAAATCAGGCGAATTTACAGGTGCTTCAAATTTCTGTATTTCAAAAGAAAGTATAGTTTCGGTTGTTGAAACATTATCTAAGATGCACGAGCAGCTAAGTGGATATTGTGAAATAAGTGATAGTGATTCAGATGCGCATATCACTGTTGAAATGGATAAATTAGGACATATGTACATGACTGGACAAATTGGCGGAAGCCATGAAGAACATTATATGAAGTTTAAGTATATCACAGATCAAACGGTACTAATTAATTTAATACAGATACTAAAAGCATTTCTGTAAATTTTAGGATTGAAGGCGAGAGGAAAGAAAAAGCAATCGGAAACATGCTTTTGCACATTCAATTAAAAAGCAAAGGGTCATGCTTGATCCCTATGCAAATCTTGAACAAAGGCGGTAATCTGCAAGGCATAACCCGATTGCGACACCATAAAATAAAAACTGCCCCCGCTTTCCAAACACCTTTCAGCCCGCATTGCGGCCTGATGTGAGCCGTACCGAGGAAGCCCTGGCACTGCACAGTTTTCGACCCCATTTCACCCTGATATTAAAGGGATAAAGTCCCACTTTCACCACAGGAGGTAAGACTTATAGCTATTCTTACGATCCTGAAGGACTAAGGAATAAAAAAATCTCACCAACTGGCACCACCAGATATCATTACGACAATGAAGGTAGAGTAATCACCGAGACAAACGACAGTGGCGTTGTTACCGCACAAACCATCTGGGGGCACAATGCCCTGGCACGAAAAATCAATGGTAACTATTACTACCTGTACAACGGCCACGGAGACGTAACCCAGGTTATGGACCAAAATGGCAATATTGTCAACAGGTATGCGTACGATGAATGGGGTAATATTCTTTCCAAGCAGGAGCAGGTAACCAATCCACTGAGATATGCAGGTGAGTACTATGACGACGAAAGCGGACTGTACCACCTAAGATCCAGATACTATGACCCAACCATAGGAAGGTTTATATCCAGAGACTCCTATGAAGGGGATATAAACAATCCCCTGAGTTTGAATCTGTATACCTACGTGGAAAATGATCCGTTATCATATGTTGATCCTTCCGGGCATTCACTTATAGGAGTAGTAATCGGTTTACCTATGGATATAACAATTACGGACAATTAATTTGGATGAAGGATGCTAATGGCAATAAAACGAACTATGTGAGTGATGAATGGGGCCGTTTAAAGAGAGTCACCAACCCCCAAGGGAACTACCATGCCTTTGATTACGACATCATAAACCGCACCAAGACCACCACATTTGTCCCAGCAGATACAGGTGTGGCCGAAAACCATTATGTAGAAACCTATGACCAGTGGGGAAGGACAATTTCAAGGAAAGGCTATCCAGACAGACCAGGTGGACCTACCACAGTTGAAGAAAAGTACGAATACGACCTGGCGGGTAACCTTACCAAACTAACAGATGCTAAAAACAATGCCACACGGTACGGTTACGACGCCTTAAACAGGCTGACTAAGGTCACCAACGCCCTGGGAGAAACTACCGACTACGACTACGACCGTTTAGGAGATCTTAGCCAAATTAACCAATACCAGGGTACCATCACCTTTCCTACAGAAAAGCAATATAGCGAAAGAGGAACCATGGTATCAAAGCAACTCCCGGCGGGACAACCCATTACCTATAAATACAATGCCAATGGCTTACCCGTGGAAATAAAAGATGCCTCGGGTAAGATAACAACCACGCAATACTACAAAGACAACAACCTTGCCGAAACAAGAATTAACCAAGACAAGATAAAATACTACTACAGCCCCCTAGGAGGTATAGAAAAATACCAACCCATCAATAACACCACCGGCAACGGTGAACCGTTAACCTACGATTTTTACACAAATGGATTGACCAAACAAAGAAAAACAGCCAACTACAGCGTAAATTTTCAATATGACCTACTGGGCAACAAAACAAAAGTAATCGATCCAGTTAATTTGTTAACTAACTACCAGTACAATAACCTGAACAGACTAACCACCGTAACAGCAGATGGAAAAAACTTCACCTACGAATACTACGCCGATGGGATGATCAAGGCAGTAAACTATCCACAATTAGCCAACGGATCAACGATCCGTACAGAATACACCTACGACAACATCAATCGGCTAAAAACCATGAAAAACCTGGTAGGCGGACAAATTAAAACCCAATACAGCTACAGCTATGACAACAACAGTAACATTACCTCAATTACCGAAAATGGCCAGACAACAAACTACACCTACGACGCCCTAAACCGGCTGACAGGAATACAAAGGCCGAACGGCGAACAGATCAGCTATCAATACGACAGCCGGGGCAACCGGATACTAACCTCCGCCAATGACAAAAGCCTGGATGGCTTTATACCCGGAGATTTTAGCTATAACAATTGGGATGAACTAGCCACTTTCACCACAGGAGGTAAGACTTATAGCTATTCTTACGATCCAGAAGGACTAAGGAATAAAAAGGTTACCCCTTCTGGAACTACCAGATATCATTACGACAATGAAGGTAGAGTAATCGCTGAGACAAACGACAGTGGCGTTGTTACCGCACAAACCATCTGGGGACACAATGCCCTGGCACGAAAAATCAATGGCAACTGTTACTACTACCTGTACAACGGCCACGGAGACGTAACCCAGGTTATGGACCAAAATGGCAATATCGTCAACAATTATGCGTACGATGAATGGGGTAATATCCTTACCAAACAAGAGCAGGTGTCCAATCCACTGAAGTATGCAGGTGAGTACTATGACGAGGAAAGCGGACTGTACTACCTAAGATCCAGATACTATGACCCGACCATAGGAAGGTTTATATCCAGAGACTCCTATGAAGGGGAGATTACCAATCCCCTGAGTTTGAATCTGTATACCTACGTGGAAAATGATCCGTTATCATATGTTGATCCTTCCGGGCATTCACTTATAGGAGCAGTAATCGGTATTGGAATTGGTGTTGCAATTGGCATTAGTACCGGCAGCTCGCGTGGGGGAAGTTCACACTCTGAAAGCAGGAGTTCTGGAGGTAGTAGTTCCAAAGGCAGTATTTCTGTTAGCAATAGCCTAGATTTTATTGGTAGTTTCATTAACTTATTTAGTGGTAAATATAGTGACCAGTGGAATAGGGGTGGGGCTTTTGCCGAGGCAGCAAGAATCGGCGCAGAAATAGCCAGAACTACAGCTTT
>NZ_FRAR01000045.1:0-8428 GCF_900142375.1 Desulforamulus aeronauticus DSM 10349 | reverse complement strand
GGGGCTTTTGCCGAGGCAGCAAGAATCGGCGCAGAAATAGCCAGAACTACAGCTTTACCATCAAATGGAAAGGTAGCGTTTGTTCCAGCTATAGCCGGAGCAGCTGTGGCACCTGAGGTAGCAGCAGGAGTTGTTGCACTTGGGACTGCAGCAACTGCTGCTACGGTCAAGTTAGCACAGGATGTTTACGATCGATTTTTTGTGGAGGATAATGATAATAAGAACTTAACAGATAAACCTGGTAAAATAGCAGGTAAAATAGGGAAAAGTACAGCTGAAGTTAAAGATGCAATTGAAAAAGTAAAACAAGGGATAAAATGGAGAAGTGGTACGAAGAATAGGAATCCAGATGTAGTAGTAGATACTGAAACTGGAGAAGTTTATCCCAAAACTCCTGGCGGAGGTATTGGCGATTCTATAGGAAATATTCATGATTATTTAGATTGATTAAATTGAGAGCTAAATGAACATGTTTAGAAATTTAAGAGAACTTACTATGCACGGGAAGGAGGTTTAGTTAGTATGAACAGCAATAACGACCATTCTAGTACAGCGGTTCTTAGAATTGTTAGCCGCAAGAAGAGCATTGAAGAAATAAGTAATATTTTAAATACAAGACCGACCAGATGTAGTTTAAAAGGGCAGCCATATAGCCGAAGAAACCCAAATTCTAAAATAAGAGAAGAAAACATATGGCTATTAGAAAGTGGGTTAAACAAATATGAATCACTGGAAGTGCATATTAGACACATACTGTCCTTTCTAAGAACAAAAAAAGAATTTATAAGAGAGTTACAGTTAGAATGTGAAATTGACATTGTTTGCTCATTTTCTTCGGAAAACGGGCAAGGTGGTTTTACGTTGGACCATGAATTATTAAAAGAGCTTACGGAAAATTCACTTGAATTAGTTGTGAATCTATATCCACCTGAAGGAGGTTAATGATCGGAGGTTTGCTATGAAAATCATAAATATTGAGTATCCTTTGTATTACGACAGTTTAGATAAAGAGAACGGAAATATGGATATCTTTGTTAAACTTGATAATGGTATGACATATACTATGGTGGTTACAACACCTAGTAATTACTATTGGTATATGGATAAGGAAGGTCTTGATTATATTCCAGCTTCACCTCCAGATATAATTGTAAGAAGTTTGAATAAGGAAATAGTGGAAAAGGCAATTCAAACTTACGTCCAAGATAATGCGTATTGGCTAAAACTATATTTCCTTGCAGGTGAAAGCAATTGTGTATTCGATCAAAAGCAAATGGATGGGATGATACAGGAAATGAAAAAATTGAAAGAAGAGATATTCGGTTCTGAATAAAGTGGTGATTTGAAATGAGACCTTGAGGGAGGCATCCTCAAGGTTTTTCTTTGGGAAAAGGGACACGCTCAGTAAGCGACAAAGTGTGTCCTGAAGAGTTGATTGCAACGAAAGGAGAGCGAGGAAAGGCAATCAATCATGCTTTATAAGAGATGAGAGCAGGTTTCTCGGAATCGGTATTCAGGTGCAGGTCTCAAACCGCCTGTTGGTGCCGCAGTCAAAAGCTGCGGTATTGAGCGTTACAGGAAAAGGTTGATACATCAATCAGGTATGCGCCATGAAAAGGATTAAGGAATAAAAAAGTTGTCCCTTCTGGCACCATCAGATATCATTACGACAATGAAGGTAGAGTTATCGCTGAGACAAACGACAGTGGTGGTGTTATCGCACAACCATCTGGGGGCACAATGCCCTGGCACGAAAAATCAATGGCAACTATTACTACTACCTGTACAACGGCCATGGAGACGTAACCCAGGTTATGGACCAAAATGGCAATATCGTCAACAATTATGCGTACGATGAATGGGGTAATATCCTTACCAAACAAGAGCAGGTAACCAATCCACTGAGATATGCAGGTGAGTACTATGACGACGAAAGCGGACTGTACTACCTAAGATCCAGATACTATGACCCGACCATAGGAAGGTTTATATCCAGAGACTCCTATGAAGGGGATATTACCAATCCCCTAAGTTTGAATCTATATACCTACGTGGAGAATGATCCGTTATCGTATGTGGATCCTTCAGGGCATTCACTGATAGGAGCAGTAATCGGTATTGGAATTGGTGTTGCAATTGGAATTAGTACTGGCAGCTCACGCAATAAAGGGGGAAGTTCATACTCTGGAAGCAATAGTTCTGGAGGTAGTAGTTCCGGAGGCAGTAGCTCTGTTAGCAATAGCTTAGATTTTATTGGTAGTTTCATTAATTTATTTAGTGGTAAATATAGTGACCAGTTCACAAATTTAAAATATACCAGAGTAGCAATGACTACACCAATACTGGATAATCCTAATTTGCGCAAAAAATATTTAGATCCTGAGGTTTTACAGGGCGCAAGGGGTAACGATCCCTATGGAAAAGGAGTACAAATGGAAACTTTGTATTATTTAGAGATGCTTCACTATAACCGTAATAAGTTAAATAATCCTCCATATAGTGAACAAGATGCAATAAGAGTTAAGTGGATTAAATTGCCTAAATCAAAATCTGTTTTACATCAAATAGGGGAAGGTAATGAATCAAATGTAAAATATATCTCCCCTAATGGTAAAATGGAAGCGATTTACAATAGCCAAGGAAATTTGGTAATAGACCCTGTAAACAAAGGAACGTACAATTTTGCTTCGCCAAGTGATCCGTCTAATCACTTCTACTACGATATGCTTCCTTACTATGTACTTGGTAATGAACCTGAGGATACAACTACATTTGGAGACAGAATAAGGGCGACAGGACAGGTTGTACCAGCTCTTTTTAAATAAAGATATAACAAAAACAAACTGTTATTTATGGGAGGAAGAATGGAAAAACCTAATCTTAATAAAAAATCTTTTTGGATAGGTACAACCTGCTGGGCAATTTTTTTGGTAACCTTGACTATGTCAATAGCAAAATCCAAGCTAATGAATGAAAGCCCTGCCTTAGCAAATATAATTACTCTTTTTATCATAGGAACAATTTTAGCTGGTTTTGTTTCACTTATTGGCTTAATATTTTCAATTGTTGCTTATCAACATGAAAAGGATCAAACCCGAGAGTTTATTATCAGCTTTACATTGAATCTCTCGTATATAGTTATTGATGTATTTTTTACAGTTCAATTCATAAAACTGATTCTAATGCAATAACTCCTGTATAACAGAACAATGGGCAACTATTCAAAAGTTCTTAGCCCGTTTTTATGGCTATCTACAGGAGAACCAAAGCGTTAAACTCATTAGGAGTAACCCTTGAGTTATGCCAACAGTGCTGATCGATCACCAAATTATATCGCTAATTGGGATACACAACCTCTCCAATCTCGTACTGGCATAGTCCATTTCTTGGCTATACCCTACGGTAGCAAGATATATTATCTTTCTTAGTGCATCATCTATTGGGTAAGCAGTCTTTGTCTTGGTAACCTTCCGTAGCTGCTCTCAATGATGTTGTGGTATATATCATTTTTCTGAGTTCATAGGGATATTCAAGTATGTTGTTAATTCTAACCAATTATTCTCCCAGGACCTAATAATAATTGGATGCCGCTTACCCCATTTTTCTTTATTCATTAACTTATTTAGTGGTAAATATAGTGACCAGTGGAATAGGGGCGGGGCTTTTGCCGAGGCAGCAAGAATCGGCGCAGAAATAGCCAGAACTACAGCTTTACCATCAAATGGAAAGGTAGCGTTTGTTCCAGCTATAGCCGGAGCAGCTGTAGCACCTGAGGTAGCAGCAGGAGTTGTTGCACTTGGGACTGCAGCAACTGCTGCTACGGTCAAGTTAGCACAGGATATTTATGATAGATTTTTTGCGGAGGGTGAAGAAGTTCAGCCTGGCAAAGACCATCCGTATAACCCAGGAGTTCCAACGAAAAAAGATGAGTTTGTCCCACCCAAAAATTGGGACGGTAAAAAAGCCCAGACTCGTGGTGGTCAATATGGTTATCCAGACAAGAGGGGAAATGTTTGGGTGTCTACCAATCCTGGAAACGCTCATGGTGGCTCGCACTGGGATGTACAATATTCAAATGGTAGTCTCACTAACGTATATCCTAAGTGAGTCTTCACACAGTAGTAAAAGGTGGGATGGTATGTCCATATAAATGGACCTTGATTTAAGTAAAATGGAGGTACTGAAGTGAAAAACATACAGATTATTGATGGAGCACGTAATAGCGTATTTGAAATATATGCCATTGATGATGAGACTTTCGGTAAAATATTTGGGAATGAAATGGATGTAGTATTTTTAAGTGACCTAACGGAATATTTGGACTATGACAAGCCAGAAATCCAAGCTTTTTGGTTAAAAGTATATTCAAAAAAAATGGATAAAAGGAATGTTAATGGAATTCATGGCACACTACATTTAGACAGTTCTTACTGTGAAAAGAGTTATTTTCCAGAAAGGAAAGAGAAACTAGTCATTAATAGATATTTACTTGATGAATGATTTAAGATACGTGGAAAGTTGCCACCGATTTATGGCGATATGTCAATGTATGATAGTATCAGGAATTTTATTGATAGTGATAAATATATCTTCTGTTAGGATGTGATAACAGGAGGGAATTATGAAAAGACAGGGAACCGTTTCGAAAAGAATATACGATAAATATTAAGAATAGCAACTAGGTAGTGGATAAGGTACCAAGCTATTAATTTACGGTTCCCAAGGAGGCTTCGCGTGTCCTAGGGAATCACCAGTCTTAACAGCAAAACTTGCTGGCTGTAAAGCATATGACCAGGGGTGCAGAGGGATGCTGAGTTCTTTTTGTATCAGTAGCTCGAGCCCACATGATCAAGGGGAAGTTCACACAGAAATGGACTGGAATGTATAATGTTGTACCATATTATATTTTTGGTAATTCTCCTGATAATCCAAGATAAATGATGTTGTTACAGATAGTCTTGGTCGTAAAAGTCAAAGGTTTATTGGAAGGGCGGGAGAAGTCGCCTATCCAGAAACAGGAAAAATTATATTGGTAAATCCAACATCATCTAGTAAGGCGACTAAATTACCCAGGGAGTTGGGGTTGATAGAATGAACATACGTATTTTGCAATCACAAAAAGAATACTTAGTGAAATGTGTTCTGCAAGAAAGAGAAAATTTAGTACAGGATATTGAAAAAGGAAAATTATTTAATAACAAATGGGAAATTGATATCACCAATGATGCTGCCGATGAGATAAGAGATTTGTGTTTAGAAAAACTACAAACAGTAGGTTTCGATGAAAAATATAAATTATCTAGACAAGGAAAGGTGTTAGAAGATCTGATTGATGTATTTTATGTATCTCGGTAGGGGTTTTCTTTCTGTAAAACATTAGGGAATCTGACTATAAAAAGTGAGGGAACGATCCCTGTGGGTATGTAGAAACTATAACTTTTCAACCTGTTCCGTTTCCTGAAAACCCTGGATTGGTTCTCCTTAAGCTTGTTAAAGGGATTAAGGGGGCGACAAGAGCTGGCAGTTCTTTCACAGTTGACTTGCTCAAAAAGGATTTGAAATACACTGAAGAGTATGGCCAATCTGCAAGAAAATTATTGCCTGATGGAAGGATACGTTACTATGGAGAATTAGTACCAGCTTCGAAGTCAGGAGAAATGGCGGGACGAAGAGTAGTTCAAGAATTAAGTCCATCAACCGGGAATATAAGGACATGGCAAGAGACGTTGGATCACGCGGGAAATGTAAGACAAGTTAGACCGCAACTTGGTCCTGACAAGATACATTAATGTTTGACGCAAATGGCAATTATACAGGAAAGTGGTGATAAGAATGAACGAGCCTACACTTGATGACGTCATTGAAAAGCTTCAGCAAGTTCTTGAAGGAAAAATAAGTCGAGAGGCTGTTTCTAACTGGGCTGAAAAGGTATCGCAATGCTTTGAAAGTGAGAGTTCATTGAGTCAAAATGATATATCTATTTGGAAAGCTTTAGATATATTAAGAGGTGTTGATTTAAAAGATTCGCCGAAGGATTACCTTCATAATGAAGCTGACATTAGGAACTGGATATTGCGGTTTAATGCAATGATTAAAAGTTCTGAATGAAAAATTCCCTAGGCTACACAGTTTCGGATGCTGTGGACTAGAAGTTAATGGGGACGGTTCGTTAAGGATTCAATCGAAAGTTTTGCGTGTAAAAGGCTCGACTATCAGATATTTGCTGATGGTTGAGCCTAAATAATGCCTATTTAGAAAACAAACGGCAAAATTTTTGCTTGCCCAGAAGAAGGAAATCGCGGCAGGGAACGATAAGGTAAAATAAGTTTCGCAAAAAAGAAAACGGGATAGTAAGCAGTTGATGGTAGAATTGAAGTTGATGAGACACCAATTCCTACAGGGGAATATAAAAAGTAAGGAGTTTGGAGTAAATGGATAAAACCAACATAATGGTTGAATTTTGTATTCTTGGTGACGATTTTAACCCTGAAGAAGTGACTTCGAAATTGTTGATAGAACCCAGAGAGCAGTATTTAAAAGGTAGTAGAAGTACCCGGAATATAGAAAGAAAAGAAACATGTTGGAGTATTAGCACAGGATATGTGGAAACTTTGTTAGTGAGCTATTAGATGTGTTACTGGATAAATTAGAAACCAAGAAAGAAATAATTTGTGAATTGAAAAAGGAAATGGATTTAGTCTGCAAATTTTTTATTGTAGTGAACATTGAAGAAAATATTACACCTGCTATCTATTTAGATAATATGGTGATTGGATTTGTAGATTTTATAGGTGCAGAATTTGATTTAGATTTGTATATTTTTTAAAATATGATTAGCCCCATGAGGGATAAAGAGACGTTATGTAGGAATCTATAGGTCATTCTAAAGGTGGTGCAGGGGTGCGTCCGTAAGATGTAGCGAATCATGCTGATTGGCGGTAAACAGTTCATTGCCAAATCTGATAAATATCTATGTTTGAAACTATCGCCAATGACGGTGGGAAGGTGAGATTTCTCCTCCGTCATTGGCATTGTTGTTTATGAATTACTCATTTCTAATGGCAATAATAGATTTTCTCCTGTGAGATATGCAGGTGAGTACTATGATGACGAAAGTGGACTGTACTACCTAAGATCCAGATACTATGACCCGACCATAACTATAAATGTTTTAGGGGTTTATGATAACTATACTAACACAGGGGGATATATGCAGCATATATTAATATTTTATAACCGACATTATAAGACAATATATCCAAAGGAAAATGTCCATTTAAGTCATAATATTCATAATATTATTTACTGTTTGGATAAAGAAGGGATTTTACATGAAAAAAATATCATTTTGTTTTTTACTTGTATTAGTTATAGAAATTATTTGTTTTCCTTCCGTTTCTTTCGCATCAGAGTCCATCAAACCAGATTTTTTGAATGTGTCATCAGATCGTATAGTTTTGGGAAATAAAGATAAAATAATTGATCCAAATATAGAGTTTAATGAATTAGCTCTAGAAAGCAATATTGAAAAAAATTACTCAGTCAGTAGTGAAGCTGACGGCTCATTTTCCATTAAAAATAAAAAAGGACTATACACAGCTGCTTTTAAGCCTAAGTCTGGTAATGGACTACTTAGCTTTTCCCAAGGTAATGCAAACCTATTAATCAGTCCTTTAAACCCCGGGTCAGTTTCAGGGAGTGTCTACAATAACACCATTACATATGAAAACATCTATCCTGATACAAGCATTAGATATACATTGGAAAAAAATAGACTCAAAGAGGACATAATTATTCAAAAATATACTGGAATGAGTGATTTCTTTTTTCAACTAAATATGAATAATGCTGAATACGAGAAACAATCTAGTGGAGAAATTAGCTTTTTTGATACCAATACATCCGAGCAATTGTTTTATATGGCCAATCCCTATGCGGTTGATATGAACGGCAATTGCTGTAATTTAGTGACCCTTGAGTTTACCAAAAAAGGATTATTAAAGCTTACCGTTGATCCTGAGTGGCTTAATAAGGCGGTTTATCCTGTAAAGATTGATCCGACCATATATCTGCCTGATATTAGATTCACCCGCCCATCAATAGCTTACAAACAAGATGGTACACAAGTTTCTACAAACCAACCCCGTTATGAGGCCAGTAAGTTTGGTCAAGCAGTTATGGTGGAACAAGGAACCACAAACTTATTTGAGCAAAATCAATTATCTAAATTATATAGTTATCCCTCAAACACATATGCAACCAAACAAAGTAATGGTTATTGGAGAATATATAAAGGAAGCGATAATGAATATTTGTGTAACTATACCATTGATATTGTAAATGGAACTACTTATACAGAAAGCTTTTACTTTTACCATGACGGAACAATAAATGGATTCTATATTACATTTTATACGAACAATGGGCA
>NZ_FRAR01000040.1 GCF_900142375.1 Desulforamulus aeronauticus DSM 10349 | reverse complement strand
ATTGCCCAGGGCAAAAAGGAACACCACCGTGGCCCCTTCGGCCCATTCTCCTATGGCCGCCGCTCCAATCACTGCCACCATCATCAGGAAATTCATATCCAGCGACAAGGACTTGAGGGAATACCAACCGCTTTTGGCGGTGTAAAACCCGCCGCTCAGTATCGCAGCAAGATATATTGTGGTTACTAGATATTCGGGCAAATTCAAATAGGAAAGAACAAAACCACCCGCCACCAGGATACCGGAAATGGCTGTAAGCAGGAGCTTGCTATCTCCGAAGAAATTCCTTTGCGGCTGCTTTCTTACTTCATTGGCTAACTGACCTTGATAACCCGCTGCTTCAATGGCCTTTAAAATACTTTCCACCGAGGCGGAGTGCTTTACGGTCAGTTTCCCTGCCCCAAAGTTAATTTTTGCTTCGGCCACACCGGGTAAGGCAAGTAGCTTTTTCTCCAGCTTGGCGGCACAATCGGCACAATCCATGCCACTGACACGAAAGACCGTGGCTTTTGGTTGGCTATCTAACTCAGCCTGGTAACCCGCTGCCTTTACGGTATCCAGGATTACCGCTAGGTCAACGGAATGGCTGACGGTCATTTTCGCTGCTCCAAAGTTAACCCTGACCTCAGCCACTCCGGGCAGGGCCTGTACCCTTTTCTCCAGCTTCGCTGCACAATCGGCACAGTCCAACCCCCTTAAGCGGAACTGGCTTTTCTGTAACTGGTTAGCCAGTGAGGTTATTTGAGGAACCTGGGCTAATTCAAAAGATTGCTTTGATAGGGCAGAGGTGTAGTTAATTTTGCCCAATGTGAAACCAGGTAAAGCATTGCTCCTTTTACCGGGAACCAAGCCCGGGGTGTCCGCAAGCTTTGCAACCGTCGAATCACCGCAGCAACTGCTACCACAGTCACAGCCTCCGTGGGCTGTTTGGTCATCGGTATGGGGATGTTGATAGGAATGATCACAGGCTTTTTTCACAATAATCCCTCCTGCAAATAAAACATTCAAACAATCACTTTAATATTAAAATATCATAGACTGCATCCTTTGTCACCTGTATTTTTTATCGTACTAATTTTTTTAATCCCTACCCCCACAAAATCCCCCTAAGCCAACGAATAGCCTGTCAGAAAGAGAGATGCGGGCCCGTCTCTCTAGGAAATAGGTAAGAAAAAATATGCAGGAGGTCATCATGAAAAAAATATCTACCAAGATGAAAATGGCAGCAGCCGTAACCGTTCTAGCTTTAAGTATTCCTGTGGCCAGCATGGCTTTTGCCTCCACCACAGAACATCAGGGAACCACCAGCACAGCCAAAACGGCCCATTATGTCAATGGGGTACACAATGCCAGCTATCACACCACCGTGACGAAAACCCAGCCAGCTACCCAGACAACAACCCAGAAAACCACTGCCACCAAACAGGTGCAACAAACCAATGCAACGACTACTAGCACCACCAGCACCCACCCCGGTCACACCGGTATGAATGACGGGTACCATAATAGCACCCAGGTAAAAGCCACTGGCCAATCAGCGGCCACCAATACCACCCCGGGCTACCACCAGGGACACACCGGCATGAACGATGGCTATCATAATAACACCACCAATAGCAACCAGGGCTACCATAACGGTCACACTGGTATGAACGATGGTTATCATAACCAAAGCGGCTCTCACAATGGCAACATGGGTGGCGAACACAGTGGCCACAACAAAGGTGGCCACGAATAGGTACAATTTAAGCAACGATTGCTGAGGGTAGTTAGCGTACCCTCAGCGGCTAAAGCCCGTATCACGAAAAAGTGGTACGGGCTTGTTGTTTTTTCAAAATAGAAAGGCACCCGAAAACAGATCCCTTCGGGTGCCCTAAGTAGCTAGCTACATACCTTTATTTCTTTTGTTACGGTTTTAAAAGCTATTGCTTTCCGGAACTTGGTACAAGGTTACCAACAAGACCCGTAAAAACCGCCGCCCATCATGCCAGGACCCATCCCAGAGAAGCCATTACCCATCATCCCATGATGACCCATGCCGTAGTAGCCATTGCCCATCATAGGACCAAAGCCGTTCTTCTGAGCATAGTCCTTCATGCTGTTGATTTGTTGCTTCATAGCATTGGCCTGCTCCTCAGAGATATAGCCATTCTTAAGAGCCTGATCCACCTGAGACAAACGCCATTCAAACATCTGATTGTAATAGTCTTGATTGGCATTTTTCTGAACATCGGTGCTGGCCGCAAAGGCCCCAGGCACCACCATCGCCATCATGGCCAGGGCCACCAGGCCCAATACTAAAAACTTTGCCTTTTTCACTAACCTTCCTCCTTACCTAACAATTAGGTGTGATCACATCCTTAAGCTTTACTATAACAGCATAATTTGACAAGAATGTCACAGCATTTTAAACTTTTCGTAACATTTTCCAGGTTTTCCTTACCTGGTGCAAAATCTGGGTATGTTACAAAAAGTTTATGTTGCTGTGACATTGCTGTTAAATAAGGGGCTTATACTGGGAACATCGATCCAATCGCCAAGCAGGAATAAGTGGGGGGTATTTTTATGCAATACACTAGAAACAGCTACTCACAGCTATATCTTCGTATGATTCGTTCTCGTATGATTCTTGATCAGTTAGTCCATGAATTTGGCTTCAATCACCCCAAAGTGATCAGTTACAGCCAGAAAATGGACCAGCTAGTGACCGAATTACAGAAGAAAAAAACCTTTGTTCCCCTGTCCAAACAATCTACCAGCACCTGCTAGCAAGCTCATAGAAGAGTTAAAGCACCCAGAAAACCTGGTTCTGACGGGTGCTTTAACTCTTTTCTTTGGTGGTTAAAGGATTTCCTTGCACAAATTACTAGCCACCAACGGCTGGATTTGTGACGTTCCTGTAACATTGCACCTATATAATAGGGCTGGTTAAGAATCGTAAAAAATAAACTGGCTACCCCCTGAAAGCTACACCGGCCTTCCGAATAACCTGACAAGTGGAGTGATTACCTTGAGGGATCAACCAATAGAAGAGCTCTTACTCCTGGCACAAAAAGGAGATCTCCGCTCCCGTGAGACCATCATTGAAGAAAATCGGGATTTCATTGCCAGGGTGAGTTCAAAAATCTGTAATCGTTATCTCACCTGGAATAATGATGATGAGCTGAGCATTGCTCTCATCGCCTTTAATGAAGCCATTGACGGCTACGATCCCCGTGAAGGGATGGCTTTCCCTACCTTCGCCCGACGGGTTATCCATCACCGGCTGGTGGATTACTTTCGCAAGGAAGCAAAGCATCGGCACATTCCCTTGTTAACCGAAGAGGCTGACGAGGAATTTAGCACCTATGATGTCGAATACGCCTATCAGCAGTATCACGAGCAGCAGCAGCAGGAGAATTTTGAGGCGGTGATGGAACATTACATTGCCGAATTGACCCATTATGGCGTAACCCTGGACGATTTGGTAAAGGTGTCTCCTAAGCACCGGGACAGCAAGGAAACCCTGGTAAGGGTCGCCCGTGCCCTTAGTGGTGAAAGGGCGCTGCTGGAAACCCTTACTAAACAAAAGCTGTTGCCCATCAAAGAATTGGAGTTACTCACTGGCGTGAAGCGTAAAGTCTTGGAGCGGGGCAGGAAATATCTAATTGCCTTAACCTTAATCTTTTCCAATCCCAGTTTTTATGCCTTAAAAAGTTTTACCGACATCCCTGACTAAAGTAATGAGAAGGTGTGTGTAATGAGTCAAGTCAAAGGTGTTGTCATGCGAGTGAGTGGTAAAAAAACGGTTGTTTACACCCAGGAAGGGGATTTTTTAGAAATCCCTACTCCTCAGGGGATTCCCAGGGTGGGCCAAACGATCAAGGTCCGTAGAAAGTCCTCGCCCTTCACCTTCAAACAGCTTTATCGCTATGCTACCGTAGCTGCCATTTTGGTATTGGTATTGGCTCTGGGCCTTCTTAATCCGCTACTGGGCCCCAATGTTGCGGTGGCCAGCGTAGCACTGGATATCAATTCGGGTTTGGAATTGTACGTGGACAAGGACTCTAAGATCGTTGAGGTAAAGGGTGCCAGCGGTCCCTTAAAGGAAGTTGTAGAAAAGCTGCCGCTGCAGAATGCAAATCTCTATCAGGCAGTGAACCTCATCTTAAAAGAGGCCCGGGCAGAAAATGTCTTACTGGAAGATAACAATTTTGTGCTGGCCAGTGTGATTCCCATTGATGCTCAAGGAAAAAAGGCCATCGACGAAAACAAGCTGCGCAACACCATTCGGGAAGCAATGGTCAGTAAAAATATCTCCGGTGTAGTGATGGTAGGGAATACCGATCAAGACACCAAGCGTAAGGCAGAACAAATGGGCCTTAACGTGAACCGTTACCTGGTCTACGAGCACTGCCAGCAGGATGGTGTGCAAATTCATGCGGATGAATTACGCCAGGGAGACCTCCAGCAGGTGTTGGCCAATAAAAAGGTATCTCTCCCCACTCTGTTTCCCGGGGATTACTTCGAGGTAAAGCACGGGGACCATGCGGGGTCAACCAGCACGAAGGGTATCACCCCACAGGCTTCTGAACATATGCCAGCCGCTCCATCCAGTGCCCCTCAGAACCAGTCAGCCCCAGACTCTGAGCATAAGGTTACGAAACAAGGTACCAGCCACAATAGTTCATCCAGCTCTTCCGGTGAAACGCCCCAGATGCAACAACACCAAAGCAGTGGATCATCTGAGCACAAAACTGCACCAGTCACCGTTCCCACCGCCGCTCCGGCCCAAGCACACAGTGCAGATGAGCCAGCGGGTATGTCCCACGAGGTGCAGAATAACCATGATTGAACAAAAAAAGTAGACTCCCTTCGATGAGAGTCTACTTTTTTTGTACTTTCTATTCCTCTTCCACTTCCTGGTTCAGGGGCAGGTAAACGGTAAAAACGGCTCCTTTGCCTAACTCACTTGCTACCTCCACCCGTCCCTGGTGCACTTCCACAATCTTTTTCACAATGGCCAAACCCAAACCAGCACCGGCACCATGTCGGGAGCGGGATTTATCCGTCTTATAAAAGCGCTCCCAGATATTTTCTAAGTCCTCCGGGGGAATTCCCGGGCCGGTATCCTTTACTGCCAGCAAGGCCCAGCCAGCTTGTTCACCTAATTCAACAGTAACTGTTCCTCCGGGGTTTGAGTGTTTAATGGCATTGTCCAGCAAGTTGGTTAGCACTTGTTTCAGGCGGTCAATATTGCCTAAGACGGTGATGCCCTGGGCAGGTAGGCTGGTTACAATCTCGATATCCCTTACCACAGCAATTTGCTTCATTCGCTCGGCTGTAATGTGAATCAGCTTATTTAACACCACATATTCCATCTCATCCACAATACCAGCTTCCATTGATTTTAGTTTTAAAATATCATTCACCAAATCCCTGAGCCTGCCCGATTCATCCACGATATTTCTCAGGTAGAATTTCTCCTGCTCCCGGGATTTCACCATGTCATCGTGTAGTGCCTCGGCAAAGCCCTGGATAACGGTCAGAGGGGTCCGCAATTCGTGGGAAACGTCCGAGAGCAGTTCTTGTCTCAAACGGTCTAGTCTTTCAATGGCTTCAATCTTTTCCTTTAGTTCTGCGGACATCCGGTTTAAGGAATGGGCCAACCGCCCCACCTCGTCATTGGAGTCCACCGCCAACTGTTTCCCAAAATCCCCTTCTGCAATGGCTTTGGCGGCCTTGTCCATTTCAATTAAGGGGTGGATAAACTTACGAAAAATAAACATGCTGAGGAAGGTGGTCATGATAATTCCCAACAGCCCCGCCAAGATAGCGATGCCGGACATTTTATTTATTTGCTGTTTCAGTGAGGATAGGGGGCTATAGATAATCACTGCCCCAGAGATTTTTCCCTCTTTTTTTAGAGGAACTGCAGCCAGAAAGACATCCTCTGTCACACCGCTGACCCGCCCGGAAAAGACCGTATTACTGCCGGTAAAAACCTGATTTAAAAGGCTTTGCTCTAAATTGATTTGTTCCTTGTGCCGTCCAGGGGCTGGCTGGTGGTACAGGTATTTCCCCTTTAAATCAGTAATGATGATACTGGCCCCCAGAAAGCGAGTGTGAAGCAGCAGCCTTTCATTGATAACCTCATAGGGTGCAGCTTTACCAAAATAGGTGACAATTTCCTCTGCTTCATAGATATAAAACCGGGCTTGTTGGTCATAGAAGAAAGACTTAATTTGCTGAGCTTGAACGACCAAAGAAAAGGTAAAAACAACCAATAATAGGGACACGATGGCCAGCCAAAGCTTGGTGCCCAAACTGTTTTTTAGTGACCACTTAGTTCGAATTTGTACCCCACTCCCCTAATGGTTTTAATGAATTCATCATTCCTGGCTGGATTTTCCAGCTTGGAGCGTACCCGGTTAATATGGGTATCCACCGTGCGAGAATCCCCACAATAGTCAAAGCCCCAGACCATTTCCAAGAGTTGATCCCGGCTAAAAATGCGACCGGGGTTCTTGGCCAGGGTTGCCAGCAGGTCAAATTCCTTTGAGGTCAGATTGACGCTTTCGCCATTTACTTCTAATTCTCGGGTTAATAAATTAATCTTCAGACCTGGGTAAGACAGGGTATGGGTATGGTCGGAATCCTTGTTGCCTTCGGTTCTTCTGAGCACCGCCTTTACCCGGGCCACCAATTCTCTGGTGCTAAAGGGTTTTACAATATAATCATCGGACCCTAGATCCAGCCCTAAGACCCGGTCGTTTTCTTCTCCTTTGGCCGTTAGCATGACAATGGGAATTTTCTTATCCCGTCGAAGCATTTTACAGACCGTCCAACCATCCAGCACGGGCATCATTAAATCCAACAATATCAGGTCAATGGGCTTGCTGTTGACGATATCCAACACCTGCTGGCCATTCTCAGCCTCACAAACAATAAACCCATCGGCTTCCAGATACAGCCGAACCAGTTCTCTAATTCGTTCCTCATCATCTGCAATTAATATGGTTTTCATCAGTTTCACCCACCTGTTCCTTATTCTATACCATTATTGGCTAGTATCTGTTCTTTGCAGTAAAAAAGCTTTGGCATTTCTTGTAACTCTCCCTTCTTAAAAAAAATTGCCCAAATGAATTGGGCGATTATTTAAAACGGAGGTGTTGCTTTCAGTATAGAGTGTGTTTGTTACACCAAAGTCACAGCTTTGTAACATTTTTGTGATTTTTCCCCTGTTTAAATTACAAAAAGTTTTCATTGCTGTGACAGGGGTGATACATTGATGCATTATGCTAATAACAGATTCAATGAGGCAATCCGAACAACTTGCTAGGAAGGAGGCTCGCCATGCCCAGGAGAAAAAAGGTTACTACCTGCAGAGGAATCATCTCCTCCCTTGATTTTCATATGGGTTTAGTAGAGGTAAAAAACGAATTAGGGAACCATCGTTTTACCATTTTGCCGGAAAATTTATCGGATACGGACGGCAACTTCATCGACCTTGATGAATTGCGACTGGGTGATTGCGTGTTAATTAGCGAAGTAGGTCATATCGTAAGCATGAAGGTATTAAAGGCCGTCTAATGAAAATAGCTTATTCCCACAACTATCAATCACTTTGATTATACATGCTAGATTACATAGGAGGCTAGAAAATGAAGAAGAAAAACATCTTACAAATTTATGATAAACGCCTGGCCATTGATTGGGATGATCAAAGCAACCAGAATATAGCCAGAATTTACAACTACCGTGGTATCGAAATTTCCGAACCCTTACACTTTACAAACTGCAAAGAGGGGTATAAAACCTTGCTGCGGTGGGTAAAAATAGTTGCTCACAGTAGCTTATCAACCAAATGTTCAGCAATGTAGCCTTAGAGCCTGGCACAGGGTGTGGAAAATCCGCACTCTGTGCTTCTTATTTAGCATAAGCATTTTTGCAAACTTAAAAAGCACCCGGATCAATGTGCCAAGTGCTTTCCTTTCGTTTGCTTCATTCTATTTTCCAGCCTCTTTACCAGTGACCAGACCTGTTTCCCCACCCTTCTTCCTTAGAGTACCACTCATAGTTGGGTTGGTAATCCGAAGGCACCGGGGCCACAGGGGCACAATCCGCACCTTTATAATGACCTGATTCTGGTTGAACCATCATCCCCTGCTCCCCCTTCGGCACTGGTTGTGGTGCAGCACCAGTCTCAGGGGTAGTCTGAACTGGCTGTGGGGTTTGACTGACCGGCACTGGTTGCTCCTTTGGTGCACTGGAGGGGCTTTCCTGTTTATTCGTTGTTGCAGCCCCTGTGTTCACTGGTGATGCCTCCGCAGGGTTATTGTTTTGTTTGGCCGTTGGTATTTCTTCCGTTGTTTGCACCGTGCTTGGGGACTGGTTTGTCTGATGCTCTTGATTCCCGTTGTCTGTGAAAAATCGAAATGGATTTGCCAAGCCATTGGTCAGGGGTAAAACCAGGGCTAGGCCCAGTAACACAGCCATGCCAGCGAGCATAATGTTTCTTTTAGACAACATCACATTTCTCTTCCCCTCCTGTTTTCATTCATTTTAGCCTATGAACATCACAGGAATGTTACAGGATTTTAACATTTTTGTAATAAACCAAATGGCAGGGACTTCCTCACTGGAGAAAGCCCCTGCCATATTTACTAATCAATTAATCTGCTAAAACCAAAGAAATGCTGGCCCCAGTATGGCCCGTATACATCGGCAATGGATACCCCTTTGCTGGATGCAGAACTGATAAACTTGCCGCCTCCCAGGTAAATGCCCGAGTGCGAGATGCTTGCCCCATCTTTAAAGGCCACCAAATCACCAGGCCTTGCTTCTTGGGGGGTTATTTTCTTGCCGCTGTTAAACTGCTCTGCCGCCGTGCGGGGTGTGGTTAAGCCAAAATTCTTTAAGACATACTGAATATAACCAGAACAATCAAAACCCTGGGGGGTTTGTCCGCCATAGCGGTAGGGTGAACCCATTAGAGTTTTGGCATATTCCAGAATGGTATCAATCCGCCCTGCACCCCGGGAAACATTGTTGACTGGTTGTCTAACCTCACCCTTAATCAGCAAGGATTGCCCTGGAAAAATCGCATCGGACTTCAGACTATTTTGCCTCTGCAGTTCCGCTACGGTTGTACCATAGCTTTTGGCGATAACCCAGAGGGAATCTCCCTTCTTAACAGTGTGGTATGTATCGGCAAAAGCCGCCGTGGGCAAAGTAACCAAAATCCCACTTAATAGAATGGTACACAGTAAGTTTTTTGCCTTTTTCATGCTGCCTCTCTTTCTACGCCTACGAGGTTAGCTGACGGGTTAGGGCCGAAAGTTAGCCCCTTGCTTTTGCAATTCACCCCAATTATTGTTTTCCCCCGTTTCCCACCACTGGAAATTAAGCGTTTCTATTTTCAGATAACCCTATTGGCACCTCCTTCCTGTTTTTCCATAAAGTTATTCGTAAGTAATAGGTCGTTTTTAGTAGGTACCAGAAAAATTTTGTAGAAATAAAAACATTAATGCTTGAGGCTAAACGATTAAATCTTTCCACAAAAAAACCTGCACCACCCTAAAGTGATACAGGTCTCTTTAAAAAATTGATTCTACATTGATCCAACTAGTTTATATTGGTGGGCCTTTCAGAGGCTTTTACTTGTAAATTAATAATTCCCCCCTGACGAAACAATTGAACCTCCACCTGTGTTCCTACTTTCTTTTTTTGCATCGTCTTTATTAAGTCCTCGGGATTCTCTATCTTATTACCATCTATACTTAATACAATATCCCCTTCTTTAACCCCGGCCTTATCGGCTGGACCGCCTGGTACCACCCCGTAGATTAAAGCCCCCTCGTTAGCTTGGTAGCCTAGATAGTTTGCAATATCTGGAGTAACTGGTTGAATTTGCACCCCTAGCCAGGGACGTTTTACTGTACCTTGTTGAATTAACTCTTCCAAAACTTCCTTGACCGTGCTACTTGGTATGGCAAAGCCAATGCCCTGTGCCTGAGCGTTAATAGCTGTGTTTATACCAATAACCTCACCATTTAGGTTTAATAAGGGTCCACCACTATTGCCAGGATTAATTGATGCATCGGTTTGCAATAGGTGGTCAAAGGTGCGGTTTTCTAATTCTATTGGTCGTTCCTTCGCACTAATCACCCCAATGGTAACTGTGTCCTCCAATCCAAAGGGGCTACCAATGGCAATAACCCAGTTGCCCACCCGAATTTTGTTCGAATCTCCCAGTATAAGCGTTGGAAATTCTTTTCCTTCAATTTTTAATACAGCTAAATCTAAAGCAACATCTGCCCCAACTAATTTGGCTTCATAGGGTTTGTTTTGACCCTTTACCAACACCGTAATGCTTTGGGCTCCATCAATAACGTGCTCATTGGTTAGGATGTATCCGTCTTTAGAAATAATAAACCCTGATCCTACACCGTTTTGATACTGAGATTGAGGGCGTACACCATGAAACTGACGGAAAAAAGGATCGTTATTCAATGGGTTATCCCCTCCCACTTGAACTGTTGTATTTATTTTTACCACCGCTGAGCCAGCTTTCTCAACAATATTCGAGATGGTATCGGGTCCCACGCCGAGCTGTCCGGCATTTGCTACTCCCGCTTGCTGGCTTATCATGTCTTGTTTAGGTTTTAAATCTTGAACCAAATAAGATCCTGTGGTAAACAGAATGCCGGATAAAAAAGCTAGTATCATTGTATATAGCCCAATCTTTTTCCAATTAGCCATTGGTTTGCCTCCGTAATTTTAAAGTTTCTCCCCACCGTTATTATTAGCATTTTTATACTTACTGATAGTGAAAAAAGCCCAACGGTGTTGGGCTTTGGCAATGCTTATCGTATTAATTCTTCCTTGATCCGCTTATACTCCTCCGTTGTTATTTCGTTTTTTGCATATCTCACGTTCAAAATGCTTAAGGCATCGGACGATCCTGCTCCGGCTAATTTCCTTGAACCTAACTTATAGAGAAAATAAATAACCGCACCCATCAGTATCAGCGGAATAAGCATTTGTAAAATCATCACCACCCAACCAAACCAACCTAGATTACTTAAGTTTCCACCAAGCATGCCCATTCCATGATGGCCACCCCACATCATAATACAAATTCCCCCTTATTTTTATAATGTTCTCTCCCTTAGGAGTTGTTTCAAAAAAGCGCCCTGTTCGGGCTAAAGATATATGTTAAAGGCGGGCTTCTAACTCAAAGTATAATCTTCTAATGTTACAACCAAGTCACAAGTATTTAACATTTTTGTGATATTTGGCAAATTATTTCACCTTGATTCATCAAGTTGCAATTATCACAAAAAGTTTTCATTCCTGTAACATTCATGACAAATTGATTCGTTATTCTATAAGAAGATCAGTTGATCGATACGAAGGAGGTTTGAAGTTGCAGCAGCTATATTTTGGTGAAGCCCTGGATTCGATAAAAAAAGTTATCTTATCTGGGTTTACCCCTGGCCAAACACTGCGTAACAATTTTTCTGAGGCGATGATGGATTCCCGCAATTGCGTAGGTTTTAATAAGCTTTACAAACCAGCTGTCATGGTTTTGCAAGTACCTAGTAGCTCCAAACTAATCATGGAAACCGAATCTGGTTTTATGGTGGTGAAAAAATTCGCACCCATCAGTACAGAAATCATCTTGTGTAAGATCGATTTTCGATCGCCCCAATTTATAAAAATGGTGGAGCAAATTTCTCCAATAGCTCTAATTGAGATGGAAATCGGTAGACTAAGCAACATTTAGTGATGCATAATCTCATATCCACTTTGGCTTTGAATCCTAGAGTATGTTAGATAGATATTTGAATACCAAAAACAGTCTAGCATTGATTGATCTTTCATGAATTATGTAAGGAGTTATCCTATTTGGCAAATTTACTGAACCAACACAGGCCCTCCCATCGTATATGGGAACTGGATTTCTTTCGAAGTATAGCTATCTTACTAATGGTATTTTTTCATCTGATATATGACCTGCACTTTTTTTACAATATCCCCATTCATTATGAATCAGGTGTGGTTTATTATATCGGCAAGGCATCGGCCTCACTGTTCATCTTTCTGGCCGGCATTAGTTGTACCTTAAGTAAAAATAATACGAAAAGAGGTCTGCACCTCTTGCTGTGGGCCCTTGCTATCACGGTCACCACATCCATCGCTGTTCCGGGTTCCAACATTATTTTTGGTATTCTTCATCTCCTCGGGGTCAGTATATTACTATCAACCTTTTTCCAAAAATTAAAGGCATTTTTTTTAATACTCATTGGGTCTGGAATCATGATCATCGGTGTTAGCTTACCATCACTCACAGCACCCAATAACTGGCTGGCACCACTAGGACTTTTGTCAGCAGACTTCTATTCAGCCGACTATTACCCACTTTTCCCCTGGTTTGGTCTATTTCTTTGGGGGGTAGCCTTCGGCAGAATAAAGTATCGGGAAAGAATCAGTATTTTTCCCTGGGACCTAAGCCAAAGCTTTTGGCTTAAGCCAGGGCAACATTCACTGAGCATTTACTTGTTGCATCAGCCAGTGTTGCTACTTATCCTATACGTTGCCTTCAAGCTCACATGAATTGCAAAACATTCTATCAAAATAAATGAAATCGATAAGGAGCTGATCCTGCTTGTTTTCTAGGAAAACCGTACTTGCTCTTTTGCTTACAGTATCACTATTATCACTATGGGTAATCCCGAACGTAACACTAGACAAAGGGAATATTTACGTTCATTTTCTAAAAGCGTTAAATATCCCTATGTAATAAAAGGCCAATTTTCAAAAACGATTAGCATAAAAACAAGAAGCAGGCCGTGAGCTTGCTTCTTGTTTTTGATCTCTCTATCCGATTTATCTAGTAATTTACTTGAGGGAATTCGATTGTTTCCCGGCCCTAGTGTGTCGTAGGGCTAGATAGAGCAGTAGCACTGCCAAAGCTACTCCAACTGTAAGAATTTCTAAATAACTGCTCAAAAAACTTTTAGCTGCCGCTCCCAGGTAAAAAATAATCAATCCCTCAAGGAAAAAACGAGCGCTTCTGCTGAGCAGTGATGCAACAATAAATGTCCCTTTCTGAATACGAAACACTCCTGCACCGATGGTAAAGACCTTATAAGGTATCGGTGTAAAGCCTGCAATTGCCACAGCCCAACCACCGTAACGATGAAATAATGCCTCCATTTGTGACACTCGCTTAGAGGATACCCAGCGATCTAGTAGTGGGCGCCCCGTCGTAGCACCGATAAAATAACCCAAAATCCCACCCAACACAGAAGCTATAGATGTAATCAAAGCGTACCACAAAGCCAACTTCGGTGCATTGAGAGACATTGCCACAAGTAAAATATCAGGTGGTACTGGAAAAAAGGAGGATTCTGCAAAGGACATCAAAAATAATCCCACAGCACCATATATCTGAAAAAACTCTACAGAGTTCTGAAACAGCTGACTAAACACTAACACCTCCTTTGTAGCATTATTCTTTAATTAGCGATTATCTATGCGACGCTGCAACCCCACGGATAGAACATCAGTTTTAAAGTAAGGGTTATTCCCTCTGCCGACCACCACCTGACCCTGATACAGTTTTCTTATATCCTCCTGATTCAGTGGGCCGTGGTGGGGATTTTTCATATCCATCGGCATATTCTTGGTGCTGATGCCCAGGCCCTGGCAGTTTACCACTATACTCTTTTCGTTTAAAAGCATCACATTTGCATCATAAAGTTCGGCAACAAAGGCTAATTTTTGATCCAGCGTAACCGGGTCTGGTTCCTCCCTAGCCATATCTGCCACCTTATTGCCCAAAGTTTTTAGTTGGTTAGCCTGTTGGTCATAGTACAACTCTTCCATAAAGCCAGTCTGAGCCGCCCCAGCAACGCCAATCACCACTAACACTAAGATTGTCATGATCAGCCAGAGTTTAGTAACGATGTTATTTAGCTTCATAACGCCACCTCTAGTTAGACTTGATCAAGTCTTACTGATTATCTTTATTAACTAATGTTTTGTCCCCGGGGCTAGGTACCATTTTCTGAAGCTGCCAACCGAGTTTATCAAGACAAGCTCTCAGCTCGAAGTCCCCTACTATTATATCCAGCACCGGAATAGATGCCAGGAATGTTTGGCCAGTCCAGCTTACTTTAATATCCATTTCATTTGGAAGCCTCTTACTTTGTTCTTGTCCGATTAGGCGTTGTCTTTGTAGTGGCCCATTCAATTTTACTCTCTCCTTCATTGGACCAATTTTTCAACACATTTTCTATCCTATTCTGGGACGGAAGATGGTTTTCTAAAGCAAACATAAAACAGCTTCCATACAACCATGAAGACCAACCCCAGTATCACTCCCAGCAGAATTCCAACCGTGGCTCGCTCCAGGGAAATTAAGAGAGGTGTAAATGTATGAGCAAAGGTGGCCACCATAGAGGTCTGCCCGATGGCGGCCAGCAGCAATAAGGGCAAATAACGATGATCCCGGTAGCCGTACCGTAGTAACAGCAGTAAAGCTGGATTGCCCAATAAAAATTCCTTGGTGCGGGGACGCACTCCTAGAAAATGTGCTAAAGCGGTGCGAAATTGTATTTCCGTATCACTCACTACAATTCCCTCGTTACCGGTTCGGAGCAGATAAATAGCCCCTGCCGCTACCAATACCCCTATCCCCAATAACAGGCCGGTGCTGACAGGTTGCTGAAGGAATCCTTTCAGCCGCTGACAAACTCCACTCCCTTTATCAAAGGACGAGAGAAAGTAAAGAGTCACCACAACTGGTGGTACTAGGTAGGTCAGCTTTACTCCGGCATACTGGTTCAACTTCAACATGTACCCGGCATCGGTCAGCAGTCCCACCATAAACACCGACCCCAGCAAAGAAACCAGTGAAAGCCCCAGAAGGGACACCACTGCATTAGCCACGCCTTTTTCATTTCTCTTGATAAAGGTTGTCATAGAAAGAATGGGGAAAAGGATTGCTGCCACCAACGCCATTCCTTTCCGAGCAACGTCCTCATTCAATAGCAGCATGGTCGCCCAAATTAGGCTAGCTAAGAACCCCACCCAAAGAATTAGGGCGATATTTAGCCGTTTTTCCAAAAGCAAAAGTCCGCCACTAATCACCCCTAGCCCAGCCAGGAATATCCAAAGTCGGGAAACCTGCACGGGTGGCAGGAGACTAGCCGGGCCCACTTGTAAACCAGCTTGCTCTAAACTTCCCCGCAGGCGGTCGATAAAGCCAAGATTGTCTTGCAAGGGGTTGCCATTGGTAAGGTTCGGACGGATCATTAAAACACGGTGGTTTCTTTCCACCGCTGCCAGCGTATATCGGTCAAGGGCTTGGTCTGGTGAAAGTTGCTTTAATTCGTTTTGTGGTATGGTATGCACCCTTACCACTTGCTTGTTTAGAAGCAAGCCTAGCTTATTTAACCCCTCCTGGGGGAAAAACTCCACTTCCCCCACCGGGATACCCAGCCCTCTCACTTGCTCCGCCAAGTCCGGAAGCAACCCCGGATAACCGGGGACTGTACTGTCATTAAAAAGAATAGCAGAAAGATTGGGCAGTCCTTGATAAGTCGAGAAAGTCTTTTCCATTTCTTCCTGGGTAATCCCTGGCCATGTTCGCACTTGGATAATGAGCCTCAGATCTGCCTGACGAATGTCCTCCAAAGCTGCTTGAGTGAACCCAACTCCCAA
>NZ_FRAR01000009.1 GCF_900142375.1 Desulforamulus aeronauticus DSM 10349 | reverse complement strand
AGCCTAATTATACCATTTGGAGGGCCTTTTTATATTATTCAATGATAATATTTTCATTATTTGTCATTTTTTGTGATGTGTTTTTCAGTGATCTCTGACGGTTCCTTTGACACCATTTCCTTTCTTCTTATCAGTTTATCCTCGTTTTCTGCACAATCCCTCTATTCAGTCCTAGCAAATTAGCTATTCCCTAACGGATAGCCGGGTGTTCGTCTTAAGGTCCCTTATGATTACCCCACGGGTGTCTTTATTATTTATTAACTCTTCCATACTTTTCCCGCTCCATCTCTTCGTCAGATATTCTTCCAAATAGGATCTGACTTCTTCAACTGTCCAGCTATTACCTTCTTCTATATTGAGAAACTCGCTTTCATCCTTCTCAATCGAAAACTTCTTGAATTCCTGTATTGTCTTTTTCCGATCATTTGCAACTAGAGACAAGATAACTTTTGTATCTACCATCTTTGCTTCTGGCTTGTGTGAATTCAAGTAACTGTTGTAACTGCTCCACTTATATTGCCCTGGCTTTTTCCACAATCCCTGCTTTAACCGGATTGTTATGAATGTATCAAAAAACAGATAGTAACTATCGTTCATCATCTATAGTACATTTCATCAATATCAATCTCTCCGTAAGATTTTCATCAATTATTGGTCTAGGTTTAATCACTAAAAAGGAGCAACCTTCCAGCTGCTCCCCTTCTCTTCTATAAATTTGTGACTATGAATAACGAATTAGACCGCCATTTACGTGGAGTACCTGTCCAGTAACATATGCTGAATCATTTGAAGCTAAATAAACATATGTTGGTGAAACTTCAAATGGCTGAGCGGCTCGCCCCATGGGAGTTTCTGTCCCAAGGATTGCTACATCATCTGGAGGATAAGTACTAACACTCAATGGTGTCCAAGATGGTCCTGGGGCTACAGCATTTACACGAATACCTTTTTTTGCAAGAGATAGAGCCATAGTTCGAGTAAAGGAGACAATAGCACCTTTAGAAGCTGAATAGTCAATAACTGTCGATGCCCCTTCATAAGCAACTCTAGACGTTGTACTAATGATAGAGCTCCCATATTTTAAATAAGGTAGTGCAGCCTTTGTCATATAAAAAAGTGGATAGACATTAGTGCGAAATGTGTTTTCCAGTTGTTCATCCGACACATCCATTATATCTCTAGTATATGGTTGCACAGCTGCATTATTTACTACCACATCCAATTGTTTGTACGTTTCCATAGTATGAGCTACTGCTGACTTAGAGGTAGACGGATCTCGTAAATCTCCGGGCAATAGCAGGCAGTTTGCACCCAATTTCTCCACGTATTCTTTGGTTTCTTCTGCATCTCTATGCTCATTCAGGTATAAAATTGTAAGGTTTGCACCTTCCTTTGCAAAGGCTACCGCAATCGCCCTGCCGAATCCACTATCACCGCCTGTAATTATCGCTACCTTCCCTTTCAATTTTCCACTTCCTACATAACCCGGGTAATCAAAAATCGGACGGGGGTTAATAAGATATTCAAATCCAGGGGGATGCTGGTGTTGCGAAGGGAAAGCGATTGGCTGATTTACTTCCTGCTTTACCATACCGATATATGGATAATGTTGACTCATTCATTCTCCTCCTTACCTAAAATATATTTATCTTTTCAGGATATAGAATTTTTCTCCTTTTTATCCTTCCCATGGTATGTTTAAGTATTCAGCCAAAAATGTTATAGTCTTTAAAACCTACTAAGAATGATAGGTTCCGTTTTCACTTAGTATTCGCTGGTGTCTGGGCATAGCTTCCTCCCCTTTATCCCCAAAAAATAGCTATCCTAGCTTCACTCTCTAATAGCAACTGTGTCAAGAGAACCGTCCCCTTGACACCCCCAATCAAATTGCGCTTTCGATTACTCCATTCCGTATCTTCTTTTTTATGCTAATCATGTTAATACCCCAAGCAATTAGCAATATATGTACCATTAGACCTAAAAAGTTTATCGCCTTAACTCCAGGAAAAATATAAAATGTATAAGATGCGTAGATCATCCAGCAGAATACAGCTACAAGCTGCGCTAAGGAATAAATGACATAGATATATGAAGGCAATCCATCCTTTTTTCTTATCAATCTAAAAATAAAGATAATGATTACCAATATTGAAAATACGAACTGTGCAAAACTACACTGCCCTGAAATCTTTTTGCTAAAATCAGCAAACATATAAAATACGGAACATACAGTCATAATAACGATGTATATAAAATCTATTGCTATAATTGATTTGTGGGTTTTCATATTCATCCTCCCCATATGTCAAGGGCACGGTTTTTTTGACAACCTTTCCTTTTTGGGTTATCTATTTACTTTTCTGCACAATTCCTCTATTGAGCTCTAGCAACAATATTTTAGTTTTATCGGCAAGTTGTGTTAAAAATTTCATTATTTTGGGTTGAAAAAAGAGCCAGTTTCTCTACAAACTGTTTGTTCTCTCCTTGATAAAGACACATAACTGCCATAACTAACAACTTAGGAATAAACGAAATGAATCATATACCTACCACATCTTTATCACATTAACCTTTGTTGCCAAAATATGTTGTCGGTACCCTTCTAGTAAATCTTACTCACTTTTGACTAAAGCACTGGTTGTCGGTGAGTTTTCATCCTTTGCGAAAAAAATAACTGAGTTATTTCCAATCTTGTAAAGTAAATAGTAATCTTTTTCTGGATTAACACCCTCCTCAAGAGGACTTCCAAGCTTCTTTTTAATATTATCCGGGGTCATCCCTATCGTTGCTCTCTCAATTTCCATTCCTTTCCAAACAGCAAATGATGCTACCCTCCCTTGCCGTTCCATCGAATCTAAGAAGAAGATAATTTGTTCATACGAGAGATAATAGCTTCCCTCAAAAATACCTTCCTCCTTTGGGCTACCCAGTGTAGTTAGAATATCTTCACACTGCGACCCAATGCCAAAATCCATTCCTTTTACCTTAACTTGCATACTCACTAAAGGACCATGCTTTTTTTCTGAAGGGATTTCTTTTGACTCTTGCTGTAGAGTTGGTGTCTCTGGAGAAAGACTATCATCCTTCCCAGGATCTTTTGAAACTTGTCTTTGATTTAAATTTAGTAGGTTATTTCCCACTAATACAAATAAAATTATTAGAAATATTGTGATTAGAAAGGTTTTTTTCAAAAATATACCCCCTTTTGGTAATCACTCTGAAACCCTTTCACATACTGCCCCGAGTCAGATTAAATGGGCCATATATGACTGACACCATAACTAATCCATAAAATGAAGGGTTATAGTTTATCACCTGCAAACCCAACCACGTCACAAAAACATTCCGGTTATTGAAAAAAGAGAATTACCATCCAAGATATATCGAGCATTCTCTACACCTCCAGCTCTTTTTACTGGAAGTTCGCCACAATTTTCTAAATCCCTTGGGAACATATTCCCATTTTTTAAGCGTAATCCTTTAAGGTTATCTCAAGCTGCTTGTTTAGAGGTTTAAAATCCTGTGTATGGAGCATTATATAGATGGATATACTAGTTAACTAAGAAACAAGATTTCAGAGTTGCAAATAAAAATGTATTTTTGTGAGGGTTGCTTGTTGTTTGTTTCTGACTTTTCCTTGAGTTCATTTTACGAGTAATTCGGTTTTATGATAAAATGATATGAGAATTGGCCCTTAACCAAAGGCTATCTTGGAGGTGTTTTTTATGCCAATGTATGAGTTCCGCTGTGAAAAATGTCAACACAAATTTGCCAAACTGTGTTCAATGGGGGACACTGGCGAGAATTTAGTTTGTCCTTCTTGCCAAGCCGCTGCCCCCAAAAGAATCATGTCTGGCTTTCGGGTAGATAATCCAGGTGCACTGGCTGGTAGCCGGGGGGACAGTTGTCACGGCTGTACTTCCAGTAATTGCAGTGCCTGCCGACATTAGAGCCTTAGTAGCTTTTAGCCAAAGTCTACCATCCAGTGTCTAAAGAAGCATGGCGGTGAATCGCCAAGCTATCTATGTGGATTTATCAAAAAGGCGCGAGTTTAAAGTACATTCTTCCTACTTTTATAATCCTATGAAATTGTTAAACTCCCCGGAGATCCCGGGGAGTTTAATTTTATCTACTGAGGCAGCGTATTTCTGCAAAATCGATTCTTACCCTGCTTCTGTTGCCGGTTGAAGGATTAAAGGTAAGTACCAGTTCTGCAGTTTCGGCGGTTCTGGGAACATCACCGGTGGTAAAGGAAAATAACTCATACCGCTCATCTTCCAGTAAAGCCGGTGAAAAAGGACCTTGGGGAACTACTCCCACCACAGTACCTGCCCGATTACGGAAAAGTACCTGTACGCCAAATTCGAAATTGCCTGGCAGACCACGCTCAACAGCTTCAGCCACCCGGAAACTTACTCGGTTGTTGCTGCCGGCCACGATAGGAATCCGCTGGGATAAGGTTGCGTTTTGGGTGGGAACATTGCCTAACAGGGCAGCATACCGGCCGGAGAAAGCTGCCGTCGTTTGGGTCACATTCGTAGCACTCCAATCTACAGGCCTAGAGGATGAAGTCCAGCTTTCAAAACTGGGATTTCTCAGTAAATTTGCCCCGGTACACTGAATGGGTCCTGGTGTGGGTCCCGGGGTTGGTCTGGGGGTTGGCCGGGGAGTTGGTCTAGGAGTTGGCCTGGGGGTTGTTGTGGGTGTTACGCCGCCCAAAATTCTAAAGGGTATGCTGATAATCTCATCCCGTAAGCCTCTGGCCACATTGCTAACATTTAAAACATATCTGCCCCCAGACACCTGACGACCAGAATTATCCCTTTGATCCCAGGTGTTTTCGTAAACGGCAAAGGCATTTCTCCCTATAATAACCGTTCCAGACGTCTGACTAAAACTGCGTCCCCGGGAATATCGCCAAACTTCGGCTAGATTTCTGGAATCCCGCACCACTAATTCTAAGCGCTGGCCGGTCGTATAGCGAAGCCTCATCTCCCCACCGGAAATATTAATCTTATACAAGCGAATGCGAAGCCGCTCACCCTGCCGAAGTTCGTCGTTGCTGATCACCAGAACATAGATTAAGTCATCCACTACTCTGGTAGTATAAGCTCCATAGGGTCTGGCGGACGCGAGAACCGCATTGATTCGATTTTGATTAGCCCGGATAGTTGCTTGCTCACCGGGTTGGCTCGATGTCGCTCCCAAAACGGGTGTATCGGTTACCTCCGGATCGGGTGTTGTAGGAGGTGCTGTGGTATCTGGCTCACTCAATTCAGGTACCGTAATTTCTTGCCCCACAAAAATAGTATCCGGGTTGGTGATTTGAGGGTTAGACTGTAGCAACTGCTCCAGTGTAAGACCATATCTAGTGGCAATAGCACCTAATGTATCCCCTGACTGAACAACATAAACTGCCATTCTCTATCCCTTCCTTTCCATAGTAGTACTAAAATATTTTATGAAGGAAGGAGTAAAAAGGTTCAGAAAAAACCATTGGACTGACTGATATTGCCTTGGAAACCAAAAATTCTGCTTGCCTACAAAAAACAGAGCCCCCGCTTCAGCTGCCGGCGGAGGCTTTGTTAGCTTTAAGGCCAATTGATGCACAGTGGTTCGTTGTGCAAGTCATTCTTTAAGTATAACTGTGTAAACCAGGCATAAGCCAGGTCACACCGAAGAGAGTGAACATGACTGCCGCAAAACCTAAAATGGCTAACCAAGCGGTTCTCCTGCCTTGCCAACCACGAGTAAAACGACCGTGCAGAAACAAGGCGTATACCAACCAAGTAATCAGTGCCCAGGTTTCCTTCGGGTCCCAACTCCACCAGGCACCCCAAACCTGTTCGGCCCAAACGGCCCCGGTGATGAGTACCAAGGTAAGGAAAACAAAGCCAAAGGCAATTATCCGATATAGAAGTTTATCCAGAGTTTCGCTGCTGGGTAGTAGAGACATACCCTGGGTGACTGCGGAAGCACCGTCACTAGTAGAGCTTAGGGCTACTGGCTGGGAATCACGAATTAAATAGAGCACCCCTACCCCAAAGGATACCCCAAAGGCCCCATAGGCAAGAATTGCGGTGGCGACATGAGATTGTAACCAGTAGCTTTGTAGCGCTGGCATGAGAGGCCGTACCACAGTTGTTGTCATCATACTGGCCGCTGACATTAAAACCACTGCCACCGGTATTACCACAATACCCAGCAAGGGTACCGGATGTTTTTTCTGGGTAATTAAAAAAGCCAAAATCACTCCCCAGGCAAAGAGCACCGTAAACTCGTACATATTGGCAAAGGGCAGACGCCCTACAGTGACTGTACGTTCCACCAGTCCAACCGTATGAACCAACAGACCTAAGCCTACCACCCCTAAAGCCGTAGTGATCAATCTTTTTCTTTCGGTCAGGGTATAGGCTAGAAAGATGAGGGTACCCAGAGCGTAAAGATAAAGGGTTGTATCAAAGGCATATCTTTCTACCAGTTCTATCATGATTGTAAGGCACGCTCCTCCCAGGTAATGCCGCTTAATTTTTCCAGTATCAGATCTTCCTGCTCCTTACCTTTTATTCTATGGCGGGCAGCCAGACGAACCTCTGTGCCCGTTGTACTGGCAGAAAGCAACAGCCAGATTTGATTGGATCTCACATATAACCGCATGGGTAGAGCGAGCAGAAAGAGGATAAAACCTGCCCAGATCAGTGGTAAGCCTGGGTCCTTCTTTACTTGCAGCCCGGTATAGGTAGTTCGTTTGGTAAAGACGATTTCTTGACTCAGAATATTGATCGGCTCTCCCAGCTCCGCAATACCCATGGTAAAAGGAACTCCGTTGCTAAAGACATAATACCTGGGCCACTGTACGGCCAATTCCAATTTAGCCGGTCCGCCAAGAAAAATAGGATCTCCTTCCTCTACATCGAAGTCGACACTGCGATTTTCCTCCCTCACCGCACCCTGCAGATGGTAGCCAAAGGCGGTTTGATACACTTTAACACCTTGATACTGGAGTGGATTGTTGACTGAAACAGTTTTTTCCAGTGCTTTTTGGTTGGCTGATAACACTTCAATATGGGAAGTGTACTGCTTTGCTGTACCATCCTCATAGGTATCCACATGAAACTTCTTGATATTTAAATCAAAGGGATAGCCATCGTGACTTAACAGAGCCTTACCGGGTACTGCTACTTCATAATACTTCTCTTGGCCGAAAACTCCCCCCACCACACTACCGGCAATTACAAAAACCATCGCCAGGTGCAATAGCGGTGAGCCTAAAACAGCCCAACCATTTTTGCTGCCGGAGATCATGGTTCCTTGTTGGACGCTTTGTACCCTTAAACGGAAACCTAACCGGCGAAGCTCTGCACCGGCTTCCTTAACTGCCCGTTCGGGGGAACAATTTGCCAGTTCTAAGCATCTGTATTTTCCTTCTTGCTCTAAAGCCGCAGGAAAGTTACGCCTATTTTTCAGTAGGGTAGCTAATCTTCTACAGGTGCAGGCTAACAGATTTATGGTTAGTAGAGCACTGGTGGTCAAAAACCAGGGAGATGTAAAGATACCCACGTAAAAAGTCCCTATAATGGAAAGAACAATCACTAAACATAAAAGAGCTAACCCCAGGGACATGGAGGTAAAAACCTTCCATGCCCCTGTCATCATTAACTTCAGCTTAAACATTTACTCTGCCCCCCGTGCTCTGCGGGCTGCGGCAATGGCCTGGTGGGCCAAATCAATGGATTTACTCAAGTTTTTCATACCCTCCTGAGTGTTGTGAAAGCCCATACTGTTTTCAGCAGACATGTAATCCCAACGCCACTGGGAGGAACGGTGTAAGGCTCTGGCCTCCTCCAGAATTTTCGGATTAACTCCCGCTGTTTTAGAAGATTTTTCGATTTCGTTAATCGCCTCAACGTTTAGTGTACCAGCCCTTCTTAAGGCTTCAAAGTTGCGATCCTGGTAATAGTGAATACGATTTAACAGCCACTCTTCACCCTCGCGGTGACACTGGGTGCAACTCTTGTTAATGGTACGGGTTGGACTTACCCACCAGTGGGAAGTCACTTTAACATTGCCAATCCTTTCATAGGGCATATGGCAATCTGCACAAGCGACCCCGGCAGCAGCGTGTACACCACCCTGGGAAAACTCATAGTCCGGGTGCTGTGCTTTGAGCAGGTTGGTGCCGGATTGTGGTTGCGTCCAATCAACGTGGATGGAATTTTGATAATTGCCGTAGTATTCTTCCATCTGATCGGCGGTCCAACCCTTATCCCAGGGGAAGGTTACCTTCTTTTCTTTGTTAAAGTAGTACTCCACATGGCACTGGGCGCAAACCAGTGAGCGCATTTCTTGGCGAGAGGCGAGCTTCCAGTCCTTATCGATACGCTGCAGGGCTTCGACCAAAGCCGGTCGGGTAATGCGCAGGCTCATATCCTTTGGATCGTGGCAGTCGGAGCAGCCGATGGCGAATTTTACCTGCTTATACATCTCTTCATACGTAAATTTACCAAAGTCGTCACCATATTTCTCCAGTAAGCCCGGTATGGCAGGGGATTTGCAATACAAGCAAACTGCCCCGGCCTTTCTCCGGGCGGGAGTGATCTTGGAGTTATCCTCCAGGGCATAGAAATGGCTTCTTTCTTCGTTATATTCCTCAGAGAAACCATAACCGGCAAAGAGAGTTTTCATTTCAGGTTGTTGTTCCGCCTTGGAATATTTATCACTACCGCCATATTTCGTGCGAACCCCGGTTTCCTTACCCTTTAAAAAGCTGTCATACGTCCTTGGGTAGTGTTTTCCCCAGACAGAGGAATCAATTTCCTTTTCTCCGATCGGTGGAAGTTTTGCCGTTTCCGCCTGGACCCGGTTGTTCTTTTGGAAGGACATATACATAGCCCCCAACACGACGATGCCAGCAATGGCCACCAGGGCCAGAATAAAACCCTTTGACTTCACATAATGCGCCCCTTTCAGAAGTAATGATTCACTGTTTTTACTTTGAAATGCGGATTCGTATTACAGCGAATGTGGTGTGTTGCGGTGACAGTCCCAGCAATTTCGGGTTTTGCCCTGGGGTGTTTCGTTGGTTGGTTCCAGTAGTGTCTCATGACAACGATAGCAATTTTCCTGTGTCACCACCCCACCATGATGGCTTAGTTTAATGGGTGTCGGCCAGTTTCCTAAAATCATTTCAATAACGTCCCGAGATCCTACATAGGCTTTATAGTAGGCCCCACGCACCATATCATGAGGAATATGACAGTCGCTGCAGGAGGCTGCCTGCATGTGAGCACTGTGAACCCAGGTATCCACCCAGGATTCCATCACATGGCAGGCACCGCAAAAACCCGGTCCATCCAGCCGTTTATTGATAGCTGGTATTTTCGTAACAAGTGGACTCAGCAGGAGCAGCACTCCCACACCGGCAATTAGGAGGGTTTTCTTCATAATGACCCCCTTATCTGTTAATTTTTTGGATAAACAAACATATTCTGTAGCAAAAAAACAATCTCTATGCATTTATAAACCAGCATTGCCATATTTTCCAGCTTCTATTACAATGAAGACATCCATTGACGCAATGATGCAAGACAGAAACGCTGGGTAAACTAAAAGAAAAAAGCTTTGAGGTGTCATAATGTATAAAGACTTAAGTCCGTATTACGATGATATTTTCCCAGCCGGACAGGCTCAATTAAAGTTCTTTCGCCAACTGTTCACCGATCACGGTGTCAGCAGGGTATTGGACTTGGCTTGTGGCTCCGGTAATTATGCTCTGGAATTTGCCAGATGGGGTCTTACTGTGGTAGGAATTGATTACGAACAAAACATGATTAAATTGGCCCGGGAAAAGGCCCGCAAAGAAGGACTAACGGTGGATTTCCGTACAGGTGACATGAGAAAATTGGAGGATATAGAAGGTAAATTTGATGCCGTTATCTGTATTGGCAATTCCATTGTCCACCTCTTAACTGATAAAGACTTGTTGACAGCTCTCAAGCAAATGAAAGAACGGCTGTATCATGGGGGAGTATTGCTCCTGCAAACGGTTAACTATGACCGTATTCTCAAAGGTAATATTACTCAGTTGCCAGATATTATTAACCGCCAGGCAGGCCTCGTTTTTACCCGCCAATACGAGTTTCGTGCAGATGGCTTAATTGACTTTATAACTTCTCTAGCGAAAAATGGTAATAACGGCAGCCAAGAATCCTTGGGCAGCGGTCAGGTACCCCTACGTCCTTTAACCCGTGCCGATCTGGAACAGAACTTAGCCGCTGCTGGTTTTGAAGGAACCGAAGTGTTTGGCGGGTTCGATGGAAAACCCCACAGTTGGGACAGCCAAGCAACGGTCATCAAAACCTTTCGTCGCAGATCCTGCAGTTTAAGTAAGTAGAGTAGGAGGCATGTCATTGGAAAATCTGAAATACTTAAAAAGGATTCCCCTGTTTTATGGCTTGGCTGATGAGCAACTTTTAGAAATTTCTAGCGTGCTTTTGGAACGCAGCTATCATAAGGGACGTTTTATTTTTATGGAAGGCGAACCAGGCGAGGCTATCTATATCCTGAAATCCGGTTTAATTAAATTAACCAAACGACTGGAGGACGGTCGGGAACATATTTTACATTTTGTCAATGCCGGGGAAATCTTTGCAGAAGTAGTGCTGTTTGACGGCGGTACTTATCCGGCCACTTCAGAAGTTCAGGAGGACTCTGTGGTAGGAGTGCTGCGCAACCAGGACATTGAAAGACTCATCAGTAAGAACCCTGTGATGGCTGTGGAAATGCTGCGTATCATGTCCCGGCGTTTGCGCACCGCTCAGGAAAAGGTGATGAACCTTGCCCTGCATGATACCACCCGCCGGCTAGCCTTTGCCCTCATCAAGATGGCCGAAGACCATGGCATTAAAAAATCAAAGGGAATCTTTATTAACATGAGCCTAACCAATCAAGAGTTGGCCAATTTAACAGGCAGTTCCCGGGAAACGGTCAACCGGATGCTGAATGGTTTTAAGCGGTCCGGTGCCATTGATGTGGAGCGGCAGCAAATTGTGGTGTTGGATAAAGCAAAATTGGAAGATTTATTGAGATAAGGAAGCCTGCGGATACTTCCCTTTGAAATACTCTGTTAGTTACTATACTTTCAGCAACAAGTAACACCTTGTACTATACGGGGTGTTTTTTATTGCATAATAATTCCTTCTTAGGGAATAATCACATCAGAAATCCTTAAGGAGGGTTATCATGTCTGACTTAATCCACAACAGCGATCCCACTCACCGTTCGGATACCAACGATCCCAGTGCCCATCAGGATCGCAATCAAAAGGAAGTACCCTATAACTATCGCAAATTTGAACCCTCCCCCCAGGGGGAGGCCATGCATCACTGGCAACGGGAGCATATCAAAAACAAGGATGACCAATCTAAAGAAGGTTACCCCTTAAACGTCATTGTAGATCCAGCCATGCGGGAAATGTACCAGGTAGTCCATAACCAGGGCTTAACCAACGTATTTGATCGTTTCTCGGAACAACAGCCCCAGTGTAATTTCTGTGCTCCCGGCCTCTCCTGCCAGTTGTGCGCCAACGGCCCCTGTCGTATCTCGAAGAAGGCCCAACGTGGTGTTTGCGGTGTTGATGCCCATGTCATGGTATCCCGGAACTTCACCTACCGCCATACCACCATCGGCACCTCTGCTAACTGCTATCATGCCATGCAGGCAGCCCGTACCTTAAGAGCCGCAGGCACCAGCCCTGAAAGCGGTCTGAAAATTCGAGAACCGGAAAAACTGAAAAAATATGCCGAGTTCCTGGGCCTGGACACCAATAAACCCATTGAAAAGTTAGCCGTGGAATTCGCCGATTTCTTTCTGGAAGATCTGCATCGACCTAACTTCATGGAATCAAAACTGGTGGAAGCCTTTGCCCCCTCTCGCCGTAAGGAGCTGTGGCGCAAACTGGGGCTATTCCCCGGTGGTGTCTTTTCCGAGGTAGGCTTTGCCCAGACTAAGTGTATGACCAACCTGGGGGCAGACCCGGTGGATTTCCTGCTAACCTGTGTACGTCTCGGGGTGGCCAACGAGTTTCAGGGTCTGTTTGCCCTGGATATCTTACAAGAGATTCTCATTGGTACCCAGGAAATCACTCAACAGAAAATGAATATGGGTCTCTTGGATCCCAAAAAGGTAAACATCATCACCAACGGTCATATGCCCTTACTCGCCCACGTGGTCATTGATCTAGCCTCTACTGACAAATGGCAGCAGAAGGCCAAAGAGATCGGGGCAGAGGGCATCCAGATCATGGGCCATGTCTGCGAAGGCCAGCAGCTCATCAACTACTCTGGTTCCCACCATATGTCGGCCCTGGCTGGTCAGGAAGGGGAGTGGTTATCGGAAGAATATCTGCTGGCCACTGGCTGTGTGGATCTGTTCATGTTTGATTATAACTGTTCCGTGCCTACCTTGCCTCTGTATGCCGAACGGTTTGGTACCAAACTGATGAGTGTCGACCCGGTTATTCGTATGCCGGATACCGAAGCGTTGGCTTTTATGCCCGAGCAAATGGCCAAACAAGCCGAGAAATGTCTGGAACGGGCGCTGGAATTCTTTAAAAAGAGGCAAGAAGAAAATCGCGACGTCTATGTACCGCCCCATGTCAGTGATTGCATGGTGGGCTTCTCCACTGAATCGATTAAACAAGCCCTAGGTGGCAGTTGGCAGCCACTAATCGACCAGATTGCCAATGGTAATATTCGCGGTATTGCCACCATGGTGGGCTGCACCACCGCCCGTTATGGTCAGGGCGGCAGCAACGCCTTTAAGTTGGCTAAAGCCCTGATTGAGCGAGATGTTTTAATCTTGTCCGGTGGCTGTGTTTCTGCCGTTTACGAATATACCGGCTTATGCAAACCCGAGGCCGCCAAGGAAGCAGGCTCCGGCTTGCAGCAGGTTTGCCAATCTCTGGGCATTCCACCGGTTCTGTCCTATGGGGCTTGTGTGGATGTGGGTAAAATGACCCATACGGCGATGGAACTGGCCGATGCTTTGGATGTGGATACCAACGCCCTGCCGCTGGTCATCGGTGCCCCGGAATACCTGGAACAAAAGGCGGTAGCCGATGCTTGCACCGCTGTGGCCATGGGTTGGTTGGTTCACGTTGCCCCGGTACCCTCGGTAACCGGTAGTGAAGTGGTGGTAAAAACCCTGACTGAAACCACCGAAACCTTGGGTCTCGGGAAAGTAATGATCGAGCTGGATGCTGAGAAGGCTGCAGATATTTATCTGGAACATATCGAGAAAAAACGGGCAGAACTAGGCTTGTCTTCCAATCTGCCAAAGCATTAGAAAAAGCAGTGCCGGCTGTTTCATTCAACAACCGGCACTGCTTTTATCTCTTACTCTTCATATTGTTGATAATGATTAGTCCTAACAACAGCGCTACCGAAATAATGGCTGCATTCAACAGCCAGCGATTTCGTTCAGTCCAGGGTTTTTCTTGCGGCTTGTAATTTTCATTAACCTGCTGTTCTGCCGGTGCAATAACAGGCAAATCTTGTTTCTGTACCAAGTGAGAAAATTGCTGCACATCATAATTGACCATTTTCGCTTCCGGATTGCCGTACCAAATCCGGTGCTTACCTGTTGGTAAGTCCACCAGCAGTTTAGGAGCTTGCCCCCAGACTGCTACTCCTTTGATTATTAGTGGTGGGCTATCCTGGTTGTGAATAATCAATCTTAGATACCTGCCACAGTTTTGTTGGAGGGCTATCGTAGTATGGGTCACTTGGTGTTCCGACCATTGATGCTGATAAATACTACTGGAACCTAAACCAATCCAATCGCTGCCGTTAAAACTATGAAAGGCTTCCACTTGTCGCTGATAGTTTCTCCCTTCGATTTGCAGTTCCAGGTGATCTAGATTATATCCCTTAACTGCCAAATCGAGATCCACAAGGGTGCGCTTTGCTGCCTGTTCAGTCTTTAACAGAGTAGCCGGTAAAGAGGTAAAATCCTGGTCCGCCACGGGGATAAGGTTGATTGATGCTTCGTTGACAACCAGCGGCTTCTCATCTTTGCCCTGAATGGTGACCCGGACCAGGCGAAAATCTACCGTGGGATAAAGCAATTCGGTATCTTTAATAGCAGACCCCACTGAGAAGATTTTATCCTTCTTTATCAGGCTCCAGTTTTGATTATCCGTACTTCCTTCAATGATTACTTCTCTGAGGTAATCATCCTTCGAATCTATCTCCAGAGTAATACAATTAGTTACGGTAGGTTCTGACATGTTAAAGGTTAAAGAGGTAAAGTCCTTCCCGGTAACATGATTAATAATTCCCTCATTTTCTAGAACATAAGTTCCCAGGCCATGAATTTCACCCCCGGTAAAGGGCACTATTTGGTAGGGTAACTCCTGCCCCTGTTCGCTCACAATACGGATATCGGCAAAATCTTGCCGGGTGTGTTTTAGTATTTCCTCGTCCAATTGAAGGAGGGTTAAGCCTTCCTCTGAGGCCGACAGTGGCTTATTAAACTGCCACTGCGCCACCTGAAAATCTGCAAAGGCAGGCAGTGCCAGTAGTAGCACGAAAACTAACGTTAACAGCCGGGCATGCTTCATGCCTCATCCCCCTTGCCCCGACGTTGATAAACAAAAGAAACGGTAACTAGAATAGCTCCCACAATAAACAGAATTAGTACCCGGAAAAGCATGGCCAAATCACTTAGATCGTGCAGCATGACTTTTAGGGTAGTTAGGCAAAACAAAGCTAAGGCCAGGAGACGCAAACCCTTGATGTTTCTGGTCATTCCCAGCACCATCAGGAGCACCGCCAAAGCCACCCAGGCCAGGGATACGGAAAAGTCTATGGAATAAGCCAGTTTAAAATAGTGTATGGCGTTTTCCACTTCCCACGTGATTTGTTTAAGGGCCAACAGGGTGCCGATAACTGCAGCGGGCCATACCTTCTTCCTTTCATCCTCTGCCAGATCTGGCTCGTAATAAAACAAATAAGCCACTAGAAAGAAACCCACCACCGATAAATTCGCTGCCAGAGAGTAGGTGTTGATAAGTGGTAGCGGGGTTTCTTGAAAATAGGGGGTTCCATCCAGATGTAGGCTAAGGGCTACAAATCCCAGCAGGACAATACCCGCACGACACACCCAGACGTTTTTCGCTCGCATACCACTATAGATGAGTATTATCGCCTCCACCAACCAAGCGGCAGCAATAACCTCTTCCTTTTCTAGCTGCAACGGAATGGCCAATGTTACAAAAGCCAAGCCAGTGCCCAGCAGGGCAAGCAACAGCAATTCATCGCCGTGCTTTCTTTTTTGCAACGTAAGAGCCACCACTAGATAAAGAACTGCCAGCAGGACTGCAAATAAGCCTAACCAGTCACCATAATGACTGTCTACGTTAGCTGCACTGGCCCCAAAATAAAAGGCGGCATTAAGCACCAGTAAGACAATATCCCACCCTCCGGTGGGTTGACGATGTTTGATATTATGTAAGAAAACCAGGGTGCCAAAAATAATAAAATAGACGGTCAGAAACCCTTGGTTAATCCACAAAGCTGTCATCTCAGGTTGATAGCTAGCATTTGCACTGACAATGTAAACCAGCACCGTACCCACGAAGGCTAAAAGCTTCAAACTGCGCCATTGTTTGAAATAGGCTAAATAAAGGACAGCCAAGTCTAACACGGTCACATAGCCCAACAGTGCGACGGGGTTGGCCTCTTTACTGCCAATCAAGAAGGGGGTTAAAAAACCACCCACCGTGGCCAGGATCGCTACCCCAAAAGCTTGCTGCCGAACAGCCAGGAGCCCACCGGCCAGGGCGGTAAGCACCAGCAGACCAAAGGCAACGCCGGAACCAATAAGGTGATAGAAGTTTGCCGCAGCAAAGGTCGTTAAATAAATAATACCAATGCCACCACCGGTAAATCCCTGAGAAAAATACCGGTATTGGCGTCTCATGACAATATCACCGGCCAATAACAGGCCCAGTCCCCCGATATAACCAATAACCACCCGGCCTAACTCACCAATCCACTGGTTATCGAAGGAATATTTTAAAAAGTAGGCCATAGCAAACAATAAAACCACAATCCCTACTCTGTTTAATAATTTTCCTCCAATGGCATGCTCCAGGCTTTCTTTGTTTAGTGTTATTTTTTTTAATGGTGAGGCTCCTTGCCGTTTCGTTTCGGTTTTATCACTCAAGACTACTTCTGTTGGAAGTGTTTTGGGGGTGCTAATCTTCTCTACCTTTTCTGCCTCTAAAGCAGCTACCCTAGCGGTGAGTTGCTTCACCTCTGTCCTCAGATATTCTATTTGATCTAGTAGTTCTCTTTGATCAGACATTGCACCAACTCCTTTGCAGTAAAATTCAAGAGTGGTGATCAAAAACCCTGTCAAAGTTAGAAAAACTTGGCTTACGCCAAGTCCTTAATACAGGCCAAAAAGACCCGAGCCAAAGTAAGCTCGGGTCTTTCTATTAATAGGCTTTCCAAGCCTGAGGTAAGGCACTTAAGGTACTGGGTACGCCAGTGGAAGGCAGTGCCAGAAGAATGGCTCCCACCACTTCATCTTGGGTTGCTCCAGCTTCTTTCGCCAATTGGATATGGCCTGTTAGCGCCTCTTGGTTTCGAATAGCGGCTGCAATACCGATAGCCACTAAATTAGCTGTCTTTGCATCCAAAGTGCATTCGGCCAGGACAGCTTGCCGTAAGCCCTGAATGGCCCCGGCAACCTGAGGCTTTTCCTGGCTTAGCTGTTTTAGAATCGTTAAGAGTTCCATCAAGTCCCCCCATTATCAAAGACATTTTTGAATCGTATCAAAACCCCTGGTCAATTCTACTAGTTATTTCTTTCCTTTATTTTTAGCCATACGTCTTGAGTTAAAAAGGATTCTTCTACATGTTCTTCCATCTCAAGAAACATTTTATACGGTACACTAAAGGAAAGAATATCTTTGTCGACCTTATTACGAGCCGAAATATCAAAAAGCCCAATCACACCGCGTGGGTTTTCAGATTTTCCTTCATTGAGCGGTATAATACAAATACTGTGACACCCAGCCCCGAAGGGAGAAATTACATTATCGCCACCGTGCCGGTTATAATTTGCCAGAACTACAAGAGCGGAAATTTGATCAGGTGTCGCTAGGAAAACAACGACTTCTGGTTTTTCAGTAGGTAAAACTTGTTCAAGAGGTTTAAATACCACGTACTCCGTAGGAACATCGTAATAGGGCAGGGCATCCGTAAAGGATTTAGCGAGTTCAGGGGTCTTTTTATAAGCCTCCCCGTGGCTAATTGCGGGCATGTTCCTAACAACCGCTTGACCAAATTCGGTTTGGCAAAATTCAGGATTACCTATTGACAAGAAGTATTCTATGCCGCCGGGAAAATTAACATAGGTATTGCCAAAACCCAACCCAGCACCGCCGCCAATACAGCCGTAGGTTTTCCGGTCAAATACTACCGTCTTTCCCTTTGCTGCACCTGCCAACATGGCAATTACACAACCCCAACGACCTTCCTTAAATTGCAGTGCTCCTTCAGGTTTTTCATCTGTAAAAACAATCGCTACCGGGGAATACTTTAAATTAATGGAATCAGCAATTTTACCTCTCATCTCTATCATCTCCTAGTTGATAATTTTGGGGGTTCTGATTTGGGCTATGAATCAAGATGCTTAAACACTTCTTACAACTAATGTTGGATTTTTTTAAACTACCTAACCTCTTAGTTGTCATAACAATTATTTAGGAATAAAAAATCATCGATCAAGGTTTGCATATATTTTGTTAAGAATAACTATAGCCTCCTTCACTTGTTTTTTATCAATATCTTTTAATGCCTTATCAAGCACTTCCAATGCTAAAGGAATAAGTTTATCTTTTAATTCCCGCCCCTCATTTGTCAGGGAAATTAGAAAAGCTCTGTTATCATCTGGATTCACTTTTCTTGCAATAAATCCTTTTCTTTCGAGCTTTGTAAGAATTCTTACTGTTGTGGGTTGATCCTTCGAGGTCAGTTCTGCCAACTCTTTAGGGGAAACTTCTTCTCTCTCCCATAAACGATTTAAAACCGCCCACTGCTCGGGGGTTACATCGTAAGCTTTGATACTGTGTAGTAAATGATTCTTCATGCGTGTGCTTGTTCGACTTAAAATAAAACCGAGGCTATTATCAAGCTGAAATGTCATTCTCGACTCCTCTATGCAAACTATTGTCAAGACAATTATATGTTTATAGCCTTAATTATGCAACCCTTTTTACACTTTCAGAAAGCATAAAATTTCTATTGACGAAAATATAAGAAAAACTAAGGCTTCCGCCTAGGTCAAAAGCTTAGCGTACCCTAAAGGGCATAACCTAAAGGTCACAAGTAAACAACAAACCAAGTTTTTCTAACAGGTATTGGGGAATTTTCTATTGTCTATTTACTACTTTCTTACCCCTATAAAAAGAAAAAAGACTCGGCAAAATGCCGAGTGATTAAAAAGGCGGGATGTGTAATTTAATATCACACACTTGTCAATTATATGGCATAATTAGACACGTGTCGAGATTTTTTTATCATTTTTTTGCTTTATTCTTTCCAGTAAAGCACCAAATCTTTCACCAGGCTGCCCTTCCTTTAATAAGAGCTCAATAGCCTGCTGCAGATAACTTACTGCCCCCTGTTCATCCGTCAATAAACAAACGTCTTTAGCCAGCATAGGACGGCGACCCAGCTTACCTCCCCAGATCACCCGGTAACCCCTCAGTCTAGTGTGAATGGTTCCAGTGGGACAACTACGGGCACATTGACCACAGTTAAGGCACAATGAACGGTCTATCTGCGGACCAGCTTCATTGATCACAATACTGTTGTCCGGGCAAACTGTTACACACAATCCGCAGCCCGTGCAACCTTCCCCCACTTCCGGTACACTCTGCCCCTGCAATCCGAAATCCTTCACCTGAGGCTGACTGCAAGAGTTTGGACAGCCAGCAATAGCTATTTTAAAAATATCATGGTATTTCGCTTTGACTCCACCCAAGTGCCGCCTCTGTCTGGCGGAAAAATCATGCTCTTGCAAAAGATCTTGGCAAGCCTTTTCTATTTGAGCCAAATCTATTATGGCATTGTGGCAATCTCGACAGCAAGTAATCTCATACATCTCAGAACCATGAAAATCCAACCCTTCACCTCCCCGGTAATCTCCTGATAGATAACTACGTTATCTAATAATTAACATTACATTCTTAGGATCCTCTTTCCGTCTTAATCTTACTCCCTACGGATGATTCAAGAAGTGAGTTACCCTACGTAACACCTGTAATGTTAGTCACAGTTAGAAAAACTTGGCTTGTTTACCCGTGACCTTTAGGTTATGCCCTTTTATGCCAAGTCTTTAGACGCCAGCGGAAACTTAGTTTACCCTTAGGCATATCGGAAAGTTTTATACTTTCCGATATGAAAAAATCCCTGTGCTTTGCACAGGGATACATACGTCAATTTTACCACGTCGGTGGCTGCCATTGCACCACTTCAGCAGCTTGACGGGTCTTTACCAAATCAATCAACCGTTGATTGGCAGACCCCCGAAAGACCAACTCCAGGTCTTTTTTATCTTGTACAAAGGGACCATCTACCAGTACATCCACCAGTTGCAGAACAGGCAAGTCTTTGACTTCTTCGTACAAATAGCCGGTGTACATCCAAACATCTAATGACGGGTAGTCTGCTCTTAATTGCCGCACCAAAGCAGACACCGCTTCCGGCTGCAGCAGTGGATCACCGCCGCTAAAGGTAATGCCCTGGGTTAAAGGAGAAATGGAAGCCTTGATCTCTGCCAAAACTTCCTCCAGAGTTACTTCCCTGCCTGCCTGTGGGTTTAATAACGCTTCATTGTGGCAACCCGGACAATGGCGTGGGCACCCCTGTAGAAATACCACTGTCCGTAATCCTGGCCCATCCACTACACTGTTAGCGGTAATGCCGCCCAGGCGAAGTTTTATGGTCAAGGGGTACACCTCCTAGCCTCTGGGATCAAACCCGGAGTGTACGGTCCTATCGTTAAGTTCTGCTACTTTAGCATCGTTAAAGCGATCCACCGTGCTAAGATAACCGGTGATGCGGCGCACCCGGCGAATTTCTTGAGATTCGCAACGGGGGCAACTGTCCTGGTTAATGACGCCTGTCACACTGCAAGAAATGCAGTAATCCACGGGGAAGTTGATGGCGGCATACCCCATGTCACTGGCCTTCATATGTTTAATGATGGCCTCCATAGCTTGGGGATTATGCAGTGGCGGTGAAGCCATTTCAATATAACTAATGTGCCCGGCGTTGCAATACTTATGATAGGGGCCTTCCAATGAGATCTTGGCAAAGGTATCAATGGGATAACCCACCGGCACATGGAAGGAATTTGTATAGTACGCCTTATCCGTTACACCAGGTATAATCCCAAACTCTTTACGGTCTATCTTGGCAAAGCGACCGGAAACACTCTCCGCCGGGGTGGCCAGCAGGGTATAGTTTAGATCATATTGCTCGGAGGCTTCCTCTGCCTTACGGCGCAGATAAGAAATAATCTCCAGTCCCAGTGCCTGAGCTTCCTCACTTTGGCCGTGGTGCTGGCCGGTTAAGGCCACCAGTGCCTCGGCCAGTCCGATAAAGCCCGGAGCGAGGGTACCATGTTTAATAACTTCTGCAATCGTGTCATTGGGTTGTAGGCTTTGAGAATCTAGGTACAGCCCCTGCCCCATGACAAAGGGCATATCCCGCACTTTCAACTTGGCCTGCACTTTATAACGGTGATATAACTGGCGGCAGGTTAAGTCGAAGGTTTCATCCAATAGGCGATAAAACTTCTCCAGGTTCCGTTCGGCCTTAATAGCTATCCTGGGCAGGTTAATGGTGGTAAAGGATAGGTTGCCGCGTCCGTCGGTGACGGCTGGGCCTTTGCGGTTGGCCATTACCCTGGTACGGCAGCCCATATAGCCCACCTGATCCCCATACTCCTTGTTAAAGGAGGAATCCATAAAGCTAAAAGTGGGGTTCAATCGCTTCGCAGACACCTTCATGGCTAATTGGAATAAATCATAGTTAGGGTCCTCAGGATTTAAGTTAATGCCCTCTTTTAATTTAAAAATAATGTTGGGAAAGATGGGGTTTTCCCCTCTGCCCAGACCAGCTTCGTAGGCTAACAGCAGGTTACGGGTAACCCGGCGGGCAGCTTCGGAAGTTTCGGTGCCCAGGTTTAGACTGGAGAAGGGCACCTGGGCCCCAGCCCGGCTGTGCATACTGTTTAAATTATAGATTAAGGCTTCCATAGCCTGGTAAGTCTCATGATCGGTGGCATCTTCCACAAAGGGGGCAATGTCCCGGTCAAAGAAAGCAAAGGATTGACCACCGTGCATGTCGTTTTGGGAACTCTGCAGAATAATAGCTGCCAACGCAGTGGCTGAGGTGGGCCGTTTAGGTGGACGAATATGTCCATGCCCGGTATTAAAGCCTTCTTGCAGTAGTCTTCCTAAGGGAATTTGAATACAAGTTAGGGTTTTTCCATAGAAATCCAAATCATGTATATGCACATCCCCCCTGGCATGGGCCTGGGAAATTTCTTCAGGGATTAAGCGAGTTAGGTAGTACTTTTTGCTGGCAGCACTGGCAATTTGCAGCATTTTTGCTGAAGGGGAATTGGAAACATTGGCATTTTCTCGGTTGGTTTCTTCTAGAATCTCCTCCACGGCATCCATCAAATCACTCTTGGAATCGCGTAGGCGGGTCCGTTGATGACGGTACAAGATGTAGGCCTTAGCGGTACGGGCATGACCTGACTCAATTAGCACCTTTTCTACCATATCCTGTACTTCTTCTACCCCAAAAATGTGACCATTATATTGTTTCTTTAGCATTTTTAAGACTTCTAAGGTTAGCTCCATAGCAGTCTGGCGGTCTTCCCCACCTACCGCTTTGGCAGACCTAAAAATAGCATCGGTAATTTTCGTTTCATCAAAGGGTAGTTCTCGGCCGTCCCTTTTTCTAATCTTTGCAAACATCTCTACAGGGCCCCCTTATCTCTCTTTACTCTTCAACAGCTTCTCCACTTCGTGGAGAAAACTATAGATATTGCCAAACTGTCGGTATACCGAGGCAAAACGAACATAAGCCACCTCATCCAGCTCTAACAGTTGGTTCATAACCAGTTCCCCCACCGCTTGGCTGGGGATTTCCGGTTCCATCTGGCTGCGTAATTCCCTTTCAATATAGTTCACAGTATCTTCTATTTTCTGGATCGGAACCGGTCTTTTTTCGCAGGCCTTCATAAAACCCGCCACTAGTTTAGTCCGGTCAAACACTTCTCGACGTCCATCTTTTTTAACCACTACCAGTGGACGTTCCTCCAGCCGCTCATACGTGGTAAACCTTTTACCACAATCATTGCATTCCCTACGGCGACGTATACTGCTACCTTCATCGGCAGGCCGGGAGTCTAAGACCCGACTTTCCGGAAAATTGCAAAAGGGACAATGCATTAAACTCACCCCCCAGATATAGGGCTAAAACACAAATAGGCGCAACCACAACAACATCTTGTAGTCAGTCTAATTATAAAATACCATATATAGTGAGTCAAAACCTCTCTGCAGTAATATTTGCCAACCAGAGAGACTAAGGTTGTCTATACCTTTCATTTTCTTCCATTTTCTTTAACAGTTATCATCCAGTTAAAATAGGGCAGAAGTCCTAGCTTACATATTCTCTTCTGCCGGTGACATACTGTTAGAAAAACTTGGCTTTGACACACAGACCAAAAGTTAGTTTTTCTATCCTGATAATAATAACTGTAAAGTCAGGATAGGTAGGTAACCAAATTTAGTGGCATCCCTCTAGAAGTTAACTAAAAACAAGGAAGGTTTAATTTTATGACAAAAGCGGTCTTAGAAAAGTCAGCTGCCAGACATATTTTCATACCTAAGAGAGTTTTTATTGAACCCGCCGCCCTACATTATGAGCTGGGCCAACACTTGCGGGATTATTTCAGTGCTGAGGGTATTCCTGTCACAGTCACCGGTTCCCATAATCGCATTGTAGGTATACCAGGAAAAACACCTCAGGAAGGATTTTTTGAGGCCAAACGGACCCTGGTCATTGGAGTGCGCAAAGGTAAAGAATTTCAAACTTGTAAACCTTCGGCTCATTATCAACTCCCCCTGGTTACCAGTTGCCCAGGCAAGTGTGAATATTGCTATCTGCTAACCAATTTAGGTAAAAAACCTTACCTTCGCATCTATGTCAATCTAGATGAAATACTAAGCCGAGCCAGTGACTATATCCAGGAACACCTGCCTCGGGAAACCATCTTCGAAGGAGCCGCCACCTCCGACCCCATTCCCGTAGAGCGTTATACCGGCGCCTTAAAGCAAGCTATCGAATTCTTTGGACAGCAGGAACATGCTCGTTTCCGTTTTGTGACCAAATTTACCGATATTGATTCCTTATTGGAAGCCAAACACCACGGACGCACCCGTTTCCGTTTTAGTTTGAATACTGATTACGTCATTACTAAATTTGAACATGACACCCCTTCTATGACAGAACGAGTGGCCGCAGCCAGTAAAGTAGCTCGTGCTGGCTATCCGCTGGGCTTTCTGGTGGCACCCATAATGATCTATGCGGGTTGGCAGCAGGGCTACAGTGAGCTTTTTGCTGAACTGGATCGGGTTTTAGATCCGTTATCCCGCAAAGACCTAACCTTTGAGCTAATCACCCATCGCTTTACCCGACGGGCCAAGAACAATATTCAGGAAATCTTCCCTAAGTCCCAGTTAGATATGAATGAAGAGTACCGCCAGTTTAAGTACGGGCAGTTTGGTTATGGTAAATACATCTATCCCAAAGAAAGTATGTCTGAGGTAAAAGTACATCTGGAAAATCTGCTGAACAGATATTTTCCAGAGGCTAAGGTAGAGTATTTAGTGTAGGGGGTCGCCAAAAATCGAATAGGTCGCCTTGACAGGGACAAAATAGGCTTAGTTGAGAATACAACTAAGCCTACGCATTTCTATGTTCATTAATAGTTAAACTCGGTAATAAGCCCCTCAAGACAACATCATTTAGTCAAATTTATAGCCAACTCCCCGAACTGTAATGATATACTTCGGAACCGCCGGGTCTTTTTCGATTTTTTGGCGAATATAGCGTATATGAACATCTACTGTACGGCTGTCATTATGGTATTCAAAGCCCCATACACGATCTAGCAAAACGTCTCTGGTAAAGACCTTACCGGGATGAGTTATTAGGATCTTCAATAATTTAAATTCCTTTGGCGTAAAACTAACCAATTGTCCAGCTACGGTAACTTCATACTTATCTAAATCTAATACTACATCCCTCACACTTACCTTTCGAGTGCTATCAACCACTTTATTGGCATCGGCATACCTAAGTCGCCTGAGATTGGCCTTTACCCGGGCCGCTAACTCCCTGGTGCTAAAGGGTTTGGCTATATAGTCATCGGCACCCATTTCCAGTCCGAGGATATTATCTATCGTTTCCCCTCGGGCCGAAACCATTAAAATGGGTACCACTGTTGTCGGTTGTTGGCTGCGCAGACGCCGGCAAACCTCCAAACCATCTAGTTTAGGCAACATAATATCCAGTATAATTAAATCCGGGGCTTCTAGTTGTGCTAACTGGAGTCCTTCTTCGCCGTCAAAAGCAACTATAACCTCATGATTATCTTTCTCCAGTGTATACTTGATGAGTTCTGTGATATTACTTTCATCATCAATCACTAAAATTTTAGACATCCAGCCACCTCAATTAATAGTCTTGATTAATTATACTTTGTACGTGTTAAGAGTTGGCAAAGAGAGTATTAAAACAATATTAAAACCGTCCATAAAGTCATTTTAAAAGCTGTTGAAAGTTATATTTTAAACTTGAGGAGCACGCCTTGTAATCCCTCTGATAAATTTTTCAGACCTATGGCAGCCGTTTTAGCTTCTTGCATGGCCACCGTTTGTCTTTGGGAAGTAACCGCCATTATTTTGCCCCCGGCTTCAATTTGCTGGGTATCCGTTACTACATTGCGCACGTGTTCAGAAAGATACTGTACCTCTTGGATAATTTTATGAAAAAGTCCTCCCACTTCACCAACCATTTTATTGCCTTCCTGAACCTTTTGATTACCACTGGCTAAGGATATACGCGATTTGGTAGCTGCATTTTGGATTTCCAGCATTAACTTGTTAACTTCTCCGACGGACTGTGCGGCTTGCTCTGCTAACTTTCTCACTTCATCTGATACAATCGAAAAACCTTTACCCGCCTCTCCTGCCCGTGCAGCCTCAATGGCCGCATTTAAGGCCAGTAGATGGGTCCTCTCCGCAATACTACTAATTACCTCCACGAACTGGCTTGTCTTGTTAATGGCAGAATGAAGATCCTGCACAGAGGTTTCAACTTCGTTAGATACTTCTAGTATGTCCTGCATCTGGTTGATCACCAATGAAATCCCCTGATAACCTTGTTTAGCCTGCTGACAGGCTGAATCTGCTTGTTGGAGCATTTGTTGCGAGCGCTGGGACAGATCTGTGATCCTACAGGCATTTTGATTTGTGGTGGCAGAAATAGACTCGGCCCCTTGGGATGTTTGTTCTGATTGAATGACCAATTGATTGGCTGCTTCATCCAAATTACCCGATAATTGACCTAAATTTTGCAGTATCTCTCTAAAACTCAGTCGCATTTGATTCAGGGTACGAGTCAATTGCCCTACTTCATCGGAGGAGGTACAATGAATCTCCTGTCTAAAATCTCCTATAACAAACTTTTCAGCCTCTTTAGCGGTGTGTATGATTGGACTTCTAATCATTTTTGTCAAGAAAACACTAAGGATCATACCTACCACAATCGTAAAAAAATTCAGGAGCAGGGTGGCAGTAATAACTTTATCCTGTTCGGAAAGTGAGGCTGACAAGCTACGGTTAAATAAGTCGTTGTTCTTCTTGGCTATAGTGCCTAATTCACTTTCGATTTGCCCCTGCAGAATAGAAATTTCGTTCGACAGAGATAACGTTTTATTTCTCAACTCTTGGGCCTTATCAATCTCTCCGGTAGCCACTGTGTGGTGGAAGTTTCGAGCTAAGGGAAACAATTCATCGGATACCCTTTTTTTATAATTTCCTAAAAGTGTAATAACTAGCTGCATCTTAGACTTATCTTTTTCATCAACAATTTGTAGTAAAGCTTTCATCTTCTTGTCTACATCAGCTATTTTCTGATTCTCTTTGGTAATAAAACTCTCATCTCCATAACCCATATAAGCTCGCGTAGAGGAAACAGCTTCTTTAAATTCTTTCTCAGTCTCTAGGGCTAATTGCACTTGCTTGGTTGAATTCTCTATAACCCTGGTTTTTTCTTTAATGGAATTTATGAAAAAGAACGATGTCCCACCTATGAACATAATCAAAGCAAGCATTACGGAGAAACCTAACCCGATTTTGGTGCCAATTTTAATAGTAATCATTTAGAAGACTTTTTCGCCCCTTCCCTGGTTGGTTTTACCAGTATTTTTCTTCTTTACTCTAGCGAAAAAGTATTGGTTTCCGGTTAAGCCATTGTTAAAACCACTTTAAATTCTATTGATATTTTTAATCCCCTCCTAACACTGAATTAACCTGTGGCTAAATATAACGTTATACGATGAATGGGATAATTCGGTAGGGTAGGGGGTATTCATATTGCTTGTTAGCAAGGTAATACGCAAAATAGAAAGTTTATTTAATAAAAGACCCTCCCCAAAAAATCTACTGGGAGAATTGCTGCAAGGATCTTCTTTAATGGGTAATCTTACCACCATGTTATCTCATAAAAACCCAATACTTCTTTTCTATGTGGATGTTACAGATTTTCATCAGGTAGTGCAGGTACAAGGGGATTATTGGGCTAGGCAGGTTCTAGATCTACTTCAATCCGTCCTACAGGAGAAGGCTAAGGTCATTGTGAATTGTTCTGAGGAGATATTGGTACAAAATATCTGGGGTGATGATTTTCTGCTGCTCTGTCAGCCTATAACAAACATCCAATCAAATCAGCTTATTAAGCTGTCCACTGCCATGCGCATAGCCTTAGAAGAAGATTTACGAAGAGAGTTGATAAAACTAACAGGCATAAACCTAAGACTTCATGTTGGTTGTACAACCATTGACCAAAATACAAACCACACCCCGGAACATAGACTTTATAATGCTATTAAAGAAGCACAAAAGGTTGCTAAGGGTACTTGGAGCCAGCAAACTGTGCACCTATTACCAGAATTTAACGATCTATTGTCTCAAAAAGCTTTTCACATTGTTTATCAACCCATTGTTTCTCTGCAAACAGGTGAAATATTTGGTTGGGAAGCACTAACCCGTGGCCCTAAGGACAGTTTTTTTGGTTCCCCTTCTGTTATCTTTAATTTTGCTGAGGAAGTAGGGCTTTTGTTCCCATTGGAAAAGATCTGTCGTGAACTGGCCATTAAAAATTTCGGTATTTCCATGGGAAACCAAAAACTCTTCCTTAACATCCATCCTTATACCGTGAATGATCCTCAATTTGTTGCAGGAGAAACTAGACGATTACTGAGGGACAATCATTTTTCTGAAGCCAATCTGGTTTTTGAGATAACGGAACGTCAGAGCATTCAAGACTTTGGGCAGTTCAATAAAACTCTTTCTCACTACCGACGACAGGGCTACCGGGTGGCAGTTGATGATGCCGGTGCCGGTTTTTCCAGCTTGCAAGCTATCGCTGAAGTCCGCCCAGAATTCATCAAAATTGACTCTTCTCTGGTGCGGGATATTCATACCAATAGAGTCAGGCAGGCTCTTTTAGAAACCTTTGTTATCTTTGCCCAGAAAATTGGCTGCAGTATTATTGCCGAGGGTATCGAGACCGAAGAGGAGTTGACCACCCTTTATTCCATTGGTGTTCATTATGGCCAAGGTTATTATTTGGGACGCCCTGCCTTTCCAAAACCAGCTGTTACTAAGACTGCTTTAAACAAAATCGCTTCCTTAACCTATCGTAACCCAACCGGGGTATGGCAACGGGCTTTTCCCATTGGCGAGATTTGCGAACCCTCGGTTCAGGTGAATATTGGTACCCCGGTGAAAAACATTAAAGAAATCCTTGATGCAAATGAACTTTTAAGCGGCATTGTGGTTACCGATGATGGTCAACCCGCAGGGTTAATTATGCGCCATCACCTGGCTCGCTACCTAGGAACCCAGTACGGAGCAGCTCTTTACTTTCAACGCTCTGCCTATGCCATTATGGACCCTCACCCGCTAGTGGTGGATGCAACCGATCCCATCGAACAAGTATCACAGCAGGCTATGTGCCGAGATAAAATTAAAATCTATGATTATATCATCGTAACTCATGGCAATAAATTCCACGGCATTGTCTCTGTGGAAATCCTACTGGATACCATGACCAAGATTCGCATAGAAATGGCCCGAGGGGCCAACCCCTTAACCGGCTTGCCCGGCAACCTTACTATAGAAAGAGAGATCAATACCAGACTCGTTGAACAATCACCCTTTTCACTAATCTACCTCGATTTGGATCATTTTAAGTGCTACAATGACCGTTATGGCTTTGAAAACGGTGACCGCTTAATCTTATTGGCTGCCCGTCTATTGACCAGTGTGGTACGAAATTTTGGACTTCCTACAGATTTTATTGGACATGTCGGCGGTGATGATTTTGTGGTTATTACCCGGCAAGACAGGTCTGAAGAAATTTGTCGGAAATACATTCGTTACTTTGATCGCCTAGTGAGAAATTTTTATTCTATAGAAGATAAGCAAATTGGAGGGTTCTATTGGTTGGATCGTCAGGGGCAGGAAAACTGGTTTCCGCTAGTCTCAGCTTCTTTCTCTATCTTGGACTGTTCCGGTCATTGCACTCCCGAAGCATTAGCACAAAAGGCGGCCCATTTAAAGCATCTTGCCAAGAAAAAGGTTGGCAGTGTTTATGTACGTGGTTGTAACAAAGAGGTCTAAACCAGAGGGGTCTTGCAATATTGCATTTAGAATTTATGCAATATCACAAGACCCCTCTGGTTACATCGTATCACATCATTACTATTTCTTAGTACCTACTGCTAGATAAACCCCCAGGCTGATGTCATGAACGACTGTCTCACCAAATCCTAGCTTTATCAGGATATCCTGCAAAGTCTCCGGTTTTAGCCGATGATCCAGTGGCGGACCCATTTCAGTAAAGGTTTGGTTCCATTCCACAACCCCAATTCTGCCACCCTGTTTGAGAACTCTTCTGCATTCAGCTAGCATCTGTGTTAAATCCGGTGCTTCGTGAGCCACCATACCCAACATAGCACAATCTACGCTGGCTGAAGGTAACGTTATTTTATCAGGATGCGTTAAGACCCAGGCAATAGTAAAAAGCTTTTCTTGCTTACTGCGGTCCAAGGCTTCTACCAACATACCCTCTTGAATATCCACCCCATAGACAAATCCGGTATCACCCACCATTTTAGCCGCTGGCAGGGTCAAAAAACCAATACCACAGCCCACATCCAGCACCTGTTCTCCTGCCTTAACTCCTAATAAAGACAGTATCTGGTCCTGTGGTATAAGTTCTTTTCTGCGAGGGTTATCTAATTTAGCCAGCTTTTTAGCATCGAATACGTGAGACAATTTGCTCCACCGCCTTTTTAGCCTTTAGCCATTCAGGCAAATTATGGCTTGCCTGAATAGTATCTGTCAAGTGCCATTTACTATCCATTTCTACATAGTAAACGTCTTTAAAAGACTACCGCCTGGGCCTATGACGCAAAAAGAGGCTGGGACAGCTCCCAACCTCCAGATCTAGCATCTACTCTTTGATCGCTTCTGCCAATAACTCGGCAGTATGTCTTACCCTAATATTCTTGCCTTTGGCGTCCAAGCCACCAGCGATTTGCATCTTACAGCCGGGACAATCAAGAGCCAGTACATTGGCACCGGTGTCTTCAATATTGGTTATTTTCTTATCCAAGATAGCCTTCGAGATCTCCGGCATCTTAATGGAGTAAGAACCACCAAAACCGCAGCAATCGTCACAGCCTTTCATTTCGGTCAAAGTAACCCCTGCTTTAGTCAGCAGTTCCCGGGGTTCTTGCCAAACACCCAGGGCCCGTTTCATATGGCAGGAATCATGATAGGTTACGCTGGTTGACAGCTTGTTGAATTGCAGATCCTGGCCGTGTTGAGCGACAAAAGAAGGAAAATCAACCATTTTGGCAGATATTTTCTCAGCCCGTGCACGCCAAGCCGGATCATCTTTAAAGTGATCCAAATAATGATGCTTGAGCACCTCTATGCAAGTTGGGCAAAGAGATACAATGTAATCCACATTTTCCTTTTCTAGTGCCTCAATATTTTGCTTGGCTAGTTTAACAGCCACTTCCGGTGCACCCATCTGGCTGGCCGGAATGCCGCAGCAGGTTTGCTCTAAGGGGAAGACAACCTCCATCCCCATCTTGTTTAATACTTTATAAGCAGCTTCACCCTGTTCGGGGTAAACGAAATCACCCAGGCAACCGGCATAGTAGGCAACCCTAGCCTTTACTTTACCTTTGGGTACAGAACGTCCAACTCGATCGCGCAGCGGTTTATCAGTTACCGCTGGTAGACTGCGTCCCTCGGTTAGGCCCGAGAAGAACAGGGGCAGGTGACGAATCGTGTTCCCTTTGACAAAGGGCTTTTGAGCCACGGAGGCAGTTCTAATCAAACTGTGGAACAGTTTACGGTTAGTCAGCACCTTTTCTAAAATAAGCTTTTGACCCAAGGGCATACCTTCTTTTTTCACCGTACGACGACGCAGTTCGGTAATTAAAGCAGGTAGATCAATCTTACCGGGGCAGTAGGCCTTGCAGCGTTCACAACGAAGGCAAAGGTTCTGCAGTTCTCCAGCCTTTTCAAAACTATTTAAGAAAGCGGTAAGAATGGTACCAATACCACCGGTATAGACATCACCATACACGTGTCCTCCTACCTTTTGGAAAACAGGGCAAACATTGAGGCAGGAGGCGCAGCGAATGCATTGTAAGGCCTGTTTAAATAAGGGATCTTCCCGCATTTCGGTACGACCATTATCCATCAATACAATGTGCATTTCTTTTTGTTCGACAATATTGCCATCTAGGTCAATGGCCGGCGTCGACCCGGACATCATGGTGACGTAGGTCGTAAGCTTCTGAGCAGTAGCACTACGGGGTAGGGCCTCTAAAATAGGTCCGACATCCTCAAACTTTGCCACCAGCTTCTCTAAACCTACCAGTACCACGTGAATAGGGGGTACCGTGGTAGTTAAACGGCCATTTCCTTCATTAGTACACATAACCAGGGTACCCGTTTCTGCCACAGCTATATTGGCTCCGGAAATACCCATTTTAGCCTTTAAAAACTTTTCACGCAGGTTTTCCCTGGCCACCTTAACCAGTTTGGCAATATCCGGTTCTAACTGTTGATTGGTTTCTTTAGAAAAAATTTCTGCCACTTCACCCCGGGTCATGTGAATCGCTGGCATTACCATGTGAGAGGGACGCTGACCGCACAACTGGATAATCCATTCCCCTAAATCTGTCTCGGCAACTTCATTGACATCCGTATTTTTCAGAAGATAATCATTGAGGTGAATTTCCTCGGAAGCCATCGATTTCGACTTAATTACACTTTTAACGTTATGCTCTGTGATCAACTTGGCAATGTATTCTTTGGCCTCCTGACCCGTTTTGGCACGGAATACCTTCGCACCGTTTTTCTCTGCCTGAGCTAAAAATTGTTGGGCCAGTGCCTCCATATTTTCAGCAGCATGGCTCTTAATTTGTGCGATCTTTTCCCTGGTCGCCTCAAAGTCCTTGCCTTCGTAGGCTTTTTCCCGTGCAGGAAGGTAAGCTTCCCCGAATCTTCCCAGAGCCCCGGTAAGGTTGTCGTTATTTAAAGCATTATTAATTTCATTTTTAAGAACTGTAGCCACTAATTTTCACCCCTTAGTCAATAAATACGATGATCAGTCTGCCGGGCCCGTGAACACCGATGGTTAATACCCGTTCAATATCCGAGGTACGGCTGGGGCCACTGACAAAGGTCAAATAGCGTGGTAGTTCACCTAATTTTTCATTATAGGTTGCGATGGTTTCTAACAGGTTGGGTAAGATATTTTTCGTCCTAATTACAGCCATGTGAATGGGAGGTAAAATGGACACCATTCGGCTTTCAATGCTGTTGGCATTACCCGCCAATGTACCAATTTCAGCAATGGCATAATCCAGCTGAGAAATACCCAGTCCTGCATCGGCAGCCTGTTGCCGTAGGTTTTCTGCTGTCATTGTCACACCGGCTGCTTGTCCGATGGATTTAACATCCAGAGTATCCATTAATTCTGAGGGAGCATAAACAACCTTGGGGGTGTCCAGATCTTTGATGATCTGGGTCACCAGTTGGCGTGCCTCCTCCATATTGGCAGCTCTGTGAACCTCTGCAGACAATAACTCTGCACTGGCCTTAAATCTATCGTACAAAGCAGCACCTGTTGCCTCATTGTACGACTTTTCTGCCTTATCCTGTACTGCAGTCATGTAACACACCTCTTTTTTGTTGTTTTGGCAATTCTCTTTGAAATAAAAGTGGAATAGATTAGATGAGTTTGATGATAAAGGATTTTTAGGCATGATGGTCTGACCACGATTAGCAAATTAAGCCATATAACTACAACATAATTAAAGAAATGTTAAACCTTTTTAACATTTCTTTACCTGTGGAAAGACCCTTATAAACTAACTAAAGTATATTAAAACTTTCGACAAAATGCAATATTATTTTTATTTGATAATTGTTAATATTCATGACATATTGTTAATTCTTCTTCCATTCTTTAATACCGATAGCCCTCTTCTCTAGGATTGTGGTAGGGTGGTAGTTCAACCAATATAATATCAAGTCCAATTTTCTTAATTTTATCCCAAGGTACAACCAGTTCATCGTCCCTGCCAAACAGTCCCAAAAACCGACCTTGTCCAGGCAATATTAAAGCAGCAATACGACCGGCTTCTAAGTCTATATCAATATCTCTAATAAGCCCCAGCCTTCTACCATCCACCACATTAACAACTTCTCTCATGCGTAGGTCTGAAATTTTAATCAAGCCGGCCACCTCCCTTTCTTATTTATATGCAGAGGTAGCCTGCTTCTGCACAAAAAAATAAGGCTTCGGGCCTTATTTTTTGGACAAACTTTGCTTTGGAGTATTTCTTCGGGGTCAGCCTTTGGCCCTACCCTTTAGCCACAGGAAAGGCTAAAGCTGTTTACACATATTTTTTCATATGGCTCAGGGCTGCTTTTTCCAGGCGTGATACTTGAGCTTGGGAGATGCCGATTTCTTCTGCTACTTCCATTTGAGTTTTGCCTTCGAAGAAACGCAAGGTTAAAATGTGCTTTTCTCTATCACTTAATCTTCTTAAGGCATCTTTAATAGATATCTCTTCAAGCCAACTAAGATCAACATTTTTTTCATCACTAATCTGATCCATCACAAAAATGGGATCTCCACCATCATGGTAAATGGGCTCAAAGAGGGAAATCGGCTCTTGTATGGCATCCAAGGCAAAAACAATTTCCTCACGGGGCATTTTTAATTCCCCGGCAATCTCATTAATAGATGGTTCCCGAGAATATTTGTTAACCAAGCTGTCTCTTACTTGCAATGCCTTGTAGGCCACATCCCGCAAGGAACGGCTGACCCGAATGGGGTTATTGTCCCTTAAATAGCGTCTAATCTCGCCAATAATCATGGGTACCGCATAGGTGGAAAATTTGACATTCTGGCTCAAATCGAAATTATCAATGGCTTTCATCAGACCAATGCAGCCCACCTGAAATAAATCATCAACATACTCGCCACGATTGGTAAAACGCTGAATCACACTCAGTACCAGTCTTAAATTACCATTAATGAGTTGCGCTCTGGCATCTTTATCTCCTTGCTGCATAACTTCAAACAAAGTTCTCATCTGACTGTTGGTTAGTACAGGCAGTTTCGATGTATTGACTCCGCAGATCTCGACCTTGTTTACGAGCATGTACTGGCCTCCCGACGTTGTTCTAATACAGCAGCGGTATCAGTTTAGTAAACGTTCGAACTTGACCTTACAGGTTCATTATTACCTTGGTAAAATTCTTATATACATGCCATCGAGCTCAGGAAAAAACCCCAAAAACACCATTAAATAGGTGTTTAAGGGGTTAAATCTGTTGTTTTCTCTGTTTTTTACATTACTCCATTCTATGAATTTCTTTTTTTAAGCGCTTAATAATACGCTTTTCCAAGCGAGAAATATAGGATTGGGAGATACCTAGCATATCTGCAACTTCTTTTTGGGTTTTTTCCGTACCATTGTTTAACCCAAAACGCAGTTCCATAATACGCCTTTCTCGACCGGATAATTTTAAGAGGGCCTGATGCAGCAGTTTTTTGTCAACTTCTTCTTCCAAATTTTTATAAATAATATCGTTTTCGGTTCCCAGTACATCTGATAGCAGAAGTTCATTGCCATCCCAATCAATATTTAGAGGTTCATCAAAGGAAACCTCCGAGCGAGTCTTGTTATTTCTTCTTAAGTGCATGAGAATTTCATTTTCAATACAACGGGAAGCATACGTAGCTAGTTTAATCTTTTTATGGGGATCAAAGGTATTTACTGCTTTAATTAAGCCAATGGTGCCAATGGATACCAAGTCTTCGATTCCCACACCTGTATTCTCAAATTTTCTGGCGATGTACACTACGAGCCTCAGATTTCGCTCAATGAGGACGCTTTTAACTTGACCGTCACCTTGCCCAAGCCGTTCAATCAAATCGTTTTCTTCATCATTAGACAGCGGAGGAGGTAATGCTTCACTGCTGCCAACATAGTAAATTTCCTGCTGTTGCCCAAGCCACTGAAATACCCGAGCCAAGTAAAGCCTAATAAGTATCTTAAAATGCCAGGTGTTTTTCAAGCATCTCCCTCCCTGAACCCCATTCCCCAAAATTAGGAAACCAGTAACCGTGGGGGCAATAATGCCCTGTAACTTTGCTCCGGACTTAACTGCTGATGGTAAACTCCCACTACTACATTGGTAACTCTTTGTGGGGTATCCCTCACCTGAATTTCAACTTCATCAGGACGAATTCCTAACAACATACCATGATCCTGTCCTAGAGATTGAAAGGGTATTAATCTTACACGATTGGCATAAGGAGTGTTTGACACAGCAAGAATGGTATTGCCGGTCCCCTCTCCAAACGCCCCATAAAGTTCTTCCGGCAACACACATTTAAGTACTTCATATTCCAAAATGATGACCGGATGTTGGCTTAAGGGATCAATTAATTGGTTACCTGTATCAACCAGAGCCAAAACTGAGACTTTTTTCCCCCAGAAGGTTATGGTAAGGGGAATCTTTGTTGCTATTTGTGCAGATCCTTTGCGCCATCCTGTAACACCCCAGTGACCCAGAAACATGGCAATAAGTATAGTAGCGGTTAACACTGCCCATTTATTAAATTCTCCTAATCCTAGCTTGTTTTCCAAATCGATAACTGCTGTGTGCCAAAGATAATGTAAACCCGTGGCAATACCACCCAGGCAAAAGCTACTGAGAAATAAATAGCCTAGCTGTCGGATGAACTTTCGCCAACTCCTAAACCCAAAGGCAATTACAACCATGAGAGTGGCCACCAATATCTTGGCAAAAAAATGTAACATCATCGTAAAGCCTGGCCATAGCACTAAAAAAGCATAAATACACCCCACTGCCGCACCAGCTAACATCCTGGCAAAGGAACGTTCATTGCCCGTGAATCTGGATGTCAGCCATAGAGCAGTAAGGTTCATGGCAAGATTCACTATCAATACCTCATCTATATAGACCACTTGTCTCATCGCTGCTTCTCCCGGCTCTATAAAAACAGAGGGTCACTACCATGATATGGGGTAAGTTAATGAAATATGCCAGTTAACCCAATTAAAGGCTTGTCTTACGAGAATAAAATAAAAAACCCTGGCAGTATTATACACCACCAGGGTAAGGGAAACTTGTCAATATCTGGAAATCAATTCTAACTTTTTTCCCTCTTCGTTCGACAGTTTCATTCAACAATCTAGTCTGTGAATGTGAGATATGCCTGCGCTTCTTCCCAAACTTCCTCCGGCACAAATACATCAACTTGTGTGCCGGGTCCATTGGCAGATGTACCAAAAAGCACCGCATTAAAACTCTCCCATTTCAAGCTTACCGGAATATCCGCGCTTTCCAGTGCACTCTTAAGAATTTCAGCTTCCACCATGTTGGCAACACTGGTTAATAGACGCCATTTAGGAGCCAAGGAATTCACCTCTATCCGATGGGGTCGTTGATGTCATTACGGTTGGAGTCCTTGTGTGCCGGACCTTTATTACGATCCTCAAAGAATTGTTGACCCCTTACCTTATCCAAACCTTTTTTCGTAGTAAGAGTCTGTTTATCTGCATTGATTCGAGTGGTCATCTAGTTTCACCTGCCTCACTTTTTTATTATTTTTCCCGTAGCTTTAAAGAGTTATCCAAGGGAAGAGGTACTGTCAATAATGCCCATGCCGGGCGCGCGTAAGTAAGGGAAAGAAGTCGATGAAAAAACCTCCTGCTTCTGCAGGAGGTTCGTTACTTAGCGGCGACGTAGGAAAGCCGGAATGTCCAGATCGTCGTGGCTAGCAAAGGGTTTAATTTCCATCTCTGGTTTTTTCTTATCTTTTTTGGGAGCTACCCGTTGGTCAAAGCCGGTAGCAATAACGGTTACACGAACTTCTTCATTCATTCTCTCGTCAATTACCGCACCAAAAATAATGTTAGCCTCGGGATCTGCAGCCTGAGCAATAATTTCGGCTGCTTCATTTACTTCGAACAAGCCTAAGGAGGAACCGCCGGTGATGTTCAACAATACACCTCTGGCACCCTCAATGGAAGTTTCCAACAGGGGGCTGGAGATCGCCATCCGAGCAGCCTCGGTGGCACGATTTTCGCCAGTGGAGGCACCGATACCCATCAAGGCAGAGCCGGTATCCTTCATAATGGTCTTCACGTCGGCAAAGTCTAAGTTAATTAATCCCGGAACAGCTATCAGGTCTGAAATGCCCTGTACACCTTGACGTAGTACATCATCTGCAATACGGAAGGCTTCTACAATGGATGTATTTTTATCGATTACCTGTAACAGTCGATCGTTAGGGATGGTAATCAATGTATCTACTCTGCTTTTTAAGTTTTCGATACCTAACTCGGCCTGGGTTAGTCTTTTTCTGCCCTCAAAGGTGAATGGCTTGGTAACTACACCTACGGTAAGAGCACCCATTTCCTTCGCAATTTCGGCTACCACAGGAGCAGCACCTGTACCCGTGCCACCACCCATGCCGGCAGTGACAAAGACCATGTCAGCACCCTTTAATGCCTGCATAATTTCGTCACGGCTTTCCTCCGCTGCTTTACCACCAATTTCCGGGTTAGCACCGGCACCCAAGCCTTTCGTTAACTTAGTACCTATTTGTATTTTATGGTTACTTTGAGACAAGAACAGAGATTGGGCATCGGTATTGACCGCTACAAACTCAACACCCTTGAGCCCAGCAGTGATCATTCGGTTAACTGCGTTGTTTCCGCCGCCACCCACACCGATTACCTTAATGTTTGCAAAATGGTCCAGGTCCAGTTCAAAGTCCAGCATAAAGTTATCCTCCTCCGTATTTACCATCAAGCACCTTATCTTATTACGTAAACTTATCCAGAACTTGACGCCATCCTGAAGTGCGTCCTGATCGGCGGAAATCTCTTTTGGCACCATAAATGACCAGCCCAATAGCCGAAGCATATACTGGGCTAATCCACTTTTCGCCGGGTACACCCACTTTACCCGGAGAACCAATGGAGACCTGGGATACCTGTAATACATTCTTGGCCATAGGTAATAATCCTTCAAGCAGAGAGCCGCCACCGGTAAATATAGCACCGCCTGGTAGAGACTCTGGCCTACAGGACTGATGTATGGCCTGAAGTGCTAATTCAAGAATTTCCTTTACTCTAGATTCAATAATATCTCTGGCAGCGCTTGGCGATACTTTTCTCTGTTCATGCCCTCCCACGCTGCTGATTTCCAGATCATCTGCTGCTTCTGGGGTAGAGAGCCCCAGAGCCTTTTTTATCCGCTCTCCTTCACTAATAGTAGTTCTTAGGCAAAGAGCTAAATCGCTTGATATATGTTCGCTGCCCACAGCTAGGGAATAAGTGTGGACTAACAGCCCTCCATCAAAAATGGCTAAGCTACTGGTCGATCCCCCAAGATCCATTAATACGGTACCGATTTTTTTGTCGATATCCGTTAACAGGGCTTCCGCCGCCGCTACTACCGAGGGGATTATTTCAGCTAGCCGTAACCCGGTAAGTCTAACGCTATTTGCAAGTTGCTCCTCAAATACTTCCCAACCAGTTAGTTGGATTGCCACTGGTGACGCCACGTATACCTTTTCAATCGTCTCTTTGGCCATTGTTTCCGCTAGTAAAACAGCTTGGGATATGGACTTAGTCAAAGCAGTTTCATCAAATACTGATCCCTTACGTATACCAAGCGTTGGGCATTCGCCCATCCCCAGAATTTGGGGATAACCGTTAGGTCCTACTTCGGCAATAACTGAGACGATTTTGGTGGTACCAACGTCAAGTCCACAGACTATATGTCTCCTGGCCAAGCCAGGCACCTCCTAATGCAAAAGGGTTTACTTAAAATGTAAATTCAACATAGAATAAAAATTCCCTTTTACAAATACTTATTTTTTTAATAAATGACGTCGTATGATCGCAAGATTCTGAAATAAACGCACTCCAAAGGCCACCACAGCGGCTGTACTTAAGGGGACACCCAGTTTTGTACCAATGTAGGCTAAACCGGCAGCCAGCAAAATATTGCTAAAAAAACCGGTAATAAAAATGTGATTATCGTAATGGTTCTCCATCGCAGCACGAATACCACCAAAAACGGAATCTAATGCCGCCAGTACTCCTAAGCCAAGATATTGGGCATAGGCCTGTGGTAGTACCAGGGGAACGTTAAGCCCAACCAATGCTCCTAGAGCTAACCCCAACAGAGCTAATAAAACTCCGATCCACATTATTGTGCCTCCTTAAGTGGTTTGGCGTATTCCAGATGAATCCGGTGATTATAAGCAGGAATCACTAGAGACGGTTTCTTGGTGACGGTGACGGATACTCCCCAATCTCGCATGGTATCCACCAAGCCCCCCTTGATTAACAAACCACTTTCCAGTTGATCCGCAGAACCAATGGCCAATACTGAATAGGGGGGAGAAATTCGGGTCAAGTTGATATCGATAAAGGAGCCTGCTAATCTGATTTCACTCGTGGAAATAATTCTTTGTCCGTTAATGGCCAATGCTTCAGCCCCAGAAGCCCTCAACTCGTTTACCACCCTTAATAAGTCTTCATCCCTTACGGTAAATAAGTTATCACCTTGCTCAGGTTCCCGCCTAATGGGAGCCAAGTTAACTTCTACACCGGGTCCTTCCAGTTTGGTCATTCCTGCCAACTGGCGAACCTTAACCAGTTCATCAAACACTGCTTGAGATGCTTCGGGACGGCCTTTTTCTGCCTTTGCCACCTTCTCCTCAAGATCGCTGGCCTCAATCAAGAGATTGGCATATTCCTTTTCCAATTGTTTTAATTCCGTCGTAAGAAGCTGTACACGGTCGTAGGGTACGCCGGAGTCCACTCTTCCGGCAGTACGAAATTGGAGAGCCATCATCAAGCCCATTACCAATGAAACTAACGTAATGGAAACATATAACGTTTTATTCATTTATCTCCCGCCTTATTCTGCCTCCGGCGCCTGTGCGTACTCAAAGGTAGTTGGCCCAGTGTATTGCGGCACTTCTAAATTATTTTTCTTGCGAACTTGAACCTGAATTCCCCAAATCTTTAATTGTTCTACCACCCCACCCTTCATGTAAAGAGAGTTCTCCAATGTTTCCGGATTGCCGATGGCAGTAATGATAAAGGGGGCTGGTAATCTCTTGTTTTTATTCGTGAGAATGGTGGGACCAATGCAACGAATTTCACTGGTGGCAATTAGGCGCACACCATTTAAGGCAATGGCCTCTGCTCCAGCTGCCTTTAATTCATTTAAGACACGTAGAACATCCTCATCGTGCAAAACGTATAAATTAGGATCTTGTCCGGCGGGTAGGGCAACATTGCTATCATTTAGAGATACTTCTACCCCTGTACCGCTGACAGCTTTACTTCCGGCAATGATCCGTAGGGCCTCTAACTCTTCCCGCGTGGTGTTTGACTGTCCATTGGCCTTTTTATCGAGCTTTTCCCGCAGCTGGTTTACTTTCTTTTGTAGTTGATTTCTCTCTTCACGTTTTTGATTAATTTCATTCACCAGGGTTTGAACCCTGGCCACTGGGGGTGTCTCGTTAATTTCCTTGGAGGAACGATATTGCATAGCCAACATAAGTCCCAAAACCAGGCCAACCAGAATAATACCCCATTGATATTCTTTCAGTTTCACTGGCTAACCTCCTATTGCCTGGTGTATTTCACTACAGGCACCCTTGGATTGGATAAATCTACATACTCTATTTTATCCCCAGGTTGCTTTAGGCTACTTAATACCTGTTGAAAAACGCTAGCTTTATAAGGAAGTTCCTTGGGCAAGCCCATCCGTGCCTGGACTCCGTCAATGGTGTAAAGATAAATCTGGCCCGCTTCATTAATATTCATCTCAGACAGTTTCATAGTAAGTGAACGAGGAAGTTGTGATAGGGCATTGAGAGCCATTGGTAAATTTTCTGACTCTATTATTTTGCCAGGTCCATTTACCTTTAACTCCAGTCCGGTAATAATCGGTAAAGCAGAGGCAATTTGACCCTTTTGCAAGTATACCCCGTCGGAATCCACTTTAATAAAACTATTTTGCCAGGGAATCAATGCTACAGCCTTTCGTTCTACCACATTGATCACTATCTTATCGGGCAACACACGCTGCAGTGTAGCTTTTTTGATCAGTGGGACCAGACTAAGTTTCTCTTCTGCTTCGGAAAGATTAACTTTAAAAAGATTTTCTCCATTATTTAGACCGGAGAATTTTACAAGTTCTTCCTTGGTTAGCTGACGACTACCCGTTACTGCAAAGGCTCGTATTTCAAATATCGGTGACTGTAATGTGACATAGGCCGCCACTGCTACCAGCAAAATAAAAAAAACACTTTGTACTAAGTGGTTTTTTTTTCGCGGCGCCCCTGTACGCGGTCGATACACAGCACCCTCTCCTTGCCTAATATTTTCCGTCTGTAGTACATTTTGACAATATTATAGCGAAGATATGATAACTTGTCCAAGATAATACTAAAAAAAGAGTCATCTGACTCTTGGCAATTGTTGAAATAGTGCACGCCGGCAGATTGGAGCAGGTATAATGATCCCTACCTTAGTACAGGCACCTACAGATACAAATTTTCTGAATTTCACCTTACAGGATCTAAAGCTTATAGCCACTCCCTTTGAAATCCAGTTTATCCTAAACGGGAGCTTGCCTGTTGCACAATTAGCTATTCACTCTGATAATCCGTGCCCCCAGGGAGTTATATTTCTTTTCAATCCGTTCATACCCCCGGTCAATATGCTCAATTTGGCTTAGCACGGTACCATCTTCTGCAGCCAAGGCCGCCAGAATTAGTGCTGCACCAGCCCTTAAATCTGTGGCCTCCACACAGGCTCCTGTGAGGCGTTCTACCCCTTTCACCACTGCGGTATGCCCTTCCAGATAAATGTCTGCTCCCATTCTACGGAATTCAGAGATATGTTTAAATCGGTTTTCAAAGATGGTTTCCGTGATTACACTGGTTCCCTCGGCCACGGTGAGAAGGGCCATCATTTGAGATTGCATATCGGTGGGGAAACCGGGATAAGGCATCGTCTTTAGATCCACTGCCTTCAGGGTACCGCTCCCCTGGACTCTCACCCAATCATCTCCTACCTCTACCAGTACCCCAACCTCTCTCAACTTATAAATCAAGGGATCCAAGTGTTCAGGAATTACATTGGTTACCGTCACATCCCCCTGGGTAATCGCACCGGCTATTAAATGAGTTCCTGCCTCGATACGATCTGGGATAACAGTATGGGTAACAGAATTTAATTCTTTCACTCCTTCAATACGAATCACATCAGTCCCTGCTCCCACTACTTTTGCGCCCATAGCATTAAGAAAATTCTGCAAATCAACAATCTCCGGCTCTTTAGCTGCATTGCGTATGGTTGTTATTCCTTCTGCCAGGACACCGGCCATCATTAAATTTTCCGTTGCTCCCACACTGGGAACATCAAAATGAATGACTGATCCAGTTAATTGACTAGCTTCTGCTGTAATATAACCAAATCTTTCAGTAATTTTTGTTCCCAATGCAGTTAAACCCTTAAAATGAAGGTTCATCGGGCGGGAGCCAATATTACAGCCCCCGGGATGAGATATTTTCACGCTACCGAATCGTCCCAGCAGTGGGCCTAAGACTAAATTCGATGCTCTCATTTTTCGCATGAGATCCTCGGATATTTCCTGCTGTTGGACTCGAGAAGAGTCAACTGTCATGGTGTTCCCCTCAAAGGTTACTTTAGCTCCCAAGTAATTGAGTAATTCCTGCATCACCAGAACATCTCTTAACCTGGGTACCTGATGCACTGTACATACACCGCCAGTAAGCAAAGTTGCAGCGAGAATCGGTAAGGATGCATTTTTAGAACCATTGGCCTTAATACTGCCTTTCAGGCGGTTACCACCTACAATGACAAATTTTTCCATGTTGTCACCTCCGCCTAATCTTCTCCTAACACTCTTACTTCCAGGTGCAGAGTAGTACCAAAACGCTCCTGCACCTGCCTCTTTATTTTTTCGATTAGGGTTAATACATCCTGGGCCGTAGCCTGACCCAAATTGACGATCCAGTTAGCGTGTTTTTGGGATACCTCTGCATCCCCCACCCGCAGCCCTTTACAAGCACAGGCTTCAATAAGCCTCCCGGCGTAATCTCCGTCCGGATTCTTAAAAACACTGCCCGCAGTGGGATATCCCTGGGGTTGAGCAGCCTTTCTCTTGCTCAAGTATTGCTGGGTTTCTTCTTTGATGGTTTCACTTTTTTTGGGAAAGCCCTGCCAGATGGTTTCCAAACAAACAATAGGTTTTCCCTGCAAAATACTGGAACGGTAGGAAAAATTCAATTCGTCCTTTGGCAATATAATAAACCGGTTTTCTTCATCTAAAGCAACAACAGAAACCAGCACATCTGCCACACAACCGTTGATAGCTCCGGCATTCATCAGGACGGCACCGCCCAAGGAACCTGGAATACCGGCCGCAAATTCAAAACCACCGACGCCAGCCTGCCGGGCCGCCGCTGCCAACTCTGGTAGCAAAGCCCCGGCGCCAGCCTTAAGAGTAGTACCTTCCAAAGAAATGCCGGCCAAACCTCGCCCCACTTTAAGAACCATACCTCGAATACCGCCATCCTTCACTAAAAGATTCGAGCCATTACCGATGACAGTAAGGGGTATCTGATTATTTCTGGCAAACTCCACTGCTTGACGAACATCCTCTTTATCCGCAGGATTTATAAAAAGATCCGCATTACCACCAATTCGCCAAGTAGTATGTTTCTTCATTGGCTCTTTGACTAGTACAGTCCCTTTCACCAATGACTGGAGTTCGCCAGCCAGTGAGGTGTAGTTCATGGTTACTTTTCCTCCAGTCTCTTGAGCAATTCCCCACCCAACGTCCAAACATCACCAGCACCCATGGTCAGTACCAAATCCCCTTCTCGAACACGGTTTTGCAAAAAATTCACAGCATCCTGTAAGGTAGCCAGGTAGTGTACCTCCTGCCCCTCTCGGTGGGGTATATGATCAATAATCAACTGCGTATTGATACCCTCAAGGGGTGTTTCACTGGCTGCATAGATATCTGTCAAAATTAATAAATCCGCGTTGTTAAAGGCCCCGGCAAATTCCCGATACAATTGACGCGTACGGGTGTACCTGTGAGGTTGGAAAACCACTATAATTCTTCCTCTGTGAGCGGACCTGGCCGCCTGTAGAGTGGCTTTTATTTCGGTAGGATGGTGAGCATAGTCATCCACAATTTTAATGCCGTCTATTTCTCCAATAGCCTGGAAACGCCGCTTGGCACCCCTAAACTCTTTTAACGCGTTGGCTATCCCGGAAAATGGCAAACCAACATATTGCCCAACGGCCACAGTTGCCATGGCATTAAGGAGATTATGAGTTCCCGGCACATAGAGTTCCAGTTCACCCAGTCTGTCTCCTTGGTAATATATTTCCCCCCGGGAGATGCCGTTTTCCACTCTGTAAGAATGAAGGGTGAAATCCGCTCCCGAATCCCGGGAACCATAGGTCACCACTTGACAGGGCAAACCAGGTATCATTTGTTTTAAAATTGGGTCATCCAAGCAGACAATAGCCAACCCTTCGGCAGGCACTTTATGCAAAAACTCCCGAAAAGCCGTGATAATATTTTCCTGAGAGCCATAATAATCCATGTGGTCATCTTCTATATTCGTTACGATAGCGATCTCGGGATTCAACAACAAAAATGAACCGTCACTTTCATCCGCTTCCGCCACTAGAAATTCTCCCTGACCCACTTTGGCATTGCCACCAATATTGCTTAAGTCACCTCCAATAAGAATGGTTGGATCCAATCCGTTCCCTTCAAGAACTAGGGCGGTCATGGATGTTGTGGTGGTCTTACCGTGGGCACCTGCCACAGCAATGCCTCGCTTACTACGCATTAGCCGGGCCAGCATTTCCCCTCTTCTTACCAGAGGCAAGCCTCGCCGTTGTGCCTCCAAAATCTCTGGATTAGTGGAAGAAATGGCTGTTGATACAACCACTTCATCAGTTTGGTCGCTGATATTAGCCTCATTATGCCCGATGTGACAAACCGCACCCAAAGCCTCTAATCTTTCTACCACAGGCGAGGTTTTAATATCTGAACCTGACACCCGGTAGTCCTCCATACCCAGCAGAACGGTAGCAATTCCACTCATACCGGCACCACCGATGCCAACAAAATGAATCCCTTTTTGGTCTCCCTGCACTTGCATCACTCCTTCCCGAAACAGGACTACCTCTTGAAACTCACTGATTATCAAGAGTGTTTCTGTAAGTCATACTATGCATGGCGCCTGAGAGGTGTTACTGACCGCTAGGCGACAGCGAAGTAGCTTGTCCTGCTTCGACTTAAAAAACTTTACTTGTTGTCTTGATGGGAGTGTCGCCAAACTACTTTTTTGCGCACTCCCTTTTAGGGCCTTCTGCCCTTAGCTTTTAGCTTTGCAATCAGTTTGTTATAACTGAAACCTATACAGTAATAAAATAGGGTTCTTCTAATTTAAACTAACCAAGTCTACTGCCGTGGCAAGATTTTTTCCACACATTTTATAATATCATCAAGAGCCTCGGGCCGTCCTAATTTTTCACTGGCCAGAGACATGTTTCTTAAACGGTTCTCATTTGAAATAATCTTTTGTAGCTCTGCTATTAGTGTAGCCCCGGTTAATTCTGCGTCTTTAATAAGTACCGCCGCCCCCCGGTCAGCGAGAGCTTTGGCATTAAACTCCTGGTGATTTTCCGCTGCATAGGGGTACGGTATTAAAATTGAGGGTAAGCCTAAAACCGTGAGTTCTGCTAACGTTGCAGCCCCGGCCCGACTAACAACCAAATCCGCAGCAGCCAAAGCTTCTTGCATGTTATACAAATAAGGTTTTATTATAATATTAACATATTTATCCAATTCAATACCCCGGTCTTTAGCCGCATCAAGAAACTCTTGGTAACCCGCCTGACCGGTGGCATGAATGATTTGTATGGCCGGTTGATTACCATAATGCTGGATCACTTCTACCATCGCCTGATTGATTCTTCTGGCTCCCCGGCTGCCACCAAAAACCAAGAGTGTCAGCCTTTCTTCGTCCAACCCTAAGGCTTTTAAGGCTTCCCGGCGATGGGACTCAGTAATTTCTGGCCGCACCGGCAAACCTGTAACCGCAATTTTATCCCTATTGGAAAAGTATTGCACGGAGTCTTCAAAGGTAACGGCAACCCCTTTGGCCACCCGGGATAAGATCCGATTGGTAATACCCGGCAGAGCATTTTGCTCGTGGATCAAGGTTGGAATGCCCCTACGAGCGGCCGCTAAAACCACCGGCCCACAAACATACCCCCCGGTTCCTATCACCACATCGGGACGAAAATTCTGGATAATCCGAGCTGCCTCACGATAGCCTTGCCAGGCTTGCCAAAAAACCTTTAGGTTAGACAGCGAAAGTTTCCTTTCCAGCCCGGATACAGTAATGGCCTGAAACGACAAATTGGCCTTGGGGACTATGTCCGCCTCAAGACCATGATTGGTTCCAACATAAAGAATTTCTGTATGGCTAAAATGGCTTTGCAGTCCTTTGGCAATGGCCAGGGCCGGATAAATGTGGCCCCCGGTTCCACCACCTGTTACTATGGCACGCACTTGATTCACCTCTTCTTGAGGTTCGAAGTTCAAATTTCGCTAGGACTACGAATACCTCTTGTTTACTGTATGTTCTTACATGAGTAATCATACGGCCTGATTCGCTATCTTGGATTGGTAAACCGCGAAATATTTAACACAATACCAATCCCTATCAGGGTAAAGAGTAGGGAGGTACCACCATAACTTATAAAGGGTAAAGGTACTCCGGTTACCGGCATGGAACCTGTCACAACACTCATATTCATTAATGCTTGCAGGGAGATCCCGCTGGTAATCCCTGCGGCCAGCAAGCTGGCAAAGGGATCCGGTGATGTGACGGCAATTTTTAGTCCACGCCAGACAAACATAATAAAGAGCAAAACAATTAAAGATGCACCAATAAAGCCTAACTCTTCACCGGTGATGGCAAAAATAAAATCGGTATGGTTTTCCGGCAAATAGAGAAATTTTTGTTTACTTTGCCCTAATCCCATACCAAATAGACCACCGGAACCAAGGGCATATAAAGATTGGATAATGTGATATCCGGTCCCCTGGGGGTCCGCCTCAGGATGCAAAAAGGCCAAAAAACGGCTCATCCGATAGGGTTCCAGGGCAATCGCCAAACCCACCATGACAACCCCGGCACCGCCTAATGCTCCTAAATGAAATAATCGTGCTCCCGCGGCAAAAAGCATAATAAAAATGGTGCCACACAAAACCATGGCGGTTCCCAGATCGGGCTGCTTTAAAATAAGGCCCGCAGCAATGGCCATCACCACTAAATAAGGCAGTAGACCTTCCTTAAAGTCTCGTATTCTTTCACCCTTTTTGGCTAAGCCAAAGGCCACAAACATAATTAAGCACAGCTTTACCATTTCCGCTGGTGAAAAAGACATAAAACCTAAATCAATCCATCGTTGAGAACCATTTGTTTCGGTGCCCACTCCAGGGATGAGCACTACGGTTAGTAAGACAAAACCTGTAACAACAATGGGTCCTATCCAACGCTTTAAATTATTATAATTAAAATTCATCATAAAGACCATCGCACCCAGCCCAAGCAAAGCCCAGAGCAGTTGTCTTTTAAAGAAGTAGAAACTATCTCCGTACCGGACCATTGTAACATATTGACTGGCGGAAAAAACCATTACCAGGCCCACGCATAAAAGCATGAGGACTGTCAGGAACAGTACAAAATCCGGGGGACGTTTTTTGAGACGCAATAGATTCTACCTCCTTTTGGGCCATTGGCTTTAAGCCTTTACTCTTTTCCCAGTTCCAGTACCAACTGCCTAAACAGCTCCCCGCGTTCTTCAAAGTTTTTAAACATATCCCAACTGGTACAGGCTGGGGAGAGGAGCACTACTTCACCGGGTTTGGCCTGTTGGTAGGCCAACGTAACCGCCTGAGTATAGTCCTCGGCGGGGAATATGTTGGTAAAGCCTTGTTGCCGGGCAGCTTCTTCAATTTGGTAGCCATGTATGCCTACCGTAATCAGTACCCGAACCTTTTCCCTGATCTTTTGGGCAAAGTTGTTAAAGGACACCCCTTTATTCTTTCCACCGGCAATGAGAACAATGGGAACATCATAGGCTTCCAGAGCTTTCATAGCAGCATCTGGATTGGTTCCTTTGGAATCGTTAACATATGCCACTCCATTCAGAGTGGCAATATACTCCAAACGATGAGCAACTCCCATAAAACTTACCAGAGTTTGGGCAATATCTGCCGGAGCCAGTCCCATAGCATAGCCTACGGCGGCGGCGGCCAAAGCATTTTCCAGGTTGTGGCCGCCAGGGATTTTCAAGTTTGCTACAGCGGTAATTTCATAGTTGCCACGCATCCCGTTAACCATGATTTTCCCTTCTTGGATAAAACTACCTTGTCCTAAGATATGCTGCCGACTAAAAAATATGACTCTATCTTGGCATTTTCGTGCAAAATCACGGGTAATGGGATCATCGTAGTTTAACACAAGCCAATCCCCGGCCTGCTGGTGAGCAAAAATACGAGCCTTAGCCCTACTGTATTCTTCCATTGTTCCGTGGCGATCCAGGTGATCCGGGGTGATATTTAGGATCACTGCTACCCGCGGTCTAAACTGCTCCGTAGTTTCTAACTGAAAACTGGATACTTCCGCCACTACCACGTCTTTTTCCGTGTATTTTTCCACTTCACTGACAAGGGGTAACCCGATATTGCCAGCTACCAGGGTTTGGTACCCAGCATCCCGAAACATTTGACCGATTAAAGAGGTGGTTGTTGTTTTACCATTGGTACCCGTAATAGCCACAATGGGCGATTTGGTAAAATGGTAACTGAGCTCCAACTCGCCAATCACCGGCACACCCTTTTCCCTAGCCTGCACCACTGGTGACACAGTTAAAGGTACACCAGGACTCACCACCACCAGATCATAATTCTCTTGGTCAACCACAGGACTAGCTCCTAAATACAGGGTGACTCCTTGAGAAGCTAATTGCTCTGCCAACGCTCCCATTTGTTCCTTGCTACGGGAGTCAGTTAAAGTAACCGTAGCCTTTTTCCTGAGGAGAAATTCACTCACCGCTTGACCACTAACACCTGCTCCAACAACTAATACGCGTTTGTTTTCTAAATTCACTTGGTATGCTCCTTTATTGGCTGTCGGCCATCAGCCATCGACCGTCGGCCTTGTTTAGACTTAGTCCAGGGCCTGTGAAAATATTGGCCTTAGGCTGTAAGCCATAGGCCTTAGGCTTTTTCAAAAAACTTCTCGGTATATAGTATTGCAACTAAAGTAACTTCTCAAATCTAATAGATCTTCAAAATAAATCTTTTAGGCCTAAGGCTTATGGCCTGGAACCGCCCCAAGGCCCTTCCTACCCCAACCCGCCAATCGATAGCAACCCCAGTACAGAAAAGAAAAAACTCAATAGCCAAAAGGTCACCACCACCCGGGTTTCCGACCAACCGGACAGTTCAAAATGATGGTGCAAAGGACTCATGCGAAACACTCGCTTGCCAGTTGTTTTAAAAGAAATGACTTGGATAATTACCGAAAGGGTTTCCAGTACATACAAGCCACCGATCACGATCAGCAGTAATTCATTGCGAGTTACCACCGCAGCAGCTCCTAAAGCCCCTCCTAGGGCTAACGATCCGGTATCACCCATAAACACTTTGGCTGGATGCCGATTGTAAAACAGAAAACCGAGACAGCCGCCTGCAACAGCAGCCATGACTACCGCAGTACCCAATTTGCCACTGATTAAGGCCAACAAGGCAAAGGCAGCCGCTGTAAAAATCGTTGCTCCTGCAGCTAAACCGTCTAAACCATCCGTTAAGTTGACGGCATTACTGCTGGCCATGAGTACAATCAGGGTAATCCCAAAAAAGGGCCACCAACCAAGATCAAAGCTGATCCCACCATGGACAAAGAAACCGGAAAAGGGAATTACATAATCCGTACCTCTCCCCAGTTGAAAAACAACTACCACTGCTAAGACCGTGGCTAAAATCACTTGTCCCAGTATTTTCTCCCGGGCCTTCAAACCGAGATTCCTTTTTAACACTACTTTAATAAAATCGTCAATAAAGCCAATTAGACCGTAACCTAATGTTACCGCCAAAACAACTAACCCCTCCGCCCGACCTTGAATTCCGGACGTCAATACTATGCCCCCGGCCACAGCTATCCCAATTAAAAACATGATGCCACCCATCGTAGGGGTTCCGGATTTAGCCATGTGTGCTGCAGGCCCCTCAGCCCGTATCGTTTGACCAAATTTTAGTCTCCGCAGCAACGGTATCGTAAAGGGGCCCAAAAGGACTGTCACCAGCAGACTAATGCCTGCAGCTAACCAAATCACTGAATAATCCATCTTAGGTTCCCCCTTTACGTTAATTCTTTTACGATTTGTTCCATTGTCATGCCCCGGGAACCCTTCACCAGGATCGTATCACCGGATTTAATGATGGTTCGAAGTACAGCGATTGCTTGGGAATTGTCCTCACAGTGATGAACCTGTTCTTGGGTAAGTCCTCCGGTAATGCCTCCCGCGGCGATCCACTGGGCCAGGTTACCTACAGCTATCAAGTGATCCACTCCGGCTCTAGCCGCTGCCTCTCCAACCTCCCGGTGACCAACTTCTTCCATCGCACCCAATTCATACATGTTACCCAATACAGCAATTTTCCTGCCACGGTTGGTTTCTTGCAAAACGCCAATAGCCGCTTTGGTAGAAGAGGGACTGGCATTATAGGTATCATTAATAATCGTCATACCATGAGACTGGAGAATTTCCAGTCTCATATGAGAAAGGGCTACCTGTGCCAGCCCCCGGGTAATTTCCTCAAAAGTTAATCCCAATTGTAAACCTACACCAATGGCTGCTAAGCTGTTCATTACATTATGACTTCCTGGAACAGGCAAGTAAATTTCCCCTGCTCCGCCGGGGTAGGTGACTTCATACCGTACACCGCCCTCCTCTGGCCTAATGTTATGGGCTACAATGTCGGCATTGCCTTGCAAGGAGTAAAACCATACTTTACCCCGGCAGCGGGTGGCCAGCTCTCGGAGCCAAGGGCTGTCTCCATTCAACAGAGCAAACCCCTCTTCACGAATGTGCTCCAACACCTCTGTCTTGGCCAGGGCAATATTGTGTACCGAACCCAAACGCTCCAGATGGGCTTCACCAATAGTCGTGATGACTGCCCCGGTAGGTTTAGCCAGTCCTGCCAGGAAATCGATCTCCCCGGAACCACGCATACCCATTTCCACCACCGCAGCCTGATGTTCCTGTTGGAGATTTAACAGAGTTAAAGGCAAACCCAGTTCATTGTTATAATTAGCCTCTGTCTTAAGAGTATGATAGCGGATTTGTAAGACAGCAGCGATCATATCTTTGGTGGAGGTTTTGCCGTTACTGCCGGTTATGGCCACTACTGGAATAGCTTTTCGTAGACGATTGTAAGCAGCCAACTCTTGCAACGCTTGTAACGTATTGGTCACTTGGATAACAGGAACCGTTGCCGGAACAGTCTCCACCCGATGAGCTACCAGCAAGGCAACGGCTCCTAGTTCCACTGCTTTTTGGATAAAATCATGGCCATCCACCTGCTGCCCCTGTAAAGCTACAAAAATATCTCCACTCTTCACTTTACGGCTATCCGTTGCAACCCCATCTACTAAAACATCTGGGGTTCCCTGCAAGAGAGTTCCCTCAGTTACCGTTATGATTTCTTTAATAGTACAAGTAAGCATCTATAAGTCCCTCCCCACCTAGCTACCAGATGTCTATCTTTGTTCTTAAGCTGAGGGCTAAAAACTGAAGACTGACAGCTATCCCGGATACCCTCTGGCAGCTAACGCCTCGGTAGCCACCAATCGATCATCAAAGGGATATTTCGTCTTGCCAATAATTTGATAGTCCTCGTGACCTTTGCCGGCAATGACCACTACATCACCATCCTGAGCCATCTCAATGGCTCGCATAATGGCTTGGCGGCGGTCCACAATTACTAGGTAATCCTTAGGAGAAGCTACCCTTTGCACTCCCGGCACCACATCTTGAAGAATTGCCTCAGGATCTTCCGTACGCGGATTATCGGAGGTAACCACAGACAAATCACTGTACCGGGCAGCAATTTCCCCCATGATGGGACGCTTGGTGCGGTCCCGGTCACCACCACAACCAAATACCGTGATTAATCTGCCACTGGTGATCTGGCGGGCGGTAGTGAGAATATTTTCTAAACCATCCGGCGTATGGGCATAGTCCACCACCACAGCGAATCCCTGGCCTTTATCTACCAATTCAAAACGACCGGCTACACCAGGCACCTGATTGAGAGCAGCCGTAACGGTTTGGGCCGGATAACCCATGGCCATAGCAGCAGTATAGGCCGCCAAGCTGTTATAGACATTAAAGCGCCCGGTGAGCTTTAATGCCAGTTTATGTTCACCCCAAGGTCCCTGAACTGTGTAGCTAACTCCCTGGGGAGTAATCTCAATATCTTTGGCTACAACATCAGCCGGTTGATCAATGCCATAAGTATATACTTTACCTCGACTTACTTGGGTTAGTTTCACAGCTGCCGGATCGTCAATATTAATGACAGCGTATTCTATATCAGTCTGAAAAAGTGTTGCTTTGGCTGCCAGATACTCTTCCATGGTGCCATGAAAATCTAAGTGGTCCTGGGTCAGGTTGGTAAATACCGCCACTCGATAGTCCACTCCGTTCACCCGGTTCAAAGCCAATGCATGTGACGAAACTTCCATCGCCACACCACCAACCCCTTCATCAACCATTTGAGCCAATAGTTTTTGTAAATCTAGGGATTCCGGGGTGGTATTGGTAACCGACAACACCTTATCGCCCACTACATTATGAATAGTACCGATAACACCGGGTTTAATACCGGCCTTTCGCCAAATAGCTGCAATTAAATGGGTGGTAGTCGTTTTCCCATTGGTGCCGGTAACCCCCACCATCGTCATTTTTTGGGAAGGAAATTCATAAAAGGTATCCGCTAGTAAAGCCAACGCCTTTCTGCTATCGGATACCTTAATTACAACAACCCCTGGAGCTACGGGAACTTCCTCCTGCAGCACCACAGCAATGGCCCCTGCCGCCAATGCCTGATCAATATATTTATGTCCATCCGTTTGATACCCCTTGACAGCTACAAACAGATCCCCTGCTTGGGCCTGTCTGGAGTCGTAACAAAGGCCTTCTATATTCATTTCCACATTACCGTAGACAGATAAAACCTCAATCTTCTCCAGTAATTGTTTAAGAAACAAGACAATCCCCCCAAACTTATTACATTTCCTATTCTTACCAATTATCCATCATTTATGCTTAGCAGGTTGCCACAAAAACCCTGGCCCCCCTGTATGGGAGGCCAGGGTTTAATTGGCCTATGGTCATGTCTTTTGATCAGAGGAAGGAGGTTTAAATTCAACCTTTACAGCACTCCCTCGGGTTAATTTTGCGCCTTCCGCCGGGTTCTGGGTTTCCGCCAAGCCGCTGCCGGAAGGTTCTAATTTGAGGCCTAAACTCTCAAGCAAATTGCCAGCTTCTCGAATGGTCTTTCCTTTTAGATTAGGCACCGAGACTTGCTCACCCTGTTTAGTTTGACTTGTTCCGCTACTTAGATCCAGGATAACTGTAGTTCCGCTCAATACCAGTGCTCCGCTTTCCGGTATTTGACCGTAGACCATTTTCCCTTGACCTTTGCTTTCAAAAGCCAGACCAGCTTCCCTCAAGAGCTTTTGAGCTTCTTCCAGTGGTAAGTTTACCACATTGGGTACGGCAACCTCAATTCTTTCTTCTTCTACATCCCAGGGATTAATCTTGGTAGGTTTAGGCAGATTCTTCTGCTCCGGCACCCCCAGGTAACGAAGCACATCCAAAGCCAGGGACGAAAATACCGGGGCTGCCACCTGACCACCGTAATAATTACCGCCCTGAGGTTCTGCAATCATAATCAGTACCGAGATTTTCGGATCATTCACCGGTGCGAAACCGGCAAAGGAAGCTACATATTTGCCACTGGCATAGCCGCCTCGTTCCGCTACCACCTGGGCCGTTCCGGTTTTACCGGCAACCCGGTAGCCATCCACATAAGCATTTCTACCAGTACCTTTAAAAACAACGTTCTCCAATAGTTGATTGGTTGTAGTCGTTGTTTCGTTAGAAATTACCTTACGAACCTGCTCAGGTTTAAATTCCCTAACCACATTTCCTTTGTAATCTTCAACTCTTTTTACCAGTTGGGGCTTCATTAAGTTACCACCATTAGCCACCGCACCTATCGCGGTGATTAGCTGAATGGGGGTCACTGCAATGGATTGACCAATGGACATCGTACCAATATTCAGGTTGGTAGCATCTTTCTCAGGTATCATGATACCCCTAGCTTCACCCGGCAAGCCGATACCAGTGGTTTGGCCAAAACCAAAGGCCCGAATATATTTGTAAAATTTTTCTTTTCCTAGATTCAGCCCTGTCTGAATAAACCCAGGGTTGCAAGAGTTTTCTACTACCTCGGCGAAACTCTGACTGCCATGTCCACCGTCTTTCCAACAGCGTATTTTGCGATCCGCTATTTGGTAATATCCCGGATCATAGAACCTGTCGTTTGGCTTAACTGCATTTTCCTCCAAGGCAGAGGCAGCCGTAATAATCTTAAAGGTGGAACCAGGTTCATAGTTATACCACACCGCCGGGTTACGATCCCAAACACTTTGCGGGACTTCCCTCCATTTAGTAGGACTAAAGGTGGGACGGTTGCCCATTGCCAACACTTCACCCGTCTTAGGATCCATCACAATGATCACTGCCATTTTAGGATTATAGGAGGCAACGATCTTGTCTAATTCTCTCTCTACAAAATGTTGAATTGTCTGATCCAGAGTAAGCACTAGGTTGTTTCCCTGGGTGGCTGGGATATATTGGTGCAGAGCTTGGGGAATTTCCCGACCGGCAGCATCATGTTCAATCACAATCCGCCCTTGAATCCCTTTTAATTCTTTATTATATGCGGCCTCCATTCCCATCAGTCCTTGGTTGTCGGTCCCGGTAAACCCAAGAATATGAGGGGCCAGGGTTTCCTGCTTATAATAGCGCTTACTTTCTTCGGCAAAACCTATGCCATCTATCTTCAATGCTTTAATTTTCTCGGAGGTTTCAAAATCAACCTTGCGTTTGAGCCATTCAAAACGAGACTTTTTAGTAATGATTTGTTTTACCTTAGCCTCATCCATCAGCAAAATGGGGGCCAATTGAGCAGCTACTTGATCGGGCTTTTCTATGTGGTTGGGTATAGCGTAAACAGAATCGGCACTAATACTGGTCACCAGCTCATTGCCGTTACGATCTAGAATGCTGCCTCTTTTGGCTTCTACCGGGACATCTCTCATTCTGTTTACCATACCTTGTTCACGAAGCTCATCACCTCGGACGAATTGAATCCAGGCAAGACGTACAACAATTAAGGATAAGAAAGCGGCGGCCAGTAGAAAAAGACAGGTTATCCTCCTGCGAACAAGTATATTGGTAGTTTTCAACCCGATTCCTCCCTAACAGGCCTGACGATTACCCCTTCCCTACGGTTTTTCCCCAGCGATCTACCAGTTTGACAAAGGCCTCTATAACAGGATTCTGAGAGTTCCCCCCCACCTGATTGTCCTTCTTTTGAAGGGTATCTTCTTGAACCCCAGGAGACACTTTTTCACTGGCTGGGTCTTTCGTTCCCCCTGTGGAAGCCATAGGTAAGGCGTCTACCAAAACCACTTCATTGGGATCTGGTTTTACCATGCCCAGTTTAGTGGTGGCGATGGCCTCGATTCTTTGTAAAGACAGCAACTGATTCGCTTGAGTTTCCAAGTATTCTTGTTCAGCCTGTAAAACATTTAGTTGGTTTTGTAGTTGACTAATTTGATAACCTACAGTTGATACCTGGGCAAAATAATAAGACACGATAATACCTATCATAAATAATGCAAAAATGCAGCTAATTAATAGCATTCTGCCCCTGCGAACAGCCCGCTTAGATAGCCTCTGCGCCACTTTGGGTTGCTCTGGTTGTCTTTCCTGCTGTGGCAAATAGCTAAATTTTTCCTGTGCTACACTCAAGCTTATGCACCTTCCATTCTATATAGAACCTGGTATCTCTATATACTTAATTTTTCCACAATCCTAAGTTTTGCACTGCGGGCCCGAGGATTGGTCTCTACTTCCTCTTTGGATGGTTCAATGGGCTTATTGGTGATAATCTTAACCTGTGCTGTTTTGCCACAGGCACACACAGGAAAAGCAGGCGGACAGGTACAAGGGTTAGCCAATTCCTTAAAAGTGTCTTTAATAATTCGGTCTTCCAGAGAGTGGAAGGTGATTACACTAATTCGACCGCCTGGATGTAGTGCTTCTACGGCGTCTTTCATAGTTTTGTTTAAAATATCTAATTCTTGGTTGACGGCTATGCGTAAAGCCTGAAAGGTTCTTTTGGCGGGGTGTGGACCCTCCCGGCGTGCTGCAGCAGGAACCGCTGCTTTAATAATTTCCACCAATTTACCAGTGGTGGTAATAGGCTGTCTGGCTCTCTCCGCAACAATAAAGGTAGCTATTCGTTTGGCCCATTTTTCTTCACCGTATCGGCGAATGATATCGGCTAATTCTTGCTCAGAAAACTTATTTACCAAATCTTTAGCACTGGTAGCAATGTCTGGTGACATACGCATATCCAGTTCTGCATCATGCATATAACTGAATCCCCGGTTCGGTGTGTCTAACTGGTAAGAAGAGACTCCCAAATCAAACAACACACCATCCACTTTATCAATTCCCAGTTCCTGTAATATGTACTTTAATTCATAAAAGTTTCTTTGCACCGCATGAAACTGACCGGCGAAACTCTGAAGACGCACAGCAGCATTATGAATGGCTGCCGGGTCCTGGTCTATACCAATCAGTCGTCCCTCCGGTCCTAATTTACGCAATATTTCCGAGCTGTGTCCAGCTCCCCCGAGGGTACAGTCCACATAGATGCCCTGTGGTTTTATTTTTAAACCTGCTATTGATTCATGCAATAGCACAGATACATGTTTAAATTCCATTGTTTCGCCTTTCAAGAAAGATTGATCATCGGCTGTCAGCCTGTAGGTCCCTTACATTTTCATAGTAGTAGGTTCTTTTAAGTCATGACAGATTTATTGTAAACAATTCTGCTATGTTCAATACTGTTTTATAGTAGAACTGTTTTATAGTAGAGTAAATTTCGAATCTCCAGTTACAATAGATCAACGATTTTCTCTGCTAACTCTTCAAAGGAGGCTTCCGCCTGTGTATTGTAACGATCCCACTCTTCCTTAGACCATATTTCTACACGGGTGGATACCCCAACAACCATTGTTTCTTTATCCAATTTGGCATATTCTCGCAGATTATTAGGCAGCAAAATGCGCCCCTGTTTGTCTGCTTCACATTCAGTGGCTCCAGAAAAGAAAAAACGTACAAAGGCCCGGGCATCTGCCCTGGCAAAGGGCAGCGACTTGAGCTTTTGTTCAACCTCTGCCCATTCTTGCAAAGGGTAAACAAAAAGACAGTTGTCAAGTCCCTTGGTGACAATAAACCGGTCACCCAGGCCTTCACGGAAGCGGGCTGGGACTATTAAGCGACCCTTTGGGTCGATGTTGTGTTGGAATTCCCCCATAAACATGTTATCATGCTCCACTTTGTGGGTATATCCTACCACTTACTACCACTTTACACCACTTATTCGCTGCCTTGCAGAAAATTCCTTCCTACTCTCGGTACTTTTTGATATTTTTGGGAAAAAATAAAACCAAACCCAATTGGTTTGGTTAGTACATGTCTTTACTTATAGCTCCACCATCGACCGCTTTCTTTTCTTAAATACTGCCACCTGTCGGAAACCAATTTCCTTTAATAACTCTGCTGCCCGACACAAACCCTCCCCTACCAGTTCGGGTTTATGGGCATCGGAGCCTAGTGTTACTGGAACACCATATTCCAGGCAAAGCCTGAGAAACTCCGGTGCCGGATAAAGCTCAGCGCAAGGGTAGCGCCAACCGGCGGCATTTACATCAATACAGACATTATGTTCTTGAAAAACCTTGACGGTCTCCTGATACAACCCAGTGATCGGAGAGGAAGGCTTAAAACCAAACTTTTTAATCAAATCCGGATGAGATATGATATCGAACAGACCCGTTGCAGCAGACTGTTGGAGAAGTTTAAAGTAACTGTGATACAATTCATCAATATCGCGATGGTTGTATTCTTCTATCAAGGACGGGTCATCAAAGGCCCATTCTCCAAAAAAGTGTACCGACCCCAAAACATGATCCAAGGGTAAGGATAACAATATTTTTTTAAGCTCCTCTTCATAACCGGGAATATAGTCAGCCTCCACCCCTAGTTTAATAGCTAAATCCGGGTTATCTTGTTGGGCTTGTTGCACTTCGTTAATATACAACGGGAGATCAGAAAAGGGCATGGCCAATTCCGAGTTCCGCCGTGATTCCGGTAGCCAGTAAAGGGGTAAATGTTCTGAGAAACCTAGCTCAGTCATTCCTTTTTTGCGAGCTGCCTCTACATATTCTTTAACAGTGCCTACCCCGTGGCCACTTCTAAAAGTATGGATATGGTAATCTACCAACATATTAGCCACTCCTTGGATTTTATTTGCTTCAAGTTTAGCTTATTCCGTGGAACTTGCCAAGTTGTTACTAGGTCCATAAAGCCAGCTCCATATTGAAGCCAGTTAAATATTTCGGTATGATAGGTAAAATAAATAATGATTAGGTGACATGAATATGAGTCAATTAAGAGTTGGTAGTAGACTTCGCTTATGGCCTAAGGATACCTATGCCAAGTATGGTATCGTGCGGGAGATCAATGCCAATTATATCTTGGTTGAATTAACAGAAAAGGATCCCCGTGATCACTGCCGCCACCAAGTGGGAGATATCATTAAACTGCCTTCCAGGGGACTGCAGGTGCTAAATGAAAAAGAATTTAAAGAACGGTATTGTTAACACGTTTTCATTAAGTACACAGCAACTATATTTCAAATATTTCATTTTACCTTCCTATGGTAAAACAAAATAAAGGTAAGAAACGACCTGGTATTGACTTGGAAGAAACTTCACCTTTAAATTTGGCACCCATAGCCAGGTAAAACCCTTTTGCATTTGGGTCAGAATCAATGAGTATGTATTGGAAGTTCAATTCGGCTGCTTTTTTAACTGCATGCAGCCACAATTTTTTACCATATCCACAATTCATTTGGGATGGCTCGATGAATAAAAAGTCAAGAGAGCCTTCCAACCCCTTTCCACTCAAACCATAAAAGCCCAAAACTTCCCCCTTCTCCTCCATAACATATACCTGGGAGCTGGCAATGTAATCCGTCGAAAGAGTAAGTTCACGGCAACATTGTTCCATAAAGGTATCGTCATAACCCCACGTTTTTTTGGATCGCAAGGCAAGGGAACTAAGCTGCTCTGATTCATCGGGTAATGCACATCTTATTTTCAAATCTTCACCTTCACTTGAAATACTCCACTAAAAATATCTTTATAGTTTTAGTAGAGCATTATTGGCGTTCAATTTGTCAAATTAAACAGTGGGTTATTCCTAGGTAAATACTTGGATAACTGTTGATCTATAGGGAAATATACTTATATAAATTTTATTACGTATTTAGGAGGTCATGAAAACATGTCTTTAATTCCTTATGAACCATTCCGTCATCTTGATAACATTAGACGTGAGTTTGATCGTTTCTTTACAACTGAAATCCCTGCTATTAGAACAAGCTTTAGCAACCACTTTGGTAACCCCAACATTGATGTTTACGAAACTGAAAATGAGGTTGTAGCAACCTGTGATATCCCAGGTCTAGAAAAGAAAGAAGACGTAACTATTGACATTGACAACAATTTGCTCCTCATTAGCGGTGCTGTAAACAAAGTTAACGAAATGAAGGAAGAACACCTCCATAGACAAGAACGTTTTTTCGGACGTTTTCAACGTTCTATCAGCCTGCCAACTCGTGTTTCATCAGAAGGTGTTAAAGCCACTTATAAGAATGGTGTCCTTGAGATTCGTATGCCTAAATTTCCATCCGATACTAAAAAAAGAATAGACGTTGATTTTCATTAAACGACTAAGCCTGTGCACAAACAGATCTTGCAATTCCTTAAATCAAGGGATCTTCTAGGAAGTAACATGAAACTATTGAATAAATTATAAAACAAGGGATAACTGTATGCATAAAATACTCAGTTATCCCTTGTGATTTTTTAGTACCCTACGGATGATGATCCGCTCCTTCTTATTATCTTGCGGTCAAGCCAAACTTTTTCATCTTGTTAATCACAGTAGTATGGGAAACACCCAGTGCTTTAGCAGCTTTACGAGCCGTACCATAGGTTTTGAGTGCTAATTGCAATACATCTAACTCAGCCTGGGCCGCAGTTGCTTTTAGGCTGGTAGCAGTCAAAACTTCTTCCATCTGACGTCCCGTTCTGGAGCTAACCAGGCGAGCCTCGTCCAAAACAATATGCTCTTGCCGAATTTCACCGTTCTCTACCAGGTTAATGGCCCTCTCGATGACATTTTCTAATTCCCGTACGTTACCTGTCCAATGATTTTTGGTAAGCATACGCAGAGCCCCGGCAGAAATGCCGGTAATTTTTTTATCCTGGTAGGAATGATATTTTTTCAAAAAATGCTGTACTAAAAAGGGAATATCCTCTGGACGTTCTCGCAGAGGCGGTAAGCGAAGGGGAAAGACATTCAGTCGATAGTATAAATCCTCCCGAAATTGTCCCTGCAACATCATTTCTTCTAAATTGCGGTTGGTGGCAGCTATGACTCTTACATTAACCGGGGTTTCATGACGATCGCCAATTCGCCTTACCTTACCATCTTGCAGAACACGAAGTAACTTTGCCTGCAGGTGAGGTGAAAGCTCACCTATCTCATCCAGAAACAAGGTTCCTTCATGGGCAAATTCAAACAGTCCCTGCTTTCCTCCCTTTTTAGCTCCGGTAAAAGCACCGTCAGCATAACCAAATAATTCACTTTCCAGCAGGGAATCGGGTAAGGCAGCGCAGTTCAAAGGGACAAAGGGCTTGTGCCGCCGCATACTTTCCATATGGATAGCCCTGGCAAACAACTCTTTACCAGTGCCACTTTCACCACGGATCACCACCGTGGAATCGCTCTTAGCCACCCGCCGGGCCATCATTAAAACCTTTTCCAAAACTTCGCTGCCATAAATTATATCCTCAAAAGTAAACATTGAGGGTTTGGTTACAGAATACACTAAATCTCGAACCTGGTTCATATCCTTAAGGGCAGATACCATACCAATGATCCTACCCGACTCGTCTTTTACCGGGCGACCAGTACTTAAATAATGATGCCTGCCCCGGGTAGTTGTAATGATTATTTCTTTGTTATCGTAGCCTTCGCCATTTTCCAAGCTTTTGATCATGGGAATATCCATTGAAATTACTTCTGCCACATCACGTCCTATGGCCTGCTCTGCAGATAGTAAAAGAATTTTTTCGCAGGCCGGGTTAAATACGGTGATCCGCCTTTTGTGGTCCACAGCAATAATACCATCGCTGACAGAATCGAGTACGGCTTTTAGCTGTCTTTCTCGCTCTTCATAGGGCATTACTTCAATTGTCTCTACTTGCTTTACGCCGGCGATACTTCTAAGTTCCCCGAGCAGTGCCAGCTCTTCCCTCTGGCCCAATGCCTCTATCTCCAGAAACATATGATTCGGTAAGACCTGCAGGGAAACGATGTTAATATTCTTTGGCGAAACCACCTGGGATACATCGTAGACAATCCCCACCCGATCATGAAACTCAATCCGCAGGCGTAAAGTTTCCAAGAGCACCACCCCTTCTGTCATTATTCTTAGATTCGACACCTGTATAAATGCATCCTGCTAGCGAAAAATATTCCACCGGGAAATTGACATTCCAACTAGTAAAGCATATACTAAAAATAGATATGATAATGATTTTCATTAATGATTGCAGTAACAAATAAAGAGCTTTTACTAGCTAATACAGACAAGGAAATTGAACTTTGCTTTGCTAATTTATTGATAACGATTTTCATATTCAAAAGGAGTGTATTTCTGATGACATTAGATCGTATTAAAAGAGGCCAAAGCTTTAAGATAAGCCATATTTTGAACGATACCGTGCGCTCTCAGGCTATTCGTTTCGGCATTGCCGAAGGAGAATGGCTCACCTGCGAAGAGGTAGTGCCTGCTGGTCCCATCGTAATCCGCAAAAACCGTCAGCAAATTGCATTGGGTCGCCAATTAGCTAAAGAAATTAACATTAGCCTTAATTAAACCTGATTAACTTTGACTGACTAGCTAAGGAGTGACCTTATGTCTCACTGTCATGGATGTAGTATTCAAATAAATATTCCCGAAGGAGCCCGGCGAATTGTTCTGGCTGGTAACCCCAATGCCGGAAAGTCTGTATTTTTCAATTATCTCACTGGTATGTATGTAGATGTTTCCAATTATCCCGGGACCACCCTGGAAATATCCCATGGTCGTTATAAAGGAGATGTTGTTATCGACACTCCCGGGGTTTACGGCATTTCTTCTTTTAATGATGAAGAAAGAGTGGCGCGGGATGTTATCCTCTCGGCAGATATGGTGATTAATGTCGTCAATGCAGTTTATTTGGAACGGGATTTATTTCTCACCCAACAAATTATTGATACCGGGGTGCCAGTATTGGTGGCCCTGAACATGGTGGATGAAGCAGCTAGACAAGGCCTTCATGTAGACCATCAGTTGTTAAGCCAGCTTCTAGGTGTTCCGGTAATCCCCACGGTAGCCGTTAAAAAACAGGGGTTAGAAGAGGTCAAGCAACAGCTCTGGCAATCCCGCCGGGGTCATGCCGATGAACTTTTACAGCAAGAATTAGACAAGCTACTAAGCAAGGTGAGCAATCCAGGAGAGGCCCTGCTTATTTTAGAAGGAGACGCCGCCGTAGCGGAAAGACATGGTCTACAGCCTTTGGATCGGCGGGAAGAAATTTACCTACAGCGTCGCCAAAGAGTAAACCAGCTGGTAGGGCAAGTTGTAAAGGATAGTAGTAAAACCGCCTCCTTGACCAATAGCCTTAGCCGCATGATGATAAAACCCCTGACAGGGATACCTATCCTGCTGCTGGCTCTTTATGCTATGTATCAAATTATTGGTGTATTTGTAGCAGGGACTGTGGTAGGCTTAACGGAAGAAACGATCATGATTGGTCATTTTGAACCAGCCATCAGAAGTTTGGTGGGTAGTTTTATCAGTGAAGAAAGTATTCCAGGAACCATCTTAATTGGCGAGTTTGGCGTTTTAACCATGACCTTCACCTATGTATTTGGCCTTTTGATGCCCCTGGTGATGGGTTTTTACTTCTTCCTCTCACTGTTTGAGGACTCCGGTTATTTACCCCGTCTAGCTACCTTAGTAGACCGTCTACTAACCAGCATTGGTCTGAACGGGCGGGCTGTGATACCTTTAATTTTAGGTCTCGGTTGTGTAACAATGGCTACCATTACGACTCGTTTGCTAGGTTCTGAAAGGGAGAGGCGAATCGCCATTTTCCTCTTGGGTTTAACCATTCCTTGCTCTGCCCAATTAGGTGTCATTGCCGGTATGCTGGCAGCGGTGGGACCAGAATTTGTGGCCCTCTATACGCTGGTCATTCTGTCTGTGTTGGTGGTGACAGGAACTCTAATGAACACACTGCTGTCCGGGCAATCTTCGAACCTATTAATTGACCTGCCTCCCTTGCGGTTTCCAAGGCTGCCTAATGTGCTAACCAAAACCGGTATTAAATCTTACCAGTTTCTTAAAGAGGCTTTCCCCCTCTTTGCCCTGGGTGCTCTGATCATTAGTGTCTTTCAAGTAAGCGGTATCCTTACACTATTACAAAATTCCTTGGCTCCCCTTACAGTAGGTTGGTTGGGGTTACCAAAAGAAGCCGCTACTGCTTTTATTATGGGACTTATCCGCCGGGATTTCGGTGCCGCAGGTTTGGCAGACATGCCTTTAACATCGATCCAAACAGTAGTTTCTTTGACCACCATTACTCTCTTTGTCCCTTGCATCGCTTCTATCCTGGTTATGTTTAAGGAGCGCACCAAAAAAGAAGCTGCTATCATGTGGCTGAGCACCTGGGTAATTGCCTTCTTCATCGGAGGTATTGTAGCTCAGTTGTCTCAATGGCTGGGAGTTTCCACTCCCCTTGAAGTCGTTTCGGTAATAGGCGCTGTTTTAGCGTTAGCAGCCATCACAGTCCTGTCTGCTCGTTTTCTTAAAAAATCTCAGCTGCCCCGAAGTTCAAGATCAAAGGAAGTTGCCTAATGAAAGCACTGGAGAAAACTTCTTGCGACCATAGGAAAACTTGTCCTCGTTGTCATTGCCCTGTTGATATGCTGACACTGGTTTGTCCCAGATGCCGGGAACCCATTCCTAGCAGTTGTTCCGGTAATTGTTCGAAATGCGGGCAAACCAAGGATAAAAAATAATATAGCCGTATTAAAAAGGGACTTCTTCTTAGAAAAACTAAGGAAAAGTCCCTTTCGCTTACTTATAACCTTTAGCCAATAACAATATTTGCAAGGTATGGTGTTATCCATTATTTTCCTTAGGTTCTTGGGCCAACACGCTTTTGATAGCCTCGGTAATTTCCTCATATCCTGTACAGCGGCATAGGTTTGACTGTAGCCATTCCCGGATCGTTTCATCCCCGGCATCAGGATGAATTACTGATAGGGCATGGCAGTTCATAATGAAACCAGAAGTACAATAACCACACTGAAAGGCAAATTTATCTATAAAAGCTCGCTGAATGGGAGAATCTTTAAGACCTTCAATGGTTGTAATTTCATGACCAAGAGCCTCCACTGCCAGCATTAGGCAGGATTTTATCGGCTGTCCGTCAATCAGTACCGTACAAGCTCCGCAATCACCATTTTTGCAACTTGGTTTGCTCCCGGTTAATCCTAGCTGTTCTCTAAGGACATGGAGAAGGGTGTCAGCAGGTCTCGCCATCACTAACCTCTTTTCCCCGTTAACAGCAAGCTCTATTAAATCCATTTTGACCAAGTTAACCATCCCTAGCCCTCCAGCCTTTTTACGATATCGGAAAGCATATTTTTCAAAACAAATTCGCGGTAATCAGCGGACCCTTCCATATCGTTAATAATCTCTGCTGGAAGTTTTTCTGCCACTTGATGAATTTTTTCGTCCCAGGGAAGACTGGGGTTATTCAGGAATGACTCCACTTCTGTTGATCTGAAAGGAAAACTGCATACGCCACTGAAGGCGAAGTTAATCTGGTTCTTCTTTTTTAGTGCAGCAATAGACACCACAGGATAGCCTATTCGATCCTGGGGATAATGAACAAGGCCATCCATAGTCTGTTTCGTGCTGGTAAAAGGTACTCTTGTTACTTCCTGATCGATCACCAGCTGCACTACAATCTCGCCTGGCTCTAGAAGCAGTGTCTGGTGAAATACCTGATTTAGTCCAACCTTTTTTAGCCCCTGCTTACCCCATATAATAATTTCACTATCACTGACAAGGAGTGCTAGCACCGCTTCACGGTAAGGTATTCTCGAACAAATATTGCCCCCCAGAGTAATTTTATTTCGCATTGTATGGTCAGCAACCCGCCCACTGCACCAGCTTAAGAGAGGAAACACATTTGATTCCTGGATTTGACTTAAGGTTTTTGCCGCCCCAATTACTAACTTACCGTTTTTCTGCTCTAACATGTTACATTCCGCAATTTTCTTAATATCAATGACAGCCCGGGGAAAAAGTTGATAAAGTCTGGAAAAACTGATTATTTCCGTACCGCCAGCATAATACATAGGTTCTTTCCCCTGGGCTGCTAATTCAGCAAAGAGTCCTCCAGCCTCTGCTAAAGAGGAGGGTTGATAATAGGCAAAATCAAAGGGAATCATCTAGCTTCCCCCTTTTGGCTTGCCAAATAGTTTCCGGCGTCAATGGGGTTTGATTCAATTCAACCTGGGCAGCAGTGGTAAGAGCGTTGGCAAGGGCTGCCGGTATACCGATAATTCCATGTTCGGCAATACCACGTAAACCATAGGGAGCAACAATAAGAGGCGTTTCAACGAAGTCTACTAAATAAGTAGGATTTTCTCCAAACCGCATCAGATGATAGGTCCTTAATTGAGGATTTTTTCTCTCTCCTCCCTCACCATATAGACAACTCTCCCTACTGCCATAGCCCAACCCCATACACATCCCCCCTGTAATGGTACCTCGGGCCCCTTTAGGATTGAGCACTTTACCGGCATCAATCACAGTTGCTGCCTTTAGTATCTTATAGGTGTAATTTTGCGTATCAAACTCCACCTCCACTGCCTGTGCTCCAACAGTCCAGGCCGGACCAAGTTTACCTTTCCCAGTATCCTTATCCATATGTACTAGATGGTGCATAATAAAACTTCCCCGCCCGATGACCTGTCCCCCGATGGAATTGCCCTCGGGATATTCGTAACCATTACCGATTTCGTTAATCTCAATATAAATTTCCGGGTCCTCTTTTAAATAGACTTTACCACCACCAACCTCAAGGACTTCCGGGGGACACCGGAGAACTATGCTGGCAATACTCCTAAGTTGTTCTACTAAATCCTCAGCTGCATCTAAAACGGCATTACCAACCATGAAATTCGTCATACTGGCCACCGTTTTCCAATGGCTTGGGCTGATCCCGGTATTAACATCCATCACTACATGAATCTTATTTACATCCATGCTTAACTTCTCAGCGAGAATTTGGGCCAGACTGGTTTTAGAACCAGAGCCGATTTCCACCGTACCAACATTTAAATTTAATGTACCATCTTCATTAATGGTGATAATGGCACCGGAAGTAGCATCAGGTGGGCTACTGGAAGTTTTCCAGAGACAGCTGATACCTTTGGCTACCACTTTGTTGCTGCCGGTTTCTCTCCTTACTCCTTCCTGCCAGTTCATCATGCTTTTTATTTTGGTCAGGCAAGCAGGTAAATTTCCGATGCTACTTTTATTTAACCGAACCATGGTAGGTGTGGTATCTTCAGATTTTAGGGCATTTTTTAATCTCAGTTCTAAAGGGTCAATACCCAAGGCAAAGGCCAATTTATCCATTGTCCTTTCAATGGCGAAAACATAGGATAACCTGCCAAAACCCCTGAATGCTGTAACATAGGTGTGGTTCGTATAGACACCATAAGCATCACACCAAACATGATCAATGTGATAAGGGCCTGTACAATCCGCCGCCATAGCACGGGTCATCTGGGAACCAGAATCAACATAGGCACCAACATCTACCTCCAGAGTAATTTCCAGGGCTTTCATTGTGCCATCTCTGGTAGCACCAATTTTTACCCGGGCCTCAAGTCCCAAATGGCCGGGTGAACTGGTCATGTCCTGTTCCCTTGATTCAATAAGTTTTACTGCCCTACCGTGGACTGCCTGGGAGGCAAGGTAAGCAATTATTTCCAATTGGACGTTGGTTTTCCCGCCAAATCCGCCTCCCACCAGGGGGGTGTTAACAATAACCTGAGTATCAGCAAGGTTAAAACAACGACAAAGTATTTTTCGGACATCAAAGGGTGCCTGGGTAGAAGCATGGATGATCACCTGACCATCTGCTTTAATCTCAGCAATAGCGTTTCTGGGTTCCATAGCAATATGATTGGACTGGGGCAGGGAGAAGTTTGATTCTACGATGACTTCGCTTTGTCTCCAACCCTCTGGCAAATCTCCCTTGCGGATCTTAACGTGCTGGGCAATATTGGTACCTGCTTTAGAAAATATTTCATTTGGCTTTACTTGTTTATAAAACGCTACATTTTCATGTACCAGCGGTGCCCCCTCTTTTAAAGCAGATGCAAGAGAATTAACTACCGGCAAAGGATTATACTCAACTTTTACCTTACCGGCTGCTTCTTTGGCTACTGCTTCACTGTTGGCAATGACAACAGCAAGGGGTTCGCCAAAATATCTGACCTTTTCCTTGGCCAGTGGTGGATGATCCTCAATAACCGGCCCGCAAAGTAGATGATAGGAATCCCCGGTGATAACTGCCTGAACCCCAACAACCTTGAATGCTTCCGAAGTGTCAATAGACTTAATTTCTGCATGTGCATATAGGCTTGTTACCAGCCAGGCATAAAGCAATTTGGGGGAAAGGTAATCTGTATTGTATATTGCCAAACCAGTCACCTTGTCTTGCGATTCCTTTCTGGGGACACTGACACCAATACCAACTTTTTGCAAGAAACTCCCTCCCATTATTGCCGGATCAACGTTATTTTTTAAGGACCCCATCCAGATTTTGATTATAATCCGTTTTCAAAACAAAGGTCTTACAACAGGATTCATCAGCTTTTCCTGCAGGTGTTTCTTTTATCTGAGTTGCATAGGGAGCATCAATCATATCTGACAGGTTCTGGGCCATTGTATCTGAAGTAATTAAAATTTCCGTAGCCTTACACTGGTTTCCCTTACTCCAATAATGGCAGTTACTGATACTGCAACAAATAGTATAGGTCATATAGCTCTTCTCCTATGAAGTATTTAATAGTTAGGCAACAATTTTTTGTATTATTTACCAAAGGGACTAGGAAAATTCACTTCTTCTAAAAAAATATTGTGGGAAACCCACACATGACATATCTGGCAAGCCTTTATATTCTCGGGAGTCTGCCATTAAATCATGGCAGAGTAGCTTACCCTGCACAGCCCTCAAGATATTTTCTAGTAGTTACTTACATAAGAAACCTCTTATTGCTAAAAAACCCAAAGACAGCAGGTTTCCCTACTGTCTTTGGGTTGTCCGTTTTTAACAGTTTAGTCTCAAATGATGGGATGATTTTGAGCGGTTTGACTGCTCTCATTGGTTAAGTCAATATGAATCACTTTATTTCTACCGGAATTTTTGGCTTGGTAAAGTCCCTCATCCGCTACCCTGAGAAGTTTTTCTGCCACCCGTTGGATCGGTTCATCCCGTGAGGGAATAAGGGTAGCTGCACCAATACTAACTGTTATCTGGATTTTGTTATTTTTTGCATCAAAGAGGAAAGTACTCACTGCTTGCCGGATTCGTTCTGCAATTTCCTTTGCCTGCTTACCATTGACAAAGGGAATAACAACAATAAATTCTTCTCCGCCAAAACGCCCCACTACATCGCTCCCACGTTTGCAATAGCAAAGTAGATCAGCAAATTCCTTCAGCACTACATCTCCGGCGGCATGTCCGAAGGTATCATTGACTCTTTTAAAACGATCTAAATCCAAGCTTAGAACAGAAACACTCTTTTGCAAAGAACCACCTAAATGAATCAGTCGATACAGTTCTTGATTAATATATCTTCTATTATATAATCCAGTCAATTCGTCAGTAATTGAGATTCTGGCCAACTTATCTTTTTCTTTATGGAGATGTTCTGCATCCAACTCTAACTGTTGTATTAGGTGATTTAACTGGTTATTTTTCTCCAACAAGCTGTTAGACATATGATTAATTGACTTGGCCAGTTCTTGGAATTCCTTGTTGGCTCGGAGATCGATAATAGATCTAAAATTCCCCTCTGCAATGTGGTTGACTTCATTTGCCAAACGTTCCAAGGGTTGGCTCAAGCGCCGGGAGTAAAACATGGCGTATAGAATAAATAAGCCAACAATCGCAACGGATGCAGCAGCTACTTTTAGGTAGGTTTCCAATCCGTACTCCAGCAGCGCCGTATGGTATTCCTTTTCCACCACCAAGCCCATTTGTATTTCCGGCAGCCAGCGATAAACACCAAATACCTTTCTATCGAGATAATTTTTATAGATAGACTGACCGCTGATACCTTTAGAGATCCGTTCAATTGGATCTTTTTTCATCTCTAGCTTTAATGCCGTGGCCTGCTGAGCAAATTTAGATTGGCTAATCATCAATCCTTTTTCGTTAACTAAATAGGATTCCCCGTGATTGCCTGGGAAATTTTGCTCTACCAATTTGGTGATAACCTCAATATGGACAGTACCAATTAATACGCCAACAATTTTATTTTTGCTTTTAACAGGAGTGGCAAAAACCAGCACAGGGTTATTTTTATGACGGCTAATTAGCAATTCACTGACATAGGTTTTTCCTTTCATTGCTTGTTGGAAATATTCCCGGTCAGTAACTGAAATGCTTTTTCCTATCCCTTGATTTGTCGGTTCAACCTGAACTACACCCTTCGGATTAACTAATACCAGTGCCCGAAAGTTTGAGTCCATTTTTAAAGCATTACGCAATAAACCTGTCGTAGCTTGATATTCCACAGTATCTAACAAATCATTTTGGGCTAAACCCTCAATAAAATTTTTGCGGCCAATAACCCAATTATCAATAGCCTTTTCCTGGGCATCAGACAGATACTCCAGTGTATTAAAGGTCGATTGTTCCACTACTTGCTTAGTTTGGACAAAACTAAAGAAACCTACCACCAAAGCAGGCACGATAATAAACACCAAAAAACAGCAGAGCATAGAATTACGTATGGGCTGATTGTAAATCAACTTTTCCAACATTGGTATTACACCTCTTAAAGTACCTGTCAATTTATTATACCATTGTATACGAACTTGAAGGAAGAATTGATCGAGTTTTGGCAATAAATGCTGCAAAAAACTAAGTCTCTGCCTTAGACATATCTATAGAATACATATCGGCAGAAACTTAGTTTTTCTTTTGCACAAAAAAGGACTGCAGAGCAGTCCCTTAGCTGATTACCTTTTTTCTTTACATTCTCCACAGTAGCCATAAATCTTTAGTTCGTGGTCGGTAACTATAAAATTATAGTCTATACCTACTTGTTTCTCTAGATCTTCTAACAAATCTTCATTTATCTCGGTAATTTTGCCACAGGAAAGACAAATGGCGTGATGGTGGTGGTGCCCGTCGGCATTATCTCCGTACTCGTAGCGCTTACGCCCATCACCAAAATCAACACTATGAATAATTTCGTGTTCCAAGAAAAGTTCTAATGTTCGATAAACGGTTGCTAAGCCCACATCTGGTGCTTTTTTTTTCACTAGTGAATAGACATCTTCTGCACTGAGGTGTTGATCTTTACTCTCCAGCAAGACTTCCAGGATTTGTTGTCGCTGGGTTGTTAATTTATAATCCTTAGCCTTGAGCTTGTCTGCAATCTCGTTAACAATTTTTTTCACCCCAACACCCCCGCAACTTTTTTCCAGTATATTACTTTCTACGAGGGGTGTCAATTAGGTTATTTTTTGCAAATAATCAGCATATTGACGACGTCTGGCTTGTCTTTGCCGACGGATTTTTAGTAAACGTCTGCGCCGTCTCAACCAAAGCAAAAATAAAAACGGCGGCAACCCCCAGGATAGTATTGGCTTAAAAACGGCAAACCAATCACGTTGTACATCCTCTGCCGCCACTAAATTTATTGCGGCCACGGGTCGTTCTCCATCTTTTAAAACAACTTTGCCCAATATTTGTCCCTTAACCACTGGTGCTAAAATCTCTTCCTGAGGCTCAAAATTAATTTGTAAATCACTAGCCCCCTGTTTAGGAAAGGTGTGGAAGTAGTTTTCACTGGCCACCAAATTAACGGAGGTTTTGCCATATTTGACAGGCAAATTAGTCATTACTTTACCGGCATAAACCAATTGGCGGTTTTGGAAATTGTTAAAACCATAATCCAATAGGATCTTGGCATCGGTCCAAAGGTTGTTTCCTTCGGTGCGTAGTACTACGGCAATTAATTCTCTGCCATCCCGCTCTGCAGATGCAATAATACATTGTCCAGCCTCCACGGTATAGCCGGTTTTTAATCCCGTAGCACCCTGGTATCCAAATACCTTGCTCCAAAGCAATTTGTTATGGTTAAATAGATATTTTTGTGCTTCAGGGTCTGTTCTGGGAATTTCATGGTGAACGGTGGTGACAATTTGTCGCAGTTCTTTGTTCCTCATAGCCTCTCGTCCGATGAGAGCCATATCGTAGGCTGTGGAGTAATGGTCTTTATTGGGCATCCCATGTGGGTTGGTAAAATGGGTGTTTTTGGCCCCCAGTTGCTTCGCTCTTTCATTGGAGATTTTGGCAAACTCTTCTACAGAACCTGACACATGCTCCGCAATGGCCACACCGGCATCATTGGCGGAATTTAGCATCAAGGCATACAACAGTTCTTCCAAAGTAAGTTTTTCACCCTCGGCCAACCAGATGGAGGTCCCCCCCGCATGAATAGGATTGGCCCCGATGGTTACTACATCACTAGCTTTTGCCTTTTCCAAGGCTACCAAAGCAGTTAATACTTTGGTGGTACTGGCAGGGTACATCTTTTTATGTGCATCTTTCCCATAAAGCAGCATCCCGGTCTGAGCATCAATGAGAGCCGCTGCTTCACCCATCACCTGAGGTTCTTCCGCCTCGGCTTGGGGAGGCAGAGCAACTAACAACATTACAGAAAGTAACAGATAGACAAGTCTTTTACGCACAACATCACCTTGTAAGCAATTATATTCAATGAGCGCTTGCGCATTCTGTGTGATCGCGCCACGCGCTCGTTTGTCAAACTCCACCAAGGGCGTTTATCACTTCTCACCCCTTACACTGAATCCCAACATAGCAACCATTGCTAGTAAAATAGTACCGGCCAACATCATAAGTGGAAAAGCTGAAGATAAGTTGTTGCTAAAGAAGTGTAGCAATTGATTAATGACTCCCCCAATGAAAAAGGCAATGCAAATGACTCCTACCCAAATGGCAGTGCCTTCTTTCCAACCCCGCTCTTTATAGATTACCATAGCCGAGGCAATACAGGGAACAAATAATGTAATCGTAGTGAGAGCCACTAGCTTTTGTACATCTCCCATGGGAAAAGAGAACAAGCCCGCAGTACCAAATTCCCTCCGAATAACTCCCATGATAAAACCACTAGCTGCTTCTTTGGGCAATCCCAACCAATACACCGTCAGAGGCTTCAAAGCATTCTCGATTTTGCCTAAAGAACCGGAAATATCCAATAAACCTAGACACAGGGTTCCCAAGGCAAATAATGGGGCTGCTTCTTTAATAAATTCAGAGCTTTTACCCCAACTCTTTTTCAAGACATTCGATATTCGTGGCAATCTTAACGGAGGTAAATCAATCCAAAGAGAGGAAGATTGACCCGGTATCAACCTATTTAATAGGGTACCACCAATAACAAACACACTAATAATGATCAGTGCATAAACCACAGCAAAATCTGCTCCTAAGCCAGCTAACATACTAGCAATAATCGCTAACTGAGCGGAGCAGGGAATCGTTAACGCTAAAATAATGGTAGCAATGCGCCGCTCTCTATCAGTAGCCAGCAAGCGGGTGGACATCAATGCCATGGTAACACAACCAAAGCCTAACACCAAGGGAATTACAGCTTGACCATTTAAGCCAAAGGACATTAACACCCGGTCCAGCAGGGTAGCAATTCTCGGCAGGTACCCGGTATCCTCCAAGACAGCCAGCACCAGGTTAAACCCCAACACCAGTGGAAACAACAGACCAAATAAATAAGTCACTGTCATGGTGATCACACCAAAATGGCCCACCAAAATTTGACTTACCGTAGAATCCGGAGAGACAAAATGGCCCACCACTGCCCTAACAGTAGGCTCGTAGTACTGCCCCATTAAGACCTCTTCGGTAAAACCTACCACCGTCTGAGCCACAAAAACACCAATTAACAGGTAAAGTCCCCACAGTGTTAAAGCTAGCAAGGGGATACCCGTAATGGGCTGAATCATCCAGCGTCCCAGAACGGCGTTCCAGACCTCTTGCCTGCTAGTTTCCCTTACAGACAGGGCAATCACTTCATTGATAAAGCGCCGTCTGGCTCCATAAATCTGTTCCCGGTATACTCCTGGCGCCAGACCATTTCTGGCTGCCACAAGCGAGTCACCTTCCAAAATTAAAAGTTTTTCCGAACGCGCTATATGAGTGGGGAGTTCTGCCAACTTTTCCTCTACTAAAGGAAGCACCCGACCCACTTTGGCCTGGCAGATAGCTTCTTTTAGCTTATCCATCCCCTTACCATCCACGGCCACCGTGGACAAGACTGGTACACCCAACAGTTCCCTTAATGCCTTAAGATCTACCTTAATACCCTGCTGCAAAGCCTCGTCCATCATATTCAAAACCACCAGCACAGGGAGTCCGGTATCAATAAGCTGCTGTGTCAAGAATAAATCCCGCTCCAGGTGAACAGCATCAACGATATTAACCAAAATATCTCCATGCAAAACAATATCCCGGGTAATCTTCTCCTCCTCATTAAAGGAGGAGATGCCGTAAATACCCGGGGTATCTGTGATTGCATCATCGCCGCAGCGTCCGCATATGACATTGGAGGTGGTACCGGGGAAATTCGCCACATCAACATATCGCCCGGTTAAATAATTAAAAAACACGGATTTTCCCACATTGGGATTTCCCACCAGCACAATGTTTTTGCCGGTAATACAACCCCGATGAGAATTTTTATGTTCCATGCTGTTACCTCTTGAATTTTTATTGGTAAGTAGTATATTAAATAACTAGCAAACAGTCAATGGTTATAAGTTAATTGGTTGAACGGCTATGCTTTTGGCTAGTTGCCGTCCAATGGCAATTTGTTGCTTAAACATACCTAGCACCACTGGCCCTGCCGGGACAACCTCTTCGCAGGTAATAATAGTGCCTTCAGCAATCCCAAAACGAATGGCCTGAGCCCTTACCACATCATCGGGAATACTTGTAATTTTTAGTTTTTGTCCCCTCGTGCATTTGTCCAGTGTCATGACAATCCCCCCAAAGATAATGGTTCTCAGTGTCAAACCAATTATATATTGGCTTTGTTACTATGCGCAAGAGATTTTTGTTTAAATTATGCTTTAGAGGGGACAATAGGTGCAAAAGGAGAATCAAAATGAGTGAAATAAATATAGCAGGTTTGACCGTAGCGTCTTTGTCCGAGGAACAATTGGCAACTCTTAATAGTACGCAAGCACAACTTAATCAAATGGCTACTACTGATAAAGAAATTTATTTATTGGCAGTTACTCAGGACAAGGTGTAATTAATTGTTAGTTGTCAGCCTATAGCTTATGAAACTGTAGCAGCTAAGAGGGAGGCTTGCCGCCTCCCTCTTACTCTATAGTTTACTCTGGACAGTATTCCAGAAGTCTTGATCTTCAAAGCCCATGCGCCACATGCCCACACCGGCTAGATTGTAGGATTTTACCAGACCTAATTTAATACCCAAACTATATTTGTTTTCAAACCACACCTCATGTTTTTCGGTACCCTTCCAATAATAAAAATAGGGTGTAGAACTGGCATTGTCCCAACGCACTTGGGCACCGGTGCTTTGAATTATTTGGTTAACTGAATTCCATTTTACAGCGCTACACTTAGCAGCAGACCAATCATAACCGTAAGCTGCCAAACCCAGTAAAATCTTTTGAGAAGGCATTTGGCTTACCGCATAGTCTAAAACATTTTGCACCCAGGGAAGAGACGCAATAGCACCCGCTTTTCCACCAAACCAGTGTTCATCATAGGTCATCAGCATTACATAATCGCATACACTACCTAATTCTTTGTAGTCGTAAGCGCCAGACCAATTATCATTGGGTAAATCACTGGTCTTGGCCGGTACTGCTGCGGTAAGCAGGTAGTTGCCGGATTTCAGGAGTCCTTTTAATTCCCAGAGGAATTTACTATAATCCCCTCTGTTCCAAGCAGGAACGGCTTCCATGTCAATATTTACCCCGGCATAGCCATATTTTTTAACTAACGAAACAATATTTTGTGCCAATTGCCAACGTTTTTGTGGATTGCTAAGAACTGCTGAAGCAGAGGCGGAATCCATTCCGTTTTGCATGTTATGTACAACTAATAGGGGTTTAACTCCCTTCTGATGGGCTAGCTTGATTCCCTCGTCAGGTGAGTAATCAACAATTAATCCACCGTTGGCATCCATGCGAGCCGAAAAAGTAGCGACATAATCCAGATGCTTGTAATAATTGTTCAAGGAATTATAGGAGAGATTGTCTATATACCAATCTTTCGTATAATAGCCCAGAACGATCGGCTCTTTTTGTGCGGCATCCGCCGGAGCAGGCAGCAACACAAATACTGTAGTTACAAGGTACAGGATCAGGAAACTCCAGGTTGTCCAACGCTTTTTCGTCATAACTCCTCCTGCAGATTCATTTATTAAGGACCTAAGCCCTTTATAAATGATACCAGGAATTGTTTTCATCAGTGAAGACCAATATTTTTACCATTGTTGTTAATAATTGATATAAGAAAATTTATTTGGTAAAAATCCGATTTCTGACTATTACCTTTTTACAAGGATTTGTCTACAACCATAGAGAATATATAATCTTTATAAATGCAACTTAGGAAAGTAACAAGTGCCCGGATAGACTGACGAATTCAAGGCAGTGAAGAGTTCAGTTAGATAAATAACTCACTACAAGAGCGCAGCGTAGATTTGTTGGATTATCTTACAGATTTTTACTAGTTTTAAATATTTTTAGGAGTGAAAAGTTTGTCGGAAATATATTACTGGTTATATTTAAATAAGATACTGTTTGCCCCACTATCTGCTTTTTTAATTGCCCAACTCACCAAGGGCTTGCTGGATACCCTGAAAAGTCGCACATGGCAATGGCAAAGATTTTTTGAAGCAGGAGGCATGCCGAGTTCCCATTCGGCTATGGTAACCGCCTTAGCAACAGCCGCTGGCCTGATGTATGGTTGGTCTTCTTCGTTATTCACTATTACGGCTATCTTTTCTATCATTGTTATGTATGATGCCATGGGAGTGCGTCGAGCTGCGGGTATCCATGCCAAAATCCTTAATCAAATTATGGAGGAAATGGGACGACAGGACGGTAAACAAAATGTCAGCGCCTTACGGGAACTTATTGGTCATACACCGTCTGAAGTGGCAGTCGGAGCGATCCTGGGAATTATCATGGCTGCGGTAGTGTTCTAAGGAGAAGATTTCATTTGTTTAAGACCCTGAATATAACCTTACGGGAATTTATTTTTATTCTTTTACTGTTTGTTGCCGAACTTAGCAGAAGTGCCTTTTTCCTTACCTTCTGGCCGCTATATGCGGCTGATATTTTGCACTTTTCCACTGCCCTGGCAGGAGCGATGGTTTCTGCCCATTACTTATCGGAGACCCTTTATAAAACCTTTGCCGGGTACCAACTGGATCGCTTTGGACGCCCTGTTTTAGCATTTGGTTTGTTGATCAGCTTATTGTCTCTGGTTGGGCTTTATCAACAACCAACGGGATGGCTTACAGTTCTATTAGCAGCGATCTTTGGACTGGGCTTTGCTCCAGTTTGGTTAGCAGTCATTAGTAATGTTGCCCCGGTAGATCACCCCAAGCGAGCAACCAAAATAGGTCTTGTTTTTTCTGCCTGGTTGTTAGGTGCTGGGGCAGGGCCGGTGGGAGTTACTTTTTTACTTCCCCTTGGCTATGAGCAAACCTTCTTGTTGTTAATTCTGCTTTGGGGTGTTGCGTTAGTCATAGGATTATCCATTCCCTTTAGTGCCAAGACTAGCTCTACTAGCATTTCTATTTCCCAGCAGCTAAAAAAACTAGCCTCGGATAAAATGGTGATCAAGGTTTTACTGCCGGGTATGTTTCTACAAACGATGGCTGCCAGCTTATTATTACCGATTCTACCTCTGTATGCCACAAAAACATTGGGTCTTACTTCGGAACAATACGGTTTACTGCTTACGGCAGGTGGTGCAGCAGCGGTACTTTGTCTGGTACCTATGGGCAAGTTGGTAGATCGTCTGTCTTTAAAAAAGGTTTTGACTACAGGATTCTGCTTAAGCGCATTTTTTCTCTGTATGCTACCTTTCGCAAGTGATTTGCGGTCTCTATTCGCTATCGTTATGCTGGTGGGTTGCTCCTATGCCCTCATCTTACCTGCCTGGAATACTCTGTTGGCCAGGGCTATTCCAGCCGAACACCAAGCCACTGGCTGGGGGATTTTTACTACCCTAGAGGGGCTCGGCATTGCTACCGGTCCACTGCTGGGGGGGGCTATTGCCAACTGGCTTCATCCAGTGGGAGCCATTTATTTGAGTGCAGCTATTCTGGCAGGTATGGGCATCTTTTACCTTTGCTACTCTTTTGAAGGATTCTATAATACCAGGAGTGATAAAAAATGTGGTTAGACATTTTCAAGCTCGCTGGCCTACTCTTGTTTATTTACGCGTTATTACCGACTTTTTTGGCACGCTATCTCAGGCTGGGGGTTTTCTCCAAAGGAAATAAAAACTCTGGCTTGGTAGCATTAACCTTTGATGATGGTCCAGACCCCCATTACACTGCCCAGGTTTTGGATATTTTAAAATACCATCAGGCCAAAGCCAGCTTTTTTCTAGTAGGTCAATACGCTAAAAAACACCCTGAGTTAGTCAAGCAAATAAAAGCCGCTGGCCATACCATAGGAAGCCACGGCGAAGCCCACCGCTTCTGCTGGCTACAGGGACCCTTTGCTTCCTGGCGGGAAATTCGACAGGGTCTAACCAGTATAGGGGACATCATCGGTGAAAAATGTCATTTTTACCGCCCCTCCTGGGGAATATTTAACCTATTCACTCTGCTCTATCTCTGGTCTCATCAACAAGCCACGGTGCTCTGGTCTTTTATGAGTTGGGATTGGTATGCTAAATTTAACTCGCCCCGCATTGTGGAATTGGTTACTCGAAACATAAAATCAGGCTCAATTATTGTTTTTCACGATCGCAGTACTGGCCCTGGTGCTGCAACAGAAGGCCCCCGCCATATGGTAGAAGCTCTGCCCCAAATTTTGCAGCACCTCAAGGCCCAGGGGTTACAGCCCGTTACTTTGGAGGAACTTCTACAGCACCGTGAAGTGGGTTTTGTGAAGAAACTCCTGCAACATCTCTGGCAAATTTGGGAACTTTGCTTTGATCGGCTAGCAGGCTTAAAACCGATGGGAGAGGGAGATAATCAGCTGTTTCGCCTAGCTATCCGGAATTACCGGGGTGATGAAATGAGGTTATCAGACGGTACGCTGTTAACCTCAGGGGATAAGATAGTGGAACTGCACTTTAATAATGAGTTGCTGCAGCGTATAAATTCCACCGCCCGTTCTTTAGAATTGGTAGGCATTAGATTATTGCGAGAAACCCGACACGCCTTACCCCTGCTGGCCAAGCTTATTTCTTCGGACCCTCATTATCAGGAAATTAAGGCTCTTGTCGGTGTCACAATAATTCACCGGGGTACTAAACAATTAGGATTTTCCGTTTACGACCTCCCTCCCCTGCTCCGTTCGCTGGTGACCTGGTATCAGCGCTGGTTAATGTTTCTACTCCACCCTGGCGGTCTCTCGCATATAAGACGCCAGTGGCATAAATTAGTGCCTAAAAAGGTGGTTATCTCTAAAAATGAACTTCTACAACGTTACTTATTAGAAGGTATCTCTTGGCCCGACAACGGAAACACCAGTCCGGCTAAGGGGAGTATCAACGCCCGGTAATCGGGGCCATGTTTTTGGATAAGTAACTTTGCCGCACTTTCCCAATTTCGTACATTTTTTAGAAGTGGTACTTGCTGATCTGTAGCTGCCAACTCGGATACAAGGATCACTTCTTTTCTTTGGAGAATTTTACAAAGAACGTAGGCTTTATGGGCCCCCAAGCGAAACCCCTTGGCTTCAAAGCGTTCCACTATTTCTGCAGGATTTTTAGCCGCCAGCATCCACTCTTCAAAGAGAGGTTCCCCCATGCCCTCCTGACATTTTGCCAATAAAACGATCGTTCCTCCCTCTCTTAGAAAACGCCCCCCATTAACCAAGGCCTTGACAGCTTGGTAAAGGTTAGCATCTCTGGGGTAGCCCCCACCACCAACAATTACCACTTCTGCCGGTTCCGGTAAAGGTAACTGATATAATTGCCTGCAACTCTCGCAGCCAGCCCGCCAGGCTGCTTCGGGATGGCCCGCAAAGGATTGGGTAATTTGATTTTGAGAGTTTAGAATCACATTAATGCTAAAATCAACCCCAGACAATTGCAAAGCCTCAAGCATTTGTTGTGAGATAGGATTATTTCTCACTTTTCCGGGCCCTACTTGAATATGCTTCATAAGACTGTGGTTTTCTTCGATGGTTTTTCTGCCAGCTACTCCAGGTAGAATCATTTTGGGCCCACCAGAGAAACCGGCCAGGTTATGGGGCATGATGCAACTGGTAATAATTAAGAGCCCTGCAGCGGCTACGTCTGCATTGATCTGCAGTTCTACTCCTCCGGTTAAATTTCCCAAAACCTTGAGATTGGTATCACAATTGTGATTTTCAAAAAAGTATTGATCTACCAGTGAACCAAATACTTCTCGATTTTCCGCCGCTTTATTCGGGCGATGGGCACCGGTGGCAATGATAAATTTTAACTCCTCACCGGAAATTCCACCCTTTTTCAGTTCTTGGATAACGGGTGGCAGTAATTCTTGGTAGGGAATGGGGCGGGAAACATCGGTCACCAAAATGATAACTGACCCTTTCCTTTTTTGCTGAACTAGCTCTTGCAGGGTCAAGCTTTTGATAGGGTTACTTAGCGACCTTTCAATAACTCCTTTTGAGTGGACAGTTGAACTTATCGTAGGGTTAATATAGTCTGCAACATTTTCTTCCTTTAGGTTAATGATTAGTTGCTCTTTGCCATAGGGTACTAAAAATTGCATAGTGCACCTCCAGCTTTAGTTTGCCCAAATTTTTTCTTTCATCTGTGCTATTTTATTCTCTTACTCGGTTAGAAAAACTTGTCTTGTTTACTTGCCTGTGACCTTACAGGTTATGACCTTTAAGGTACGATCCTTATGCATATCGGAAAGTATAAAACTTTCCGATATGCCAAAAAAATAAGCAGGACACAATATCCTGCTTTATCCTGCTCTCTTCATTTACTTTATCTCACTGGGTCTCTCGGCTGTCTTTACTTCTAATTTGATGGTTTTTCCATGCCGAAATATCTCAACTCCTATACCTACTCCTATTTTCTTTTTCTGTAAGATTGCGATTAGATCATCCGGCGATGCAACCTTACTCCCATCGATTGCTAAAACAATATCCCCTTCTTTCATGCCCGCCTTTTCCGCTGGGCCACCGGGTACAACTCCGTAAATTACAGCTCCCTCAGAACCTTCGTAACCGAGGAAGTTAGCAATATCTGAAGTTACAGGTTGAATTTGTACACCTATCCAAGGACGTGCCACTTTACCCTTTTGGATAAGTTCATCCATCACTTGTTTTACTGTGCTGGTTGGAATAGCAAAACCAATACCCTGGGCCTGAGCATTAATGGCTGTATTAATACCGATTACCTCACCATTAAGATTTAATAAGGGGCCTCCGCTATTGCCAGGGTTAATAGAAGCATCGGTCTGCAGTAAATGTTCAAAGGTTCGGCCATTAATCTCCAAGGGGCGTTCCTTGGCACTAATAACTCCAATGGTTACCGTATCTTCTAGGCCAAAGGGGCTGCCGATGGCAATTACCCAATTACCTACCCGAATTTTATTGGAGTCTCCTAAAGGTAAAGTAGGGAAATCTTTCCCTTCAATTTTTAACACAGCGAGGTCCAAAGAGGGATCTGATCCTATCAGTTTTGCCACGTAAGGCTTTTTGTGATTCTTGATTAGAACGCTAACTTGTCGGGCCCCCTCAACTACGTGTGAATTTGTTAGAATATAGCCGTCCTTTGATACTAAAAATCCAGAGCCTAAGCCATTTTCATATTGGGGTTCCGCTCTCATACCAAAAAACTGACGAAATAGTGGATCATTAAAATATGGGTTGTTCTGAAACCCACCAACTTCTACTACAGTAGTAATTTTGACTACAGCAGGGCTGGCCTGTTCTACAATATTGGCAATGCTATCAGGACCAACACCTGGTAAATTAGCATTTGCACCCCCGCTTTGTTGTTGCTCGGTACTCTTTTGCTGTGGTTCAATATCTTTGATCAGTGAACAGCCTGATGCCAACATAAATGCTGATAAAACTGTTAAAATTACCATCAAACGTCCAATCTTATGCCACCTTTTCATTCTATCATCCTCCGTATCTACTAGTATTACCTTAGTTTATTCTTGAAAAACTCATGATCTTCCACCAAGTCTTTAAACGCCGGCGGAAACTTAGTTTGCCCTTATGCATGTCGGGAAATTTTATACTTTCCGATATGCTAAAGAAAAACACCCTGGTTAACCAGGATGTTTTATCTTTCAGTGTTGTTAAAGGCCTCCTGGTTCTCAATCAATCCATCCAGTTCGTATAAGACCCGAGAGATAACTATGCTACGATGATCCAAAAGATCGATTTCAGTTACTGTGGTAACTGGACATTTCTTTTTGTCGTATAACAACCTCACACGCGGGTATAGGGAGAATCCCTTTTTTGTGCTTATTACCACCGCTATATCACCACTGCTTAACTCAACCGGTGTACCAGCTGGATAGGCAGCAATATTTGAAAGGAAGGGTTCAATTAAATGGTAAGAAAACAAATAATCTCCTGCCCCTGATATCATCTCATAGGCTTCGTGAGGTAAAAATGCCTTCCGATAAACCCTGTCAGCTGTAAGGGCATCATACATATCCACCATGCCGGTAATTTGAGCAAATTCGTGTATTTCGTTATCCTTTAAACCTCGTGGATAGCCTTCTCCGGAGTAGCGTTCATGGTGTTGATACACGACTAACTTCGATAAATTGCTAACCTGTGAATTTTTGTTTAATATTTGTTGTCCAAATTCCGGATGTTTCTTGACAATTTCATACTCCTCCTGTGTAAGGGGGCCAGGTTTGTTTAAGATCTCCTTAGGAATTAATATTTTGCCAATATCATGTAATAATGCTCCCATGCCCAGGTGATGCAGCTTAGGGCGCTCATAACCTAGGGAAATTCCTGTCATTAAGGCCAAGACGCAAACATTTACCGAATGGGCAAACACATAATCATCCATCGAACGAATATCAGTTAATTCAACAATAAGCTTTGGGTCATTCAATAATTGATCAATCATTTCACTGATAGTGCCATATAGTTTCTCTGTTTCCGCAAGACTTTCACCCATAGAATGAGAATGTTTTTGTAGTGTATTTCTAACTTGCTTAATCGCTTTAATCCTGACTTGATCTGAAATAACATCCTCAACAAACAGATCCGGTAAGAAGCCATCATCGATATATAACGATGGAATTCCCATCAGCCTCAGGCGAGCTATGTATTTATCATTCAGGATTACTCCAGCATGTAAGAGCGTGTGTCCATTACTGTTTTGAATGGCACGCCCGACTTTCATACCGGGCTTTAAGTTATCGATGGAAACCCGCCGCATGATAACCTCCATAGACATATTCGAATTATAAAATATTCTACTGTTACCTTAAAATTCCTGCCAAAAAGAATGTTTCCAGTAAACTTTCGTCAAATCATTATAGATTTTGTAGCAGCTGCAAGGTCTTCTCATAACTTTAGCGAATTAGTCATTCATATAATAGGGTATGAGAGGAGGGGACTCTTATAAACAGCCAAAAGTTACGTAATATTGCCTCGATGGTAGTTTTAATAACTGTTTTTATCTGGTTTACCATAGTAAATCCTTCTGGACTAAAAACGGCTTTAGGACACAAAGCCATTTGTCGGGTTGATGTAACAGATAAGGTAGTTGCCCTAACCTTTGACGACGGTCCTGACCCTCGATATACTCTACCTATTTTGGATACTTTAAGGCAATATCACGCTCATGCCTGCTTCTTTGTAGTCGGTAAAAATGTAGAAGCATATCCCAACATCGCAAAAAAAATAATTTCAGAAGGTCATGAAATTGGTAACCATACCATGACCCACCCACAGATGCCCGATTTATCCGCTCGGGAAACACATCAGGAGATTTCCGGTTGTCAGCAAATTGTCGAGAAAACCATTGGTCAACTTCCGATGTATTATCGCTCCCCCAAAGGTCTAAGCACAGATTACGCTAAAACCAGTGCTTCAACCTTTGGCTTACAGGAAATACTCTGGACCCTAACGATTGAAAATCGCAATGCTCCCACCCCTGAGAAAATGGCCAACAGAGTTCTGGAAAAGGTCCAACCCGGTTATATCATCTTACTGCATGACGGCAGACTGAACCGAAGTAAAACCGTTCAAGCCCTTCCACTTTTATTAAAAGGACTTCAGGATCGAGGCTTTCGAGTGGTGTCTCTCTCTGATTTATTGTCTATGCAAAACACCAATTACGATGATATATCTTAAATTATAAAATGTATTTATTTTAGCTACGCAAAACCCCCTCATTTTTTATAAGATAAAATGAGGGGGTTTTGCCTATTTTTTACTACTTTTCATTCAATGTATATGATTTTTTATTGTATATCGGCAAATATAAAACTTTCCGCTATACCTAATGACAAACTACTCTTCCACCAACATCTAAAAACCCGGTGTACCTAATGGGCATAACTATAGGTTACGGGTAGGTAGCAATCTAAGTTTTTTCAAAAACTAACCATTTTGGCATAAAATTCTTTACTTATTCTTTGCCAATTGCGATTGAAGTAATTAACAATTTGTGCTAGTATCATGACAAAACCTTACCAAAACAGATATAACCAAGACAAAAATTGCCTCGGTAAATAAAAATATATAGTGTTTATAATAACACCTGTGACAGCCACGCAGTTGTCACTACCTTCATGGTTATTGTAGCACTAACGGGGCATATTCGCAAGGGGGTTTCAGGTGATTTTTCAATAAATTTAGGAGGTGTTGCCCTACTCGGTGAAAAATCTCATATATTTTGTCACCAGACCTGGGTATAATTCATCATCACTAAGTGTAAATGCCTAGATTTATTTACCTAAGGGTCCCATTTTAGATGCCCCGAAACTATAAAAATCATGGAGGGATTAGTATGACTATGAATGATTTTGCTACCTGGGCTCAGGAGGAAATGGATAAATGCAATGTTCACAATGAAATTGAAACTAGTAAAATGATTGTAGAAATCATGAAAAAATTTTTTGCCATAGGTCGGGAAGAAGAAAGTAACTAGGCTTATAGATAATTTACTTTTAGGTCCTAGCTGGGCTTCGTGGAATTACTCTGAGGTCTAGGGGAAAGTTAGTTTTATTATAGAAGGAAACCCCCGCATCGGCGGGGGTTTCCTTATTAATTCATCTTATTTGAATTAGAAGCCTTTCATCGGGTTGGGGCCGTATTCCTCAAGGTCCTCGGCAAATTTGTCGATGATCTTGGGTAGTTCAGCATAATCCATAATATTAATCTGCATCATGCGAACACGATCTGATTCCAGACCTAAGCGGTCGAGAGTTTCAGACACCTTGGACAGACGGATCTCGGCCAGTTCGGAACCCTTCATGAAGTGGCACTGGTAGTCATCTCCATGTTTGCAGCCCAGCAGCAATACGCCGTCAAAGCCCTTGGACATGGAATCAGCAACCCATACCAGGTTCAAAGAGCCCAGGCATCTTACAGGCAGGATACGCACCCAGGAATTGTACTTCAAACGGTTGATACCGGCCATATCCAGGGCAGGCATAGCATCGTTTTCACAGGCCAGAATAAGAATTCTTGGCTTTTCTTCATCTTCTTCGGGAACCTCTACAGCCTTAACCATGTTACCGATCATGGCCACAGAATAGTTCTTGAAGGAGATAATACGCTCTGGGCAAGCTCCCATACAAGTACCGCATCTTCTGCAGCGAGTGGGGTTGGGTAGCGGATTACCTTTGGCATCTTCGTTAATGGCACCAAAGGGACACTCTTCGGTACATCTCTTGCACTGGGTGCAGCGTTGTAAGGCAAATTCGGGATAGGATAGGTCACCACTTCTGGGATGTACAGCAGCACCACCAGCAGTGACTTCTACACACTGGATTGCCTTTAAAGCAGCACCGGTAGCATCACCAACAGCCTTGGCCATATCCATAGGAGCTCTTACACTACCACAAGCATAGATACCAGTCCGGCGTGTTTCGTAAGGGAAGCAGATAAAGTGGGAATCCGGAAAACCATATTTCAGGTTAGGTAGTTCGGGACCCTGTCTGTATTGCAGGTTCAGGATCTTCTCGGCAGCTTCCTGAGTAGCTGCCGCTTCACCAGCAGCATCTCCCTCAGCGGCTACAATGGCCTCTGTAGCCTTGTTAGTGGGAATCATACCGTTGGCCAGCACTACTAAATCAATATCTTCTACCTTGGCGTTACCGCCTAGCAGAATATCTTCGGATTCTACAATTAGCTTGCCGCCAGCTTCGGAAATACCGGTAATATCACCTTTAATGAAAACAGCACCCGTTTCCTGTGCAGCTTTATAGAAATGCTCATATTGGCCGGAACTGCGGATATCTTTATAGAAAACGTAGGACATAGCTTCGGGAGCCAGTTCCTTTAAAATAATGGTTTGCTTTAAGGTCTCGACGCAGCAGGCTGCAGAGCAATAGGCAAGACGCTCGGCATCCCGGGAGCCGGCACACTGAATAAAGGCAACCTTCTGAGCACCAATTTGACCCGCCTTAGCCTTTGCCTCAAATTCAGCATGGGTAATAACGTTAGGATATTTACCATAGCCCAGGTAATCTAAATTTACATCATTGGGCTTAGAGCCAGTGGCCAGGATAATGGCCCCTACTCTTTCAGCTACAATATTGCCACCTTGATTAATTTCCGCATCAAACATACCGGGACCACCAGCAATTTTCTCAATCACAGCACCAGTGTATACCTTAATGTTAGAATTCGCTTCAATTTCAGCAATACGGCCGGCAACATTGGGATCTTCCGGCACTGCAAAAGGAGCAGCCATGGGAGTGGTTTTGTAAACTTTATTCAACCAACCACCTAGAGCAGCTTCTTTTTCTACCAGTACTGCAGGATAGCCAGCTTTGGCTGCTTCTAAAGCTGCTGTCATACCAGCTAGGCCACCGCCCACAACGAGAACAGTTTTGGACAGGTTTTCACCCACGTAAGGCGCAGGAGCTTCACCAGCTTTAATCTTTTCTAAACCCATACGGATCTGATCTTCAGCCAACATTTGAGTATCTTCATCGTCGGCTTCGTGTACCCAAATCACTTGTTCACGTAGATTTACCCGATCCACAAAAACGCCGGGGAATTTGAAGACATCGCCATTTACACGGTTGGAGCAAGCAGCGATGACAAAACCGTCGACGCCCTGAGCTTCGATTTCAGTTTTAATTAACTCTACACCTTCTGCGGAGCAGAGGTAGCCGTGTTCTTTGCAAACAGGCACCTTATATTCTTTGGCTGCTACTTTCGTTAAAGCCGCTGCATCGAGGGCTTCGCCAATGCCGCAACCTGTGCAAAGGAAAAATCCAAGTTTTTTAGCCATTGTCTTACCCCCTCACTGTAGATTGAATGGCTTTAATCACTGCGGCAGTTGCACCCTGTACAGAGGAAGCAACATCACCAGGCTTAGCAACACAACCGGCAGCGTAAATACCGGGCACAGAGCCACTCAATACAAAGCCGTCTACATCATAACCAACGGCAGCAGGAACTTGTGCTGCTGCTGTAGCAGGAGCCATACCAGTGGCCAGAACCACCAGATCATACTTCAATTCGGTAATTTCTTGGGTAATCTGGTTTTCGGCCAATACGATAACATCCTTGGTTTCGGCATCTTCTTTAATTTCAGAAGGCTTACCTTTAATCATGGTGATATCATATTCTTTGATCTTATTATAGAAGTCTTCATGCTTACCCATAGCGCGAATGTCCATATAGTAGATGGTAACTTTGGCATCGGGATACTGCTTTTTCACATAACTAATGTGCTTTAAGGTAGCCATACAGCAGACGGAAGAGCAAGCCTTTTGATGGCTTTCGTCCCTTGAACCAGCACATTGTACGAAGGCAATGTTCTGCGGCTCTTTGTTGTCTGAAGGACGAACAATTTTACCACTGGTAGGACCAGTAAGGGAAGCCAATCTTTCCATCATAATGTTTGAGATGGCGTTGGTAACAGTACCGCTGCCATAGTTGGCCAATTTCTCTACAGGGTAGGAATCCCAACCGGTAGCCCAGATAACAGCACCAACATTCAGGTTCATGGTTTTAGCAGTCATACCCAAATCCACAGCCTTCACTTCACAAACTTCTGCACACTTACCGCAAGAAGCGCCAGTACAGGCTGTGTTATCAATGACATACTTCATGGGGAAGGCAAAGGGCTGAGGCAAGTATGCAGCCTTGGTTTTATTTAAACCAAAGTTAAATGCATCTGCTCTTTCAACCGGACAAACTTCGGCACACTTGCCACAACCTGTGCAACCATCGGTAGTATAACGGGGATTCAGTTTAACAGTAACATCAAAGTTACCTTCCTGACCGGAAATGCCTTCTACTTCAGCCAAAGTCAGCACTCTGATTTTGGAGTTCTTTCTAATTCTTTGGAAGTTAATTTCCAAACCGCAGTTTGGTGGACAAAGCTTGGGAAAATACTCATTGATTTGAGAAACTTTACCGCCCAGGTAGGCATTCTTTTCTACTAAGAACACTTCATAACCCACTTCGGCGGCTTCCACAGCAGCGGTAATACCACTAATCCCGCCACCAACCACTAATATGCTTTTATTTGCCATTTTCTCACTCCCTAGTCCAGTTGTGGGTAAACTGTAGCCTTTGGATAGGTGTTTAACAAAATTTATTTTAGAAAGGTTTCGTTAATAATAATCTATAATTACTAAAAATGTAAAAAATGTTTTTCCCTGCCAGGCATAAAAAGTAAAAGCCAGGCGCCTTTCAGGCCACCTGGTCTAATGGGCCCTAAAAGGCCTTTACATCTAAATGAAAGGCCCGTGGCCGTAGTTGCCACGGGCCCGCTGTTACATCAGCAATTTATATTGTCTAGATTGTAATTAGTCAACCAGACGGATGATGGGGCGCTTGATCATTTCCCATTCGCCGTTAGCAGCATCGTACTTGCAGTTGCAGAATACTTCCCACTCAGGATTGATAGCGGGCATATCAGCACGGAAGTAGTAACCAGGGAAACGGGTTTCTTCACGGAACAGTACAGTGCGAATGTGGGATTCAGCCTGTAGGGTTCTGTGGATGTTTTCCCATGCTCTCATCAGTTCATGCAGGTTGCGAGCAGCCAGTTTCTGACCGTCTTCTTTCAGCATGAGCAGATATTCTAAACCTTTTTCTAACAGAGCCTTGGAGGTAGTAAAGTTAGCTACAACACCGCCAGCATACTCGTCCATCATCTTCTGCAGACGGAACATGTACATTTTGGGCAGAATGTAGTTGGGGTTCACATCGGCATCGGTAGTGAAGCCGGAGAACTCTTCCCAAACAGCCATAGGCTTGAGAACTTTAGCAGTTAATTCAGCAACCTTAGCATCGTCGAGAGCGGGTTCTTGGTTGTTTTCTAATACGAAACGAACCATAGATTTACCAGCAATACGACCTTCAGCGTGGGAGCCGGAGGAGAACTTGTGGCTGGAAGCACCGGAAGCGTCGCCAGCAGCGAACAAGCCTTTAACGGTGGTCATGTTGGTGTAACCCCACTGGTATTCAGCAGGAGCTAAGTCAGCAGGACCGGAAACCCAAGCACCGGAAGCACCGGAGTGAGAACCGATGAAGTAAGGTTCAGCAGCAGCGATTTCGGAAGCTTTTTCTTCAGGAGCGATGTCACAAGCTGCCCACAGGATAGCCTGAGATACAGTCATATCGAGGAAGTCTTCCCAAGCTTCGCTTTCTAATTCCTTCATTTTCTTCTTGAAGGCTTTGGGATCGTCTTCGTATTTCTTAGCTAGGTTAGCAATAGCTTCAGCAGTCTGCATATACAAGGGGCCTTTGCCATCGCTTACGTCTAACATACCGAGGTAGTTACGCAGGTTAGCAGGGATAGGCTTAACAGCACCATAGGGACCCCAGTTAGCTAACTCTTCGCGACGGGTAACCATGTACTCTTCGCCAAAACCGTTGGTAGCACGGGATTTGAAGAGTAGGAACCAAGCGCCTACAGGACCGTAAGCATCTTTAAAACGTACAGGGATGAAGCGAACTTCTTGGCAAGTCATTTCAGCGCCAGCAGCCATTGTAAAGTAAGCGGAAGAACCGGAGCTAAAAGGAGGATACCAGGAACGGCCTAAGCCTTCACCGGTGGAACGAGGCTTGAATACGCCTACTGCGCCGCCCATAGCAGCCAGAACAGCTTTAGCCTTGAAGACAAATACTTTCTCTTCACGGGTGCTGAAACCAATAGCACCAGCGATTCTGTCGCCATCCATGATGGGTTCAGTGATGAAGATACGCTCGTAAATGTTGTCGGTGCCCAGAGCGTTTTTAGCAGCTTCAGCAACGATAACCTTATAGGATTCACCGTTTAACATGATCTGCCAGCGACCACCACGTACATAGTTACCTTCTTCGTTAGTCCAGATGGGGAGGCCCCACTTTTCAAACAAATGAACGGAAGAGTCAACGTGACGGGCAATGTCAGCGACTTGGTCATCACGAGCGATGCCCATTAAGTCGTTTTTAACGTATTTTACATAATCTTCAACGGTGTTGTCGCCTTTAGCGATACCGAGGTACTGGTTGATAGCGGACAGACCCATAGCAACAGCACCGGAACGGTCCATAGCAGCTTTGTCAACCAGAGTAACTTGTAAACCTTGTTTCTTGGCCCAGTAAGCTGCTTCAACGGCTGCGCCGCAAGCTGCCATACCACCACCGAGGATTAGAATGTCGGTACTCACTACAACAGTTTCAAAATTCGGCATTATATTAAACCTCCTCCGATAGTTGATTAACTGAAATTACTTCTTCAAGGCAGGCAGTTCAGGAGTACCTACAGAGTAGGGCTCGGTGAACAGAAGTTGATTGTTCAGATCTTCTTGGTCTACAGTATAACCGCCAGCGGGTTCTGCAGCACCTTCAGCAGTGGTACGGATGGGGAATTTGAAACGCTTCAGCATACCATTACGGAACTTAACAGTCCACATAATGCTGTCGGAGCTTCTGAGAGGTACGCAGCTAGCGCCCATGGGAACAAAGTCAGCATAACCACGAACGTCGATAGCCTGTTGAGGGCAAATCTTAACGCAGCAGTAGCATTCCCAGCACTGGGATACGTCACGGTTGGTGGCTTTCATTATTTCTCTGTCCAGAACCATCAGGTCGTTGGGGCAGATGTACATGCAAGCGGTTTTGTCCTGACCCTTGCAACCATCGCACTTTTCAGCAATTACAAAACTAGGCATTTTTTTACCTCCCTATTGCTAATTTTTAAAGACTATCGTCTTTAAGCCAAAATAATGAAGTAAGAAATAAAGTAGATGATGAAGAAAAATATATGATGTCTTTGTAACAGAACTTGTCTCCCCGCTACCGGCAAATTCATTCCTAGTATTTACTTCGGAAGACTCCGAATGGGTTTTATTGACATAACCTTAGTGTAAGTCTCAGATAGATAACTTATTGGATCTAACCACCTCCTCTGATCTGGTTATTAACAGCCAGCAGTTAGGGGGGGTATCCTGTTGATACAGCGCGGTTATCAGAACCGACACTGTATCAACGAAGTTTTACCTGTTTTTACTATGCCAAGATCATATTGTCAACTGACAGACAGAACTTTTTTGTCGTTTATTGTAGAATGATGAAGATAATGTTCTTTATTTAATTTTAAAGCATTCTACAAACTAGCAGGAGTCAAGAACAATTACTTACCGCTATCCAAGCCTTGGTAGTACTTGGTGAGAATTTCCAGAACTTCTTTACGTCCGAATTCGAGCGGGGGCAGTTCGCCTTTACCAAACATTTCACGAACCTTGGTGCCGCTGATGGCGATACGATCTTCTGGACCGTGAGGGCAAGACTTTTCAGTAGCCATACCTTGGCACTTGGTGCAGTAGTAAGCGGAGGTAACTTTGATGGGCTGGCAAAGGAGTTCGCCGGGCTTAAAGGCATCAAAGATTTCCTGAGCTTGGTAAGAAGTATAGTAGCTGCCTACGCCAGCATGGTCACGACCAACGAGGATGTGGGAGCAACCAAAGTTTTGACGGAATACAGCGTGCAGAATAGCTTCCTTAGGACCAGCATAGCGCATTTCCATGGGATATACGCGCATTTCAATGGTTTTTTCGTTGAAGTAATATTTCATGTGAGCTTTGTAAGCTTCGAAACGTACTTCAGCAGGGATGTCACCCTTCTTCAGTTTACCAACGATGGGGTGCAGGAACAGGCCATCACAAACTTCGTTACCAATCTTGCACAGGAACTCGTGGGAGCGGTGCAGGGGGTTACGGGTTTGGAATGCACAAACGGTGTTCCAGCCTTTAGACTCAAACAGAGCACGGGTTTCAGCAGGATGAGCATAGTAACCAGCATACTTTTCATCGTAACCTAATTCAGAGAAGGTTACAATGTCGCCACCAACATAGATTTCACCTTGGGACATAACTTTTTGTACGCCAGGATGATCAGCATCGTCGGTGAAGAAAGCAGATTTGCACTCTTTCACTTTGTCATAGCCATACTTGTCAGCAACGGTGATGATACCAACATATTCGCCAGACTCGTCGTCAACCAAAGCCATTTCTTGGCCAGCAGCGATGCCTTCGGCTTGTTCTGCGGTAACTGCCAGGGTTACAGGCAGGGGCCAAGCTAAGCCGTTTGCTAAGTGCATGTTTTCGATAACGCCTTCATAGTCGGCTTGAGACATAAAACCTGTCAGAGGGGAGAAAGCACCCATACCGAGCATTAAGCAGTCGGAAGTTTCACGAGAACTCATGCGGATAACTGGTAGGGATTCAGCTTTGGCTTTCAGTTCGGCCCACTGTTCTTTCGGGGCCAATACAGGGGTTAATTTTCCACCATGCGGTTGAACTAATGCCATAGTGCAACATGCCTCCTTGTTTTTTTTAAAATTGGACTATGTCCTGCTTTGTGAATACAAACACTTATAGTTTCATACCACTTAGCTGGTACACTGTTTACATCAGATTGTTAATTAGCCATAACCCAAACCCTGCCAGGGTTTTATTTTATGAAACGAATCCAAGTGTGTCATATTTTGTAAAACTATACGTGATCATATTCACTTGGATTATCTGATGTTAACAGGCACCCCCACTCTCTCTATCTAAGCAGGTGCCAGTTGGTATTGCAAGGCCTTGTTACTTTTGTTACTTGTGATTAATACTACATATTCTAGCTGGTTTTTGGTTTTCCTGCTACCTTTTATAAATTTATTAGAATTTGTGCAAAAAAGTATTTGCAATAATAATTGCTTTTTGCTACTATTTCTAAGCCCATTGCTTAAGAGCATTATTGGGAGATACAATACAATAATCCAGTCCAGCGGCCTTGCGATCTAAACCATAGGCAAGGGCCATTAGTTGAGTAAAGAAAAGTACAGGTATATTATATTTGGTACCATAGGCTTTGTTGACCTTAATTTGAAAAGCATCCAGGTTCATCTGGCATAGGGGACAGGGGGTAACGATTAAATCTGCCCCTGCTTCGTAGGCACTCTTTAAAATCGGGTATAAGGCCGAAATGGTTACTTCGGGCGAAGTCATTGCCATGATGCCGGTACAGCATTTGAGTTTATGGGAAAAATCAACCGGCTCTGCGCCCAGGCACTCAATCACATTGTCAAGAAACGTCGGGTTTTCACAATTGTCGAATTCCCTTAGTGCTCTGACAGTTTGGCAACCTACATAACCGGCTACCTTAAGTCCCTTTAAAGGCTTGACTACTTTGGCGGCAATTTTTTCTAACCCCAAATCGGAAACCATAACATCCAGCAGCATACGAACCTTTAGTTTGCCATCGTAACTAAGACTATCCTTACTAAGTGCATCATTGGCGTTATATTTAAACTTGTCATCAGCAAATTTTTTATTGACGTTGCCCAAAATTGCATAACAGGAACTACAGGTAGTAACTACATCCTCCTGGCCCATCTTTTCAGCCAGTGCCAGGTTTCTAGAGGCCAATACATCCGCAGCAAATTGGCCGGTGACACTGGATAAAACGGTGGAGCCACAGCAGTTCCAATCTTCTATCTCTTTAAGCTCTATTCCCAATACTTTAGCCACTTCCACTGCAGAGTGATGGTAACTAATAGCAGTTCCTTCACTTGAACATCCGGGATAAATTGAGTATTTCATACTAGTGACCACCCTCCTTCTGAGCAATTTCAGTAGCTCGTTTTAAAACCTCACGCAGTTTGGCAGGGTCTTTAACACCTTTAGGCGGTAATAATGGTAAGCGGCGGTGGAGCATTAAACCCTTACCCACGTCCTGCATATCAAGTGCCATTTTAATGGCATTCCCTAGCCCTATTTTTAAACCATAATTTAAGGTAAGTCCGCCTTCCCAAATACGTCCACGCTTAGTAACATCTTTCTCATAAACTTCGGCCATAGACTGGGAGTTATGTTTGATTCCATTCTCCACAGCCAAGTGACGGAGGTCATGCATTACATCCATCATGGGAACCCCACGGGGACAACGACAGGCACAGGTGTAGCATGAAGTACATAACCACATAGTATTGGCCTTTAACACTTCATCCTTGCGACCGGCCCGGATGAGCTGAATAATGCGTCTGGGTGAAAGATCCATTTTCTCCCTAAGTGCACAGGTAGTAGGACAAATCCCACACTGCATGCACATTTTTACCCATTTGCCATTTTCCATCCCATAAACCTTTTTAGTAAATTCCGAATCGTATTTTACTGTTGCCTTTTCCTTTGCCTCAGCTTCAGACATTTACTCTCTCACTTCCCTTCGGGCATTCTTCCATACAGCCTGGCAACTCTCCAACTGTCAAACCGACATTCACTAACCGAACGGCTTGTGAATGTCCGCACACGAACTAACGCAATGCTCCCCTCGACACCCCCTTATGTTTAGGTATAAAGTTTATATTTATAAAGTCTTAGGGATTTAAAAATGAAATAGCCAAGAATTTTAGTCAACTATCTGACAAATTATAATATTAAATATATCATTACTATTTTTAGTTGACAAGTAGTATCGTTAATTTGACATTTTCCACCAAAAAAGTTTCATTTTTCACATTAAATGGGCTAATCAACCTTGTTCTGCCGCACCCATTGGTTGTTATTTCGACAATCGCTTGTGCTTGTTGTAACTTTATTCGCTATCTTGTCCTATAATCCTGCACCGTTGCTCTGAAATATTTATTTTTTATAATGACAAACTCCTATTATCAATTTATACAGTTCCCCTCTTTATTATGCCGTTATTTTTTGTTTCCGAATCTGTCGCCAGCTAACTGGATATTTGTTATAATTGGTACTAGCTAATAGTTATTACCTTGAAGGAGATGAGCTTAAATGTTGCAACAGGTCGAACTTTATTCTGCTCTGGGAAGGGCTGAACAGAACGAGCTTTTTGTCAAACTTGAAAAGGCTTACGCTATGTTACCCGAAAGCACCTGTGCCAGTTGTGCAACATGTTGCAAATGGGGCAGTCCCCCGGCTTTCTTTATTGAGTATTTAAATATGTATAAATACGTTCGTGACAATATGAAAGACAGTTGGCAGGAACTCCTAAAGAAGGCTACTGAGTACTATTATCTGGAACTGGTGGATACCGAACAGACCTGTCCCTTCTTAGGACAAGACAACAAATGCTCAATTTACCAAGTACGCCCCTTCTCCTGTCGGGCTTACGGATTATTATCCAAAGAAGATTTTGAGATTGGCGATCGTGGTCTAAAACACTTAGCCAAAAAATTCAAGGAAGAATACGACATTACGATTCCCGAGGAAATTGTAAATTATGATTTAGCCTGGTGCGATAAGGTGATTTCCCCGCAGGGCTACCAAGACAAATCCTCAATGGCCGGATTGGCTGCTCAAATCGGTACACTGGATTATAGTTTTTTCCCCCAAGAACTGGTGGATCAGGAGGGTACCCTGCTGCCCTATCCTGTTCACTTATGTAACACCGTGTTAGGCAGCGGTGCCAGGTCACGGAAAATTAAGGTGATGAAGCAATTTACCGATGCCAGAGAGAAGGAACTGTTAAATGGCTTTATAGAAAAGGCCACCCTTTTCCAATTTTAAGGGTTTTTCTAAGTTGAAGGATTTTGTTATATTTTGGAGAAGATATGGATAGGAGGTGACAACTGTTGGCAAAAATTGATGAAGCATTAGATCTCTGTATTCAACTGGGTAAAATTCTCTCCGAAACAGAAGAATACCAAAACATGAAAAACGCTGAAGCTGCTCTTCTGCATGATGAAAATGCCCGCCAACTGGTAGAAGGACTTCAACAACTGCAGATGGATATTCAAAAGAAAAAGTTAGCCGGTATTCCCTTATCCGATGTAGATAAGAAAAATATGCAAGAAGCCGAAGCTAAAGCTATTGAAAATCCCGTCGTTAAGGCTTCTTTCGAAGCCCACGGGAAATTTCAAGGAGTTATGTCCCTAATTAGCACTAAGATTCGGGCAGGCATTCGTGCATCCGAGGAAACACTCCCTGCTGATGATGAAGGGGAAAATGCCGAGTAATGTAGATTAACAATCAAAAAAAAGAGACTTCGTTAAAAATGCGAAGTCTCTTTTTTGCACTTCAAAAAGTATAAAAAACTAATATTGTAATTTTGCCCTTGGCTGTGACCAAAGCCTATTTGTTTACTCTTTGGGCGCCTCAAATTTATAACCCACACCCCAAACGGTTTTTATAAGATCTGGATTGGCGGCATCTTGTTCAATTTTCCGCCGTAACCTTCTAACATGTACTGTAACGGTGTCTTCATCACCTTCATAATGGCTCTCCCAAATTTTTTCTAATAGCTGTAAGCGGGAGAAAATTTGAGAAGGATGAGAAGCCATGAGCCAAAGCATATCAAATTCTTTAGCGGTAAGACTGATTTCTTGTCCCCAGATACGAACCAAGCGAGTTGCGTATTCAATGTACACATGGGGGTATTCTAAAATTTCTTTATTTCTCTTTTGTTCTTGGCTACCTTTACTCCGCCGCAACACTGCCTTTACCCTTAGGGCTAACTCTGCTGGACTAAAGGGCTTGGTTTGATAATCGTCAATACCCATCTTAAACCCGACAATTTTATCCACTACATCGTCCTTTGCTGAAAGGATAATAATAGGGACATCAACTTTGGCCTTTATCTTTTGTGATGCCTCTAAACCATCCAGTTTAGGCATCATGATATCCATAATTACTAGATCTGGGTGCAAGGTTGTTGCCAATCTCACAGCTTCCTCGCCATCTTGGGCAGCCATTACTTTGTAACCTTCCTGTTCTAAACTATGGGTGATGATTTTAACAATACGCCGATCATCATCTGCAATTAAAATTGTTCCATTTACCATGACTACCCTCCAAAAAATTTTTTGCATGCGATAACTAAGTAATTTTGACATTTCCCTCTAAACTCCTGCTAAATCTTGCGATTTAAGGGTTTTTTCTTTTAAAAAATGTTTTAAACAACAGGGTTTTTAAAATGATTAGAGAAATATATTTACTCTAATCATTTTAAAACTTTTTTAAATTAGTGTAGAGGGTGGTGAAAAAAGTATGGCAAAGGGAAAGGAGATAATCACTCCCAAACAAAAAATCATACTCCAAGCCGATATTCAGCCACCATTTAATGCCATGGTAACTGAAGTGGAGTCGGATTACTTTTGGATTAACCTGCCTAAAGAAGGCAACCAAGTGTTGGTCTTACAAAAAGACCAACGGGTTAAAGTAGGTATTTCTTTACCTCAAGGATTCTATCAGGCAGAAACAATGGTAGACATACTAGGGACACAAAACGATAAATTTTACGGCCTACATATGCCAGAAATTCTATTGGATTCCCAGGAAAGAAGGTTTCTCCGCGCCCATCATTCTACCAATGTACTCTTTTGGTCTGGATCTTTACAGGCACAAAGTGCCCTGGTAAATTTCTCCGCCGGAGGTATGATGGTGTATCTGGTTCCCGAACTGGAAGAAATACTTCATTCTAAACAACCAATTAAGGCGCAGATGCAAATTGACGATTTCCCCTTTGAGCTAGATGTAAAATTAGCCTGGCGGAAGCATTACGATAATATCCCCTTTGCAGGTTTTCAGTTTATCAATCTGAGTTCCCGTTTGCAGGGCTCCTTAACACTCCTGTCAGTCAGACTTAATAAGTAATGTTCTTACAATTTATGGAAAATTAGCACTTATAGCCGCAATTATCCACACATATTGTAGCTTATCCACAGGGTTATACACAATTTTATCCACTAAAGTTGATTTGTTTCGGGACTTTTTTCCTATCCAGTGTTATTAAAAGAGCTAAGGCCAGTGCCATGTTTTCAAAACACCGGCAAAAGCCTTAGTTTTTCATTACAGTTAAAAGTGCAAAACAATCTTTCTTTGTGGAAAACTGCTTGTATTTTTGACACCATGTTAAACAACAATCGTTCGCTATTTTTCTTGAGATCTTGTAAGCAAGTAGATTAATTCCTTGAATTCCTTAGATGACATCCAAAGGACAATTGTGGCAATCAATATAAAGGCAATGAGATTTAGAAAAAGAATTAATAAAATACTTGATTCAAATAAGGTAAAAGAACTTTGGGAAGCCCTTTGAGCCTCCTTGTTTTTCATATCTATTATCTGGTTAATGGTATTATTGGCGTCCTGCCAAATTGGGTAAGTCTCTTTAATCATCCGGTTAGCAACATCAAATTTATTTTCTTTACCCGCCGCAACGATGGACGGGAGATGGTTTAGATAAAGAACCCATTTCTCTTTAAAGTGCTCATATAAAATTGCTTCTTCCTTATTACTAATATATTGTTTTTCATAGATGACAAGCTTTTCCTGAATTTGCTTTAATAAGGGCTTAAGTTCCTCCTTCTCCAGTTCAGTCATTTCCTCTGTCTCAGTTTCTAGAGTTATTTGCAGCACGAGTCTCGGGACATCTGATACCGCTCCATTCATCCAACCCATTAGTTGGATACTGGGCACCCATGTTTGGGCAATTTCCCTAGCATTTGAATTCATAGTAAATAATTTAGAGATGGTTACTGAACTTGTGGCAAGCATGACTATTATAATAACCAGGAATGTCCCGAAAACCCTTCTGCTCATCTTTTTATTCCCTTCTATAATAAACAACTATTTTTACATATTTTTCGAATGGAAAAGATATATTCAATAATATAACATACAAAAAAACGGGGTTTTATCAAATTTATTGTTTCCTAAACTTTTTGATAAAAGAAAAAGCCTTGGTTGCCCAGGCTAATCTCTAGTCCTCATTTAGAAAGTAAAATGGATAACAGTCCCAGTGGATTATTAAGAACCAAAACATCCGTAATGTTGAAGGTTAAAGTAACATCCTTTTTTATGTCTAGGGGAATCACTTCCAGGGTAACAGTGGCCTGGGCTGTGGTGCCTTCAATAGAGATATCCCTTACATTGGATAACGTAATGTTATTTTTAAGCTTGTCCACTAATTGTTTAGCAACAGGACCAGCCTTACCCACATATTTTTCAACCACTTCCACATTGCCACTATTGATAGCGTTTACTAGTTCGGTCACCGCCTGGCGCACCTCTTGCTCGGTAACTTTTTTATCTGCTGCAGGGCCGTCCTGAGAACTACAACCTGTAATAAACATGGAGAAAAGTAGAGCAAGCATGAATAGTCTTTTCAAGGGGTATCCTCCTATTGTTTTTTCTAATTATATCACAAAGTGGAGGAAATTTTTTCACACACCTGCGGGGGATTTTATTGTCTTGCATTTGAGGTTGCATTTTAAACTCACTATCACTACAATTAGTTTTGTAGAATAAATATATATTGTGGAGATAAAAAATGAAACTAGATACATCGAACAAACAAGGTATGGGTATCATTGCCGCCACTTTTGCTTACATCTTATGGGGATTGCTACCCGCCTATTGGAAACTAGTTGAGAAAGTACCCGCCTTTGAGATTTTGGCTCACCGTATCTTGTGGGCCTTTGTCTTTATGATAGCTTTGTTATTGGTCACGGGAAAGGTTAAGAGCTATTTGACTGAGCTAAAAGAAATTATCCAAGATTGGAAAAAGCTTGTTAGCATGATACTAGCTTCTATTTTAATAAGTGTTAACTGGTGTACTTATATTTGGGCAGTTAACAATAATCATATCATTGAAACTAGTCTCGGATACTATATTAACCCGTTAGTAAGTGTTTTACTGGGAATTGTAGTTTTAAAAGAAAGGTTAACCTTTTGGCAATATATGGGCATTTTGCTAGCCCTAATCGGTGTTTTAAATATAACCCTTCATTTCGGAACAGTCCCCTGGATAGCCTTATCCCTGGCGATTAGTTTCGGTCTATACGGCCTGGTTAAGAAAACCGTTAAGCTGGGATCCGTTACGGGTATTACTACAGAAACTCTCCTAGTCTGTCCCATTGCCTTACTTTATCTTGGTATGTTGCATAATCAGGGGAGTGGTTTCTTTGATTTTTCTGTGTCTGCTATACCTTTTCTTTTAATGGGTGCCGGTGTTGTAACAGCAGTTCCTCTGATCTTGTTTGCCAGCGGCGCCCAGCGGCTTCCCTTAACCATTGTGGGATTGCTGCAATATATTGCTCCAACTATTGCTTTAATCTTAGGTGTTTCCCTTTATAAAGAATCTTTTACTTCTGTACATTTGGTTTCCTTTAGCTTTATCTGGTCTGCCTTGATTCTTTTCTCTCTGGCTAAGACCAAACCCTTACTGCAATTGGAAGCTTTGCTGTTTAAAAAAGCATTTTGGAAAACCAAAGAACCGCATAAAAACTTTTAGCAACCAGGTTCTAAAACCTGGTTTTTCTTTGGCAAATCAGAAAGTATAAAAACTTCTGATTTGCCAAAGGGCAAACTAAGCCTCCGCCGGCGTCTAAAGACTTGGCGGAGACAAGTTTTTCTAAGCATAAATCACATCTTTTGAGGTTAGATAATGGTATAGTGTTTTCCAATACCTTGGGAGGGAAAAACATGTTTAAATACCTGCTTGCCGTGGATGAATCGGAGAATGCTGCACGAGCTGCTCAGTATCTGGCCAACCTTGCCGGGATATGGCAGGATCTAGATATCACGGTGGTTCATGTAGTAAATTTCAAAAAAGAGATCCATAAGATGGCCAATTCTTCCACAGAAATTCCAGAGATTGAAAAGGAAGTTATAGCACAAGGATGGCAAGTTCTTAATGAGCAAACTGTTGCTTTTGATAAGTTCGGGGTTACTATCAAGAAACAACTTATTAACGGCCATCCCAGCGATAAAATAACGGAGTTTGCCAAACTGAATGATTTTACCCATATTGTGTTAGGCTCTCGGGGGTTAACAGATTTACAGGGTCTCGTTATGGGAAGTGTGAGTCATCGGGTTCTGCACCAAGCACATTGCCCGGTGACACTGGTAAAATAGTATTTGGGCTTGTCTCTACCCTTGGTACAGACAAGCCCATTTTTATTGCATTTTTCTTCCTGCCTACCTTAGTCGTGAGATAAATCACTCTCCGGCCCACCTCCCTGTGCTATATTTTTAGTTAATAATCGCATGAAAGAGAGGGATATAGATGGGTTATCAGCTTTCACGTGATAACATGAACCAGCTTCTATTGGCGCTAAAGAAAGATTACAAGATCTACGCACCGGTACTTTTGCCCGGTCAGGGGCGCTTCTCCAATACGGATCTAATTGGCTATGGCGAAATTAATCGCATCGAAGACGTAGTGTTTCAGCAAAAATCCTATTTCTCCCCCAAAGAAGTCTTTTACCCCATTACGCAAACTCTATTTTATTTTACCGAAGATGAATACCGGGAACCCCAAATGAACCCTAAGGACATTATCGTCTTGATGCGCTCCTGCGATATCCATGCAGTAACCCGCTTGGATAAAATTATGCTGGAAAACGGACCTCATCCGGATTCTTATTACTTACAGCTAAGAAGTAAACTGAAGCTTGTTCTGTTAGACTGCCCTACCAGCTTTGATAATTGCTTTTGTATATCCATGGGCACTCAGCGAACAGAGAATTATTCTTTCTCCCTCCGTCCGGACAACGGGGCATATCTATGCGACGTAAAGGAAGACTTTGCCGGCCTCTTCGCTTCCCTGGGAAAGCCGCTGCAGGTTAGCCCCCAATTTGCGCAGCAAAACAACCAACGGGTTTCCCTCCCGGAAATATCGGAAAATCTCGTTTCGTCTCTCGCTTTCCATAAACTCTGGGATGAATATAAAACCCGCTGCATTGCCTGCGGACGCTGTAACACCTCTTGTCCCACCTGTAGCTGCTTTACCATGCAGGATTTATTCTATGAAGATAATCCCCAGTGTGGTGAAAGACGTCGGGTCTGGTCCAGTTGCCAAATTGATGGTTTTACGGACATGGCCGGAGGGCACAGTTTTCGTCAGGACAAGGGTCAGCGAATGCGTTTTAAGGTACTGCATAAGGTTTATGATTTTAAAAAGCGCTTTGGATTGCCAATGTGTGTGGGCTGTGGCCGCTGCGACGACGTCTGCCCAGAATATATTTCCTTTGCTAACTGTGTAAACAAACTGAGTGATGCCTTGCAGGAGGTGCAGCAGCATGTCTAATAACCCATATCTTCCCTTTAAAGCTAAAATACTCAGTGTAGTGAAACAAACAGACATTGACTGGACCTACCGGCTGGCCTGTGAGCTCAAACCCCAGTGGGGACAATTTGTGGAAGTCTCTCTTCCCGGCATTGGTGAATGCCCCATTTCTATTAGTGATTTTGGTGAAGGCTATATCGAAATGACCATCCGCCGGGTGGGTAAAGTAACCAACGTGATCCATCTCTTGGACGAAGCGGATCACCTGTTCCTGCGTGGACCCTATGGTCATGGGTTTCCGGTGCCAGACCTTACCGGTAAGCAATTAGTCATTGCTGCCGGTGGTACAGGATTAGCCCCGGTAAAAAGTATTATTAATCACTTTTATCGCCAACCGGAGCTGCTAAGTCGGCTGGATGTGCTTGCCGGTTTTAAAAGCCGCAATGATGTCCTCTTTAAAGAAGAGCTTACCTCATGGTCTAAGCAATTTAATGTAATAATAACTGTCGATAAAATGCAAGGCTGTGATAGTTCCCTTCCCTGTCGAGAGGGCTTGATTACCCAATGGGTACCGGAAATCCCCCTGACTAATTTAGATGACCTTCGGGTGATTATCGTCGGACCGCCAGTAATGATGAAATATACTGCTCAGGAGTTCTTAAAGCGAGGAATCACGGAGGAACACATTTGGGTTTCCTTTGAGCGGAAGATGTGCTGTGGCATTGGTAAGTGCGGCCATTGCAAAATAGATGATACGTATGTTTGTCTGGAAGGTCCGGTGTTTACCTATACTCGAGCTAAGAGCCTATTGGATTAACGGGGGTGCTAACATGTCTATTCATACCAAGAAAGTGATGAAAAATGCCTGGCGCATTACCAAGCACCGGGACCTTACTTGTCTGCGTATCCGGGTGCCCGGAGGCCACCTGCCGGTAAAGTTCTTGCCTTTGGTGCAAGAAATTGCCGAACGATATGGTAACGGCACTGTTCATCTCACCACCCGTCAGGGTTTTGAGGTGCCCGGTATTTCCTTTGCCAAGATGGCAGAAATTAATCATTTGTTAGCTCCCCTGCTTCAGGAGCTGGAAATTAACAGAGGTGTCTCCATTGATGATCCCACCAAGGGCTATCCTGCCGCAGGTACTCGTAATGTTTCTGCATGTATTGGCAACCGGGTGTGTCCCAATGCCGTCTTTGATACAACCACTCTGGCGTGGGACGTGGAAAAAATCATCTATCCTAACGACCCTCATGTAAAGGTTGCCATTACCGGCTGCCCCAACGACTGTATCAAAGCCCACATGCAAGATATCGGTATTATCGGACAGGTGGAACCTTTGTACGAATCCTCTCGTTGTATTGGTTGCCAAGCTTGTGTGAAGAATTGCCACAAGGTTTCTACCGGCGCCCTTACCTTTGAAAACCATCGAGTAAAACGAGATCCTAAGCGTTGCATTGGCTGCGGTGAGTGTGTCCTGAAATGTCCCACAGCAGCTTGGACCCGGGGAGATCAATATTTCCGGGTGATTATCATGGGTCGCACCGGTAAGAAAAACCCCCGCATTGCCCGCAGTTTCTTGGAATGGGCTGATCGGGCTACCGTCTTAAAGGTCTGCAGCAACCTTTATACCTATATTGATAAATATATTGACCGATCCTTGCCCAAGGAACACGTGGGATATATTGTGGATCGAACCGGATTTAGTATTTTTAAAGAAGAAGTTTTAAGGGACGTTACCTTACTCCCTAAGACAAGAGTAGCTCATTTTATTGATTTCGGTGGCTACATGTACGATCGAAATATCCATCTAGAATAAGAAAGAAAATACCTAGGTTTAGGGGTTTTACAAAAAACAGTCGCATCTAACAAAGATACGGCTGTTTTCTTTTTAAAAAAGTAACACAAAAAGTTGGTATGGATATTTCGCTACGCATGAATACTAATGAAAACGATACAAGGGGTGTTATGTGGTGTTTGATAAAATATTTGGCCGAGAAAAGCCGGAAAGTAAACCGGAAGTTGAAAAAACAACTAAAATGCACTGCCACCAGTGTGAATACGCGCCACCGGGTGGTTGTACTCAAATTGGGGTATGTGGTAAAGATCCCACCCTTGCCAGTCTGCAAGATACCATTATTCTTGGTTTAAAGGGTGTCTCTGCTTATGCCGTACACGCTCGGGAATTGGGACACGATAGCCCCGAAGTCAATGCCATTACTCACGAAGCGTTGTTTTTAACGTTGACCAACTCGAACTTCCATCTGCAAGATCATATTGAGATGTGCCTGAGGGTGGGTACCGCCTGCGTTAAGGTAATGGACCTGTTGGATCAAGCTCACACCTCGGAACTGGGAATCCCCAAGCCAGTTCGTGTTTCCAATAACAAAATAGAGGGCCATTGCATCCTGGTTACCGGCCACGATTTGTTAGCTCTAAAGGAACTGTTAAAACAAACGGAAGGCAAGGGTATTAATATCTATACCCACTCAGAAATGCTGCCTGCCCATGGTTATCCCGAGTTGCATAAATTCCCTCATTTGAAGGGTAATATCGGTAAGGCCTGGTACGATCAGCGGGAGATCTTCGAGAAATTTCCCGGTGCCATCCTGGTCACTACCAACTGTGTAATGCCCATACGCAATAAGACTTATGGTGACCGGATGTTTACCTACCTAGTAGCCGGTGTAGAAGGAGCTACCAAGCTGAAGAGCAAAGATTTTAAGCCTCTTATTGATAAAGCCCTCTCTTTACCCAAGGCCAATATTGACTCCAGCGAGACCCTGCTTACTGGCTTCCATCACCAGAATGTCTTACCGCTGGCCCCCCTCATTGTGGATGCCGTTAAGGCCGGTAAAATTAGACGCTTCTTTGTGGTGGCAGGCTGCGATGCTCCCACCAAAGGTAGAGATTACTTTAGGGAACTGGTAACCTCCATTCCTAAGGATTGCATAATCATTACCACTTCTTGTGGAAAATTTAGATTTAATGATGTGGAATATGGCAACATTGAAGGCACGGATATCCCCCGTTATATTGATCTAGGGCAGTGCAACAACTCGGTATCCTCGGTTCATATTGCTCAGGCTTTGGCTGAAGCCTTTGGTGTAACCGTCAATGACCTACCTTTGAGCATTGTATTGTCCTGGTTCGAGCAAAAAGCTGTGGCCATACTGCTGGGTCTTTTAAGTCTGGGGGTCAAAAATATTACCATTGGTCCAAAACTACCAGAATTCATGCATCCCAGCGTAGTAGAAGTACTACAGCAGAACTTTAATCTAAACCTCATCAGTGGTGATCCCCAGGCTGACCTGGCTCGCATGTTGGGTGGCAATAAGTAACCTGCACAGTTATAGAGTAGGAATATCACATTTAAACTAATCAAGCCGATGGCTCATAACCCAAAAAGGGAGCGACGCAAAAAAGTAGGTTTTGCCCCGCTCCCTTTTCTATTTTATTTAGCATTCATCCAACAGCTTCTTGGCTTCTACATAGGCTTCAATACCTTTGGCTACCAGCTTGGCTTCCTTCATGGCCAAGACCACCGTAGCAGGCTGATGGACCACATCTCCTCCGGCAAAAACCCCCTTACGAGTGGTCATGCCGTAAGGACGGTCTTTGGTAAGGACATAACCCGCAGGATTTACTTCAATGCCTGTGGTGGTTGAAACAATCCGAGCTGCCGGACGAGAACCTATCGCCAGGAGAATTTTATTGGCAGCCAAGATGCTTTTGCCTTCAGTGGTTGTCACCTCGAGGCCGGTAATTACACCATTTTTACCGACAAAGCGGGTAGGTGATGTCTGCCAGCGAAATGTTACCCCTTCAGCAACAGCACCTTCATACTCCGCTCGTAAGGCTGTAATTTCACTTTCTAACCGGCGATAGACAACGGTTACCTTGCTGGCTCCCAGGCGTAAAGCTGTCCGGGCTGCATCCATGGCCACGTTGCCGGCACCAATTAACAGTACCTCATCCCCTCGGTTAACAGGCACTTCCTTACGATCAATTTTCCCTTCATTATATAGTGTTGCGGTACGTAGAAAGTATGCTGCCTGAACAATACCCTGCTGTTCCCTACCCGGTAAAATTAGATCCCTGGCCAAGGCAGTGCCTGTACCGATAAATATTGCATCAAATCCTTGTTCAAACATTTGATCTAGGGTAATAGTCTCCCCCACCAGGCAATTACTCATAAAGGTTACCCCGAGACACGCAATGCGTTCGGTTTCTTGCCGCACTACTTCTTTGGGTAATCGATATTCTGGAATACCATAAAGCAGCACGCCACCGGGTTCACTTTCTGCTTCAAAAACCACCACATTGAAACCCTTCTTGGCTAGATCACCAGCCACTGTTAATCCTGCAGGCCCGGACCCAACAACGGCTACTTTTCCTTTCGTTTTGGCAGGCATTTTATCCTTCGAAAGATGCATTTCGGCATCGAAATCAGCAATAAATCTTTCTAATTTACCAATGTTAATACCTTGCTGTTTTTTCGCTAAAACACAATGCCCTTCACATTGTTTTTCGTGGGGACAAACACGACCGCATACCGCAGGTAAGTTGCTCCGCTCGGCAATAATTTCCCTTGCTTCACCAATATTTCCTTTGGACAGTGCCTGGATGAAGGCAGGAATATTATTCTCGATGGGACAGCCTGTACGGCAGTGGGGTTTAGCACAGTTTAAACAACGTCTGGCTTCTGCAATGGCTTCTTTGGTGGTAAAGCCAAGATCTATTTCGTCAAAGGTAAGCTCTTTCTCATCAAAATTGCTATTGCTGTTAATAATCATCATCTATTCCTCCAAATTACCAAGAGCTAATTATAATAGTATTTTCTGCTGATCATAGAACCACAAAGAAAATTCTACTATAAAAAAAGTGAAATATACAGCACTCCATGGTAATTTAGAATATTCACATTCATTGGCAATTTACCTTGATCAGTCTAAATGATACAATAGCACTAGCTCGAAAAAACGATTATTACGTCGTTAACAGTAGATATTTGTCTTTTTTGCTAGAAAAAGTGTTTTTAGGGATTCAACTTTATACGAGGGGGATTGTTTTGGACAACTTTGTGATCTTAACAGATTCTTGCTGCGATCTTCCGCAAAGCACCATTATCAATAGAAATATTGGCTACGCGACTCTTACTTTTCAACTGACGGGTAAAGAGTATCCCGATGATTTTGGCCAATCCCTTTGCCACACTGATTTCTATCAAGCGATGAAAGAAGGACATGTAATAAAAACATCGCAGGCCATACCACAGGAATTTTATAATTTATTCCTGGGCTTTGTCCAAAAGGGCATAGAAATTCTCTATATTGGTGTTTCCTCGGGGTTAAGCGGTACCTATAATAGTGCCAATTTAGCCAAGAAAATGATTCTAGATCAATATCCCGCTGCTAAGATTACGCTCCTCAATTCTTTAACAGGCTCTATGGGTGAAGGGCTGTTGGTGTTAAAAGCTCTGGAAATGCAACAGCAAGGGAAATCGATTCAAGATATAAAGACTTGTCTGAAGAAAAGCATTAAAGCCTTTAAAACCTTTATGACTGTTAATGATTTAGACTATCTAAGAAAAGGTGGGCGAATTAATACTTTGCAATATGCACTTGGTTCACTCCTAAAAATAAACACCATGCTTTGTTTGGACCAAGAGGGTAAAGTAGGAATCCTGGACAAGGTCCGGGGAAGAAAAAGAGCCATCCAGCATTTAGTCCAGTCAGTTAAAGAGAATATTATCAACCCAACAGAACAGACCATTGCCATCTCACATGGGAATTGCCTTGAAGATGCACTGCTATTAAAAGCAGAATTACTGAAGGAAGTAAAAGTAAGGGCTATTCAGCTGGGAATTATCGGACCTGTGGTGGGAGCCTATGGCGGCCCAGGAGCACTTGCCGTTTTTCTCCCCAATGAAATATAAATAAATAATTATTTTTTCTTGATTTCTTCATATTTTTGAAACCACTCCGGGAAAACCTTTTTAAATTGGACTGGTTTAAAATCCTCTTTTCTAACAACAATATGTGTGGAGGTGCCCTCCACACATATCTCTCCCTTCCCATTTAAAATATGATAGCCGTAGACTGTGCGTAGTCCATTATTTTCATCAACCCAGGTCCTTACCACAGCCTTTTCACCATAACGAATCGCTCTCTTGTAGGTTATTTCAACTTTATAAACCGGTGCATAATAACCTAGTCTTTCCATATCCAAATAGTTATAGCCGATATCAATAATCAGTTGGGTTCTTCCTAACTCAAACCATTTGAGATAGTTAGCATGATAAATGACACCCATCATATCGGTATCCGCATATAAGATTTGTATTTCTTTTTCTGAAATATACATGCTTTCCATTGCCAGTTTTTTATTCATTTTAATTACGTCACTCCCAAAGTCTGCTGCCAAAGGTGCAGTTCCTTTGCCAGTTGTTGATGGAATTAAAGAATATCCTACAGGACATTATACCATTCTATTGAATATAGCAAACTAACAATATTGAATTGTGAGGTATCTGCCATTGAAACAAACTAACGAAATTGAACCAACCAATCCTTGTAATAAATCATCCTTTGCCACAAAAAAAGTGGGGCTTGGCCTGGTTATTCTTTCATTTATTCTATACGGTGGGATACTCCTAGTACCAGCCATGCCTTTCAGTTTTGGGGTAAAGGCCTTGGTTACATCTGCCCTCGTCTTCCTCGGAGAGGTATCTTTTTGGGTAGGTGGTTTTATTCTCGGTAAGGATGTCATCAAAAAGTATAAAAAACTTCTAAATCCCCTTAATTGGTTTAAGAAGGCTTCTTAGATCTAGAAAAACAGCTCAAAACTCTGCATACCGCAAAGGATATGCCTGATACATTATTAGCGATCTCCCAGAAACCGTAATTCCCTGGCTCATTAGCAAACTGCTTCCACTGAAGAAATTAGTGCCTCTACGGAAACGTAAGTTCTAGAAATGGCTAATGAACTTAAAAGAGGGCTACAAAAACCCCTGCAAAGCTCTTGCAGGGGTCTTATTTCTGTGGCAAATTAAAAGGTATTTAGGGCTTTCTTAGAGTATCTATAGTTTTATACGTTTTACCATGGGAGGTTTTATGATGGGTTTTGCTGGTTTTTTAATTGTTATCTACTGGACTTGGTTACTCGTAGCCTTTGCAGCCCATTTAGCACTATCGTTAATCGTTTTTCAGGATGCAAAAACACTTTCACAGCCCGCTTTGGGTATTTCACCCTTCCTTTGGTTTTCAGTATCCCTTATCTTTCCAGTTGGTGGCATGTTTATTTACTGGCTAATGAACCACTCTAGCCTTAAGAAAGATACTTTTAGATTTTAATTCATTAGAAGAACTTGGCTTGTTTACCTGCCTGTGACCTATAGGTTATGCCCTTTAGGGGGTATGCCAAGTCTTTAGACGCCGACGGAAGCTTAGTTTGCCCTTTGGCATATCGGAAAGTATTACACTTTCCGATATGCCAAAATAAAGCTTTAGTTCTTCGTAGTGGTAAGTGTTATCGTTATTTTAAACAAATCACCGTCTACCTCAATATCTAAATTTCCGTTGTGAAGATCAACAATGGATTTAGCGATAGCCAGCCCAAGCCCCGAGCCCTCTGTATGACGGGAGGTATCGCCCCGTTTAAAGCGTTCGAACAGTTCCTCAATATCTTCACCCAATTCATATTTCGTCACATTTTTAAAAACAATAACCGCTTGGCCAGGTAAAGATTTTAGAGAGATATATACCCTGGTATTCTCTAGCGAGTATTTTAGGATATTACCAATGAGGTTATCAAAGACGCGCCATAACTTTTGCCCATCGACAACGGCATAAACGGGCTTGTCTGGGTTGCTTACCCGAAATTGCAGGGTAGATTCAGTGATAGCCTCGTTGTGTTCTGCCAATGTTTGCTGCAAAAGCTGAACAAGGTCCACCCTTTCTTTGGACAACTCAATACTGCCACTGGCCATTTTAGAGGCTTCAAACAGGTCATCAATAAGTACCTTTAATCGTTTTGATTTCCGATCGATGATTTGCACATAGGATTGCCGGTCTTCCTCGGACAAATCCGGTTTCTTCAACAGTTCTGTATAGGTAATAATCGAGGTTAATGGGGTTCGCAGGTCGTGGCTTACATTGGTAATAAGTTCTGTTTTTAAGCGTTCACTTTTGGCCTGTTCCTTGCGAGAGGTTTTAACACCGTACTTTAGGGTATTTATATTACCGGCCAGGGTTGCTAAGGCTGATTTCCCTAGTACCGGTAGATCTGGCTCCAGATTGCCCTGGGCTAATTCACTGGTATTGTGAACAATTTGGTTAAAATATCCCGTACGTTTAACAATTACCAGGAGAATTGGCATACCTATTACCAAGAATGCCGGTGCATAAAGCAGAATAAACTCCGGTTCCACACCTACGATAGCCGCCCCAACACCAAAGGCAAATACCACCATCAGAAGAAGCAATACTTGCGTACCCATTCTTCGATTCAGAAAGGCTACCCGCATCCCTCCATTGACTCTAGCGAGTATACTGTTGGGCCATTCTGCCTGAAGGCTAGGCCAATCCTTGACTCTCGCTAACAGCAATCTCCCCTGTAAAAAGGTGACCACCACGAAAAAGGCAGTAAAAAATACCTCAAAAATGGTTTCTTTAATTAAGGCATACGGATATTTATACAAGTGCAGGTTATCATAACTGAATAATAGGATTAGGGTAATAAGACTAAAAAAGGCAAAGGTTATGACACTTATATCAATGGGAATACGATTATAGTAGCTTTGCCATTGCTCTAGGATGTTTATTTCTACAAGGTCCGTTTTTTTATAGATATAAATGCTTAGCAGCAACGCTGCCAGGGCACTCAGCGTATAGATGATAAAAAGTTTTTGTTTTTCTTGATAATCCTGGTAATTGCCCAAAACCAAACTCGTAGCGGCTATTGCTTTAGGCACCGCAATTTTGCCTTCAAATGCCTTCGCGTTTTTCCCCAGAATGGTATCTACAATATCCGAATTTTCCAGCTTATAATAAGTCCTCTCACGGGAGAGATAGCCCTCCTTTGCCGTTGGAAAACTACGAATAAACAACATATTTTTACTATTGATGAGTTTGTTTGCCTCAGCCTCGTTGGCGGCAGCTATATTCGTATAGATGTCCCCGGTGGTGGTATCTTTTAAATAGTAGACAAACCCTGTTTTTAAATTGGCATATTGGTTACGGTAATTTTCCAGGTCACGATAATAGGTGTCAATCTTCTGCTCTTTTTCTTTAATTACCTTTGCTTGGACGTATTCGTCACTTTTAAAATTATTGGTGATGTCCTCTATTTTTTTATCTCTTTCAGCACTATAAAAATCCACTAGCTCTTGGTTTTGTGCTTGTATTGCTTGCTGAATTTTATCTTCATACTGCCCCTTGATATCGTTAATTTGCATCGCTAGATCCCCATAGCGATGACGATGTTCATCAATTTCTTCTGGGGTAACGGTAATCCCCTTTTTCACTTCTTCCGGGGACAGATAGTTTAGCTCAAACATACTTAGGAAGTCGGTAAATTCATTTAACTGGTATGCAAATTGTTCAGTTTGGAAATAATCCCGCTTCAGATAGTTACTCCCCTGGGAGAGGGCAGATAGGATGCCACTTAAACCAAAGGTAAATAGTATTACCCACGCCACCAATGAGGCTTTATTTTTCCATTTTGTAGCCAATACCCCACACCACCTTTAAATATCTTGGATTTTTTGGATCGATCTCAATCTTCTCACGAATTTTACGAATATGCACTGCCACCGTATTTTCCGGGTTATAACCGGGCTCTTTCCAAGCTCGCTCATAAATTTCATCAATCGAAAACACCCGACCGGCGTTGGTCATCAATAATTCAACAATTTTGTATTCGGTGGGAGTTAATTTCACCACTTCACCATTGACGGTAACTTCTTTAGCAGCTTGGTCTAGGGTAAGACCTTTCAGGTTAATTACCTTATTGCTTCCTTCATAAGTACCTAACGTAACATATCTTCTTAGCTGAGATTTAACCCGGGCAATGAGTTCCAGTGGGTTAAAGGGCTTGGTCACATAATCATCCGCCCCCACCTGCAAGCCAAGAATTTTATCCATATCCTCACTTTTAGCACTTAGAATAATAATAGGAATGTTTTGTTTCTCACGAATTTTAAAGGTAGTGGCTATCCCATCCAGTCGAGGCATCATGATATCTAAAATAATGAGATGAATGGTATGCTCATGCAATTTTTCAATAGCCTCAATACCATCTTTAGCTTTAATAACCGTAATCCCCTCATTTTTTAGGTATATCTCAATAGCATCTCGGATCTCTTTTTCGTCATCTACTACTAATACAAAATAGTTATCCATTTTTCACAACCCCTCGTTTCAATACTAGACTAACCACATTATAAAGTCTAATTCTTAATAACCAGCCAACATAATACTTAAGACTTTCTTAAAGTTTAAGTGTAACTCCCCAAATTAATGAAGCCTCTACCCGGAGGTCGAGGCTTTCGTTAAAAAACTATCGGTTTGGAGGTAAACCACTATTCTGGAAGCGTAGACTTTAACGTTTTATCCTGCTGCCCCTGTAATAACAGCAGCGAAGAGATCGCTCCCAGTAAGGCAAATAACATATCCCACTGGGTATCCCAGACATCCCCTTGGGTCCCCAGAAATGCTTCGGCACTTGCTCCGGTTAACAGCGCCACGGCAAATTCAATGAGTTCATACAGTGCACTAATGGATAGGCAAATACAGACAGTAATAAAAAATAACCAGCGGTTGTTTTTTATTATCTTTTTTCTCACTAATATCTCCCTGGCAACCATGGCCGGCACAAAACCCTGGGCAAAGTGGCCAAGTCGGTCATAATAGTTCCTATCTAAATTAAAGATTTCTTGCAACCAGTTAAAAAGGGGTACTTCCGCGTAAGTATAATGACCACCGATAGTTAAAATGATGGCATGAAAAAAAATTAGGACATAAACTAAATTGGTAAACCTAAACGTAGGATAAATAATAAACAACAGGATTAACCCGATAACAGCCGGCAGTACTTCTAAGAACCAGGTAAAATAATCGTGGGGATTTATCATTGACCAAACAAATACAGCTAAGTAACTAATGACTAACAGTAAATGAAATTTCTTTGTATCCATTTGACCTCCTTGGGTTTGGTCTATTAAGACTACAATCTATTTTAGCATATCTAAAACGGACTGTTGTCCAGCAAAATAAAAACTGCCCCGCCCGGCGTTAACTCCTTTTGGCGAGACAGTTTTTATTAAATTTAATTACATAGTTATTCCGCTGTTGTGGGATCAATTACTCTTTTAACTTCAGCCACAGAATTGGCCGGAAACCCACCTTTGGTGGCATGTTGCCTAACCATTTCTTCATTAGGGGCAATGTACACACAATAAATCTTATTATCGGTAACATAACTTTGTACCCATTGAATTTCAGGCCCTAACTGGCTTAAAACACCGCAGGACTTTTGCGAAATTGCTTGCAACTCGTTAGTTGTTAGATGACCGGCACCGGGAATTTCTCTTTCAATTACATACTTGGGCATTGCCAGCCCACCCCTTTCGTGGTTTTATAAGTAGTAATTATGCAATAACCATTCCCATAAAACAGACTATTCAAAATACTGATGCTGCTAATAGTGGGCACTTAAACGAGTCCCAAAACAGAACGCCCCTTGTTCGAAAATAGAGCAGCAGCCATAATACTTCCAAAAATACATTACAAACTAGGAAAAGCCGTCGGTATTGTAACCTAACAATCCGACGGCTTTTCCTAGATTACTTATTTACTGGGTTTTTCTACAGCCTCTACAAAATTTGATCCCCCACAGATTGGGCAAACTTCTGGAGCTGTATCTCCTGGCCGTAGTGCACCACAGCCTTTACACTTCCATTTTTTCATATATTGCTGCACCTCTTTTCCTAAATTTTTTAGCTGACACTATTTAAACATAATTAGTACCCAAATAGTATCCTGCTCCTGCCAAATTAAGATTATTGTAAGATTGATCTAACTAAACCCTAAGACAAGTAAGGCTACCCATCTAGTTTAGTGATCACATTTCAATAATTAGTCAACTTTTTCGTAAGGGTTTTGCAAGATTGTCCTGATATTATTAGTTTCAACAACCGGATTGGCTTCCAATCCATTCGTAAGAGGTGAAGTAGGATGACAAAATGGAGATGTAAAGCCTGTGGCTATGTCCATAGAGGTGAAGCCCTTCCCCCAGTCTGTCCCTTATGTGCTCTGGACAACTCGGCCTTTGAAGAGATCCTCCCCAAGAGTAGTAAAGAAAATAAATCTAAAATGAAAGAAGGAAAGCTTACTATGAAGAAATTTGTTTGCTCCGTTTGTGGCCATATGTATGAAGGTAATGAAGCACCAGAAAATTGCCCCCTCTGCCAAGCTCCCAAAGATAAGTTTAATGAAAAACAAGAAGGTACCCTACAATGGGCCGATGAACACAAAATTGGTGTTGCCCAGGGTATTGATTCTGAAATTATTGAAGGTCTAAAAGCCAATTTTGTTGGAGAATGCACCGAAGTGGGGATGTATCTAGCAATGAGTCGCCAGGCAGATCGGGAAGGTTTTCCTGAAATTGCTGAGGCCTACAAAAGAATTGCCTTTGAAGAAGCAGAACACGCCGCCAAATTTGCAGAGTTACTGGGTGAAGTTGTTCATGCAGATACCAAAAAGAATCTTGAATTAAGGGTGGCCGCCGAGTTTGGGGCCTGTCAGGGCAAAAAAGACATTGCCACCAAAGCAAAGCAATTAAATTACGATGCCATTCATGACACCGTTCATGAAATGTGCAAAGATGAAGCCAGACACGGCAAAGTATTTAAAGGTTTGTTGGACCGTTACTTTAAACAAAATTAATTAACTGCGCTTACTTGCTTTAGCAAAAAACCTAGCGGACAAAATGTCCGCTAGGTTTTTTGCTGATTGAATTTGAATCTTAAGTATTGGTTTTTATTTTTTGTAATATTACATTACTCCACTCACCAGGTAAACGAGAGGGCGCAGTCACTAGTTTGGTGTCTGCCCCTAAACCTGCCCTGGCAGTATCTAGAGCAATGTCCGGTTGATTATCCTCTTCACTTAGGTGAGCCAATACTACCAGTTCGCATTCTTTTAACCCCATTAAATGTAAAGCCTCCCGGCATTGAGCGTTAGACAAATGGCCCTGGGGCCCGAGGTTGCGCTTTTTGACAAAATAAGGTTTACGAGAACTTTGATACATTTGCACATCGTGATTTGATTCTATGTATAAATAGTTAACTGATTGAAAGGCTGCCAAGCATCTTTCAGGTACAAAGCCGGTATCCGTCAGATAACCAAGGGTTTCCCTGCCATCACTTAGGAGGAACCCAATAGTTTCAACATCATGCGAAAGTTTGAAAGGGGTTACCTTAATGGTATTGATGGTTTCTGCCCGTTCCTGATGTAGAGCTACCAGGTTTGGTGTCTTTTTAAAGGCATATCCGATAGATAGTTCCCTCAAAACACCGGTAGTGGAATATACAGGGATATCTTTTTCTGCCAGTAGGTAATTTAGACCGTATGAATGATCTACATGGCAGTGAGTCACGAGAACCGCATCGATATCACTTGGTGTTAATCCTACTGTATCTAGAAAGGGCTTGATGTCTCGTTTCCTTAAACCACAATCAACCAAAATACAGGTATTATGATCTTGAACAACAACACTGTTTGCATAACTGCACGAAGAAAGAGTGCAAAATCTCAATGGGCTAAGCCTCCCGTTTTATTCTCCTTCTACTATTGGCTCTTTCTCTCAAAGATTCCTCTAAATGCAAAATGGAATCTATTTTGACAACCGGAATTATTTAAGCTGGATCTTCCTAGCAAAAACCAGACAGGCCTTTCCTGTTGCTCTCAATACTTCCAGGGCTGGTGGATATTTTGATTTTATACGGTATGCCCTGCAGCCATTGGGAAACTGCTTGTCCCAGGTAATATAAAAATGCTTACACTTCGGGCACAGCGGTTTTTGATTGGTCATTTATGAGATTCCTCTCGCAAACAAAATTAGACAACGGCTTTAGGGGCATAATAAGGCTGGAGGTGATTATTATGTCAGGTCGAGGAACCAGCAACAGCCCAAACACCAGATATCCAGACCGTCCCGCCAGCAAACCAGCCAGACTTGATCAATTTGCCGGTGATGTTAGTCCAAGGCTGGTAAAACTAGAAGAAGATATGGGTGTGACTTCACGCAAAGAAAAGAAAACCCTCTAGTAATTAGCCGATCCTCTGGATCGGTTTTTACATTCATTTCTTTTATCGGTTATAATTAATCTAAGGTCACAACTACTTTATTAAAAGGCAATATGTAGACATCACGGGTAAGTAATTGTACAATACAATAATATGCTTTGTTACTATATTAGGAAAAGATACAAATAGCAAATTTATTTTTTATCTAACTGATTTTTTAACTTAAAACCGATATGATAGGAGAGATACGTATGCAAGCTCATGAAATTATGATTAACGAAGTTTATAAAGTTAAGGAAAGTGACACCGTACGGTCTGTCATTGAAAAATTTATTCAGCATCGCATCAGCGGCGTTCCTGTGGTCAATGACAAAAACGAAATTATTGCCTATGTGAGTGACGGGGATATTATGCGTTATATCGGAAAACACAAGAATCTAGTCATTGATTCTATCTTTTATATTGCTGTGGTCAAAGGGGACAATGAAGAGTTTGAGGAAAGAGCACAAAGGCTACTGAATTTGAATGTCATGGAAATCGTCGCTGGCAAGGTCTTTAAAGTTTCCTGGGATGAAGAAATTGAAGATATTGCTGCTATTTTAGGAAAAAAACAAATTAAAAAACTACCGGTTGAACGTAATGGGGTACTAGTTGGCATCATCAGCCGTGGCGATGTGATCAGGCATTCTTTCAAATCCCTGCTTTAAAACCAAACAATCATTACTGTAGTAAAGCATCTATCATTTTAAAAAGCTGTACCACTTTTCAGTTGATTGACCGGAACAGTTAAGGCAGCAACCCAATTGGGGGGTGCTGCCTTTTATTAACAACGTTTTTAGAATTTAAAGGGAACAATATAACATTTAGTCCTAAAGGTGGTTAGGAATGAAACTAATGCGAATCATAAATTCGGTTTTACGTTCTCCTCTCAGTAAATTTTCTCTGCACATAATCTGGGGACTAGCTGCGGGGGCTATTTTATTGACCCTTTTCGGGAAGCTGGCATCAAAACTGCTTGAGAATGAACTTATTTTATTTGATACGTCCATTACTCACTTCATTCAAAGTTTTGCTAGTGCTAAGTTAACCAGTTTTTTTATTGGGGTAACCCAAATTGGTTCGGCCTATTTTGAAATTGCCTTGCTCCTGGTCTTAGGCTGGTATTTACTATTTCGTTTAAAACACTTCTGGGAAACCGTAATCCTGGTTATCAGTTTGGCTGGCGGAAGTTGTCTAAATTATCTACTTAAGAGTGTCTTTCAGCGAGCACGGCCGGATATACTGCATCTGGTAGAGGTTAACGGTTATAGTTTTCCCAGTGGACATGCTATGGTATCAACAACCTTCTACGGAATGATTGGTTATTTATTATGGCTAAATTTAAGAAAACAAGGTAAATCATCCTGGTATGTGCCAGTTTTAACTGTTTTTCTTATTCTTGCAATAGGTCTCAGCCGTATATATCTAGGTGTTCATTACCCAAGTGATGTTTTGGCAGGATATGCAGCTGGTGGAGTATGGTTAGCAGCCTGTATTATTGCTTTACAAAGTATCCGTTTTTATAAAGGCCAAAAATACAACCCAAACATCTGACAGATACGCATTAGTAAGGTGATGACAAATCACGGTCTAACAGTATGGAGGGTAGTGGACTGGAACTGGCCATTGCGGATTGATTGTCAAAAGTCATCAGGGGTCAAATGAAGGCCATTCTGACGCTGGTGATTAAGGAGCAAACTCTGCTTTTTTAAAAAACCTTATATCTGTTGATATATCTCATGGAAAATCTGCAGGTGACGCTCCTCGTCGCGTATAATGCGATGTAAGATCGCCACGATATTCATATCGCAGATGGTATTCGCCTGTCTGGAGTACTTGCTAATGGCTGCTTCCTCTGCTTTGATTGATTCAGCTATTAGCGCGCGTAACTCGCGCGGATAACCGATAAACGAGGGTGACCACCAGGGCGTGCATTCTTGGCAACTCCAAAGTCGCGGATCCGCCCCAAGCAGCAGGGCCAGCTCGGCAAATATATTGAGGTGGTGCATTTCAACGATGCTGATATGGTGAAAGCATTTTGAAATCCAACTATACTGCGGCCCCGTTACAACGGCGATGTAGAAATACCGGGTAACGTCGCTCATTTCAGAAACAACCTCGGCCATGTTACTGAGCATCTCGCAGGCATAAACGGGATTTATACCAGCCACTCGCACCGGCGGATATGGCGCATCTACCTTGTAGTTGCACTCCCTAGTTTGCTTATCATTCATGCGCATTCTCCTTTCCGCGATACCTATATTGTAAGTTTATTGGTGAAGACAGGATATTATGACAGTACCACCATCCGGGTCAGGCGGTACTGTTTTAGTCGTACTGACGATACAAGGCTATTGGATTTGAAAAGCCGCTAATGATTTCCTTATTTACTATCATCTATCTGATTCTCAAGTACCCATGAGCTAAGGCATACTTTCTGATATAGACAAAAAAATATCAGCACGTCCTTAAAGATATGGATAAGGAACGTGCTGGTAAATTAAATAGCATCTTTAAACCGTCAATTGACGGTGCGGTAAATGAAAAAGGAACCAGGTAAAGTACCTAGTCCCTTATACTATATGGTGCCCGGAGCCGGGGTCGAACCGGCACGATGTTGCCATCGCAGGATTTTAAGTCCTGTGCGTCTGCCTATTCCGCCACCCGGGCGCGTGACCTATTTAGCTTATTTAGTATAACAACCTTCTGCTATTTTTGTCAACTATCAAATAGCAGTTATTAAATGGCGGAGCTGACGGGAGTCGAACCCGCGTTCTCCTGCGTGACAGGCAGGCATGTTAGGCCACTACACCACAGCTCCAAAAATTAACTGGAGAGGCTTCGAACTTGATAACCCTCACCTTAAATATCAATTGGAGCGGAAGACGAGATTCGAACTCGCGACCCTCGCCTTGGCAAGGCGATGCTCTACCACTGAGCCACTTCCGCATATCATTTCGCACCGACGAATATTAATATAGCATAATCTGACTGGACAAGTCAACATCCAAGTTGTAGTTATTTGATCAATAATTTAGTCACTGTATTTCCGCTTAAAACCAATAATTATTAAAGCCAAAGCGATTGTTACACCAAGAAACAGTAAGAGCATTTCTGCTTGGGAAAGACTGCTGTAGAATTGTAACATGTCTTCCAGAGGAACCACTCCCTTTGCTATTATTTAATAATCTTTGATGATTGGAGTATACCACTTCTGTGAACTCACCCCCACCTTCACTGGTGTTCAGGAAGGGGCTTCCTGGTTCATTGTGGGATGCACCCACCCCAGCTCCCCAAGCATTTGCCGTAGTTCCTACGGTACAGAATATCTATTGACTAAGAAGCTCTTTTTTCTAATACCTTTGCCGCATTGTGATCACGATCCAGCACCAGACCACAGTGCGGACAACGGTGTACCCGTTCCGCCAAGTCTTTCTTTACGATAGCACCACATTGACTGCACTCCTGAGAGGAACCATGGGCTATTACTCTTATAAACTCCCGACCAACACTTTCAGCCTTGTACGAGAGCATTGTAAAGAGATAGCCCCAGCCTGCATCAGCAATGCTTTTTGCCAAATGGTGGTTTTTGAGCATGTTTTGTATCTGCAAATCTTCTGCTACAATCTTGCCATACTTCCAAACCAAATAACTGGCTATTTTGTGGAGATAGTCTTGACGTTGATGGCGAATTCTTTCGTGGATTTTGGCTAGTCTTTGCCTTGCCTTATCTCTGTTTTTTGAACCTTTTTTCTTACGGGATAAGTCCCTTTGGGCACGCTTTACCTTTTTCTCTGATTTCTGTATAGGTTTAGGGTTAGGGATTTGCTCGCCGTCTGATAAGGTAGCTAGTTTCTCTATCCCAACATCCAGACCGGTTTTTTCCAGTTCGGTGAGTATAGTACCGGGCATTCTTCAACCGATAGCACTGCATACCATTTGCCGGTAGTCTCTCTCTTGATGATGCAAGTCTTTACTTTACCTGGTATTTCCCGGTGCAGTTTGATTTTTACTAAGCCAATCTTGGATAGAGCTAGTTTTTCTTCTTTGAAGCAGGCTCCGAGACCATTGCCAAATTGGGTATGGTTTCTGCCTGTGTTTTGGTTGGGTATATTCGAAACTTGTAGTTCCTATGTTCCCTGGGATTGTACATAGCAATTTCACCTCACCTACAGTTGCCATGTATATTCCATATTCTTATTATAGTAGTAGAACCTAGGCAGAACAAGCGTTTTGTATATCTATCCTCATTCTGCCGCCATTCATCCCCCACCTTCACCCTTGTTATCGCAAGCATGGAAAGTTCAGGAAGGGGACTTCTGACGCGGGTAAGTTAAACAGTATAAAAGGATAGACATATCAAGAAGGTAATTTTTTATGGAAAATATTTACTTATTTTCTTATTAATTGGAAGGATTTTCCTATTAGCTAGCGAATATTTCTTTAAAACAACATAGGGGGTATCTATTTACATGCTATTTAAAGAATATCGTGATATTGTTCTCAGGATAAACCGCCTAGACAAGCCCTTATCATCTTTGACAAAATTTGAACGCAATGAGGTTTTAAACCTTTCCATTCGGCAAGAAGAAATTGAAAAAATACTTGGTGACCAAATCCGTTCTAGTTTTAAGGAGCTGCAAGAAGGCCTAGATGTGGTAGCTGAGTGGGTTAAGTTAATGAAGGAAGATGCCATTAAGGCTCTTGGAGTGGAAGGAACCCCCGAGGAAGTTCTAGCCCTCGAAGACACTTTGGCGCAGGCATCTTTGCTAAATGCGCAAATTGCCTCCCTTACCCTAGCTAATTACTCCACCAGTAGTAAAAATACGCCCCCCGCTGATCAGGAGCAGATTATTGTGCAGGAAACACAACAAAATATTGCTCCGGTGCAAGAAACACGTAAACAAAAAGCAAAGACATCTTTACCGGTTGTTCATTCCACCATCGATATGGTAGAAAATTCTGAGCGAAAAAAGATTGTAACGAAGGTCTTAGAAGAACTTAATGAGTCTGTGCTGGCCGCTGCACCCACCTATTCAGACGAAGTTTTTAATCAGCCAAGAATTATCAGCCAAAAGAATAAACCTACTAAGAAAAAAAAGCGTTGAAGAAACTCGGTGACAACCTCACCGAGTTTGATTTTTCGCAATGGTACTACTCTCTTTCGGGAAAAACAAAAACCACCTTCGCAGGTGGTTAATTACTTAGTAGTTGGAGGCGGCACCCAGATTTGAACTGGGGAATGGAGGATTTGCAGTCCTCTGCCTTACCACTTGGCTATGCCGCCAAAGATGCATCGGGATCTTACCTATGATGCTAGAGATAAAAATGAAACGGAAGATGGGAGGGGCTTCGAACTTGACGACCCCCGCCTTAAATATCAGTCGGATCTAGATTATACCGTTGAAGATGCAAATGGAGCGGAAGACGAGATTCGAACTCGCGACCCTCGCCTTGGCAAGGCGATGCTCTACCACTGAGCCACTTCCGCACGGTAAGAAATATGGTGCCTCGAGCCGGAATCGAACCAGCGACACGCGGATTTTCAGTCCGCTGCTCTACCAACTGAGCTATCGAGGCACTGACATTTATAAAATATATCATACCTTCTTCTATTTATCAACCTACTTTTCTAAAAAAATGCTCATTATAAACCAGTACTGCCAAAACCACTTTTACCTCTCTGAGTTTCACTTAATTCTTCGCATTCTACCAATTCTATATCTGGCAATCTATGAATAACAGCCTGGGCAACGCGGTCTCCAGCCTGCAAGGATAACGAATGCTTCCCCGTATTGTGTAACAGTACTACCACTTCACCTCGATAATCTGAATCTACAACCCCCACTGCATTGCTTAGGGTAAGGCCATAATTTTTTGCCAGGCCGCTGCGGGGATAAACCAGCATAGCATACCCCGGAGGAATTTCAAAAGCTAAACCAGTCCGCACAGGGCAATGGTCGCCAGGGGCAATAGAGATATCCTCTATACTATGCAAGTCAAATCCTGCGCTATCCGGAGTAGCGCGACGGGGTATTTCTGCATTTTCGTGAAGCCTCTTTATTTTAATTAAACTGTTTTTAAAAACAAAGTAAGCGCAACGTCGGAACGGATACAGCGCTTCATCCCGCTGGATTTTAATTTCCTGCTTTTCGCATTTATAATCTCCACGGATTATTTCTACCCCATATCTACACCGCTTACAGGTTTCTAACACCCTCAACACCCCTAATGTGAATTTGTGACTTTTATCACTTCGACATACCAGGGCATTTTTCCCTTCTCTTTTTTAATAATTTTGTCATAATTTATAACATATAGTATCATTCATAAATATATTGAAGGCGTAATATAAATAAATTATACTATTTTTTACAGGAGTGCTCTTACAGAAGGGAAAATAGCAAATGAAAAATACCTTACTTTTAAATCGCTACCGCAAACAAGCCGTAACCTGGGTAGCACTACCCACTGTTATTGCTGCAGGTTGGATTTACCCACCAGCTGGTTTTCTGCTCTTAATTTGTATGATTGGCGCTGTCGGGTTGTCCTTCTTTAGCGGCAGATCTTGGTGCGACTGGATGTGCCCCCGGGGAGCCTTTTATGATATCTTCTTCCAAAAACCCGGTAAAGGAAAACCGGTACCTACCTGGTTTCGTTCTCCTAAGCTAAGATATTTTATGTTAGGTTTTATCTTTGTTGTGCTGGGTTCTCAACTTTATTTCTCTTGGGGAAATTTAGACGGTATGGGGATGTCCTTTGTGCGCTTGCTAACCATGACCACACTGGTGGGTATTGTTACTGCTCTCCTGGTACATCCCAGAAGTTGGTGCCACATCTGTCCCATGGGTACTCTAGCTAGTTTGTTTGGTAAAGGTAAAAAACCACTGCACATTAGCGATAAATGCACCAGCTGCAATTTGTGCACGCAAGCTTGCCCAATGGGTCTAACTCCTCATGAAGGCAAAGAAGCAGGATTTTTAACCGACCCAGATTGTATAAAATGCGGCAGTTGCACGGTCACTTGCAATCGGAATGCTTTATATTTTACTCAAAGAGCTCCCAAAACAGACCATCAAGAAAAAACAAAAACGCGGTGCACCTAGGTGCAACCACGTTTTTTCTTATGTTGTTTACACATATCAGCATAAAATTAAAGCCCTGAACGATTTCTGCTCGTTCAGGGCTTTCCTGGAGGCGGCACCCAGATTTGAACTGGGGAATGGAGGATTTGCAGTCCTCTGCCTTACCACTTGGCTATGCCGCCAGAGATGCAAATGGAGCGGAAGATGGGAGGGGCTTCGAACTTGACGACCCTCGCCTTAAATATTAGTCGGATCTAAATTATACCGCTGGAGATAGAAATGGAGCGGAAGACGAGATTCGAACTCGCGACCCTCGCCTTGGCAAGGCGATGCTCTACCACTGAGCCACTTCCGCACGGTAAGAAAATATGGTGCCTCGAGCCGGAATCGAACCAGCGACACGCGGATTTTCAGTCCGCTGCTCTACCAACTGAGCTATCGAGGCATTTGGCGGAGCTGACGGGAGTCGAACCCGCGTTCTCCTGCGTGACAGGCAGGCATGTTAGGCCACTACACCACAGCTCCAAATTTTTGTCAGCGTTTGCCGCCGACATTGATAAGTATACAAAATGTGACTGCATAAGTCAAACAAAATTTTACTCTATTTTGAGAAATTTTACTTCATAATTTAAAGACCCTTTGGACCAAAGGCCAGAATACCCTCCCGAACTAGCTTAGATCCTAAAATTGCCGTTCTTTCGGAATGGTCATAAACAGGGCTGATTTCTACTAGATCGAAACCCACCACAGAAAGGTCTTTCATGGCATAGATCGCTTCCAGAATCTCCGCCGAGGAGCAGCCACCGGGCTCCGCCGTTCCGGTACCCGGAGCGTAAGCTGGATCTACCACATCAATATCCAGGGTAATATACACCGGGTGTCCGGCTAGTTCCGGCAAAACCTTCTTTAGGGGTTCTAACACTTTGCCCACAAACATATTCGTATTTTGTTTGGCAAAGGCAAATTCCTCCCGGGTGCCGGAACGAATGCCAAATTGGTAGATATTCTTGCTACCCACTAAATCTACTGCCCGCCGGATAACGGAAGCATGGGACAGGGTTTGTCCCATGTAATCCTCCCGTAAATCGGCATGAGCATCAAAGTGGAGCAATTTTAGTCCGGGATATTTGGCTGCCACCTGCTGGATTACCGGCAAACTAATGAGATGTTCACCGCCCAGCACCAGCGGAAACTTGTCGTCCTTTAAGACATGTCCCACCACCTGGCCAATTCGTTCCAGGCTCTCGGTCACATGGCCAAAGGGAAGGGAGATATCCCCCGCATCATAATAGGCATAATCGGCTAAATCGCGATCTAACATCACGCTGTATTCTTCCAAACCAATGGATACCTGTCTGATACTTTGGGGCCCTTGGCGAGTACCCGCCCGGAAACTAACAGTGAAATCCATTGGTGCCCCCACCAGTACAATCTGGGAGTTCTGATAGTCCGAGGAGCTACCGATAAAGCCGGTGTATTGATCCAACAGATGAAACATGCCCACCCCTCCGGTTTACTTATTGATTAAATCACGCACAAAGTTGGGTAGCATAAAGGCTGCCTTATGCACCCCATGGTTGTAGTACCGGGTGGTATAGGTTGGTTTTTGGCTTAAATCCACTGTTTCCGGGTCATACTTTTTAGAACCCATGCTAAAGCTCCAGCAACCGCCGGGATAGGTGGGAATAAAAGCTAAGTACAACTTGGTAATGGGGTACAGGGAACGAATGTCCTGCTGCACCCTGGGAATCAGTTCTTCATCGTAAAAGGGTGATTCCGTTTGTGCCACAAAAATACCATCTTCCTTCAGAGCATCGTAGCAGCTCTTGTAGAAGCTACCCTCAAACAAGCCAACCGCAGGCCCAATGGGATCGGTAGAATCGGTAATAATGATATCAAATTCATTTTTGTGGTTTTCCACGTATTTTATGCCATCTTCATACAGCACTTCTACCTTAGGATCCTCTAAACCACAGGCAATTTCGGGTAGATATTGTTTACTGGTTTCCACCACCCGACGATCGATTTCCACCAATACAGCCTTTTCCACACTAGGGTGCTTGATGATTTCCCGAATCACTCCACCATCACCACCGCCAATAACCAGTACTTTCTTAGGATTGGGGTGTGTATTTAAAGCCACATGGCTGATCATTTCATGATAGACAAATTCGTCCTTAATGTTGGTCATGATGATGTTGTCCAGCCACAGCATACGCCCAAAGAGCGGTGTATCCACAATGGCTAGGTGTTGAAAGTCGGTTTGTTCCTCATGCAAAACTTTGCTCACTTGCACGCTTAAACCCAGTCCAGGTACAATACCTCTTTCTGTATACCATAATTCCATATACAGCAACCTCCTTTTCTTAATACCAAAGGGGAACTACGGCTAATGCACACTCCGCAGAGGCAATTTTCACCTCTTTTAATTCCATACCGCGAGTCTCAAAGGCTTCTGCACTATGTTATGAATGTTTTCTTCTGCCACCTGTTTAGGTTGACATTACCAAGGCAAACTTTCAACAGGGCGTTGTCAAACGCCGTTAATTAGTTTCTGCCTTCAGATGAGGCTACGGTTACGAAATATTTCTTAGGAGTGGGCAGCATGCTCAGTTCTCCTTTATTTTTGAGCTTTTTATCCATTCTCCCTAAACACAAAACATATTATACCAAAGTCTTGTCGAAAATAAACTGTTTTTTACCAACTAAAAGAAATTATTCAAAATCATACAGTTTTATCATGATTGAAGTAGACATCAGGCGGGGACGCTAATGCTGTACGGCCAATCAACCCTAAGGAGGCGGACAAATGAAAACTATTACCGGTTTTTTCTCCTCTCAACAACAAGCTGAGAGAGCCATTGCGGAATTGCGTCAACAGGGCTTTGACAAGGATATCTCTCTGGTTGCCAAAGGAGAACAGCAAAATGGAAACTCTAGAACCAGTAACTTCACCGGTGGAGACTCTGTTTCCGACGGTGCCACCAGTGGTGCAACCATCGGTGGTGTGGCTGGCCTGGCTATGAGTGTCGGTGCTTTAGCCATTCCTGGTTTTGGTCCGTTAATAGCTGCCGGCCCCATTGCGGCGCTGTTATCCGGTGCCGCCACTGGCGGTATTGCCGGGGGATTAATCGACTACGGTATTCCTGCCGAAAAGGGTCGGGAATATGAAAACCGTGTTAAACAAGGCAAAACGTTGATATCGGTGAAAGCCGATGATAACCACGCCAAACATGCCTCCGAAATTCTCCGTCAGGCCGGTGGGGAAAACGTGGAAATCCACTAACCCCAAAAATAAAGACGCCAAACCCGGCGTCTTTATTTTTAGTTTTTCTAATGAGCTTTCACCGACTCATACATTTGTTGAAAAGCCAGTGCGTCCTCCGCCTGGGTCCCCGCTGATTCACAGATAATCACCGGTTCCAGCTTTCTCTCCCAGAGCAGTTCTGCTAAAGGTTCAAAAGGAGGACCGTAGAGATGGCTCTCCTGCAGTGTCCAATGTCTCCTTTCCCCTGCTTTGGTAAATTCAATGGGGCTAAAGTGGACGTGCAAGTGGGTCAAGGCTTCTTTTCCCAATGCGGTAGCTATCTTGTCCAAAATTTCTGCATAGTTCTCTTTCGTTCTTAAATTGCCCTGAGTCACCGCGTTTAAATGGCCGAAATCCACACAGGGGACTACCTGGGGAGCTAGCATACATAATTCTAAAACTTCTTCCAAAGAACCGATTTGATTGATCTTCCCCATTGTTTCGGGAGCCAGCAAAATATCATCCAGCCCTGCTGCCGCCACTTCTTTTAGGATCTCAGTAAACAAGCCTTTGGCCCTTTCCAGCGTACTACGCCGATCTATACCGGGACCACCACCGGGATGAAAAACCACTGTGGTAGCTCCCATCCAGCGGGCTACCCACAGAGAATCCATGATGTAACCCTTGGTCTTTATCTTTTTCTCTGGATCTTCGGTACTGAGATTAATGTAATAAGGAGCATGAATAGACAAGGCAATATCATGCAGCCTAGCCCTTTCTCCCAATTCTCTGGCCATTTGTTCTTTTATTTTTACCCCACGACTGCATTGATACTCATAGGCATTTAATCCCCTCGCCGCCAACCAGGCCGGCATCTCCAAAGAGCTTTTATGACCCTGTCCGTAAAAAGACTCCGGTGCCCCGGCCGAACCAAATCGAATACTCATCTAAATACCCCTTTATAATGTTTTTCTTATCCTGCACAGCATTTTAACCCCATTCAACGGAAGGATTTTACAATTATTGGAAGAATATACTATTAGTTACTTTTTGGAATGGAGGGTTTTTAATGCGAGGTAAGCTTTACCAAGTTGCTTTTTTACTCTTGTTTCTTAGTTTTTTTTCTGTCGTCATCAGCCTGCAGCGATCCAACTCTGCTGTTTTCACTAATATTCAAGTGCCGGAAAAAATCGACTTAAACTATGCTCTAGCGGAGCCCATCCAAACTCTGGACCCAGCCAAAGCAAGCAATCTAGCCGAAGCTAAGGTTATCAGCAATTTATTTGAAGGACTGGTTCGCTACAAACCTAATTCTACCGATGTTGAACCCTGTCTGGCTACCACTTGGCAGATTTCACCGGATGGTAAAACTTGGACCTTTCAATTACGTAAGAATGTAAAATTTCACGATAATACTCCTTTTAATGCGGCGGCAGTCAAATTCTCTGTAGAAAGACAACTGCCGCCGCAAAAAAAGGATAATATGATTTATGGTAGTTTTGCCTTTGGCATGGTACAAGCTGTGGAAGCCATTGATGATTACACGGTGAAGTTTACCTTGCGTTCTTCCTATGCTCCCTTTATTAGAAACCTGGCGATGCCCTGGGCTGCTCCCATCGTTAGTCCTAGCTCTGTAACCAAGTATGGGGATGAAGTGGGACAGCATCCGGTAGGCACCGGTCCTTTTCAACTGGCGCAATGGAAAAAAGAAAACGTTGTTCTTGTTGCCTTTACTGATTATTGGGGCGATAAGACGCCCCTGAACTCCATCGCTTTCTCTCACCTAGCACCAGCACAACGATCCACTGGGCTTACCTCCGGTGCCATTACCCTTGGGGACATGGCCGAGGTGAAAACAAAGGATATCCCCGATATAACCCTAACGAATCAGCCGTCCGCCTCCCTGGGTTACCTGGGACTCTTTAATAATAAGACCCCTTTTAACCAGCCGCGGGTTAGACGGGCAGTGTGTATGGCCATTGATAGAAAAGAAATATCCCGCAAGTTATTTGGCAGCCCCTCTCTAGCCGCTAACAGTATTTTACCCCCCGGCTTTCTGGGTTACAACCAAAACCTGCAGCCTTATTCCGGCGGAACCGTGAAGGCAAAGGATATGTTAAAAGAATGTGGTTTGCCAAACGGCCTTGATATTACCTTAATCACCTACCAAGGTTCCCGTCCTTACAATCCCTTCGGGGGCGAAAAATTGGCTGCGCTGATTAAAGAACAATTAGCCCCGGCAGGTATTCGGGTTAAAATAAAAACCTATCCCTGGCATGAATTTAAATCTGCTCTGCGTAACCAGGAAGGGGATGCTTTTTTGTTTGGCTGGGTGGGAGATAATTTAGATCCCGATAATTTTCTCTACACTCTACTAGCCTCTGGCGAAATAACCAATCTTAGCCACTACAAAAATAGTGAAGTGGACCGCTTGATCAGTGCTGCCCAAGAGGAAGTAGATGAAAAAATCCGGCTGAGGCTTTATTATCATGCTCAGCAAATCATGCTACAGGATACTCCTCTGGTATTTTTGAATTATGGGCAGGAGAATATTGCCTGTCGGAAAGAATTACAAGGAGTTGAATTCAATCTTTTCGGTATCCCCCTGCTAGCGAAGGCTCATCTTACCAAGTAAACTTCAAATACTACTATAATTTTGGCCTATTGCCAAAAATAGCGTATATGTTTTTCTCTTCTGAAAAGAATATGAGTAGGCGATAGCTAAAATATTCTTAGGGAGGAACACACATGTACAATCAAAGCATTCAACAACTACAAGAACGTATCAATCATCTACAAAATGACCTTAGCCAGATTCAGCAAATTTGCAGCCAACTGCAACAGTCTGAACAACAGAACAGCCAGCAATTGCAACAATTGTCCCATCGCGAGGCTAATACTGCACAGCAGTTGCAACAGGTAAATCAAACTGCCCAGCACATGAGCCAAGAAATCAATCAAGTTGGTGCCTACCAGGGTATAAATACGTCTCCTAGCTATCAAAGTACAGGACAACAACAGAATACCTATTCTGCCGCTAATCAGCAGTCCTTAAGCAGCATTGGCAATATGGGTCAGTACTTGAATGGACAACAGTTTGGTCAAAAGCAATATGGACAAAATAATCAAACCCAATATACTACCTATGGCATGAGTTCACCCCAGAGCAGCTATGTAAGCGAAAGATTCAGCCAACCGCTGACTCAACAATATACTCAGCAGCAATATACTCAGCAACAGTCCAAACCATATACTCAATACCAATCTTAATACACAAAATGAAAGGGCCTCTAGAAGGCCCTTTCATTTTGTGTAGGCGGATGCCAAAGATTCTCGTATCCTTTAGAGTATGGCGTCAGCCAAGTTTTTCTAACAAGTTCTGGAATTCTTAGACAATTTATACCCCTTAACAGAAATAACTTATAGGAAGTATAATGATACCACATACTGCGGTATTTATTTACAGGGGGTGTAATTTTTGGCAAAGGTATTAAAAGAGGGTGCGGCTTATAATCAGCGGGACGTTATCGATATGCTCACCGAATTCTCTGGTTTTAAGGATCGCGTTGAGAAAAAGTTTAAAGATGTTGCCAAAGAACTGGAGGGTAAGCCCACCGAACACGATCTTTGGGTAAGCCTCTATTTACTCTCCAGCGACTACGCCGATGAACAGGTTTCTCGGCGTAAAACAGTGGATCCCATTCAAAAGATTTCCTAAATAGGCTAACCCCTGCTAAAACACGGCAGGGGTTGTTTATGCCGGCACAAGCTCCAAAATCGCTTTGCCCTCCTCAATGTCAATATGTTGCAGACGCCAGCCCATTAACCGTCCCAGGGGGTACAATAATCCTTCCTCCCCAGCGATCAAACGAACCAAGTCGGGGCTGAGGGAAACCTCCCCAATCCGAATAGACTGTATTTTGTAGCAGATATTCTGGCCGGTTACCCCAAGCTGTCCGGCAATGGTAAAGGGAATGTTATCCTCGTTTACCCCTTGAATGATCAACTGTTGTCCAGCAAAACTTACCCGGGCAGCGTAATTCTGATCCACTCCGGTGAACAAAAGTTTAGAGATGGTGCTTTCTTTATACACTGCCTTCACTTTGGTTCCCAGCCACTGCATTTGATCGGGTCGGTACTGTTCCCAAGGAGCCTGCTCAAACCGAGCTAATAGGGTCTCCAGAGGCTTTAGGGTGTTATGCAGTCTTGCTACCACGGTTAATACTTTATCTTGATTTTCTCCCAATTCCCGACGAGTCCGCTCCAATAAATTTTGCTTATTTTGCTGTAAGGTAATCGCCTGTTGCTTTTTAATATCCAGGCTTTTTTGCTGATTGACTAAGGTTTGTTCCAATTGCCCCAGTTCGTTCGTCCTTTGTTTTACACTAGCGAAGGCCACTATCGTAGTGTTATACTCCTTCATTCCCTGGGATATCAGAACTCCCACCAAGGCTAAACGATTAATAAAATCTCCCAGGTCAATGGCACCTAGTAGAATAGATAAATAGCTTGTCTGGCCCTCCATATAAAAATGTCTTAACCACAGGCTTAATCTTTGCTGACAGTTTATCAGCTTATTTTGGGAAATCGTCAGTTTTTCTTGAACAGTTGGCAACTGTGCTCTGGTTTGCATAAGGGTGGTCTGTACTTTGGCACACTCCCTATTGGTTCGATCTAATAGCAAATCTGCCTGAATCAGTTCTGCTACAATTTGCTGCTCCCTTTGTCTGAGTTTTTCATGCGTCTCTAGGATGTTTTCACTGGCTACAGCAGCAGGCAAGAAGCATTGCAAGAAAATTAGTAACGCAATAATCCCTGCACTATACCTGTATACAGACATCACAAACCACCCTTCCTGCACCCATTCTAAAGCATAACACTTATATCGGCCGATGGTTGCCTAGATTTTCGTACAATTTAATCAAAATCTAAACAATTACAAATAAGCAGTATCATATCAAGCTGTACATGAAAATAAAATTAAATAATAAATAATACTTAGCTTTATAGTTTAGCCTACAAAAGATGACAAAGTTTTATTTGACATTTTTTGTTAATCAAAGTATAATCAACAAAAAGAATAACAGGAGGTTATCTTTATGCCTTTTGAAGTGTATTTTCCACGTTCCGAAAATTATGTAGCTGTATCAAAAAATCATATAACATTAAACAGAAATCTTGTTAGTAAATTAAATGCTGATCACATTCAGCTTGCATACGATAGAGACGGAAAAGTTATCAGAGTTTCCGCAGCCTCGCCGGATAGTGGTTTAATTTTAAACAAAACTCGCATCGGTGCCAAGGGGTTTCTACAGTACTTTGGCATAGACAGCAAGGGTAAGTTTCCCGCAACCTTTAACGAAGAAGAAAAAACTATTTACATCCAATTATAATAAATATCCCAACCTTCACGGTTGGGATATTTATTATAATTGAGTTATTATCTATTTTCGGGAGGCATTAATTTATGATATTACCTTATTTAGAACAGCAGCCCAAAATCGCTTCTTCTGTTTACATCGCTCCCGGTGCTATGGTAGTAGGACAGGTGGAATTAATGGATGAGGTTAGTATTTGGTATAATGCCGTCATTCGAGGAGATGTGGCTGGTGTCTGTATCGGACGTACCACGAATATTCAAGATGGCTGTCTCTTGCACCAAAATGAAGGTATACCACTGATCATCGGGGAAGAAGTCACCGTAGGTCATGGAGCACTTTTACATGGTTGTACAATTGGGGATGGCTGCCTAATCGGTATGGGTGCCATTATTCTCACTGGCGCAAAAATAGGTAAAGAAACCCTAATTGGGGCCGGTGCCTTAGTAAAAGAAAACCAGGAAATCCCTGAAGGCGTACTGGTAGTAGGATCACCCGCCCGAATCGTACGTTCATTGTCCGTGGAAGAAAGGCAAAAATTGCGAGAGTCTGCCAGGAACTATGTAAAAACTGCCCAGGATCACCAAAAGAGCCAAAAAAAAGACCAGGTCGTAGAAAACCTGGTGGTTGTTAAAGGAGAAGTGGAATAATATTTTTCATTAGATTGCCGCCTAGTCACAACGATCTGTATTATCAGTTTAAAGTATGATTACTTTTATTCCGCTTGATCGCAGCAAATACCTTGCTCAAACTGTTCGCGGGAAAGGTACACAATCTCTTGAATAGCATATTTGCCTAGTTTTTTCTCCAGCTCTTTTTCGTACTGATGTCCATAGACAATGCCCCTAGGGACTGCTACATCTTCAAAACAGATGGCATAAAGGGTTCCTTCCCGTAACACTCGGCAGGGAACTTCGTGGGTTTTGGAAAATTTCATGGCGACAGGTAAGGCCCGTTCAAACTCCTCGGATTCCATTGTGAAGGCAGGGTAAAGATGAGATCGCACTTTAAGATGAACTCCTTTCGTGTTCTTAACTTACCCTATGTGTATTCAACAAAGTCTGTTTTTGACCTTTATGAAAATGGTGGAAGTAATGTCAAAAGAACCCCCTTGGCGTGCCAGGGGGTTAATTACATTGATCTCCGTCATCAAAAATACGTACATCAAATATTTCCACAGAAGTTTTCCTGTTTAAGATTTCCTGCAAACCATCACCAATAATCCGCCAGCCGGCCTCCCCCTGATCCATCACCTGCAGTTCAATCTTTTTTTCCACATCTCGATTGCCACCCCTATACTGGAGACTAAGATATACCCAAAAGGTCTGCGGGTTGCCGCCTTCGGAACGGATCCGTTGCACCCTAATGTGAGTTAGTTGCTGTAACATAGCCTCGATATCAGCACGTTGTTTCTCAGAGGGTTTATATAATGTCTTCAGAGCCAAACCTGCATCCTGCTGATCCAAAGCATTCATGAGTACCTCGATAACTTCTTCCGGACTCATCGCGGTGATCATTTGTTGAAACTTACCCGCAGCCTTCCAAATCATCATTTGGTGAGCCAGGTTTTCTTTGCCGGATTGGTGCACCTTACTATCCCGAAAGTGAATGCAAAAATGCCCTTTAAAATCGTTACCACGAATGGCACCTGCACCGTGAGGCATACCGTTCATTGAGGCAGCAATGCGCTGACTGCCTAACTTTACAACTATTGCTTTGCGCTGCCAACTCCAAGTACCGTTGTAAATAATCTTCATGATGGCGGTATCATGAGCCGTTAGTGGCTGAACATCAGCATGATACGTCCCACCCCGCCGCTGTACCTGAAAGCTTAGGCCGGTATCAACATCAATCACAGTTGCATTGGTGTAACGACGAAAAATTTGATCCACTGCTTCCCAGGCTAAAAACTCACCCCGTTCAATCTCTGGCGGTACACTGTGGGGCAAGGAGTTAACCCTTGGTGGGTTGATATTGTCTCTTACCACGCCTAAAAGTGTTATTAGGCAAACCACCACTAGAAATAATTTGAACAGTTGCTTTGGCTTGAGAATTAAAATAACGGAATTTCTCACCGGCCAGTCCTCCATTATTCATCTATCACATCATATGGTGGACTGGCATATTTATGCAGGTTATTTTGGCAAACTTGCATCTAAAGACTTGGTGTAAACCTAGTCTTTCTAAACCGCTGGGCGTAATGTTCTACGGAGATGCCCCGCTGAGTCACCCAGTGAAAAGTCTGACCGCTAATCACCAAAGGAACCTCCTTTAATTGCAGTAAATCCTTTGCCCCCAGCATCAGCATGATTCGGCGCATATCATTTATTAATGCTTCTAAGCAAGAAGTAAGCTGCTCTGGAGAACCGTTAATCAATACTTTTAACAAAGGACGCGCCATGCCTATTAAGCAACAACCCAGTGACAAGGCTTTTACACAGTCCAGGGCATGTTCTATGCCGCCTGAAGCAATGATATTGATGTCATCGCTTACTGTTAGCCCCTCCAACAGGCTGATGGCAGTGGGAATTCCCCAGTTCCAAGCAAGTTTTTTGCCGGAACGACTTTGTTCAATGGCCATAAAATCTGTGCCACCGGCACCGCCTATGTCTATGTAAGATACACCCACTTCGGCAAGGCGTTTTACACTTTCCCGAGACATACCAAAACCCACTTCTTTCACCACAACAGGAACTTTTAACTGTTTAGCCAGAGCTTCAATATTCTCTAAAATACCCCGGAAATTCCGATCACCCTCGGCCATGGCCAGTTCCTGAGGTGCGTTAAGATGCAGTTGCAATGCATTGGCCCCAATCATTGAGATGGCTTCCTTTGCTTCTGCCAGAGTACAATCCGCCCCTAGGTTAGCTAGTACAACACCCTGGGGATGGGCTTCTCGAACCACAGTGAAGCTTCGACGAGCCGATGCCTCTTCTAAAGCTGCCCGCTGTGACCCCACCGCAATGGCAACGTCAGAGACGGCCGCTGCCCTAGCTAGATAGTAATTAATATCTTCCAGTTGAGGGTGACCACCCGTCATAGCATTAATCAGCAATGGTGCCTTTAACGGTTGACCCAAAAAGGTACAGGATAAATCCACCTCTTCCCAATTAAGCTCGGGTAAGGAATTGTGAACCAGAGTAATATCGTTAAATCCCGTTGCTCCTCGCTGGGATCTTTGCTGTAGAGAAATTTCTATATGTTCCAGTTTCCGGTTACTGCGCAAGGTCTAACCCCCTATAGTCTTATTCTATGTCAATATTCTACATACTAACTGCATAACCTCGTTTTCCCTGTGATTTGGTAGAATCTTTAAGATTGGCTATAAGGGAGAAGGCAGCCTGTTACCAGACTGCCCCCGTTATCTTTCAATTATTACACTGCAGAAGCCTGGGCAGCTTGTTTCTTCGCCCGGGCTCTTTCGTTTTTATCAAGGAATTTTTTCCGAATGCGTAAGCTCTGAGGGGTTACCTCCAGCAGTTCGTCATCACTTAGATACTCAAGTGCCTCTTCCAAGCTCATTACGCGGGCTTCCTCCAGCTTTACAGTAGCCTCAGCGGTACTGGCACGATGGTTGGTAAGTTGCTTCTTTTTACAAATGTTCACTTCAATATCCTGTTCCCGTACATGCTCCCCTACCACCATGCCTTCGTAGACTTTGGTGCCGGGAGTCACGAACAGGGTACCACGATCCTGCACTGAGTTGAGTCCATAGAAGGTAGCTTCGCCGGATTCAAAGGCAATGAGCACTCCCTGGTAGCGGCGTTTAATCTCCCCTTTAAAGGGTTCATGCCCCAGGAAGGTATGATTCATAATAGCTAATCCCCGGGTCTCGGAAAGCAACTGGGAGCGGAAGCCAATCAGTCCCCGAGCCGGTACTTTAAACTCCAGGCGCAGTTGACCAGGTCCGTTGGGACCCATATTGACCATTTCTCCCTTGCGGTTGCCCAGCATCTCCATCACTGGTCCCATTTTATCTTCGGGGATATCCACTAACAGCATTTCCATCGGTTCCAGCAATTCACCGTCTGGACCTTTTTTGTAGATAACCTCCGGTTTGGATACCTGCAGCTCATAGCCTTCCCGTCGCATGGTTTCAATAAGGATGGACAAATGCAATTCTCCCCGACCGGCTACTTTCCAGACATCCGGTGATTCGGTATCTTGCACCCGCAGACTCACATTCTTCTCCATTTCCTTATGCAAGCGTGCCCGTAGTTTGCGGGAGGTAATATGATCACCCTCCTGGCCAGCAAAGGGACTATCATTGACCACGAAAGTCATCTCCAAAGTTGGTTCATCCACGGTAATGGGTGGTAAGGGAGCAGGATTTTCTTTATCGGTTATAGTCTCACCGATTTTAATATCCTCCAAACCAGAGACTACGGCAATTTCACCACAGGAAGCCCGAGGCACTTCCACCCGCTCCAACCCTTCATAGACATAAACCCGACCAATGCGGTAACTTTTCAATTTGCCTTCATGGTCGGATACCACTACGTTCATCCCCCCGGCAATACTACCCTGGGAGATCCTACCCACCGCAATTCTACCGATATAATTATCATACTCGGTGTTATTTACCAGCATTTGTAATGGCCCCTCCGGGTCACCCTTGGGTGCTGGGAAGTTATTGATAATGGTTTCAAACAATGGCTTTAGATCAGTACCTGGAACATCGAGATCCAGAGTTGACTTACCTGCCCGGGCAATGGCATAGACCACCGGGAATTCCAGTTGTTCTTCACTGGCACCCAGTTCAAAAAATAATTCGTATATTTCATCGATTACTTCATTAATACGGGAATCCGGTCGATCAATCTTATTCACCACTACCACCGGCACTAGGTTTAACTCCAATGCTTTACGCAGAACAAACCGGGTTTGCGGCATCGGGCCTTCGGAGGCATCCACCAGCAGCAGTACACCGTCAACCATTTTTAAAACCCGTTCCACTTCACCACCAAAGTCTGAGTGGCCGGGGGTATCTACAATATTGATCTTATAACCCTGGTAACGGACTGAGGTATTTTTGGCCAAAATTGTAATACCCCGTTCCTTTTCCAAATCATTAGAGTCCATTACTCTTTCTTGAACAACTTGATTCTCACGAAAGATACCGCTTTGCTTTAACATCCCATCCACCAAGGTGGTCTTCCCGTGGTCTACGTGGGCAATAATAGCGATATTCCGCATTTCATTAATGGATGTCATACGTTCCTCCTCTAGGGGCAGTTAGAAAACCTTGGCTTACGCCCGACGGACGCCTTAGTTTTTCTTATACTTTCATCAATAGAAATTTTATACGTAATGAAAGTGTAAAAATATTTTCCCCAAAAATTAATTATAGTACACCTTGATGAAAAAGTATGTAAGAAAAAGTAATTTTTTTTCATTTTCAGGGAAAAAATAAGAAAGCAGCCATTGAGGCTGCTACATTAACGTGAAGTATAGCGATAAGGATTACTCCGGCGACGTTCCCAGGGCCGGCAGATTTCAATGTTTATGCCTTGTTTTGTCTCTTCTTCGTAAAGCATACGGTAAACTTTGTTGCCAATGGTACTTAGACCAAGGTACACAGCCCCTAGTAGAGGGAAAAACACTTTTTTCATAAAACATTACACACTCCCCAAAATCTTCCCCTCTACCTTTTTTCGTCATGGAATACCAAATTCCTTCAAAGGATCCTGAAATTTGGTATTTTTTTAATTATCGATTTGCAAAGAAGTGATTTCTTGGAAAATCTGATCATCAGCTTTTTTAACTGCTAGTTTGTCCACTGAATCGTTATCCCAGGTTAATTTAACTTGCAGAGGTAAATCAACCCCGGTTATGTTTATTTTTCCCTGACGCATCCAATCATCGTTTAAACGTACAAATACTAATTCCATCTTGTTGTTTCTAAATAATTTTAGACGGGACTCCCCAACAATTTTATAAAAGGCAGTGTATTCCTTTAGGTCCGGATTTAATAGTTCTGTTTCTTCCAGGGTAAACTCAATACTTCCCTGCTTTTCCATTTCATCCGTTATTAAATCAGCAATGGCAGACACTATTCTTCCTCTCCCCTTTTTGCACTTTCAGAAAGTATAAAAATTCTATTGACGAAACTATAAGAAAAACTAAGGTTTCCGCCTGTGTCAAAGACTTGGCATAAGCCAAGTTTTTCTAACAAACTTCGTTTAGCCACAGGCTTTGCGGTATTCTTTAATGGTCAACTGTACGTTGGGGTTATTGAGAATAATTCGGAATAAAGATATCACATCATAGGGTTCACTCTTGACCGTTTGCTCTGCATAGGCAGTTGCTGCTTCCTCTGTATCAAAGCAAGAGATTTCGTCACATTGTCCGTTTAGAACCTTCACCACTGAATAAATGTTCATATTCATCGGCTCTCAACCTCCTTTGTAATTTTATAATCAGGGCAGTCCTTTACGTGTTCCTGAAAGGATTTTAAGGCCATTTCTAACCCATCGGCAAAACCACTGTTATACTCATTTGACGATATCCCTTGAATGTAATGCAGATAAACAATCGTACTTTTTTCCCACTCTTTCAGACATTCCTGTAATGAAGCCAAAATAAGGTGCCCCCTTCCAAACAGGACTTTTTAAATTATTGTTTCTAGATGAAAAAGTATTATCCTTCTAAATACTTTCTTATACTTTCGTCAATAGAAATTTTATACCTTTGGAAAGTGATCTAGAGATTGACACTACTTTACTCCCTTACTATCATTGAAAGTGGAGGTGAAATTATGGGTTGGTTACTTAGCTTGCTATTAAATGGTGCGGCTTTATTGATTGCGGACTATTTTATTGACAGTATTCAAATCAATGGTGTTGTCTCAGCTTTACTAGCTGCTTTACTGTTAGGTTTTGTCAATACTTTTATTCGACCTATTTTAGTTTTTCTTACCTTTCCCCTAACAGTAATTTCCCTGGGATTTTTTATTTTAGTGCTTAATGCCATTACCTTTTGTTTGGTTTCTTGGCTAATCCCCGGTTTCCATGTCTACAGCTTCGGTGGAGCCTTTATAGGAGCTATCATTACTGGTATTACAAGCTGGATACTAAACCTAATCTTTAACAACAAATAGTTACTTAAAACCAAATGTAATTTAACATTTTATTTAATTATATATCTGGTTTTATAGTAAATCTTTTCTATTGGAAGCACTCCCTAATACTATAATTCCTTACAAAATTTTTCTCGTATTTAAAAACCCTCTTTGACCATAATAAAGATAGACCCACACAATAAAACAAAAATTTCAAGGAGGGAATTAAAACATGACTAGCCGTAATACTAACACCCCTGTAACCAATGGTGCTTCCAGTGCTCTAGATCAAATGAAGTATGAAATCGCCAGTGAATTAGGTATCGCTAACTATCAGCAAGTGGACAAAGGCGCTCTGCCCAGCCGCGTTAATGGTTATGTTGGTGGTAACATGACTAAGAAAATGGTTGCCTTCGCTGAGCAAGCTCTGATGAGCGGTGGCGTTGGTCAAGTTTCTCAATCTGCTCCTACCGACCAAATTAAATAAGTAAAAAGAACGGAAGGGCAATCGGTGCATCCTTTGAGACAGGCCCCGGTTGAGCCCCCAACGCAACGGGAGAGCTAAAGCTCTCCCGTTGTTCTTTTTTATTATTTGTTACAGCAACTCTTTTTATAGAGTGATCTAGATAAATATTTACCTAGCAGTTACTTCCACTGGATAAAGTAATTTCTTGTCTTACCTTATTCAAACTGAACAGTCAGGAATATTTCATTGAACTAACTAGTTGGTTCTTTTATAATGTTCTTGTATTAAATAACGTAGTTCATTCATAACAAGCATCTTAGTCTAAGGGGGCGTTTATATGTTTATGGTAACCATTAACCAAGACAAATGCGAAGGTTGCGGCTCTTGTGTCGATGCCTGCCCTGCCAAAATTTTAGGTATGACCGAGGGTAAAGCAGAAGTAATCGGCGATGCGGCAGATTGCCTGGGCTGCGAAACCTGTCTCGAATTGTGTCCTACCGAGGCTTTTTCCATCATGGAACTTTAATAAAGTAATAACGGGCTGACCAGGGTCAGCCCGTTATTACTTTATGGTCCCAAACATAATAAAAACCGCACCTAGGATAATGAAACCAAGCTTTATGATGGATGCATGACCCGCTAACCCACTGATACCTACTAAATTAATTAACAGTAAAATCGCTGGATTGGTAATTGATAAAACTGCGTTGATACGTAAACCAGCTTCAACGGTAGGGTATTTTAGCATAAAATACACAGCAACCAGGGAAATAATTGCTAGCAAAAACCTTAAATAGACCATAATTTTAGCTGCAGCAGTGGGCTCCATCTTGTCCTCCTGGAAGTATCGTTACCTTTATTTTCTCCCATGGAGGAAAAATAATGTCCTTTCATTGCACAAAAGGATTTAGCCCTATCTTTGGAGAATATCTATTAAAAGGAAGAAGGGATGACATTGGCATTTCTTAAAAATTTTTTTACTTTTATCCAAGCCTTACTAAACCCACTGGTACCTTCTCGCATGAAATATGAGATAGGCGGCTGTTTATTGTATTTCATCAGCCCCATTGATTTTATTCCAGACTTTATCCCCCTCACCGGCCGGGCCGATGACCTCGTGGTCATGCTTTGGGGTTTCAAAAGGGTTTATGATGTATTAAAACACCACAAACAATCCCTATCATTAAAAGCTAAAGAAGCCAAAAGTATGCCCTAACTTTTAGAAGGGATTCTTTTAGCTTCTTTTTTCTATTATTTATAATATTTCCTTTAACAGATAGGCCAGCACACAGATACCAATAAAAATACCTACATTTCGCACCACAGTACTGCGCACCTGGCTATCCATTCTTTGTTTTTCTCTTTTCTGTCTTAGCCTTTTTTGTTCAGGAGACATATAGTCTAATTTCTTTAATTTAGGCTCTTGTCTCGGTGTAAAAGGAATAACTTTCCCCTTTGCGTTTGTTGCCTTCTGCCTCTCCCCCATAAAAACAACATCCTTTTCTCTGCTGTTCTTAAAATAATCACTCTATATCTTCTTTACCAATGGCATATCCCAGACTAAATATATCTTTCAGTAAATTATGTAATAATATCTCCGCCCATTGAACAACTTTAGGATTGGGCTTACTCTTGTAAATTCTCGCCAGTTCATTAGAAACTTCATAAAGCATTTCTCTGAGATCATATTTATCTTCAAATTCTTCAGAACAAAAAATATCTGCTCCCTCTTCAATGGAAGCATTAAACTGCTTTTCTAGTCCACTAAAGTAACTAACAATTTCATTCAGTTCCCCTAGCACCCCTTGAAGCGCGGTTTCCATACAGAAATCAAAAAATTTATTGCGTTCCTCTTCGGGTAAACTATCAAAAACAGTTTTGCCTTCTTTATAGTAATGGACCTCACAATTTGCCACATTGCCCTTTTCAAAACCAGTTCCCTCAAAAAACTCTCTAATTCGCTTCTGCCCGATAGAGCTTACCGACCGGCCATCACCTTCATTGATATTGGCAATAATTTCTGGGGGGCCCAACTCACATTTTATTCGTAGGACCTTTGTTTCTTTAAGATAGAAGATGTAGTAATCGCCATATTTTCTGGTCTTTATCTGTTCCGGGATAATGAGTACTCCCCCCCTTTTCGTAACCGTTGTTATTTTCTTGTATTCTAAATTCCCTACCTGACAGCAAAATCCTTCCCCACAAAAAGTAAAATCAATCTCTGCCACCTCTCTAAGAATCCTATTATTTACAATCTATGAAAAAAGTATGACATTCTTTACTGCTACATTGTATTTTACCTATTTGCTGTTATAATAAAATTATAGTCAAGGTAAGTTAAAGTCAGTAAATACACTATGGTACTTTCACATTTCTTGCCCCAAACCTACTATGTTTAGATTTCACATTTTTAGTCTTCTACTTTTTCTTAGCGAAAATACTTCAAATGCCACATCTATTTTATGTTACCTCAAATATTGATTTGAGGTTTAAAAACCAGCTGCGCCAAAAAATTAAATAGCGTTTATATTTCCAATATTCCGACGTATTTCCCTTTGTTATTAATTTATGTCCTAAAATTTTATATTTAATATTTCTTTTTAAAAAAGAGGTTTTTTAAATTTTGTGACAAATATCAAATATGATAACCAGAGTATATTGTCGAATAACCCAGGTGTTTAACTAACGATCTGTAGTCTTAATTTTTTTAGCAGAGTCGTTAGTATGCATATGCAAAAATGCAGCTTTTAGCAAAGGGGGAAAACCTATGCAGAACCAAGCGGACAAAGAAAAAGAAAGGCAAGTGACCAGGCGGGGCTTCCTCAAGATGATGGGGGGCATCGGTCTGACAGGCATCACTGCAACCATTGCAGGATGTAGTACAGATCCCGCCGGCGGCAAGGGCTGGATGCCACAGCAGTACCAGGTTGCCAGCTCATTCCCGGTTCAGGTAAAGGGTCGTATTCCTATTGATCCCACCAACCCTTCCATTACCCGGGATGACAAGAAATGTGTTTTGTGCGGCCAGTGTGTGGAGGTTTGTCAAAGGGTTCAGACTGTTTACGGCTATTATGAACTACCCATTAAAGACGACATTACCTGCGTAAACTGCGGACAGTGCACCCTGTGGTGTCCCACTGCAGCGATCACCGAACGGGACGACATTGACAAAGTGGTCCAAGCTTTAGAAGACAAAAGCATTCATGTAGTCGTTCAAACCGCTCCTGCCACCAGAGTTGGTTTAGGAGAAGAGTTTGGCATGGCTCCGGGTTCCTTCGTAGAAGGCAAACAAGTAGCAGCACTGAAGAAACTTGGTTTCGATGCAGTCTTTGATACCAACTTCTCAGCAGACTTAACCATTTTCGAAGAAGGTACCGAGTTAATTAAGAGAGTTACCGGGGCACTTGATGAACCCCTACCGCAATTTACCTCCTGCAGCCCTGGGTGGGTAAAATTCTGCGAGTACTACTATCCAGACCTGTTGCACCATATGTCTACCTGTAAATCACCACAGCAAATGCTGGGTGCTTTAGTCAAGACTTATTATGCTAAGGAAAAGGGTATTAGCCCGGATAAAATTTTCTCCGTGTCCATTATGCCTTGTACCGCTAAAAAGTTTGAAGCTGCCCGTCCAGAAATGAACAGTGCGGGTAAACATGCTGGCAAACCCGAATTAAGAGACGTGGACGTTGTTTTAACTACCCGTGAATTAGCTCGCTTAATTAAGAGCAAAGGTATTGATTTAACTTCCCTAAAAGACGAGAAGTACGATACTTTGATGGGTGAAAGTACCAGTGCCGGCTTAATCTTTGGTGCTACCGGCGGTGTTATGGAAGCCGCCATTCGTTCTGCTTACTTCCTAATTACCAAGCAAGAGCCACCGGAAGCCTTATTAAATCTAACCCCGATTCGTGGTCTGCAGGGTTGTAAAGAAGCCACTGTTAATATTCCCGGTGTAGGGGATGTTAAAGTAGCTGTTGTACACGGTTTAAGCAATGCCCGTCCTATACTGGAAGCGGTGCGCAAGGGAGACGCTCCTTATCATTTCATCGAATTTATGTGCTGCCCCGGCGGTTGCATCAGTGGCGGCGGCCAACCTCGTACCTCTTTACCACCGTCTGACGAAGTACGTCAAGCCCGTATCAACAGTATTTATAACGCAGACGCTCACATTTATGCTAAGCGTAAGAGCCATGAGAACAAGGAAGTCCTAGCCCTCTATGAAAAATTCCTAGAGAGCCCCAACAGTCATATCGCCCATGAACTGCTGCATACCCATTACGAAGACCGCAGCAAGCATCTAACCGTTAAAAAGAACGCTTAACCTGTAAACCCTAGGAGGTGAAACTTATGTCAAAAGGTGTTCTGGTTGATCTTACCAAATGTGTGGGTTGCGGCAGCTGTACCGTGGCCTGCAAGCTATATAACGGCAATGCCTGGGATGAAACTACTCCTACCTTGGGAGATAAAGCCAAACTGACCGGTAAAAACTGGACCGTAGTCCATCATAAAGAAGTAAAAGACAGTAATGGACAGCCTGTATGGCGCTTTGTTAAGCAGCAGTGTTTACACTGCAAGGAACCTGCCTGTGTTTCTGCTTGCTTTGCCAAGGCTTTCCAAAAAACCGAAGCAGGCCCGGTAATTTATTACCCCCACCTGTGCGTTGGTTGCCGCTATTGCATGGTAGCCTGTCCTTTTAACGTTCCTAAATATGAATGGGAGAAGGCCTTCCCGCTGGTAACCAAGTGCATGATGTGCAGTGATAAAGTAGAAAAGGGTGAAGCCCCTGCCTGTGTATCAGTTTGTCCTGCGGATGTATTTAAATTTGGTGAGCGCGAAGAACTGCTTAAAGAAGCTAAAGCCATTATCGCCAAAGATGCCAAGTATGTAAAACACATCTATGGTGAAGAAGAAGTGGGCGGCACTGACTGGATTTATATTTCTGACGTTCCCTTTGATCAATTGGGCTTTAAAACCAATGTTACCAAACGTTCGCTACCCAGCTATACCGCAAGTTTCATGCATGCCACTCCCTTTGTGGGCATTACCTGGGGCGTTATTCTAACTGGCTTATACCACTATACAAAACGCCGTAACCAGGTTTCTAAAGAAAACAATAAGAACATTAAGGCCTAACACGCCACGATATTTTTGAGAACTGGGGGGATATTTATGGCGTCTCACGCCCAAGCCCAAAAATGGAGCTTTAGAATTACTCCAATACGCGTCTTATTACTGCTCTTATCGGCAGTGGCCATCGGAGCGATTATTTTCCGTCTGGTTACTGGTCTGGGTACTGTTACAAACTTAAGTGATGAATGGCCTTGGGGTCTCTGGATCGGTTTTGACGTACTCTGTGGTGTTGCTCTGGCCGGTGGTGGATATGGTACCGCACTTATCGTACACGTTCTGCACAAAGATTACTTCCATCCAATCGCCCGCAGTGCAATGCTAACATCTTTACTAGGTTATCTGTTAGTAATGGCCGGCTTATTCCTGGATATTGGTCAATGGTTCAACTTCTGGCGCCCCTTTGTATCCTGGGGTCATCACTCTGTTCTGTTTGAAGTTTTCTGGTGTGTATCCTGCTATACCACCGTACAGGTTTTAGAATTTGGTGAAATTGCTACCGAACGTGTGGGCAAGCAGTTCCATAGTATCTTTAAAAAGGCTTTGCCCGTTTTAATGATTGTTGGTATCATCTTCCCAACCCTGCACCAGTCTTCTTTAGGTGCTTTGTACCTGTTGATGGTAGATAAGCTGTATCCCCTGTGGTGGTCTCCTATCATCTTCCTGTTTTTCTTAATGTCCTCTTTCTTTGTAGGACCTGCGATGATTTGTGTGGAAACCACTTTGGCTGGTAAAGCTTATGATCATTGGATTCCCATTCCAATTTTACGCAAGCTAGTAAGAATTTCCGGTTATGCCATGATTCTTTATCTAATCATAAAAATCGTTGACTTAACCAATCGCGGCGTATTGGGATTAGCGTTCTCGGGTACCTTTGAAGCTAATTGGTTCCTAATCGAAATGATCTTTGGCATCATCATACCCATTGTCATTGCCTTCACCGGTTTCAGCAACTCCCGCAGTGGTCTGTTTACCTTTGGTTTACTGGTAAGCTGCGGTGTCGTACTGAACCGTATGAACGTGGTAGTGACTGGTATGATTCGTTCCACCGGCGTATCTTACGTTCCCTCTCTTTGGGAATTTGTTGTGAGCGCTGGTTTGGTTGCCATGGGTGTTCTAGCCTACTGCTTCATCGTGGAGAACTTCAAAATTCTCGAGCACGATAATCATAGTCATGCAGCCTAAGCAATCTATCTTACTACACTAGGTAAGAAGGGCGGTGGTATCCTCGGATCTCACCGCCCTTCTTTTCATAAAAAATCGCGCTTGCTTTATTTCTTCTATAACCCGAGGCCTAGTCGGGTTTTCTTTTTTAAGGCCACTCATATATCATGCAAAGAACATGCCGTCATAAAGATACTGTTTTTTCACTATTACTGGTTGGTTTTGTTCTTTTATTGAACAATTCATAACAGACTCTTGTCTCTTTGCATGATATTCGTTCCCTTTTAGAACATTTTTAGTTTGTAAAAATAAAAATCCCGCATCATGTTCAAAAGATGCGGGATTTTGTGTTAGGAAACTTATTCTGTAAAATTTTGGGGGTCCTCCAGGAAATAAACCACATAGGCCCGGGCGGGATCCTGACGAATTTCTTCCATGATGGAAGGACCAACAGAAACCTCGCCAATAAGGTTAATATCGGAGTCAATGTCAAATTCTTCGTCTTCCTGAGGTTTTAAAACTTCTACGCCGGGCTTGGGATCTTTGGTTTTAATACCCAGGGCCAAGTACTTCTCTCTTGCCTCTTCAGGATTATCCCCGAAGATAATTCTTGTGTTAGTTGGATGCTGCACGTTACTTACCTCCGCTTACATATTTTATTGCATTTTTTTTGACAGCCATTTTTGCACCAAGTTATTTAAGATTACCAACCCCGATCCCAGCAGTACGATGCCGCCAAGGGATAAGACCAGATAAGTACCTGGAGCAAGTTGCAGCGATTGTAGGTATTGGTTATAGTTCTTCACTGCCTGGCTAGCTATCATCACATATATGATTAAAACAATAAACACAAAGTAATTTCCCTTTGGATTTTTGGCCTTGGAATCATCAATTTTCTTTTTCTGTTTGGTCAAATTAGTTTTCCCTTCTTATTAACTCGTTGTCGGAAACTACATTACTTACGAACAGTTCGTGTGCATGTTTTTATTTTACTACAAACACATTATTTAGTGTACCCTCTATTGTTAAACTACATTATATTTTTTGGAAATTGCAATAGTATTTATTTCAGAGGTACTAGCTAAAGATATTTAGTACATCAGCCGATTTTAACCGAAATTCAACATTATCTTTTTCAAAGACTTTCATTCCTTTGGCTCTCTCATCTTGCTTTAGAGAATCCACACTATCGACAAAACAAAGGGGCGGAAATAAAACACACCACCAATTTTTTCCTTTCCCCTCGCCAATAATTACCCTAACAGCATGATAGTTGCCCGCGGGTAGGGTAAGATTACCATAGGATTTAGTGGGGAAATCATAGTCACCGATTTTAACCTCTACGGGGTACTGTTTACCCTCCAGTTGAATCTGATGCTGGGCTAACTCTTTGATTTCGTCCATACTGGCCACAATAATTTGTTCTGCTTCCTGCCTGTTATTGGCTGCACGGAAACGCACTTTCATTTCGTTGACGATGCTATCCCGCACGTGCAATTTTAAGGACTGGTCTGCATAGCTATCGCTATTCGCAATGACATGAAAACGGATTAGCTCGCTGGCAAATTCCTGTTGGACATAGGTACGGTAGGAGAAAAAACAGGCACCAGCTATCATTGCCAGAGCTGTCATGATGGTTAAAATTCTTTTTATACTAAACCTCATGGTCAAACACCTCTTCATACGCTAATTAACTATTAACAGTATGGGACATGTTTGACATTTTTATACATAGACATACAAAAACCACGGTTTTAACCGTGGTTAGAGTTTGAAAAAATGTTATTTTTAATTCGTGTGATGGTTACCACACTGTCCTTCTAGTTCAAGATATGCCTCAAATTGGTCCCTTAGAAAAAGATCTACCAGGGGGCGGTGGCTATCGGGAACCACCCAATGCACCAACATACCACCTTCGTCATTGCGAATGATTCTACCACGGGTTCCTTCGCTGATGGCACCTAAATTCACCTTCGCCTTAACCCATACCTCATCCCGGCCGTGATGAACTGCCAGCATTTGTCTGGCCATTTCTAGGGTATGCATCAGTCCATTCATGGTTTCCTCAACTTTCCCCTGGGAAAGCAGCTCAATTCCTTCGGTACAGAGCTTTATCACCGTATCCAATTTAACCTTGGGAGCTTCCCTTTCCAACCTTCACCCGCCTCCTTTACCCGATTATGATGTTATAAGTGACCTTTCCCTGCTGCAGTGCTAGCAGCATTCCCTGCTGCCCAAAGATCAAGTTTTGTACCACTAAAAAACAATCGTTAAATAGCTGCTCTTCGATGGGGCCCACCAACAGAGCCTGCCATCTTTCACCCAATTGACCACACAATAGTCCTGCTAACTCTTTTTTATTGATAGCATACTCTACAGTTATCAATTGCCTTAAATTGCCCACGGCAATCACTTTGCGCTGGTTGTCTCAACCTGATTCATAAAAATAAATCAAGACTTCTTTATCCCCGTTAATTTTATCGGACAGAGAACTTAGTTTAGACTTGTCCATCGAACCAAGCACCACTAAGCCATGTTTTTCCATAATGTTCTTAATCTCTGCCATCTGCCCACAACCTGTGGCTGCCACAATCATTCCCATGGTGCCTATCATCCTTTAATAGTGGGGTGGTTTGTCTTTTAAAGGGCATTTCATACAGTAGCAATCATCGCATTCGTCTCTGCAGGAGGTATTGCATTTACATGGAACATCTTCATAAATACATTTCATTATAAGCCCCTCCCCTCCTTGTACTATGTGGTATTTCTTAAGGATTTAGGCCTTGGCCTTGGCGTTTTTTCTTTTTGGACCCCTGACCACTAGTTTGTCCTTATAGTAGTTCACCACAAATGTTGTTTTTCCTGTATGGTATCTCACAGAATAGGATAATCTAGAAATAAATGGCAACTACTTATTAGAAGGTGAACTACTATGGATATGGCGGTAGTCAAAAAAAATATCCGCTGGGACTTTTCTATTGATAATGAATTCTCAACCCCCAACAGAAGAACCGGCTATACCTTTGTTATCGACCAGTTTGCCGCTTCTCCCCAGCTAGCACTATATCGCATTGGCCCTTATAGCAGCCACACAGATTTTTTGGAGAAGCAACCTCCCCAGGAATTACTGATAAAAGCTCTAAGTGAACAATGCATTGCACCTACGGAGGACGGATTATTTAAGATTAACCAGGAACTACGACACTGGATTGAAGACCATCTGTTAAAGTATTGATTGTGTATTAAAAAGGGGACTGCGCCGAAATTTTTGTTTCGGTACAGCCCCTTTTTTTAATACTATCCGATCTTTTCTTCTTCCTGCTCTCCTTTGTTAAACATATCGAGAATATAGTCAGTGGCCATATCGCTCTTATGCAATACGATGCCAAAGGCCAGGGCAGTGATTAAATATCTTCGTATAGCCTCATTTAAGTCTTCCACAGAAAGCTCATTTTCTAGAAAAGGTAAGATAAATCTCATACAAACCTGCGCTGTCATTACGTGAATCAGATTTTCTACTCCGGGGTAGGTGCTGATTATCTCCTTAATGGAGGGTGCATCATCCAACATCCTGAAGTATTCCATAGCTGCATTTTCATCAATGGGTTCAAATCTCATGGATTATTCCTCCTTCTTTGCCAATAACTTACATTACCAGCATGCCACAAAGGAGGGGTAAATATAACCTATCATAATTTAATCCATCGGCAAACCCTTTTCCTTTAATGCCTCAAACACCTCGGGTTGCAAATAGGTTTTCCACTCCGGATACTTTTTCTTTAAGCTGAGCAACACATCTCTGTTAAGATAAAATATTTCTGCCAGCTTATCAGGATCATTCTTATGTGTTTGTAATTCCCAAAAAAGCTTAATCTCCCCGAACACAACCCACTCTCCCTCATCGCTTTTGGTTTATGGGTATGTCGAAAGAGATAAAATATGACAAAGTTTACAGTGGGGGTAACAAAGTCGTTTCTAAAGGCCATCGGATACTACTAAAAACTTATTAGAAAAAATGGGTCTTATCAAGGTAGGATAAGACCCATGCTACAGTGTTAGCTCACCATTTAATCGTGGCAATGGCAAATTTGTAGTTGATCTTCAAGGTTATGCTTTATACGTTTAACCTGAGAAACCATGTCAGGGCTTAATTCATACAAAGTATTTCCCGTTAGATCTGCGTTAACAGCGTCCGGACTATAGGGAAGTATGCCAAGCAATGGCAAGAAGTTTAGATTTTCCCGGATGGTTTTCTCCTGTTCCGGTCTTACCTTATTTGCTACTACAAATACCTTTTCTACCCCCAGGTCCTTGGCTAATGTAACCGTGTTTTTAGCCGTCTGAAAACTGCGCTGTCCAGGTTCCACAACTACGATAAAGGCATCTACCCCTCTGGCGGTACCTCTGCCCATATGCTCCAAACCAGCTTCCATATCGACTATGACGGTCTCATCGGTATCCAATACCAGATGATTTAATAATGAACGAACAACGGTATTTTCCGGGCAATAGCATCCACTACCTCCGGCCGGTGCCATACCAAGCTGTAAAAGCTTAATTCCGTTCTTTTCGATTACGTATTTTTCGGGAATATCATCCACCTTAGGATTTAAACTGAACCACTGTCCTGAGGTACCAGGTTCTGCTCCAGTTCGCTCCTTTATTAATTTGCGATCCTGAGCAATGGTCGTGCTAGCCTCCAGTTCTCTGGTGGTTAAGCCTAAGGCTAAACCTAAGTTTGCATCTGGGTCAGCATCCACCGCTAAAACGGTTTTACCTTCTTTGGCATATAAGAAGCATAGCATAGCTGACAGGGTAGTTTTACCTACTCCACCTTTACCTGAAATGGCAATTTTAAACCCTTTTTCCGGTGAACACACTTGAATTCCCCCATTCTATTTTAAGCCTAAAGCATGTCGTTTTGCTTTAATCCGATCGATAATGATTGCCGCAGCTTGAACCGGATCTTTCTCATAAATAAGTTTTCCTCCAAAAATGCCATCTGTGGTAGTAGCATAATCCTCTTTATTGGCGGTTAGTACGTTGACTACCAGATCTGAACCGGTAACCTGAGGATTTACACCCACATGTACGTCTACTCCATTGGCAATAAAAAAGGTACCAATCGCTATTGCTTTAGGATGATGGGTTTCCGGACAAGAGCCGGCAACCGGTAAGTCCCTCACCCCAACGCCAAGATAGTTGGCCAGTGCTGTTAAGAGGTCAGCAATTCGAGAGTTATCAACACAGCTTCCCATATGCAGTGCCGGGGGCAAACCAGGTAGACCATTAGCTTGCCCAACAACGGTAAGAGTATTACGTAAGCCCTCACCGGCATATTTTAGCCCGTCAGGTGATAATAGACCAAATTTACCGAGGGAGTGTGCCGAACAACCGGTAGCCACCACTAAAACATTATTTTTGATTAGTTCTTTAGCTAACGCCACATTGGCACTGTCCTGTTTCTCCCGGGGGTTTGTACAACCCACCAATCCAACTGCTCCTAAAATATCACCACTTATGATGGCATCTACCAAAGGCTTTAAAGGATCCTCGCTGTTAACTGCCTTAAGTGCGTCGACAATTTGCTCTACCGAGAAACCAGCATACGCTTCAGTAACCTCATTAGGAATAGAGATCTTATTGGGATCGCGCTTTTTAAAGTTTGCAATGGCGCGAAGAATAATCTCTTGGGCTGCCTCGTCGGCTTTTTCTACAGTAAATTCAACATGGGTAGCGCCAGAGATTTTTACATGGGGCAAAGTCGTAATAACCTCTGTATGATAACATCTGGCAACTTCCTGCAAACCGGGCATAATACATTGAATATCGACTACCATAGCCTCTAAGGCACCGGTAATAATAGGCATCTCTTGGCTGGCATAATTGGTAGCCACTGATACACCTTGGCGCATCAACAGTTCGTTACCACTACAGCATACGCCCACTACATTAATGCCTTCTGCTCCGACTTCCTTAGCCCGATCATTCAGCTTCCTTGCCCATTCCACAACTTTTTCCGCTAGTAGAGGAACATGACCATGCACAGATATATTAACCATCTCTTCTTTTATGACACCCAGGCGGTATTCCGTCTTAATAACTTTCGGAATTCCAAAAAGAATATCCTGGAGGTCAGTTGACATGTGTAAACCGCTGTAACCATCCACCAAACCCAGGGTTATCGCACCCAGTAACAGGTTAACCGGGTCGGCATCACCGCCCATTACCTGACGAGATAAACTCTTAACAATTTCCAAGTGAGCGTTGACCGGTAATATGCCTAATTCTTGCCAGGTTTGACTGGACTTTTCATGCGCTCTAAGCTTTAACCAGTTTAACGTTCCCTGCTGTTTTTGAAAATCTTCCAAAGCTTTTAAGGCAACCTCTTTGGCCAGTTGTTTACTATCCTTACCAGTTGTATCAATACCTAAGCCTGAAGCAACCGCTTGTAACTTATCTTTTCCTTTTATCTCATAGGGAGCCTTATCCTCTATTACTTCTAAAATGGCATGGATAATTTCCCTGGAATGCTCGGAGTGACTGGCTGCCCCCTCGGTTACACTGGTTAAGAAATTTCTAGCCACTATGGTATCCACGTTTGCACCACATACTCCCAGTTGTGGGCCTTTACCATTGGGGGCAATCCGACAGGGTCCTTCTAAGCAATGCTTACAACACACACCCGTTGCACCAAAACCACACTGGGTCATTTTGGTTGCCCGATCAAAGGCAGTTTCAATGCCTTCCCGCCGAGCTTTTAAGAGTAATTCCTGAACACCGGTATCCATAGACAGGTCTGTTACCTTTGGTAATTCTTTCATAAGAATTCCTCCCCGCTTTGTATATATTAATTCATTAGTTTACTAATTGAATTTTAACATCGGCGGGGCGAGAATTCCGTAAAGTACTTTACGTTTTGGTTTGAATTTTCAATTTATTTATAATAATTTGAAACAATGCTGATGTCTTTAATAATTATTTTTTTCGAAGCCAGTTGGATCAGCTTTTTACTGGTAAGTTCCTTGATGATTGTGGCCAGGGTTTGGCGGCTGGTCCCAATCATACTGGCTATTTCTTCCCTGGTAAGGTTCAAATCAATGACAATGCCGTCATCCGTACGTACACCCGAGTTTCGCGACCATTCTGCCAGTAGGGAGGTAAATCGCATACCGGCTTCTTCAAAAACCAGGCCTTCTATTACATCCATAGAACCTTTCAGCGCATCCCCCAGGACTGCCACCAGGTTAAAAACCAAATTTGGCATACTGCTTAGGATCTCTTTGAAAATTTCTATGGGAATGGTAATTAATCTTACCTTGTCCAGGGCTTGACCAAAGGCTCTGGTGTGACCACTATAGACGTCACCAGGATGTAAAATAGTTAGGGTAAATTCTTTACCTTGGGGATACGCTAGATAGATGCGGATTTTTCCTTCCACTACAAGCAATATTGAACGGTCAAACTTCCCTGGGGAAAGTATCGTTTCTTTGCGATCAAATACAAACTCTTGGAAATAATCTTGGTATTTGTTTAACGCTTCTAGTTGAACCCCGCTAAACAAATCCACACTTTTTAAATGTGCTAGCTCTTTAATAGATCTCACCCCACATAGTATAGTATCTCTGTATCCTGTGTTTACTATTAAATTGTTTCCTACTACAACGGCAACTAATACACCTCTCTTAGCCATTGTAAGAACCGTGTAAAAAATTGCTATGATAAAAAAACAACCCCCGATTAGGGGGATTACAGATTTTTCTACTGTCCAATCAAGGGGGACGGGGGCAGTTGTTTGGCTTCTTGGCGTTTTCGCTCTTGTTCCACCCGTTTCTTGCTTAATAAAAACATTAATGGTAATACCAAGGCGACAATATAGGCACTTACCACAAAGGTATCGTTGAGGGCATTCATAAAGGATTGGCGAGCCACCAGACCGGATATGATACTCAAACTTCCCTGTTCTGAACCTGCACCACTAATTCCACTAGTAACTAATACTCCCTTCATACCGGCCAAAGCCATCTGCGTCGCCGGGGAATCTACGCTAATCTTCTCGCTAAAGATAGCCGTATGGTAGGTCTGTCTTTGCATCATAACATAGGTTAAATAAGCAATCCCCATGGAGGCAGCAATTTGCCTTACGGTGTTGTTCAGGGCTGAGGCACGGCCTACTAAAAAACGAGGGATGGTATTCATACCGGCGGTGGTTAAGGGCATATTCGCTAAGCCTAAGCCCAAGGCCCGAATGGATAAAATTACTTGTAAATGACGGTAGCTGGTATCTAAACTGAGGGTATGCAGATAATAGGTCAGTACCACCACAATGGACATCCCCACCATACCTAACCAAAAGGCTCCGAACTTATCAAAGAGCTTCCCACTGATGGGCATCATAAATCCGGTTACCAAGGCCATTGGCATCATCATTAACCCGGTTTCCATAGGGGTGTAACCCAGCAAGTTCTGTGCATAAATGGGTATTAAAAATATGGCGGAGAATAGACCAACGGTCGAAATACAGGTGGCCAACAAACTGGCGGCGAAAACCGTATTCCGCAGCAGACGTAAATCGATGAGAGGATTTGGTGTCTGCAACTCCCACATGACAAACAACAGTAATGTAAAACCAGAGATAATAAAAAGTGTAACGATATATTGAGAGGTCCAGCCCTTGTCCTGCCCTTCACTTAAGGCCAACAGCAGGGCAAAGCAGCACACGGAGCTTAAGAGAATACCTAATAAGTCCGGCTTTAAGTCTTTCTGTACCGGGGTTTCTTCTAAATAAGTCAGGGAAAGCATAATAGCAGCAATACCGATGGGAATATTAATGGTAAAAATCCAGTGCCAACTAAACTTATCCACCAGGTAACCGCCCAGGGTAGGACCGATAGCTGGAGCCATAATGGCGGCAATACCCCAGATACCCAAGGCCATGCCGATCTTATCCCGGGGAATAATGCGATAAATCATCGACATACTGATGGGAATAATCATGCCCCCGCCGATGGCCTGAATGACACGGAAAATAGTTAAGGAGTTGGTACTCCAGGCAAGGCCACAGAGAAGTGAACCCAGGGTAAAAGCCGCAACAGACCAAATATACATCCGTTTGTTGCCAAAACGATCCCCTAGATAGCCGGTAATGGGTACCACCACACCGGAGGTTAGCATATAGCCCGTTAAAATCCATTGTATGTCTTCCGCCGAGGAACCAAACAGCGTCATAAAGCGGGGCAACGCCACGTTCACAATGCTGCTATCCAAAATGGCCATAAAAGCACCAATAACCAGAATTAACAAAGGCCCCCAGGGAATGGACTGCCCTGTCGGAGGAGTTCCGGTAGGCGGCCCCGGGGGGGTATCACCGGGGCTAGGGGTGGAGTTGTGGTGTTCGCTCAACTCATCACCCCCTATTTAATATTAATTTTTACAATAGCATTCATGCCCGGGAGCAGCCTCTTATTATGATAGTCCTCAATACTAATCTTTACGGGTATCCGCTGGGTTACTTTCGTAAAGGAATTGCTGGTACTCTGTTGTGGTAATAGAGAAAATACCGAGTTAGCTGCATTGCCCACCGAGAGAATTTTTCCTTGAAATTTTTCTCCGGGGAAAGTATCAATGGTATAGTGAACAGTTTGTCCTACTTTTAACTTGTTGAGATCACTTTCTTCAATATTAGCAGTGACATAGAGATCCTTTAGATCTGCTATCATTGCCACGGCTACCCCAGGGGAAGCCACTTCCCCGATATGGGCGATTTTTTTAATGACAGTACCGCTAATGGGTGCCTTGATGACTGTTAAATCCAAATTAGCACCGGAAGATAACGTAACATCAGACAGACGACCCATGTATTCTCCTGCGTCTACATCCTGATTCTCTTCAATGGGCAGTTCAATAATCTGTCCCGACACCTGCGGGCTAACCTTGACAACATTGCCATCTATCCGGGCATCTTCCGTAGAGACATAATGTGCGTTCTGATACCAATAGTAGTAGGAGACCCCGGCCAAGGTAACCACCATCGCCAATAATACAAGATAAATGCGTTTCTTCTTCATCATAATCCTCCGTGTAAACTGATTCTAATTTTTTTGATCAATGACAACCTCTGCAAACATGCCTGGCTTTAAAGTATGGTCTGGGTTATCCACTTTCACCTTAACGGGAAACCCTTTCGTCTGCGGGTCAGCTGAAAGACCAATGTTAGTAATAACACCGGTAAATTCTTTAGCCGCTACAGCTGGCACCCTTACTTTTACCTCCTGACCGTTTTGCAACTGATTGATCGAGTTTTCGTTAACCATACCTTTAATAACAACTTGATCTAAATTGACCAGGGTTAACACGGTATTTTGGGTCCCCGCCATTTCTCCGGGATTAATATTCCGGGCAGTAATCACACCGGCAAAGGGCGCTTTCATAAACATATCATTATAAGTAATTTGCTGTTTCCTTAAAGTAGCTTGAGCGGATTGTAGTCCTGCCTCCGCTCGCTGGAAGGGTCCTTCATAGGTTTTCTCATAATCCGCTTGAGAAATAGCCTGGGAAGCCAGTAATTCTTTACCGCGCTGGTAGTTGGCTTGGGCCAAATTGTATTCAACCTGGGCACTGTTTACCTGGGCAGATGACACTTCTATATCCGCTTCCTTATCCCCGGCATCCAGACTGATTAACACCTGTCCTGCTTTAACGGCAGTACCCAGATCCACATGCACTGCCGAGACCTTGCCTGCTATTTTGCTTACCAGGTTAGCCGTTTGCACTGCTTCAATTTTACCGCTAATAACTGCTGCCGCTTGATTTTGTTTTTGAGAAGTTTCCGCCTGGGCTGGTTTAGTCCCGGGATTACTACCGCCCGAGTCGTTTGGTGCACCTTGATTGCAGCCAGCTAGCAACAGCATAGCCAGCAATAATGTACCAATGAATGATCTTCTTGTTCTAACCATTTCCTTATCCTCCGTTCATTCTGTCTAACTGATAGATTATTCGCCACACAATTAAGTCTTCCTTCCTTGTCATAACAATTATTTGTTAAAATATACGTAAAAAGGAGTAACCCCTCGAAAGAAGTCACCCCTGTTCTTCCAGCCTTTTCAATTGCCTGAATTGCCAGTAATGCAACCTTTGTAGTGTTTTGATACGACTTTTTATCACGCTTTTCTCCTGCTGTTCTGCCGTTATTTGCAATTGGTACATAAGTTCAAATATTTCCAATCGGGTCTGAAACATAGCATCCTTTAGCTCTTGGCAAGATAACGGCATGGTTTCACCTCACGGAGGATACCTTTTTACAGCACCAGAAGTTACCTTATTGTATCATAACTCCCAGATTAGAAAAACTTGGCTTACGCCAAGTCTTTAGACGCCGCCGGAAGCCTTGGTTTTTCTATACTTTCTGAAAGTGAAATAAAATGCCCCTGACTTCCGTCGGGAGCTTTACAAGTGATTATTTTATATAATTTCCCAGGTGCCATACCACACCTTCGGCGTGGGAACGGGACTCGCAGTGTTTAGTTTTGCCGTTGCACTCCAGGGACCAGTAAGGGCAATGCTCACAGGCTTTAAATTTACCAAAGGAATTTATTTTTCCTATCGTCATTAATAAGATACTCCCTAAACCTTTACTCATCTCAATCCCTCCAAACTTTCTTTTTCTTATTCTATTTGCTAATTGTTACAACAACATAACGAAATGGAAAACATTATATTAAAAATGAGTAAAGAACCAGATAGTAATAACCCTTGGCTCACTTGGGAAGCAAGCCTCTTTTTAACTTTACAAAATACTGTTTCTTAATTATAATGCAATTGATTATCATTATCAACAAGCAGGTGATTGTATGCAATCAAATCAAGGAAAAGCTCGCTACCCTACTGCTGTAAAAATAAGCGAGCAGCCGGCAGGCTGTACTATTTACGAACTGAAAAATGCCAGTGGAACCGGCCGCATTACCAGCTATCAGGTTTTCCCCGGAATTTGGTTAAATTACAATGATTTGCATATGGATACCTGCCCGGAAAACCTGATCTGGGATCAAAACACTTTAGAGATCAACCATTGCCGGGAAGGGCGGTTTGAGTGCGAGTTTCTGAACGGGTTGTATACCTATCTGAGTGAGGGCGATCTGGCGGTCAATACGGCAGTCAACAACCGGGTGGCTCACGCGGTTTTTCCGCTGGAGCACTATCATGGTGTTTCCATTATCATTGATCTGGAACAGGCGGCCAGCATGATTTCTACTGTGCTGCAGGATATTTCCATTGACCTGTACGCTTTGCGCGATAAACTATGCGGCGGCGGTCGCTGTTTTATTGTCCGGGCCAAGGATTCCATTGAGCATATTTTCTCGGAGCTGTATACCATTCCCGATGCGGTAAAATACGGCTTTTTTAAATTGAAAGTGCTGGAACTACTGCTGTTTCTCAGCGCCGTTGACACAGCGGAGCAGGCAGAGAAACGGCCTTATTTTGCCAGGAGCCAGGTCAATAAGGTCAAGGCGATCAAGGAACTGGTCACGCAGCATCTAGAGCAGCATTTTACCCTGCGGGAACTGTCCCGGCGATTTGATATCTCCCTAACGGCAATGAATGTCTGCTTTAAGGCGGTTTACGGAGTATCCATCTATGCCTATATCCGAACCTACCGCATGCAGGTAGCAGCTGCTATGCTGATGCAAACCCAAGACAGCGTTACAGTGATTGCCGGCCGGGTGGGTTATGATAATATCAGCAAATTTGCCAGTGCCTTTAAGTCGGTGCTGCAGGTGACTCCCTCGGCCTATCGAAAATCACGCTAATCAAATGGAGCCAAATCGGTTAGGATGGAGTGTCCGGTTTACCCCAGTTTCCTTACAATAGAAGTCAGTTGCAGTTGTTGCCCTATCCCTATTTTTTAGGTGATCAGGTACTGCAGCGGGCTTCTATTTTTTAATGGTTCGCTAGAGTTAAAATCCCGAAGGAGGTATCTCACTTGCAAAACGAAGCAAAAAGCACCATTTCCTGGCTAATGGAGTTTGCCGCACCGCACAAGTCCGGCTATATCGCTTCCGTCCTATGTGCGGTCATCGGTGTCGCCCTCAGTCTCGCACCCTATTATTTCGTAGGACAGATGATCGTCCAACTGATCCGAGGCGGCAAGGAATTATCCTTTTACCTCCTGTATGGTTTGGTGATAACAGTCCTGTGGCTGTTGCGCTATATCTTTCACGGCATATCCACCAATTTGTCCCACAAGGCGACCTTTGCGGTAATCTCCGAGGTGCGCCTGAGACTAACGGCAAAGCTGACGCGGCTACCCATGGGCTATGTGCTGAATACGCCGTCGGGTGCCCTCAAGAATATCATCGTGGAAAAGGTGGACAGCATCGAACCTACGCTGGCGCATATTGTACCGGAAATGAGCGCCAATATCCTTGTTTCAGTTAGTGTTATCATCTACCTGCTGGCGGTGGACCCACGTATGGCACTGGCCTCACTCATCACCATTCCCCTCGGCCTTGTCTGCTATATGGCTATGATGTCCACCTACGAGGCACAGTTTAAAAACTATGTCGCCAAGAACAAGCACTTAAACGCCACGGCGGTGGAATACATCAGCGGCATTGAGGTGATCAAAGCCTTCAACCAATCGGCGGCCTCCTATGAAAAATTCACCACCGCAGCCAGAGAAGCAGCAGATTCCGCCATTGACTGGATGCGCTCCAACCTATGGTATTTTTCTGCCGCCATGTCGGTTTTTCCGGCTGTGCTGGTTGGAGTACTTCCCATCGGTTGTCTGCTGTATATGAATGGCAATCTTCCCGCTGATACCTTCATCCTGGCTATCATTCTGTCCCTTGGCATCATCGGGCCACTGATCACAACCATGTCCTATTCCGATGATTTGGGAAAAATCAGTACGGTGATCGGGGACATCGCGGAGATTTTGAGTCTGCCGGATATGGAGCGCCCAGAGACGGCAGCACACCTAGCGGGCTTTGACATTGCGCTGCACAAAGTATCCTTCGCCTATGAGCAGCAGCAGGTACTGCGTGATGTCAGCCTACGTATTGAGGCCAACAGTGTCACCGCCTTGGTGGGACCTTCTGGCAGCGGCAAATCCACTCTTGCCAAGCTAATCGCTTCGCTATGGGATGTCCCGGTAGGCTCCATTTCCATCGGCGGTGTGGATGTCAAGCAAATACCACTGTCGCAGATCAACGCCAACATCTCTTATGTCGCCCAGGACAACTTTCTTTTTGATGAAACAATCCGTAACAATATCCGCCTGGGCAAGCCCGGGGCTTCCGATCAAGAAGTGGAACGCGCCGCCCGTGAGAGCGGCTGCCATGAATTTATTATGCAACTACCTCGGGGGTATGAAACACCCTGCGGCGGCGGGGGCGGTCACCTGTCTGGCGGCGAGCGCCAGCGGATTGCCATCGCCCGTGCCATGCTGAAAAACGCTCCTATTGTGATTTTAGACGAAGCTACAGCCTATACTGACCCGGAGAACGAAGCGGTTATTCAGGCGGCGGTTGCCAAACTGGTAGCAGGCAAAACACTGATCGTCATCGCCCATCGGCTGTCCACCATTACGGATTCGGATAAGATTGTAGTGATCGAAAACGGAGCCATCACTGCCGAGGGGAAGCACGAGGAATTGCTGGCCCTCTGCCCGCTGTATCAAAAGATGTGGTCAGCCCATATCTCGACTAAGGACAGGATAAAGGAGGCTTTGGCATGATCCAGATTCTGCGGAAATTCTTCCGTTTTTCCGGCGAGCAGCGGGGCAAGTTCTACTCCGCCATCGTTATCTCGCTGTTTCACGCTATTTTTGAGGCCATACGCATTCCGGCAATTGCCGTGGTACTTACGGCGATCATAGAAGATCAGGTGACACCGGGAACCGTCTGGACCTCCTTAGGCATTATGCTAATCAGCATTATCGGTTGTACCCTGACCAGGCAAAGCATGACCATAAGGCAGACCATCGGCGGCTATACTCTGACGGCAGGTAAGCGGGTGGAAATCGGCGAGCGTCTGAAATACATGCCGATGGGGTATTTCAACAACAACAGCCTGGGCTATATCACCTCTGTCACCACGAACACCTGCGAAAACCTCCAGGATGTGGCGACGCGGGTGATCATGATCACTCTGCAGGGCGTACTAACCACAGTGGTCATCACATTGGCTGTTTTGCTTTACGATTGGCGGATGGGGCTGTTGATGATGGCCGGCCTTCTCGTTTTCTTCGGTATCAACGGCTTGATGCAAAGGAAATCCCAACAGCTCACGCCCATCAAAACCGCCGCGGACAGCAAGCTGGTTGATGCGGTGCTGGAGTATGTGCAGGGCATCGGCGTGGTCCGGTCTTACAATCTGGACAAGACGGCAAACCAGACGGTGGATCAGGCCATTCGGGCCAGTGAGGACATCATTTATCGCCTGGAAAAAAACTTTGTCCCTTATCTCAGCTTGCAGAGCTTTGTGCTCAAACTGTTCGGCGTGCTAATGGTCCTGGTCGCCATCGCCCTTCATTTTTACGGCAGCCTGGAACTGATTAACTGCCTGTTAATGATGGTGGCCTCCTTTATCATCTACGCGCAGTTGGATGCTGCAGGCGGCTTTTCGGCATTGCTACGGCTTATAGATTTATCCATGGATAAGATCGACGAAATCTTCGCTACCCCAGTGATGGACGCGGCGGGAAAAGACATTGTCCCCCCAACCTTCGACCTCCGGGGCGAACAGGTGAGCTTCTTCTATGACCGACAAAGGGTCATCGACGACGTGAGCTTTATCCTTCCTCAGGGGACGACCACGGCGATTGTGGGTCCCTCTGGCAGCGGCAAGACTACACTATGTCATCTAATGGCCAGATTTTGGGACGTGGACAGCGGAAGAATTACCCTGGGCGGTGTGGACGTGCGAGAGTACACCCTGGACAGCCTGCTGAAAAACTTCAGTATGGTATTTCAGAATGTCTATCTGTTCAACGATACCATCGCGAACAACATCAAATTCGGTAAGTCAGAGGCGACAATGGATGAGGTAATAGTGGCGGCGAAAAAGGCCTGCTGCCACGATTTCATCGCCCGGCTTCCCCAGGGCTACAATACTGTAATCGGAGAGGGCGGTGCGACCCTATCGGGCGGCGAAAAACAACGGCTTTCCATCGCCAGGGCCTTGCTAAAGGACGCGCCGATTATCATTCTGGACGAGGCCACGGCCAACGTAGATCCCGAAAATGAGCAACAGTTGCAAGCCGCCCTGGAAGAACTGACCCGGAATAAGACCCTGGTCATGATTGCCCACCGGCTGAAAACCGTGCAGAATGCCGATCAGATCCTGGTACTGGAGGGCGGCAGAATCGTACAACGAGGTACCCATGCTGAACTGACCCGGCAAAGGGGCATTTACGCAGACTTCATCAATGTCCGTCAAAGGGCAATTGGCTGGAAGCTGAAGACGAAAAGTATCTAAAATAAATTGTTTACCAAATTTACCCAGGCAAGCGAAACCAATAATACCCAGTGAACGGTACGCATCGTTCTTTACTATATTGGCATGGCCCTGGTTCTGGCGGGTATCACCTAGCGCATTGGTCTACGGGTTTTTTAGGAGGGCTGTCAAAGATTTTATCGTGTGGGTATGGCAAGCCGGCAAATTTATGAAACGGCCGTGGTTACTAAAGCCCTTTTATTGAAATCCTTGTTCTACAGTAGTAAAATATAAACATCTATAAATATTTATTTGCAAAAGGCACTTACTGAAAACAAGTACATTATTCACTACGGGGTTTGAATGTAAAACAAACGGAGGTAACGCAATGACAACTGTAAATTATGCCAGCCCCTTTGAGCGACTCATTGCCAGGATTATTGACAAAGTCGTCATTACCCTGCCTGTTTTTTTATGGTTTGGCGGGCAAAGTAGTCAAAAGGTTGAGGTTATAGGCGGCGGTATTTTGCTTGTAGCCATTGTGGTGTTAAATGTTTTATGGGATGGCCAAACCGTAGGTAAAAGAATTATGAAGATTAGGATACAATCCAACAAAGAAGCTCCGTTAAACGCCGGCCATTATCTGGTGCGGGAATTATTTTTTACTATTTACCCGGTTTATCTATTATCTAATTCAATTATCCAAACAACCTGGTTATTTTGGATGCTCACGACAATGGTTTTGATTCTGATGTATGGTAGGGGACTGCATGATTTTATCGCCCATACCCACGTTGTTAAAGCTACTGTTGTCAATGTAACGGAAAATCCTAACGAGTCTAATGGGTAAGTAATCTACTTAGGGAGATTCTCCAGGCTTCCGGGAAAGCTTATTGGGTCCTGAGATTGGTTCGCAGAATAAAAGGGGCTTGATTTGGTTGTCTTAAGACAACCAAATCAAGCCCCTTTTAATTGATACCTAAAATATTTACCCCTAAGCCTAGACGCCTTTTAACTAAATACATCAATAATCAGCCCAGTGATTTTATCAACCTCAGCCACCACATCAATATTATTCTTTTCTTCGTTTAGCAATTTATTGGTTAATTCTTCTACTTCCTTGCTAATGATTTCTACTCTGGTATAAATTGTACTGTAATTAACGCTTCGTTCATGTTTTAATTTATGATAGTTTTTTAGCACAAAGGTTAAATAATCTTTGATAACATCCTTGTATTGTCGTATGTTATCTTCGGTAGCCGCTAATTTTAAGTTTGCTCCTGCAGCTTTAATTTTATCGACCATTTCCAGTAGTTCTCTCTGGGTATGATTTTTTTCTGTACTTTCCAGTATTCCTGAAAAGGATTGAGCCTGTTTAACCCCTTCGGCATGGCTGGTCGGTAGTTTGACAGTACCATGATTTTGTTTATTCCCAGACATTGCTGTTATTTTCACATAAAGCCCCCACTTTCCAAGCTACTATCATTGTATTCGTTACCTTACGCGGATTTCCTCTCTGAGGGAGATTAGAAAAGAAAGATACTGTAATTCTTACTTCAACAAGTCTATATGAGATGTTCAGACTATTAGGACTATATTTGAAGGGTTTGAACAAATTCTGAAGACAAACTTTTTTGTAGTGACAACTAAATTATAGACAATATAATTTTTTTCTGCTAAATTATTAAATAAGATTTAGGAAGGAGGGGTGACAAATGGCCCAGATTGTTAAAATTAACACAAGAGAAGATATCTTCCCCCAATACTTAGATACCCCCATTGGTGATTTAATTGAATATCACAACTTCAACAAGCACTTTTTTGACAGTGACAAAAAATATGGACATGCAGAAATATTAATTGGTATGTGTATGGACAACCGTAAGCGCCTTAATATTCCCGAAAAATTTGCCTATGTACTGAGAACCGGAGCTGGTAACCTTCGTACCTCTGAATTTAAAGTCTCCTACGCCATTGCTGTGGGCGGTGTTAGGGCCATTGCTTTAATTGGCCACAACAACTGTGGTATGGCCAATTTGAAAGCCAAGGAAGAAAAGTTTATCGATGGATTAGTCGATATCGGTTGGGACCGGAAGGCAGCAGAAGATCACTTTAATCACTTTGCCCCTATGTATGAAATTTGTAATGAAGAAGACTTTGTCTTGACTGAGGCCAAAAGAATCCGCCTACGCTACCCCAACGTTCTCGTGGCACCCATGATGTATCAATTGGAAGACAATCGCCTCTATTTACTGAAAGAAGAGTAAGAGAAGCTTCATTTTTGCTAAAATAATAATTAGTTAGTTCTTAAAGGCAGGGTTTTTTTACTCTGCCTTTAACTTTTTAACAGTTCGTTTTTAGAATGAAGAACCCCCTAAACAGGCACTCTAAAAAGGGCTCTCAATTTTAAAATTGAGGAGGTAATGCGAATGAGCCAACAGCTTAAGGAGATCATGACCCAAAATGTAACCACCGTTACCACGGAGCAAAGCGTGCAAGAAGCAGCCGCGCTGATGAGCCAACAAAATGTAGGCTCTATTCCCGTAGTTGAGAATGGTAATTGTGTCGGCATTGTCACAGACAGGGATATCGCTCTCAGAACTGTCTCCCAAGGTCAGTCCCCTCAGAACACTACGGTTGGCACTGTTATGACCTCAGGTGTCGTTACGGGTACCCCGGAAATGGATGTTCATGAGGCGGCCAATTTGATGGCTGAGAGCCAAATTCGCCGGTTACCGGTGGTAGAGAACGGCCAATTGGCCGGAATTGTAGCACTGGGTGACTTAGCAACCCAAAACATTTACCAAAATGAAGCTGGCGAAGCCCTGTCTAGTATCTCTGTTCCCTCCTCACCTACCCAATAAAGAGAGCCTTTTATGTAGAAACCCCCCTGTTTCCAGGGGAGTTTCTACGCATATCTATTGCTTTAACTTTTCGTCTCTCTTCGCCATATAATCATCCAAACTGCGACCAAAAAATATGCTGACAAAGATACAAACCACAACTAACAAGGCCAAATCGTACATACCAACACCCAGAGCCATGCCAACAGCTGAGGTCACCCACAGCTCCGCTGCAGTAGTAACCCCGTGTTTCATGCCACCGTTTTTACTGCTCCAAATAACACCGGCACCCAAAAAGCCAATACCACTCACAATTTGAGCTGTTATGCGATGTGGATCTGACACTCCTGTATAGCCTAGTTTCGCAGAACCATAGATGGAAACTAGAGTAATGAGAGTTGATCCCAGACAAACCAGAGAAAAGGTCCGGATACCCGCCGGTTTATTATAAATGGTTCTTTCAAAACCAATTAACAGACCTGCTACCATTGATGCTATAATACGCAAATAAATTTCAACATCAAAATACAACAAATAAATCACCCCCGGAAACAATATTATAGGCATATCTATCCGGTCTGTCAAAGTATATTTATGGCAGATATGTAGGGTATTCCCCTGCAAAAGGTGATATAATAATTTCGATAAATTTATCTTAAGAATTTTTTATGAAGAAGGATGACACAGTGAGATTATTTAAAAAAGTGGCTGTATATACCATCTCCAGAAAAACTTTAGGCAAAGCATTTAACGTAGCCTGCAGAAGCAGATTAAGCAGGATGTTCATCAAGCCATACATTCGGCTGTATAAAATCGATCGCAAGGAAATTCGCCACCCCAGTGCCTATAAAAGTCTTACCGATTTCTTCGTACGGGATATCGATCCTGGCCTCCGCCCTATTGCCAACGGACGGAATATAATTGTTAGTCCGGTGGACGGAACTATTGCTGATTTAGGCTTTGCCCAGGGGAAAAAAATCATTCTAGCTAAAAAGAACTTCTACTCTCTAGCAGAACTGCTAGCCTTCCCCAATGTGGATAGTTTGCAGGACTGCTATTATATGAATATTTATTTGAGCCCCAGAAACTACCATCGCATTCACATGCCTTTTCCAGCCCAAGTCATTCATCATCAGTATGTACCTGGCCAAGTCTTCCCTGTGAATAAACTGGGTGTCAGTACCGTTAAAGACTTGTTTGCTAAAAACCGCCGTACCTGTACCATCTTTGAAACCAAGGGTGGTGCTAAATTTGCTTTAATTAAAGTGGGTGCTTTGGGTGTCGGCAAGATCATTTCTTCCTATCATGTAGGCGAGAAAATTCCTAAGGGCAGGGAAATTGGTCGGTTTGAGTTTGGGTCTACGGTAATTTTAATCTTTCAGAAAGATCTGTTTAAGCCCTCTAAATTTTTAACGGTAAACCAACAAATTAAGATGGGACAAAAAATTGGTAGTTTTCTAGAATAATAAAACGGGAGTAAGCTTACGCTGCTCCCGTTCGTTATTCTCTATGAAACTATTGGCTTTTCATTAAACAGCATCGTGCAGGTCTTTCTCTGCCTGAATAATTTCGTCCTTGGTCATACCCATTTTTAAAAGTCTTAAAGTGAGAGCCTCGGCCCAAAGATGGCATTTGCTATAGATCTTCTTATATTTTTTCGCCAGGTTCTTGTAGTTTTTACCACGCTCTTCACTGTTAGACATAAGGATGGAGAGGATAAAACGACCGTGAAGGGTATCTTCCTTATTCAGCTCTTGATATTCTGCATTGAGAAAGGTAATCACATCTTGGTAGTAGGACTCAAATTCTTCGTAGGGAATTTCCGTTTCCATGTTTAAATATTCTTTGAGTTTTCCAAACAACTTTTCCATACCATATCTCCTTTAACTACTACGAACTTAGCACAGCTGGTTGCTGCACGTTACTTATTTTATTACAGTTTCCTCTTTCTGACTACCTTAAATTTTTAACCAAAATCATTATATGGCATAAACACGACAGAAGCAAACCGAAATAACCTAAGAAGGAAGGCGCCAGGCCTTCCTTCTTAGGTATTTTATAAGTTTGCGCTTATATCGGACTGACCTTTGGTGGCCAGCTTACTATGGCCTTTTCCATACAGCAGATAAACCACTATACCCAGTACCATCCAAACACAGAACATTTTCCAGGTTATCGCTGGCAGGCTGATCATCAGATAGCCACAGAAGAGGATCGCCAGAATAGGGATCAATGGTACGCCTGGGCAAGTAAAGGATCGCTGTATATGAGGGTGGGTTTTACGCAGCACCAAGACTGCTACGGAAACCAGGACAAAGGCACTAAGGGTTCCAATGTTAACCAAGTGAGCCAAGGTACCCAGAGGAACCAAGGCTGAAACAGTGGCACAACCAAGTCCAGTTAACCAGGTGCTGGTGTAGGGGGTCTTATATTTGGGGTGTACCTTAGAGAACAAAGAAGGAATTAGGCCATCACGACTCATGGCAAAGAACAACCGAATTTGGCCGTAGGCCATAACCAGCAGAACCGTGGTTATACCGCAAATGGCGCCCAGAGAAATCAAGCCAGCAAACCAGTTCTGACCAATATAGTTCATGGCAAAGGCCACCGGTGCAGCTACATCTAATTGGGCGTAAGGAACAATACCGGTTAAGATAGCCGAAACAGCGATGTAGAGAATGGTACAGATGGTTAGAGAACCAATAATGCCGATGGGTAAGTCTCTTTTAGGATTCTTTACTTCTTCCGCAGCGGTAGAAACTGCATCAAAACCTAGATATGCAAAGAAAATGGTAGCGGCACCGGTCATGACGCCATTAAAACCAAAGGGCATGAAGGGAGACCAGTTGGCGGGCTTAACATACCATACACCCACAGCGATAAACACTAAAACAACAGCTACTTTTATCAAAACCATAATATTATTAACTCGGGCACTCTCACGAATACCTTTGGATAACAACCAGGTAATACCTAAAATAATTAAAAAAGATGGTAAGTTAAACACAGCACCAGGCGCACTACCAGGTGCCCCAGTTAAAGCCACCGGCAGATGTATACCAAAACCGCCTATTAAGTTTTGGAAATACCCGGACCAGCCCACAGCCACAGCCGAGACCGCCAAGCCATACTCTAACACCAAATCCCAACCAATTAACCATGCTACTATTTCACCCAGGGTAAAATAACTATATGAATAAACGCTACCAGCAACAGGCACAGTGGAAGAAAATTCAGCGTAACATAAGGCTGCAAATACACAGGCTAAACCAGCGATAACAAAGGATAAAGTAAGTGCAGGACCTGCATGCTGTGCTGCAGCAACCCCAGTTAGCACGAAAATACCGGTACCGATGACGGCACCAATCCCTAACATGGTTAAATCCAAAGGACCGAGGACTCTGCTAAGTTGTTGTCTGCCAGATGAATTTAACAACTCCTCCAGTGATTTTTTGCGAAATAAACTCATACTTTTCCTCCCTGTTAGTCAATTGACTAATTATTGTGTTTTTATTGTACAGTTTCTGTTTCAACCTGTCAAAATATTTTTGTTTTAAATATGTACCTTAAATTGTACAGATATTGGACACTTTTTTAAGATTTTTGTTCGTTGCCGGAAAAACCGGCTTGTTTGCCTGCCTCTGAGGGATACGCAAAACTATTTTTTTGCCCACTCGTCGTTTGGCCATTAGCCATTGGCCTTTAGTTGTTGGCTGACATCTGACGGCCCGACTTTAATGGAACACTAAAAGCTGCACATTATCGGTTCGATTGTGCAACCGGCCCGTCTACCAAGGTACCCTATGTATGTCGTAAAGTTATACTTTTCGATAAAAAAAGAGAGCCGTCAACACGACCCTCGAATAACGATGTAACTTTTAAAAGACTTCTGCCCATTTCACCAATGGTAATTCAAAAGAAGTGGCAAAATCTTTATCATTAGGACGAATACGTAGCGTATAGCCAGACGTCCCTCGCATTAAATATATCTTAGCACCATACTGGTACTTATCATCACCTTGCTCCTGAATAAGTTCCATCGGCATCAGCATCTTTCGATCCAGACCGTGGTCACTTACTTTACCGTACACAATTTCGAGAATAATATCCTGTGGTTTAACAGCGCCCAAGGATAGTTCTGCCAGTAGTGAAAGTTCTGACCCAACATTGAGTATCTTGGGCTGTTCCACCTGAACGGAACAAAACTGAATCTGATGCCAATGTTCCGTCATGAATTTTTTGTATTGCTCAACCTCGGTGGCCAGTTGAAATTGCTGGGCAGCAAATTTATTGCCTCGCAAAGCGGCGTTTAAATAAAACCTTTGGGTATACTCTTTGACCATTCGCTCGGTACTGAACTTCCAGGGTATGGTAGCCAAGCAATCCTTCATGTGGCGAACCCATTCCCGGGGGATCCCCTCCACTCTACGGTAGTAATAAGGAATGATAATTTGCTCCAATAAATCAAATAGCGAACTGGCATCTTCCCTGTCCTGCAGTTCATCATTTTGGTAATCCTTTTCCGTACCAATGGCAAAACCATTCTCCCCATTATAGGCTTCGGGCCACCAACCATCCAAAACACTACAATTAATAACGCCATTAACGGCCGCTTTCTGACCACTGGTGCCACTGGCCTCCAGCGGTCTGCGAGGGGTATTTAACCATACATCCACTCCCTGCAGCAAATGGCGGGATACATTAATATCATAGTCCTCCACAAAGACTATTCTGCTGCGAAATTCTTCTTCCTTGCTTACATCATTAATCATTTTGATGAGCTCTTGTCCGGGGTGATCGGCAGGATGCGCCTTGCCGGCAAAAATAATTTGTACCGGTCTTTCCGGATCATTAATAAGTCGGGACAAACGCTCTTTATCCTGTAAAAGCAGGTTGGCTCTTTTATACGTGGCAAAGCGCCGGGCAAAACCAATAGTTAGCACATTTTTACTGAGATAACCGGCACATTCCCGAATTAATTCTAATGGCTGAAAATTACGTTCCATGCGGCGATAAAGGTTATTTTGCACAAAAGTAATCATGCGTCCCTTTAGTATTTGGTGCGTTTTCCACAGTTCTCCATCCGGGATATGATAAACCCGCTGCCACTTTTTTTGATCGGAAATATTTTCTACCCAATCGGACCCGATATATTTTTCAAAGAGGGTTCTCATCTCCGGAGCCACCCAGGTTTCAGTATGAACCCCATTGGTGACAGAATGAATAGGCGTTTCCTCCAGCGGGATACCCGCATACAAATGTTGAAACATTTTTTTACTGACCTCACCATGCAGCTTACTTACCCCGTTGGTAAAAGCTGCATGATTAAGGGCCAGCCTAGTCATATTAAAGCCCTGTCGCTCCTGATCCCAGCCAAGTGCCATAAACCTTTCCCGATCAGTTTTTATTTCCTCGTATAAATAACCCAAGTAACGATCAATCATTTCACCACTAAAAACATCATGCCCGGCGGGCACTGGTGTATGGGTGGTGAAAATCGTGTTGGCCCTTACCGCCTCCCTGGCTGTACTGAAGGGTACACCCTGGTGGATCAATTCTCTGACACGCTCCAAAATAATAAAGGCGGCATGCCCTTCATTAATGTGCCAGGCAGTGGGGGAAATGCCCAGCTCCCGCAAAGCCTTGGTCCCACCAATACCTAAAATAATCTCCTGACTGATACGGGTATCTTGATCTCCTCCATACAATTTAGAGGTAAGCAGGCGATCTTCCTTACAGTTCTGATTTAAATCTGTATCCAGAAAATAAATAATAATTCGCCCTACTTGCAATTCCCACACCTTTACCAATACATCTCGGCCAGGCAAGTGGACAGTAATCATCACTTCTCCCCCGTCTGACCGGTGGGCCGGGGTTACCGTCATTTCGTTAAAATCCATAAAGTTATAATGGGCTTCCTGCCAACCATCTTTATTAATGCGTTGACAAAAATATCCTTGCTTATACAGAATACCAACACCCACAAAGGGTATCCCTAAATCGCTGGCTGATTTACAATGATCTCCGGCCAGTAAGCCAAGACCACCACTATAGACCGGATTGGATTCATGGACACCAAATTCAGCTGAAAAATAAGCAACTAATTGATTAGAGCAATCCGGATAGGTTTTCTGAAACCAGGTTTGCCCACCCATATAGTGATCCAGATCAGCCAGCACTTGGTGGTACATTTCAAGATACTGGGGATCTGCTGCTGCCTGATTCAATTTGTCGCCATCCACATAAAGTAATTGTTTAATCGGATTATGGTTAACCTCTTCCCAAAGCAAGGAATCTAGCTTGCTATATAGCAGTTGGGCCTGGGGATGCCAGCTAAACCAGAGGTTTCTGGCCAGTTCACTTAACCGGTTGATGGGCTCAGGCAATTCAGGAATAACGGATACTGTACGGTACGGATACATCTTGCCCCTCCTTCAAATCTAAAAATCAGCACCACGTAACATTGTATGAATATGCCTATGATTTTAACACTTTTTGGTAAATATTGGTATATAAGTATAAAAATAATTTGTTTACAATGTTAAAAAAGCAGCCTCCGACGGCGTCTATGTAGTGAACCAGGAAAAATAGACATTGAAAGAAAAAGCCTCCAGTCGTAGGATAGAAACTACGATTGGAGGTTTTAGCGTGTCAGGAAAAAAAGGGATGCCACGATACAGCGAGGAAACAAAGGAAACCGTGATTAGGGCATATAGACAAGGAGTTAGCATTAATTCTCTGAGTAAAACTTATGGAATCAGCAGATATGCGATTCAAAGCTGGTGTGGATTGCGCAAAGAGGTGGAACTTCGTCATGCAGCTCCGCTGCCGAAAGGTCGTCCTAAAATGAAGCCGGAAACGCAGGCGCAAATCATAAAGCGCTTGACCATGGAAAATGAATTACTGCGAAA
>NZ_FRAR01000001.1 GCF_900142375.1 Desulforamulus aeronauticus DSM 10349 | reverse complement strand
AACCTCCCCGTCGATGTGGACTCTTGGGGGAGATAAGCCTGTTATCCCCGGGGTAGCTTTTATCCGTTGAGCGACGGCCCTTCCACTCAGAACCGCCGGATCACTAAGCCCTACTTTCGTACCAGCTCGACTTGTTGGTCTCGCTGTCAAGCTCCCTTTTGCCTTTGCACTCTAACGCGCGATTTCCACCCGCGCTGAGGGAACCTTTGGGCGCCTCCGTTACCTTTTGGGAGGCGACCGCCCCAGTCAA
>NZ_FRAR01000019.1 GCF_900142375.1 Desulforamulus aeronauticus DSM 10349 | reverse complement strand
ATACTGCGGTGAATACGTTCCCGGGCCTTGTACACACCGCCCGTCACACCACGAAAGCTGACAACACCCGAAGCCGGTGACTTAACCGAAAGGAGAGAGCCGTCGAAGGTGGGGTTGGTGATTGGGGTGAAGTCGTAACAAGGTAGCCGTATCGGAAGGTGCGGCTGGATCACCTCCTTTCTAAGGAGTAACTTGAACGTTAAGTTCAAGAACTCTGGTCGATCATTCATCATCTACTCTGTTTAGTTTTGAGAGACTAAATGGGACTATAGCTCAGCCGGCTAGAGCGCACGCCTGATAAGCGTGAGGTCGGTGGTTCGAGTCCACCTAGTCCCACCATCTCAATATATGGGGGCATAGCTCAGCTGGGAGAGCGCTTGAATGGCATTCAAGAGGTCAGCGGTTCGATCCCGCTTGTCTCCACCAAAAGACGATAAACCACAAGGCCAAAACCTTGTGGTTTTTTATACTTATGAGATCGGACACTTGATACAAAACTGAGTTGCAAAAAAACCGTATCATATGATACGGTTTTTGCGTTACACTAAAGAGTAGTTTCAACTTTCATCATTGCTGTAGGCATGTAGCCAAGAACGGGGCGCGTTGAGTTCGTAATAATGATGACAAATAGTGATTTTAAGATTATGAAAATCCTTCTTATTTTATTCCAACAAAAGTGTGCTAGTTTTAAATAAGATAAGGGCCTCCGATTAAGGATAATGATATGTTCACTTAATCAGAGGCTTCTTTTCTTGTAATTCTCAATTATCTTAATTTGCAAAAGAGCCTAATTTTTTCTATTGCGCAGGGCGTTTTCAAGCAGTACAATAGATTTGTAACCATTGTAAATATGTAATGATTACAAATTGGGATTTTTCTATTAATAACTTGGGCGGTGAGTTTCATGAAACCATCATTTGAAGAATTAAAAGAAAAATTAAAGCAAAGAAATATACATCTATCATATCAGCGGTTAAGGGTTTTAGAATATCTTGTCCAAAATCGATGTCATCCAACTGTTGAGCAAATCTTCTCTGACCTGCAAAAAAGTATATCAACATTATCTAAAACAACAGTATATAACATCTTGAAAATTCTGGTTGAAGCAGGCGTAGTAAGAGTAATTACAATCGAAGATTATGAAACACGATACGATATTGAGGTTGAAAATCATGGACATTTTAAATGTAAATCCTGTGGAACAATCTACGACTTTAACATTAATTTTGATTTATTGAACTCAGCGGATCTGAAAAACTTTAAAATTAGCGATAAAAACGTATATTTCAAAGGTATCTGCCCGAGATGTCTTTCAAATATAAATGAAACAAATGAAGTGAAAGGAGATTAAATTATGGAAGAAATGAAATGCCCGGTGACAGGTAAAACGAGAAAGGTCGTATCTGGCGGTGGCACCTCGAACAGAGATTGGTGGCCGAACCAACTTAACCTGAGTATCTTACGTCAGAACTCAAACTTGAGCAATCCAATGGGCACAGACTTTAAATATGCTGAAGAATTTAAAAAACTCGACCTTGAAGCGGTAAAGAAAGACCTGTATGCGTTAATGACAGATTCTCAGGATTGGTGGCCTGCTGATTACGGTCACTATGGACCGTTCTTCATTCGTATGGCATGGCATAGTGCCGGTACGTATCGAATGGGTGATGGACGGGGTGGCGCATCGGATGGAACCCAACGCTTTGCACCGCTGAACAGCTGGCCGGATAACGTAAATCTTGATAAAGCACGCCGTTTACTTTGGCCGATAAAAAAGAAATACGGCAAGAAAATTTCCTGGGCGGATCTCATGATTTTGGCAGGTAACTGTGCTTTGGAATCCATGGGATGCAAGACCTTTGGATTTGCAGGCGGTCGTGAGGATGTTTGGCAGCCACAAGAAGACGTTTACTGGGGTACTGAGTCCGAGTGGCTGGGCGATAAACGTTATTCAGGTGAACGGGACCTGGAAAACCCTCTTGCTGCCGTTCAGATGGGCCTGATTTACGTGAATCCGGAAGGCCCAAATGGAATGCCTGACGCAGTTGCTTCCGGCCGCGATGTTCGGGAAACCTTTGCGCGAATGGCCATGAACGATGAGGAGACAGTAGCACTCGTCGCCGGCGGGCACACATTTGGCAAAACCCATGGAGCCGGACCCGCAACCCATGTAGGGCCGGAACCGGAGGCTGCTCCTATTGAGCAAATGGGACTCGGCTGGAAGAGCAGTTTTGGCAGCGGTAAAGGCGGAGATACAATTGGCAGCGGGCTGGAAGGCGCCTGGAAGCCGAACCCGACTACCTGGGACATGGGATATCTGGAGACGCTGTTTAAATATGATTGGAATTTAGTGAAGAGTCCTGCCGGAGCTAGTCAGTGGGTTCCATCTGATCCGGCTGCGGCAAACACAGTAATTGATGCGCATGACCCAAACAAGAGACACGCTCCTATGATGACCACAGCGGACCTCTCATTAAGGATGGACCCGATCTATAGACCAATTGCCATGCGGTTCCGCGATAACCCGGAGGAATTTGCAGATGCTTTTGCCCGCGCATGGTTCAAATTGACCCACCGCGACATGGGTCCGTCTTCACGCTACCTCGGTTCTGAGGTTCCGGCTGAAGAACTGATATGGCAGGATCCTGTACCTGCGGTTGATCATGAGTTAATTAATGAACAGGACATCGCTGATCTTAAGAGAAAAATACTGGCTTCAGGACTGTCAGTTTCTCAACTTGTAAGGGCGGCCTGGGCATCAGCATCGACCTTCCGTGGTTCGGACAAGCGTGGCGGAGCAAACGGAGCCCGGATTCGCCTTGAACCTCAAAGAAATTGGGAGGTCAATGAACCGGAACAATTAAACAAGGTATTGCAGATTCTGGAGGAAATCCAATCTGAATTTAACGGCAGCCAGTCTGGTAACAAGAAAGTTTCACTCGCTGACTTGATTGTCCTGGGCGGATGTGCAGGTATCGAACAAGCCGCCAAAAATGCTGGGCAGGATTTGGTGGTTCCTTTTATACCGGGACGAATGGATGCATTGCAGGAGCAGACGGACGTACAGTCGTTCGCGGTGCTTGAGCCGAAAGCGGATGGGTTCCGCAATTACCTGAAAACCAAATTTTCCGTATCCGTAGAAGAACTCTTAGTTGACCGCGCACAGCTGCTGACTTTGACCGCTCCGGAAATGACAGTACTCATTGGTGGCATGCGTGTTCTGAATGCCAATTATGGACAATCTCAGCACGGTGTCTTCACCAAAAGGCCCGAAGCACTGACAAACGACTTCTTTGTGAATCTGATTGATATGGGAACTGTTTGGAAGGCAACTACTGAAGAGGGCGACGTGTTCGAAGGCCGTGACCGCGCAACGGGCGAACTCAAATGGACCGGAACACGAGTAGACCTTATCTTTGGTTCAAATTCCGAGCTTAGGGCTATCGCAGAAGTCTATGCAAGTGATGATGCTCAGGAGAAATTTACCCAAGATTTCGTCTTTGCTTGGAATAAGGTGATGAATGCAGATCGTTTTGATCTAGCTTAAGCAATTTACTACAAAACAATCTTAACAAAGCTCAGAGGGCAGTCATAATGCCCTCTGATTCTTTTTACACTTTCAGAAAGTATAAGAAAAACTAAGGTCTCCGCCTTCGTCAAGACTTGCGCAAGCCAAGTTTTTCTAAAAAGAGGTGTCCAACTCGTTACGTTCTCTCGGTTTTTCTTGATTTACTTTTGGATAATCTCCGTACGATAACCATCTGGATCGGTTAGGAAGTAATACCCTCCACTTGCTTCGCCACTTAATTTCTTGATATCTCCTACGTTATAACCGGCTTCTTTATGTCTTTGATAAGACCCCTCTAAATCATCTACAATCACAGCGAAGTGGCTATAGCCATCACCCACGGTATAGGGCTCTTTACGGTCATAATTATAGGTAAGCTCAAGTTCAAAATCATCTCCAGGGAGTTTCAGATATACCAGACTGAACTGATATTCTGGGTAATCCCTACGCCTGGATATTTGCATGTTTAGTGCATTTTGATAAAAATTAACGGATTGTTCTAGATCTTTTACACGAACACAGGCATGAACAAATTTGTAGTGTTGTGACACGTTTTCTCCTCCTTAATGCATGATTAAGACCTAGTATGTGAAAATTATAAAGAAATTAAGTATGCATATATAAGGATATGTTCTCTCCAGTGGCTTTCACGGTTAATTAGAGAATTGAAATAATGGAGGAATCATGACAAGGGAAGACCAACAAATTGCAGAGTTAGTCAAATATTTTAAAGGCAATGAAAAAACCACAAAAGAGTACAAACTGGGTGTTGAGTTTGAACACCTGATTGTAGAGCAAGATTCTTTAAATACGGTCTCCTACTATGGTTTGCATGGAGTGGAGGAAACATTAAAAGAAATGCTGTCTCAGGGATGGCATGGCGACTATGAGGAGAATAGCCTTATAGGTCTCCATAATGAAGGGGCAACCATTACTTTGGAGCCTGGCAGTCAGTTGGAACTAAGTACTATACCTAGATCGAATATCAAGGATATAGAACAAGCGTATATTCATTTTGTAAATCAAATAACCCCTCTCTTAAAGAAAAAAAATCAGATGTTGCTAGCCATAGGATATCAACCACAAACCAAGATTTCCGATATTCGATTTATTCCCAAACAAAGATATGTTTTTATGTCCGATTACTTAAAAACTCGTGGCAAATATGCTCATAACATGATGAAGGGTACAGCTTCTATGCAGTACAGTTTAGATTTTAGTAATGAAGCAGATTTTATTAAAAAGTTTAAAGTGAGCAGTTCTTTGGCACCTGTTATGGCCGTGGTGTTTGATAATTCGCCTTTTTTTGAAGGAGAAGTTTGGCAAGACCATGCTGTAAGAACCGTTCTCTGGCAAAATTGTGACGATGCCCGGTGTGGCGTTGCCGCTAAACATAGTGGTGGCTGGGGGTATGGTAAATATGCCAAATTTGTCTTAGAAACTCCCCCTATCTTCATTAAGAAAAGGGATTCTACTCTCTATACCGGAGATAAACAATATAAAAAAATATTTGATCCTGGTGATTATACCGTAAGTGAATTAGAACATGCAATGACAATGGTTTTTCCAGATGTAAGGGCCAAAAGTTTTATAGAAATTCGCATGGCAGACGCCTGTCCTTACCCCTTAAATATTGCTGGTGCAGCTTTTTGGAAAGGGCTTTTGTATAGTGAGGAAAATGTAAATAACCTATCTGAAATCTTTAGGCATGTGACAGTACAAGATATTGAAAATGCTAAGAAGGAAGCGGTCAAAAAGGGCTATGAAGCCGAGATAAGCGGCATGACCTTTGCTGAACTTGCTCTTTCGCTACTCCGCTGGGCAAAGAATGGGCTGCCAGCAGAGGAGAGAAGATACCTTGACCCATTGGAATCTCTTATAGAACAAAGAAAAACTCCTGCTGCGCTAACAAAGGAAAGATTACCGCTAGGAAAAAGACAAGCAGTACAATGGTGTTTTATCAACCCTATTGAGGTGGATTAAGTGTATCTTAACAACTTCTTCTTGGAGTATGAAGATATAGTAAAGAGTTTCCCAGAACAGTGTCATCAAGATTACCTGAACATAAAAGGTATAATGGATAACTCTACTGCTAAGTACAACGGGGAACCGATTCCTTTTCTTTACCAACCTATGTTTTTTACCCCGGAGGATATTCGTGCCTTTAAAGATTTAACTAACACAGTAATGAGCATCTTGAATAAGGTGATTAAGCAGTATCTTGTCTCAACCGAGTTCAGAAAAAAATTTGGTTTTTCTAAACTTTTGGAAGAGCTTATACTGGTTGACCCTGGTTATCAAATTGCCGTGCCTATGGCTAGGCTGGATCTCTTTTATTATGAACCACGGGTATTTAAATTTTGTGAGATTAATGCTGATGGTTCATCGGGAATGAATAAGTCCAATGTATTGGAAAGACTATTTTTACATGCTCTACCTGTTAGCCAAATGAAGCTGAAGTATGATATTCAATATTTTGAGTTGGTAGAAACCTGGACTGATGAAAGTCTGCAGCTTTTTCATCAGTTCAATCCGGACATAAAAAACCCCAACGTTGCCATCGTGGATTGGCAGGGAGCAGGTAACCTCAAAGAGTTTGAGGTTTTTCAAGCAGCATATGTAAAGAAAGGCTGCAAAACCCAAATAGTAGATCCAAGGCAGTTAAAATATGATGGTAAGGCATTGTATTTCCGAGATATGAAAGTCGATTTAATTTATAGAAGGCTGGTAACCAGTGAGTTGATCGATCGTCACTCAGAAATGATGGATTTAATTTTAGCTTACCAAGATAGAGCTGTTTGTATGGTTGGTCCCATTCGATCCGAAATAAGCCATAACAAAATGATCTTTAAAGTATTGCATCAGGACACAACAAATATTTTATCCGAGGCTGAGAGGGAGTTTATCAAACGGCATATTCCCTATACTGCAGAGTTTAAAGGCGATCAAAACATTTTTTCCTTGATCCTAAAAAACAAGGATCAATATGTGTTAAAGCCCACCAATATGTATGCTGCCGCAGGGGTCTATTTGGGTAGAGATTTTACGGAAAGCCAGTGGCAGCAAAAAGTAAAACAATGTTGGGAAAATAATTATTTGTATCAAGAGTATTGTCAACCCTTTTATGGACAGATGGTAGAGATCCAAGGGGATCATGGGGTGACCACTAACCATTTTAATCAAATGATTGGTCTTTTTGCTTATAATGAAAAACTTTCCGGCTTATACACTCGGGTGGGCAAAAGTAATGTAATATCTCAACAACATGGTTACTACATATTGCCCAATTATTACATCGTAAAGTAAGTTAGGCGCCCAGGAGGTGGGTTTTTGTATCAAAAAGGTCAGGCTCTGCTTAAGGGTTTAGAACGGGCAAAAAGAATAACCAATAGTACGGATATAACAAATATTAATTGGGAAAATTTTGATGCCTATCAATTTATCTCCGAATATACTGACCTTCAAGACTTACTGCTTACATATAAAGATCAGCCTATTGATATAGATAATATCTGGATTTGTGAGCTCTTCAACGAAGGCAGAATCATTGAACAACAAATAGAAGATATTCTTGATACCGTGAAAAGCTATCCGATCAGCATATTTGGCTGGAGAAGGAAATGGGAGGGGCAGTTTGCAAAATTAATGCAGATTTCCAAGGACCTAAGAGATTTTGAACAAGAGGTTTTAGACTACCAGAACATCACGATCTTTTCGGATATCACCAATTCTATGGTCTCCTCCAGCCAAATGCTACGGATCATTAAAAGTAAAGAAAGCCGTGCCTACGATATTATTCACTTAAAACTATCGGGTATTGAAAATAAACGGGTAAGTTATTTAAGCTTGTTAGTAGCTATCAGTGTGACGATCATTTCGGCTCTAAATTATTTTTGTAAATAGAAGGGAGTGCGCAAAACTACTTTTTGCGCACTCCGCTTTTTGCCTGCCAGCCTTCAGTTTGGTTAGTTTAAATAAGATACCCTTACTCTATAACTAGCAATTTTCAGTTATTGCAAGTTGATTGCTACGATAGCCTGTTGAAAAACGACACCTGATTCATGTCTAGTTCCCCTAGTCCCACGACACCATCTAATTTTAGAACTCTGCTAATCTATCAATTACCCTTGGTCAATCCTGGGGAATACCGGCTGAGTGAACACCATTGGCATTATAAAAGCTAATTATTTAATGCGTCTTTTTATCGTTAAGGTAGTCAATGGCGATTTTTAAATAACGTAGTTCATCTTCGGGCAAAGCACAACCACATTGGGGACAAACCACAGTATCTTGCTCTAAAAGTTCTGCAGGAATAATAGAAAATGCATGGTCACAATCAGGACAGGTAAATTGAACATCAATTTCGCTCAAGAGAGCACCTCCACATATGAATTAACAAGCACGGGCCTTAGATTGCTTTTTGTTTTTCTTCTGAAGTAATACAAGTTGTCGGTATCTGCTGTACAGCGGTAAACAAAAAAGGAATGCCGCGGTGGCTAACAGCATAGGTTCCCAACTTAGACCGCCTGAATCAAAGGTTAAACGATCACTATAGAGAACCAGTGATACCAGGAAAAGCACGGAAGACCAAGCCATTAGAAGAACCGGCAGAGTGCTTTTGGCAGGGCGATATTTTTTTATGCCGATTAAAAAGAACAGGGTTACCAAACCCCAAACCCACGATGCCAGCATGTTGAACTCTCCTTAAAGTCGTACTATGTCTAATTATAGACGTAACCACTGGGTTTGAAAACCTATAATAACAGATTTTGCCTTTAAGAGTGTTCTTATTCATTTGAGGGCTTAAAAAATTTTTCATGATATGATAAATTAGTGATAGAAGTTCAAAGCTTGGAGGACATACAATGGATTTTTTCGATCCTGAGAAGATTTTAAAACAAATGAGTAATCGGTGGTCTCGGCAAGACGACAATGTAGAGATAAAAAGTATCCAGTGTGAAAAATGTGAAGACAGGGGGCTTTATATGGAGGGCGAATTTGCTGTGCCCTGTATTTGTGTTCAGCGTAAGGCGTTGGAGAACAAATTTAGAAACTGCCAAATTCCCAAGTCCATGTTAAAGCACTCCTTTAATAACTTTAAGTTATCTTATTATTCTCCTACCGTAAAAGAGCCTTTGTCGAAAAGAACTTACTTGGAGATCGCCCAGCGAACCCTACACTACGCCGAGGATTTTGCCAAAGCCTTTGTTGAAGGAGATGTAAGGGAAGGACTATTACTTCAGGGACAGGTGGGCTCGGGTAAAACTTTTTTAGCCTGTTGTATTGCTAATTATGTATTGCAAAATAGTGATAAAGCAGTTTTATTTGTCATTGTACCGGACCTGTTGGAAAAGATTAAAGCTAGTTACAGCAATGTAGGCAATTATACTGAATATAGTCTAGTGGAAGCAGCCTGTGAAGTTCCGTTATTAATTATGGATGATCTTGGTGCCCATAACTACACCGAGTGGACTAAAAACAAGATTTATAACATCATTAACCACCGAGTAAATCAAGAGTTGCCGACGATTATAACTACAAACTTGGATGTATCTGATGATCTAGTGAAGTTGGTGGGGGAAAGAACCGTTTCCCGCATTGAACAAATGTGTTATCCGCTCTGGTTGGAAAGGGAATATGATATTCGGGAGGTTATTCGGCAGGAAAAAATTAATCAACACATCAGTGGGCTTCGTTAAATGGAATGAATTTTGATCATTGTGAGAAAATGTCTAACATTTAGAAAATAGAAGAACAAGAGTAAGTACCTGTGAAAAAAAGAACTATAAGAAACTAATTTAAATCTATTGATCTTTATAACAATTAAGGTATAATGAATACAACAACGGTGGGGGTTATTAACTGCAGACGCTGCGGTTTAACTCTTGCCTACACGCAACCTTAAAAAGTCCACAAAGGGTGGGCTTTTTTTGCTGTTTGATTCCTTGCGAGACTTGAGTATTGTCATTTTTCTATATATAATGGAACACTAGGAAAACATTGCTGCATAGGGGGACATGAAAAAAGTGACTGAGGAAACAACAAAGGAACTAATAACCAGTGATAAGATTGTAGTTGGGGAGATAATCGCTACGGAACAACATCCAGATGCGGAGAAGTTAACTGTATGCATGGTTAATATAGGTCAGGAAGAACCATTACAGATTGTTTGTGGCGCCAGGAATGTAGCTCCCAGCTTGAAAGTACCCGTTGCCTTACATGGAGCGAAACTCCCCGGTGGTAAAAAAATTAAAAGGGGTAAGTTAAGGGGAGTCGTAAGCAACGGGATGATTTGTGCCCAGGATGAATTAGGCTTTGAGCGAGATATAGATGGGATTTGGATTTTAAATGAGGCAGTTGAAATTGGTAGTCCGGTACCCTTTAAGGAAATACCTCAAGAAGAGGCCTCAGAGTAAAAAAGGGGAGTCGCAAAACTACTTTTTTGCGACTCCCCTTTTTTGTAGTAAGGGCGAACTTTGTTCATCCGAATGAACTACCTGCGGGGCTACAATGCTGTATCAAAATAGCGGACAACCACAGGTCGCCCCTACGACACAACATCAATTTATTGCGCAAAACAGACTCTTTTATCCTTTGACCTTACCTAATAGCAGTAAAGAACCATACGATCATGATGATTTGGATCATTAATTTTACTAAGGCTCCTCCCAAGAAGCCCAACAGGGTACCGATTCCGGCTCGTACGGCCTGATTGATATCTTGTTTGGCTAGTAATTCACCGGATACCGCTCCAATAAAGGGTCCAAGAATAATTCCTAAGGGGCCTAGAAGGACCAAACCCACCAATGCACCGAGCACAGAGCCCCAAACGGCGGTACGGGAGCCCCCGTACTTTTTTACTCCCCATACGTTGGCTAAATAATCTATGCCAAAGACAAAGGACATTAAGATGAATTGACCCAGGAAAAACTGCCAGGTCAGATGTGTAAAACCTTCTAACAATCCATAAGCCACCATGCCTGCCACTAGTAAAGGGGCCCCTGGCAGGACCGGTAGAAATATGCCAGCCATACCCGCAATAAAAAAGAGAATGGCAATAATTAAACCGAAGCTGAGCATTTTATCACCTCACCTCTATTATATGCAGTTTTTACCAAGGGGAACAACTAGAAAAGTAAAGATGAATGAAAAAGGAGTGTATTATTGACGTTTTCTCTGCTGTAGCGTTATAATCACCAGGGAAGAATAGGAAATTATTCTTTGTAAAATTACCTAAGTTTGCTTGTGTAAGGAAACGGGAAGAATAAAAAGGAAATAAAAAGCGGTGGTTAACGATGAATATTAAACTAATGATAGCTGTCATAGCAGCCAAGCTGGCTGCTTCCCTAAGCCGAATGTTTGGTGGGAAAGGTTCTTCTCTACCGGGAGTGGTAGCAAGGAGAATATATCAAGGCACTCTGAGAGATTTAGCCAAACAGGCCCGCAAAGATATTATTATGGTTACGGGAACGAATGGCAAAACCACAACTAATAACATGATTGCCAGTGTAATTGCGTCTACTGGCTGCAAGATTGTCATCAATCAGGAGGGTGCCAATCTGATTACCGGGGTAACCACTGCCTTTATTCGATATGCCAACTGGCTGGGGCGCATTGATTGCGATTATGCTCTGCTGGAAGTGGATGAAGCTTCTTTTCCGAAGGTGTTAAGGGAAATCTCCCCTCAGATGGTGGTAGTTAATAACTTTTTTAGAGATCAGCTAGACCGCTATGGGGAACTGGACAAAACTGTCACCCTGGTAAGGGAGGCATTAAAAGATCTACCGCAAGTACACCTTATCTTAAACAGTGACGATCCCCTGGTGGCCCAGATGCAGCAAGCCACCGGTCATAGTGCCACCTTTTTTGGACTGGCTCCCAATCAGCGGCCAGCAACGGGTTCTCAGCAAACCAGAGAAGCCAGATTTTGTCCCATGTGTGGCGAAGAACTGCAATACGAAAATTATCAATACAGCCAATTGGGTTCCTTTGTTTGCCCCGGCTGTTCTTTTAAAAGACCGGAACCAGAGATAGAAGGTTTTGCCATAGAAACAGTGGGTTCAGTACTGAATGCCAGTGTTAAATATCATCAGGCAATGACTACGTTATCTATTCATACCCATGGTTTTTATAATGTTTACAATGCCCTGGCAGCTTTCACCGTAGGCAGTTTAATTGGCATAAAGCCGGAGCAGATAGCCAAGGGTTTGTTAACCTACAGGCCGGCTATTGGCCGGATGGAAACCTTTTTTTATCAAGGGAAGCCAGCTATTCTTAACTTAGTTAAAAACCCTACGGGTTATAACGAGGGCGTCAATAGTCTGCTGAGCATAGCAGGCACTAAAACAGTTTTTATGGCGATAAATGATAATGATGCAGATGGTAAGGATATCTCCTGGCTTTGGGATGTGGATTTTGAGCACATGGTCAAGGCTAATCATGAAATAGAATTATTTGTATGTTCCGGCTTAAGAGCAGAAGAGATGGCTCTTAGATTAAAATATGCAGGAATTCCTCTTGAACAAATTACCGTTATTAAGGAAATGGAGCCAGCCATTAAGAAGGCATTAGAAGGACCAGGGAAACTCACCTATTTATTTTCTACTTATACGGCCCTTTGGTCTGCTCAAAAGATTTTACTGGCACTGGCGGAGAAGGAGGTGCCCCATGCTGAAGGTGTGTCATCTATATCCTGATTTATTAAATCTCTATGGTGATCGGGGTAATATTATTGCCTTCGTACAACGATGCCACTGGCGGGGTATCCCGGTCGAAGTAGTAGAAGTAAATGTGGGAGAGTCTGTGGATTTTGAGGAGATTGATTTTTTATTTTTAGGTGGTGGCTCCGATCGGGAACAAAACTTAATGGCTGCAGATTTGCTACTTCGTAAAGAGTCCCTCCGGCAGGCCATTGAAAAGGGTCTGGTGGTTCTGGCCATTTGTGGCGGCTACCAGATGTTGGGGCAATATTATCTAACCCATGAAGGTCAAAAAATCCCTGGATTGGGAATTCTGGATTTGTATACGCGAGCAGGAGAAAAAAGACTCATTGGCAATATTGTGATAGAGTCTTCTATAAATGGTGTACCTGTTAAAATAGCGGGCTTTGAGAACCACTCCGGGCAAACCTTTATTGGCGACATGGAACCCTTAGGTAAAGTGGTATCGGGTTTTGGTAACAATGGCCAGGATCATCTGGAAGGGGCAAGGTATAAAAATGTATTTTGCTCTTATTTGCATGGACCTTTGTTGCCTAAGAATAGCAGCCTGACAGATTTACTAATTCAGTTGGCTTTGCAAAGGCGAGGTTTAGAAAGCACTTTATCACAGTTAAACAATGACCTGGAAGAAGCTGCTGTAGGAGTAATTGTTGAGAGATTAGTCAAATAAGCGGTTCTCTAAGTTGCTTTAACATCTTGCGGCGAAAAATATAATTAAATATTTTTTTTAGAAAGGATTGTCAGTCACCTCACATTTTGATACAATGATCACAAGTAGAAATACTGTATACAAAATACGGGGGTGGTCCTATGCAATACCTGTTAACTTGGATAGAGGGTGAAGAGGTCTTTTACCGCTTGGTTCCTAATTTAAATTTTGACCGTTCCCTGTTAGAAGAAAAGAACCTGATTGTTACTGAACTGGCTGAGGGAACTGAACAAGAACAGAAGCCCCATTAATAAACGTTGGCAAACACGGCCCTGTGGCGCATTTCCATAGGGATATTTTATGAATTTTAGATAGTTTGGTGAGGCAGACAGTAGATTAAGATGTCTGCCTTTGTTGTTATTTATACAGGGGGTTTTTATGAAAAAGGTAAAAATAACCGTATTAAAGGTAACGCTTGATGAAGAACTTGCCAAAGAGTATGGTGTGGAGGGGCTAACCGCCTGTCCTATGATGGATAAAGGACAAGTATTCTATGCTGATTATGCGAAACCGGAAGGATTTTGTGATGAAGCATGGAAAGCAATTTATCAATATGTATTTGCCTTAGCACATGGTGCAGGGAATAATCTGTTCTATTATGGCGATTGGATAAGAAAACCAGGTGTTGCCATTTGTAGCTGCAATGATGGCTTAAGACCCGTTATTTTTAAGCTGGAAGCAACTTCTGAAGATTCTCATATAGAGTATCAACCAATCCGTTAAATGCTATTTTATCGGTGAGGCTATCTTAATAAGAAAGGGAGTGGCGCAAAAGTGCCACTCCTTTTACTTTGAAAAGGTTCACGATGGCAGTTTGGCAATTCCAATGCGATGCTCTGGGCGACTTTTCTGGTCTGTTAGCTTCGGAATTGCTCCAGCTATACCGTAACGTCCACGCTGCCATCAGTAGCAAGGCCGCTGACCGTAATGTCCACGTTACCACCGGTAGCAACATCACCACCACCGACAGCAACACTGTCACCAGCAGCTTCGGCGGCTGCCACAGCCTGGGCCTCGGCGGCAATGCTCACTTCACTGGCTGTGTCCAGCTTGGTTGCGGCATCAGGGAATCCCTGGTCAGCATTGGCTTTTTTACTCCCGAAGGTATAATCTCGCGTTACGTCGATCAGATAGCTGTTTTCTTTGGTGGTTCGAGCTAGGCGCTTTCTACGGAGTTCTGCTTTAATCTGCTCAGCCCGTCTGTCCTGCTGGTTTTGTTCTGCCTTGCGTTGCCGGTGCTTGATGACGTATTCACTGTGCAATTCATGCACCTTGCTGCGGGCCCGTTTGATCAGCTTTTCCAGCTTGCTGATATAGGCGCGCGCCCTTTGGGCATCGTCGCCCTCACCCAGCGCCGCGATCAAACGCAGGTTGATGAGGTTGCTGTGGGCTTCGGATATCAGGGTGTTCACCTGCAGTTCGTTGGTGGCCGCCACCAGTCGGGAAGTGAGTCCGGCAGCGCTGTCTGTGGGTTTGGAGGAAAGTTTGATACTGCCTGGCCTATTCGAATAGCTATATCGTTCAAGGAAGCCGACGGGGTCCTTTTCATCATAGAGAAATTGCCGCCGTCGGTCCAACTGTTCCAACATCTCCTGGAGAGCTTTTTTTTCTTCCTCGGCTTTGCTAAGAGCTTCCTTTTCCTCCTCACTAAGCTGCACAGCGCCCTGGGATGCCACGGGATAATCCATTTTTGGGGGAGGGGCTTTGATTTCCAATTTCACGCCCTCCTTTCGAGGTACATAGAAATCTCTCTTTACTTATGTTATCGAAAAAAGATGGCAGGAATTTAGCCCTGCCGGTAATTTTGCTGCGAGATCGTAGAAATTTATCAAGAATCATTTTCGAATTAGACACTTTTTCCATTTTACCGAATAAAATAAAAAAGTTCTAAGTAAGGGCTTGGGAGAATTGCGCAGTTGGAAAAACTACGTTCTCTAAAAGAACAGGTCTGTTACTTTAGGTACAAATCTTCTTTTTATATGCTTGTCGGCATATAAATGTTTAGTAAGTTTTAGCCTAGGCATATCGGAAAGTATGACTATGCGATCTGCCTAAGGGTAAACTAGGTTTCCACCGGTGCCTAAAGACTTGGCGTACCCTGAAGGGCATAACCTAAAGGTCGTAACCTATATAGGTCACGGGCAGGTAAACAAGCTACATTTTTCTAACAGATTCTGACTGCAAAAGGAGTGATAAATGCGTGGATTTTTTGAAGCTTCTGGACGAATACCGCTCTGTAGAAAAGAGTTTAGCCTGGGCTGGAACATTTCAAGATTACCTAACAATTATCAAAGAGAAGCCTTATGTTAGCCAATTGGCACACGCGAGACTATACAACATGATTAAGGATGCTGGTGTGGAAGAAAAGGATGGCAGAAAAACGTATAAGTTTTTTTCTCAGGAAATTTTTGGCTTGAATCAGCCATTGGAAAAGTTGGTAGAAGAATATTTCCACCCTGCAGCCAGGCGTTTGGATGTACGGAAGCGTATTCTGTTGTTAATGGGTCCGGTTAGTGGTGGTAAATCAACTTTGGTAGCTATGCTGAAACAGGGATTAGAGAAGTACAGTCGTTCTGAAAAGGGAGCCTTGTATGGCATTAAAGGTTGTCCCATGCATGAGGAACCCCTGCACTTGGTACCTAAAGAATTACGAGAAGAGTTCATGAAAGAGTATGGCGTATATATCGAAGGAGAACTTTGTCCATCCTGTCGGATGATGTTGGAAAAAGAATATGGCGGCAAAATTGAAAATGTTGAAGTAGAACGGGTTTTCCTCTCCGAAGATGAAAGGGTAGGCATCGGAACCTTTACTCCCTCCGATCCAAAGTCTCAAGATATCGCTGATTTAACCGGCAGCATAGATTTTTCTACCATTGCGGAGTACGGTTCTGAGTCGGATCCTCGGGCTTACCGCTTTGATGGAGAACTAAATATTTCTAACCGGGGTCTGATGGAATTTCAAGAAATGCTCAAGTGCGATGAAAAGTTTCTTTGGAATTTGCTATCCCTGTCTCAGGAAGGAAACTTTAAAGCGGGCCGCTTTGCTTTGATTTATGCCGATGAAATGATTATTGCTCATACAAACGAAAATGAATACAGAACATTTATTAGTAACAAGAAAAATGAAGCACTGCAATCCCGGATCATTGTCATGAAAATACCTTATAATTTAAGGGTTTCCGATGAAGTAAAGATTTACGAGAAGCTAATTAAGCAAAGTGATCTCAGCACCATTCATATCGCCCCCCATGCCCTAAGGGTGGCTAGTATTTTCTCGGTGTTGTCTCGCCTCAAGGAATCAAAAAAACAGGGTATGGACGTCGTTAAAAAAATGAAGCTATACGATGGAGAAGATGTAGAGGGCTTTAAACAAAAGGATCTTAAAGAACTGCAGTTCGAAGCCATTGATGAAGGCATGAGTGGAGTTGACCCACGATATGTCATTAACCGCCTTTCTTCGGCTTTAATCCGGACCAATACCCAATGCATTAATCCAATGGATGTGCTGCGGGCCATTAAAGATGGACTGGACCAACATCCTTCTATTACCCAGGAAGAGCGCGAGCGGTTATTAAACTTCATCTCAGTGGCCAGAAAAGAATACGATGATATGGCCAAGAAGGAAGTTCAAAAGGCCTTTGTTTATTCCTTTGAAGAGTCTGCTCAGGTATTGTTTAATAACTACTTAGATAATGTGGAAGCTTTCTGCAATGGAGTTAAATTAAAAGATCCTATTACCGATGAGGAAATGGACCCCGATGAAAAACTTATGCGATCCATTGAAGAGCAAATTGGTATTTCGGAAAATGCCAAAAAAGCCTTCCGCGAAGAGATTCTAATTCGCTTATCCAGTTATGCCCGTAAACAGAAGAGGTTTAACTATAATAGTCACGAAAGATTACGGGAGGCCATTGAGAAGAAACTCTTTGCAGACCTCAAAGATATCGTTAAGATTACAACCTCTAGTAAAACTCCCGATGCCGAACAATTAAAACGTGTTAACGAAGTTAGTGCACGCCTAATAAAAGAACATGGTTATTGCCCGGTTTGTGCCAATGAATTGTTGAAATATGTAGGCAGCCTGTTAAGCCGCTAGGAGTGATGGCTGTGAATTATCAATTTATCATTTCACGGGAAGATTGGTCACTTCACCGCAAAGGTGAAGTTGACCAACACCGTCATCGCGAAAAAGTACGAGAAGCGATTAAGAAAAACCTGGCCGATATTGTCAGTGAGGAAAGCATTATTCTTTCCGATGGTCGCCGAGTGGTCAAAATACCGATCCGATCACTGGAACAATACCGCTTCCGTTACGACATGCGCAAACAAAAGCATGCCGGACAAGGGAACGGCAAAAGCAAAGTCGGGGATGTCCTTGGCAGCGACCCTGATCAGGCACCGGGACAGGGACCTGGTGCAGGAGAAGACCCAGGTCAGGACTATTATGAAGCAGATGTTACCTTAGATGAAATTGAACAGATTGTCTTTGAAGATCTATTCCTGCCCAATTTGGATGAGAAAAAGAATAAAAAGTTATCCTCTGAATCAGTAGAATTTCGTGATGTACGGAAGTATGGTATTCAGAGTAATATTGACCGCAAAAGAACCATATTAGAGGTGCTTAAGCGAAATGCCCTCAAAGGCCAACCGGGCATACATGGCATTACACCGGAGGATTTACGCTATAAAACCTGGGAAGTTGTGCCCAAGTTTGAATCCAGTGCCGTGGTACTGGCCATGATGGACACCAGTGGTTCCATGGGACCCTTTGAAAAGTATATTGCACGCAGTTTTTTCTTTTGGATGGTCAGGTTTTTGCGAACGAAGTATCAAAATGTGGAAATTATTTTCTTGGCGCATCATACTGAGGCTAAGGAAGTTACAGAGGAAGAGTTTTTTACCAAGGGGGAAAGTGGGGGGACCCGCTGTTCCTCAGTTTACCAACTGGCACTGGATATTATCAATAGCCGTTATCCAAAGGATGATTATAATGTGTACGCCTTTCATTTTTCCGATGGCGATAACCTTACCAGTGATAATGAAAAGTGTATTCGTTTGATTGATCAATTGCTGACAAAATGCAGTTTGATAGGCTATGGAGAGATTGAAGGACCCTATTACTATACCAGCACATTGAACTCTTATTACAAACGGGTTACCCATTCTAGATTTACCAGCGTAACCATACGTGATAAGAGCGGTGTATATAATGCGCTTAAGGCATTCTTTAAAGAGCCCGAGCCAAGGGAGGGAATGTCTGTATGAGTGATCGAGTGATGGAAGAATTATATCAATTGGAAATGTCTATTCCCCAAATGATGGAAATAGCCCGCCATAATAAACTGGACTTTTATCCGATGCGTTTTGAGGTTTGCCCAGGTGAAATTATTTATACCTTTGGCGCCTATGGCATGCCCACTCGTTACACTCATTGGTCCTTTGGTAAATCCTATCACCGTATGAAAACGCAATACGATTATAATCTAAGTCGGATCTATGAAATGGTGGTCAATTCCGATCCTTGTTATGCTTTCCTGTTAGAAGGGAATACCCTTATCCAAAATAAGATGGTAGCTGCCCATGTACTGGGACACTGTGATTTTTTTAAGAACAATCTGTATTTTAGTCATACCAATCCGAAGGATATTATCGAATCCATGGCAGTGGCTGGGGAACGATTCCGCAGATATGAAATGGTTCATGGTCAGCAGAAAGTGGAAGCACTCATTGATGCGGTTATGTCTATTCAAGAACATATTGAACCCCATCGATTGATAAAAGAAAATGGAAAGAACACGGACCAAAAATGTGGCTGCTGTAGTAGTAAAAAACCAGCCACGCCCTATGATGATCTGTGGGACTTAGACAAAAAGAAACAGTGCTGTCAAGGCAGTGGAGGTTGTCAGCAAAGAAAGACAGCTAAAATTCCCGAACAGCCAGAAAAAGATCTTCTCTTGTTTATTATGAAGCATGCCCGGGAACTTGAGGAATGGCAATTAGATATCATTTCTACCATGCGAGACGAAATGTTATATTTTTGGCCACAAATGCAGACCAAGATCATGAATGAAGGTTGGGCCAGTTATTGGCACTTACGCATTATGCGGGAGATGGAGTTAACAGAGGCTGAATCCATAGAGTTTGCCAAAATGCACGCAGGCGTCATTATGCCCTCTCGTAACAGTATCAATCCCTATTATCTAGGCCTTAAGATGTTTGAAGCTATTGAGAAACGATGGGATCAGAAATATGGTCAAGGTGCAGGCAAGGAAAAGATCTTTGAGATTCGGGAAATCGATAATGACATATCCTTTCTGCGTAATTATTTAACAAAAGAACTGGTGGAGGAATTGGATTTATACCTCTACCGAAAAATAGGTCATGATTGGAAAGTTGTTGAAAAGAATTGGGAAAAGGTACGGGATCACTTGGTGAATAGTATGACCAACTGTGGTTTTCCAGTCATTGTTGTGGAAGACGGGGACTACGAAAAACGTGGTGAACTTTATTTACGACATATTTTTGAAGAAAAAGAGCTGGACATTAAATATCTGGAAAAAACATTGGTGCATATTCAAAAGTTATGGAATCGACCGGTACATTTAGAAACAAAAATTGATAAAAAGACCGCCCTGTTTAGTTTTGATGGGGAGAAAGCAAGTAAAAAATTTCCTTGATTTAAGTAAGTAGAGAGAGACTCCTGTTTTTGCCAGGAGTCTTTTCTAATTATTTTCAAGGACAAGGGCAATCCTAGGTATACTACTCAAAAAAATTGGAGTTGATCCATGATGAGGCCTATGTGGAAGGGAGCCGTAAGTTTTGGCTTGGTTTATGTACCGGTTAAAATGTATGCTGCCACAGAAAAGAAAAATGTGAAATTTAACTATCTCCATGATAAATGTAAGACACCCATTCAAAACCGCCGCTTTTGCGCCCATTGTGATACCGAAGTGGCCAATGAGGAGATTGTACGTGGTTACGAATATGAAAAGGGTAAATATGTCATCATGAAAGATGAAGACTTCGAAAATTTACCTTCAGAGGGTAGCAAAAGTATTAATATTGTAGATTTTGTGGATTTAGCAGATATTGACCCGATTTTTTATGATAAAGGTTATTACTTAGCTCCGGGTGAAGGCGGCCAGAAAGTCTATGAGCTTTTAAAAAGGTCTATGATCGAAACTGGTAAGGTGGCAGTGGCTAAGGTGATCATTCGTAATAAAGAATCCTTAGCAGCTCTGCGGGTAGCTGACGATGTATTGAGCATTAGCACCATGTTTTATTTCGATGAAGTAAGAAAACCCAAAGCAATCCCGGAATTAGAATACACCGTAGATCTTCATGATAACGAACTAAAAATGGCTGTTAATCTCATTAATAATCTTTCTTCCCAGTTTCAACCGGAAAAATACACCGATGAATATCGCCAGCAGTTGATGGAGGTTATTCAGGCTAAAATTGCCGGAGAAGAAGTAGAGATGGCACCCACAGCCCAAACCGATAAAGTAATAGATTTAATGTCTGCCCTGAAGGCCAGTATCGATTTGGCAAAGCAGGAAAGGGATAATGAAAAAAGGCCAGCCACAACAAAAAAGACCAGTCGTACCAAAAAAGCCACAGCCTCTTAAGGCGGGCTAGATTATTTTTAACAAAAAGGTGCTGTTGCACAATGAAACAATAATGCGTCGTGGGGGCGACCTGTGGTCGTCCGCTGCTACTGTAAGCCCGCAGGTAGTTCATTCGGACGAACGAAGTTCGCCCCTACTATAACAAAGGAAGTGCTACAAAAAAGTAGTTTTGCAGCACTTCCTTTTGTTTTTAAAGCTTAAGTTGATATTTTTGCGCTCGGTACAGCAGTGCGGAACGGGTAATACCTAATAACTGGGCTGCCTTGGTTTGGTTGCCATTGCTTTTCTCCATAGCCTTTAAAATCAATTCCTTTTCCACATCTTCAAAGGAAATTCCCTGGTCAGGAAAATTAATAATCAATTCCTGCTGTTCTTCGGTCTTGCTGGTTGGAGTCCTTTGGATTTCCTTAGGCAAGTGATGGGATTTTATTTCGTGTCCCTGGGATAGAATCACTGCACGCTCAACGACATTTTGTAATTCCCGAATATTTCCTGGCCATTCATAAGACAACAGGAGACCCATGGCATCAGGAGAGATGAATTGATTATGAGATGGATTAAATTTTTCCAAAAAATGCATGACCAACAGCGAGATATCTTCCTTGCGTTCCCGTAGAGGCGGCAGATGAATGGGCAGTACATTTAAACGGTAATATAAATCTTCGCGAAAAGTTCCATTACGAATGCTTTCCAGGGGGTCTCGATTGGTGGCAGCAATGACCCGGACATCCACCTTAATACTTTCTGTGCCGCCCACCCGTTCAAATTGTCTTTCCTGGAGTACTCTTAATAACTTAACCTGCATAGATAAAGGCATTTCCGTTACCTCATCTAAGAACAATGTCCCATGGTTGGCTAGTTCGAAGCGTCCCAACTTACGTGCTACTGCACCGGTAAAGGCTCCTTTCTCATGACCAAATAATTCACTCTCCAAAAGAGATTCTGGTAAAGCTGCACAATTAATCGGGACAAAGGGTTTCTCCCTACGAGAGCTCAGTTGATGAATCGATAACGCGCTAACCTCTTTACCGGTACCACTCTCTCCGGTAATTAAAACCGTCGCGTTGCTATCGGCTACTCTTTCAATAAGAGTACAGACATCCTGGATGGCTTGGCTGTTGCCAACAATTCGTCCGTATCTCTTATTTAATTCCGACCTAAGGAAAGAAACTTCTTCCTGTAAATGACTGACCATGATGGCCTGTTTGACAACAAGTTTTAACTCATCCAGATCGAAGGGTTTCGTAATATAATCAGTGGCACCCAGCTTCATAGCCTCAATAGCGGTATCAATGGTGCCATGGGCTGTGATCATAATGACGGGAAGGTTAGGCAGTAGATCCTTAGCCTTGATCAATACTTCCAGACCATCCATCTCCGGCATTTTTAAGTCCAGAATTACCAAAGAGGGAGTTTCATTACGTAGCAGTTCCAAACCTTGCTTACCCCGGGTGGCAGTAATTACCTGGTAGCCCTCTTGGCGTAGCCCCTTTTCCAGAGCCCAACACATATGTTCTTCGTCATCAATTACCAGTATCTTGTTCATCAAATACACTTCCTTCCTTTGGGTTGGATTTGGGTAATGTTACTGAAAGAGTTGTCCCTTCGGAAGATGTTTCAGAAACCCAAATATTGCCATTATGCATATGAACAATTTGATGACTGATGGATAAGCCCAGTCCCGATCCGTCATCTTTGGTGGTATAGAAAGGATCAAAAATGCGAGGCAGATCATATTTATCTATTCCTATACCGTTATCGATAAAATCAACCTTAACCATATCCCTTTCGATACCCGTCTTAATGGTAAGGATTCCTTTGCTTGGCATAGCCTGGATGGCATTTAAAATCAAGTTGACGAAGACTTGTTTCATTCTGTCAGAATCTATATCAGCAAGGGGTAGCGGAAAAGAAAAATCTTTAACCAATTCTATTTTATGTTGTCGCAGCATGGGGTAAGTAAAAGTAAGAACCGATTCCAACAGCTTGTTGATATCTGTTGGGCATACTACCGGTTTACTGGGACGACCAAAATCCAATAATTCTTGAATAACCTTATTCCCTCGATCCACTTGATCGCAAATAACCTTAGTATATTCCCTGATGGTTGGCTCAGATTTATATTCGCCCTCCATCACCTGCACGGTGGCTTTGACAATGCCCAAAGGATTACGTAATTCATGGGCTACTCCGGTTACCAGTCGTCCTAAAGCCACTAATCTCTCCGAGCGCATTAATTCCTCTTGTAATCTTTTCTTCTCTTTCAATGAGTCTGCCATGTTATTGATGGCTTGGACTACTTCACCAATTTCCCCCGGCATAGCTGGCAAGCGGTTATCAATATTTTCTTCCATGCTGAGCAATCCCTTTTTAATAACTTGTACCTCAGAAACTAGGTTGTGAATGATATAGAGAGCAGCTCCCAATCCTAGGAATAATCCCAGCAGGGTAAGATATCTGGCGATCAAACTGAACCGTCGGCTTTGAGCAAATACCGGGTGTACCTGTTCATCGGCCCAGGCAATGGCAAGGAGATGTCCGTTCTTCATAATTGGCATGAGATATTCAAAGGTCTGATCCCCCAGGGAGCCTGTAATCCGGGAGAGGGGTTCCTTGGTTGCACTTACTGCCGTGATCCCAGAGTAGGCCTCATTTAAGATACGTTTTTCACGGTCTTCGGCAATAGGACGATATTGGTGTAGATAGCCATGAACATAAAGTTCCTTGGTTTGTGGTATATAGAGTCCCAAACGAACGCCTGGATTAACATCCGACAGGGGTTTCGCTGTTTTTTCAAAGGCATCGGTAATGGCTTTAATGTCGTTGGGAGAGTGCCAGTGATTCTTATCGGTTTCTATAAGAACATCACTTAATTCATGAGCAGTTGTATTCACCATAGTTTTCAAACGTTCTTCCTTGGTCTTTAGCAACATTTCATCTTTGGCACCGGAAAAGAAAATATCATAGACCATGACCAGGATGGGGATTAATAAAATAGCAAAGATTGTAATCATAATTTGGGTGGCAAAGGACTGTTTTCTTAATATTTTTAGCAAACCCTTCACTCCTTTGTACAAAATCAAACAAAACCAATAATAACTGTATAAAAACAAACACGCAATCTAGGTATGTTATTGTTGTCACAAACCAAGTAATGGTCGGATTTTTTAAAAAGTAAATCTAGTCTGTGTAAAGTAGATATAATAATTGTATAAAAACAGACTATTAAGGCCTAGTTTAGTTGTTTTTTTCTAGTATAAAGTTGGCACTGGTTTTGCAATATAAAAATGTCAAAGGAATTAAAAATTAAATTTTAAGAGAAATTACGAACATTATACCACAAGTGCTTTAAACAAATAATGAAATTGCTTGGTTTACGTAAAATACTCGAGGATTTTTTTAAAAATGGTTTTGTCTGTGTGTATGAAATCAAACAAAATGTTTGCGGATTTGCTTTTAGGCTGTGGCTTTTGCTACTTCTATAACATGGAGGGAGTTACTTATGACGGCGACTCAATTTGCCGAGTGGGTTCAGGAGAAGTTTGATACCTGCAATGTACACAATGAAATCGAAACAAGCAAATTAATTGTGGAAGTTATGAAGAAATATTTCGCTCTTGATAAAGAAAGCGATGAAGAGCAATGAAGAAAGAGGATTTACTATAAGGGGTGTACGGGATGCCCGGAAGTACAGATAAGAAAGTTAGGGACATCATGTTGCCCCTTCAAGATTATGCCACTGTGTTTTTAGAAAACTCTCTGCGCGATGCTATGTTTGTATTGAAAAACACCTTTTATTCAGGTTGTATGGCAGGATCCCAATCACACCGCTCTATTTTAGTTTTTGATACGAAAAAAAGATTAGTTGGGACGCTAAGTTTTCGGGATGTTATTAGTTCGCTACAAATCATGGGGAAAGATGGTAGAGCAAGGGAGGGTAAATTCAATAGATTATGTCTTAATCAGGCTTCTAAGAAGGTAAAAGATGTCATGCGACCCATTTCTACCAAGCGGCTACAGGCGCAGGACAGTATTCTAGAGGCTATTGATCTATTGATGAATCAAGATCTGGAATTGGTCCCTGTAGAAGAAAAGGGCAATATAGTTGGCATGGTTAGAGCTGTGGAGATTTTTAGAGAAGTCAGCGAACTGGTTGAAAAAGAAATGTTTTCCTAAAACGGGGTGAAAGCAGATGCTGGAAACCGATGTGCTGTTTAACAGAATGCAGAAAACAATACTTCCGGAAGAATTGACGGGAGTTTTTGAAAAAATATCTTTGGCAGATGAACTGTGTAAGGCTTACACTCACGTGAACCGCGAGGTAGTGAAGGTAGGTCTCCTAGTAATGATGCTGCAAAGCAAAGGACTGATCCACAGTGGGCTGGATGGTTTGCTGGTATATCTGGCTGATTTGAGCATGGAAGATAGAATAGAAATCTGCCATGTAATTACACAGGCCCAGACAGAATATGCCACTGGGGAAGCCAAGATCATCCAATATTTCTGTCATTAAATAAGACGGGGTGATAATAATGGGGTGATGATATTGGATAAAAGAATGATGAAGAGAGCAAAACATAACCACCAACGAAATTTAGAGATTGTTATCCGAGAACTTCGCTTATTAAACGAACAGGGTGGAGCTTCGCTGGAGCATTTAGCGTTGCAGTGCGATGTTAGTATTAGACAAATTTATCGTTACCTTAACGAATTACAAAACCTTGGTTACCAAATCCTAAAAGCTGCTTATCCTGGAAATTATTCAGCGGGCAGATACTTGTTGGGTCATTCGGAGCAGGAGAACAGAGTAGAGTACCCCCTACTAAATATGTTGCAGGAGCTAGACAATATTAAAAATGAACTAAGCTTTACAAAACTTTTTCTTAAAGAAATGATTATCCGAATTTGGCTCAATCAGTTAGGGATTGTATTACCGTTTTCCATTCCTATTTTAGCCTTTCACCAGGAAGATGCCATTAAGGTCAGTAAGCAAACCATGATCTACGCAGAATCCTCAGGGCAACCTTGGGAAGAGATTAAACTTCGGGTTTCAGCCAAAGTACTTACTAACGTTACCCAGACTTTTTCCACCGAGATTATTTCTAAACAAAGACAAAGAGATGGTTCCTTTGTACTTCAACTAAAAACCAAAAGAATTACTGAAATGGGTGGCTTGTTAACCCGGTGGGGAAGTGAAGTGGATGTATTGGAGCCAGGTTCTCTTAGACACAAAATACTGGAAAATTGCAAATCCATTCTTCATGCCAACAGGTTAAAGAGAATAGATGGCAAGGTTATTTTTCCTGTAGCAAATATTTAAATTTAGAAAGGTTTCAAAGGGGGGATGGGTTTACTAATAAGCACCTTAAAGAGATACTATGCCTTTGGTAGCACCTTGTTTCACAACCTTATTCGCGTAAATATTCCTGCTTTTATTTACAGCACCTTATTTAGCTGACTAATTTGAAGTTTGGGGGCATTTATATGAATTTACTCAAGTATGTGCCAATCGTAGATACCGTAAGGAATTATGACAAAAGAGACTTTAAATTTGACCTAACTGCGGCACTCACTGTGGCAGTGGTGGCTTTGCCACAAACGATGGCTTATGCCATGATTGCCGGGGTTCATCCAGCCTATGGTTTGTATTCCGGTATTGTATTAACTATTTTGGCCTCTGCCTTTGGTAGCTCAAACCAACTAGCCACTGGGCCAACGAACGCCATTTCACTGTTGATTGCTGCCTATATGGCTTCCTTTGTTGGCCAGGATAACTTCTTTGTGAACCTTTTCCTACTTACTTTTATGGTAGGAGCTATCCAGTTTGCCCTTGGTGTTTTACGCTTAGGTTTGCTGGTTAACTATGTATCCCATGCTGTTATTGTCGGTTTTACCGCGGGAGCTGGTATTATTATCGCCATGGGTCAATTAAACAACCTAATGGGTGTTAAATTACCCAAGGGTCATTTATCCAGTATTGATAAAGTGGTAGCCTGCTTTACCAATATTGATAAGATGAACTATGTAGCATTTGGAATTGGGTTATTTACCATTGCAGTGATCTTAATCTGCAAAAGAATCAACAAGAATTTACCTGGGGCTTTATTGGGAGTAATTTTCTCAGTGGTTTTGGTTATGGCTCTGGGTTTAGAGCAATATGGCATAAATGTTGTAGGCAAAATACCTCAGGCCATTCCTCCCCTGAGTATGCCGAACTTTAGTTTAGAGGCTGCCGGGCAGTTGAGTGCCGGTGCCATTGTTATTGCCATTATCGGTCTGGTGGAAGCAGTGTCTATTTCAAAGGCAATTGCTTCTAAAACCTTGCAAAAGATTGACCCGAATCAGGAATTTATTGGGCAGGGCATTGCCAATATGGGCGGTTCTTTCTTTAGCAGTATTCCCGGTTCCGGTTCCTTTACCCGGTCGGCAATTACCTTCCAAAACGGAGGCAAAACAAGACTGGCAGGTGTGATGGTGGGGATTATTATCTTGGTGGTGTTAATTTTCTTTGCACCCTATGCCAGGTATATCCCGAATGCTAGCTTGGCTGGTGTTATTATGGTGGTTGCCTATTCCATGATCGATAAAAAGGCTTTGGTTAAAGTATTGAAGACGAATCGTAGTGATGCCGTTGTATTACTGGTAACCATGCTGACGACTATTTTTGCCCCGGAATTAGAACAGGCTATTTATGCAGGCGTAGCGTTGTCCCTGCTGCTGTATCTCAAGGAATCTGGTTCAGCTAGTGTTAAAACATTAGCTCCGGTACGAGCCGCCGATGGTCGTTTTGTGGAGCAGGCAGTCAATGGCGACAATCCGTCTATCTCGATTTTTCAATTGGAAGGGAATCTCTACTTTGGTTCCTCAGCGGATCTGGAAAAGAAATTAAGTGAGGGGTATTCTGATTCCAAAGTCTTTCTCATTCGGTTTAAAGGGATCTCTGTTATTGATATTACTGCTTTGGAAGTAGTTGAAGCCTTTGTTACCCGGGCTCTTGACGATGGGAAGAGGGTGATCTTGTCCGGAGTTACCCCTAAAATCTATAAAATGATGGATAAGATGCACATGACCCAGCATGTGGGTGCAGAAAATGTCTTTATGGAAGATGATGAGGTATTTGCTACCTCCGGCAAGGCACTGGACGAAGCCAGTTCCTTTGTAAGAAATATTAGCTATAGCAGTACCCAAGAGAGAGTTGCCCAGGCGCAGGGTTAAAACATAATTAAACCCATAAACCTTAATTATAATAAATATTTATAATTACAACAATTAGTAACAAATAAAAAATTAAGATCGTTGGTTTAAAAAGCCGAACTGTTGATCTTGATAAAATTACTAAAAAAAGTGGTCATTTGGCCACTTTTTTTAGTAGGTTAAGAAAGGAAACGCTATAGCTTAAAAAATTGAGAAATATCTAGCTAAATTTAAAAATGTCGAGGATATCAAGCTGTACAAAATTTCACTAAAAAGATATTTTAAGACAAAGTCAAATGTCACTAATTATTGGCAGGCAAAGTGCGAAGGGGCAAGGATTTCCTTGGCATTGGGTAGGCCAGCACAATCTGCGGTATCTGTACCGTTTCTATGTGCTGGTTTTTTAGTTCCGCTTTTTGGTCATACTTTAATGATGAGGGGGTTAGTACTATGAATGGAACCTCAAAATGCGGTCAATGCAGGTATAAAGATAGTTGTCAGATTAGGCTTCAACTTAGCGACATCGTTAAAGAGGTTATCAAACATGCTGAGTCTGAGGTACAACGTTTAGCACCGAAGGAAATTGATTACATGATTGTCACCGATATTGCGTTAATTCCCACCCGTTGCCAAAATTACGTTTGCCGAAATGATAACGGCGACCTGGTAAAAGAAAAAGACCGCTTGTTCTTTCTGGATAGAGGAGTAGCCCCCTCAGCAATATAATGAAAAATGGTCACCGAGCACCCCTGACAAAAGGGGTGTTTTTTATTGATGAAAAATAATTTTTGATTACCTAAAAAATCAAGAAAAATAACCGCTTAAGTAGTGACAAAAAAATTTAAAAAAGCGTTAGCGTGAGCAATGATGCAATAAGCCGAGTACAAGTGCCTAAAATCACATAATCAACTAAATATCGTCCTGTACAATAATATCTAGTTTGATTACATTTATAGCACAATGACAGAATGATTTGTCAATAAAAAGTCTTAATGATTTGTCAGTCAGGGGGCTGGTATATGTCGCAGTCCGTGATGGAAAAACGAATATGTGATGAGTTTATTAAGTTTCAGCGAAATCTCGTCGGGCGAGGTCCTGAGTGTACGAAAGTAATGATTTGCCGAGATATGATCATTGTTCGGTCAACCGGGGTTTTGACCAAGGAGGAAAAGCATGTTAGCGGTACTCGCAAAGGAAGAGCCTTAGTCAAACAATTAAGAATGGAATTAAGGGATACATACGTGGAGCAAATTGAGCGGATTATCTGCAATATTATCCAGTGCAGGGTAAAAAGCAGTCACGGCGATATTAGTATTAGAACAGGCGAACAGATAGAGGTATTTATTTTAGAAATTGACTTGGAGAAAAAATTAAAAGCCAACTGACAAATGATTCTTTCTCAAAGGGTTATTTTGTTAGTCAGTTTATAATTGGTAGGCTCTACACAAAGTAAAAACTTGGTGTAAGTAGACCAGTGTTATTAAAGGACAGTATACCTGTTCTTTGAACGCTGGTCTTTTTATTTTTTAAAGGAGGTGGTAAGGCAGTAGCTTTATTTAATATTCAAACAATGAACAAACACCTGAAAGTGAATAATAAAGAGGGGTGTATTTAATGAATCAAAACACGAAAAGAATTTTCTTTATACTGTTAGGTTTAGCTGCATTTTTTACCCTTTATTTAGCTCCGCAATTTGCTCCGGCCGTTGATCCGTCCGGTAAAGCCTTTGAGTTATCCCAAGAGGGTAAGGCTGCCATTGGTTTGTTCTTGTTAGCGGGTATTTGGTGGGTATTTGAGGTAACCCCCATTGGCGTTACCAGTATCGCCATTGGTGTTTTTCAGGCATTATTTTTAATTCGTCCGGCTAAAGATGCCTTTAGAGACTTTATGGACCCTACGGTTATGTTTATTCTGGGTTCTTTACTAATTGGTTTAGCTTTTACAAAAGCAGGAATTACGAAACGAATTGCGTATAAAATGTTAGATGTAGTAGGGGAAGATACCCGGAAAATTCTTTTAGGCGTCTTTATTATTACCGCATTACTAACCCACATCATGGCGCATACAGCCGTGGCTGCCACCATGTTTCCCATCCTAGTGGCTATTCTTGCTCTCTACGGAGAAAGCACCGATGGTAAACCGACCAAGTTTGGTAAAGCACTGTTTATCGGCATGGCTTATACCGCCGGTGCCGGTAGTATCTGTACCCTGTTGGGTGGTGCCCGTAACCCTGCAGCAGTAGGTTTCTATAAGGAATTCACCGGTATAGATGTTTCCTTTATCGATTTTTCCCTGCACCTGGCACCCTTTGGCTGGTTAACTGTATTTTTAATCTGGGCCCTGTTGTTAGTCATCTATAAGCCTGAGAAAAAAAGGATTCCTGGTCTAAGAGAAAAAGCCCGTGCCGAATACGCCAAGCTGGGACCTGTTAACAAGCAAGAGGTTTTTGTAGGAGTTGTCATTTTCTGTGCTCTCACCATGTTAGTACTACAGGCAATTATACCTGCTTTAAAAACCATGGATCGTTCGGTGCCACTGTTGGCTGCAGGCTTACTGTTCTTCCTATCGAACATTTTAACTGTTGAAGATTTAGAGAAGAAAATCCCCTGGAATATCGTGTTATTATTCTCTGGTGCTATGAGCATTGGCTTCTGTCTCTGGCAAACTGGCGCCGCTGAATGGATTGCGGTGAAGTGGTTGGCAATGCTGGTAAATGCTCATTGGCTGGTATTCGTTTTAGGTATCTGTTTCTTAGTATTAATTATGACCAACTTTATTATGAACGTAGCTGCCATCGCGATTACACTGCCGGTAGCACTGGTTATTGCTAATTACCTGGGAGTTAACCCGGAACTGATTCTCTATGGTGCCACTGCCATGGCTGGTATGCCCTTCTTACTCTTAATAGGGGCTGCCCCCAATGCGATGGCTTACGAGTCCAAACAATTTACCACGGGTGAATTCTTTAAAACCGGTATCCCTGCCAGCGCTGTGATTTTGTGCTTACTGGTGTTAATGACCTTCACTTATTGGCCGATCATCGGTATGTCTGCATTGATTAAGTAAGAATTGAGCAATCTTTACTATTAATCCTGATACACCTGGCTTGGTCGGGTGTATCAGGATTTGCTTATAAATTTTAAATAATACTATTAATTATTATTCATGAGAGGGGATTACTGTGGAAGGAAACAGTCAAGTTATTTTTGCTACAGCCGTGTTTTTGATTTCCTATGCAATTATTATCTCAGAAAAAATTCATCGTACCGTGGTGGCCTTATTTGGTGCCATGTTGGTAATAATTGGTGGCGTCATTCACCAGGAAAAGGCAGTGGCAGCCATTGATTTTAATACCATTGGTCTGCTGGTTGGCATGATGATTATCGTGGGTATTGCCAGAAATTCAGGACTTTTTGAGTACTTGGCGGTAAGGGCAGCGAAACAGAGTAAGGGAGACCCTGTTAAGATCATGGTTTCCTTGTCTATTATTACCGCTGTTTTATCTGCTTTTTTAGATAACGTGACTACTGTTTTGCTGATTGTTCCCGTCACTTTTTCCATTGCCAAAGCGTTGGAGCTTAATCCAATGCCAATCTTATTTGCCGAAATTTTATCTTCCAATGTTGGCGGTACAGCAACCCTAATTGGGGACCCGCCGAACATTATGATTGGTTCTGCTACCGGACTTGGCTTTATGGATTTTGTTGTGAACCTGGCGCCAGCAATTATTGTTATTCAAATCGTGACTGTTCTCTTATTAAAGATAATTTATGGCAAACAACTGGTAACCCGTGAAGACTTAAAGAATAATATTTTAAAATTAAATCCCAGTGACGAAATTAAAGATGTTGTTCTGCTCAAGAAATCATTATTTGTTATCTTCTTAACCATCACTGGTTTTTTAGTGCACCAGTATGTCCATTTGGAATCAGCTACCATAGCCCTGGGCGGTGCAGCGTTACTATTACTGATTACTCGTGATGAACCTGAACATGCACTTCAAGCGGTGGAGTGGCCAGTGATTTTCTTCTTTGCCGGGCTCTTCATCTTAGTAGGGGCACTGGAGCATGTTGGGGTTATAGAATGGGTGGCCAAAGAATCCCTGAAACTCACCGGAGGTGCCATCTTACCTACCGGTATGCTCATTCTCTGGCTTTCTGCAATTGCCTCGGCTTTTGTCGACAATATCCCATTTGTGGCTACAATGATTCCTTTAATTCAGGATATGGGCCGCTTAGGTGGTATTGCTGATTTAAATCCCCTTTGGTGGTCACTATCCCTAGGGGCCTGTCTGGGTGGTAATGGTACCATCATTGGTGCTTCTGCTAACGTAGTGGTAGTAGGTATGGCCGAAAAGCGTGGCTATAAATGGACCTTTGTTGGCTTTATGAAAGTAGCATTCCCATTAATGCTGGTCTCAATTGTATTATCTACTGTATACTTATACTTCTTCTTTTTAACGTAACTATCAGAGGGGATGAGGGGGAGTGATGTCCTCTGGACGCACCGTCTCCAATGCAATCTAAAACCAGACGTGGCAAACACAATCATGAAGCCAATTTGGCTACTGTCTTGAAAGAACTTAAAGAAAGTGCTCACTCTGGTGGTGTAACACTGCAGCAACTCGTGAATGCTTGTGGTGTTAGTAAACGACATGTTTATCGTTATCTTAGGGAGTTAGAAGAAATGGGGGTCTCCATTGAACGCCCCCAGATCATTCAGCCAGGTAAACCAGGGGTTGGCCGTTATAAGCTAAGGGTTAATCTGGATGAAGAGGCAATGGGTGAGACAATAATTCTGGTTACTTTAGGTCAGATGTTTAAACAATGTGAACTTTATCAACGGCAAATTATTTCTCTAAAAAAAATAGTTGTCATTAGTATGGCTGTTCGCTGTGGTTTTAAATTACCATTAAACTTCTTAGATCAAGTGGACTAACTTAACAAAAACTAAACAAGAGGGGGAGTGCGCAAAATTTGCGTTCTCCCCCTTTTTAGCTATCAGTCATTGAACGTCGCCTTCAGACGGGTATTCCATAAGCGAAACGGAATAAATAAAATTTCTTAAACCTGTGAAACGCTGCACAAGGAGATGAAAAAAAGAGATATTTATCAATAACCTCAATTTACGAGGAAATATAAAGCTGTACAGAATTATTTTAAATCTGTACTTTTAAGACAAAAGATTTTGTCACTACAAAAAAGTATTGTTTGTCATGAAAAATAAATGGTGAATATAACACTAATCACTTTTTATTATATCAAAATCACATCTGTTAGCCTTTGTGTAAAAATGAACAAACCTTTTCGGATTTATCAAGCACCTTTATAAAGCATAAAGTTTGTTTAGTGAAGAGGAGGAGATTAGAGGTGAGTCAACAGCAGTTTCTAGAGAAACAAATCTGTGAAGCCTTTATAAAATTTCAACGAGAGCTGGTTGGTCGGGGACCCGAAACCACCAGGGCAATGATTTGCCGAGATATGGTAATCCTCCGTTCCAAGGGTGTGTTAACGAAAGAAGAGAAACACGTAAGTAACTCGAAGAAAGGGCGGACCTTGGTAAAACAACTAAGAATGGAATTAAGAGAATCTTACCTGGAACAAATTGAGAAAATCATTACAGACATCACTAAGAGCAAGGTTATAAGTAGTCATGGGGATATCAGTATTCGCACGGGTGAACAAATAGAAGTGTTTATTATAGATACTGATCTGGAGAAAAAAATAAAAATTAACTAACTGGCCGTAGACCTATAAAAGGGTATGGGGCGAGTTATCCTTAATGAAATGTTGGTAGACCGGATGCAGAGCCGTTGGGCTTGGTATTAAGTAAACCAACGTTATCTTGATTATTTGTTGTTCAAGATGACGTTGGTTTTTTACATTTCAAAGGAGGGGGTGTTGGCTAACCTCATAGGCTGAGCATGTTGAGGAAGTTTTTAGAATGTACCTTACAAAAAATAGTTCATGTAATCTTACCTTGGGGATAATTAAGGACCTTTATTAAATACTAAAAGAGGTGATTGGTATGAGTAGTGAGATGAAAAGATATTTTTTCGTTTTTCTCGGCATCGGGGTTTTAGTTTTGTTTTACTTTATGCCTCCTGTTGCACCGGCTGTGGATCCAATGGGAAAATCCTTTGAATTAACGCAAGCTGGTAAAGCTGGTATTGGTCTTTTTCTATTAGCAGGTATCTGGTGGGTATTTGAAGTTGTTCCTATTGGTGTAACCAGTATTGCTATCGGTGTTTTACAACCCGTGTTTGGTATTCGCGCAGCCAAGGATGCTTTCCGTGACTTTATGGATCCCACAGTGTTATTTATTCTAGGCTCTCTATTAGTGGGTATTGCCTTTACTCAGTGCGGCATCACCAAAAGAATTGCTTATAAGATGTTGGTAATTGTAGGGGAAGATACACGTAAAATTCTCCTGGGTGTATTTGTGCTTACCGCCTTGTTAACTCACGTGATGGCCCATACTGCAGTGGCCGGGGCGATGTTTCCCATTATGATGTCAATCTTGGCTCTTTACGGCGGAGAACCCGGCAAACCCACTAAGTTTGGTAAAGCAATGTTTATCGGTATGGCCTTTACTGCCGGAGCTGGTAGTATCTGCACTTTAATGGGTGGAGCCCGTAACCCAGCAGCCGTTGGCTTCTTTAAGGAATTCACGGGTCAAGATGTTAGCTTCTTAGAATTTTCAGCTGCTCTTGCTCCCTTTGGTTGGATTACCGTATTCTTGATCTTTTTCTTAATGATAACGATTTTTAAACCTGAAAAGCTTAAAGTTCCTGGCTTGCGTAATCGGGCCCAGGAAGAGTTAGATAAATTAGGTCCTATTTCCAAACAAGAGATTTTTGTTTTAGCAATTGTTGGTATTGCCTTGTGTACTTTGATTTTCCAAAGTTTTATTCCTGCCTTAAAAGGGATGGACCGTTCCATTCCTCTGCTGACAGCCGGTTTGATTTTCTTTATTACCAAAATACTTACGGTTAAAGAATTAGAAAGATCCATTCCTTGGAATATTGTCCTGTTGTTCTCCGGTGCGATGAGTATTGGCTTTGCACTGTGGCAAACCGGGGCTGCTGAGTGGATGGCGGTAAGTTGGCTGTCCATGATTCAAGATGCTCCTTGGTTGGTCTTCTTACTGGGCATTTCCTTCCTGATACTTGTTTTAACCAACTTTATCATGAACGTGGCTGCTATTTCGATCTGCTTACCTGTGGCTTTGGTTATTGCCAAGTATTTAGGGGTAAATCCGGAAATCATTCTTTACTCCTCCGTTGCTATGGCCGGTATGCCCTTTCTACTGCTGATCGGCGCTGCTCCCAATGCCATTGCTTACCAATCTAAGCAGTTTACTACGGGTGAATTCTTTGTTACCGGTATGCCAGCCAGTCTGGCCATTTTGGCAATGGTTGCCATTTTCTCATTGACATTCTGGCCAATTATCGGTATTCCGGCCTTGATACACTAATTTCTAAAAACCCTGGTCAAATGACCAGGGTTTTAGAAAAACTTAGTTTGTTTACTTGCCCGTATGCATGTCGGAAAGTTTTTCCGACATGCTCAAAGAGTGACAAATAAAATGTCACTTCTTATTGTGTTAGGGAAATACTAGGTTTATAATTACTGTTGGCGGAATTAATCCTTATTATTATAAAATATTTGAGGTGATGCAATATGGAAGGGAATAGCCAGGTTATTTTAGCGACTGTTGTTTTCTTAATATCCTATGCAATTATTATTTCAGAAAAAATACATAGAACGGTAGTGGCTTTGTTTGGTGCCATGATTCTTATTGTCGCTGGTATCCTACACCAGGATGAGGCTATTCACCATATCGACTTTAATACCATTGGTTTACTGGTTGGTATGATGATTATTGTAGGAATTACCAGACGCTCTGGAGTATTTGAGTATTTAGCCGTAAAATCTGCAAAGTTTAGTAAAGGTGAACCATTAGCCATTTTAGTGTCTTTATCGGTTATCACTGCAGTTTTATCCGCCTTATTAGATAACGTAACCACCGTTTTGTTAATTGTACCAGTAACCTTTTCTATCGCTAGGTCACTGGAGATTAACCCCATGCCAATCCTAATATCAGAAGTGTTGGCCTCCAACATAGGGGGGACCTCAACTTTAATTGGTGATCCGCCTAATATCATGATTGGTTCCGCTGTTGGTCTCGGTTTTATGGATTTTGTTATTAATTTGGCCCCGGTTGTTATTGTGATTATGATTGTAACCATGTATCTGTTAAAAATAATTTACCGCAAATCCTTTTCTGTGCGTGAAGAATTGAAGAAAAACATTATGGCCATGAACGAAAACGATGAAATAAAAGATGCAAAGCTTCTTAAACAGTCTCTGATCGTTCTTGTTTTGACTATTGGCGGCTTTCTGTTACACCAGTATTTACACCTAGAATCTGCTACCATTGCTCTGGCAGGGGCGGCGCTCTTGTTATTAGTAACCCGTGAAGAACCAGAACATGCATTGGAAGCAGTGGAATGGCCGGTTATTTTCTTCTTTGCCGGACTGTTTATTTTAGTTGGTGGTTTGGTAGAGGTTGGTGTTATCGAGTGGATTGCAGTGAAAGCTCTGGAATTAACCGGTGGAGAACTGTTAACTACGGGCATGTTAATTCTTTGGTTGTCAGCCATTGCTTCCGCCTTTGTGGATAATATTCCTTTTGTGGCAACCATGATCCCCCTCATTCAGGATATGGGGCGTCTGGGGGGTATTACAAACCTAGATCCCCTTTGGTGGTCCTTATCCCTGGGGGCCTGTCTGGGTGGCAACGGTACCATTATCGGTGCCTCTGCTAACGTAGTTGTGGTAGGTATGGCTGAAAAACAAGGAATTAAGTTCACTTTCCTTGGTTTCATGAAGGTGGCTTTCCCACTAATGATCGTTTCCATTATTATCTCCACGTTTTATCTTTACTTTTTCTTCTTAACTTAATAATTCTAATAGCCTGGCAGATTAAACTGCCGGGCTATTATATTTTTTGTTTCCCTGGGGACAAATAAGGTAATAAATCCAGGGGGGCGAGAACATGCCAACTGCTACTGCAACAGAAGTAGTAATAGAAGGAAAGCAGATTAAACTTACCAATCTTACTAAGTTAATGTGGCCTGAGGGCTTGACCAAAGCCCATTTGGTAAAGTATTATACGGACATTGCGCCCTACCTGCTGCCCCATCTTAGGGGTCGCCCCTTGGTCATGAAAAGGTATCCCGATGGTATTGCAGGCAAGCATTTTTACCAAAAAGAATGTCCCGAGTATGCCCCGGAATGGATACAAACCGTTAGTATTGTTCATTCGGGGAAAATGGTTAATTACATCGTTTGTGAAGATAGGGCAACGTTAGCTTGGTTGGCAAATCAGGGATGTATTGAAATGCATGCTTGGTTATCGCAAAAAAATAAGATAGAAAACCCGGATTTAGCCATTATTGATTTGGACCCAGGAGAAGCGGCCAATTTTGATGATGTGATGGAAGTGGCCTTAGTCGTAAAAAAAGTTTTAGATCAATTGCAAATAAAAGGATACCCTAAGACTTCAGGAGCCAGTGGGATTCATATATTTATTCCGGTAGAGCCGTGCTACACTTTTCAGGAAGTAACTAAAGCCATGGGTGTTATCGCCCAGCTGGTGACTGGCACATTGCCGAAGAAAGCAACCATAGAAAGGTCTTTGGACAAGCGAGGGGCGGAAAAAATATATGTAGATTATCTGCAAAATACCCGTGGTAAAAGTATGGCCTGGACCTATAGTGTAAGACCATTACCCGGAGCAACGGTCTCCACACCAATTCTTTGGGAGGAAATTGAACAACGTAGCATTTTGCCGCAACATTTTACGATGGAGACCATATTCCAGAGATTAGCAGCATTGGGTGACTTGCATCAAAACATGTTGGAAGACTACCAAAGTCTATCTTCTATTCTCCGGCATGCCTAAGGGAAAATTAAGCTTTTGCCGACTTACTTATGACCTTTGGGTCACGACTAATCTCTACCAAGGGATGGAAAAATCGAAACAAATTTTGTGGTTTGGAAGGATAATCCATTTATAGCCCCGAAAGTGGTAGATAATCATTTTTTAGGGGTGGTAGTTTGGCCAAACGGCAATATTGGATATACTGGCAATTACTTATGCCTGGCAGTGGTCGCCGTTTATGGCAATTGATTGATCATTTTGGCTCTCCCCAGGAGGCCTGGGAGGCTTCAGAAACAGATTTAGCTCAAGTTTCCTTTTTAGACCGGCAGAGGGCCAAAACCTTAGTCAGGCGTAGAGAAACCTTACATTATGATAAATTGGATCAGCTTCTTAGAAAACTACAGTGTCAGGTTATCACAGTAGAGGATGAACAATACCCAGCACTGTTAAGGAATATCTATGATCCACCCTTTGCGCTTTTTGTTCGTGGGAAATTACCCAACCTAGATAAAATTCATTTGGCCATGGTTGGCTCTCGTAAAGCTAGCCCCTACGGACTGGCTGCTGCAGAATCCTTTGCCTGTGAATTGGCACGTGCCGGGTTAGTTATTGTTAGCGGTATGGCCCGGGGGATTGATAGTTCGGCTCACCAGGGAGCACTAAAGGGGCGTGGTGCCACCGTAGCGGTTCTGGGATGTGGGCCGGATGTGGTATACCCCAGGGAAAACAGTTTGTTAATGAAACAAATCATGGAGCAAGGAACCATTATCACAGAATTTCCGCCAGGTACACCTCCCACTGCATGGCACTTCCCTAGCAGAAATAGAATTATCAGTGGCTTATGTAAAGGGTTGTTGGTGGTGGAAGCTGCCGCTAAGAGCGGTGCTTTAATAACGGCTGATTTTGCGTTGGAACAGGGCAGAGAAGTGATGGCTATCCCAGGGAATATTACGAATGTTAAAAGTGCGGGTGCTAATAAGCTAATTAGACAGGGAGCAGTTTTGGTGACCCGGCCAGCAGAGGTATTGGAAGAGTTGGGACTAGGGGATAGTACTCCTCAACAACCCGACCTGATAGAAAATAAAGACGCACTGACTGGTAGTGAAAAGATTGTGTTTACCGCACTCTCTCATTTACCAAGTACCCAGGAACAAATCATTAGCCATTGTCAATTACCAGCCAGTGAAGTAGCAGTTGCTCTTACCATGTTGGAGATAAAAGGTTTAATTCGGGTACTTCCCGGAAAAATGTATGTGTCAGCCGGGCTGTAGGTCATTATTGTTCTACTTTCATAAAATATAAAATATCTATTGATGAAAGTATAAATAAAAAGTTTATCTTTAAGATACATTGTAAAAAGAAGTAAGGGAAAATAATAGTTCTAACACGGAAAACCCTTAATCCATTTATCTTTGAAGCGTTCATTAAATGAGGTGTACCTATTGAGTAAAACATTAGTTATTGTAGAATCACCTGCGAAAGCGAAAAGTATTGGTAAGTATTTGGGAAAAAATTTTACGGTTAAAGCATCCATGGGGCATGTGCGGGATTTGCCAAAGAGTCAGTTTGGTGTAGATGTAGAAAATAATTTTTCGCCGAAGTATATTGCCATTAGGGGAAAGGGAGATATCATTAAAGATCTACGGTCAGCTGTTAAGAAGGTTGATCGAGTATTGTTGGCCTCTGACCCGGACCGGGAAGGTGAAGCCATAGCTTGGCATTTAACAAAGCTACTGGATATTGATGAACACACCCCATGCCGTATTGAATTTAACGAAATAACAAAAAATGCTATTCAGCAGGCAGTTAAACAGCCCCGTCCTATCGATGTGGATAGAGTGAATGCCCAACAGACTAGAAGAATTCTAGATAGGCTAGTGGGTTATAATTTAAGTCCACTGCTTTGGCGTAAAGTAAAAAAGGGGTTATCGGCTGGTAGAGTACAGTCCGTTGCTGTAAGACTAATTTGCGACCGGGAAGAAGAGATTCAAGCCTTTATTCCTGAGGAATACTGGTCCCTGACAGCTAAATTTAGCAAGTCCGGAAAGTCCTCTTTTGAAGCGAAGCTTCACAAATATAAAAACAAGAAGCTCGAAATATCTAGTAAAGAAGCCATGGATCAGATTCTGGCTGATTTAAAGGATATTTCCTACCGTGTACAAACCATCACCAGAAAGGAAAAACTTCGTAACCCGGCTGCTCCTTTTACCACGAGTTCACTGCAGCAGGAGGCATCCAGGAAATTAAACTTTACTTCACGGAAAACCATGGTAGTGGCCCAACAGCTTTATGAAGGTATTGAATTAGGCAAGCAGGGACCCATGGGTTTAGTTACGTATATACGTACCGACTCAACGAGAGTATCAGAAACAGCCATGGATGAAGCTAAGTCCTTTATCCTGGACCGTTTTGGTCCAGCTTATGTACCGAAACAACCTAGACAAACAGTGGCCAAAGGCAAGGTCCAGGATGCCCATGAAGCTATCCGACCGACTTCTGTTAATTTAGATCCGGAAAGTGTTAAGCAATATGTAACCAACGATCAATTTAAGCTTTACAAGCTTATTTGGTCGAGATTTGTTGCCAGTCAAATGGCATCGGCCATTATCGATACTACCAGTATGGATATAGCTGCCGGAGAGTACACTTTCCGTGCCAGTGGTTCTATTGTAAAATTTCCTGGTTTTATGCAAGTATATATAGAAGGAAATGATGAAGGAACTAAGGACGAAGAAAAACTTCTGCCAGAGTTGGCTGAAGGGGATAAAGTTGACCTCAAATTACTTACTCCAAAACAGCACTTTACCCAACCGCCACCACGTTACACCGATGCAACATTGGTAAAGGTGCTTGAGGAAAAGGGCATTGGACGTCCCAGTACCTATGCTCCCATTGTGGAAACCATTCAAAAACGCGGTTACGTAGTGCGGGAAAGTAAACAATTTTACCCAACAGAGCTGGGTATGATTGTTATAGAACTCCTAAAAAACCATTTTCCCGATATTATCAATATTGAATTTACTGCCGACATGGAAGAGAAACTGGATCAAATAGCTGAAGGTGATCAAGAATGGGCAGGCATTCTAAAGAATTTTTATCATCCTTTTAAAGATACCCTAGAAAAAGCCGAAGATATCATTGGCAAGGTTAAGGTAGCTGATGAAGTATCGGAGGAAATTTGTGAGCAATGCGGCAAAAACATGGTGATAAAATTAGGACGTTTTGGTAAATTTTTGGCTTGTCCGGGTTTTCCTGACTGCCGCAACACGAAACCACTGCTTGAACCTACCGGAGTAGGTTGTCCTAAGTGTGAAGGAGAAATGGTATTAAGACGTAGTAAAAAAGGTCGTAAGTTCTATGGTTGCAGCAAATATCCTGAATGCCAATTTGTTACCTGGGATACACCGACGCAAGAGAAATGTCCTCATTGCGGTTTTATGATGGTAGAGAAAAATAGTCGGAGTAAGGAAAAACAACTCCTATGTGTTAACGAGGAGTGTCCCGCCAAGGGTGACGGTGGATCTACAAATAAGACAAAAGAAGTAAAGAAAACAAAATCCAAGACAAAAGCCGCAACAAAAAGTACAGCTAGAACTACAGCCAAAACAACAAAGGCAACAACAAGAACCAAAAAGTAAAGGCGTTAACCGGCTGTGAGAGGTTAACTAGGAGGCACAAAAAGAATGGCAGACACAAGGGTAATGGTAATCGGTGCAGGATTAGCAGGGTCTGAGGCAGCTTGGCAGCTTAGTCAACGTGGTATCGGGGTAGATTTATATGAAATGAGACCCCAAAAATATCCTCCTGCCCACCACACCCCTTATTTTTCTGAATTAGTTTGTAGTAATTCGCTAAGAGCTGCAGCGATAGAAAATGCTGTAGGATTACTCAAAGAAGAGATGCGGCGGTTAGATTCCTTAATTATCGCAGCAGCTGACCAATATAAAGTACCAGCCGGCGGGGCGCTAGCTGTGGATCGAGAAGGATTTTCACAACACATTACCAAAAAATTAGAGGAACATCCTCTGGTGTGTGTACACAGAGAAGAAGTTACCCATATCCCGGAAGATCGCATTGTTATTATTGCTTCCGGCCCTCTGACATCTGAAGAGTTATCAGGGGAGATTGGTAGGTTGACAGGGGACCAATATCTCTACTTTTATGATGCGGCAGCTCCCATTGTTACGCAGGAATCCTTGGATATGACCAAGGTATTCAGGGCTTCCCGTTACGGTAAGGGAGAAGAGGCTTACTTAAATTGCCCCATGAATCGTGAAGAGTATGAGATATTTTATGAGGCGTTGGTTAATGCGGAAAGGGCCCCTCTCAAGGAATTTGAAAAGCAGGTTCATTTCGAGGGTTGTATGCCCGTAGAAGTATTAGCATCCCGAGGCAAGGATACGTTGGTTTATGGTCCCTTAAAACCCGTGGGTTTAACAGATCCTCGTACTGGTAAGAGGCCTCATGGGGTGGTACAACTTAGACAGGATAATGCCGAAGGGACGCTCTTTAACCTGGTTGGCTTTCAAACCAACCTTAAATGGGGAGAACAAAAAAGAGTATTTAGTTTGATACCGGGTTTAGAAAATGCCGAGTTTGTAAGATATGGTGTGATGCATCGTAATACATATATTAATTCACCAGCACTATTAAAACCCACGCTGCAATTAAAAGGTAGAGACAGAGTTTTCTTTGCCGGACAGATCACCGGAGTGGAGGGGTATGTTGAGTCAGCCGCCGCAGGCTTGTTGGCGGGAGTAAATGCGGCCAGATTGGTTAAAAATGAGGAGTTTCTTTTATTTCCTCCAGAAACCGCCCATGGAGCACTGATCCATTACATAACTTCCGCACCCCAAGGAAATTTCCAACCAATGAATGTTACTTTTGGTCTATTTCCAGAGCTTCCTATCCGACTAAAGGGAAAAAGGGAACGGGGGCAAGCCCATGCCGAGAGAGCCCTTACGAAAATTGACTCCATCAGAAAATAAAGTTAACAACAATTTAACTTTTGAATTGTCAAAAGGTAGTTGCAATTTCAACTTTGCTTGTGATATATTTTATAAGATTTCAAAATTCGACAATGGTGTATAATATTGTGTACATTTTAATTGATCACTACGTTGATTTTTTACGTATACGTAAAAATTTTTCGCATCATACCATTGAGGCCTATCAGAAAGACTTGTTTGATGGTCTAGAGTTTTTTGCCCAGGTTTTAAAGATTTCCGAGGAGGAGTTAGTGCCAACTGCCATTGACGGTAAATTATTGCGACAGTATTTGGCACAACTTTATCAGAGAAAGCTTAGCCGTGCTACTGTAGCCAGGCGATTGGCTGCATGGCGTACCTTTTTTAGATTCTTATTTAATGAAGGTCTGGTAGGCAATAACCCGATACAAAGAGTCAACAATCCAAAGCAGGAAAAAAAACTGCCCCAATTCATGTATCCAGAGGAGACCAAACATTTAGTAGAGGCACCGGATGAAAGCAGACTCGGTATCAGAGATAGGGCACTACTGGAACTTCTGTATGCCAGTGGTATCCGAGTTTCTGAATTAGTTTCCTTAAATCTGGATCAGCTTGATTTGGGCAGAGGTTATGTGCGGGTTATGGGTAAAGGGTCTAAAGAAAGAATTGTGCCGATTCATCAACAAGCAGTAGCTGTCTTAAAGCTTTACTTGCAATCTGTACGTCCTTATGTTGCTTTGCGGGATTGTCAAGCAGTTTTTGTAAATTACCAAGGTAATCGGCTAAGTGATAGAGGTATACGCAAAATGGTGACCAAATATTGTCAGCAATTGGGGCTAAAGGAGGGTATCAGCCCTCACACCATTCGCCATTCCTTTGCCACTCACCTCTTGGATAACGGTGCCGATTTACGGAGTGTTCAGGAATTGTTAGGTCATGTCTCTTTGTCAACAACCCAGCTGTATACACATGTTACCAAGAAAAAGTTGAAAAAGGTTTATAAGTTAAGCCATCCACGGGCGTAAGATACCAGAGTAAGGGAAGGGATACCCAATGATGCACGCCACAACCATTGTTGCAGTAAAAAAAGGAACCAAAGTTGCTGTTGCCGGAGATGGCCAAGTAACCTTTGGTCAGAATACCATCATGAAGCATACTGCTCGCAAGGTAAGACGTCTCCATCAGGGGAAAGTCATTGCTGGTTTTGCCGGTTCTGTGGCAGATGCCTTTACCCTGTTTGAAAAGTTTGAGGGAAAGTTAGAGGAGTATCATGGTAATTTAATGCGAGCAGCGGTAGAATTGGCCAAAGAATGGCGTACTGATAAATATCTACGTGCCCTGGAAGCGATGTTAATTGTCGCTAATCAGGAGAATTTATTGGTTTTATCAGGAAATGGGGAAGTTATTGAGCCGGATGAAGGAGTAACTGCCATTGGTTCAGGGGGGCCCTACGCCTTAGCGGCTGCCAAGGCATTGGCTAAACATACAGCCTTAGCTCCGGGAGAAATTGCCCGAGAAGCTCTAAGTCTAGCTGCTGACATTTGTGTTTATACTAATAACAATATCGTGGTGGAGGAAATTTAAAAAAATGGGTCAGAAAAGGAGTTGAAGCCTATGGAGGCCCTAACACCTCGACAGATAGTGGGAGAACTGGACAAATATATAGTAGGTCAGGAAAAAGCCAAGCGAGCTGTCGCTATTGCCTTGCGAAATCGTTACCGTCGCAGTAAACTGCCCGAAGACTTAATCGATGAAGTGGTACCTAAGAACATATTAATGATTGGTCCCACCGGTGTGGGTAAAACTGAAATAGCCCGCAGACTGGCTAAGCTTGTGAAAGCTCCCTTTGTCAAGGTAGAGGCTACTAAGTTTACGGAAGTAGGCTATGTGGGACGGGATGTAGAATCCATGGTACGAGACCTGGTGGAAACATCTATTCGCATGATCAAATTAGAAAAAATTGAAGAAGTAGAAGAAAAGGCCAAACGCATGGCCGAAGAACGAATTGTTGAATTACTAGCTCCCCTTCCCGGCAAACCGACACAAACCAAAAACCCCTTTGAGATGTTATTTGGTGGGGTTCAGGATAATCAAGAAGATGATCAGAAATGGGAGCAGCACAACAGCCGTATTAAGTTTGAAAGAGAGACCCTAAGGGAAAAATTAAGTCGTGGAGAATTGGAACAGGAATACCTAGAGATTGAGGTTGAGGGCAACAATTCTCCGATGCTAGAGGTATTTACCGGTAATGGAGTTGAAGAATTAGGCCTCAACATGCAGGATATGTTGGGGAATATCTTCCCCAAAAAGAAACGTAGACGCAAAGTTACTGTTAGTGAAGCTAGAAAGATATTAACCCAGCAAGAGGCTCAGAAATTAATTGATATGGATGAATTAACTGCTCAGGCTGTCAAAAGAGCCGAAGATAATGGCATTATCTTCTTGGACGAAATTGATAAAATTGCCACCCGTGAAGGCGTTGGCGGTGGAGCAGATGTATCTCGTGGTGGTGTGCAAAGGGATATTTTGCCTATCGTTGAAGGATCTACGATCATGACAAAATATGGTGCAGTCAAAACAGACCATATTTTATTCATTGCCGCTGGTGCCTTTCACATTGCTAAGCCTTCTGATTTAATACCGGAATTGCAAGGGCGTTTCCCGATCAGAGTGGAGTTGGAGAGTCTTAGTCGCAGTAATTTTGAACAAATTCTAATTGAGCCACAAAACTCTCTAATCAAGCAGTATACAGAATTGTTACGCACAGAACAAGTTAATATTGAATTTTCAAAAAATTCACTTGTGGAAATTGCCGATATTGCTTATACTGTTAATGAACAGAATGAAAATATTGGCGCAAGACGTCTACACACCATTTTGGAAAAACTTCTGGAGGATGTTTCTTTTGAGGCCCCGGAACTTAAAGGACAGTCACTCACTATAGACAGTGAATATGTTCGGGAAAAACTAAAAGACATCGTAACAAACCGTGATCTAAGTCGTTATATTCTCTAATAACCAGGGGAGAGTGACAGCGTTGAGTAATCTATTAGAAAGAACTCGCACAATTAATAAGTTATTACAAAAATCTGCGGGTTACCCAGTTGATTTTGGCGAGATAGCTGAAGTTTTGTCTCAAAATATTGAATGCAATTGCTATATCATTGACCGTCGGGGTCGGGCATTGGGCTATAGATTTATGCCTCAGTTTGCTTGTGACATTATGAAAGATATTGTGGAAGGTTCTAAGCGTTTTCCTGAAGAGTACAATGACAGCTTGTTAAACGTTAATGAAACCCATGCTAACTTTTGTCAAACCTATGATTCTTGCGTATTCTTTGCTGAAGAAAAATGCAAGGGTCAAAACAAAGTTTCAACTGTGGTTCCGATTGTGGGAGCCGGTTCCCGTTTAGGCACCTTGGTATTGGCTAAGTTTAACCAGGACTTTACTGATGAAGACCTAGTTATGGCTGAATATGGTGCCACCGTTGTAGCCATGGAAATTCTACGGGCCCGGGCTGGTAGAATGGAAGAAGAGGCCCGCAAGAAGGCTGCTGTACAAATTGCTCTGGGGACCCTTTCTTACTCCGAATTGGATGCTGTTCAGCACATCTTTGAACAGTTAGAAGGGGATGAAGGTGTACTGGTAGCCAGTAAGATTGCCGACCGTGTGGGTATTACCCGTTCCGTAATTGTCAATGCCCTGCGTAAATTCGAGAGTGCAGGCGTTATTGAATCGAAATCTCTCGGTATGAAGGGTACTTATATCCGTGTTCTCAATGACCGCCTCATTGAAGAACTGCAGAGATTGAAGCATAGTTAAGCGTTGTTAGGAAGGCCGCAGCAATTTTGCTGTGGCCTTTTCTATACAATCCCCTTGCATCATTCGCCTGATTATGCTAAAATTCTTTTTGGTGTTAACTACACACGTTCTCTGATTTGTGCAAGGTTGCCTTATTTTTAAGGTCTTGCCAGAAATGAGGAGAACGGAGGATTAAAAACAAAAGTGGGAGGAGGTGTAACTAGCTATGGCAGTTATCTCCATGAAGCAGTTACTGGAAGCCGGTGTTCATTTTGGACACCAAACCCGTCGGTGGAACCCTAAAATGGCTCCCTATATCTTCACCGATCGTAACGGTATTTACATCATCGATCTGCAGAAGACCGTTAAGAAAGTTGAAGAGTGCTATGACTTTGTCAAGCAAAACTCTGCTGAAGGTGGTACCATCTTATTTGTGGGTACCAAAAAGCAGGCTCAGGAAGCTGTTAAGGAAGAAGCCGAGCGTTGCGGTATGTACTTTGTGAATCAGCGTTGGTTGGGTGGTATGTTAACCAACTTCCAAACCATCCGTCGTCGTATTGATAGATTGCATGAACTGGAACGCATGGAACAGGACGGCACATTTGAGGTTTTACCCAAAAAAGAAGTTGCTCAGCTGATGCATGAAAAAGAAAAGCTGGACAAGTTCCTGGGTGGCATTAAAAATATGCGTCGCCTGCCCTCGGCACTGTTCGTGATTGATCCCCGTAAGGAACGCATTGCAGTGGCAGAAGCTCGCAAGCTTGGCATTCCCATTGTAGCCATTGTTGATACCAACTGCGATCCTGATGAGGTTGATTATGTAATTCCCGGTAACGATGACGCTATTCGGGCAGTAAAACTGCTTACCAACAAGATGGCTGATGCCGTATTGGAAGGTAAACAGGGTGAACAAGTCGCAGAGTAGGAATGTTAGGTAGTGGGCGTCTTGCTAGAACGGGAGGCCCCTACCTTTTTTTATACTTTAAAATCGATCAAAATAATGGAAGTTGCAATAGGAAAAACCAGAATAGACAGTTTTTATGAGTTATTATCGCCTTTCTTTCAATGTTTGTTGGGGGAAAAATATGGTTATAATAGCACAAGATTAATCGGATGGAATCATAAAGGAGGAACAGATCATGGCAGAGATTTCTGCAAGCATGGTTAAAGAATTAAGAGAACGTACCGGTGCTGGTATGATGGATTGCAAAAAAGCCTTAGCCGAAGTGGGCGGGGACATGGAAAAAGCGACTGATTTCTTACGCGAAAAGGGGCTGGCTGCGGCAGCTAAAAAAGCAGGTCGTGTTGCTGCCGAAGGTATTGTAGAGTCTTACATTCACGGTGGCGGACGTATCGGTGTTATGGTTGAAATTAACTGTGAAACCGATTTCGTGGCTAAAAATGAAGATTTCCGTGCCCTGGCCAAAGACATTGCTATGCAGATTGCAGCAACCAAGCCAGAATATGTTCGCCGGGAAGAAGTACCCACCGAAGCTATTGAAAAAGAACGTGAAATTTTGCGTGCCCAAGCACTTAATGAAGGCAAACCAGAAAAGATTGTTGATAAAATGGTTGAAGGCCGCATTGAAAAGTACTACAAAGAGGTTTGTTTATTGGAGCAACCCTTTGTTAAAGACAGTGATAAAACCGTTCAACACGTTATTAATGAAATCATTTCTAAGATTGGTGAAAAGATTGATGTTCGCCGGTTTACTCGTTATGAAATGGGTGAAGGTCTGGAAAAACGTCAGGATGACTTTGCTGCCGAAGTAGCTGCTCAAATTAAAGCCTAACCAATCTTTAGTGTTAGATAAAGGATTTTTTTGAATCGTTGTAGAATACAGAACACCAGACTGGAGGACACCCTGTTTATGGTAACTCCCAAATTTAGGCGGGTCATCTTAAAGCTTAGCGGCGAAGCCCTGGCTGGTCAAAAGGGCTACGGTATTGATCCGGAAGTGGTTTATTCCATTGCCAAGCAAATCAAAGATGTTATGGAACTGCGCGTTCAATTAGCTATTGTAGTGGGTGGAGGCAACATTTGGCGTGGCATATCCGGTAGTACGAAGGGGATGGACAGAGCCACAGCCGACTATATGGGGATGCTGGCCACTGTTATCAATTCTCTAGCATTGCAGGACGCTTTAGAAAAGATTGAAGTTGACACCCGCGTACAAACCTCCTTTGAAATGCGGGCAGTCGCTGAGACTTACATCCGCCGTCGGGCTATCCGTCATATGGAAAAGGGACGTGTGGTTATCTTTGCCGCAGGTACCGGCAATCCATATTTTTCAACCGATACTACATCTGCTCTCCGTGCGGCAGAGGTTGAAGCGGAAATTATTTTAATGGCCAAACAAGTGGATGGGGTCTATGACGCAGACCCCTTGAAAAAACCCGATGCTAAGAAGTTTGAAGCGCTTACTTATATTGAGGTTCTTAACAGGGGCTTGCAGGTAATGGATTCTACTGCCGTATCACTTTGCATGGATAACAAAATCCCGCTCCTAGTCTTTGATTTAAATCAAGAAGGTAATATTAAAAAAGCAATTTTAGGGGAACGGATTGGTACCTTTGTTGGGGGGGAATTAAATGGTTAAAGAAATCGTTTCTTCCGCTGAAGAAAACATGAAGAAATCAGTGGATGTTGTACGTAAGGAATTTGCTTCTTTGCGGGCTGGGCGTGCTACCCCTGCTCTGCTGGATAAGATTGTAGTTTCTTATTATGGCACGCCCACACCTCTTAATCAAATGGCCAATATTTCTGTACCAGAAGCCCGTATGCTGGTTATTCAGCCATGGGATAAGAGTGCCACACCCGAAATTGAAAGAGCTATTTTGAAATCGGATGTTGGAATTACTCCGTCCAGCGATGGCACTGTAATTCGTCTGACGATACCTCAGTTAACTCAGGAACGCCGTACAGAATTAGTAAAAGTGATCAAGAAAAAAGCTGAGGAAGGCCGAGTTGCTATCAGAAATATTCGCCGGGATATTAATGACAACCTGAAGGCCAAGCAAAAAGATGGTGTTCCCGAAGATGACGTCAAACGGGCACAGGACGATTTGCAGAAAACCACCGATAAGTATATCAAAGAAATTGATGAACTGGTCAAGTTAAAAGAACAGGAGATTATGCAAGTTTAAATGATACCCGATGTCTTAGGTTATCCTGCCGACGTTGCGATCTCCCTTCTAAATGATAAAGGTTTCCAAATAGACGTGGTTATAACCGAACCACCCAGACAGAAACCAGAAGGGCTCCAAAGAGTTGTGAAAGTAACACGTAAGAGTCCGCAACAGTTAGTTTTAACAGTGGTGTGTGAGGAGACAGGGAAGGGAGGTGCACACCATGGCCTTTAAAATCACTGATGAGTGTCTGGCCTGCGGTACCTGCTTGGATTCCTGTCCTAACAATGCCATTGAGGAGGGCGACATTTTTAAAATAACCATGGCATGTGAAAATTGCGGCACATGCCTGGACATTTGCCCTACCGGAGCCATTATTGAAGAGTAATGCAAGTAGCCCCCTTCATGCCCGGAGGGGGTTGTTTATATTGGAGGCGATGCGATGTTTGAAAAAATAACCGGCCTGTTCAACAGACAAAAAGGAATTGATGATGAAAACAAGCTCCTTCAAGCCATAGACCGGAACAAGCTGCCAAATCACATCGCTATTATTATGGATGGTAACGGTCGCTGGGCTCAGCGTAGGGGGTTGCCCAGATCCTTAGGACACCGAGCCGGAGTTGAGTCCTTGCGGAATGTAGTCAAGTTATGCTCGGAATTAGGTGTTAAAGTATTGACTTGCTATGCCTTTTCCACAGAGAATTGGAAAAGACCGGAGGATGAAGTATCCTACTTAATGGATTTACTGGTTGAATACCTACGGAAAGAAGTCGACGAACTGCACAGTCAGCAGGTAAAAATAAATGCTATCGGCCGGCTTGAAGAACTCCCTCATCAGGCCCAAGAGGCACTAAAAGCAGCCTTTAGAAAAACGGCTAACAATACAGGACTTGTGTTGAATTTAGCTTTAAATTATGGTGGACGTTCAGAAATTACAGATGCCGTATTACATATTGCAAAAGCTCTTGATGATAAACAGCTGGAAATCAAGGATATTAACGAAAAACTGATTCAACAATACCTGTATACTTCAGGCATGCCTGACCCGGAATTATTAATTCGCCCTTCCGGAGATGCTAGAATCAGTAATTTTCTTCTTTGGCAGTTGGCTTACACAGAATTCTGGTTGACCCCTGTTATGTGGCCAGATTTCAAGAGAAATCATTTGTTGCAAGCCATTCTTGATTTTCAACGTCGAGAACGGCGTTTTGGAGGAATAATTAAGAAATAGGTTGGTGGACATATTGCTGCACTTACGGGTGCTAAGTGCTCTGGTAGGTATTCCGGTAATTGTTTTATCTGCTTGGTATGGTGGTTGGGTTTTATGGTTGTTAGTACTGATCTTTTTTATGTTATCTTCCTTAGAGATAGCAGTGATACTGAAAGGATTACATTTACAACCCAGCGCTTGGCTGATACAAGTTGGTGGATTAATTACCTTTGCCAGTGCATACCTATATAAGGATGAATACATAGGTTTTACCATTGTTTTGCTGCTCTTTGCTAACCTTCTATTGATGGTCTTTCAATACCCCAAAACGGGCCCCCTTGATGCTTTTGGCAATGTAACTGCTGTATTATACTTAGCTAACTTTGTTTTCTTTTATCTTATCCGGGGTCTGGAAAATGGTTTTGTGTGGTTGCTGTTGCTGTTAACAGCCACCTGGGCCAGTGATACTTTTGCCTACTTTGTGGGTCGTGTCTTGGGTAAACATAAGCTAGCACCGCTATTAAGTCCGAAAAAAACAATAGAGGGGGCAGTGGGTGGAGTTATCGGTTCCTCGTTAACAGCCCTTGCCTTTGTTAAGCTGGTGCCTGTTTTACCCTTATGGCCAGTCGTCCTGTTGGGTGCACTCATCGGTATTGCATCCTTACTGGGAGACCTGGTGGAATCTGCCCTTAAGAGACAAGCGGGGGTAAAAGACTCTGGGAATATTATCCCAGGGCATGGGGGCATGCTAGATCGTTTTGACAGTTTGTTATTTACCGCTCCTCTGGTATACTACGTTGTCAATCTGTTAATAATTTGATTATAATTGGCATTGAGGTGACAAAAATGCCTACTTGGTTACGGACCGCCCTACATATTATATTGGCCGGTCTACTTCTTTTAGTAAGTTTATATATATTTGACAAACTTTCGGAATATCTTGTCCGGGGGCTTTCTTTTGCTTTGCCCCTGGTTATTCCTTTCTTGTTGGCTCTATTTATTAGTTTTTTGCTGGAGCCCATGGTGGGTGTACTACAAAGAAAAGCTCGCTTGTCTCGGGGACCGGCAGTGGCTTTATCAATGCTCCTGATATTTTCCTTTTTTGGAACCATCATCACCCTATTATTACTAAGATTAATCACTGAATTAATTCATTTATCCAGAAGTATCCCTTTCATAATTTCTGATATACAATCATGGGTTGGGGTATCGCTGCCCCGACTGCAACGTTTTTACGGTGATCTGCCCCCGAGTGTAACAAGTGCTATCCAAAGCTCCTTTGGTTCCATTGCAGATGCGTTGCAGAATTATCTAAAAGTAACCTTAGACTACCTAATTGGCACTTTCTCTGCCGTACCGGGGATTATTACCGTGGTTATAGTTAGTCTTCTGGCGACCTATTTTATTACGAAGGATCGTAGATTGTTGGGTTTGAAATGGGTAAGAATAATGCCCTCACCCTACGGTGAAAAAAGTATTTTTGTGCTTAAAGAGGTAACCAGTGCCTTTATTTCGTATATTAAAGCCCAAGGGATTCTTGTTAGCATTAGCACTCTAATCAGTATAGTTGGTCTCTATATCATTGGAGCAGAGTATGCACTGACGATGGGACTCTTGATTGGCTTTTTTGATATTATACCGGTATTAGGACCTGGTACAGTGATATTACCTTGGGTTATCTGGTCTTTAGTTTCTGGTAACATAGTCTTTGGGCTTAAACTTCTAAGTTTATATGGGGTAATATTGGTTGCTAGACAACTTCTGGAAACTAAAGTAGTGGCAGATAATTTAGGCTTACATCCCTTGGCTACTCTATTAGCCTTATTTCTTGGTTTTAAGTTACTAGGTTTCATTGGCATGGTGGTAGGTCCCATCCTGTTAATTGCAGTTCAAGCAGTGGTGAAAGCAGGATTTCCAACCCCGAGGGTGAAATAATTTAATAGAGGTGCCAAGATGAAAAAGATAGCAATTTTAGGCAGTACGGGTTCCATTGGCAGACAAACCCTTGAGGTTGTTCAGCAATTCCCAGAGGAATTGGCGGTAGTTTCATTGGCAGCAGGGAAGAACCGACAGGCTTTTTTGGTGCAATGTATTCAGTACAGGCCCTTAGTGGTGTCACTAGAAACAGAGGAAGATGCCAAGTGGCTTAAGCTGCAATTGGCTGAACAAGGGCTCTATCCAGAGATCCATTACGGCATAGATGGCTTGGTCAGGGTGGCTACTTGTGAGGAAGCCTCAGTGGTGGTAACGGCTCTTAGCGGAGCTGTCGGACTAATTCCTACCTGTGCAGCCATTACTGCCAAAAAACAGATAGCTCTGGCTAATAAAGAAACCTTGGTAGCTGCTGGCCACTATGTAACAAAGCTGGCGGCTGAACATGAGGTGTCAATTCTCCCGGTGGACAGTGAACATTCTGCTATTTGGCAATGTTTGCACGGGGAAGACAAAAAATCTGTAAGAAGAATAATTTTAACAGCTTCCGGTGGTCCCTTTAGAAAACTGGACCGGACATCCCTAGAACAGGTTACGCCAGCCATGGCACTCAAACATCCAAACTGGGCCATGGGTCAGAAAATCACCATTGATTCAGCCAGTTTAATGAATAAAGGCCTGGAAGTGATCGAAGCGAAATGGCTTTTTAACCTGGATTTTCAGGACATTGATGTGGTGATTCACCCTCAAAGCATGATTCATTCCATGGTGGAGTACGGGGACGGTTCGATTCTAGCCCATCTAGGAATGCCAGACATGCGGATACCGATACAGTATGCCCTAAGTTATCCAGAGCGTTGGTTTAACGACTTACCCAGACTAAACCTAACGGAATTAATGGGGTTGACCTTTGAAGAACCAGATACCGAACGATTTCCTGCCTTGGCCTTGGCATATCAGGCAGGTAAACAAGGGGGCTCCGCACCAGCTGTTCTGAATGCGGCCAATGAAATAGCTGTACATGCCTTTTTGGCAGGCAGGATACGTTTTTTAGAGATTCCCATGGTTGTCGATAAGACCCTACAGAATCATCCGCCCACCAATGTGAGTAGTTTAGAAGAGATTCTCTTCATAGATCAATGGGCAAGAACAGAGGCCACAAGAATTCTAAGTAATTATTAGAGGTGAAAATATGCAAACATTTATCGCTTCGGTGGTTGTTTTTGGTTTATTAATCTTTTTTCATGAGTTAGGTCATTTCCTGGTAGCCAAAAGAGTGGGGATTATGGTACACGAATTTAGCTTAGGATTCGGACCTAAACTATTTGGGGTCCACCGGGGCGAAACCATCTATAATCTTCGCCTATTACCTCTTGGGGGCTTTGTTCGGATGGCAGGCATGGACCCTAATGAAGAAGAGGATAAGGGTATCCCCATTGAAAAAACCTTTAATCATAAAACAGCTTTGCAAAGAGCAGCCGTTATTATCGCCGGCCCTTTAATGAATTTTATTTTGGCAGCGGTTCTTTTTGCCGCTATTTTAATGATCCAGGGAGTACCCAGCACCACCACTGTCATCGGCGAAGTGATTGCTGGATCGCCGGCTCAAAAAGCTGGTTTACAAATGGGTGACCAAATCAAAACAGTTAACCAGACCGCTATAGAAAACTGGGATCAGTTGGTTACTGAAACGAACAAACAAGCAGGCAAACCTTTACAGCTTAAGGTGCAAAGGGATACCGAGGAAATTCTTCTAACAGTTAATACTGTAAAAGATGAAACCGGACAGTATAAAATGGGTATTCGCCCAACCATGCAGCAACAAAACCCCTTCAGTGCTTTGGCCACAGGTGTAACCTATACGGTACAGATTACCGGATTAATTATCACCTTCATTGGCAAAATGTTTATGCAGCAGGTGCCAGCGGATCTAGGTGGGCCAGTCCGAGTGGTTAATGAGATTAGCAAAGCTGCGGAATTTGGGATTTTCCAGGTTATGCAGTTAGCAGCTTTTCTTAGTATTAACCTGGGATTGTTTAACCTTTTCCCGATACCCGCCTTGGATGGCAGCAGAGTGTTGTTTTTACTGTGGGAAAAGATTTCCGGTAGACCGGTGGAAGCTGCTAAGGAGAGTTTCATTCACCTAATCGGCTTTGGCTTACTGTTGTTACTGATGGTTGTCATTACCTATAATGATATCGTTTCGTTGCTGTTTAGCAATCGCTAGTGGAGGTATCATGAGAAAGAAACAAACACGTCCTGTGATGGTGGGCTCGGTACAGATTGGTGGAGATGCCCCTGTGATTGTCCAATCGATGACGAATACCGATACCCGGGACACAGGTGCAACCATAGCTCAAATTGATGAATTGTCTCAGATTGGCTGTGAAATAGTACGCGTGGCAGTTCCTGACGGGGAGGCTGCAGAAGCATTAACTACCATCAAAAAAAGCATTGCCATTCCGTTGATAGCGGATATTCACTTTGATTATCGCTTAGCTCTGGCAGCTTTAAGAGCTGGGATAGACGGTTTAAGGATTAATCCAGGGAATATTGGCGGAACTGCCAAAGTACAGGAAGTTGTGGCTGCCGCCCGGGAACGCCGGGTGCCCATTCGGATAGGGGTAAACGCTGGCTCCCTGGAAAAAGAATTGTTGAAAAAACACGGCGGTGTTACAGCAGCAGCCATGGTAGAAAGTGCCCTTAATCACATCAAGTTGCTGGAGGATCTGAATTATCCGGAGATTAAAGTCTCCCTTAAAGCCTCTAACATACCTCTGATGCTGGAGGCTTATCGTAGACTTACGGATGTGGTAGACTACCCGATGCATGTGGGAGTTACCGAAGCAGGTACCATTAAAGGGGGTACCATTAAGTCGGCGGTAGGAATTGGTGCTCTGCTTGCTGAAGGCATTGGTGATACTATTCGGGTATCCCTGACTGGACATCCCCGGCATGAGATTTCAGTGGCCTGGGATATCCTTAAGGCACTCAATTTGCGTAAGCGGGGTGTAGAACTTATTTCCTGCCCCACCTGCGGTAGAACCCAAATCAACCTGATTAAAATTGCCGAAGAGGTAGAAGAGAGGCTGGCCAAAGTAGACAAGCCTATTAAAGTGGCAGTCATGGGCTGTGCCGTAAACGGACCCGGCGAAGCCAGAGAGGCTGATGTAGGTATTGCCGGCGGCAAAGGGGTGGGCCTCATCTTCCGCAAAGGCGAAATCATCCGCCAGGTGCCGGAAGAAAGGCTGTTGGAGGAGCTATTGAAGGAAATTGAGGAGCTATAGGAAGATACATACCAACTGGGTTTGGTTCTATCAGAAAATGATAACACCATACCCATACTAACCTTTTCAGTTATTATCAGGATAGAAAAACTACGGCTTATGGCCACTAGCATAATTTTGCATAACCAAGGAGGACATCCAATCATGCGTACCACGGAAATGTTAATTCCCACCCTGCGCGAAGTACCGGCAGAAGCTGAAGTGGTCAGCCATAAATTGTTACTGCGTGCCGGTTTTATTCGTAAAGCGGCTTCCGGTGTTTACACCTATTTACCATTAGCTCAACGGGTGTTGAGAAAGATCAAGAACATTGTTCGGGAGGAAATGGACAAGCAGGGTGGACAAGAACTGTTAATGCCCATTATTCAGCCCGCAGAGATGTGGTTGGAATCCGGCCGCTGGCATGTCTATGGACCTGAATTATTTCGGCTGAAGGATCGCCACAACCGGGATTTTTGTCTTGGTCCCACCCACGAAGAAGTTATTACCTTGCTGATGCGCGGTGAGGTTCGTTCTTATAAACAAATGCCACAATTGCTCTACCAAATCCAAAATAAGTTTCGGGATGAGCGTCGCCCACGTTTTGGTTTAATGCGGGGTAGGGAATTCATCATGAAAGATCTTTATTCCTTTGATCGCGATGAAGCTGCTTTGGATGTCAGCTATAAAAAAATGCATGAGGCCTACACCAATGTTTTCAATCGCTGTGGCTTGCAATTCCGACCTGTAGAGGCCGATTCCGGGGCCATTGGTGGTAGTAGTACACATGAATTTATGGTATTGGCTGAGTCTGGTGAGGCTGCTATTCTTTATTGTACCAAGTGTGATTATGCTGCCAACGTAGAAAAAGCTACTTCGCAACCTGCTGCTGGTTTGGATCCCACCACTCAACAACTAGCTCTTAAAGAAGTCTCTACACCCGGACAAAAATCTGCTGACCAAGTGGCGGCCTTTTTGAGTATGGCAACAGGTCAGATTATTAAAACCATGATCTATCAAACTGATAAAGAAATTGTGGCTGCATTGGTACGGGGTGATCGGGATGTCAACGAGATCAAACTGCAAAACGTTCTGGGTGCCCTGACGCTGGAATTGGCTGGTGATGCTGCTATCCAGCAGGCCACTGGTGCCGTTGCCGGTTACGTAGGTCCGGTGGGACTTAAAAACATTCGCATGGTGGCTGACCCCGAAGTTATGGCCATGGCTAATGCAGTGGCAGGAGCTAACAAGGCTGAGGCCCACTTCGCCAATGTTAACCCCAACCGTGATTTTAAACCGGAGTTGGTGGAAGATATCCGCTTGGTACGAGCAGGTGAGCCATGCCCTAAGTGCCAGGCAGAACTTCAAGAAGCAAAAGGGATTGAAGTTGGACAAATTTTTAAGCTGGGAACCAAATATAGTGAAACATTAGGTGCTACCTTTTTGGATGAAAACGGCAAGGAAAAACCCATTGTGATGGGGTGCTATGGCATTGGTGTCAGCCGTACCATGGCAGCTGCTATTGAACAAAATAACGACGAAAATGGCATTATTTGGCCCGCGGCCATTGCTCCCTTCCATGCAGTGGTTATTCCGGTTAGTGCCAAGGATGAAAACCAAGTGAAATTAGCTGGAAAGTTATATCAAGAGCTAAATCAAACCGGTGTAGAAACAGTTCTGGACGATCGGACTGAACGACCCGGGGTCAAGTTTAAAGATGCCGATCTGATTGGTTACCCACTCAGGATCGTTGTTGGTGGTAAAGCCATTGAAGAAGGCGTGGTAGAGGTACACCAGCGTCGAACCGGTAAAACCGAGTTGATACCTGTTGCTCAGGTGGTGGAACAAATTAATAAATTATTGCCAACTTTGTAGGTGGTAAAGATGATATTAGATAAAGTTCTGATACTGTCCGTTTCCGCAGGAGAAGGGCATATGAGGGCTGCGGCGGCCATTAAACAAGAGATATTACAGCGGAATCCCCGAGCTGTAGTCACGATCTTAGATACTTTTCGCTATGCCAGTCCCCTCATTGAGAAAATGGTCTTGGGGACTTATATGGAAGTTATCAAAATGTCGCCGGTAATTTATGGATATTTTTACCGTCAAGCAGAAAAAGAAAAGCCCTTTTCGGGTTTCGCTAAGCATGAATTTAATCGGATTATCAATAAATTGGCAGCACCGAAACTGATTTCACTTATTGAACAAATGGGACCCCAAGCCATTGTCTGTACGCATCCCTTTCCTTTAGGCATACTGACAGATTTACGGCGCAGGGAAAAATGTTCGGTACCGATTATCGCTGCCATTACAGATTTTACAGTCCATCCTTTCTGGCTCTTTGATGAGGTAGATTGTTATCTGGTGGCAGCGCAGTCTCTGGTGAAGGCTTTTACAGACCATGGTATTGCCGTTACTAAGATAGAGGCCACAGGGATACCCATTGATCCTGATTTTAGTTCTTCTAAGGATAAACTGATTTTACGCCGTCAGTGGCAGATGGACCCGGAACTTCCTGCTGTACTTATTATGGGTGGTGGATTAGGCATGGGTCCCTTAGAGGAGGTAGTTAAAGATTTAGCTGCGTCCCATTTGCCATGCCAATTGATGGTGGTTTGCGGCAAGAATGAACAGCTTAGAAATAAATTAAGCAAGGCTCATTTGCCTGGTAGGGTTCATATTTTGGGCTATATTAATAATATCCAAGAACTAATGGCAGCTTGTGATATCATGATTGGTAAAGCGGGTGGACTCTCTTCCTCCGAAGCGATGGCCAGTGGTTTACCCATGTTTATCACCAATCCTATCCCTGGACAAGAGGAACGAAACGCCGAGTTTTTGGAAAATGCTGGGGCGGCCAGACTGGTGAGAGATTCCAAGGACCTGATTCAACAGATCAAAAACTATTTGAAATTACCAGCTTGGCAAACCTCTATGCGGGAAGCTGCCATAAGAATTGGCAGTCCTAGATCTGCAGCCGCGGCCGTTGATGTTATACAAAAATTAGTAGAAGAACGCAACGAAATCGAAGCATTTCAGTAGTCATTCTCTTATGGATTTGTATGGAGGGTTAACAGTGGCTGTATCACTGCTAGATGTACTGGACAAACATAAACAGCACAGCAACAACCTGCAGGAAGACATCTTTAAACATGCTAAAATTACCCGGGTAGCGGTTAATACTCAAAAAAGACAATGGAAATTATCTTTACATCTGGAACAACAACTAACTGGTGAAGAAATATTGCAACTTCAATCGGCCCTGGAATGCTTAACACCAGGGCCGGTTTTGTTGGCTTTAGATATTCAACAACCTACGACAACTGCAGTTACCAATCAACCGGATTTCGAATTAATCAAAGCCGAGTTGGCGCATCGCTATCCAGTTTTACGGGGTTGCCTGCAGAAGGTCGAATGGCAATGGCAGGAGCATTGTTTAACCTTATTCTTGCCAGACGAGGTTACCCATGAGTTACTTAAGGGTAGAGAATGCGATTTTTACCTAAAAAATTGGCTAAAAGCAAAATGTGGTCTAGAAACAGATGTTCAGATGACAATTAGACACCAACCCGAAGAAGATGAATCCTGGTGTCAATTGCAGGAGCAAATAGAACAGGAAATCAGAGAAAAACTAGTTATTGAACAAAACAGTGCGCCCCCTAGTAAAGAAAAGACATCCTCTGCCAGTCACACCGGGGATCCTAGAATTATTATAGGGAAAGCCATCAAAGGACAAACCACGCCGGTTGTCGAGATTCAAGAGGAAGAACGCAGTGTTGTTATTCAAGGTAAGATCTTCGATGTGGACTTTAGGCAACTAAAATCAGGCCGTCAAATAGTAACCTTTTGCCTAACGGATAATACCGATTCCATTGAGGTAAAAAAATTTCTGGATGAGGGTGACACAGAAACCAGTGAGCGGTTAAAGAATGGTCTCTGGGTAGTGGTAAGGGGGCCGGCTCAATACGATAAGTTTTCCCAAGAGTTAACTGTCATGGCCTATGATATCAATCTAGGGAATGCTCCTCCAGTGCGCATGGATACCGCCTCTGAAAAGAGGGTGGAATTACATTTACATACCAAAATGAGTTCGATGGATAGTGTTTGTGGTACTGCAGATGCTGTAAAATTGGCAGCCGCTTGGGGACACCCAGCCGTAGCCATTACCGATCATGGCGTGGTGCAAGCCTTTCCCGATGCCTATGCTGCTGCTAAAAAGGCCGGTATCAAGCTAATCTATGGTGTGGAAGGTTATCTTATTGATGACGGCATCCCCACCCTATGGAACCTACAGGAGAATCAGCCATTGGCTAATTTGCCCTATGTGATTTTGGATTTTGAGACCACCGGTTTTTCCCCTCGGACCGATGATATTATTGAAATTGGTGCGGTAAAGTATAGTGAGGGGAACGAAGTGGCTCGCTTTACCACCCTAGTCAAGCCGGGCAAAGAAATTCCTTACGAAGTTACCAAGCTTACCGGCATTACCCCGGAGATGGTGAAAGATGCACCGGCAGTGCCTGAGGCTCTGGGCGCCTTACAGGAATTTATTGGCGATTCAGTTCTGGTAGCGCATAATGCTTCCTTTGATCTGGGTTTCCTGAAGGTTGGTTTTCGAAGACACCTTCAGGTGGAAGTTAAGAATACGGTTATCGATACCTTGGGTGTGGCCAGGATTCTCTTACCCACTTTAAAAAATCATAAGCTAGGGACCTTGGTGAAAGAGTTTAAGATTGAGTTGGCCAACCACCACCGGGCGGTGGACGACGCGGCAGCCACCGGTAAATTATGGCTACTATTACTAAAAAAATTGATGGAACAAGGTACGACAGAGCTTAAGCAGCTTAATGAGCTGGGCCGGGGAGTCCAACAGGACAAGCTGAGATCCAGGCACATTACCATCTTGGTCAAAGATGAGATTGGTCTAAAGAACTTATATCAATTGATTACTTTGTCCCATCTACAGTACTTTCACCGCCAACCCCGGATTCCCAGACAGGAATTGGTGAAGCGGCGGGAAGGGCTGATTATTGGTTCTGCCTGTGAGGCTGGTGAATTGTTTCAGGCTTTGTTAGCCGGTGCTTCCCAGGAAGAGTTGGAGAACATCGCCGCCTTCTATGACTACCTAGAAATCCAGCCCCTGGGCAACAATGAATTTTTAGTTCGCAACGGACAAGTAAATACACAGGAAGACCTCAGAGAATTAAACCGTAAAGTGGTGTCCTTGGGAGAGAAACTTGGTATTCCGGTGGTGGCAACCGGGGATGTACATTTTTTAAACCCCGAGGATGAGGTTTACCGGCGCATCCTGATGGCGGGTAAAGGCTTTGAGGACGCCGATCAGCAGGCGCCCCTCTACTTTAAAACCACCCAGGAAATGTTGGAGGAATTTTTGTATTTGGGTAGCGATACCGCCCGCCAAGTGGTGGTGAGGAATCCTCAGCAGATCGCCGATTCGGTCAACTCTTTTAAGCCCATCCCGGACATTTTGCACCCCCCAGCCATTGAAGGCGCGGAGCAGCAGATTACCGATATGACCTTGCAAAAGGCCCAGGAACTGTACGGGGAACCCTTGCCGGAAGTGGTACAGCAAAGGGTGGATAAGGAATTAAAATCAATCATTGGCAATGGTTTTGCGGTGCTGTACTTAATTGCTCAAAAGCTGGTTAAGAAATCCATGGATGACGGTTATTTGGTAGGCTCCCGGGGTTCCGTAGGCTCTTCCTTGGTGGCCACCTTTACCGGCATTACAGAGGTGAATCCATTACCGCCCCATTATCGGTGTCCCAACTGCCGGAACAGTGAGTTTTTAACAGACGGATCAGCGGGCTGTGGTGCAGATATGCCGGATAAAAATTGCCCCACCTGTGGTACGGCCTTCGTGAAGGATGGTCATGATATTCCCTTCGAAGTGTTTTTGGGCTTCGAGGGAGATAAAGTTCCCGATATTGATCTTAACTTTTCCGGTGAGTACCAGCCCCGAGCCCATAAATATACGGAGGAACTGTTTGGTAAGGAGTACGTTTACCGAGCCGGTACCATTGGTACCATTGCCGATAAAACCGCCTTTGGTTTTGTTAAAAACTATTTTGAAGAACGAAATATCAAGAAAAAGAATGCTGAGTTAAAGAGATTAGTAAATGGTTGTGCCGGAGTTAAGCGGACCACCGGTCAGCACCCGGGGGGGTTGATGGTGGTACCGAACCACCTGGATGTGCATATGTTTACACCGGTGCAGCGCCCGGCGGATGATGTAAAATCCGATACCAGAACCACCCACTTTGATTATCACTCCATTCATGATAGTCTGGTGAAACTGGATATTCTGGGTCATGATGACCCGACGGTTATTCGTATGCTGGAGGATCTAACGGGGTTAAATGCCCGGCAGATTCCCCTGGATGATCCGAAAACCATGAGTCTATTCTCATCCACCGAGGCTTTAGGAGTAGCGCCGGAGCAAGTTCGCTCCCAGGTTGGCACCTATGCTATCCCTGAGTTTGGTACTAAATTTGTTCGCCAAATGTTGGTGGATACCAACCCCAATACCTTTTCTGAGCTGGTACGCATCTCGGGTTTTTCCCACGGCACGGATGTTTGGCTGAATAACGCCCAGGATTTAATTAGGCAAGGTACCTGTAAACTATCAGAGGCTATCTCGGCCCGGGATGATATAATGGTCTACCTTATTTACCAGGGATTACTGCCCAAACAGGCCTTTAAAATTATGGAGGGGGTACGTAAGGGTAAGGGTGTGACGGAAGAGGATGCCGAAACTATGCGTGCCCAAGGGGTGCCTGAATGGTATATAGAATCGTGCCGCAAGATTAAATACATGTTCCCCAAGGCTCACGCCACCGCTTACGTGATGATGGCCTTTCGGATTGCCTGGTTTAAAGTGTACCGTCCAGAAGCCTTTTATGCGGCTTATTTTACAGTACGAGCCGATGATTTCGATGCGGATTTGATGGTGCAAGGGGAAGGTAAAATACGGCAGGTTATTGAAGAAATCGAGGAAAAAGGAAACGCGGCCGCCACCAAGGAGAAAAACCTCCTGACCATTCTGGAAGTCGCACTGGAAATGAACCAACGGGGTATCAAACTATTACCAGTAAATCTCGAAAAATCAGATGCTGCCAAATTTATCATCACACCAGACGGATTATTATCTCCCTTTGGCGGTTTGCAGGGTGTAGGCAGTGCCGCTGCCCAAAGCATTGTAGCAGCTAGAGAAGAGGCTCCCTTTACCTCCATTGATGATCTGCGCAGTCGGGCGAAGGTATCCAAGACGGTAATCGAAGTATTGCAAAATCATGGTTCACTACGAAATCTACAAGAATCCGATCAGATGGCTTTATTTTAAAAGAATGCCCTACAGTTCATCCTCATGAGCTGTAGGGCATTTGTTGATTTATGTGTTTTTATGTTACGATGTGGCGGTTTTTCCTGTATACTGGTAATGTAGGTTTGTCTCGAACCTTCTTAACGGGAAGTAAACATGAACCCCGCTGGTAAAGCCTGGAGAAGATCTGTTAAGTCCTGCTCCTTGAGGTAGATGCAGCTATAGGTAGTGGGAAGTCCCAGACTTTTATGATTGTCTACCTTTCCTTCCGGTAAGGCGTGCAACAGAATGTCGGCATTAAGCCTGATCCAGCCAGTATTTCGGTTTTGCTCGTAGAGGGTACCGCTGGGGATTTTTCGTCCGCTTTTCACGGTTACTTTCATTTCTTTCAGTGTTTTGTTACCTTCCATCAGCCATAGAGTAGGGGAAGGAGCTAGCTGAAATTCTAACCATCGGTTATGTCCCAGGTTGGTGGTGGAGAAAGAATACTCGTAATCGAGAGTTTCATTACTAATTGAAACCAGGTGAGCCTTTAGTCGATACGTCTTACCTGGTAGGAGCATGCGTTGGGGTAGGTATTGAATTTTGTTACCTTTAATAACCGACTTACCGGGTAAATCGTTACTAATTAAGGAGCCGTTTTTTAGGGGCTGATTCGTTTCCAAAACAATATCTCTGGAAAGCCATACACCGGTAGAACCTGGGCGGGGATAAACATTCTCAAGTAAGAATTCCGGTGTTGTCTTGAACTGTATCTTAACAGATTTTGTAAGCTTACCCCCATATTGGCCAGGCAATCCTTTTAAGAGCTCGATCTCGTAAGTGCTAAGATTTTTTAATTTTTCCGTAGGCCAATAACGCCAGCGGCTCAGGTCCTTATTGATTGGTTCTAATCTTCCGGGTACGGGCACTTTAAGGTATTTGTTGAGTTCATTAGCCTTCACATGAGTATTAAATTGCAGAATCACCGGGCCTTTGGAAGGTACTGTATTCCCTGCTTCAATGCCAATAAATCTTATTGGCACCTTTGCTTGAAAATTGCCCCCGGCCCAGACGAAAAAGGGCCAGAACATAGAGGGAGCACATTTAAAACGATACTGATAAAGGTTTCCCCGGGGATAATTCTTTTCAGCAATCCTAATTTGCAAGGTATTGGCGGTTTGCCAGGTATATGTAAAAGGAACTTTTTTCTCCTGATTGATCTGATGAATCTCTAGATCTTGGATAGCCGAGGGCTTCATGGGTGCCAGAAAGGTAAAGGTAACTACCACCATACCCTCTTGGCTGTTCTCTACCCGTTCTATTACCAGGCAACCGATGATGAGCCAAAGGGAAAGTAAACAGGTAATTATTACACCACACAAAATGAGACGAGCCCGGCTGATTTGTAGAATCATTTATTCTATCCTCCGGTTTATAGTATAAGAAAGACGGAGCAGTGAAGTGGCTTCGTATGTTATATATTGCCAAAACAGGAGGGATATGACTACCATTTGGCAGTTAGGTAATAATACTAAAAAGATACTATTCTGATGAAGGGAAGCTGGCTCTATGAATAAAAAGCTAATGATTGGTTTAATAGTTATCGTTGTAGTATTTACAACGGGTGTGGGTATGTTGATAGCCAAAAATAAGAGTGGGCTGGAACAGACCGCCCAAACCCCACCCCCTGTGCTAGAGGTACCAAAACAGCCTCAGGTGGAAGCTGAAAGGCCTCAAGAAGAGGAGACCATTTCAACAGAGCAACCCGCTGCCAAGCCTCAAGAGAACCAAGAGAATAAGACTCCCGCCCCAGCTACCAGCACACCAGCAAATGTACAAGCCCCTGCCGGTGAGAAGTTAAGCTGGTATTATAAACCCAATCAGCAGCATACCTTACCGGAAGTAAATGCTAAAGGGAAGGCTTGGTTGGAGAAATATCGTGGTATTTATCATGGGGATGTTAGTGGTAAAAACCTTTATCTAACCTTTGATGAAGGATATGAGAATGGTTATACACCTCAGATTTTAGATACATTAAAAGAAAATAATGTGAAGGTAGCTTTCTTTATCACCGGAGATTACCTGCGCCGGAATTCCGAGTTGGTCAAGCGGATGATTCAGGAAGGCCATATTGTAGGAAATCATACGGATAACCATCCTAGTTTACCGCAGATTAGTGAGGAAAAAATTCGTAAAGAAATCAACACCCTTAGTGAAGCCTATCAAAACACCACCGGCGGCAGTATGACCTATCTGAGACCTCCCATGGGAGAATACAGTGAAAAATCTTTGAAAATCACCAATGAGATGGGTTATCGCAATGTTTTCTGGTCTGTAGCCATCGTAGACTGGCGCCCGGAAGCAGGGACTCCTGAGGAAAATAAAAACAAAGTCATGGAGCGTTTGCATAGTGGTGCTGTTATCCTGCTGCATGCAGTGAATAAGGCGAATGCTGAGATGCTGGGGGATTTTATTAAGGAATGCAGGGAACAGGGGTATCAATTCAGAACATTGGATGAAATTAAATAAGGAAGCCCCAGAAAGAAAATGGTGAAATTCTGATAAATTAACCCCTTGAAAGGATTTAAAAGGGGTTAATTTTTTTGCTGTTTTGTTAAAATTTCAAACATGTAGCTGTCAAGGGGACGGTTCTCTTGACACCCCTCCAAGGGGCACTGGCCGGCAAGTCGCATAGCAGTACTTCCGGAAAATTGCAGTGCCTATCTCAATTGGAGCTACGCACATTAAAAGCTAATTTTTTTACTTTTATTAGCCAAATTATTAAATTTTTTGGGAAATCCTAGGCAGTTTAATTTTATTTGTTGGGGCAATGTATTTCTGCAAACGATTCTTAACCTGCTTTTATTGCAGTTGAAGGATTAAAGGTCAATACTACTTCCGTAGTTTCGGCAGTTCTGGGAAAATTCCCAGGGTGGGTGTCAAGGGAACCGTCCCCTTGACACCCGTGATACTAATAATTTCCTTTATACATATACAATGGTTTGATTTAAAATTAAGCTGTTGTGAACTAATAAACATCAATCAAATTAACTAGCAGAGGTACTTATGCTATACAATTATTCGGGAGTCTTACACATTCATACTAAATATTCCGATGGCTCCGCAGACTTTAAGGGAATAGCTCGGGCAGCTCGGAGGTCCGGAGCGAAATTTATTATCATTAACGATCATGATACTTTACAGGGTTTATATAAGGAAGGTGAGCAATACTTAAACGGGGTCCTGTTTTTGATTGGTTCAGAAGTAACTCCCAAGCGAAATCACTTTCTTTGCTATGACATTCGTTCCGTTCCCGACAAGCACCTGCAGCCTAGTGAATATGCTAAGGATGTGTATAACCAAGGGGGATTTGGCTTTTTGGCCCATCCAGATCAAAAAGAAAATCCTTTATTTCCGGCTAAAATGCATTGGGAAAACTGGGACTTGGATGTGCCTTATGGTGTAGAGTTGTGGAATTATTTTTCCCAATGGATGGGTAGTTTTAGAACAAGAAGAGGCTTATTAAAGAGTTTTCTATTTCCCAAATTTTGTCTTACGCCCCCTGAGTCTCAAACCCTTCTGCGATGGGATGAGCTGGGAAAAACTCGGACAGTTCCGGCTATTGCCGGTGTGGATGCACACGGAGGACGGCAGTTAGGTTGGCTGCCCAATACTTTATGTAGTTATCTTTATCAATTTAAAACTCTGCGTACCCATGTGGTTTGTGAAAATCCCTTAAAAGGAATTTTGAACGAAGATAGAAACACGATTCTCTCGGCCTTAAAAAAGGGCTGTTGTTACCTAGTCAATCATTTAGCAGGGAAGGTAGAGTACTTTTCATTTTATTTGCAAGATAATGAACGTCATTGGCAAATGGGAGATGAGGTATCCCACAAACCCGGTCTGACTTTAAAGGTTAAGCTGCCGGTGAAAGCTCATTTAAAAATCATTAAAGATGGCCGGATAATTAGCCAAAGCACCTCCCGAACTCTCCAATTGACAAATCCCGGACCAGGTGTTTATCGAGTAGAAGTCTATAAAGGTAAATTCTGGCCCCGTCCCTGGATCTTTTCCAACCATATCTACCTGAGAGCATAATAGCTTAGGTAAATCCTTATCGTTTAAGATACACAAGTGCTTACCAAAATTACCATTAGACATGAATATTTAAGGCTAAGGCTACCGGCAATTAGATAATCAACAATCCATTCTAATGTTACCTTTAAATTAAAGGTTTTTCCTGTATTTTCTAGAATAGAAAAGAGGGGGTGTTACTATGCGGCTATATTTTGGGATAGCCACTGTCTTTTCTATTTTAGTAGCCGTCTTTGCTATCCAAAATTCGGAATTAATCAGCATCAAATTTTTACTCTGGCAATTGCCCGGGTTTCCTTTGGCTTTTGTAATTCTGGGGGCTGCTTTAAGTGGCATGGTGGTAGCCTGGCTGTTTAGCATCGCCCGCCAATACAAAATATCCAAGCAATATGGAGAGCTTAAAAATTATACCCATTCTTTGGAACAAGAATTACTAAAATACCGTCCTAATCGCCAAGAGAAGGGATAAATTGGCTTAATCAAAGGTGGGAAAATTTATTTCTTAGGGTATATTTTACTTACCTGGTGATACTATATTGCTAAGTGGTGCTTCAAATGAGGGACCCTTGTCAAGAAATGGTTTACATGGTATACTATTTATGCTTTTAGTGATTTTGCGCTTTTTTCAACTTTTTTGCCGTGAAAGGAGTGGGTATTTCCCACTCTTTCCTATTAGTTTGAGCAAAAAGGCAAGGAGGATACCTTTGACTAAAAAGAACGTTACGGAAAACATTGCAGTTGCAGTTAAGCCAATTGTTGAGGCTGAGAATTTAGAATTGGTTGATGTAGAATATGTCAAAGAAGGCGGTAACTGGTATTTACGGATTTTCATTGATAAGCTTGGGGGGGTTGATCTGGACGACTGCCAGGCGGTGTCTGAGAAAATAGACACCCTGTTGGACGAGTTGGATCCCATTTCCCAAGCCTATTTTTTAGAGGTTTCTTCACCGGGCCTGGAAAGGCCCTTAAAAACACCCGAAGACTTTCAAAGGTTTAAAGGCCATTTGGTGAATATAACCACCTTTGCCCCAGTTGATGGGGCCAAATCCTTTACTGGTACTCTTATGGATTATACAGAAGAGGGTATCCAAGTGGAAGTAAAGGGTAAGTCTGTATTGGTTCCGCATAAGCAGGTGGCGAGTTCACGACTGGCAGTGGAATTTTGATTTAAACATGGGAGGAGCAAAAAGTGAATACTGAGTTTCTAGAAGCCTTAAGGGACTTGGAGAAAGAAAAAGGAATAGCGGTTGACGTATTGTTGGAAGCTATTGAGGCAGCACTGCTGTCTGCCTATAAACGAAATTTTGGCTCACTGCAAAATGCCCGAGTGCATATTGATAGGGAAACCGGCGACTATAAAGTGTATTCTCAGCGCACGGTGGTAGCAGAGGTAGAAGATGATAGGATAGAAATTTCTTTGGCCGATGCACAAAAAATTGATCCTCGTTTTAATCTAGAAGATATTGTGGAGGATGAAGTAACACCACGTAATTTCGGACGTATTGCAGCCCAAACGGCCAAACAAGTGGTAGTACAACGTATTCGCGAAGCGGAACGCAATATTATCTTTGAGGAATTTGCCAACCGGGAAGGAGATATTTTAACCGGTATTGTTCAGCGTGTAGAAAATAAAAATGTCTTTATCGAACTTGGCAAAACCGAGGCTATTCTAACACCCTCTGAACAAATGCCCAGTGAAAGTTATCGCCATGGTGAGCGTCTTAAGACCTACATTGTTGAGGTAAAGAAAACAACTAAGGGTCCCCAGATTCTGGTCTCCCGTACACATCCCGGTTTATTGAAACGTCTATTTGAGATGGAGGTACCCGAATTACAGGAGGGCGTGGTTGAGCTTAAATCCATTGCCCGAGAGGCCGGTTACCGTTCCAAAATTGCTGTTTATTCTAAGGATGAAAACGTAGATCCGGTCGGTGCCTGTGTGGGACCTAAAGGTATGCGGGTACAAAATATTGTTACTGAATTAAACGGTGAAAAAATAGATATTGTCAAATGGAATCAAGACCCTTCAAAATATGTGGCGTCATCCTTAAGTCCGGCCAAGGTTGTGGCTGTGGAGGTTTGGGAAGATGAGAAGGTGGCCAGAGTTATTGTACCGGATTATCAGTTGTCTTTGGCCATTGGCAAAGAGGGTCAAAATGCCCGCTTAGCTGCCAAATTAACCGGCTGGAAAATTGACATTAAGAGTGAGTCGCAGATGGCTGATTTGTATCCAGAATACACTGAGGAAGGCCAGGCAGATCTTGAAGAGTATTCCTATGAAGAGGAGCTAAATCAAATCACGGCCGAGGATTTATCCTTAGATGAGGATAAGAAGTAAGGGGGAGGAGAGCCATGCCCAAAGTCAAAAAGGTTCCGCTCAGGATGTGTATCGGATGTCAGGAAATGAAACCAAAGCGTGAACTGACAAGAGTGGTACGGACCCCCGAAGATACCGTTGAAATTGACCCTACTGGTAAAAAGTCCGGCAGGGGGGCGTATATTTGTCCTGACGCCGAGTGTCTGCAAAAGGCAATAAAAGGCAAAAGATTAGAGCGGTCATTGGAATGCAAGGTTTCACCGGAGTTAGTAGATACCTTGAAGCAGGGAATGGTGAAATAGGGTGCAAAGATCGTTTTTTCATCTGTTAGGTTTATGTCAACGAGCAGGTAAACTGGTTTCCGGAGATTTTGCGGTTCGAGAAAATATGAGTCGGGGTAAAGTTAAATTGCTCCTGATAGCCATGAATACTTCGGAAAGAATTAAAAAAGATTATCTTCGTGCAGCGGAGTTAAGAAGTGTTCCAGTTTCACTGGTCTTTACCAAGGAAGAATTGGGTCAGGCTATGGGTAAATCCCCCCGTGCATCAGTGGCAATATTGGATGATAACTTTGCCCGGGGTATTGCAGGCTTGCTGGAGAAGGGGGAGATGTAGTTTTTGACGGTGGTTTCTGATTTTATGGAGGTGAACATATGGCAAAAAAACGAGTCCATGAGTTGGCTAAAGAGCTTAACATAGATAATAAGGAACTTATTAACAAACTTACTGAAATGGGTATCACCGTTAAGTCACATATGAGTGCTCTAGAAGATAAGGATGTCCAAAACATACAGAAGACATACGGAAAAAAGATAAGTCAGCCGGCAGTTGAACCGGTAGAAGTAGACAAACCGAATGAGCGAGGTAGGGGGCAAGTAATGGAAGGCAAAAAAGAAAAAGATCAGTTTTTTAGGCCCGATAGCACAAAGGGTCCAGGCTTGGTAGACAGAGTTCCGAATCGTCCCCCTGATAGGAGATATGAAGATAAAGCCAAACCACCCCAGCGATTTCCCCAGGAAGCCAGAGGCTCTAAGCCGGCTCCTATAAATAAAGAGACTGCTACTCCCATAAATAATGAAGCAGCAGAACAACCTACCAATGTTCAAAACAGGCAGGGAGGAGGAAACCGTCCTCCCAGAAACAATAATCAAGGCAGACCTCCTTACGGAGATCGTCAAGGCGGCCAAGGTGGTCAAGGTAGACCTCCTTATGGCGGTCAGGGCGGCCAAGGTGGTCAAGGCAGACCTCCTTATGGTGGTCAGGGCGGCCAAGGTGGTCAAGGCAGACCTCCTTACGGTGGTCAGGGCGGCCAAGGTGGCCAGGGCAGACCTCCTTATGGTGGTCAAGGCGGCCAAGGTGGTCAAGGCAGACCTCCTTATGGAGGTCAGGGCGGCCAAGGTGGCCAAGGCAGACCCCCTTATGGAGGTCAAGGCGGCCAAGGTGGTCAAGGCAGACCTCCTTATGGAGGTCAGGGCGGCCAAGGCAGACCGCCACAAGGTGGTCGCGGTCCCGGTGGCCCCAGGGGTTCTGCACCTGTAATTCCGAAGCCACCGGAACAGGTTGCCCAACCCAAACCAACCAAGGCTCCGGATAAAACCAAGGGCGATCGTCGTAAGAGTTACGAAAAAGATGGTAAATGGGCAGACGGTCAAACTGAAAAAACTAAGTTCAATAAACATCGGCAGCCAAAGAACCGGAGAAGACCGGAACCACCGGCACCAGCTCCGGTGGTCATGGATAAAAGACCGGTACCTATTGGGGAAACTGTTACCGTTCAAGAATTGGCCGAAAAATTAAAGAAAACTGCAGCCGAAGTTATTAAAAAGCTTTTGGGTCTGGGTACTCTTGCTACCATCAACCAAGAAGTTGATTATGATACCGCTACTTTAATCGCCGGTGAATTTGGCATAGAAACAGAGCTAAAAGTAGCTGTAGATAAAGAAGCCATTATCATGGCTGAACCGGAAGATGACCTTGATCAAATGATCACTCGTCCACCGGTAGTAACCATTATGGGTCACGTGGATCACGGGAAGACCTCTTTGTTGGATGCCATTCGGGAAGCCAATGTTACAGCCGGTGAGGCTGGAGGTATTACCCAACACATTGGTGCCTATCAGATAGAACACAATGGAAAGAAAATTACCTTTGTGGATACCCCAGGTCACGCAGCTTTTACTGCTATGCGGGCCCGTGGAGCGCAGATCACCGATATTGCCATCTTGGTGGTTGCTGCAGATGACGGCGTCATGCCTCAGACTGTGGAGGCTATTAACCACGCTAAAGCAGCTAATGTGCCCATTATCGTAGCCATTAACAAAATGGATAAACCTGCCGCTAACCCGGATAAAGTGAAACAGGAGCTTACCCAACATGAATTAGTGGTAGAAGATTGGGGCGGCGATGTTATTGCTGTACCGGTCTCTGCCAAAGCACGGATTGGTTTAGAGAACCTGTTGGAAATGATTCTCTTAGTGGCAGAGGTTCATGAATTAAAGGCTAATCCTGACCGCCCTGCCAGAGGTACTGTGGTAGAGGCAGAATTGGATAAGGGAAGAGGTCCCGTGGCCACCGTTTTAGTACAGAATGGAACTCTTCATATAGGAGATACTATTGTAGTGGGTCACGTCATGGGCCGGGTTAGAGCCATGATTGATGACAAAGGCCGCCGTGTGAAAAAGGCGTTGCCGTGTACACCGGTTGAAATCCTTGGACTCTCCGATGTACCGGAGGCTGGAGATATTCTGGTTGCCGTTGAGGATGAAAAACTGGCTAGAGATGTAGCAGAAAAAAGACAGCAGCGGAAAAAGGAAGAGGCTCTTAAGTCCAATAACAAGATTTCACTGGATGATTTATTTAAACACATCCAAGAGGGACAGATTAAAGAACTACCTATCATTGTTAAGGCAGACGTACAGGGTTCTATCGAAGCTTTAGGCCAGGCGCTGGAAAAACTGTCTAATGATGAAGTGAAAGTAAACATGATTCACAGCGGGGTTGGTGCTATCAATGAAACAGATGTTATGCTGGCTTCCGCTTCCAATGCCATCGTTATTGGCTTTAACGTCAGACCCGATAATAATGCCCGTAAGATAGCAGAGACTGAGAATATTGATATTAATCTTTACCGCGTTATCTATGAAGTGATAGATGATGTTAAGAAAGCCATGAGTGGCCTGTTGGATCCTGAATTTAAGGAAGTTATCATTGGCCATGTAGAGGTTCGTAAAACCTTTAAGGCATCCAAGATTGGAACCATTGCCGGTGGTTACATCACCGAAGGTAAAATTACCAGAGACGCTGGTATCAGAGTGATCCGTGACGGCATTGTAGTCCATGAGGGTAAACTGGATTCCTTAAAACGTTTCAAAGATGATGCCAAGGAAGTAGCCCAAGGTTACGAATGTGGGATCACCCTTGAACGGTACAACGATGTTCAGGAAGGCGATATTATTGAAGCCTACATCGTTGAGACCATTAAGAGGGAGCTTAAATAATATAACCCTTTTAGGAGGTGTGTAGTATGTCACACCGACCGGAACGTATGGCGGAAGCAATTAAAAAAGAAATTGCCGACTTGCTAAGAAACGAGATAAAAGATCCCCGAGTGGGGTTTGTTACCATTACCGGAGTAGAAGTGACCAGAGACTTATCCTATGCCAAGGTATTTGTCAGTGTCATGGGAAAAGAAGAGCAGCGAAAGGAAACCCTAGAGGTTCTTCAGAAGGCTGCTGGATATATGCGTTCAGAAATTGGACGCAGAATCAAGGTTCGCCATGCTCCAGAGTTGATTTTTAAACTGGATGTATCCTTAGATCACGGTAGTCGAATCATGGAACTGTTGCATGAGATCAACGACCAGGAGGATAAATCTCCTTGATGAACGATCTAAGTGTAGTAGCTGAAAGTATTAAAAGGTGTCAGCGTCCTATCATTTGTGGACACGTTATGCCCGACGGGGATAGCCTGGGTTCAGTGCTGGCTTTGGGCCTGGGTTTACACCTGTTAGGTAAACAGGTTACCATGGCTAGCTCTGACCCACTACCGGAGCTTTATAGTTTTCTCCCTGGCATTAACGAAATGATTGTTGGTGAAGTATCCCCGGAGGCTTTTGACTTGCTTATTGTGGTAGACTGCTCAGTGCCGGATCGTTTAGGTTCGGCTCTGTTGCCTTTATATGAAAGCGGTTTAACCACCGTGGTGCTTGACCACCATGTGAATGACCAACCCTTTGGAGATTTTAATTATGTGCGGTCATCTGCTGCGGCCACCGGTGAGATTATTATGGATTTGCTGGAAGCCTTGGGGATTCCATTAAATACTGATTTGGCTATCAATCTTTACACAGCCATTGTTACCGATACCGGATCTTTCCGTTACGAAAATACTACCTCAGAAACTCATCGGAGAGTCGCTAGGCTGCTGGAATATGACATTCCTGTGGCCCGGTTATCTAATTTGATTTTTAGTGAGCAGCCGATATCTCAAATTCGTTTATTGGAAGCCGTATTGAGCACTTTAGAAGTCAGTGAGAATGGTCAGCTAGCCACTATCAGCCTTTCCCGACAAACGCAGGAAAGTGTTGGTGCTAATGACCAGCAGATTGAAGGTATGATCAACTATGCCCGCAATATTCAAAATGTGGAAGTTGCTATGTTCTTCCGCGAGCTAGATGAGCAACGGATTAAGATAAGCTTTCGCTCAAAATATTATATTGATGTCAACCTTTTCGCCAAAAAATTTGGCGGTGGGGGCCATGTAAGGGCTTCGGGTTGTACTGTGGAGGGTACGCTGTCAGAGGTAAAGGATAGAGTGGTTAAAGAGGCCCAAGGCCTTTTTAGGGGGTGTTAATTTGGACGGTATTATTACGATCTTAAAACCCCCCGGCATGACATCCCATGACGTCGTTTCCTATGTAAAGCGGTTAAGCGGTGTTAAGAAATGTGGACACACCGGTACCCTCGATCCTGGAGCTGCCGGTGTACTGCCCATCTGTCTGGGAAAAGCGACTAAATTGGCAAGCTTTGTGACGGAAGGGAATAAAACCTACCGAGCCGAGCTAACCTTGGGGATGGCTACTAGCTCTCAGGATAGCTTTGGTGATATTCTTGAACAAGTAGGTGCATCTTCTGTTACCTTGGAACAGTTCCAAGAGGTTTTTCGTTCCTTCCGGGGCGAGATTAGGCAAACTCCGCCGATGTCTTCAGCCATTAAGGTGGGCGGCAAAAAATTGTACGAATTGGAGAGAGCGGGCAAGGTTGTAGATGTTCCGAGTCGTCAAATAACTATTTTTGATTTAAAAGTGATAAACAGTTGGGACTGGTCAACACCTTATCCAAGAGTATTGTTTGATGTAACCTGCTCAAAGGGGACATATGTGCGTACCCTGTGCTCGGATATAGGTAAGGCATTGGGGTGTGGCGCTTATATGTCTTTTTTGTTACGCACCTGTGTAGGAAGTTTTACTTTGGAACGGGCTATTACGCTGGAGAAACTGGCTGAGTTGATAACGAATCACCAAATAGGCCAAGTAGTTATCCCGATGGTTCAGGCGGTGACGCATTTACCCATGGTAGAAATCCATTCTTCTGCGCTAAAATCAATATCCTCTGGAGGTATCCTGTACCCTTCCGGTGTTCGGGAAGTGTCAACGAAGATATTTCCAGAGGATTTGGTACGGATTCAATGCAACAATCAGTTGCTAGGAATTTTTATAGCCAAACAGGAGAATTACGAAGAATCGGTAAGGATGATCTTTAAACCTAAAGTAGTGTTTCCGGCCTAAAGACAAAGAAATTTTAAACAATTCATTAAAAGTGTATGATAGAATAAAAGGCGGATGTTCTCTGGCAGGGGGGTAATTTTAATTGCGAGTATATGAAAATCTGTCGGGGCTAAAAGACAGATATGCTGATATCACCTTAGCTCTGGGAAATTTTGATGGTATTCATCTAGGTCACCAGAGGCTGATAGGGGAGGCGGTGGAAATTGCCCGCAGGTCGAACGGGACAGCTGCGGTTTTAACCTTTGACCCACATCCAATGATGATATTAAAACCAGAGCTTGCTCCTCCTATGCTCTTAGACCGAGATGCTAAAAGGCATAAGATGGCAAAATCGGGAGTAGATGTATTGCTCTTATTACCCTTTACACGGGAATTTGCTAGATTAAGTCCAGAAGAATTTATTAAAAAAATACTGGTAGAGCAATTAAACGTAAAGGGAATTGTGGTTGGTTATAATTATACATTTGGGCATAAAGGCCAAGGTACCCCGGAGACACTGTGGAAATATGCTGCTGAGTATGACTATGCCTTACACGTAATACCACCTGTGAAGCTAGGCAATCAAGTGGTGAGCAGTACATTAATTCGGCATCAATTGGCTGAAGGGAATGTGAGTACAGCCCAAAAATTGTTGGGCTATTATCCTTTTACCGAAGGAATCGTTGTCATGGGGGACCGTCGAGGAAATACCTTAGGTTTTCCCACAGCTAATATAGACTGTCCGGAGGGCATGATGGTTCCGGCCAAGGGAGTTTATAGAGTTCAAGTAGACCTAGATGGAGAAACCTTCTTAGGTGTGGCTAATGTAGGAACGAAGCCTACCTTTCATCATAATAACCTGCAGGCCAACATAGAAGTGCATCTGTTGGACTTTTGCGGGGATATTTATGGAAAAAAAATTAAAATAAATTATCTGCGCAGATTACGAGATGAAAGAAAATTTTCTTCTATTACCGAATTGGTAAATCAAATACATTTGGATGTACAAAGTGCCAGATTTGACCACCTGGAGTAAAATCGAATAAATAGCGGATGCCCTTAATATATTTATAATGTCTACATTTACTTCTTGTACTAGTTATGCTACAATAAATCCGGCATACGTCCCAAGACCACAAAGAAAGGAGACGTTGTCCGTGGGGTATCCAAGATTTGATACTCCTGAAGAGGAGGTTAAACGCTGGCTTAACCATATTGCCTTGATTTGCCTCAGTGAGGATTTTCAACACCTTAAACGGGAGTTGGAATCCCTTTATGTTCAATCCAATATGGACAATGTAAGAATTACTGCTTTCCAAGATGCTCTCTATGCCTTTTTGGCACAAGAAGAGGATAATGGACAGACCTATCGCTTTCATAGTTGTTAGCCAGGGTGCAGTATGCGGATCATTATTACAGAGCATGCTCGTAAAAGGTTAAAGGATCTGCGTCAGGACAAGATTAATGCTAATGACATCATCACTGCTGCCAGGGGGATTCCTGGTCGTGTACCGACTGCCACCCGATTTCGAGGTTTCTTTGCCAAATCAGGCCGTATGTTTGATATTGTTGCTAAAGATATTGAAAACGGTCGTTTGGTGATAACCATAATAGGGAAATAATATTTCCCAAGAACTGTTATCTAGGGAATTTGTTCACTCCGACGGTTGTCTTGGATAACAGGGATCATTAATACAAGGAGGTGAACTACGTGGCATTATCTATTGAAAAGAAGAATGAAATCATTCAGAATTTCAAAACCCATGAAAACGATACTGGTTCTCCCGAGGTGCAGATTGCTCTGTTAACTGAGCGTATCAATCAATTAACTTTGCACCTGAAGTCTTTCAAAAAAGATCACCACTCTCGTCGTGGCCTATTAAAAATGGTTGGTCAACGCCGTGCCTTACTAAATTATTTACGTGATCGTGACTTCGACCGTTATCGTAAAATTTTAGAAAGACTTGGTCTTCGTAAGTAGTAAAAGTGGGCTTAATTGCCCACTTTTTTTATTTATATAGTAATCCGGCATAAATAGTTTGTATTTTTCTTATCCTAAGAAGGAAATACTATTAAAAATGTCGAATTGCTAAGATTTGTAAATACGTTGGAGATTATGGAGGTAAGAGAAGAGTGTCAGAGAATTCCGTTTTAATCAGGGAGTTGTCCCTAGGAGGGAGAACGATAACCCTGGAGACCGGCAGGATGGCTAAACAGGCCAGTGGAGCCGTACTAGTAACCTATGGCGGAACAGTAGTTTTAGTAACCGCTACCGTGGCTAAAAATACCAGGGATATAGATTTTTTCCCTCTCACTGTTGATTATGAAGAAAGACTTTATGCGGTAGGAAAAATTCCAGGTGGTTTTATAAAAAGGGAAGGGCGACCCAGTGAAAAGGCAATCTTGTCCGGTCGTTTAATTGACCGCCCCATTCGTCCTTTATTCCCTAAACATATGAGAAACGAAGTTCAAGTAGTAGCTACTGTTTTATCTGTAGATCAGGATAATGCTCCGGAAATTGCAGCGATGATTGGAGCTTCCGCTGCGCTGCATATTTCTAAAATTCCTTTGAAGAAGCCTATTGGTGGTGTTATTGTAGGCCGGGTTGATGGACAATTTGTCATTAACCCTGTGGTTCGTCAGGCTGAAGGCAGTGATATGCACCTAGTGGTAGCCGGTACAGACGATGCAGTTATGATGGTAGAAGCAGGGGCTAAAGAAGTTCCCGAAAATGAAATGCTGGAAGCCATTATGTTTGGACATCGTACCGTGCAGGAGATTGTTCAATTCATTGAAAAATTCAGAGCAGATGCCCTAGCCATGGGGTTAGCCTTCGAAAAGATGGAAATTGCCGAACAGGAAGTGGATCCGACCCTGACAGAGGCCATCCTAGCCAATGCTGAAGATGCCATTCGTCAGGCTGTGTTGCATTGCTCTTCGGAAAAGCTCACCAAGAAGGAAAGAGAAGCTTACCTGGATGAGGTTATGGCCAACCTCAAAACTACCTACTTGGAGCAATTCCCTGATAACCCCAAAGAAGTTTTACTACTGATTGAAAAAGCAGAAAAGAAAGTCGTTCGCAGAATTATTACCCATGATAAACTGAGAATTGACGGTAGAGCGATTGATGAGATTCGGCCTATTGCCGTGGAAGTGGGTGTACTACCCCGTACCCATGGTACTGGTTTATTTACCAGAGGTCAGACCCAAATTCTCTCTGTGGCTACCTTGGGTTCTGTCAGTGAAGAACAGATCCTGGATGGTCTCGGTGTAGAAGAAACCAAACGTTATATGCACCACTACAACTTCCCTCCCTTTAGTACAGGAGAAACCAAACCCATGCGTTCTCCTGGTCGTCGGGAAATTGGGCACGGTGCACTGGCTGAACGTGCTTTAGAACCGATGATTCCGGCGGAAGAAGCATTCCCTTACACCATTCGGGTGGTGTCCGAGGCTATTGAATCAAATGGCTCTACTTCCATGGGAAGCGTTTGTGGCAGTACCTTGGCACTGATGGACGCTGGTGTACCTCTAAAGGCACCGGTGGCTGGTGTGGCCATGGGATTGATTATGGAAGAAGATAAGTTTACTGTGCTAACAGATATCCAAGGTCTGGAAGACCATTTGGGAGATATGGATTTTAAAGTGGCTGGTTCTGCTAAGGGTATTACCGCTTTACAAATGGATATCAAAATTGGCGGGATTACCCGAGACGTTTTTGAGCAGGCTTTGGCGCAGGCCCATCAGGGTCGGATGTTTATTTTAGGAAAAATGCTGGAAATTTTGCCCGCTCCTAGACCGGAGATTTCCCAGTTTGCCCCCAGCATTATCCGGACGAGTATTCATCCCGATAAAATTAGGGATGTTATTGGACCCGGTGGCAAGATTATTAAAAAGCTGGTTGAGGAAACCGGTGCTAATATCGATATTGAAGACGATGGCAGGGTATTCATTGCCGCCGTTGACCGTGAAAAGGGTAAGAGAGCGCTGGAAATTATCCAAGCTATTACTGCCGAAGTAGAGGTTGGTAAACTGTATAATGGTAAAGTTACCAGAGTAACAGATTTTGGTTGCTTTGTCGAGGTAATCCCTGGTGCTATGGGCTTACAGGGCAAAGAGGGTCTGGTACACATCTCCCAGTTGGACTTCCAAAGAGTTGAAAAAACCGAGGATGTTGTCAAAGAAGGAGAAACTATTATGGTTAAAGCCATTGGCTATGACCCGCAGGGCCGCCTCAAACTTTCCAAGAAGGAAGCTATGCGGGATCTGGGTATGGCACCGCCGGAATCTGCCAATGAGAAGGAAAAAGAGAGAGAAAGAAGGCCCTTTAGTCGCCCAAGGGTTCCCAAGGAATAAAATCACAGTAGCCGGTAAATGGGAGCAAGACCTCGATTTAAATCCCATTTACCGGCTATGTTTTTTCTATAAAAAGTGAAACTATATTTTCAATAACATGAAGCTTATACACACTTTGCCAAATACCTCAGAGAATAGTTACAATAAACATTGTATTATTCTGTGTCTTGTTATTTTGATATGAGGTGATGGTAATTTACAAAAGAAAATTTATGGTATTATTTGTAGTTTTTTCAGTTGTAGCAATACTAACAGTACCCGTTCTGAGTGCCGAGGCATACTTGGGAGATCGTACACTAAAGGTAGGCATCTCTGGTTATGATGTATTACAACTGCAAAAAAATTTAGGGTATCTTGGTTACCCGGTAGGAACAGCTGATAGTATCTATGGTTGGCAAACCCAGCAAGCTGTCAAGAGTTTTCAAATGCGAAATGGTTTAACGGTAGATGGCATAGTGGGGAGCCAAACAGCTTCCCTGTTGATTCAACAGGTGAGTGGCGGCGGTCAGGTAGAGCGCCCTCGTACTACTACGGCATCCAGAGGGAATTTACAGTTTTCGAGACAGGATATTTACGATTTAGCCAGGGTGGTACATGGTGAGGCACGGGGAGAATCCTTTGCGGGTCAGGTTGCGGTGGCAGCAGTGGTACTGAACCGTCTGCAATCGGGAAAGTTTGGCAATACCGTACAGGATGTCATTTTTCAGCCCTGGGCCTTTACAGCGGTAAATGACAAGCAGTTTTACCTGGAACCGAATGATTCTTCCTACAGAGCTGTTCAGGAAGCATTAGGAGGCTCAGATCCTTCCGGTGGTGCTTTATATTACTGGAATCCACGCACGGCCACTAGCCAGTGGATTTGGAGCCGGCCTATTATTAATAAAATCGGACAACATGTCTTTGCTACTTAATAGGAATAATGACATAAAACTCCTCTATTTGAGGGGTTTTTCCTTTTTTGAGAAATAAACCTTCCTCCCGTGGCATAAAGATGGGAAAAGAAGACAATTTTAAAGGGGGGATGACATGCGTATATTGTTTATTCGCAGGGGGCCGCTGTATAAATGTATTCTTTATGCTATGATTGCTGCTTTCCTCATTGGGTTGGGTATTATGGCTACCAATGAAAAACATGAACGGGTTTTAGCTCCCATTTACCAGGGAAGTGACAAGGAGAAAAAAATTGCTTTAGCTTGTAATGTCTTTTGGGGTGAGGAGTACATTCCAAAAATGTTGGAAATATTACAGGAGAACAATGTTAAAATCACGTTTTTTGCCGGTGGCACCTGGGTAGAGGATTTTCCTGATCTATTAAAAAAAATGGATGCAGCCGGTCATGAGATTGGTTCCCATGGCTATTCCCACCCACATCCAGACCAATTATCCCAAAGTGGTAACCTGAAAGATATGCAAAAGGCAGAGAAACTTATTTTTGATTGCCTTCAAAAACGGCCAAAGCTGTATGCTCCTCCCTATGGCGAAAGGGGTCCCGCTGTTTTAAAAGCGGCTGAAGAACAGAATTATTCGTTTATTTTATGGAGTATAGATACCATCGACTGGCAAAGACCATCACCGGAAGTCATCATTCAACGGGTAGTTAACAAAGCACACAACGGTGCCATTGTCTTAATGCATCCTACCGCCCCTACGGCAACAGCACTACCACAAATAATCAAACAATTAAAGGAAAAAGGATATCAATTTGTTACCGTGGGTGAATTAACTAGCAGCCTTCCGGTAGAAGAAATAAAAAATAAAGAAAATTAATAGAGAGCGGGGATTGGGGCATACTTACATTAATTTAGCTGATCTAAGCAGCTCAGGAAAGATAACCTTTCCGATCTGCATCAGGGCAAACTTAGTAAGATCATGATAAATTAGCGTTTTTTTAAAGGATTTTGTCTTTTCTTTGGAGAAACATAGCTTATTGCGCTTCCAGGGGGTGTTGTAATGTTTTACCAAAAAGAAGTACTAGCAAATGGAGTAAGAATCCTTACACAACAAGTTTCCCATGTACGTTCCGTAGCCCTTGGCATTTGGGTGGATGTAGGTTCCCGCGATGAGAGTGATACAACCGCGGGAATTTCTCACTACATAGAACATATGATGTTTAAGGGTACAGAAAACAGAACTGCCAAACAAATTGCCGAAGAATTAGATGCTGTTGGCGGTCAACTCAATGCCTTTACCACCAAAGAGTATACCTGTTACTATGCCAAGGTGTTGGATGAACATTTTGATTTGGCAGTGGAAGTGCTTACAGATATGCTGTTTCACTCTAAAATTGCCGAGCAGGATGTAGAAAGAGAAAAGAATGTTATTCTGGAAGAAATAAAAATGTACGAAGATGCTCCAGATGAACTGGTGCATGATATGTTTGCCAAAACAATTTGGTCCGGGCATCCTCTAGGCAGACCTATTATTGGTACCACAGAAACAGTCAGCAGTTTTAATCATCAGGATCTCCGAGATTATATGAAGCATCATTATACGCCCAATCGTTTAGTGATCTCGGTTGCGGGGAATATTACGCATCAACAGGTGGTAGAAAAATTAACACCGTTGTTAGAGAATTTATCCGGTAATCAAGTAAATCGACGTTTGGAACTTCCCAATCCTGCTGCTCAAGTGAATTGTCGAAGCAAAGAAACAGAACAAGTACATATGGTCATTGGTGCTCCTGGTTTATGTCTCGGCCATGACGATGTTTACATTGCTCAAGTGGTTAATACCATACTGGGTGGCGGGTTATCCTCCCGGTTGTTCCAGGAAATTAGGGAACAGCGTGGTCTTGTTTATACGGTTTATTCCTATCACAGTTCCTATTACGATACCGGTATCTTTGGTGTCTATGCGGGTTTAAGCAAACAAAATGTAAATCAGGCCATGGAACTTATTTTTAAAGAAATAAATGACTTAAAGAGAAATGGTGTCAGTAAAGAAGAACTGCAGCGAGCCAAGGATCAGCTTAAGGGCAACCTATTGCTGTCCATGGAGAGTGTCAACACCCACATGAGTCGTCTGGGTAAGTCAGAACTTTACTTGGGAAAGGTATACAGTCCAGAAGAAATTGTGGAGAAATTAAACCGGGTAACCGTGGAAGATACCGTACGGGTGTCTACTCAGTTATTCCAGCCTGATAAATTTTCCATGGCTGCTATCGGACCATGGACGGACTGTGGAGACTTACAGAAGGTTCTAGAAACCTTAAAGGATTAGAACTGGCCATTAGTCAAACGGATCTAAACGCATTGCAAAATCCCCCGACCTGCTCAGGGGATTTTTTCATGAATATTTGTCCACCTTGCTCATAAGATGTAGCAGGGGGGTGGTTAAAAATGGTAGGCAGTATTATCATGGGTGTCGTGGTGGCCCTGCTGATATTTTTTTCCTTGAGCGAACGAGTCAAACTGAAAAGATACAGGAAGGAATGGGATGTCATCGGAGAGAGCAAGATGTCACCCCTTTCCGAATCCCTAGCTGGATTAATAGGAACCGCCGGGGGCATCTATTTATCTTTGGTGATGCTCAAAACCTTTTTAGAGGTGGAGATTCCCGCCCGAGTAAACGTATCGACAGTTAGTGTGGAACCCATGGCAGCAATTTCTTTTGTTCTGGCTATCGTCAGTCCTTATCTAAATCGACTTAGTAAAGGATTAAAACGATTAAAATTTAGATTCAGATAGGAGGGGTTTCCGTGCGTTTAGGAGAATTGGTTGGTAAAGAGATTGTTAATATTAATAACGGGGCCCGCCTCGGAGTGGTTGGGGAGTCTGATGTAACCATTGACCTGGAAACAGGGACCATTCGATCTATTATACTGCCGCGACGTAGTAATTTTATCAATATGTGGATGGATAAACAACAAATGGTAATCCCTTGGGATAGCATTCGGAAAATTGGTGAGGAAGTAATTATTGTAGAAATGGATCAATGCAATCCGGTGCTGCATAGGTATTCCTACTAACCCCATCACCTGGGGTTTTTGTTTTTACAGCATGGACAGATATCTCTACTAACTTGACAAGAATAAATAAGGTAATGGATAATATGCATAAATTCTACAAAAAAATATTTTCAGATAAATGAGTAAAGGATGGTGGGAAAGTGATTAAAGTAGTAGTAGCAGGGGCCCTTGGCAGAATGGGACAGGAGTCTTGCAAAGCGGTACTGAAGGCAGAGGGCATGGAGCTGGTAGGGGCGGTAGATACCAGGGAGATTGGTAGTCCTCTGGGTATTCACCTGGGAATAGCAGACCTAGATGTTACGATATCCGACAACCTGGAAAAGACCTTTCAGGAACTGAAACCAGATGTGGTAATCGATTTTACCCGGCCTGGTGTGGTGCAGGGTAACATTGAATTGGCTCTTACATATGGCGTGAGACCTGTAGTAGGCACCACCGGGATGTCTTCAACTGAAATTCAACATTTTCAGGAAATAGCTGCGGGGAAGCAGACAGGTGCTCTCATTGTTCCTAATTTTGCTATTGGAGCTTTGCTTATGATTAAATTTGCAGCGGAGGCTGCCAAGTATTTTCCTCATGTGGAGATTATTGAACTGCATCATGATCAAAAGATGGATGCCCCCTCAGGCACCGCCATTAAAACAGCAGAGGCCATTACCGCCGTAAGGGGCAACATGGCCCAGGGTATGCCCAGTGAATTAGAAAAGATTGAAGGATCGCGGGGCGGTAACTATGAAGGTATGCGTATTCATAGTGTTCGCTTACCCGGTTTTGTGGCGCACCAGGAGGTTATTCTCGGTGGTATTGGACAAACCTTAACGATTCGACATGATTCTATTTCCCGGGAATCCTTTATGCCTGGTTTACTGCTAGCGGTTCGCAAAGTAATGTCCTTGCAGCATTTGGTCTACGGACTGGAAAATCTACTCTTTGAATAACTAAATATGGCAATTTCCGCACCTCTGTTAAGCCATCCAGTACAAGCACCACCCCCTCTGCCAACTCATATCATGTAATGTGTCAGTGAAGGGTTGGAGAGGAGGAAAACAAGATGCAGCCTGATCTAAAGGGCGTTAAAGTGGCTGTCCTCGGTGGTGATGCCAGAGAAATAGAATTGGTTTCAACCTTATCTCGTCTTGGTGCTCATGTTCGGGTAGTAGGTTTACCGGTCAAGCATGACCCACCGCATGTAATCCTCTACCAAAGCCTGGAAGAGGCTTTGGCTGATGTGAAAGCAGTTATTCTACCTGTACCCGGTATTTTAGAGGATGGCAACCTCTATTGTGTCTATGAAGAGAAGCCCTTTTTATTGTCAGAAACTTTATTGGTAAAATTGCCTCCCGAGACGCCGGTCTTTTGTGGTTATGCACGGGGAAAACTTAAGGAAATTGTTCAGCGCAGTAGTGTTAACCTTATTACACTACTAGATTTGGACGAAGTGGCAATTCTTAACTCCATCCCTTCAGCGGAAGGAGCTATTCAGATGGCGATGGAGAATACAGCCATTACCATTCACAATAGTAACTCCTTCGTCTTGGGGTTTGGACGTACCGGGGCCAGCATTGCCAGACTGCTAAAGGGTATGGGTGCGAAGGTTACAGTGGTAGCTAGAAAAGCTGCTGATCGGGCCAGAGTTTACGAGATGGGTATGAACTCTATCACCTATGAAGAATTACAGGAACAAATTGGTCAGGCGGAAATTATTTTTAATACCGTCCCGGCCATGGTGTTGTCTAGCTGTATAGTAAGCAAAGCTAGGGAAGATGCCGTGATTATTGATGTGGCTTCCCCACCCGGAGGTACTGATTTTGAAGCGGCCGCCAGACTGGGTATCAAGGCCCTTTTGGCACCGGGATTGCCGGGCAAAGTAGCTCCCAAAACAGCAGGACAGATTCTGTCTAAGGTGATACCTACTCTATTAGCCAATGCACTGGCAAAGAATAACGGACAATAGGAATGGCTAACGGAGGTGCGGCATATGCGTTTACAAGGAATAAAAATTGGTTTTGCCCTCACAGGCTCCCATTGTACATTAGATGAAGTAATGCTTAAAATACAAGAGTTGGTGGATTCAGGTGCAGAGGTGTTTCCCATTGTCAGCCATTCAGTAGATACCATGGATACCTATTTTGGTACTGCTGAGAAATGGCGAGAACAATTAACCCAAATTACAGGTAAAAAACCTATTAATACCATCCCCGGAGCGGAACCGGTAGGGCCTAAAAAATTAGTGGATGTAGTAGTGATTGCCCCTTGCACGGGCAATACTTTGGCTAAATTGACCAATGGTATCACTGATTCGCCGGTATTAATGGCCGCCAAGGCCCATCTAAGAAACCAAAGACCAGTCATTTTAGCGCTCTCTACGAATGATGGATTAGGTATGAATGCAAAAAATATTGGATTACTGCTTAACACCAAGAATGTTTATATGGTACCATTTGGTCAGGATAGTCCCATCGGGAAGCCAAATTCTTTAAAGAGTCGTATGGATCTGATCATAGACACCATTTTACAGGCGTTACAAGGTAAGCAAATCCAGCCCATTTTAGTACAACTATAAAGGATTCTTTGGCATAGACGAAAGTGTGAAACCTTCTAACATGCATAAGGGATAAGGGCAAACTAGCTGCCACCAGCTTATGCCCTATAGGTTTGACTTTTCTAAGCCGGGGGGTAAAAAAGATCTTGGAGGGGAAGAAAGTTGAAAAAAGCAAATGTTGTTATCGTCGGTGCTACCGGAGCAGTAGGTCAGGAACTTTTAAATATACTAAGTGAGCGCAATTTCCCCATCAATGAATTGAAATTGTGTGCTACTTCCCGGTCTGCAGGAACTGAAATAGAATTTCAGGGACGTACGTATATTGTAGAGGAAACCACTGCTACTTCCTTTAAGGGTATGGATATCGCACTGTTTGCAGGTGGTAAGGCTAGCTTAGAGTTTAGTCAGGCTGCAGTGGAAAGTGGTTGTGTAGTCATTGACAACAGCAGCAATTATCGGATGGACCCGGCGGTTCCCTTGGTGGTACCGGAGGTTAATCCTGAGGATGTTAAGTGGCACAAAGGTATTATCGCCAATCCCAATTGTTCTACTATTATCATGGTGGTGGCTTTAAAGCCTATCTATGATGTGGCAGGTATTAAACGTGTGATTGTTTCAACCTACCAGGCTGTTTCTGGTGCGGGTAAAGAAGGCATCGAAGAACTGACAGGCCAAGTGAAGGCAGTTTTAAATGGTCAGGAGTATCCTCCCAATAAGTTTTCCCACCAAATTGCCTTTAACCTGATCCCCCACATTGATATCTTCCAGGATATGGATTATACTAAGGAAGAATGGAAGATGGTTAAAGAAACTCAGAAAATAATGCGTGATGAGCAAGTGAAGATTACTGCCACCACGGTACGGGTACCTGTCTACCGTAGTCACTCAGAATCTATCAACATTGAAACTGACCGTAAACTATCTGCAGCTGAGGCCAAGGAAGTATTAGCCAAAGCTCCCGGACTGATTGTCCAGGATGATGTAGCCAATAAAGTGTATCCTATGCCATTGTTTACCTCCGATAAAGACGAGGTTTTTGTGGGACGGATACGGGAAGACAATACCATCGAGAATGGTCTCAACTTGTGGGTAGTGGGCGATCAAATTCGTAAGGGAGCGGCAACCAATACTGTGCAAATAGCGGAATTGTTGCTTAAGTATGATTGTCTAATGGAGAAAAGATAATTATGAAATTTCTGATTCAGAAATTTGGTGGCACTTCACTGGTGACACAGGAATCAAGGGATCATGTGGCCCATAGGATTATCACCGCGGCAGATGAAGGTTATGTGCCGGTGGTGGTGGTATCGGCTATGGGACGAGTGGGCGAACCCTACGCTACGGATACTCTGATTAATTTTGCTTTAGCTATTAACCGGGATTTACCGGCCAGAGAGATGGATTTACTAATGTCCTGCGGCGAGGTTATCTCCGGTGTAGCGATGATTAACACCCTGCAGCGTATGGGGCGTCAAGCGGTGCTGCTAACAGGAGCACAGGCAGGTATTATTACCGACAGTAATCACAGTGACGCAAGAATTATCCGAGTGGACCCCAAGAACATTATTACCCAAGCTGAACAAGGAAAAATTGTAGTAGTCACGGGCTTTCAAGGAATTAGTGAAAACGGAGAAGTCACCACCCTGGGGCGGGGCGGTAGTGATACGACCGCATCTGCCCTGGGAGTTGCTTTAAATGCGGATTGCATTGACATCTATACAGATGTAGAAGGGGTTATGACTGCTGACCCCCGGATTGTGGAGGATGCACGGATACTAGATACCGTCACCTACAATGAGATTTGCCAATTGGCTCACGAAGGTGCCAAGGTAATTCATCCTCGGGCTGTGGAAATTGCCATGCAGAGTAATATCCCCCTCCGGGTGCGTTCTACCTTCTCCGAGACAACGGGTACCCTGGTTACCAGTCATCATGGGGTGTATGGCACCATTGATATTACCAGAGACCGGCTGGCCTGTGGAGTTACCCATGTGGCGGGAGTAACCCAGCTAAAAATTCTGGTCAAAGATATCAATGTAGAACATCCAGCTCTACGAATTTTCCGTTCACTGGCTTTGGCAGACATTAGTATCGACTTTATCAATGTCAGTCCTGAATTAATCATGATTACGGTTAAAGATGAACTGGCTAAGAAGGCACTGGACGTTCTTGAAAATTTGGGGATTACGCCTCAGGTAAGATCCAACTGTGCCAAGGTTTCTACAGTGGGTGCGGGTATTACAGGGGTGCCTGGTGTGATGGCACGCATCGTTCAGGCTCTGACTGAAGAAGGAGTAGAAATACTACAGTCTTCTGACTCCCATACCACCATCTGGGTGCTGGTGGAGAGAGATGATATGAAAAAAGCCATCCGTGCCCTGCACCGGAAGTTTGAACTGGGTTATCGTAATAAAGCCCAATAAATATACACGGTGGAATAAATGTAAAAGGATGGTGAAAGTCAATGGCAGCGATTGATTTTGGACGTGTACTAACTGCCATGGTTACCCCGTTTAATACCGACTTATCCGTTAATTACGCCCAGGCAAAAAAACTAGCTCGGTATTTAGTAGAAAACGGCTCTGATGGCCTGGTGGTCTGTGGCACCACTGGAGAATCGCCAACTTTGGCCAAGGATGAAAAGCTTGCGTTATTTGCGGCTGTGGTGGAAGAAGTGGGGGGCAAAGCAGCGGTAGTGGCTGGTACTGGTAGTTATGATACTGCCAGCAGTATCGCCATAACCAAAGAAGCCGAGAAAGTAGGCTGCGATGGGGTTATGTTGGTGGCACCTTATTATAACAAGCCTTCCCAAGAGGGGCTTTACCGGCATTTCAAAGCGATTGCAGAAAGTACCACTTTACCGATAATTCTTTATAACATTCCCGGTCGTACCGGCATCAATGTTTTACCTGCAACGGTAAAAAGACTGGCTGAAGACGTCCCCAATATTGTAGCCATTAAGGAAGCGGCAGGCAGTATTGATCAGGTTTCAGAACTAAAGAAAGTATTACCCGAGGATTTTGCTATTTACAGTGGTGATGATTCCATGACGCTCCCGATGTTATCTCTGGGGGCTAAGGGAATTATCAGCGTGGCAGCCCATGTAGCTGGTAAGCAGATCCAAGAGATGATCGATGCTTTTTCCTCAGGCAATACCACGTTGGCTGCTAACCTGCATAAGAAGCTGTTTCCGTTATTTAAAGGATTATTTATTACTACCAATCCTGTTCCTGTCAAGACAGCCTTGACCTTAAAGGGCATAGCAGTAGGCGGTGTACGGCTGCCCTTGGTGGATGCCACCGCCAGTGAGATTGATTCGGTAAAAGGTTTGTTGCAAAACCTTGAACTTTTATAGATTTGATCTAATAATACCTATACAAACAGGGTAATAGCCCTGTTTGTATTATTTTGGCACTTATGGGCAATTATATTGCCGTTAGAGCTATTTTTTTAGTATAATTGTTTGCGTAGGTTACTGGAACGGTTTTCCACATTTCGGACAATTTCATATTTTCCCCGCCTTCTCCTAGTTTCTCACCGTAATTTTAGTAACTACTGACTTATTTAGCGAAGCGATTTTACTATATAGATAATAGGAGGTGCGGTTTTGGCCAAGGAACCAAAATTAGCTGTAATTCCCCTGGGGGGATTAGGCGAGATCGGTAAAAACATGACCGCGGTGAGATTTGGGGAAAATATTGTTCTGATCGATTGTGGTTTAATGTTTCCTGAAGAGGAAATGTTAGGGATTGATATTGTAATTCCTGATATAACGTATCTTCTGGAACATAAGGAACAAGTATTAGGTATACTCCTCACGCATGGCCATGAAGATCACATTGGAGCGTTACCCTACGTTTTACGGCAAATTAATGTCCCGGTGTATGGTTCGAAGCTTACCTTGGGTCTGGTGCAGGGAAAATTAAAAGAGCACAATATGCTGGAACAGGTTAAGCTTACTACCGTGAAACCCCGAGATATCATATCCGTAGGACCCTTTAAAGTAGAATTTATTCGAGTCTCCCATAGTATTCCTGATTCTATGGCTATCGCCATCCATACACCAGTGGGAACTCTTCTGCACACGGGAGATTTTAAAATTGACCAAACTCCTGTGGATGGTGAGGTAATCGATTTGCCTCGGTTTGCTGCTCTGGGAGAAAAGGGTGTATTGGTAATGCTCTCGGATAGTACAAATGTTGAGCGGTCTGGCTACACAATGTCCGAGCGGGTAGTAGGTAATACCTTTGATGAGACCTTCCGACATGCTCAGGAAAGAATTCTTATTGCAACCTTTGCTTCCAATGTACATCGGTTGCAGCAGGCTATTACAGTAGCACACAAATACGAACGACACGTAGCTGTAGTGGGGCGGAGTATGGCGAATGTTGTGCAGGTGGCAAGTGAACTGGGCTATTTGCATATACCTGAGGGAACCTTAGTGGAACTGGATGAAGCAAATCGACTCCCCAAGAATAAAGTAGTTTTATTAACTACAGGCAGCCAAGGGGAGCCCATGTCTGCGTTAACCCGTATTGCTATGAACGATCACCGTCAGGTGGATATTATGCATGGTGACACCATCATTATTTCCGCCACTCCAATACCTGGTAATGAAAAACTAGTGGCTCGGATTATTGACCAATTGTTTAAACTGGGGGCAAAGGTTATCTATGAAGCGGTTTCTGGTATCCATGTTTCCGGTCACCCTAGCCAGGAAGAATTAAAGCTCATGCTTAACCTGATTCGACCTAAGTTTTTCATTCCTGTTCATGGTGAATACCGTATGTTAAAAAGACATGCAGAACTAGCCAAGGAGTTGGGGATTCCCTCGGAAAATATCTTTGTAGGTGAAAATGGACAAGTTCTGGAATTTAATCGTAAAACCGGCCGGACGCTGGGTAGGGTGACCTCCGGCAGAGTGCTGGTGGACGGCCTTGGTGTCGGCGATGTGGGGAATATTGTTTTACGAGATAGAAAACAATTGTCCCAGGATGGTATTTTGATTGTGGTGGTTACCATGGATAAGGAAAACAATCAAGTACTGGCTGGACCAGATATCGTTTCTAGGGGCTTTGTCTATGTCCGTGAATCAGAGATGTTGATGGAAGAGGCTAAAACAAAGGTGAAGATGGCCTTAGAAAAATGCTGTGTCCGGGGAATTTCAGAATGGGCAGCTATGAAATCTGTAATTAGAGATGATTTAGGAAAGTTTCTTTATGAAAAAACTAGGAGAAGGCCAATGATCTTACCGATCATCATGGAAGTATAATACCAAGAAAACTCCCACTTTTTATGGTGGGAGTTTTAATTTTTTTATAAAATATGGTAAAATAAAAACTATTGTTTTGCAGCGATCTCGATAAGATGATGCATTTTATGCGCTAAATCATAAGTTTGTTCATGAAAGGTAGCCAGTGCGATACTACCCGGAAAGGAGACATATGGCTGGTATTCTGTTAGAGATTCAGGAAACGGTAGAAAAATATGCCTCCATTATGGCCAAAATTTCAAACGTTGACGTTGAGGTAGTGGATGCCGACCTGTTCCGCGTAGCTGGGACAGGAATTTTTGCCCCTTTTGTTAACATGGACATGTCGGCAGAAGGATACACTTACCGTCAGGTTCTAAAAACCGGCAAACTGCAGATTATCTATACGCCGGGCTGTGATCCTATCTGTCAGGACTGTCCTAAACAAAACAACTGCACCGAGGAAATTGAAATCGCCATGCCCATTCTTGCCCGAGGAAAAACCATCGGGATAATCGGCTTGGTAGGTTCCAGCGAGTGGCAGAGAAACACTATTTTGCGGGACGAGGGAACCTACCTTGGCCTCATTGAGCAGATTGCCAATTTTATTGCAGCGAAAGCCACCGAACGAATTGACCAAAAGAAACAAGAGTCAATGCTGTCAGCATTATCCTGTACCATCGACCATATGGAGCAAGGCATTTTGATTTTGGGCAGCGACCGCACAATTACCCTGGCAAATAATGAAGCCCGCAAGCAACTGAAGATGGAAATAGTAGAAAGAAGCCCGGTAAAATTAATCTCCACCCGGGATAAAATAAATGGCCAAAGTGAGTACCTGCTCTCTGTGGCGGAGAAGAAAACATCTATATTAGGTGAAATTTATATCCCCTTCAAGGTGGATGAAAGCTATGCGGAAGTTCTGGTATTTACCCGTTCTAAAAATCTGCATCAAAAGATGTATGCCTTGACGGCTGCAATTTCCACCGGCAACATAATAGGCAGCAGCAAAGAAACCGATGCTTTACGTACGGAAATTCAAAAGGTAGCCAACAGTACTTCTACCGTATTGATCACCGGGGAAAGCGGCACCGGCAAAGAGGTGGCAGCCACTGCTATTTGGCGGGCCGGCAACCGCCGTGACCAGCAGTTTGTTGCACTCAACTGCGCGGCAATCCCAGAAAGCCTGTTGGAGTCGGAGCTGTTTGGGTATGTGAAAGGCGCCTTTACCGGGGCAGATCCCAACGGAAGAATCGGCAAGTTTGAATTGGCCAACCAAGGCATCATCTTTTTAGACGAAATTGGGGACATGCCGCTGTATCTGCAGGCAAAGCTGCTGCGTATTCTACAGGATAGAAAAATCGTTCGTATCGGCTCAAACCAACTCATCCCTGTGGATGTAAGGGTGATTGCCGCCACTAATAAAGATCTGAAATCAATGATTGCCGACGGCAAATTCCGTGAAGACCTGTATTATCGCCTGAATGTCATTCCTTTACATATTCTGCCTTTACGGCAGCGGCAAAAGGATATTCCGGATCTCGCTAATCTGTTTGCACAGAGGTATGCAGCCCTTTTTGGTAAATCCCAGTGCAGAATTCCACCTCAAACGATGGATGCATTGTTGGCATATCCATGGTACGGGAATGTACGGGAATTGGAAAACACGATTGAATTTATGGTCAACATGAGCGATAAAGAAGGAATTTTGGATTTGGATACCCTGCCAAGAGATTTTTTTGAGCACCAGCGGAGAACGGCAGACAAACCTGATTGGAGCGCTAACTCGGTAAAAGGTTCTTCGCCGCCAACCGATGTGCAAACCGTCCTGCCACTAAAAGAAGTGGAGCGCCGCGAAATTCAAAAGGCTTTGCAACTGTTTGGTGAAAGCACCCAAGGCAAAAAGAAGGCTGCCAAAAGCTTGGGTATCAGCCTGGCCACCCTGTACCGAAAGACAGAGGAATTCTCAAAATAATAATCATCTCGATTCCCATTCTGAGAATTTTTCTCAAATCGAGAATTGAGATTTCTTCTTTCATTCACTATATTCGATGGCTATCGAAAAATTATTGTTAGATTTTAAACAAAAATGCGACATTTTTTAGAATATGTCGCATTTTTTATTATTTTGCAACAAAAACAAATTATTGGTACGAAATTTGCTAAATAATAGAAAAACGCTGTTGAGCGAAGAATAACGGAGGGATGAAATCACCTTATGAAAGAGCTATTTAAGTTGGTTTCGTACAAGCGAGACGAACAACAAACAGACGATTTATCATTTTTGAGTTTGGCAGAAGCAAAAAAAGTGCAGAGTTTTCACGCCAGCTTTCCGGTTTATCAAAAAACTCCTTTGGTTGAGTTGAAGAATACTGCACAGGTTTTAGGACTTGGTACCCTTTATGTAAAGGATGAATCTCACCGCTTTGGTCTGAACGCCTTCAAGGTCTTAGGTGGCAGCTTTGCCATCGGTAACTACATAGCCAAAGAACTGGGGATGGACATTGCTGAACTGCCCTATAAAAGAATGGTTTCTGCTGAGATACGGGAAAAACTTGGCGATCTGACCTTTGTTACTGCTACCGATGGAAACCACGGACGTGGCGTAGCCTGGACCGCCAACCAGCTTAAACAGCATGCTGTGGTTTACATGCCCAAGGGCAGTGCCATTGAACGTCTGGAAAACATCCGTGCAGAAGGGGCTGAGGCTTCCATCACTGATCTGAACTATGATGATGCAGTTCGTTTGGCAAATAAGCAGGCCGAAGATAAAGGGTGGATTATGGTTCAGGATACCGCCTGGGATGGGTATGAGGACATTCCCGCCTGGATCATGCAGGGTTATGTCACCATGGGTCTGGAAGCCTATGAGCAACTTCCTGAAAAGCCCACACACATCTTTGTACAGGCTGGTGTAGGCTCTCTGGCTGCTTCCATCGTTGGTTTCTTCTCTGCTCTGTATGGTGACGATCGCCCCATCATGACCGTAGTGGAACCCAACAAAGCAGATTGCTTATACCGCACCGCCGAAGCAAACGATGGCAAACTGCACTTTGTTACCGGGCAAATGGATACCATCATGGCTGGTTTGGCCTGTGGTGAACCCTGTAGCATTGGCTGGGGTATCTTAAAAAACTACACAGATAACTTTGTTTCCTGCCCCGACTATGTTGCCGCCAAGGGCATGCGCATGTTAGGAAACCCAGCCGCCCAGGATGAGCGGGTGATCTCGGGTGAAAGCGGCGCCGCAACCTTAGGTTGTGTAGCCGAAATCATGACCAATTCCGAGTTGAAGCACCTCAAAGAGGCCCTGAAGTTGGACGAAAACTCCCGTGTGCTTTTCTTCAGCACCGAAGGCGATACCGACCGTGAAAATTACCGCGCTGTTGTCTGGGATGGCAGATTTCCCAGTGAAAAGTAGACCCAATTCCATATAAATACTGGAGGGAAAAAACTATGTTGAGCAAAGAACGTGAATCTGCTGTAGTGGAACTGTGCCAAAAACTTATTCGCCAGCGGAGCTACTCCGGCGAAGAGCAGGGGGTAGTTCAGGTTCTGCAGGAGAATATGGAGGCCTTGGGCTTTGACGAAGTCACTGTAGATCGTTATGGCAACATTATTGGCTGTATCAAGGGCAAGCGGCCGGGCAAAAAGCTATTATTTGACGGACACATAGACACCGTGCCTGCCACCAATGCGGCCGAATGGCAGCATCCCCCTTTCGCAGCTGAAATTCACGATGGCAAGATTTATGGGCGCGGTACCAGCGACATGAAGGGCGCTGTTGCCGCCATGATCTGTGCTACCGCCAACTTCGCGCAGGACACCAACAAAGACTTTGCCGGTGAAATCTATGTGGCTGGCGTGGTACATGAAGAATGCTTTGAAGGTGTGGCTGCCCGCGAAATCAGCAAATTGGTGCAGCCCGACTATGTCGTCATCGGCGAAGCCAGCCAGTTGAACCTCAAGATTGGCCAGCGCGGCCGTGCCGAAATTGTCATTGAAACCTTTGGCATTCCTTGCCACAGCGCCAACCCTGAAAAGGGCGTTAATGCAGTGTACAAGATGGCCAAGGTGATCGATGCCATCCGCACTCTTGTGCCGCCCCATCATTCCGTGCTGGGGGACGGTATTTTGGAACTTACCGACATCAAGAGCAGTCCTTACCCCGGTGCTTCAGTTGTTCCGGAATACTGCCGTGCCACCTATGACCGCCGTTTGCTGGTAGGCGAAACCAAGGAGAGTGTTTTGGTTCCTATTCAGCAGCTTCTTAACCAGTTGATGGCACAAGATCCGGAACTGAAGGTAACGGCCAGCTATGCCGTTGGTGTTGAAAAATGTCATACCGGCAACGAGATTGAGGGCGAACGGTTCTTCCCCGGCTGGCTGTATGAAGAAAATTCTGATTTTGTGCAGAGTGTCTTTAACCAACTGAAAGAGATGGGTTACCATCCTTCTATTACCCAGTACAATTTCTGCACTAACGGCAGCCATTATGCAGGTGAAGCGGGCATCAAAACCTTTGGCCTGGGTCCTTCCAAAGAAAATCTGGCGCACACTGTGGACGAACATATCGAAATTGATCAGCTTACCAAGGTGACCGACTGTTACTATGGCATCATGCAGGCACTGCTGAAATAGAATTATAAATTTGAAAGGAGCAAAGGCCATGTTTGATTTAATCATTAAAAATGGCAAGGTTGTGTCTCCCGCATCCACGGTGGCATGCGACGTCGCTATAAAAGACGGCAAAATCGCCGCACTGGGCCATTTTAACGCCAGTGAAGCGGCTTCGGTTGTAGATGCGACAGGCAAGTATGTGATGCCCGGTGTGATTGAGGCGCACATGCATTGTCAGGCACCATTTCAGGGATGTCTTGGCGCCAATACCTTTTTTGAGCAAAGTATTTCAGGGGCATTTGGCGGTGTGACGACCTTTATGGATTTTGCCAACATGAGCCGCGGGCAGTCTCCCTATACACAGGCATTGGCACGGGCGGAGGAAATGAGTGAATCCGCCATTGACTATAGCGTGCATGGCAAATTTGTTGAGTCAACCCCTGAGGCCATTGCGGATATTGAAAAAATGGCTGATGCTGGTATGCCAACCTTTAAGATGTTTATGACGTATAAAAAAGAAGGCGTCATGAGTGACGATGAAACCATGTTGAAGGTATTTCAGAAGGCCAAAGAAGTTGGCGGTCTGCCCATGGTGCATTGTGAGAGCAACGCCATTGCGGAAAGCAACATTGAAAAATGCAGACAAGCCGGCGACATGAGCTGGGTCAATTTTGCCAAATGCAAGCCGGTGCTTTGCGAAGCAGAGGCATTTGCCCGGGCAGTTTATTTTACCGAATATATCGGCAATGGGTTGATTGTTGTTCATACAACTAATGGTGAGGCTTTGGACACTGCGCGGCGTGCCCAAGCTAAGGATCTTCCTCTTTACGTGGAAACCGGCCCGCATTACCTGACCTTGTTTGATGATCTCTACCAAGGCGAAAACGGCCATTTGGCGATTTGCTCGCCGCCGCTGCGCACCCCCGAAGAGGCGGAAGATCTCTGGCAGGGCCTTAAGGACGGTACCATTCTTTTGACCGGCTCAGACGACTGTACCTTTGACATTGATGAAAAATCTATGTTTTTGGAGAAAAACCCAGACGGCACCTGGAAACAGGATTTTACCAAAGTGGTGAACGGTTTAAGCGGGCTGGAAATCCGGCTCCCCATCCTGCTGAGCGAGGGGGTCAACAAGGGCAGGATTTCCATTAATAAGCTTTGTGCTCTTACCAGCACTAACATTGCCAAGGTATATGGCTGCTATCCTCAAAAGGGCATTATCGCCCCCGGTTCGGACGCGGACATTGTGCTGGTTGACTTGGACAAAGAAGTGGTACTAAGCAAAGAGGTTTTGCACAATAACATCAGCTACTGTCTGCATGAAGGCATGAAGGTTATAGGCTACCCGGTAATGACCATTGCCAAGGGTAAGATTATTGTGGAAAATGGTCAGTTCAAAGGTGAAAAGGGCGCCGGCAGGTTCCTTAAGAGAAAGATTGATCCCCAATATCTGGCCCACTATAGCCTGGACTAAGTTGAACGAAGGAACGGGAGGAACTATTTATGACAACAAACAGTAATGAGGCCCTGCGTAACAGCGAGTTGTTGCCTACCACGGACGATCAGCGCACTATGTCTCTGGCAGATTACATTATTCTTTGGGCAGGTATGACGATTAACGTGGTTGCCTTCAGCCTTGGCGCGCAATATTACGACGGCGGACGCGGACTGTCGCCGTGGACCATGATTTTTGTGATGACCATCGGTTACGGTCTGGTTACTGCCTTAACTGCCATGGTGGGCGATATCGGCACTAAATATGGGGTTCCCTTTGCCGCGTATACCCGTGCTCCCTTTGGCTATAAGGGTTCCTATGTGGCAGGACTGATTCGGGCTATCCCCGGCATGTATTGGTTTGGTTTTCTAACCTGGGTTGGGGCGGCAGCGATTAACCAGATGATGGGAATTATTTTCCCCGGGTTTAGCAATTTAACCCTGATGATTATTCTTTTTGCCGCTATCCAGATTTTTAACACCATGTATGGACTCAAAGCGATGGCCAAATTTGATTGGGTCGCCATTCCCTGCTTGGCCATTATGTTTGGTGCTATTCTGGTGGTTTCTCTGCAAAAATATAATATTACACTGCCAGATATTATGGCAACGCCTGCCGAAGGCAGATATTCCTTGGCCTATGCCATTGCGGGTATTGCCGGCGGCTGGATTACCATGTCGCTGAACGGCAGCGACCTTAGTCGTCAGATTAAGCGTGTGGATGGATATGAGAAGAAAGGCTTTTTTGCCCGCAACCAGCGCTCGATCATCGGACAGGTAATAGGCTTGATGCTGGTAGGCATCGGAACCATGCTGGTTGGTGTTGTGACGGGCATTACCTCCGGTTACTGGGATTTGAATCAAGTTGTTCCCGACCTTTTCCAGAGCAAAGTAGTCCTAATTTTCAGCTTTCTGGTCATTATGTTTGCCCAGTGGTCCACCAATACGGCGGCCAACCTTTTGCCCCCCACTCTGGTGCTGCTCAATATCTTCCCGAAGCTTAAATATTGGATGAGCGCGGTAATTTGCGGCGTACTATCTGTGGGCATGATGCCCTGGAAACTGCAAAGCCAGGGAGGTTTCTTGGTCATGGTACAGGCCTGGATTTCCCAGATGCTTGGGCCCATTATCGGTATTTTATTGGTAGACTATTTCCTCATTCGCAAGTGCAAACTGAATGTAAGGGATCTGTATGTGGCAGACGGTCAATACAAGTATACCAACGGGTTTAATATAAGTGCGCTGGTTACCATCGTGGTGTCCTTCGGCGTTGGTCTGCTGTGCGGTGATTATGCCTTCTTTGCGGGTCTGGGCTGCAGCGTGGTTCTGTATTATGTCCTGATGAAGACATTTACCCTCAAAAAATATGATCAGCGTGTTGGTGAGGAAATTCTTTTTGATCCGGCGAAGGATTAAGTTGATAGAAAAGTGGAGGCGTTAACGAATCCATGAAAATTCTCATTCAAAACGGATTGGTTGTAGACGGCAGTGGTGCTGCGGCTTATCAGGCAGACGTACTGCTGGACGGTGACCGCATTGCCGCTATCGGCACAGGCCTTGTAGCGGAAGGTGCCCTGGTTATCGACGCAACCGGTCTGGTGGTGGCCCCCGGCTTTATTGACACACACAGCCACAGCGACTTGCAAATTTTAATTAACCCCGAGGTAGCCCCGAAGGTGCTGCAGGGCATCACCACGGAAATTCTGGGGCAGGACGGTATTTCTCTGGCTCCCCTGCCCGTGGAGTACATCGGCCCTTGGCGCAAAAATCTCGCCGGTTTGGATGGTGACAGCGACGACATCAACTGGGAATTCAAAAACACCGCAGGTTACCTCAAACTGATTGAAGAAGTGGGGCCCGGGTTGAACGAGTGCTATCTGGTCCCACATGGCAATATCCGCATGGAAGCTATGGGTCTGGAAAACCGCCTGCCCAATGATGAAGAATTGGAAAAGATGTGCCAAATCACCCGCCGTGAGATGGAGGCCGGTGCCATCGGCCTTTCCACCGGCCTGATCTACATGCCCTGCGCCTATTCGGAATCCAAAGAGATTATTGAAATGTGTAAGGTCGTTGCGGCATACGATGGTATCTTCGTCATTCACCAGCGCAGTGAAGCCGATACCATTCTGGAGTCAATGGAAGAAGTCATCCAGATTGGACGTAAATCGGGGGTTAAGATTCACTATTCCCACTTCAAGGTTTGTGGCAAGAAAAACTGGGATAAGATTGAAAAGGTTGTTGAATTGCTGGAAAAAGCCCAAAGAGAAGGCATTCGTGTCAGCTTTGACCAGTACCCCTATGTGGCAGGCAGCACCATGCTGGGCGTGATCCTTCCTCCTTGGGTACATGACGGTGGCACCGATAAGGTTCTGGAGCGCCTGGCCGATCCTAAGCTGCGAAAAAAAATGATCCATGATATTGAACATGGCATCCCCGGTTGGGACAACTTCGTAGAATTTGCCGGACTGGACCAGATCTTCATTACCAGTGTAAAAACCGGCAAAAACCAAGACGCAGTCGGGCTTAATCTGGTTCAGCTGGGCCAGTTGCGCGGCAAAGATCCCTATGATGCTACCTTCGATCTGCTGCTGCAAGAGGAAAATGCCGTTGGCATGGTAGACTTCTACGGCACCGAAGAGCATGTTCAACTCTTTATGAAGCGCCCCGAAATGAACGCCTGCACCGACGGTCTGTTAGGAGGCAAGCCTCATCCCCGTGTATTTGGCGCCTTCCCCCGCATTCTTGGCAAGTATGTACGGGAAGAAAAGACCTTCAGCTTAGAAGAAGCCGTTTACAAGATGACCAAGAAGCCTGCCACTACCTTTACGATTGTAAACCGTGGCGAGCTTCGTGAAGGTTACTTTGCCGATATCACCATCTTTAACCCGGAAACGGTCATTGACAAGGGTACCTATACCGAACCGGTGCAGTATCCTGAAGGCATTGAATATGTAATCATCAATGGCTCATTGACCGTAGCTCAAGGTAAGCATACGGGCAACCGCAGCGGCAAGGTGCTTCGCAAAAAGGGTACAGAGGTCAGATAGAAAACCGTTCCTGTGCTCCGGACAAGTTTGGAGTACAGAGTAAGAAGTGATGGAGGAGATAACTATGAAGGAGATTAAAACGTCTAATGCCCCCGGCGCCATTGGCCCCTATTCGCAAGGGTTCATCAGCAATGGTATGGTGTATACCTCCGGCCAGATCCCGGTAAATCCCGCCAACGGCGAAGTACCTGAAGGCATTTCAGCGCAAGCAGAACAGAGCTGCCAAAACGTGGGTGCTCTGTTGGAGGCTGCTGGCAGCGGCTTTGCAAACGTCGTCAAAACAACCTGCTTTTTGGCGGATATGGCCGACTTTGCAGCCTTTAACGAAGTATACGCGCGGTATTTTATCTCGAAGCCTGCCCGCAGCTGCGTTGCTGTAAAGGAGTTGCCCAAAGGCGTACTTTGCGAAATTGAAGCAATTGCCGAGCTGTAAGAAATCATCATTGCTTACTAGATAATCCCTTACTGCAGGGTACTTGTTCCTATAACCTTTAGCTTTGTCAACAACCTAAGGGGAGTGGTGTAAAACTATTTTTACATCTCTCCCTTTTTGCCATTTGCCAGGGAAAAGATAACCATAACCATTGGCCGTCGGCCTTCGGTCAATTCACAACATCGATTAATGGGAACGCCCCCTTTTTATATAGATCGCCCTAGGAAGTATTGTATACCCCACAAGCCTAGACAGTTTTTAAATTTCATACATTATGGTAATGCTATCAATGCATACTAATGATAGTGTTTAAATAATACCAAGGAGTGACTCTGATGAACCCACATTTTTACAATAATGACCCGGGAGTGCCCTATAACCCTAATACGGTAAATCCCAACCCGCTGCAACCACCGACTTCACCCCCCAACCTGCCCGGAGCCAACCCAAATCCTGCCGCAGCTCCGAAAAGGGTAACGGGTCAGGCCAAAGGAACACTGGAAAATATCAAGGAACTGGGAACCCCTACGATGCCGGAAACGATAAAGAGTAACATTCATTGTGTTACCATTGTTGGGCAAATAGAAGGCCATATTATTCTGCCCCAGCAAAACAAGACCACGAAATATGAGCATATTATTCCACAATTAGTGGGCATTGAGCAGGACGATAGTATAGAAGGGGTATTACTGATCTTAAATACCGTTGGCGGAGATGTGGAGGCCGGTTTGGCCATTGCCGAAGTGGTAGCCACCATGACCAAGCCCACCGTTACCCTGGTGTTAGGTGGTGGACATAGCATTGGTGTACCCATTGCAGTTTCCGGTAATCGTAGTTTCATTGCACCCACAGCTTCCATGACCATTCATCCCATTCGCTTAAATGGATTGGTTATTGGGGTTCCCCAGACCTATGACTATCTGGACAAAATGCAAGATCGTGTTATTCGCTTTGTCACTGAACATTCTAGGGTTTCCGATCAACAATTCCGTGAGTTGATGTTCCGTACCGGGGAACTAGCAAGGGATATTGGCACAGTAGTGATTGGTAAAGATGCCGTTGAATACGGTTTGATCGATGAGGTAGGGGGCATTGGCCAGGCTCTCTGTAAACTGAAGCAACTTATCGAGGAACGTAAAGGTCAAGAGAGGTGTATGCTACAGTGATTTTATGGACACCAATGCTACCGGAACAAGTATTACAAGGCCTGGATGACAATGTATATCCTAATTACGAGGCTGGAGAGGTGGCAGGTATTCCTGTTTTACTGGAAAAGGTGGAGAATGGTCAGAAAAGAGTGGTGCGCATCAATAGTACAGACCCTGCCCATTTCCTAAAACAGGAGGTATATCCGGGGTTACTTACATAATAGAAACAAAAGTGGCTGTTGTACAATTAAACTGATGTTGGCGACCTGTGGTCGTCCGCTATTTTGATACAGCACTTTGTAGCCCTGCAGGTAGTTCATTCGGACAAACGAAGTTCGCCTCTACTACAAAAAAGAGTGTCGCAGTAGTTTTGCGACACTCTCTCTGTTTAGCGGGAATAATAGGGTTGTCCGCCGCCAACATAAATGGACTGACTTTGCAGATTCGGGTTGGTAAAGCTTTGCTGATAGTTATTTAACCCTTGCGGTGTTTGAATACCTTGATACTGTGCCATTTGGTGCATAGGACCCATGCTTTGCTGCTGTTCCATCATAAGTTTTTGCGTGTCACCTTGTACCTGGCCAATCATTTGCTGATCTGCCATCATGGGTTGATACCAGCCACGTTGGTGGGCAAGGTCGAAGGCTTGTTTTTGCTCAGCAAAGGTACGGTTGAGCAATTGCATATAATCCTGTCTAAGTTGTTCATCGGCACACTCTAAAATTTTTCCAGTCAGACAGGTAGCACTCCATTTTAGCTGATTAATAACCGCCAGACATAAATTTTTATCGGTTACTTGATCCTGATACATTTGATGACCTCCTGTCTTAGATTATTGAATGGGGGCAATGTTGGTGTGCTGTGCCAGTTTTTGCAAACAATCCATACGGCTATGGGCTAAATTTTGGCATAATTGACCGAATTGCGGATCTGTGCATTCTCGGGCAAAATGATTGAACTGCCCTACCAAGGTGCTTTCCAACATCAGATGTGACTGTAAGTCGATAAGTTCCCTGGCGGTAATTTTGCCGGTAGCATGTGGCATAAGGTGAAACCTCCTTTTAAATGTGACATTCATAGTTAATATGTTACTATTTCAAGGCTTTATACATGGACAGGTATCCAATAAAAGGATTTTGGAAATTTCTGTAGTATATAGTAAGGGGAGGTGCCCGACTTGGATTTACTAAAAAAATTAAGGGATGATTTAAAATATGAAATATTCGGCATTATTCTTCTCTCCATTGCAGTTCTGGGGCTGATTAGTTTTGCCGATACACCGCTGGGAGCCATTGGTGGTTTTGTAGGACGGGTGCTGAAGAGTTTGTTTGGAACCCTGGGTGGGGTTGTGTTAATGATATTTCTGGGTCTCTTTGGCATAAAACTCATCATAGATCGGAGTAAGACCCCCGTAAATATCAAGGCTTACGGGGCAGTTCTGTTGTTTTTTATTACCCTTATCGTCTTAAGCTTAATGGTTCCATTACAATCAACCTTTCTTGAAATACTAATGACGGTTACAGATCAGGCAACAGCCAGTCGAGGAGGCGGCCTGGTTGGTTCCTTATTAGCCTTTTTGCTTTTGCAATCCTTTGGTAGTGTCGGTACTTATATTTTGTTATGCTCTACCGGAGTGGTGGCAATTTTGTTAATGACCAATGTTTCTATGGCAGTACTGGCACAGAAAACAACCAGTCGAGCTAAAGAATGTTTTTCCGGCACCGGCAAGCGTCTCAACGATTTTTTATTTACGGAAGTGGAGGAACTTGAACTCGACAAATCAAAGAACCTGACTAAAATATCGCCGGTTATTATCAATAGTGATGCGGAAGACCTGCCATTTACTGCTGCGGACACGTCCTTTGATGAGATTCAGGAAAAGAACAATTTAGAGGAAACTGGCCCCATTAATTTAACCTTTAATTTCAAAACTACTAAAAAGGAAAATACCCAGTTGACTTCGACTCAGGATTTTGAAGAAGAGAAATCTACTTCCTACTCACAGTTATCTTTGAATGATGTATCTAATTTTAAATTGCCACCCCTGACATTGCTTGCAAAACCCATAAAAAACACAAAAAATATATCTACGGCTAAAGATATTACAGACAATATTGCTAAATTAGAGGAAACCCTAGAGAATTTTGGTATTAAAGCAAAGGTTACCCAAGTTTCCCGAGGACCCGCTATTACCAGGTATGAAATTCAGCCGCCGGCAGGTGTTAAAGTAAGCCGGATTGTCAGTCTGGCGGATGATATAGCCCTGTCCATGGCAGCACCTGATGTGCGAATTGAAGCTCCGATTCCCGGCAAAGCTGCGGTAGGGATAGAAGTTCCTAACCGGGAAATCTCCATGGTGCATATCCGAGATCTTCTGGAATCGCAAGAGTTTATCTCGGCTCCCTCTCGTTTAACCGTAGCACTGGGAAAAGATATAGCTGGCACACCTATCATGGCAGACCTTACCAAAATGCCACACTTACTCATTGCTGGAGCAACTGGTGCGGGAAAAAGTGTTTGTATTAATACGTTGATTTCTTCGATTCTTTTTAAGTCGACACCGGATGAAGTTAAGTTCTTAATGATTGATCCGAAAATGGTAGAATTAGCTACCTATAATGGTATTCCCCACCTGGTGTCCCCAGTGGTTACCAACCCTAAAAAGGCTGCTACCACCTTGCGGTGGGCAGTGCGGGAAATGGAAAGACGTTACGAATTATTTGCTAAGGCCGGCGTACGAGATATTACCAGGTATAATGGGTTGTTTAATGAAAAGGAACCTGGGGTGGGACAAAGCAAATTGCCGTTAATGGTGGTAATCATCGATGAGTTAGCTGACTTAATGATGGTAGCACCTGCAGATGTGGAGGATGCCATCTGTCGCTTAGCTCAAATGGCCCGGGCGGCAGGAATCCACTTAGTGGTAGCAACCCAGCGACCCTCGGTAGATGTTATCACCGGTTTGATTAAAGCGAACATACCATCAAGGGTTTCCTTTGCAGTATCTTCCCAAGTTGATTCACGAACCATCTTGGATATGGCTGGTGCAGAGAAATTATTAGGGAAAGGGGATATGTTATTCTTTCCCGTAGGCGCTTCTAAGCCGCTCCGGGTACAAGGGGCTTTCCTGTCTGACCGAGAAGTAGAAGATTTGGTAACTTTTTTAAAGAAACAAGCGGAACCTACTTATGATGATACCGTTGCCAAAGAGGAACCCAAGGAACAGGAAGAACAGGAAGCAGAGGATGAACTTTTACCAGAAGCGGTAAGAATCTTGATTGAAACAGGTCATGCGTCTATTTCCATGCTGCAGCGGCGGTTACACATTGGCTATGCCCGAGCTGCCCGCTTAATTGATATTATGGAAAAGAAAGGAATTGTCGGTGGCTATGAAGGAAGTAAGCCCAGAGCAATTTTAATGACTATGGAACAATATTTGCAAACCTTTAAAGGTAAAATGAGTTGATTATTCTACTATATAAATGGTCAAACTTACATAAGTTGACCATTTTTGTCGATTCATGCTATACTGGCGGTGCTATGGGTTTAGTAATATTGAAGAAAAACATAAAATATGCAAGAATTTGACCGTACAAGGCGCGAAATCATAATCATAATGATATCGATTTTGCTCAAAGCCCAGCAGGAAAATGAAGACAAGTCGAGAATAGAAGGCAGCAAGGAAGTCTATTATGGAAAAAATTATATCAATAGAAGATGCATTAAAACTAACAAATGTACGTATTGTGGACGTTCGTTCGGAAGCAGAATTTGCAGAGGGTTCCATACCCGGTGCTGTAAACATACCGCTTTTTAATAACGAAGAGAGAGCCCAAGTAGGTACCACTTATAAACAAATAGGGACCGAAGAAGCAAAATACTTGGGTTTAGAAATCGCTGGTCCTAAATTATCAGCATTATACAATAAAATAAGTAGTCTGGGTCAAGATAAAGATATTGTTCTATACTGTTGGCGTGGTGGGATGCGCAGTAAATATACCACCTCAATTTTAAATATGCTTGGACTTAAGGCTGCAAGAATACAGGGTGGTTATAAAGCCTATCGGCGTCTTATCAATCGTTATCTAGACAAACCAAGTATTCCGCATAAAAGTATTGTGTTACATGGTTTGACCGGAGTCGGGAAGACACTTATCTTGAAAAAACTACAACATCTTGGTTTGCCGGTGCTGGACCTGGAGGGAATTGCCAGGCATCGTGGTTCGGCTTACGGAAAAATTGGTTTGCCAGCCTCTCCCAGTCAAAAGGATTTTGAAGCTAACATTGTCGAAATTTTATCTGGTGCGGAAAGAAAAGGTATTATTCTGGTGGAGTGTGAAAGCCGTCGGGTGGGCAAACTAATTGTGCCTCCAGCGGTTATGGATTCCATGACTAAGGGATATCGTATCTTGCTTTATGCATCTATGCAGAAACGGGTAGAACGTATTATTGAGGATTATACCTCTGGTCCGGACTCCAATATTGAAAGCCTCCAGTATAGTACAAGCTTACTTAAAAAATCACTAGGCAATAAAATGGTGGAAGAATTAAATCAAAAAATAGCAGAAAAAAGATTTACAGAGGTAATTCCGCATTTGTTGGTTCATTACTATGATCCCCTTTATAAGTATCCAGACGAACCTAGTGATAATTATAACCTATCTGTAAATTGTGATGACCTGGATAGGGCAACTGCGACGATAAATGAGTGGATAAGGTTATTGCCGGAATATGGTAAACCTGTGGACAATGGAGGTGAAGATGATGCCAATAGGGGAAACTCTGAAGAATGCGCGGATGAAGAAAGAGTATACTTTTGAGTACTTGGAAGAAGCCACAAAGATTAGAGCTAAGTACCTCAAGGCGTTAGAAGAGGATCAATTTGATGTCTTGCCGGGTCCGGTTTATGCTAAGGCTTTCCTAAGAACCTATGCTAAGTATCTGGAACTGGACACAGAAGACATTATGATGGAATATAATTTGATGGCTAATAATGCCCCGCCGCCGGTTGTTGTTGAGAGCAAGGAGATTGAACGGGAGCCCGTGGCAGGAGGCGGCAAGAAGTGGCGGTATCTGGCAGCAGGTGCTGCAGTGGTAGCCCTACTGGCCTTTAATGCCCTTTATAATACTGATAAGCGAGCGGAAGATAACAAACCGGATATTCCTCAAACGGTGCAACAGGAACCGGCAGGGCAATCGTCCACGCCGGAAAATAATAATACTCCAAAGGACACAGTACCTCAGCCAGTGCAAGGAGTACGAGTGGTGTTGAAGGTTAGTGACGATCCAAGCTGGATGCGAGTTGAGGCTGATGGCAATACAATCTTTAGCGGTACGTTAGAACCGGGACAAATGAAGGATTTTCAAGCAGAACAAAGGATCTTTTTGCATGTAGGAAATGCCGGAGCGGTGGAAGTAAGTGTAAATGGTAAGGATTTAGGACGCTTGGGAGCAGTGGGTAAGGTAGAGAAAAAAACCTTTACTGTGGGTGAGGAGCCTAATCTGACCCAAGGGTAGATAAAAAAGAGCCAGTGTGAAATGCACTGGCTTCTTAGTCTTGTTTAAGTTCTTTTTTACAATGCGGACAGTGTTCGGGATTTCCCTGGTAGAATTCACCGCACCAAGGACACTTTAGAGAAATGTTTGAGGTGACATCTCTGGGACCAGTGGGGTGAGAGCGACGGAATTTGTTTCTAAGGGTGCTTTGCATTAAATAAAAAGGGATTACTGCAGCGGGTACCAGGAATGTACCGATAGCCCAGCGAACACTGGATTCCCTGGTGTAGCCCTGTTTACGTGTATCCCAAAAGACCCAAATAGCCCCTAAAAGGCCCATAATAAGCCAAAGAATATGCATTATGAATCACCTCGGTAATTATTTTAACCCTATTATACCTGAAAAACCCGACCGGATGTTGGTCGGGTTTTTTCTAATAAATTTAAAAGTATAAAACCTTCTGATCTGCTTAAGGCAAACTAAAAATGATCCGACTGCGGTTCTTTCATTTGGGACATTTTGTCAGCCAAAGCGTGGTTTTCCGGGTAAGTATTACATTTGCCATCCATTGCCTTAAAAGCAAAAAAGCCTAGGGCTGCTAGGGAAGCAGCATGGACTACCCAAAAGCCTGTATTTGGATACCGCCAAGTGTTGTTTCGCATGATAATCGCCTACCTTTAGATGTGATTTGATGTTAGTTTACCTTAATTTAATTTTTTTACTCATAAGATTAAGTATCACTAAAATAAAAATACCCGGTACCCCGAGTATTTGCGAAAGCCATACAATTAACCTTTGCGTTTTTTCGGTTTTCGAATCATGCCAATGGCAAAAACAATAGCCCCCAAAATAATGAGCCAGGATTGTTGGGGGAAAAATATACTAAGACCAATCATTAGGAAGCCAGCACTACTTGCGTAGAACCGCCAGTTGAGATTTTTCATGCCAAACCACAACCCATCTTTTTTGGCTCAGTATATCATATTTACCTGGACAGGCCAAGATGCTTACCCTAAAGAGACTAAAGCAACAGCTTTAAACGGCGTCTTCCTCCGTGTCCATTGATACTCTATATTGATATTGGAAATTGATTGCCTCGGGGGAGAGATAGTCCACGATGTAACTGGCGATGGTTTCAAGGTCCAGGGAACCGTTAACGGCTAATTGGATCATTTTTACGTGTTTTTCCTCTAAGGGAACGGAATAATGATTATGCTCTAAAACCTGGTCTACCAGCATAGCCAACCATTCCAGGTTGATGATTTCTTCCAATGATAGTCTACGTACGGATAGCATCGGCATTCTCCTTTCACATTTTTGCTATCATATAAAAGATTGATTATAATTGCAATAATATTCACAAAAAACTTTTAAACGTTATTATTATCTCTCAGGTCTAAAAATAATAAACCCACTTCAATGGAAGCGGGCTTTTCAGGTGGGAAAGATTACCTAAAAGAATCTATAAAAACCTCTTCATTTTGAAAAACAAGGTATTTTCCGGCTACTTCTCGATAGTGGTAGAGCGGTTTGGCCATTTTTCTTGCCCAATAGGCACAGTGTTTAGTGCCGCCGGTAATCAAGCCATGGGGTGGAAAGGTGGCTACGACCAGAACCTTATGGGCTAGCAGAGCTTGTGTTTTATTTCTGGCGACAAAGGACCATTTGACAGCCGATTGATCCGGTTTAAATTGGCTGACAATACAACCTCCACCGTCCAAGATTCTTGTATATAGTGGCAAATTCTCTGGGGGGTAGACAGGTGCTGCCAACCCGAAGGGAACCACGGCAATGGTTAAGCCACCTTCATCGAGGCAGCCTAGATGGGCTGCCGTATCAATTCCAGTGGCTAGGCCGGATAAAACGACGAGCCCCTTTTTTGCCGCTTGTCGGGCCAGTTCATAGGCCATGGTACAGTCCCGCCGGTGCTGCTGCATTTCTTCACTGCTATCATCACAGCTGGGCCGACGTGGACCAATAATAGCAATAATCTTTTGTTCTATAGGGAATTCGCCAAGATAATGTAACATGTCATTTGCCTCCTAGTTAATTATAGCAAAATGATGTAAAATTTTTGACAACATTAACCATTATGGTATAATTTATTGTTATATGAGTTAATCCAAGGGAGGATTGTGAAAATGGCAAAAGAAAACAGTTTTGATATAGTTAGTCGGGTGGACATGCAGGAGATACTAAATGCTGTGCATCAAGCGGAGAAAGAAATCGAAGGCAGATTCGATTTTAAAGGTAGTAAAAGTAAAATTGTCTTTGATGGGAAACCGGAGATCACTTTACATAGTGATGATGATTTTAAATTAAAAAACGTCATTGATATTTTAGAAGGAAAACTCGTGAAACGTGGGGTAAATTTAAAAGCTCTACGCTATGGTAAAATCGAATCAGCAGCTGGGGATACCGTTCGTCAGGTAGTTACTTTAGTACAAGGTATTGAGCAGGATATTGCCAAAAAAATTGTTAAAGCCATTAAAGATAGTAAAGTGAAAGTTCAGGCTTCGGTACAAGGAGATCAGGTAAGGGTGTCCGGGAAAAACCGAGACGATTTGCAGTCGGCCATGGCTGTAGTAAAAGGAATGGATTTAAATATACCTATAGAATTTACGAATTATAGAACTTTTTAAGGTACGATACACATACGGGTCATGACAAATAATTCCCTTTTATTTTTTCTAGACATGAATCATAGGCTGTTTTATACTAATTAAAAATATTGTTATACGAAAGGGTGCGCCATGCCAACAGTAGGATTGATCAGTTTAGGCTGCCCGAAAAACCTGGTAGATTCCGAAGTTATGCTGGGCATGCTACGGGATGCCAATTTTCAGATAACCCATCAGGAAGCTGATGCAGAGATACTAATTGTTAATACTTGTGGTTTTATTGAATCAGCCAAGGAAGAATCCATTCGGCACATCTTTGAACTGGCTCAACAAAAGGAAACCGGTAAATGCCAGGCTTTAATTGTCACTGGTTGTTTAGCCCAACGTTACCACAAAGAGTTGCTGGAGGAAATACCGGAAATTGATGCCTTGGTGGGACCGGGCCAAATCAGCAGTATCGTGGAGATTATTCAAAGCTCTCTGGTTGATAAGCAAAGAAAGTCTCACATTAATGAACCCCTTTACATTTATGATGAACATGCACCACGACTTTTGAGTACTCCTTCTTATACCGCTTACGTAAAAATTGCGGAAGGCTGCGACAATCGTTGTGCTTATTGTGCCATCCCTGATATCCGAGGTGCTTTTCGCAGTAGACCACTGGAATCGGTGGAAGCAGAAGTTAGGAAACTAGTTGGACAGGGTGTCAAGGAAATTATCTTAATAGCCCAGGATACCACTCGATATGGCCTGGACTTGTATGGTGAATATCGATTAGCGGAACTTCTCAAAAGACTTGGTCCCATTGAAGGACTAAAGTGGATACGCCTGTTGTATTGCTACCCGAATCGTTTTACCAAGGAGCTTATTGAAGTAATTTCTCAAACGCCTAATGTTTGCAGATATATTGATTTGCCTATGCAGCACGGGGCAGATGGGATATTAAAAGCCATGAAACGTCCGGTAAATCAGCAGCAAGCCCGGGAGCTAATAGAAGAATTACGACGTGAGATACCGGGTATTGTTATCCGCACTTCCTTTATTGTAGGTTTTCCCGGAGAAACCGAACAGGAATTTGCTGAGCTCTTAAAGTTTATGGAAGAAGTCCAATTTGATCGGGCCGGGGTGTTTACCTATTCTCAGGAAGAGGGAACCCCTGCTGCAGAAATGGCAGATCAGATTCCTGAGGAAATTAAGAAGGAACGTTATCATCGCGCCATGGTTTTGCAAAGGGAGATTTCTCTTCGGCGTAATCAACAGCGTATTGGTGAAAAGGTAGAAGTTTTAGTAGAAGAAGTAATCGATGCTGCTAAGATGGTTTATGCCGGCCGTTCCGTCTATGACGCCCCCGAAATCGATGGCACTGTGGAATTTACCAGCCCAAGAAATCTGCAGCCGGGTGACTTGGTTATTGTAAAAATTAACAGGGCCTTGGAGTATGATTTGATGGGAGAGTTGGCCCAATGAACTTGCCCAACCGGTTGACATTGGCCAGGATGTTTTTAATACCTGTTTTTCTGGCAGTTGTCACATTAAAAATTAAATATGGAGATATTATTGCTGCGGGTGTGTTTGTGTTAGCTGCCAGTACTGATGGCTTGGATGGCTATTTTGCCAGGAAGAATAAACAAGTAACTACCTTGGGCAAGTTTATGGATCCCCTGGCAGATAAGCTATTGGTATCCTCTGCTCTGATTGTTTTGGTAGAGTTAGGAAAAATTTCTGCTTGGGTGGCAGTTATTATTATTGGCCGGGAGTTTATGGTTACGGGGTTAAGAGCCATTGCTGCCACTGAAGGAGTAGTGATATCTGCCAGCACCCTAGGTAAATGGAAAACGGTAACACAAATTGTAGCCATTGTGGCGATGTTTTTACATAATCTTACCTTTCAACTGCTTGGTGTTGAGATAGGCAGGGCGGCCATGGCCGTGGCTGTATTCTTTACCATCTGGTCCGGTGCAGACTATATCTCTAAAGGTTGGCATTTATTAAAAAAAGGTGAGTATTAAAAATCAGGAAGTCGTTTCGACATCCTGATTTTTTTTGTATTTGCATTCTTAGGTCATAACCTAAAGGTCACAAGCAAGCAGGTAAGTAAGCCAAGTTTTTCTATTTTTTATTTCCATTTGTTTCATAAAGAATCGTATATACGATCATGGTATAATGATATAGCGTTTGATCAGTACTAAACCTGGAAAGGATGATGGCCATGCAGTGGAGCGGCCTTAAGCTGCCAATTGTTTTGTTAGCTTTTGTTTTTGGACTGGCTATTGCCTTTGGGGGCCAGTGGGCCTATCAAGAATATAACTTTCAACAGCCGTTAAACAAAGCTTTGGCCGAAGACAAACTGGTGGAAGAGTTTAAAATTGACCAGGGTAAACCTGTGGCAATGGTTAAAATTAAATTAGTGAAAGACACAAAAAACTTAATGTCAGCCTATCAAGAACTGCAAGAGCTAATCAATCAAGTAATGGGTAAAAAACTCTTTCAATTGGAATTGATTAGCCAATCAGATGCTTCTTTGGAAGAGGTTTTTTATGATAGTCACCACGTAATTTATCAGGCTCAGGTTACGGGCAATTTTCCCGAGGTTGCCGCAAGGGTAGAGCAAGCCGCCCATAAACAAGGGGCCGAGAGCAAGGTCTATGTGGATCAAAATAATATCTATATTCAGTTAACGAAAAAAGATGGTCATTACCTGCATAAAGTAATTCCCAGACAGGATTTTGCTGAGTTGACTTCCCAAGGAGGTGGCAAAATTGCTCAAGGAAATTAGTTTGGGTTTACTGGCAGCATTACTGGTCTTTGGTCTTGTGGCAGGGTATGATTTAACACCACTTCTCTTCTTGGCCATCTTTGGTGGAGCCCTTTATTATCTGGCCAACACGAAAGGTATGGTGAAGTCTGGTTTTGGTAATTCATCCCCTATACCGAGAAAACAAGAAATTAACTTTGACGATATTGGTGGACAAGGTTCTGCTATTAAAGAACTGAAAGAAGCATTGGATTTTATCAGGAACCATCAAAAAATTCAAAACTTAGGTATTCGCCCTTTAAAAGGAATTCTCATGACGGGGCCTCCAGGTACCGGAAAAACCTTAATGGCTAGGGCTGCTGCCAGCTATACTGATTCGGTATTTGTATCCGCCAGCGGTTCTGATTTCGTGGAAATGTACGCGGGTGTTGGTGCCCAGCGGGTACGTAAGTTGTTTCAAAGTGCACGAGAAACTGCCAATAAACAAAAGAAAAGAAGTGCCATTATCTTTATTGATGAGATTGAGGTATTGGCTACTAAACGAGGCTCTAACTCCAGCCATATGGAGTATGACCAAACTCTCAATGCTTTGTTGGTGGAGATGGATGGATTGAAAGTGGATGATAATGTCCGACTTTTAATTATGGCGGCTACCAACCGTGTGGATATGATGGACCCAGCATTGTTGCGACCGGGACGTTTTGACCGTCAGGTAAAGGTGGATTTACCTGATAAAGTGGGTCGTTTTGAAATTTTAAAACTCCATACAAGAAATAAACCTTTGGCTGAAGATGTGGATCTTACGCAAATTGCTAAAGAAACCTTTGGCTTTTCTGGAGCTCATCTGGAAAGTTTAGCCAATGAAGCGGCTATTTTGGCTATGCGGGAAGAAGAAAAACAAATCTATTATCGCCATTTTCATGAGGCCATTGATAAAGTAATTATGGGTGAAAAGCTGGATCGCCGCCCCAACCCGGAAGAATTGAAGCGGGTGGCAGTTCACGAAATTGGTCATGCTCTGATTAGTGAATTGGTTCGGCCAGGATCAGTATCTACTTTAACAGTTACATCCAGGGGTGGTGCCCTTGGCTATATGAGGCAGAACCCGGAAGATGACATCTATTTATACACCAGAGACTATTTGGAAAACCAGATTTCCATCATGCTGGCCGGAGCGGTGGCTGAAGAGGTGGTATATAGCAATCGTAGTACGGGTGCTTCCAATGACTACGAAAAGGCTTTGCAAACCGCAGAAACCATCATTAAATCCGGTATGTCCAGACTAGGGGTGGTAAGTTTGGAGCATCTCCCCGGGGAGATGAAGCATACGGTGGTTTCGGAAATTATCAATGGACAAGAAGAGCGTGTTGTAGAGTATATGAACAACCATAAAGAATTCTTGACTGTTACGATGGCCGTCTTGCTAGAAAAAGAAAAAATCTCTGGTGAAGAATTTAGAGCCTTACTGTCTGGTCAAAACGCTGCATAATTTGTGAAATAATGGAAATTATAAAAGAGACTAGTTAAATGGTCTCTTTTTTCTATTTTATGAAAGGGAAAACAATGGTATCGGCGAATAAAAATATATGGTAGCTATAAACCAGAAGTGAGGGTATTTATTGTGCAGGCAGAAATTATCTTTACAGGTACCGAATTGCTGGTTGGAGAGGTATTAAATTCCCATGCCCAATATTTAGGAAGGCGTCTAACGGATATGGGCATCGAAGTTATACAGCACACTACAGTGGGAGATTATTGGGGCCGTATGGGTCTGGTTCTGCTGCAGGCACTGGAACGAGCTGACCTTATCTTTATTACCGGTGGTTTGGGACCGACAATTGATGACTTAACAAAAGAAACAGTGGCAGAGGTATTAGAACTGGACATGAAGCTGGATGAAGCTTCATTGGTAGCCATTCGAGATCATTTTGCCAACCGGGGCATGGAAATGCCTGACAACAATACCAAACAGGCTTACTTTCCAGAAGGGGCCAGAATATTGCCCAACACCAGAGGAACTGCTCCGGGGGCAATTGTTGAGGAAGATAAAAAAGCGATCATTATCTTACCGGGACCCCCTTGGGAATTGGAAACCATGTTTGAAAAATCAGTGGTTTCTTACCTAAACAGCTTGCCTCACCGGGGAACCCTCTGTACTTCCAAGACATTTTACCTAACAGGCATTGGTGAAAGTACAGTCCAGGAAGTGATAGATGACCTATGTGGGATGGCCAATCCCGAAATTGCTTTCCTGGTACAACCGGGTGTTGTAGAAGTGCGGATAACCGGCCAGGGTGCTACCCTGGAAGAAGCGACTAATTTGGTGCATAATCTGTCAGACCAGGTGCGCCGCCGACTGTTTCAGTATATTTTTGCTGAAGACGATGAAAAGATTGAGCAAGTGGTAGGTCAACTCTTGCTGGATGCCGGTTTAACCATCGGTGTTGCTGAGTCCTGTACCGGTGGACTTCTAGAGGCCAGATTATCCGAAATACCCGGTGCTTCTCGTTACTTGATGGGTGGGATTGTAGCTTACAACAATCAGGTGAAGGAGAAGCTGTTACGAGTGCCCGCCGATATGTTGGCTCAATTTGGTGCAGTAAGTCGCCAAACAGCCATTGCTATGGCAGAGGGGGTACGTCGGGAATTGGGTTGCAGTATTGGTTTAGCTGTAACCGGTGTAGCTGGTCCCACTGTCAGTGAAGGGAAACCCGTAGGTTTGGTTTATATTGCTCTATCATCCCCAACGGGGATATGTTTTAGGGAATATCGCTTTCCCGGCGAACGAAAAGCCATTCGTAACGGCACTGTCAATGCCGCTTTGAAAATGGCGAAGCATTTTTTACAGGGAAAATAATTTTATATGGTGAAAGAAGGAACTGGATGAACCACGTTAAAACAACAAAATTATTTGGTGAACTAGAACTTAATCGCAGAATTGTCGAAGGACTCGTAGAAATGGGCTTTGAAGAGCCTACCCCCATTCAGCAGTTGGCTGTGCCGCAGGTATTAGAAGGGCATGATATTATTGGTCAGGCTCAGACTGGTACGGGTAAAACCGCGGCCTTTAGTATTCCCATAATTGAGAAATTGGATTTTAGGAACAGGGATGTTCAAACCCTAATTATTACCCCTACCAGGGAACTGGCTATTCAAGTCGCCGAAGAGATTGGTAAAATTGGCCGGTACTGTCGTATCAGGGTAGTGCCTATTTACGGCGGACAATCCATCGATCGCCAAATTAGAACCCTTCGTCAGGGAGTCCAGGTGGTGGTGGGAACTCCCGGCCGTCTGTTAGACCATTTGAGACGACATACTTTGAAAGTGGATCGGGTCAATATAGTGGTGCTGGATGAAGCCGATGAAATGCTAGATATGGGCTTTGTGGAGGATATTGAAGAGATTCTTCGCCATACTCCTTCGGAACGCCAGACGCTGCTTTTCTCTGCTACCATGCCTGAGGAGATAGTTAGATTATCTCGCCAATATATGACCAGTCCAAAATATGTAACGGTAAGTAAAACCAATCTAACATTACCCCAAATAGAGCAGGTATATTATGAAGTACCTGAAAAGTTTAAATTAGAGGCGCTGTGCAGGTTGTTGGACGTAACCGATATTAGCCAGGGAATTGTATTCTGCCGTACCAAGCGTGGTGTGGATGAATTGGTAGCAGGATTACAAACCAGGGGTTATACCGCTGCTCCCCTGCATGGTGATCTCAGTCAGCAGCAAAGAAATAGTGTGATGCGCCAGTTCCGTTCGGGGGATGCAGAACTGTTGGTAGCCACAGATGTGGCAGCCCGAGGGCTGGATATTGAGGGCGTTTCCCACGTAATCAACTATGATATTCCCCAAGACCCCGAATTTTACGTTCACCGGATAGGACGCACCGGACGGGCGGGCAGATCTGGGGTAGCTATTACCATTATCAATCCTCGGGAGTATCGCCAGCTTAGGTTGATTGAAAACATTACGAAAAGCAGAATTAAAAGAGAACATTTGCCCAGCGCAGCTGACGTAGTGGAGCGGCAAAAGGAAGGAATCAAAGATCGCTTGCTTAATCTTATGGAAGAAGGGAAATTAAGCTACTACCGTTCTATTGTGGATTCCTTGATCGATGAGTATGATGCCATGGATATTGCCGCCGCTGCCCTTAAGCTATCCCTGGATTTAGAACCCGAAAGAGATGAAGTGGAACTTAATAATGCTGTTGATTTTGGCAATACCGGAGCGAGACCGGGAATGGTTCGACTCTTCTTTACCCTGGGACGTAAGGATGGTACTTCTGTTACCGAAATTATTAAGTTGATGGCAGATGAATCCGGTATTCCCGGTAATAAGATTGGCAGTATTAATATTTATGATAATTTCAGTTTTGTGGAAGTACCCCAAGACTGGGCTAATTGCGTTATGAGCTGTCTGCATAGACAGCAGTTTAAAGGTCGCAGGCTGTTTGTAGAACCTGCCAGGGCCAGAAAATAATTCATCATGCAAATTAAAGGAATGGCGCAAAACTGTTATTTGCGCCATTCCCTTTTGTATCAGCTTTTTGGTATTTTTTAATTGACTGGTTGACCAAATGTGCCGTATAATGGTAGCAAATCGAACATATGTTTACCTTTGTGGAAGGAGTTTTTTCATGTCCGATAAACAACCCGATAAACAAAAAGCCCTTGAATTAGCCCTGGCAAACATTGAGAAAAGTTTTGGTAAAGGGTCTATTATGAAATTAGGGGAATCAACGAAACTGAACATCGAGGTCATTTCAACCGGCGCTTTATCGTTGGACATTGCCTTGGGAGTAGGTGGCCTGCCTCAGGGGCGGGTGATAGAGGTCTACGGACCGGAATCTTCGGGTAAAACCACCGTGGCTTTGCATGTAATTGCTGAGGCTCAGAAAAAAAACGGCATGGCCGCCTTTATTGATGCAGAACACGCCCTAGACCCAGTTTATGCCCGGCGGTTAGGTGTAGATACCGCAAACCTGTTAGTTTCACAACCGGACACAGGGGAGCAGGCCCTGGAAATATGCGAGGCACTGGTTCGCAGTGGCGCTCTTGATGTGGTGGTAGTGGATTCGGTGGCTGCGCTGGTTCCTCGGGCCGAAATTGAGGGGGAAATGGGTGACAGCCATGTGGGATTGCACGCCAGGCTGATGTCTCAGGCTCTGCGTAAGCTCACAGGTGTTGTTAGTAAGTCTAAAACCATCGTTATTTTCATTAACCAAATCCGGGAAAAAGTAGGAGTTATCTATGGGTCACCGGAAGTAACCACCGGGGGACGTGCTTTAAAGTTCTATGCTTCCGTTCGTATGGAGGTTCGTAAGAGTGAGAATATAAAGCAGGGTACCGATATTATCGGTAGCCGAACCAAAGTGAAAATTGTCAAAAACAAAGTGGCCCCTCCTTTTAAACTGGCAGAGTTTGACATTATGTATGGTACAGGTATTTCGAAAGAAGGAAGCCTCTTAGATGTAGCTACTGAATTAAAGATTGTCAATAAGAGTGGAGCCTGGTATTCCTATGGCGAGGAGAGATTGGGACAGGGCCGGGAGAATGCTAAAGAATTATTTAAAGAGCGGCCCGAGCTAGCTCAAGAAATTGAACGTCTAGTGCGGGAAAAACTAGCGCTTGGTAATGTTGAGCTGCCCTTCACCGAAGGATCTTCTGTAGAAAACGAGATCGAAGAAGATAGTATGTAGTACATCCAAAAAGCACTACGGCGCTAAAGAAACTTATAATTCTGGCGGCGTCTGATTACTGGTGCGAACCTTTAGTGCACATCAATTTCCTAGGAGGTTCGCACCGCAGGAATATAAAGGCCTGAGCGCTTTTATTTCCCGAATGTGTCTATAAAAGACCCCTTAAAAAATAGGGTTCGCAAAACAAAGCTGTAAAACGCTTTGTTATCAGGCATTCCAATATGCCGCTGTCGCACTCTGCAGGAGTGCGTGGATTTAAATAGGTGAACCTAGATGACTTATATGAGATTGCTCACGTCGCACTCTGCAGGAGTGCGTGGATTTAAATCTCGTCGATGATATCAGCCATATCGCCTAACACGAGTCGCACTCTGCAGGAGTGCGTGGATTTAAATTGAATAATACCTCCAGGAAAATCCCGTGAGTTCGGTCGCACTCTGCAGGAGTGCGTGGATTTAAATTTTTTGACATCGTAAACCGAAGGAAGGTGGTGATGTCGCACTCTGCAGGAGTGCGTGGATTTAAATGGGCTTACATGGAGCTTAGAGCTGTACCAACAAGGTCGCACTCTGCAGGAGTGCGTGGATTTAAATAAAGAAGAAGAACGCCAGCGAGTCAGAAGAACCCGTCGCACTCTGCAGGAGTGCGTGGATTTAAATCGAGGGTTAAGGGTAGGACGCTGGTTAACTTGCTTGTCGCACTCTGCAGGAGTGCGTGGATTTAAATTGGCTGGATAGATGCTATAATTCCTACAGCAAACGGTCGCACTCTGCAGGAGTGCGTGGATTTAAATTCTGTTAGTACCAGCAGTCATTACTTCATCTAACGTCGCACTCTGCAGGAGTGCGTGGATTTAAATCATATGGCATCATACAAGTCTTGCTTATATCTGTGTCGCACTCTGCAGGAGTGCGTGGATTTAAATTGTATTTTTGGAGAGACTGGGACGATTCGATCTTTACCGTCGCACTCTGCAGGAGTGCGTGGATTTAAATCCTCCGTAACCATATATTACTTCATGATGTTGTCGTCGCACTCTGCAGGAGTGCGTGGATTTAAATTTATTAACCTTAGATGGCATTCACTACATAAAGGTGTCGCACTCTGCAGGAGTGGACCACCTTTTGAGGACAAAACATTCTGGATGACACAAAAGGCGATGGCAGAATTATTTGACGTTCAAGTTCCGGCAATTGCAAAGAACTTAAAAAACATCTATGACGGAAGAACTTGATTGCGAATCAACTGTTTCCAAAAAGGAAATATTTCAAAGTGAAGGAAGCCATAATTTAAGCGCAAGGTTGATTTTTTCAACCTTGATGTCACCATTACAGTTGGCTATCGGGTCAATTCCAAGAAGGCTACCCACTTTCACCAGAGGGCGACATAGAGCTTTCCCGCCTAAATCGCATCGTAACAATGTTCATCGACTACACTGGGTTGATGGTTGAGGATGAGGTTCTGATGAGCATGGCAGATTGGCTGAAGGAAACTGACATTTCTTGCAAGCAACCGCCTCAAGGTGCTTGAGGGAAAAGGAGGGTTTCCCACAAAGATGCTATCAAGAAAGAGAAGGTATTTACGAGTACTTCCGTAATAAGTTAAAAGCCTAGAAAGCCTTTAAAAATTGTAGTGAACCAGGAAAAATAGACATTGAAAGAAAAAGCCTCCAGTCGTAGGATAGAAACTACGATTGGAGGTTTTAGCGTGTCAGGAAAAAAAGGGATGCCACGATACAGCGAGGAAACAAAGGAAACCGTGATTAGGGCATATAGACAAGGAGTTAGCATTAATTCTCTGAGTAAAACTTATGGAATCAGCAGATATGCGATTCAAAGCTGGTGTGGATTGCGCAAAGAGGTGGAACTTCGTCATGCAGCTCCGCTGCCGAAAGGTCGTCCTAAAATGAAGCCGGAAACGCAGGCGCAAATCATAAAGCGCTTGACCATGGAAAATGAATTACTGCGAAATTTTCTCTCAGCCG